>CACKEY010000017.1 GCA_902599315.1 uncultured SAR86 cluster bacterium | reverse complement strand
TACTATCTTACAATCTAATCTAATTGAATTAACCCAAATGCTTTAATAAATGTAAAATACTTTACCAGTGGAATACAAAATAAAAAATCTTCGTAAATTAACATTAATTGCTTTGATGACTCAGTTCATTTTTATTTCATCTTGTAGCTCGGATGGCCCAGTAATGGAGCAACCTGAACAGATTTATTACGATCTTGCTCAACGAAGGATGAAAGCAAACAATTACTTTTCAGCTATTGAGGCCTTACAAGCAATTGAAACAAATTATCCGTTTGGTCGATATGCTGAGCAAGCTCAGTCAGAGTTGATATATGCATATTACATGAACGGTGAAGATGAAGCGTCACATGAAGCAGCTGAAAAATTTATCCGCTTAAATCCAAGACATCCTAATATTGATTATGCATATTTTATGAGAGGAATTTCTAGCTATACCAGAGATAAAGGAATATTTGCGAGGGTTTTTAAAAGAGATCTTTCTGATAGAGATATTTCGGGAGCCAAGCAAGCCTTTGGAGAACTATCAGAATTTCTAACTCGTTTTCCTCAAAGCCAATATGCTCCATATGCTTCCCAGAGGCTAATTTACTTAAGGGCTTTGATAGCAAAAAATGAGTTAGTTGTGGCTGAATATTACCTAAGGAGAAAAGCTTATGTAGCAGCTCTTAGGAGAGCCAAGTATGTTATCGAAAACATTCCAAATACCTCAGAGACAATGAGGGCTCTAACAATAGCAAGAGAATGCTACAAGCAACTGGGTTATTTCGAATTGATGGAAGATATTGATTCAGTCATTTTAATAAACGGGGGTGTTATTTCAGAACCTCAAAAAAAATCTTCATGGAATTTCTTTTCAAGAAATGCTCCAGCACCAAATTAAAAATTTTAAATTATTTTGTACAAGGCTTTAGTTAGTTGATTGTTAGTTTTATACATTTCTCTTGGTTTATGTTGTTGATTGCAAATAAATCCGTATCCTAAGTTTTGCTCTGGATCCCCGAATGCAACAGCGCCTCCAACCCCAGCATGACCAAACATTCTATTGTTTAAAATAGGTGATATATTTCCAAGAAAAGAAATCCCCTGCGACAGCTCATACCCAAGTCCAAATGTTATACCCGCACCAAATAATACTGAGTCAGGACCATTGGAATAAGGTTTAATAGCAAGCTCTAATGTATTTTTCGACATTATTGAAGTGCCGTTTCTACTGCAGCCATTACTTAAAATCCCATATAGTTTTGCTAAACTTTTGGCTGTTCCATGACCATTTGCTGAGGGGATTTCTGCGATTCGCCAGTCTTCAGAATTTTGAAAATTATCACTATCCTCATCCCTAAATTCAAATGCCTGTTCGAAGTCACCAGTCTTCAAGGCCTCCCTAAAGTTTTTGATTCTTTTTGGCAAAAGAAAATCAGGAACATGTTTTAAGAATCCTCCTGGCAGTTTAATAAAATCTTTTTGCATCATTATCATATCTGCGCACCTGCTAAAATTTTCTCTTGGAAGCCCAATATGAAAATCTAAATCAAACGGTTGAGCTATCTCCTCTTGAAAATATTGTCCGACACTCCGGCCATCGATCCTTTTTATAATTTCTCCAACCAGCCAACCATATGTAAGTGCGTGATAGCTTTGCGACGAACCTGGTTCTCTGTAAGGACTTTGTGACTCGAGATGGCTGACAAACTTGTCCCAATCTTGAAATGAACCAGAGGGAATCCCACCTTTAAATCCAAACATACCAGCTCTATGGCATAAAAAATCACTAACTTTAGTCATCTCTTTACCGTTACAATTATATTCAGGCCAATAGTAACTAACTAATTGATTTGGGTTTAGCTTGCCTTGATCAATTAATCTTGCAGCGCATGTTGCTGTTACTCCTTTAGTAACAGAAAAAACATTGACTAAAGTATCTTCCTCCCATTCCTTTGTTCTGTTTGCATCTTGATGACCACCCCAAAGATTTACAACAAGTTCTCCCTTGTGTTCAATAGCTATAGAAGCTCCTGTCTCAAATCCACTTTCTATCGCATTAGAAAAAATTTCTTTTAAGGGAAGAAATTTTGGGTCGCAATCTCCCTTAATCATTTAATTCTCTTGAATTTCTCCACTTTGTAACCTTTTTTGATAACTTAACAACTCCTTTTTAATTACAGGAGCCAAGACATACAAACCTAAGATATTTGGCAAAGCTACAATAAAAATAAGTGCGTCTGAAAAATCTAATACTGCACTCAAATTTACAGTACAACCAATAGCGATAAAAATACAAAAAAATACTTTAAAAATATTTTCTGCTATTGAAGATTCTCCAATAATATAAGTCCAGCCTTTTAAGCCATAGTATGACCAAGACAATATTGTTGAAAATGCAAATAATAAAGCAATAAATGATAACGGAATGACAGACCAAGATAGAGTGCTACTAAAAGCAGTTGAGGTCAAAGCGATTCCTTGAATGCCTTCATTTGCCATTGTTGGATCATAGACTGTAGTTAAAATTACTAGAGCTGTAAGTGTGCAAATC
>CACKEY010000016.1 GCA_902599315.1 uncultured SAR86 cluster bacterium | reverse complement strand
CATCCGATATAAAATGTAGAGGATCCTGAAAAAAAGATTGATAATTGGAAATAGGAAAAAATTCTAAAACGGAAAACATACAAATGAATAATATAAGAAGTTGTTACAAAAAATAGCATGTTGAAACCAATGGCATGAGAGAAAAATAAATCGACCGCCAGCCCATAAAGAATGGCTGCAAGGCTTTGAATTTTTTCAGGCATTGCAAAAACCCAATACATAAAAATTAAAAAGCCAAAATTTAGTTCCAAAGAATATTTTATAGTAAATTGGTTAAGGTAATCATCTAACCAGAAACCAAAAATTATTGAAGAAAGTACAATTAAGTGATGATTAAATTTCATTATTGTTACTACTTAGAATCCCATAGAAATTTTCTTCTAAAGGATTTGTTTTGAGAGTTATAACAACCTCAATCTCATCAGATGTGATGGGAAAAATTTCTGATATAAATCCTATTTCAACATCCTTTAAAAAAATTCCGCCTAATCCAGATGTTAAAACAGTGTCGCCAATTTGATTTTCAAAATCATTATCATTGAGCTTGCAAGAAATTAACATTGGTTTTCCTATGCCTCTAGCATCACAATAAAAAAAATCAGATTTGATGGGCAGCACATGCTCAGTATCAGACAAGAGGATAACTTCAATAAAGTTCATATAGGTTTTTCTTGTTTGTCCAACAAAAGAGTTTCCCGCAAAGACTGGAAAATTTTTTTCAATCTTAATTTTATTTGGATTATGCAAAAAAACTTTATGAGATGAGCAGCAAAAATAATTTCTTAAATCTATTGAAGCTATTTTAAAAATATTTATGCCATTAGATTTAAAAGTGCTGGAAAGAGTTTTTTGAAAATTGATAACCTGAGTTTTTTCACCATTATCTTTTTTTTCAATAAAATCCTTCAGGCTGATTTGAAGAGTTTGTTCTCTTAGTTTTTTATTTTCTTGCAAAAGATATTTATTTTGCTTGATAGAAGAAAAAGTGAAGCTAATATTTTGAACAATGCTCTTTGATATAACCTGCACATACAAGCTAGAAGCATTCATAATTCCTCTTAAAGGTGCAAAAGTTTGATGGCTAATGTCAGTGTAAAGAAAAAATACAGACAGAAAAAAAGCAATCGCGTAATTTCTTATTGGAGTATTTGTAGGCGTGTATCTCGCCATATTAAATTAATTATTCTGTTGAAAGTAAATCAATATTATATTTATCAATGATTTCAAGAGCTTTGCCACCGCCTCTTGCAACACATGTCAAAGGGTCTTCTGCACATATTACTGGAATTCCTGTAGAAGACGAGATTAATTTATCCAAGTCCCTCATCAGCGCTCCTCCGCCAGTGAGAACAATTCCTCTTTCAGCAATATCAGCAGCTAATTCTGGCGGAGAAAGTTCAAGTGCATTTCTTATAGCCCTAACTATCCCTGATAAAGGATCTTTCATAGCATCGTATACTTGAGAGCTTTTTAATATGAATGTTTCAGGTATGCCTTCAGCAAGATTTCGACCTGTTACATTCATTTCAAGTTCTTCAGACTCCAGCGATGCACAGCCGATAGTATATTTTATTTTTTCAGCAGTAGATTCTCCAATCACGCAGCCATGATTTCTCCTTACCCATGATGTAATTGAGCTATCCATTAGATCTCCACCAATTTTTACAGACTCAGCATAAACAACACCATTAAGAGATAGTATTGCGATTTCTGAAGTCCCTCCTCCAATATCAACAACCATATTACCATTTGCCTCTTCAACCGGAAGACCTGCTCCAATAGCAGCAGCCATTGGCTCTTCAATCAGCTTAACATCTCTAGCTCCAGCGCCTAAAACAGACTCTCTGATTGCTCTCCTTTCAACTTGTGTTGATCTGCATGGAACACATACAAGAACTCTAGGACTTGGTTTAATGAACCTCTGTTCGTGAACTTTTCCAATGAAATGCTGTAGCATCTTTTCCGTAACCTGGAAATCTGCTATCACTCCCTCCGATAATGGTCTAATAGCTTTGATATTACCTGGAGTTCTTCCAAGCATTTTTTTTGCTTCATGCCCAACTGCTACAACTGTTTTTTGACCGCGACTTTCTCGAATCGCAACAACAGATGGCTCATTTAGCACTATCCCAATGTCTTTGGTGTAAATTAACGTATTCGCTGTTCCAAGATCTATTGATAAATCATTAGAAAATAAACCTCGGACAGTTTTAAATAGGTTGAAATCCACTATGATATTCCCTGTAAATTCATTTTAAGATGCTTTTAGTTTAATATTTCGCATCAAAAATAGATAATATCATATGGACCAAGAAACAGTCAGAACTATTTGCTATCTAGCTCGATTAGAAATAGAGCAAAAAAAATCTGAAAAAGTACAAAAAGATCTTGAAACTATTATTGAATTAATAGGAAGTCTACAATCCATTGATACATCTGATGTTGAGCCTCTATATAATCCGCTTGAGATGACAGCATTTAAACATGAAGACCTAGAGTTATCTGATAATAAAAAGGATAAATTTCTTAAAAATGCTGCTGAGTCAAATGAGGATTATTTT
>CACKEY010000015.1 GCA_902599315.1 uncultured SAR86 cluster bacterium | reverse complement strand
ATATCGGAGAATCATTAGAGCTTTGGGTTAGAGGCGACTATTATATTTCAGGAGCAACGATTTCAAGATTTTTTGCACTTCATGTAGTAGCTTTGCCCTTAATTTTAATTGCATTGGTATTTATGCATTTAGTTGCTTTGCATGAGGTAGGTGCTGGGAATCCTGATGGAGTTGATATTGAAAAATATGTCGACGAAGATGGAGTGCCGCTTGATAGTGTTCCATTTTTTCCATATAAAGTCTTAAATGCATTAGTGGCTATTGGTGTATTTGGAATTGTTTTTTCGTTCATCATGTTCTTTTTTCCTGAGGGTGGAGGATACATGTTAGAGCTTGCTAACTTTGAAGAAGCCAATCCCTTGAGTACGCCCGAACATATTGCCCCTGTTTGGTATTACTCTCCATACTATGCAATGCTTAGGGCAGTTCCTGATAAGCTTGGTGGTTTATTAGTTATGGCAGCAGCAATTGCTATTTTATTCGTAGTACCATGGCTAGACAGAAGTAAGGCAGCCTCAATTAGGTACAAAGGGATATTAAGTAAAATTGCTATGACGATGTTTATTATTAGTTGGCTAATGCTTGCTTGGCTAGGGACTGTTCCAGTAACAGCTCTTAGAACAACTTTAAGTATTGTAGGAACTATTATTTATTTTGCATTTTTTCTTTTGATGCCTATTTATACTTCTATTGAAAAAACTAAACCAGTGCCTGAAAGATTGTGAAAAAGTTTTGTTTCTTAATCTTCTTATTTTTTTCGACCCATTCAGTAATTGCTGCAGTAGGAGCACCATGTGGAGATTATGGAGAGTGTGATACTTTCAAACCGCAATTGACCAATATTGAATCTTTACAATCAGGAGCTCTAATATTTATTAATCATTGTTACGGTTGCCACTCACTAAAATACTCTAGGTGGGGTAGAATTTCTAAAGACCTGGATATTCCTGAAAAAATCCTAACAGAAAATTTAGTTTTTGGCAGTGATGTAAAGCTTGGTGACAGGATGACTGGTTCAATGCAGCCAGCTGTATCTGAGGGCTGGTTTGGTATAGCACCTCCTGATTTGACATTAGTTACAAGATTGCACGGTTCTGACTGGGTTTATACTTATTTGAGAACTTTTTACGAAGATTCATCAAAACCATACGGAGTAAATAATATGGTTTATCCTGGTGCAGCAATGCCAAACGTGTTGGCTTTAATTCAAGGTCAACAAGTTTTGTCGTGCAAAGATGTACCTATAATTGCAAGCAATGGCGGAGTGCGAAGGGATGAGTATGGTAATGATATAACCGAGGAGAAGTGCGGCTATCTTAAAACAATAAAAGGGACTGGAAAACTTACTCAACAAGAATTTGATAATTATATATTTGATCTCGTCAATTTTATGACGTATGTTGGAGAACCAAGTAGATCAGTAAGGGAGAGAATGGGTTGGTACGTAATACTTTTCTTTATTGTATTTACTGCTTTTTCATATCTCTTATATAGAGAATACCAAAAAGATTATCACTAGAAATTTATTTATAACTAAGGGGAACTATGATTTTATATTCTGATAAAGATGATCACTACAGCCATAGGGTAAGAATTGTTCTTGCTGAAAAAGATATTGCATGTGAAATAAAAGAAACTACAAATGAAGAGGCTCCTGATGAGGTTTTGGCATTAAATCCATATCATAGTTTGCCTATACTGGCTGATAGAGATCTTGGTTTGTATGATGCTGGTGTAATGCTTGAGTATCTTGATGAGCGTTTTCCTCATCCGCCACTCCTTCCCGTTTATCCTGTATCTAGAGCAAATAGCAGAACCCTTATGCTAAGAATAAATAAAGAATGGTGCCCATTAGTGGATAAGTTAATAGCTAAAGAACAATCTGAAAAAGAATTGCTTATAATTAGAGAAGAATTATTAAATGAGATTAGTACTGTTGCACCAACCTTTAAAGAATTTGATTTTTTTATGAGTGAGGACTTTTCATTAATTGATTGCTATTTAGCACCTATTTTGTGGAGACTACCTTCATTGGGAATCAATCTTCCATTAAACAGACATCTAAAGCCTCTATTGGATTATCAGACAAAAATCTTTGACAGACCAAGTTTTCAAGATAGCCTTTCTTTAATTGAAAGAGATTTAAGGGATTAGGTAGAAAATAAATCTGAGGAAATTTTTTGTAGAGAAATTTCTCTTGTATTGCATGAACTTGAATTATAAAAGATTGTCCCAGTAGCTCCATTAACAGTTGCTGATTGTACCCCAGCTTCTTTAAAAACTTGATTTAATAACCACTCACTTAGCACCCCATACTCTAAAAAATTTTCCATAGATGTAGAGTCATCATTTTGAATTTTTCTAGATAAGAAGGTTGAAATAGGTGTATGAGAATCCTCATAATCTAATAATTGCAGAGGATTATTCAAGTCTTGCAAAGAAGAGACAAAGTTCAAATATTTGAATTTATTACCACCATGATATCTGAGCGCAGGTATCATTGCTTTATATTGCTGAGGCCTTAATAACATTACTATTTGTTTAATATCAGATCTAGACCGAGGTTTGAAATTCATGATTTGATTGGGGTTCAGGTTTGAGATTTTT
>CACKEY010000014.1 GCA_902599315.1 uncultured SAR86 cluster bacterium | reverse complement strand
GTGAAAATGCTTCAATGCTTGAAAGACGAGCTGAAAAGGCATCCAGGCAAGTAGAACAAGTTTTAGTATGTGAATATCTTAAAAGAAAAATAGGCTCATCAATGAACGGAGTGATCACAGGAGTCACAGATTTTGGGCTTTTTATTAATTTGGAGCCCTACTTTATATCCGGTCTTTTGCACGTATCTGACTTACCTAATGATCATTATCATTTATTGAATAATCAAAGTGTTCTTAAAGGCAGAAAAAGAGGTGGTGTATTTAAGCTTGGCCAGAAAATAAAAGTTAAAATTGCAGCAATTTTTCCACTTGAAAGAAAAATCAATTTAGTCATTGCAAATGGAAAATAAAAATTTATCAAATCTTCGCGTAGGATTTCATAGCATCGAGATCTTGTTAAAACTTTCCCCTGAAAATATAAAAAAAATATATATACCAGCAAACAGAAACGATGAACGAGTTCTTGGCTTAATTGCGATGGCTGAGAAACTCTCTATTTCAGTTGAAAGAAAAAAAAGTTTAGTCCAACATCCTGAGGCTTATTTAAAAAACGAAGTAAGTCTTGGGCTCAGTGACTTAAAAAAATATGAAGAAAGCATTCAAAATAAAAATCCTTCATTCTTAGTAATTGATAATGTTCTTGATCCAAGAAACCTTGGTGCCTGCATTAGATCTGCAGCAGCCAGTAATATTGCTGGAGTTATTATCAACAAGCATCATTGCTCACCAATCACTCCAATTGTTAGGCAAGTTTCTTCTGGAGGAACAGAGGCAATTCAACTTTTTACTATTACAAACTTAGTTAATACTCTTAAGTACTTTAAAAAAATGGGATATTTAATTCTTGGCACAAGTGAGCATGCGAACATCATGCACACGGAACTCGACCTAAATAAACCAATTCTTGTAGTAGTTGGCTCTGAAGAAGATGGAATTAGAAAGAAAACACAAGAAAACTGCAATGAAATGTGCACATTGTCTAAAAATGAAAATATCAATAGTTTAAATGTATCTGTCGCAACAGGTATCATGCTCTTTGAGGTTGCAAGGCAAAAATTTAACTAAATTTAATCTATAATTGTAAAGATTTTTAAAGATAAACGAATATGCTCAATCAAAGAACTATTAATAATCCAATTAAAGCGGTTGGTGTAGGGCTTCATAGCGGCAATAAAATGACCATGGAGCTTTTGCCTGCTCCTGTAAATTCTGGAATAACATTTATTCGAAATGACCTTGATCCAGAAATAGAAATTCCTGCTTTATATGACTATGTTGGAGATACTACTTTATCTACAAACCTATTTAAAGATGGCTACAAAATTGGAACCATTGAGCATCTGCTGTCGGCTATTGCTGGTCTTGGAATAGATAATTGCATTATAAAAGTTGATGGTCCAGAAGTGCCGATAATGGATGGAAGTGCAAGCCCATATGTTTTTTTAATTCAGTCTGCTGGGCTGGTTGAACAAGATGAGTTGAAAAAATTCATTAAAGTAAAAAGAGAAGTTCGCGTCGAGCGAGATGATACTTACGCTGCAATTAAACCATTTGATGGTTTTAAAGTTTCTTTTGAGATAAATTTTGAAGATCCAAGCATTAATAAACATTCGCAAAAATCTTCCATCGATTTTTCATCTACCTCTTTTGTAAAAGAAATTTGCAGAGCTAGAACATTTGGAGCAGTTAAAGATTTAGATTTACTGCAATCCAAAGGCTTGGCTTTAGGAGCTAGCGTTGCAAATGCAATAGCTGTTGGAGAAGATGGTATCCTGAATGAAGATGGCTTGAGATTTGATGATGAGTTTGTAAAGCATAAAATGCTCGATGCTATTGGTGATTTGTATTTGCTCGGTCATAACCTCATTGGCCAGTTTTCTGGGTATAAATCTGGCCACTCCCTTAATAATGAATTATTAAGAAAAATACTCTCGTCTGAAGATGCTTGGGAGGTGGTTACTTTTGAAGATACCTCCACTGCCCCAATATCATATGTCAGGGCTCCATTTGGAGATGCAATAGAGCTCTGATTAAAATATACAAAATAATTAATAATTAAATTGATGTCATTTTTAACCAAAATATTTGGAAGCAGTAACCAACGCTCTTTAAAGCGGATGCAAATTATTGTGGATCAAATTAATGATCTTGAGTCAGAGTATCAACAATTAAGCGATGAAGAGCTATCTTCACTCAGAGAGAAATTTAAAACATTAAAAGAAGATTCTGGATTTGATTTATTGGCGCATACCTTTGCAGCAACTCGAGAAGTAAGTACTAGAACAACAGGTCTGAGACATTTTGATTGTCAAATGCTCGGAGGTATAGCCCTGTCTGAAGGCAACATAGCTGAAATGAAAACCGGGGAAGGAAAAACTTTAGTCGCAACTTTACCCGCATATTTTAATGCAGTCAAAGATAACAAAGTGATCCTAGTTACCGTGAATGACTACCTTGCACAAAGAGATGCTGATTGGATGAGGCCTATCTACGAGGGATTAGGGCTAAAAGTTGGAGTCATTCATTCAAACCAACCTTTTGAAGAGAAGAAAGCAGCCTACGAATGTGACGTGATTTACGCTACTAACGGTGAATTGGGCTTCGATTATCTAAGAGACAACATGGCTCTTCGAGCTGAAGATAAGGTCCAATGCTCTCTGGATTTTGCTATTGTCGATGAGGTGGATTCAATACTAATTGATGAAGCTCGAACACCATTGATTATTTCTGGTC
>CACKEY010000013.1 GCA_902599315.1 uncultured SAR86 cluster bacterium | reverse complement strand
CATCTAATTTAGTATTAATAATATGTGAAGAGCGCGAGTTTAAAAGTAATACAAATGTAGTATAAAGTGTGTAGAAACTAATTTTTTGCATACACTATGTTTGGTTTTACAACAATTTCAGTTGATTCAAAGGGAAGATTGGCTATTCCTGCGAAATATCGTGAACAGCTCATTTCTCAGAGTGAAACAAATATTGTTGTAACAAGAGATCCTCAGTATCCTGCATTAAAAATTTATCCCGGCTCTATATGGAACGCAATATCTGAAGAGCTTCAATCACTTCAAGGCCTTGATCCAATAGTTAGAAATTTGCAATGGACCATATTGGGAAACGCAAACGTCTGCTCATTTGATCCAAGAAGTCGAATGTTAGTTCTCTTATCATCAGAATTAAGAGAATATGCTGAGATTAGCAAATCTGCAAAAGTATCCATTGTAGGTATGGGAAACAAATTTGAAGTTTGGAATGAGAAAAATTGGGAAATGAGGCAAACAGGCGGAGTTTTATCAACCGAAATACTTGAGGTTGTTTTGCCAGAAAGCTTAAAAACAATATCTTTTTAAAGGGGTAGAAAATGAATTGGGAAATAATTGAAGAAAATGCTGGGTTAGCAAAGATCAAGGTCATTGGTGTGGGTGGAGCCGGAGGAAATGCGGTTATGCACATGATTAATAATGATATTCAAGGTGCAGATTTTATCTGCGCAAATACTGACTCTCAAGCATTAGACAGAGCCACAGGATCTACGATTTTAAAGCTTGGTGATAACGTTACTAGAGGCTTAGGCGCTGGGGCAGACCCTCTTGTAGGAAAAGCAGCAGCAGAAAGGGATAGGGCAGCTATAGAAGAGCTTCTATCTGGCGCGGATATGATATTTATAACCGCTGGAATGGGAGGGGGCACTGGAACTGGTGCTGCTCCAGTTATCGCTGAAATTGCTAAAGACCTGGGAGCTTTAACGGTAGCTGTTGTAACAAAACCATTTAATTTTGAAGGTCCTAAAAGAAAAGCTGCTGCAGAACAAGGAATAGCAGAATTGGTTGAGGAGGTTGATAGTTTAATTACAATTCCAAATCAAAAATTAATGGATATTCTTGGCAAAAAAACATCCATGGAGGATGCTTTTGCAAAGGCAGATGATATTTTAAAAGGAGCCGTTCAGGGGATTTCTGACATAATAATGAAACCTGGATATATTAACGTTGATTTTGCTGACGTTAAAACAGTTATGTCTGAAAAGGGTATTGCAATGATGGGCACAGGTCAATCAAGTGCTGATGAAAGAGGAATTGATGCAGCCAGTCAAGCTGTAAGCTCTGAGTTACTAGAAGATATAGAATTAAAAGATGCGCGAGGTATCTTAGTTAACATAACAGCAAAATCACCAACAATGGCAGATTTTGATGAAGTAGACTCTGTAATTAAAGAATTTACAGCAGATGATGCAACTATTATTTACGGAACAGTGGTGGAAGATTCTATGGATGAAAATGAATTACTTGTTACTGTAGTTGCTACAGGAGTAAATCAAAAAACTGCAACCCTCGCTGTTGATAATTCAAGAAAAGCTACCGTTCAACTCAATCCAGTTGGTCTAGATTCACCAACAAAAAATCAATCAATTGAGTCAGGTGGCACATCGTCTGCAGAGGATATAGATTTCCTCGATGTGCCAACCTTCATGAGAAAGCAAGTAGATTAAATCAATGCTCCATGTTCCAGTTCTGCTGGAAGAATCATTAGATTTCTTGCTGCATGATTTGTCTGGAGTTTACCTAGATTTAACTTTCGGAAGAGGCAGTCACTCTCAGGAAATCTTAAATAGAATCTCTTCTAAAGGGTCACTTCATGCAGTTGACAGAGATTTAGAGGCAGTATCATATGGGAAAAATAAGATAAAAGATTCACGATTTAGTATTTATCATTCTAATTATTCTGCAATTGATTCATTATTTCCTCAGCAGCAATTTGATGGCGTTCTATTAGATCTGGGTGTTTGCTCAACTCATTTAGATGACTCAATTAGAGGTTTTAGTTTTCAAAGTGATGGACCATTAGACATGAGAATGGATACCTCTTCAGGCTTTAGTGCAGCTGAGTGGTTGAATAGTGCCTCTGAAATAGAGATAAGTGATGTTTTGTATGAATATGGAGATGAAAAAGCATCAAGAAAAATTGCAAAGGCTATAGTTCAGTACAGAGCAAACAAGTTAATGAATACTACAATTGAACTTACAAGGACGATTGAAACAGTTCTTAAAAGAACTGGCAAAACTCATCCGGCAACAAAGTCATTTCAAGCTATTAGAATCCATGTAAATAATGAGTTACATCATTTGAAGATGGTACTCTCTAAGTTACATGATGCTCTTAAAGTTGGCGGGGTTATAGTCATCATTTCATTTCACTCATTAGAAGATAGAATTGTAAAAAATTTTTTTAGACCTGAAGTTGAAGAATTGCCTAAAGATATACCAATTAATTCCTATGTCAAAGAAACATTTAGGTGCATCAAGAAAAAAATAAAACCATCTTCAAATGAGATAAAAATGAATCCTCGTTCAAGAAGCGCAATTATGAGAGTCTTTTCCAAGTTATGAAAAAAAATTTCCATATTTACTTTTTATTTATAAATATTTTTCTTTTGTTTTGTCTTTATCTGGAGATTATTAAAATTAGATGGCAATTTAGCCAAGAGCATGAAAACAACGCTTATCTTAAGGTTGCAAATAATAAATTGACCGAAATAAATTTTAATTTGAAAACCGAATACTATCACTTAAGTTCTCCAGCTAAAGTTGAACGTCATGCAAAAGAGATTTTAAAAATGATAGAAATCTCTAAAGCAACCAACGTTAAATATGAAAAATAATTTTAGTTATAGCTGGCGGGCTTATTTAATATACATTTTTTTAGGTATTAGCCTATTTATTTTGGTCTTTAGAATAGT
>CACKEY010000012.1 GCA_902599315.1 uncultured SAR86 cluster bacterium | reverse complement strand
TTAATAATGGCAAAAAAATATGTAAATTTTAGAGTAGGTGGATCTCCATACAAGGTTACTGATGATTATTCAGTTTGGACCAACGATCTACTAGGAAAGATAATTGCTAGTAAAACAGTAATTCAACCAGGTAAATCTACTATTGGGCATAGGCTTAGTGACTCTGATGTTGTTTATATAATTGTTAACGGTAGAGGCTTAATGGAAGTTATTGAATATATGAATTCAGAGGAAGGCCATGGTACAGATCCAAGCCAGGGGATTGAGCATCAAGACTCATTTGAATTAACCGCCGGAGATGTAATTCTTGTCCAATCAGGTGACTTTGTTAAAGTTGTGAACGAATCTGAGCATGATCAGCTTACTTACCTAAGGGTATTTGATAGAGAAGGTTGGAGAGTTGAGCCTAGTTAGGACTTTTAGATTCTTCTGATAATTTCGAAACAGCCTCATTTATAGAGTAAGTATCAGTTTGATTTTCACTCAAATTTCGAATTGAGACTGTCTGAGCAGACATCTCTTCTTTTCCAATAACAGCCATAAAAGGTACTTTGGAATTACTGTGCTCTCTGATTTTATATCCTATCTTTTCATTTCTTAAATCTAAATCAACTCGAAGATTAAACTCATCAAACTTTTCCTTAAGAGTCTGAGCGTACTCATTTACTTCTTCAGTCACTGTCAATATAGCTAATTGTGTTGGAGCTAACCAAAGAGGCAATTTACCAGAATAGTTTTCAATTAAAATTCCAATAAACCTTTCAAAAGAACCTAGGATTGCTCTATGCATCATTACTGGTTTATGTTTTGAACCATCCTCACCAATGTATTCAGCATCCAGTCTATCCGGGAGATTAAAATCTGCTTGAAAAGTTCCACATTGCCATTCGCGACCGATTGCATCAGTTAGAACAAAATCAAGTTTTGGGCCATAAAAGGCTCCCTCTCCTGCTTCAATTGTATAAGGGATATCAAGTTTTTTGATTGCAGATTCTAGAGCTGATTCTGCCTTATCCCATACTTCATCAGAGCCAACTCTTATCTCAGGTCTTGTTGATAATTTGATATCAAAAGACTCAAAACCAAGCTCAGTGTATATTTCAGACAGCAACGATATAAAGTCAGCGGTTTCACTTTCTATTTGATCCTCAGTACAAAAGATATGTCCATCATCTTGAGTAAAACCTCTTACTCTCATCAAACCATGCATAGTGCCGGAAGCTTCATATCTATGGCATGATCCGAACTCAGCCAGCCTTATTGGAAGATCTTTGTAAGATTTGAGGCCCTGATTATAAACTTGCACATGACAAGGACAATTCATTGGCTTAAGTGCATTCACTCTCTTCTCATTTGCATGCTCTTCATCAATTTCTGTGATGAACATATTTTCTCGATACTTATCCCAGTGGCCCGAAGCCTCCCAAAGCTTTCGATCAACAACCATGGGAGTATTAATCTCCTCATAACCATTAGCAATTTGTTTTCTGCGAATATAATCTTGCAAAGCCACATAAATGGACCATCCTTTGGCGTGCCAAAAAACCATTCCAGGGGCCTCTTCTTGCAAATGAAACAAATCCATTTCTTTGGCAAGTTTTCGATGATCGCGCTTTTCTGCTTCTTCGATAAGAGTCAAATACTTTTTTAGATCTTTTTCATTTTTCCATGCGGTTCCATAAATCCGTGAAAGCATTTCATTTTTTGAATCTCCCTTCCAATAGGCACCAGCAATTTTGGTAAGTTTAAAAGCTCCAACTTTATCTAAGCTTGGTAAATGAGGACCTCGACACAAATCTATAAAACCAGTATCTCCCTGATTATAAAGTTGAAAATTATCTTCTTGCTCAGACTCTTCGATGATCTTCACTTTGTAATCTTCTTTGATGTCAGCAAAATTCTTAATGGCTTCTTTCTTCGAATGAATCGTTTTAGAAATGTTAGATTTTTCAGCAATAATCTTCTGCATCTCTTTCTCAATTTTTGGTAAATCGTCTATAGAGACTCTTTCATCTGATAAAAAATCATAATAAAAGCCATTTTCAATGGTTGGACCGATAGCTAACTTGGCTTTTGGATATAATTTTTTAATTGCGCGTGCTAACACTTGCGCTGCAACTGTATGACGCATTATTTCTAGGCCCTCATCTGAATCAAGTGTATATATGGAAATGTCTGCGTCCTGACTGACAGTATCACTTAAATCCCTTTGATTGCCATCGACGCTAAATGCAATAGCTGCTTTGGCAAGCCCTGCCCCAATCATGCTCGCAATCTCATGACCGCTTACACCAACAGGAGCCTGTTTCTGAGACCCATCAGGAAGTGTAATTGTTATTTCTTTACTCATGGTAATAGCCCTACCGAACTATTCTAATATTTTTAACCTTAAAGGTATATTTTAACTATAACTTTTCATTACTGTGGCTTTAATTTAATATGTTGAAATTAAAAAATTTAGGAGAAAATCTCATGACAGTAAGTGTTTTATTGGAAGGAACTTTAAAAGAGGGCCTAGCTGATCAATTTGAAGAAATTTGTACTGGTGCATTCAAGGTAACTCGTGCGTTTGATGGCTGTCAAAATATTAATTTAACTTTTAATGTTGAAAATAAGCATAACTATGTTCTTACGGAAGTATGGGATTCAAAGGAGCATTATGAAAAATATCTTGCTTTTAGAACTGAGGACGGAACTATTGCTGCTGTTACTGAGATGTGTTCAGAGGGTCCAACAATAAGAATATTTGATATAACTAGTGCTTAAAAGATAGCCTTCTTAGTTAAACGGATATAACAACTCCCTCCTAAGGAGTAGTTCTAGGTTCGATTCCTGGAGAGGGCACCATTTCTTATTCACTTTCCTTCAATAGGTATTTCATAATCTTTCCTGCAGCATTTGTCGGTAAATCCTGCACGAATTCTACGAACCTGGGAACCTTATAATTTGCCATATTTTCTTTGGACCATTGCAAAAGACTATCAGAATTTAAATCTTGATCAGGTTTTAAGACAACAAAAGCCTTAGCAACTTCTCCCATTCTTTCATCCTCAATACCAATAACAGCTACCTGAGAGATTGCTGGATGATCACTCAGGATGTTTTCTATTTCAGCTGGATAAGCATTAAAACCACCCACAATAAACATATCCTTACTTCTGTCAGTTATTTTAATATAACCATTAGCATCAAGAATTCCTATGTCGCCTGTATGCAACCAACCATCAGCATCTATAGCTTCTTTAGTAGCCTCAGTGTTGTTAAAATATCCTTGAGTAATGTTATAGCCTCTTACAAATATCTCTCCAGGCTCGCCAACTGGAACATCCTGACCATCTTGATTAACGCACTTAACTTCAACACCTGCAATGGCACAACCTGAGGTTGTTGCAATGGTTTCATAATCGTCATCAGGTGTACACATTGTTACCACACCAGTACTCTCAGTGAGTCCATATGCCGTTATTACAGTATCAAAGCCTAATTTTTCTTTCATATCTTTTATAAGTTGAACAGGAATAGACGCTGCTCCAGTTACTCCCAATCTTAATGAGGAAATATCCATAGTTTCTATTAATTCGCTTGTAAGAATTGATTGGTAAAGAGTTGGAGGACCTGGAAGCATTGAGATCTTTTTTTTATTGATCATCTCAATGATCCTATCTGCATCAAAAACAGGACATGGATATGCAGTTGCACCTCTCATAATAGAAGCAAGCCAACCAGCTTTATAGCCAAAAGTGTGAAAAAAGGGATTAACAATTAGATATTGATCATTTTCATTCAAGCCAATATAAGAAGACCAATAATCAAACACTTTAATGTTTTGCATATGAGTAGAGATTACTCCTTTAGGCTTGCCAGTCGTCCCAGAAGTAAAAATAATGTCAGCCATATCTGATTCGTTTACTCCAGGAAATTTGACGTCTATTGTATGCTCTCTTAAACCCTCAAAGGACTGTACTTCGTCACTAATGCTGCTTTCGTCAAATGAAATTTGATGCTGGAGATGAGGTAGATCCTCATTTTCCAGTAATTTAAAGTAATCTGTTCCAAGAAAAGTTTTAACACTGAATAAAATTTTTGCTTCAGCATTATTTAATATATAAGCTGCCTCTTTACCTTTCATTCTTGTATTTATGGGAACTAAAACACCTCCTGCTTTATGTATTGCGATGCCTGCAAGAACCCATTCATTCATATTTGGGGCCCAAATAGCTACTCGGTCTCCAGGCAAAATACCTAAGTTGATAATGTTGGATGCAATGTTAGTTGATATTCTATCTAAATCTAAAAAAGATAATGTTTCAACATCAGAAA
>CACKEY010000011.1 GCA_902599315.1 uncultured SAR86 cluster bacterium | reverse complement strand
ATGGCGTTTTTTATAAGCAATTTAGTGGACCTCATCCTTCTGGTCTTGTTGGAACTCATATTCATTATTTATATCCTGTTGGGCAAAATAGAACTGTTTGGAATATTTCATGGCAGGAAGTTATCTCTATTGGATCTCTTATACAAAATCAAATTCTTCGTTCAGAAAAATTTGTAAGTCTTGGTGGCCCAAATGTTTTTGATCCGAAGATCTTAAAAATAAAATATGGCTCAAGTTTATTAGAAGCAACAGCAGGAAAAATTTCAGATAATTCAAGAATTATTTCTGGATCAGTTCTAAACGGACACACAGGCGATGGTGTTATGAATTATCTAAGCATTTTTGACAATCAGATTTCAGTATTACCCGATGAATCCAATGATATTTTGTTTAACTGGGCAATGCCTGGCTCAAAACTTCACTCTAAATTGCCTGCTTTTATTTCTGCATGGATCAAACCTGAAAAATATAATTTTAATGTATCAATGAATGGTGGAAATAGAGCAATCGTTCCTATTTCTTCATACCAAGAAATTATGCCGTTAAATATTCTTATGACGCAGCTTCTTAAGAGTTTGATAACCTTGGATATTGAGTTAGGTGAAAAATTAGGAGTGTTAGAGCTAGCCCCTGAAGATCTTGCGCTTGCAAGTTATGTATGTCCTAGTAAATACGATTATCAATCAATTCTAAATTCTAATTTAGAGAAAATGTATGAGGAATTTAAATGAAGTCTTGGCTTAGATCAGTCAATGCAAGCATTAAGCCTAGGTTTATGCCTGGAGGCACCCAAGCTAAATGGTTTCCTATTTATGATGCAATTGAAAACTTTATATTTTCATCCACTCATAAAACCATTAATCCTATTCATGTTAGAGATTCTATTGATATACAGAGAATCATGGTTATTGTTTGGCTTGCTGCCTTCCCAGCAATGTTTTTTGGTATGTATAACATTGGTAATCAAACTTTAGATTACTTTTCACTTGCTGGAGTTCAAAATTCTAATGATTGGCACCACATATTTATAAATTTTGTGGGCTACACAAATGATACCTTTTTTACAAAGATGTGGATCGGAGCCGTATATTTTATTCCAATATATGCAGTTACATTTGCTGTCGGTATTTTATGGGAAATTCTTTTTGCTGTAGTCAGAAAACATGAAATTAATGAAGGATTATTTGTTTCTTCAATTTTATTTGCTCTGAGTTGTCCTCCTGATTTACCTTTGTGGCAAGCAGCAATGGGTATTACTTTTGGAATCGTTATAGGCAAAGAAGTATTTGGTGGAACAGGTAAAAACTTTTTAAATCCAGCCTTAACTGGAAGGGCCTTTATATATTTTGCATATCCCTCTCAATTGTCTGGAGACAAGGTTTGGATTGCGGGTCTCTCTGATACTGGAGTTGTTCCAGAAGGTTACAGTGGAGCTACTGCACTTGGATATGCAGCTGAAAATGGAATTCAGGGGCTTACAGATAATTTTTCTTGGCTTGATGCTTTTATCGGAAATATTCCTGGATCTGTTGGAGAAACATCTGTTATTGCAATAGCTATTGCCGCAGTTATTCTATTAGGAACAGGTGTTGCATCTTATAGAATAATATTAGGAACAATATTTGGAATGATTGCAATGTCATCAATTTTAAATATTGTAGGATCAGATACAAATCCTATGTTTTATGTTCCTTGGTACTGGCATTTTGTAATTGGCAGTTTTGCATTTGGATTAGTTTTTATGGCTACTGAGCCAGTTTCAGGTTCAGGTACAAATCTTGGAAGATGGATATATGGAGCTTTAATTGGAGTAACTGTTATTTTAATTAGGGTTATCAATCCAGCATTTCCAGAGGGGATGATGCTGGCAATATTATTTGCAAATCTTTTCGCTCCAGTCATTGATCATATGGTCGTATCCAGTAATATCGCAAAACGCAAAAGGGCTTTATCATATGAATGATTCAATTATAAAGACTCTAACAGTTTCATTTCTGGTGTGTTTGTTTTGTTCCTTAATCGTTTCTTATGCGGCTGTGAATTTAAGAGACTTACAGAATCTAAATAAACTCAATGATCAGAGAATAAAAATTCTTAAGACTGCAGCAATTTATAGTCCAAATGAATCCATTGAATCACAATTTTCTCGCCTTACTCCAAAATTTGTAGACTTTTCAACAGGCGATCTTTTGGATCAATATGGCGATTATGATCTAAATACATATGATCCTGTTTACTTTTCAAAACAACCAAGTCACTCAACCCCAATTCCATCTTCAGAAGACATTGCTATTGTAAAGAATAAAGAAAATATTGGTAAGATTTATTTACTGAAAGACTCCTCTGAAAATCTAGAAAAAGTTATTCTACCAATAAGAGGATATGGTCTTTGGGGAACTTTATATGGATATATTGCAATTGATAGTGATCTAAATACTATTAGAGGGCTTGAGTTTTATGCTCATAAGGAAACTCCGGGATTGGGAGCTGAGGTTGATAACCCAAAATGGAAAGCATTATGGGATGGAAAATCCATATATAAGGATGATCAGGTAGAGATTGAAGTAATTAAGGGCAAAGTTGATCCATCAAACAAGATGGCAACATATCAAGTTGATGGGCTTTCAGGAGCAACCCTAACAAGCAGAGGAGTTACCAATATGTTGGTATATTGGTTTGGTGAAAGTGGTTACAAAGAAACGCTTAAAAAAATAAATTATGAAAGTTAAGCAGTATAAAGACGTTCTATCAAAGCCACTAATTGAAGAAAACCCAATCACACTTCAAATACTCGGCATCTGTTCAGCATTGGCTGTTACAAGCAATCTCTCTGTAACATTAGTGATGTGTGTAGCCCTTACCAGTGTTGTTTCATTTTCAAATTTATTTATATCCTTGATTAGAAATTATATTCCAAGCAGTGTAAGAATTATTGTTCAGATGACTATCATTGCTTCATTAGTGATAGTGGTTGATGAGTTGCTTAAGGCTTATGACTATGAGACAAGCAAAAAACTCTCAGTATTCGTTGGCTTAATAATTACTAATTGCATAGTGATGGGAAGGGCTGAAGCTTTTGCTATGAAAGAAAAACCTTTTATAAGTTTTTTAGATGGTCTAGGAAATGGTTTAGGATACAGCGTCATATTAATTGCTGTTGCAGTTGTAAGGGAGCTCTTTGGAGCTGGAACTCTTATGGGATATGAAATTTTTTCATTAGTCTCAAATGGAGGTTGGTATCCAGCAAACAATCTTTTACTTCTCCCTCCAAGTTCATTTATTTTAATTGGCCTAATGATATGGGGAATAAGAGAGTATAAAAAAGATCAAATTGAGCCTAATGAATTCAAATTATCTGGTCATGCAACTGCTCCAGATTTAAGAAAAAAAGAAGCAAATGTTTGAACATTATCTAAATATTTTTATCACTACAGTCTTCATAGAAAACATTGCTCTTTCGGTTTTTCTAGGAATGTGTACTTTTATTGCTATTTCAAAAAAAATAGATGCTGCTTTTGGTCTTGGAATAGCAGTGATTGTTGTTTGTTTAATCACGGTACCACTTAATAATTTGATCTATAATCTAGTGCTGAAAGAAGGGGCTCTATCATGGGCAGGTTTACCTAATGTAAATTTAGAATTTGTAGGACTCATAAGTTATATAGGAGTTATTGCTGCTGCAGTTCAGATATTAGAGATGTTTTTGGATAAGTTTGTGCCAGCACTCTACAATGCGTTAGGAGTATTTTTGCCATTAATTACAGTTAATTGTGCAATTTTAGGAGCATCACTTTTTATGATAGAAAAAGATTTAAAATTTGGTGAAAGCGTTGTCTATGGCTTGGGCGCTGGAGTTGGATGGGCCATGGCTATTGTTGTTTTAGCCGGCATTAGAGAAAAACTAAAATATTCAGATATTCCTGATGGCCTGCAAGGATTAGGTATGACTTTTATAATAGTTGGGTTAATGAGTTTCGGTTTTATGTCTTTTGGAGGTATATCTCTTTAAAATTTTTTTTTAGTAACAATATATAAGCTATGCAAATTGATTTACTTTTAGGTGTTTTCTCTTTTACTGGAGTAGTGTTACTACTCGTAGCAATAATCATTGCTGCAAGAAGCCAATTAGTTAGTTCTGGAAATGTCTCAATTGAAATAAATGGAGACTCCTCTAATCCTATTGTCGTTCCATCTGGTAATAAGTTATTGCAAACACTTGCCGAAAATAAAATTTTTCTTTCATCTGCATGCGGTGGCGGTGGAACGTGTAGTCAATGCAAGTGCCAAATTGAAGAGGGCGGCGGTTCTATTTTACCAACTGAAGAATCTCATTTTAACTCGAAGGAAA
>CACKEY010000010.1 GCA_902599315.1 uncultured SAR86 cluster bacterium | reverse complement strand
TGGCATCAGACAAACCAAAAATTGTCATTGCTAAACCTCGGGGATGCTGTCTTGAATTATAAGTTGATGCAGGATTAAATCCTGAAGGTAGCTGTCCTCCAGCTAATGTCGGTAATTCTGGAGATCTAAAGTTGTGCACTGAGAAAAAATCGCTGTCTATAGTCCTTATAAGACTTTTATTTAAAATTGTATCTACATCATTGGTGTCCATGAGGTGACCAAGGCTAAGCAGAACCTCTTTTTGTTGATTTGAATCAATATCATCGAATACCATTCTCTGATGAGAAAAATCAAAGATTGATCTTCCGCCTGCATTAATCCCGCCGTACCCAACAATCAATGGAAGGTTAGACATATTAGTTTTCTTTTTGAGCAGCCATGAGAGTGTTAAGAATTAAAGTATTAATTGTCATTGGACCAACTCCTCCTGGAACAGGTGTGTGCGCAGAGGCGATGTTATCGATTCCATCTAAGTCAATGTCTCCACATTTTTCTGCCGGATGGTAGCCAGCGTCGATTACAACCGCACCTTCTTTAATCCAGTCTTTTTGAATAAGGCGAGGTACTCCTACAGCCCCTACAACAATATCTGCATTTTTAATTCGATCTTCTAGATTTTTAGTTCTCGAGTGACAGATAGTTACAGTAGCATTTTTATTAAGAAGCATCATAGCCATGGGCTTTCCAAGAATAGGACTTCTGCCAACAACGACAGCAGCTTTGCCTGAAATTTCAATCTGATAATGCTCAAGAATTCTCATAATCCCAGCTGGCGTACATGAACCAAATGCTTCCTCTCCCATTGTCATTTGGCCAAACCCAAGGCAAGTTACACCATCAACATCTTTTTGAACATTTATTGCATCGAAGCATTTACGCTCATTTATTTGTGAAGGCACTGGATGCTGCAACAAGATTCCATGAACATTTTCGTCGTTATTGAGACTATCGATAGACTCTAGTAATTCTTCTGTAGTTGTATCTTTACTAAGCTCAACCGCAATTGATTTCATGCCAAGCCTTGCGCAAGCATTTTGCTTCATTTTCACATACGTTGCTGACGCAGGATCCAAACCAACAAGAATAGTTGCCAAAGTAGGAGTGATACCCTTTTTTTTCAGTTTAGAGACGTTAGTTTGAATGTCTTCTTCAGCTAACTTTGCGAGTGCTTTACCGTCTAAGATTTTTGATGACATTGAAGCATTTTCTCATCATTAAATTTTTATGCAATGGACATTGATTATTTAACTTTAAAACTTTAAGATCATTCGTCACGGGGTATGGCGCAGTCTGGTAGCGCACTCGCTTTGGGAGCGAGTGGTCGTAAGTTCGAATCTTACTACCCCGACCAGTGCGCCTGTAGCTCAGCTGGATAGAGCAACGGTTTTCTAAACCGTGGGTCAGGAGTTCGAATCTCTTCAGGCGCGCCATCTTACTAAGTTTTCTTACTTTGATATTTGCTAAAAGTATTGTCCAAACATATAGAAAAATATGAAAAAAGTTATAATCAGTGTGTAAATTCTAGTTTTTGTTTTCTTTTTCATTAATCATGAGATTATAAAAACTAAATATATATGTAACTAAATAATGAAAAAAGATTTTTTTAAAGTAGCAGCTTTTTATTCCTTCATAGATTTATCAGATCAGCTTCAATTGAAAAGTGAATTTACTGAATTCTTAAAAAAACAAGATATTAGAGGCACAATGCTAATAGCATCTGAGGGGATAAATGGAACTTTAGCGGGAAAAGAATCGAGTATTAATGAGTTTAAGAATTTTCTTAAATCTAAAAATTTATATGAAGCTAAAAACTTTAAAACATCACATTGTGAATATGATCCATTTCCTCGTCTAAAGATTAAATTAAAAGACGAAATTGTTACCATTGGAAACAAATTAGTCGATCCAAAAAAAATTGTGGGTGAATACATTCCTCCTGAGAACTGGAATCAATTAATTGCTGATGAAGAGGTAATGGTTTTAGATACCAGAAATACTTATGAGCATTCGATAGGTTCATTTAAAAATGCTATTCAGCCAGAAACCACAAATTTTAGAGAATTTCCTGCATGGCTTGATCAAGTTGAAGCATCAGGTTTAGACAAGAATAAAAAAGTTGCAATGTTTTGCACAGGCGGCATTAGATGTGAAAAAGCATCCTCTTTAATGAGATCCAAAGGTTTTGAAAATATCTATCAGCTGCAAGGTGGAATTTTAAATTACTTAGAAAAAATAAACGAACAGGATTCTCTTTGGAAAGGAGAATGTTTTGTGTTTGATGATAGGGTAGCTATCAACCACAAACTGAAAGTTGGCTCTTATGACATGTGCCATGGTTGCAGAATGCCAATAACTGAATCGGATAAAAATTCTGAACATTATGAAAGGGGGATTAGTTGTCCAAATTGTTTTAATAAGAAAACTTCTGATCAAAAAAAACGATACGCTGAAAGGCAAAAACAAGTTGATTTAGCAAAGTTAAGAAATGAAAAACACATTGGCGCAAATTTTGTACTTAATAAAAAATGAATTTACCAATACTATATAGTTTCAGAAGATGTCCCTATGCCATGAGAGCGCGTATGGCAATTATTTTAGCTGCAAAAGATTGTGAACTAAGAGAGGTTTCTCTTAAAAATAAGCCGGATGAAATGTTACAGATTTCTGCAAAGGGCACTGTTCCAGTTTTAGAACTTCCAAATAAAGTTTTAGAGGAAAGCTTAGATATAATTTCTTGGGCCATGCAATCGCATCCTACAAAAGTCTATATTTTCTCTATTAAGGAAAAGTTAATAAGCGAGAGCCTGATTCAACTGTTTGATTCAAAATTTAAATTTCATTTAGATAGGTATAAATATTCATCAAGATTTGAGGCTAATTCTTCTGAGCATAGAGAGGAATGTAAAAATATTCTGGAAAAATTAGATACTAAAATTAATCCAAGTCCATGGATTTTTGGCGAAAAAGTTAGTTTGTTAGATATCTCAATCCTTCCATTTATTCGTCAATGCAAAATTGCAAACCCTGAATGGTTTTTTGAACAGAATTTTAAAAAAGTAATTGCTCTGCTAAATTTTTTTGAAGCTTCTAATTTATTTATTCATGCCATGAAAAAGTTTGATTTATGGGATCCTCAAAATCCTAATGGATCATTGTTTCCATAGCTTTCTATTAATCAAAAATATTATTCTGTGCTTTTTACATCTATAATAATTCGTTTCTTGGCGGGCGTAGCTCAGTTGGTTAGAGCGCTGGATTGTGGCTCCGGAGGCCGTGGGTTCGAACCCCATCGCTCGCCCCATTTAAAATAGATAAATAAAATGACTAGTAAATTAAAAAAACTTAAAGATTTAGAGCGCAAGCTAACTGTTTCAGTGCCAGTTGTTGATTATGAAAAAAAATATACTGGCAAGCTTTCAAAAATTAAATCCACTGCAAAACTTGACGGTTTCAGGAAAGGAAATGTTCCTGATGATGTGTTAAAGCAGCGTTATGGAGATTCCATTCATTATGAGGTGCTCAATGAATTAATTCAGGAAAGTTACCCCAAGGAACTTCAGGAAAATAATATTAAACCAGCATCATCCCCATCAATAAGCATTGAAAGTGAGGAACCAACAAAACCGATTTCATATTCGGCTATATTTGAAGTTTTTCCAGAGATAAAACCAAAAATTTCTCGTTGGAAGAGTTTTGAAAAATCTGAAATTACTCTTGATGAAGCAGACATAGATTTTGCAATTAATGATATTTTGGAAAGATATTGCACTTGGGAAAAAGTTGATAGATCAGCCAAAGAGAATGATCAAGTTATTATTGATTTTGAGGGCAAGATTGATGGCGAGGTTTTTGAGGGCAACGAATCAAAAGATTTTAAACTTACCATAGGATCTAAATCCATGATTCCAGGATTTGAAGATAATCTGGTCGGAAAAAAATCCGGCGATAACTTTTCGTTCACAACTAAATTTCCAGATGATTATTTTAAGAAAGATTTATCTGGCAAAGAAACTGAATTTTTTATTACTCTTCATGAAGTGCAGGAAATGTCGAAAGCAAAAATTGACAAAGAGCTATTCAAAAAACTTGCTATGGAGGATGTGAAAGATGAGCAGAGCTTTCGTTCAGAAATTAATAAGCGGATGGAAGGAGAAATAGCTCAACAAGAAAAGTCTCTTACCAAAGAATCAATGTACGAGACACTTTTATTAAGCAATGACTTTAAGGTGCCTAAGGCAACTGTTAATGAGCAGGCTGACCTTATGAGAAAGGATTCCTTGATGAGAATGGGACAAACAGTCGAAAATGCAGCTGATGACTTTTTTCCAGTTGAAGATTTCTTAGAAAATGCTGAAAAAAGAGTGCGATTAGATCTTCTATTTTCAGCATTAATTCAAAAATATGAACTTGAAGTTGAGGAACAAGATTTAAACAAATTTATAGAAGATGAGGCTCAAAAATATAAAGATGCAGAGCAGTTTAAAACATGGATAAAAACTCAACCTGAGCAACTGAATCAATATAAG
>CACKEY010000009.1 GCA_902599315.1 uncultured SAR86 cluster bacterium | reverse complement strand
TTTTTGGAACAACTGAGGAGATGCCTAACTCATTTAAGCAACTTTGAGTTGCTAATCCTATAGAGATTATAGGAATGTGATTTACATTCGCACACTTTTCCTGAACAAATTTTATGCCATATTTTACAGCAGACTGACTGGTGAAAATCACAGCATCATAATTACCTAATTTATCTAACAAGATTTTTGCAGAGGCAGGAGGTTCTAATTCCTCAATCTTGGTAAAAGGCACATGTATAAAATCACATTTAAGCTCATTGAGTAAATCATTAGTTTTATCAGCAATCTCTGTCGGCCTTGTATTAACAATCATTTATTTTTGAATTAGTGTTTTTGCGCCATTGCTTATAAGTTTTTCAATGAAACCTTCCAAAGCTTCAATTTTATTGTCCAATTTAAAGATCTCTTTCTGATCATAGACCTCAGATCCTTTTTGATTCGAGACCCTCACTTTTAGTTCAACATCTTGATCGCTAATTTTACAAAGTGCAGAAATTGGTGATAAACAATTACCCTGAAGAGCTGCAACAACAGTTCTTTCAATTTCTGTGGCTTTAAAAGTTAAATTGTCGTTTATAGATTGAAGTAAATTAATTGTTTCAGCTTCCAGATTTTCTTCAATAACTTCGATACCAATTGCTCCTTGAGCAGCCGCAGGCAGCATTTCTTCTTGCGAAAATATATAAATATTTGGATGTGAAATTTTTAACCTATTCAGAGCAGCTTTTGCAACTATCAAACCATCTAAATTTTCTGTAGTCATTTTATCAATTCTTGTTTGAATATTTCCTCTTATGGGCACTATTTTTAAACCTGAGTTTATTCCAAGCAATTGCGCTTTTCTTCTAGGCCCTGAGGTAGCAATTTTTAGTTTTTTTGATAAATCACTTTTATTTAATTTATCTCTTAATAGCAAAACGTCTTCCACTTCTTCTCGCGGAAGTGTTGCTGCAATCGTAAATTTTTTATCAAGGGATGCTGGCACATCTTTTAAACTGTGTATTGCAATATCTGCAATGCCATTATCTAAAGCTTGCTCAAGCTTAGAAACAAATAATCCCTTGCCTCCAATCATATGCAAAGGTGTATCAGATAAATCTCCATCAGACTCTACTTTAATAACTTCACAAGCACATGTCGGATGATGATGTTGTATTTTTTTAATCACTTCTTTAGTTTGAAGCATTGCGAGGGGAGAGAATCTGGTTGCTATTCTTATTTTCATTGTAAGATCATGAGCCTAACATCCCCAATAATCTTATTCTTAAGGATCTTTCGAGAGTCACTCAATTTAAGCTTAGCGTGTTTATTGGTTTCTAAAAATACTTTTCCTCCATCATTGATGATTTTACTTTCATAGATTTTGCACAAAAGATCTGTGTATTCAACTTTATCAAATGGAGGATCAAGAAAAATATAATCAAATGCCCTTTTATTTGTTTTTAACCACCTAAAGGCATCATTGTGAATTATTTCAATATTATTTTTATGACCAAGACGATTAATATTTTTCAATATATTAAAGTGCAAGACTTTTTCTTTTTCTACAAATGTTACATGTTTAGCACCCCTAGATAGGGCCTCAAGGCCTAGTCCACCGGTACCGGCAAATAAGTCTAAGCAAGATTTATTTTCTATTTCGAATTGGAGCCAACTAAATAAAGTCTCTTTTGCTCTATCACTGGTTGGTCTTAGATCAGGAGAAGCCCTAAAAACTATTCGATAGCTCTTGTTTCTGCCTCCAATTATTCTTATGCTTGACGTGTTCAATTTTTAAATTTTTAAAGATTATAAATTATAACGCTAATGACTAAAGAACAATTTTTAATTGCAATGAGATCTTTGGCTGCATCTGTAAGTGTAATTTCTGCAAGAGATGCTTTTGGAGAAACATATGCTATGACGGCATCTTCAGTAACTTCTCTATCGATTGATCCACCGGCAATTTTAGTTTGTGTGAATAAAGATGCCAGCATCCACGACACGCTTGTAAAAGATGTATCTCTATGCATCAATATTTTACAAAAGAATCAGCAAGAAATATCTAATTTATGTAGCTCAAAAGATTTAGAGTCACAAAGGTTTGATAATGATTTTTGGGATTTAAGCGATACTCCATTTTTAAAAGATGCTCAAGCAAATATTTTCTGCAAGATTGATCAGACGCATCCATATCACTCTCATACCATTGTTTTAGCCAAAGCTCTAAAAGCCCAAAGTTTAGGGGAATTCAACACCTTGATGTATGGTGATGGGAGATATTTAAGTTAAATGAGATATTTTTTTATATTATTTTTTTCAATTTCATTAAATGCTATTGAATTAACCCCCAGTCCAATAGATGCTTCAGTCTATTTCATATCTCCTTATAATGAGGAATCAATAAATGGCAAAGTTACAGTTAAGTTTGGCCTTAAAAATTTTGGTGTCGCACCAGCTGGAATTCAAATTCAAAATACAGGCCATCATCATTTAATTATAGACGCTGATTTGCCACCTTTTAATATGCCAATTCCTGCTGATAAAAATCATATACATTTTGGCAAAGGTCAAACAGAGGTTGAGCTGGAACTATCAAAGGGGGAGCACACAATGCAACTTATTTTGGGTGACTTTAGGCATATACCTCATGATCCTCCAATTTACTCAAAAAGAATTAAAATTTTTATAGATTAAAAGTCTATTGCCTCTTTTAAGAAAGCTCTAAGGTCATTTCTTGTATTAATCATTGCTTCTGCAGCATCTGATTCTTTTGCTGAATTTGTTTTAAGGTCTAATATACCTATAAGACCATGCATCATTGCCCAATACTTCATACATTTTTGACTCAGTTGACTTTGATCTATTCCTGGATAAATTTTCATAAGAATTTTTACTAGCACGTCAAATGCTCCGCCAGCAGATTCAAGCAGCTCAGGAAAATCTGCTTTTTGAATAGAAGGACTATGCATCAGATCATAGATATTTCGTTTTTCAAGACCAAATTCTAGATATGCGAGACCCATTTCTAAGAACTGATCCTCTAAAGATAGAGCATTATTTTTTTTCTTTAAAGCTTCGCTCAATCTTTTAGTTAATTCATTGAACCCGCGTGTTGAAACTTCTGCAAGAAGACTTTCTTTGGTTTTAAAGTGTCTATATGGAGCAGTTTGAGAAACATTTGCTTCCTTAGCAATTGATCTGAGGCTCATCTGATCATGACCATCGAGCTCACAAATTTTGCAAGCGCTTGAAATAAGCTCCTCTTTTAAATTTCCGTGATGATATGTCATAAGTATATATGTTGACAGTGAAAACATCATATATATACTATGTTTACGCTGCTAACATTATTAGCTTATCACAATAATTTTTATGAATAAATTTTTATTAATTTTGGGTCTTTTTCTCGTAATGATAAGCCCATTATCTGCCAATGGCTCATTAGAGATTACAACTCTAGAAATACAAAAAACATACAATATTTCTCAAAGATTTCCAGGCAAGATTCTGCCTCTTAATTATTCCAAATTAGCTTTTGAAGTTGCTGGAAAAATTGACGAAGTAAAAGTTGACATAGGTGATGCTGTTCAAAAAGGTGATATTTTAGCTTTTTTAGATCCATCTGAAATGCAGGCTAGCCTTAACCAGGCAGTTGCAAGATATGACTTAGCAGATCAAGCTCTTAAGAGATTTACAGACTTAAAAAAGAAAGGTTTTATTTCGAATCAAGAACTTGACCGCGCTAGTTCTGATTTTTTAATTGCAAAGGCTCAAGTTGATTTTTATTCTGTAAAGTTGGAGCAAACCAAAATTCGTGCTCCGTTTAATGGTTTCATTCAAAATAGATTCTTTGATTCTGGAACAGTTACGAGCCCTGGAATAGCAATTTTAGAGGTAATTGATTCTACGAGTGTTGAAGCACATGTATCTGTACCCGGTGACGTCATAGATGGCCTTATTATCGGACAGGAATACAATTTTGTTATTAATGACAAAATACATTCTGCTCAATTTAAGAGATTTACTCAAATGAGCAGTCAAGGAAGTGATAATAGATTGTGTATCTTTGAATTTAGTACCTTTATTAATCCCGGATCCATTTCATTTCTGCAATTGACGCAAACAAAGGAAAAAACAGGTGCGTGGGTGCCACTTAAATCTCTCTCTCAAGGAACCCAAGGTCTTTGGAATGTTTATACAGTATCTACAGATCAAAAAAATCAATATCAAGTATCCAAAGAAATTGTTGAATTAATTCATGTTGAAGGAAATAACGCTTATATTTCTGGCACCGTTAACACCGGTGATATGGTTGTTAGCGGAGGAGCAGAACAAGTCATAGATAGTGAGATTTTAAGAGTAAATTAAGCTATGTTTTTTTTAAAGATTTTATTTACACAACCTAGAGTTTTTGCACTCCTACTAATTTTTATATTTTTATCTGGTGTATTTGCGCTTAACACAGTTCCTCGACAAGAAAATCCTGAGTTAGCTCAGCGCTGGTCAACAGTTCAGACAATTTATCCTGGTGCATCACCAACAAGAATTGAGACACAAATTCTTGAGCCAATGGAGGCGAAACTCCGAGAGGTTTATGAGCTTAATGAAATTATTTCATTTGCCTCTCAAGGTTTTGGCACAACTGTTCTAGAAATAAAAGATAATGTTTCTCCAACATTAATTGAGCAAGTGTGGTCTGAAGTTCAAGATAAATTAGATCAATCATTATTTGATTTGCCTGCTGGACTGAAGCCACAGTTAATTAGAAGTAGCGGACCTCCAACAACATTGTTGTATGCCCTCACATGGAATGGTGATGGTGAACCACCACTTATTCTTTTATCAC
>CACKEY010000008.1 GCA_902599315.1 uncultured SAR86 cluster bacterium | reverse complement strand
GACTGCATATATGGATTCAATTCCTTTGATCGTAATTTCTGGACAAGTACAGAGTCATCTAATTGGCACTGATTCATTTCAGGAAACTGACATGATAGGTATTTCAAGACCAATAGTTAAACACAGCTTTATTGTTCAAGATACTCAAGATATTCCGAGAATTATCCAAGAGGCATTTCATATAGCTACTACAGGTAGGCCCGGCCCAGTTGTTATTGATATACCTAAAGATAAAACTGATCCAACAAAATTATATGAATACAAAAAACCTAAAGAGGTCTCACTTAGGTCATATCAACCTAGAGTTTTACCCCATCCTGGGCAGATTAAAAAAGCATGTAAAAATATTTTATCAGCAGAACGCCCAGTAATTTACGCAGGTGGTGGTGTAATTCTTGGAAATGCTCATAAGGAGCTAATTGCCTTAAATAAATTATTAAAAGCACCTGTTACTAACACTTTGATGGGACTGGGTGTTTATCCCGCAAAGGATAAGTATTTCATGGGAATGTTAGGTATGCATGGAACCTACCAAGCAAATATGGCGATGCATCATGCCGATGTTATTATTGCGGTTGGCGCAAGATTTGATGATCGCATTACTAATACTCCATCTTTGTTTGCTCCAAATGCAAGAATTGTTCATATCGATGTTGATCCTGCTTCAATCTCAAAAATTATTAATGCAGATATACCCATAGTTGGACAAGTAAAAGACTCTCTTAGCGCACTTATAAAAGAGATTAAACGTTCTAAAATTAAAATTGATACAGATGCTCTAGAATCATGGAATCAACAAGTTGCTAAATGGAGAGAAATGCACGGCCTCGATCATGATCTATATCTTAAGAAAAACAAATCTCAAATGATTCTTCCTCAGGTTGTTGTACAAGAACTCTATCATGCGACAAATGGCAATGCTTGGGTTACATCTGATGTTGGCCAACATCAGATGTTTGTAGCTCAGTATTATCATTTCAATAAACCTAGACGTTGGGTGAATTCTGGTGGGTTGGGAACTATGGGTTTTGGTTTGCCTGCAGCCATGGGAGTTAAATTAGCTTTCCCCAAAGACGAGGTTGTTTGTGTTACTGGCGAGGGAAGTATTCAGATGTGCATTCAAGAGCTTTCTACTTGCCTTCAGTACAATCTACCAATAAAAATTATAAACATTAATAATGAGGCCCTTGGGATGGTCAGACAATGGCAAGATATGAATTATGGCGGACGACATTCTGCAAGCACCTACTCGGACTCATTACCTGATTTTGTAAAACTTGCTGAGTCTTATGGGCATATTGGTTTGAAAGTTACCAAAAAAGCGGATCTTAAGAAGACTTTGAAAAAGGCATTCTCTTTAAAGGACAAATTAGTATTTGTTGATGTTTATGTCGATCCAAATGAACATGTTTATCCGATGTTAGTTGCTCCAAATGGAAGCATGAAAGACATGTGGATAAAAAAGAATGTAAAGGCATGAAAAGAATAATATCTATATTAATAGAGAATAAACCTGGAGCTCTAGCCAGGGTAGTTGGTCTATTTCATCAGCGTGGCTATAACATTGAGACACTTAATGTTGGTCCTGTTTTTGATGGAAGTTATTCAAGGATGACTGTTACTACCCGCGGTTCAGAAAATGATGTAGAGCAAATCACTAAACAGATTAATAAAATAATCGATGTTATCAAGGTATCTGATTTAACTGAGGGGGAGCATCATGAGTATGAATTTATTTTGGTTAAGTTCATACACAATGAAAAAATTCAAAAAATTTTAAAAAAGCTCAATGGGAAAATTCATGAAAAGAATAAACATGCTATCGTCATGTCTGCATGGGGCATTTCAAGCGATATAGAGATCGCAATAAAAGCTATTGGAAAAGCTAATCTACTTGAAATAGTAAGATCAGGAAGCATAGGTCTTCACGAAGGTGAGAAAGTTTTAAAAATTTAGGAGTAATAAAGATGAAAATTTTTTATGATGACGATGCTGATATATCAATCATACAACAACTAAAAGTAACTATAGTTGGCTATGGATCTCAGGGTCACGCGCATGCAAATAATCTTTATGAGTCAGGAGTGGATGTAACAGTTGCATTAAGAGAGGGCTCCTCATCATGGAAAAAGGCTCAAGAAGCTGGATTAAAAGTTGCCAAAGTTTCAGATGCAATCGGTGATGCTGATTTAGTTATGATACTAGCGCCAGATGAATTCCAACAGGGATTGTATGAATCTGAGATAAAAGCTAATTTAAAGCAAAATGCAGTTTTAGCATTTGCACATGGTTTTAATATTCATTTTAAAAAAATTGTTCCTGAAGAAAAAACATCTGTCATTATGATTGCTCCAAAAGGTCCAGGGCATACAGTAAGAAGTACTTATGTTAATGGCGGCGGTGTGCCATCCTTGATTGCGATATATCAAGATGGAGATAATCCACATAACCATAGCGCAAGAGACATTGCTCTTTCATATGCAATGGCAAATGGTGGAACAAGAGCAGGTGTTTTAGAGACTACTTTTAAAGAAGAAACCGAAACTGATCTTTTTGGAGAACAAGCTGTTTTGTGTGGCGGTATGACTGCTTTGATAAAGGCAGGATATGAAACTTTGGTGGAAGCTGGCTATAGTCCTGAGATGGCATATTTTGAATGTTTGCATGAAACAAAATTAATTGTTGATCTTATTCACGAGGGCGGTATAGCGAATATGCATTATTCCATTTCTAATACTGCAGAATTTGGTGATTATATAAGTGGGCCTGAAGTCATTACTAATGATACGAAGGAGGCTATGAAAGGAATTTTAAATAGAATTCAAACAGGAGAATTTGCAGATAATTTTTTAAATGATTGTCGACAGAGTAACGATGCAACAGGCGGTCCAATCATGAAAGAAATGCGAAAAAATACTGCTTCTCACTCAATTGAAGAGGTTGGTGCAGAGCTTAGATCAAAGATGAAATTTCTTAACTCAGAACGCCTAGTCAATAAAGATAAAAATTAGTTATAAAACCGGTTGATATTTATACCTAAGGGTATACAATTCCACGTTCCGGCCTAGAGCTGGCATATTCTTTTAACATATTTGGTTACTCGTGTGGGTGTTCAAAATACGAGATATATATTTTTGTTATTTTTAATATTTTATAAAAGTAACACAACATGATTTTAATTGAAGAGTTTGATCATGGCTCAGATTGAACGCTGGCGGTAGGCTTAACACATGCAAGTCGTGCGAGAAAGTATCTTCGGATATGAGTAGAGCGGCGGACGGGTGAGTAACGCGTAGGAATCTACCTAGTAGAAGGGGATAGCCCGGGGAAACTCGGATTAATACCGTATACCTCCTTTGGGAGAAAGAAGGCCTCTCTTTGAAGCTTTCGCTACTAGATGAGCCTGCGTAAGATTAGCTTGTTGGTGAGGTAAAGGCTCACCAAGGCAACGATCTTTAGCGGGTCTGAGAGGACGATCCGCCACATTGGGACTGAGACACGGCCCAGACTCCTACGGGAGGCAGCAGTGGGGAATATTGGACAATGGGCGCAAGCCTGATCCAGCCATACCGCGTGTGTGAAGAAGGCCCTAGGGTTGTAAAGCACTTTAAGTTGGGAAGAAAAGTTATTGGTTAATACCCAATAACCGTGACATTACCTTCAGAATAAGGACCGGCTAATTCCGTGCCAGCAGCCGCGGTAATACGGAAGGTCCAAGCGTTAATCGGAATTACTGGGCGTAAAGCGCGCGTAGGTGGTTTATTAAGTTGGATGTGAAATCCCCGGGCTCAACCTGGGAACTGCATCCAAAACTGATTCACTAGAGTACGATAGAGGGAGGTAGAATTCACAGTGTAGCGGTGGAATGCGTAGATATTGTGAAGAATACCAATGGCGAAGGCAGCCTCCTGGATCTGTACTGACACTAAGGTGCGAAAGCGTGGGTAGCGAACAGGATTAGATACCCTGGTAGTCCACGCCGTAAACGATGTCAACTAGCTGTTGGGAAACAATGTTTTTCAGTGGCGCAGCTAACGTAGTAAGTTGACCGCCTGGGGAGTACGGCCGCAAGGCTAAAACTCAAATGAATTGACGGGGACCCGCACAAGCGGTGGAGCATGTGGTTTAATTCGATGCAACGCGAAAAACCTTACCTATACTTGACATACTTGGAATGCTTTGTAATGAAGCAGTGCCCTCGGGAGCCAAGATACAGGTGCTGCATGGCTGTCGTCAGCTCGTGTCGTGAGATGTTCCGTTAAGTCGGATAACGAGCGCAACCCTTACCCTTATTTGCCAGCGATTCGGTCGGGAACTATAAGGGGACTGCCGGTGATAAACCGGAGGAAGGTGAGGACGACGTCAAGTCATCATGGCCCTTACGTATAGGGCTACACACGTGCTACAATGGGGAATACAGACGGACGCTAAGCCGCGAGGTGGTGCTAATCCTAGAAAATTCTTCGTAGTCCGGATTGGAGTCTGCAACTCGACTCCATGAAGTCGGAATCGCTAGTAATCGCGAATCAGCATGTCGCGGTGAATACGTTCTCGGGTCTTGTACACACCGCCCGTCATACCATGGAAGTGGATTGCACCAGAAGTAGATAGTCTAACCTTCGGGAGGGCGTTTACCACGGTGTGTTTCATGACTGGGGTAAAGTCGTAACAAGGTAGCCGTAGGGGAACCTGTGGCTGGATCACCTCCTTAACGAAACTTTCGTACTAGAGTGCCCACACGAGTAATCAAATATTTAAGAGAAGTTATTTATAAGTTTTGGTATGTAATTTTCTAGTAAATATTTTTTATATTTACAGTGTCATATTTTTATCTGTTATCAAAAATATGGACACATTAGATCACTGCATTAATAGAAGAAAATTTTATTAAGTTATTCTCAAATAACAAAAAAACTTAGCTCGCAATTACAAAGGAGAGCTAAGTATATAGCCCTTTTTTAGGGTTATATGATCAAGTAATTAAGAGCACAAGGCGGATGCCTTGGCAGCTGAAGGCGATGAAGGACGTAGTAACTTGCGATAAGCTTCGGGGAGGTGGTAAACAACCTTTGATCCGGAGATTTCCGAATGGGAGAACCCAGTGTGCATAAGCACATTATCTTATACTGAATACATAGGTATATGAGGCAAACCTAGGGAACTGAAACATCTAAGTACCTAGAGGAAAAGAAATCAAAAGAGATTCCGGTAGTAGCGGCGAGCGAAACCGGAACAGCCCTTAAGCTTTTTTATAATTAGCAAAACATATTGGAAAGTATGGCCATAGTAGGTGATAGCCCTGTATGCGAAAATTTTATAAAAGTGAAATCGAGTAGGTCGGGACACGTGAAATCTTGACTGAACATGGGGGGACCATCCTCCAAGGCTAAATACTCTCAGCTGACCGATAGTGAACCAGTACCGTGAGGGAAAGGCGAAAAGAACCCCGGCGAGGGGAGTGAAATAGAACCTGAAACCTTGTGCTTACAAGCAGTCGGAGCAGACTTGTTCTGTGACGGCGTACCTTTTGTATAATGGGTCAACGACTTAATTTCAGTAGCAAGCTTAACCGTTTAGGGGAGGCGTAGGGAAACCGAGTCTTAATAGGGCGCTCAGTTGCTGGAATTAGACCCGAAACCGGGTGATCTATCCATGGCCAGGGTGAAGGTCAGGTAACACTGACTGGAGGCCCGAACCCACTTATGTTGAAAAATGAGGGGATGAGCTGTGGATAGGAGTGAAAGGCTAATCAAACCCGGAGATAGCTGGTTCTCTTCGAAAACTATTTAGGTAGTGCCTCATGTATTACCATTGGGGGTAGAGCACTGTTTCGGCTAGGGGGTCATCCCGACTTACCAAACCGATGCAAACTCCGAATACCAATGAGTATGAGCATGGGAGACAGACTGCGGGTGCTAACGTCCGTAGTCGAGAGGGAAACAACCCAGACCGTCAGCTAAGGTCCCAAATTATGATTAAGTGGGAAACAATGTGGGAAGGCACAAACAGCTAGGAGGTTGGCTTAGAAGCAGCCATCCTTTAAAGAAAGCGTAATAGCTCACTAGTCGAGTCGGCCTGCGTGGAAGATATAACGGGGCTAAATCATAAACCGAAGCTACGGATCTTAAATTTATTTAAGATGGTAGAAGAGCGTTCTGTAAGCGGCTGAAGGCGTGCTGTGAAGCATGCTGGACGTATCAGAAGTGCGAATGTTGACATGAGTAACGATCAAAGAGGTGAAAAACCTCTTCGCCGAAAATCCAAGGTTTCCTGTCCAACGCTAATCGTGGCAGGGTGAGTCGGCTCCTAAGGCGAGGGCGAAAGCCGTAGTCGATGGAAAACAGGTTAATATTCCTGTACTTCTTATAATTGCGATGGGGTGACGGAGAAGGTTAGACTAGCACGGCGATGGTTGTCCGTGTTTAAGGTTGTAGACTTAGATCTTAGGTAAATCCGGGATATTTTAAGGTTGAGAACTGATGACGACCACTCATTGAGTGGGAAGTAGTTTATACCATGCTTCCAGGAAAAACCTCTAAGCTTCAGATTATAAGAAACCGTACCCTAAACCGACACAGGTGGATAAGTCGAGAAGACTAAGGTGTTTGAGAGAACTATGGTGAAGGAACTAGGCAAAATGGTACCGTAACTTCGGGAGAAGGTACGCCACCATTGGTGATAAGACTTGCTCTTTAAGCTGATGGTGGTCGAAGAAACTAGGTGGCTGCAACTGTTTATTAAAAACATAGCACTCTGCAAAATCGTAAGATGACGTATAGGGTGTGACGCCTGCCCGGTGCCGGAAGGTTAATTGATGGGGTTAGCTTCGGCGAAGCTCCTGATCGAAGCCCCGGTAAACGGCGGCCGTAACTATAACGGTCCTAAGGTAGCGAAATTCCTTGTCGGGTAAGTTCCGACCTGCACGAATGGCGTAATGATGGCCACACTGTCTCCACCATAGACTCAGTGAAATTGAAATCGCTGTTAAGATGCAGTGTACCCGCAGCTAGACGGAAAGACCCCGTGCACCTTTACTACAGGTTCACACTGGACTTTGACTTTATTTGTGTAGGATAGGTGGGAGACTTTGAAGCCGAGACGCTAGTCTTGGTGGAGTCGTCCTTGAAATACCACCCTTGTAAAGTTGAGGCTCTAACTTAGGTCCGTAATCCGGATCGAGGACAGTGTGTGCTGGGTAGTTTGACTGGGGCGGTCTCCTCCCAAAGAGTAACGGAGGAGTACGAAGGTATCCTAAGCATGGTCGGACATCATGCAGATTGTATAAAGGCATAAGGATGCTTGACTGCGAGACCGACGGGTCGAGCAGGTAGGAAACTAGGTCTTAGTGATCCGGTGGTTCTGAATGGAAGGGCCATCGCTCAACGGATAAAAGGTACGCCGGGGATAACAGGCTGATACCCCCCAAGAGTTCACATCGACGGGGGTGTTTGGCACCTCGATGTCGGCTCATCACATCCTGGGGCTGGAGCAGGTCCCAAGGGTATGGCTGTTCGCCATTTAAAGTGGTACGCGAGCTGGGTTTAGAACGTCGTGAGACAGTTCGGTCCCTATCTGCTGTGGGCGTTGGAGATTTGAGGGAAGCTGATCCTAGTACGAGAGGACCGGATTGGACGAACCTCTGGTGTTCCGGTTGTCACGCCAGTGGCATTGCCGGGTAGCTATGTTCGGAAGGGATAACCGCTGAAAGCATCTAAGCGGGAAGCCTCTCCCAAGATTAGATCTCCCATAGACTTCGGTCTACTAAAGAGTCGTCATAGACTATGACGTTGATAGGCAAGGTGTGTAAGCGTTGTGAGGCGTTGAGCTAACTTGTACTAATAACTCGTGAGGCTTGATCATGTAACCTTAAAAAAGGTTCCGTTGTTCAGGAATAACTTATTTGTAGTGATAAAAGAATTACATACCAGTTTGCCTGATGACAATAGCAGTTTGGTACCACCTGATCCCATCTCGAACTCAGAAGTGAAACGAACTCACGCCAATGGTAGTGCAAGGTCTCCTTGTGTGAGAGTAGGTAATCGTCAGGCTTTTTTCTTTGAAAGGCTCTCAGAGTTATCTGAGGGCCTTTTTTTTGTATAAAATAAAAGGTATGGATATTACCGAAATTTCAGATCGCATGGAACTTGAAAAACTAATCACTGATTACGCAACTGCAGTAGATAGTAAAAATTTTCAAGAGTTCAATAACTTATTTACCAAAGATGCTCATATTGACTACACTGCAGTTGGCGGTATAGCAGGTAACCTTAAAGAGATAATTGAGTACTTAGAAAAAGCACTAGATCGCTTTCCAAATTACCAACATCTAATTTCAAATATTTCTCTTAACATTAATGGAAACTCTGCCTCTGGAAAAGTTATGTGTTTTAATCCAATGCAAACAAAAAATGATGAAGTATTTTTTTTGGGGATGTGGTATCGGGATACTTATGAAAAAATAAATAATAAATGGTTTATATCATCTAGGGTTGAAGAACGTTCTTGGGAACATAATGTTCCAAAATTTATTAATACTAAAGCTAAAAAATGATTGTTGGTCTCACGGGTGGAATTGGATCTGGCAAATCAGCTGCTGCAAGTTTTTTTAAAAATGAGGGCATTAATGTCATAGATGCAGATCATGTAGCTAAAGAGGTTGTTGAAAAAGATACCCCTGGCTTTAAAAAAGTTGTCGAATATTTTGGTGCTGAAATAATCCATGCTGATGGTTCGATAGACAGAGCTAAGCTAAGAAAAGAGGTCTTTGAGAGTATTGAAAAAAGAGAGGCCCTTGAATCTATTACGCATCCCTTAGTTCGAGAAAAGATGTCAGAAAGAATACTTGCATCTCAATCACCATACTCAATTATTGAGGTACCATTAATTTTTGAAACAAAAAGTATGAGTTCATATGATAGAGTTCTCGTTATTGATTGTGAATCAAAACTTCAACTTGAAAGAGCAGTCTCAAGAGATAAGAACTCAAGTGATGTCATACAAAATATTATTAACTCTCAATGCTCCAGAGAGGAAAGGCTAAGCATTGCTAATGACGTGATACCTAACAATGATTCCCTTAAAAACTTGCAAATAAGATCATTAGCAATGCATCATTTTTATTTAAGGCTAGCTAAACAATGAAAAAAGATTGTCCAAGATGTAGCAATGAAGCTGACCTAAGCCCTACTAATACTTTTCGACCTTTTTGTTCAGAGAAATGTAAATTAATTGATCTTGGCAATTGGGCTAACGAAGAAAAACTGATAAGCAGGCCTATTGAATCGGAAGATTTTTATGAGGATTAACTTTAAGTACTAAGTTTTATATTATCTTCCAACCCTCATTTTCAATAAGAGTTTGTGCTTTTTTATATTTTAATTCTTTGGTATTTTGCCCATCGGTAATTTTAACCACTTCATTTCTTCCAAATTTAGGAGTATCTTTTTTTACTGTCTCCACAGTTTCTTGTTTTCTTGAATGAGAGTTATTATCATTTCCTATCACAGGTTCGAGTTTTTCTTGTTGCAACATCATTTCTCTATTTTTCTGTGCCTCACGTGATCTATCTTCAAGTTCTTGTATTTCTTCTTCAGTTGCTAGCTCTAATCTGAATAATACCTTTATGGACTCACTATTAATTGCATTTAGCATGACCTCAAACATTTCAAATGCCTCACGTTTATATTCATTTTTAGGATTTTTTTGAGCATATGCCCTCAGTCCAACACTTTGTCTTAGGTGATCCATCTCAGCCAAATGATCTTTCCAATGAACATCTAATATTTGGAGCATGACTTGTTTTTCTAATTGCGCAAGGTTTTCTTTGATTGTTATATATTTTTCTTGGTAACGCTTTAATGCTTTATCAGCGACTAGACTTGCAATTGTTTCTGGAGTTAATTTCTTATCATTTTTTACTTTTGCCGCAATACCTTTTTCAAATAAATAGTGATCATTCAGATATCCATCTAATTCTTCGAGTCTCCATTGGCTTTCAACGGACTCTAATGGAACAAAATCATTACAAATAGATTGCATCTCTGAAAATATAAGCTCATTTATTGCTTCTGAAATATTATCTTCATTTAAGAGTTGATTTCTTAAAGAATAAATCGCTTGCCTCTGATCATTTGCGACATCGTCATATTCCAACAAGTTTTTTCGAATATCAAAATTTCTACTTTCTATTCTTCTTTGCGCATTTTCTATCCCTCTGGATAACATCTTATGCTCAATGTGATCATCGCCCATACCAATTTTTTCAAATAATCCTCTCCGACTATCAGATATAAACAGCCTTAATAAATCATCTTCTAATGATAGGAAAAATTTTGAATAACCTGGATCTCCCTGCCGTCCTGATCGACCCCTAAGCTGATTGTCAATTCTGCGAGATTCGTGTCTCTCAGTTCCAAGAATATGAAGACCTCCAGCATCTAATACTAGCTGATGTCTTTTTTCCCATTCTCCGTCACCTATATTTTCTTTTCCTCCAAGAACTATATCTGTTCCCCTTCCAGCCATGTTTGTTGCGATTGTTACAACACCTGGACGCCCAGCATTTGCAATAACTTCAGCTTCTTTTTCATGCTGTTTAGCATTGAGAACTTGATGAGAAATATTTTTCTTACTTAATAATGCAGATACTATTTCAGAAGACTCAACCGAAGCAGTACCAACTAAAATAGGAGCATCTTTTTTTCTTAATAATTCTATTTCATCGATCAAGGCTTTAAATTTTGATTCTTGAGTAAGAAAGACTAAATCATCATTATCATCTCTTGCCATTGGTTTATTTGTTGGAATTATCGATACCTTTAAACCATATATTTCAGCAAATTCAGCAGCTTCAGTATCTGCAGTACCTGTCATTCCAGAAAGCTTGTTAAAAAGCCTAAAAAAATTCTGATATGTTGTAGAAGCAAGAGTTTGAGATTCTTTTTGAATTGCAACGTTCTCTTTGCATTCAAGAGCCTGATGAATTCCTTCGCTCATTCTTCGACCAGGCATTGTTCTGCCGGTATGTTCATCTATCAAGAGCACCTCTTGCCCTCTAACTAGATAATGGACATTCTTGTTAAACAGAAATGCAGCTTTTAAGGTAGCATTTACATAACGCATTATTTTTATATTGCTAACAGAATAAAGACTATCGTCAGATTGAAGTAA
>CACKEY010000007.1 GCA_902599315.1 uncultured SAR86 cluster bacterium | reverse complement strand
TTCATTTAAACCTCAAAACTTTTTTCAACCCATAAGAATAAGGACTATAAATATTAAAGAGGGTTATTATCATCAATCAGATTTTTCTTCATCTAATTCATCTTTTACTAATTTTTTAGACTTTGCTAGTAACTTATCTCTTTCATTTCAAAACTTTGAATATAAAAGAGACGACTCTACTATTATCATAAATGGCGATCTTTTTGGTAAATTTCCAGGCCCTTTAAACGGTCAACTAAGTTTTCTTCATGGCGAAAATTTAAGCACTTTTGCAGTCAATTTATCTGAAATTTCAAATCGTTTTTCAATCAATCTTCACTCCTATGAGTGGTTTAATTTAATTCCAATATATTACGATTTGCCACTTAAGGATTTAAAATTCAAATTCAATGCTATAGGTGAATTGCAAAGGAATCAATCAAACATTAAGGGCTCATTTGAGCACGGGGAGTTATACCTTCAATCATTAAATATTAAGCCTAATAAAGGATCTTTTGTTTTTCAGTCAAGTCAAGATATTGGCGAATTGATTTTGACAAAATTTCTTCATCCATTTATTGATGAAGAGCATCCAATTCAAGTCAATTTTAGTAAAAAATCTATTGCTTTCCCAAGATTTTTTCTTTCTCCCCAAATATTAGAGGCTGATGGATTTAAATTTACAAATTTAACTATAGAAAATCTTTTTTTATCGCTTAAAAGCTCAATACCAAAATATTCAGGATTTATAAAGGATCTTGATTTAAAGAATTTGTATTTTGAGGAAATCTTTAATCTTGGAGGAGAGTTTTCTGGGCAAGGTAAAAATTTTAAATTTACAATCAATTCGGTGAGCTCAATACTAAAAAATTACAAGAAAAATTTTGCTACAGTATCAATCATTGGGGGAGGAAAATTTTTTGATTCAGAGCTTAATTTTTCAGGACGAATTAAAAATCAATCATCTGGTATCGATTTTAATATAAAGATAAATTCAGATTCAATTAAACCATCCTCTATTAGCCTGAGAGGTAGAGATGTTATGAAAGACTTTATTACATTCTCGTTGCCTTCTTCTTTGAGTGAATACACTTACCTCATGAATAAAAACTTTGTTTTGGGAGAGAAAAATTCAATTTATTTTTATTATTTGACTCCAAGCAACAATCTCCCGGGAGAATTAAAAGCAAAAATATTAACAAATGAGTCAAAAATCAAAATTGATGACGACTCGTCAATTGATTTAAAAAGCTCAATTGTTGAGGTTGATGAAAGTGATTTATATTTTTATTCTCCATCTGGCAATGCATTTAATTTTTCTTATGATGCAGCCTTTGGTTTGTTAAATTTTCAAAGCCAAAAACTTCACTTATTCTCAAGACATACCTTAAAACCACTTGAATTAAAGAATGCAATAGAGTTTCAAGATGAAAGTTTTTATTTACCTAGTATGTATGCAGAGCATATAGGCGAAATAAATTTATCAAGCTTTAAATTAAAGAATGTTATTGCAGTTAAAACAAAAAAATTTAATTTACCAGTTTTTGATTCAGATAAAATAAGTTTTGATGAAGCAACTATTTTTATTGTTGATTCAGACAAGATTTTTGGATCTTTTCCAGCAACCTACTTAAAACAGAAGCCTCAAATTATTCTCTCAGGAGAAGGCTTAACCAGTGATTACGATTTAACTTTTTCAACAACTATCAATTTAGATTCAAAAAAATATATTGCAGACTCAAAATTCCTTCAAGTGATTGGAAATGATGATTTTGAATTAGAGCTTAAAATTCAAAAAAATGTATCTCCATTTTTAAAGATCTATTCTGATTTAAACAATATTGAACTGGTCTCGCCTCTAAGCCCACTTTCAAAAAATAAAATGAAAATTTTACCTACAGAAATTATTGTAAATAATTTATCCAATCCAACACTCAAAGTTAGCAATGATTTAATTGATGCGCACATAAGAGATTTCAAAAAATATGAGGGATATATTTCGATTGGTAGCAGGCTTCCCGAAAAGTTTGCAAGCTTTAATAATGAGCCTGGACTAAATATATATCTATTTTTGAATTCAGCTAATGAGGATTTTTTCAATTTCGCATTTGTTAAAAACAATGACCCATCCATCTTTGAGCTAAACATGCTAGCTTTTGATGTTAAAAATTTCAAATTTTATGATAATGATTTTTTTGACCTTGCAGGCATGTTTGATTTTTCTAGATCTGAAGTGAATGGGAATTTAACTTCAGAAAAATTTAATCTAGATTTTAGGATGGATAAGACCGGATTTATGCGAATTGAAATAAATGATTCAATTATTCCTAACTTATCATTTTTAAATGCTACACAACCTGCTTCTGATTTTATTTTCAATGCTAGAGTAATTTTAAAAGACTTTGTTTTTGGTAAAATAAAAATTAAAGATTTTGAGGCATATATTTTTAATGATAAAAAGAGTTTTGCGGCTAATAATCTTAAGCTAGATTCAAATTTAATTTCAATTAAACCTTTTAAAAATTCTTCAAATGCATATTTTTCAATTAATAAGCTTCAACCTCTCTCTAAACTTAGTGGAGACTTTTTAATAAAAGACTCAAATAAAATTCCATATTTAGGAGATCTTGCAGATTTTTCTTATTTTAATGGATCTGTGAATTTACAATGGAAAGACCTTTCATCCCTTAGCAATATGGAAGGAGAAAGTAATTTTATTTTGAAAGATCTTTTAATTGAAGATGCTATATCCGATTCTCGTGCTATTAATCTATTAGGGGTTCTTAATTTAAGAAATATCCTTGGGAAGTTGGCTAACTTTGATCTTTCTATTGATGAATTTACCTCTACTAAATTAAGCAGAGTTGAGGGCGACTTGTTATTTAGCAAATCGAAGATGAGACTTGCAGCTCCATTATTTATAGAAACTAATGCAGCTAAAATGAAGTGGGTAGGTCAAATTAATAAAAACTCTCAAAATAATCTTCATGAATTAGATCTTAATCTAGATTTGAGAATTAGATTTGGAGAAAATCTTCCTTGGTATGCAGCAATTCTTGGAGGGCTTCCAGCCGTCGCAGGTTCGGCAGTTATAAATGAGGTGTTTGCTGAAGATATTAATGATCTTACTAATTTTCAATATGAAGTCCTTGGAACAATTTCAGAACCTATATTAGAAAGAATTAAATAAGAAAAAAGGTTGCGAGACTCAAAAAGGAAAAGAAACCTATTACATCTGTAACTGTTGTAACAACAACGCTACCAGCAATTGCAGGATCTTGGTTAAATTTTCGCAAAATTATAGGTATAAAAATTCCTGCAATTGCAGATGATATAAGGTTCACCACCATGGCAACACAAATGAGAGAAGCAATTACCGCATCTCCAAACCAAAAATATGTTACTGCTCCAACCATAATAGAGAGAAAAACTCCATTTAAAATTGACACCGCAACCTCTCTTTTATAAAGCCATCTTAAATTTGATTTATTGATCTGTTGAAGAGTTAATCCTCTAATCATAATTGTTAAAGTTTGTGTCCCAGCTACTCCACCCATGCTTGCAACAATTGGCATAAGGATAGCTAAATATACTATTTTATCTAATGTTGTTTGAAAAAGGCTTATAGTCATTGATGCTATAAAAGCAGTAAGCAGATTAATTGATAGCCATAAAATTCTACTCCTAGCTGCCCTAGCTGGAGCAGCAAATGTATCTTCAGCAACTCCCGCCATGCCAAGAAAGTTTTGATCTGCATCCTCCATAATTACATCAACAACATCATCGATTGTAATTCGACCTATAAGTTTTGATTGATCATCTATCACTGGTGCAGACAACCAATCATTTTGTTCAAAAAGCCTTGATACATTTTTATCATCTAAAGTTGCTTCTAATGGTTTTATTTCAGTTTCCATTAACTCTCTTACATTTAAGCTAGGATCAGAGACGAGAATTGAGGAGATTGGCAAGGATCCAAGATATTTATTATCTCTTGAGACAACAAATATTTGATCAGTATTTTTGGGTAACTCTCGTTGAGCCCGAAGATACCGCATTACTACCTCCAGACTATGTTTTGGCCTGACACTTATTATGTCTGTATTCATCAGCCCGCCCGCAGAGTCTTCCGGATATTCTAAAACTTCTTTTATTCTTTGCCTGTCTCTTCTAGACATGACCGATAAAATATTTTCAGTTTTTTGTTCAGGAAGAGCTTGAAGTATATCCACAATCTCATCAAGCTCTAAGTCACTAATAATATCAATTAATTCTTCAGATGAAATTTCTGAAATTAGCTCTTGCTGAATCTCATCATGTAACTCTGCAATAATCTCACCCTCATCTTGAGTATCTATGAGTGACCATAAGAATTTTCTTTCCATGGGAGGGAGTGATTCTAGGCTATGAGCTACCTCAGAGGGATGCATCCCGGATAAAATCCTCTTAATCTGATTAATTGAAGGCTCGACATCTTGCCCCTGAATACTTTTGAGAAGCTCTTCAGATGAAAAGTGGCGAGTTGATATCTCATTCATAATATCAATTCTAACTCACTAGATTGTGATTTATCTATTTCGAGAGCTTGGCAGATTGATTTTCTTTCTATATTTTGAAATTGTTCGTCGAGCTAGGTTAAATCCTCGTTTGTTAAGCAAATCTGAGATTTTTTGATCACTTAATTTTTTTTGCTCCCCTTCAATTATCTTTTGAATTTCTTCCATCAATTGTATGGGAGTAACTTTTCTAGTTTTAGAAACAGAGCTTGCTAAAAGTGATTTCATAGATAGGGCACCTTTGGGTGTTTGTATATATTTTGATCGTAATATTCTTGAAACAGTTGAAGGGCTTATCTTTAATTCTTTTGCAAGCTCAAGATTTGAAAGTGGTTTTAATTCTGCTGATTTCTCAGATAAAAAATCAGCCTGTTTTAAACATATCAATGTACCAACATTTTGAACAGTCTCATTCCTTTTATTAATTGCCCTGATTAACCATTTTGCTTCTCCCATTTTTTCCTTAAGTTCTTTGCTTGCTTTATTTTTTTTATCCTTGACCAACTCCTCTAAATCTTGGTCAAGACTAATCTTAGGAAAACTTTCTGATTTAAATTGAACATTAAAGTTTTCATTATTTTGAGGAATAACCTCTAAGTCTGGCTGAATTATTATTGTAGATTCGAATTCCAGCCCAGGCGATAAATCGCACTGTTTAATTTTTTTCAGTACATTTTCTATAGTACTTTCTGAATAATGGACTTCTAATTCGTCCTTGGCATCCTTAAAATTAGAAAATTGAGGATCAAATAAAATTTTGTCAGCAATTTCTAACTCCTCAGATGGAATTTCTTTTCTTTTTAGCTGTATAAATATTGTTTCTTTAAAATCTCTTGCTCCAATTCCAGCAGGCTCAATATTCTGAATAATGTGATTCAAAACACTTTTAATTTCTTTGATTGAATAAGTGAATCCCATTAGCTCCTCAATTTCGTCAAGATCCATTTTAAGCAAACCATTTTCCTCTAATGACTGGATAATAAATTGAGCAATTTTTTTCTCACTAATAGTTAACTTTAGATCGTCTAATTGACTTTTGAGATGGTTTTGTAGAGTTAATTCATTTGAAAGATTATTAAGTAAATCCATATCATCGAAAGTGCTTGATGATTCATTGTCATAATCTTTTGTTAGAAATGGATTTTCTTCTATCTCATTATTAATTTTATTAATAATTTCAATTCTTGAAAGTTGCAATAGATCTATTGATTTTTTTAATTGAGGCGTAATTGATAATTGCTGATTCTGTTTAAATTCTCTTACAAGCTTAATGGCCATTTTAGGAAAACATTTTACCAAAATATTCTTTTTTTACATGATCATTTTGTTTTAAGGATTCTTCATTTCCCTCAGCAATAACCATACCGTCACTTAGAATAATAGCCTTTTTACATAAACTTAACGTTTCTTTCACATTATGATCAGTTACTAGAATTGCAATATTCTTTTTAGCAATTTCTAGAAGTAACTCCTTTATTTCCTCAACAGCAATGGGATCAATGCCTGCAAAAGGTTCATCTAAAAGCATTATCTCAGGTTCGCAAATTAAGGTTCTTGCAATCTCAACTTTCCTTCTTTGGCCTCCTGACAGCATTCTTCCCTTAACTTTAAGGATTTTACCTAAAGCAAATTCATCGATAATTTTTAACACTTTTTGAATTTTATTTCCTCGATTTGATTTTAGTAATTCAGCTATTCCAAAAAGATTTTTTTCAACGCTTAGGTCTGGAAATAATGATGATTCTTGAGGCAGATAGCCTAATCCTAAATTTGCTCGAGCATGCATGGGTTGATTGGTAACATCTTTATTGCTAATAAAAACTTTGCCTTGATTTGGAAACATTAAACCTGCAGCAATATAAAAAGCGGTTGTTTTTCCAGCTCCATTGGGGCCAAGCAATCCCACAATTTCATTTTTTCCAACTGAGAAGCTTATATTTGAAAGAATTTTTTTTGAGCCAATTCTCTTTTCTATATTTGCTAGGTTTAAACAACTCTTATTCATTTTAATTAATTTGGTATGTAATAAGATCAGATGTAATTAAATTTCCATCTTTTTTTAGTTTCGCATTTCCTATTAAATCAATTGTTTTATTTGGATATATTACTAAAACTTCTGCTTCACCATTTATGCTCATCGATTGAATAGATGTTGGATTTCCATGTATTTCCAACTTTTCATCTTCTTGGTTAAGCAAGGCATTTGAACCTACAATAATATAGTTTTCAATTTTTATTTCTAAGTTATTTTTAAAAGCTAATAGGCGATCTTTTTCATTTATGGTTACTTCGTCTGATTGTATTGAAATATTTTGAAAATTAAGCTCTTCTTTAGAAATCAAAATAGTTGAACAGAAAAATCCAATAAAAATTAACAGTGTCTTTTTTATTTTTAACATTTTTAAACAATTCCTGCTTCAAGTAACTGATGCATAGTGATTATTCCATATTTGCTATTCTCACTTGATGATGGATGAACCACCAAGGTAAAAACTTTATTCTTTTCCATAATTTCAGCTGCATCAATAGCCAATGCATCGCTGGCAATGCCTTTGAACTCAGAAGTCATTACATCTCCAATAAGAGTTTCGTTTAACTGTATTTCGTTATTTAAACATCTTCTTAAATCACCATCTGTAAAAATTCCTACAACTTTCTCATGATTTAAAACTAAGGTCACACCAAGTTTTTTTTCGGTAATCTTTATCAATGCATCTTTCAAAGATGTATTTTGATCTACCATAGGCGCTTTTTTATCCATAACTGCTAGATCTTTAACCAAGGTTGTAAGTTTTTTGCCTAATTGGCCAGCGGGATGCGATCTTGCAAAATCGTCTTTGCTGAATCCTCGTGCATTTAGTAAAGCAATAGCTAGCGCATCACCAAATACCAAAGCAATTGTTGTTGATGAAGTTGGCGCTAAATCTAATGGGCATGCTTCCTCGTCTGCATTTATTCTTAAATTAATTTTTCCCGCCTTAGCTATTGTTGATTGATTATTATTTGTCAGAGTAAAGATGTTGGAAGTTGCTCGTTTTAAGGACGGCAAAATTTCAATAATTTCTTTTGTTTCTCCTGAATTTGATAAAATCAATATTGAATCACTCTTGCTGATCATGCCAAGATCACCATGTGCAGCTTCTGTTGGGTGAATAAAGAATGATGAAGTTCCAGTGCTTGAGAGTGTCGCTGAAATTTTTTGAGCTATATGTCCAGATTTACCAATACCCATCAAAATCAATTTTCCTTTGGTATCAAGAATACTTTCACACAGATTCTCAAAATCAGGCAGTATTTGATCAGTTAAACTCATCACAGCGTCTGCTTCAGTCTTGATAACTTGTATAGCAGTATTAATAAAATTCTTTTCTTTCATATCTTATTCATAATTTTTACTAATGTTATAATACCCATATGATTCCCTCTTTTAAATCTCTTACGGCTTTTCTTGTAATTTTTTGTCTTAATATGAACCTTGTTGGAGAATCTGACCCTCATAAATTTATTGATTCTCAGTCTCAAGAAATGGTTTCTATAATAATTAATAATCAGAATTTATTTGCTGAAGATCCAGAATTATTTAAAGATAAAATTAGTATGATATTTGAACCAATGGTTGATTTTAGGAGGGTGGGAGCTAGTGTTATGGGAAAAAAATATTATCTTGCGTCATCAAAATCACAAAGACTTGAATTTATTCAAGCTTTTAAGAATTCATTACTTGATACATACACTTCTACATTGGCTCAATGGGGAGACCAAAGTATAGTAACTGTTTTTCCAGAAGTTTATGAATATAAAAAAACTGAGGATGTTCAACAGAATTTAATTACAGCAAGTAATATTTATCCAATTACTTATAAAGTAAGAAAAAATAAAAGTGGAGATTGGTTAATCATCAACATAATCGTGAATGGAGTGAACTTGGGCCTTACTTTTAGAAATCAATTCCAGGCTCTAGCAAAAGAGCATGATGAAAATATTGACGAGATAATAAAGCATTGGACTTCTGATGCAGATCTTAACTAATTTTTATTAATTATTTTTTATGGATATTACCGAGTTTCTTAAATCACAATTTCCTGAAGCAGACATCTCCTTTGATGGAGAAGATTGCAACTCAAAAGTTCTTATCGTAAGTGAACAATTTGAGGGTTTAACTTCGCTTCAACGCCATAAATTAGTCTTAGGTGCTTTGAGAGATCACTTTCAATCAGGTCAACTGCATGCTTTAAGCTTAAGCACAAAATCTCCATCTGAAATGAATTAAATATGGAAAAACTTAGAATTGTTGGCGGAAATAAACTCTCGGGATCTATTTCTTGCTCAGGTGCAAAAAATGCAGCTTTACCGATGTTGGCTGCAACTATATTAACCGACGAACAAATTACTTTTAAAAATTTACCATACCTTCAAGATATTACTACAATGTTTGAAATCTTAGGTTCAATGGGAGCTGAAATTACTCTAAATGAGGGAATGGACTTTATAATTTCAACATCAAAACTCCATGATTTTGAAGCTAGGTACGAGTTAGTCAAGACTATGCGCGCTTCAATTTTGGTATTGGGCTCTCTTGTTGCTCGTCATGGTTTTGCAAGAATTGCTCTCCCTGGTGGGTGCGCAATAGGAACAAGACCTGTTGACTTTCATTTGGATGCATTAGCAAAACTTGGTGCAAAGATTGAATTAAAAAATGGTTATATTGAAGCTACAGCAAAAAAATTAATTGGCTGTGATATTAATTTTCCTGGAGTTTCTGTCACAGGAACTGAAAATATTATGATGGCTGCTGTTCTTGCAAAAGGCCAAACAATTTTAAGAAATGTTGCTAAAGAACCTGAGGTTGAGGATTTAGCAAATTTTCTTAATTCTATGGGAGCAAAAATTAAAGGAGCAGGTAGCGATGAAATTATTATTGATGGCGTTAATAATCTTAACGGCACAAAATTTAGCATTCCAGCAGATAGGATAGAGGCTGGAACATATCTTGTTGCTGCAGCAATCACTGGTGGCAATGTCACTTTATCTAACGTGCAGGCACCAAGAATGAATAACATTTTAGACAAATTAAAATTAAGTGGAGCTTCAATTAATATCGGCAAAGACAATATTCAGCTTTCAATGAATAAAGGTTCTATTTTACCAGTGGATATTTCAACAGCTCCATTTCCAGGATTTCCAACAGATATGCAAGCACAATTTACTGTATTAAACGCTTTATCCAAGGGTTCTTCTGTTGTAACAGAGAACGTGTTTGAAAATCGGTTTATGCATGTTCAAGAGCTAAATAGAATGGGATGTGACATAACTGTAAAAGGCAGTAATGCATTTGTAAAAGGAGTAAGCTCATTAAATGGTGCCCCGGTAATGGCTACAGATCTTCGAGCATCTGCCAGCCTAATATTGGCAGGATTATGTGCTAATGGAGAAACAATAGTAGATCGTATCTATCACATTGATAGAGGATATGAAAGAATTGAAGAAAAGCTTTCTTACCTCGGCGCTGACATAACCAGATTACCAAACTAATATCTATTTACTATGGGAGATAAAAAAACAAATTTAAAATTAGTATTAGATCATGTTGAAACTATAGCTATTGTTGGAGCTAGCGATAAATCAGATAGAGATAGCTATAAAGTAATGAAATTTCTTAAAGATTTTGGTTATAGGATTTTTCCAGTAAATCCCAACATCCTTGATGCTAGAATTTTAGGACATGAATGTTATCCAGATCTTTCAGCCATAGAAGAAAGGATTGATATGGTCGATGTATTTCGAGCTAAAGAGCATATTCTCAGCATTCTAAATGATGCAATAAAAATAAAAGCTAAAGTCTTTTGGATGCAGGAAGGTTTGTATTGTGAGGAGGCAGAAAAAATCGGAAATAATATGGGTTTAAAAGTAATTATGAATCAATGCCCGAAAAAGATTCTTGAAAATTGATAACTAGATCATGAAAGATAACGCAAATACAATTTTAAAGACCGATCAGACTCAAGGCATTCTTCGTTTATTGCTTAATGATCCTCAGAATAAAAATGCTCTTTCAGATCAGATGATGATCCAGCTCAAAGATCAATTATTCCAAGCATCATCAAATGATTCAATTAAAGTTATTATTATCGCTGCAGTCGGTGATGTTTTCTGTTCAGGACATAATTTAAAAGATATTACTGATGCTAGAAGCAATGCAGATGATGGTAAATCATATTTTTTAGATCTATTTAATTTATGTTCATCTTTAATGCAAATGATAATCTCTTGCTCAAAACCAGTAATTGCTGAGATTAACGGAATTGCAACTGCAGCAGGTTGCCAGCTTGTTGCCAGTTGTGATTTAGCAATAGCTTCTGATTCGTCAAAATTTGCAACACCAGGAGTAAACATAGGTTTATTTTGTTCTACTCCGATGGTTGCACTTTCAAGAAATGTAAGTAAGAAAGAAGCTATGAAAATGCTGTTAACAGGAGAAATGATTGACGCTGTTGAAGCTAAAAGAGTATCTCTAATAAACAATCACGTGCCCTCAGAAAAATTACAAGATGAGGTTTTATCAATTGCCAATAAGATTTCATCAAAACCCTTGGCGACATTAAAAATTGGTAAAGAAGCTTTTTATAAACAATATGAAATGAGCCTTTCTGATGCATATGATTTCACTTCAAAAGTAATGACTGAAAACTCTCTTGCAGATGATGCTAAGGAGGGCATCGCTTCTTTTCTAGAAAAGCGAGAAGCAGTTTGGAAAGACGATTAATCTATTTGACAGGTATTGCCTCTGTAAAAACTATGTAATTATTCACTTCAGAGTCTTGTAATATTTGGAAATTAATCTCATCTCCAGGAAAGGAATTTTTTAAAGCACCAGTTAAATTCTCCCATGTTGGTGATTCATTATTGATGGATAAGATTATATCTCCGGGCTTTATTTTTTCGCTATTAAAAAGCGGTCCATAGTTTCTAAGTTCTAATATTTCTAAACCATAGGCTAATTCGTTATTTAATAAGAATCTTTTTGCCTTTACTCTAAAATCTCCAATCCATGAACGTTTTACTGAGCCAAATTGGATGATTTCTGATGCAACTTCAATCATTTTATTTGCAGGGAGTGCAAAACCAATGCCTGCATAAGATCCAGTTTTTGAAAAAATTTTTGTATTCATTCCAATAAGATTTCCCTTATGATTAATCAAAGCTCCGCCAGAATTTCCTGGATTGATAGCAGCATCTGTTTGAATAAGCTCAAGATACGGATTTCCATAATCTCTTCCAGTTGCACTGATAATTCCGCTAGTAAATGTTTTCCCTAGACCAAATGCATTGCCAATTGCAATTACCTGATCACCTATTTGAACTGATGAGCTATTAGATACTTCAATAGGAGTTAAGGGGTCTGATGGCACAATTTTAATGACTGCTAGATCAGATCTCTCATCAAAACCTATTAAGGAAGCTTTATAAACTTGGCCATCATCTAGCTCCACATTAATAAGTCTTTTTCCTTCAATCACATGCATATTGGTAATAATGTATCCATCATTAGAAATTATGATTCCTGAGCCAATAACATCATTCTCTAAAGCCCCATCAAATAATCTAGTTTCAATGTTTTTTGCAGATCTAATGTTGATGACTGAGGGAGAAGCCTTTGATATAGCCTCCACATAACCATTATCATTAGACATATTTGTATAAAGATATGTCAGAATGCCTAGCAGGATTAAAAAATTTATTCTAGAAAGTTTGTTATTAAAGAATCTCATTTGATCATTAAATCAATAATATGAAAGATATAAAAGTTGTTATAGAGAAATTATCTGTTCAAGGTATAAATCTTGATATTGAGCAAATGATTTTCTTAGAAGAATTTATTAAGCATGAATCATTGTATAAACCCAAAACATTTTTTTCTCGCAGTCAATCAATAGGTAACACATATCTTTGGGGCCCGGTTGGAAGAGGAAAAACAATGTTGCTACAAGCAATACAGGATTGCTATTTTTCAAATTCTGTACAATTTCATTTTATTGAATTTATGCAACTTGTGCATAATAAATTAGCAGATTTTTCGGGTATAAGTGATCCTCTTATAAAGGTTGTGAAGCATTTATCTAATGATAATAAAATCATTTTTATAGATGAATTTCAGATCGAAGACATTGCCGATGCGATGATCATAGGCACTCTGATTGATGCACTTTCCAAAAAAGGCATAAGATTATTAATTTCGTCAAATTCACATCCTGATAATCTTTATAAGGATGGTCTTCAAAGAGCTAAATTTCTTCAAACCATTGATTTCATAAATAAAAATTTTTTTGTTCATCATTTATCTGGTATCGAAGACTATAGACTTAGAGAAATTGCTGAGTTCGATAGCTCTGCTAAAGATAAAAATGGTGATGAGAGTGTCAAGAGTTTTTTATTGAGGACTTTTAGCAAAGATATTTCCAATCAAACTGAATTTTTTATAAACACCAGAAAGTTTGATTGTTTGGGATGTTCTAAAAATGTGCTCTGGATTTCTTTCGATACGTTTTTTTCATCCCCTTGTGGAGGTAAGGATTTTATTGAAATTGCTAAAACATTTGAATGGGTATTTATCAATAATTTCCATATTTGTAGCGATGATCACATTGATAAAATAAGAAGATTTATTAGCTTTATAGATATTGCATATCAAGAAAAACAGAAATTAAAATTATTTTACGATCCAAATTTAATTAATAACTTATATTCTGGAGTTCAGTTAGAAAATTTGTGGATTAGAACTGAAAGTAGGTTGCATCAGATCGCAGCGACAAAATATCTTCAAAATTTAGAGCAAAAGCAAACTAAATGAATTAAAATATTGATTAAATAGCGCGTAAACATTAACATTCTCATCTAAATTTTTTCTTTTGATATAAAAACAATGAAAACTCTTTCACTTAGAAAAGAAGATGCTCAACATAATTGGTACATTGTTGATGCATCTGACAAAATTTTAGGCCGTTTGGCAACAAAAATAGCTGACCGTATCCGAGGAAAAGATAAACCAACATTTACCCCGCATACTGATGGCGGTGATTATGTTGTTGTTATTAATGCTGAAAAGATTCAGGTCACTGGAAAAAAAGTTGAGGACAAAAAATACTATACACACTCCCTATATCCTGGTGGATTAAAATCTAAGGTGTTCAAAGATATTATCAAAGATAAGCCTGAGTACATTATTGAAGAAGCTGTAAAAGGCATGCTTCCAAAAAATAAACTTGGAAAAAAAATATTTAAAAAGCTAAAAGTATACAAAGGCGCTCATCATCCTCACGAATCTCAAGAACCAAAAATATGGGAACCAACAATATGAGTACAACTATTCATTATGCTACTGGAAGAAGAAAAACCTCTTCAGCAAGAGTCTATCTATCTAAAGGTAAGGGAAAGATACTTGTAAATAATAAAGAATTATCAAATTACTTTGGAAGACAAGTGGCACAGATGTTAGTTATGCAACCTTTAAAATTAACAGAGTTGGACGAGAAAATAGATATTAAAGCTATGGTTAAAGGCGGGGGCAGTTTTGGACAGGCTGGAGCTATAAGACATGGAATTTCTAGAGCCTTGCTTGATTTTGATGAGTCATTAAGACCTCAATTGAAATCTGCAGGATTCCTCACAAGAGATGATAGAAAAGTTGAAAGAAAGAAACCTGGATTAAAGAAAGCAAGAAAAAGCTCTCAATTTTCAAAACGTTAATTTCTTTTATTTAAATTATACCGTTTACCCCCATATAGGTTTGATGGAAGAAACAATTACCACGCGAAGAAAAGTACTGATTGGTATGACTGCAACAGTAGGCGCAGTGGGCGCATCATTTGCGGCAGTTCCATTTATAGCTTCTTGGAATCCGAGTGCAAAAGCAAAAGCAGTCGGGGGTCCTGTAAGAATAGATGTATCCAAAATGCAAATTGGCCAAAAAATCCAAGTTTCATGGAGAAAGCAACCTATATTTATTATTCGTCATAGTAAAGAGGCAATTGAAAATCTTTCCAAAGTCGAATCAAAACTAGATGATCCAAATTCATTAAAAATAGAAGAGCCATACAGAGATTTAAATCCTACTAGATCTACTTCAGAAGAATATACAGTAGTGGCTGGAGTTTGCACTCACCTAGGCTGCGCCCCTAAATTTTATCCAGAAATACAACCTCAGCCATGGGATGACTCGTGGATTGGAGGATTTTTTTGCCCATGTCACGGATCAATGTTTGATATTGTTGGCAGGGTGTTTAAAGGTGTTCCAGCGCCAACAAACTTAAAGGTTCCACCACACTTTTTTGATGGAAGTATTCTAACTATAGGGGAAGAGAGGTAAAGCATAATGACTCAACAATCGTCTGGAATTTTTAATTGGATCAATACTCGATTACCAATTTCAAATACATATGAACGTCATCTATCCAAACATCCCGTTCCTAAAAAGGTAAACTTTTGGTATTTATTCGGCGCATTGGCGTCTGTTGTTTTGATAATTCAAATCGTCTCAGGTATTTGGTTGATGTTTGGGTATGAGAATACTGAAGAAGGTGCTTTTGCATCCGTTGAGTACATTATGAGAGATATTGAATATGGTTGGATCATTCGTTATATGCATACTACGGGAGCTTCAATGTTTTTTGCCGTTGTATACCT
>CACKEY010000006.1 GCA_902599315.1 uncultured SAR86 cluster bacterium | reverse complement strand
TCATATGTCCTAGGGAGTATGGGTTCAACAGGAAACTACACAGGTGCATGTGCGACCTTTCAATATAATTTAAAACTTGGCATTTCAATGATTCAATCCGGTGAATCGTTAATAAGCTTTGTTGGAGCTGCAGAATCAGGGATTGTTCCAGAAATTTATGAAGCATTTGCTGCAACTCGAGGCCTTGCTGAGGATAAAAATCTTGTTAAGCTTCAAGAAAAACTGGGGGAAGATTCTAAAATACCAAATCATCGAAAAATTTGTAGACCCTTTGGTGAAAATATTGGAATGATATTAGGCGAATCTGCTCAATTTGTAGTTTTAATGCAAGATAGTCTTGCTCTTGAGTTGGGAGTAAACATCCATGGTGCTGCGCTTTCTAGCCATATTCACTCAGATGGTTATAAAAAATCTATTTCTGGTCCAGGAGCTGGTAACTATTTAACAGTTGGCAAAACGTTTAATGAAATAAAAAAACATTTTTCTTCAAAAGGTTTAAATAAAACTTTTTTTCATGCTCATGGAACCAGCACACCTCAAAACAGAGAAAGTGAATCTCACATAATTTCAAGTATTTCTAAGGCCTTTGGAATTGAGGCATTGCCTGTCACCGCAATAAAGTCATATTTAGGTCACTCATTGGCAGCGGCCGGAGGTGATCAAATGATAAGTACTTTGGGAAGCTGGAAAAATAATTTAATTCCTGGGATTACATCCACACCGGAACTGGCAGAAAATGTTCATAAAGAAAATGTGCGATTTCTATTAAAAAATAAAAGAATTGAGGATGATGAGTTTGATTTTGCTGTTCTTAATGCAAAGGGTTTTGGTGGTAATAATGGAACTTCTCTTGTTGCCTCTCCCTCTAAGACTATGAAAATGCTTGATTCTAAATATTCAAAAAGTGACATTCAAAAATATCTTTCAAAGAAGATCAAAATTGACGATCAGCTTAACGATAGCAAACAGGAAATCCTTCAAGGTGATATACAATCTAGATATATCTTTGGAGAGAGTGTAATTGATGGTATGAATGATTTTGATATTGAGGCAGATAAAATAACGAATAAATTAAATAAAGAAATATTTGATTTAAACTCAACTTTACCTTACAAAGATTACTTATAAGGTTAAAATGGAATTAAAAAAATCAACGGCAAAAAAAATATATAAATTTATATCTAAAATATCTTAATTAATAATATTTTCCGCGTAAGGAAGGAGAAAAATTATATGGCGTTTGATAAAACAAAAACGGATCCTGTTCTAGGGAAAAAAGTACACGAATATTTAATGTCAGTTGGTGTCGAGACTCCTGTAATTGATAATGGTCTATCACGTAAAGAAAAAATTGACACGATCGAAAACAATTTTAAAGAGATAGTTACAACATTGGGACTTGATCTAGAGGATGACAGTCTCACAGATACACCAAAGCGTGTTGCAAAAATGTATGTTAATGAAATTTTTTGGGGCCTTGATTACGCAGCTTTTCCAAAAGTAACAGTAGTAGATAACAAAATGAAATATAATGAAATGGTCGTAGAGAGAGGCATTTCTGTTCAATCTTATTGTGAACATCATCTTGTTAACATTGATGGGCTAGCAACAGTTGGATATATTCCAAATAATAAGGTGCTAGGATTGTCAAAGATGAATCGTGTTGTTGAATATTTTTCTAGAAGACCACAAATACAAGAACGCCTGACAGAGCAAATATATCACGCACTTTCTTTTATCTTAGAAACAGAAAATGTTGCACTAACAATTGATGCAAAACATTTCTGTGTAAAGTCTAGAGGCGTCGAAGATACTGAGTGCTCAACAGTTACAAGTAGATTAGGCGGAAATTTTAAAGAGCACCCTGAAGTCAGAGCAGAATTTTTAGCTTTACTTAAGATGTAGTTTGTTCTGGTTGGTCATCGCCTAATTCAAGATCCTCTGACTCTCCATCAACAACTTCAGTATGTTCGCCATCCTCATTTGAATCTGATACTTCATACTTATCGCTAAATGGCCAAGGTTTGGAATCTGTATTAAAACTTAAGAAATTTAATGCGTCATTAAAAAAGCCTTGAAGCCAGTTATTTGCAGATTGCAATTGATTATTTGTTTTTGAAGTAAACAAGTAAAAAATAAACTGAATTGCAACAAGAATAATTAGAATACTGACAACAAAATTTATAGCCGCACCGTATATAACCATAAAAAAAAGCCTTTGCCATTTTTTTATATCTAACAACTCGTCTTTATTAATTTCACTCATAATTTATCCTGATATGTAAATTCTACATCAACTTCATTAGGCTGTTCGAGTAAATCTTGAATTAATTCATCCGATGAAGCATTTGCATACAGAATTTTATATAGGGAATTAACTAGTGGCATGCTAACGTTCATTTTATTTGCTTCATGATGAACAACCTCAAGAGTGCGAGCTCCTTCTGCAACTTGTCCAACTTTATTTTTTGCATCTGTAAATGAATAATCTCGAGCAAGCAATTCACCTAACTGAAAATTTCTTGAAAGCTTAGAGGTGCATGTTGCCATCAAATCTCCCATCCCTGCTAAACCTAAAAAAGTAATTGGATTAGCTCCTTTCGCAACAGCAAATCTACTCATTTCCGCCATGCTCCTTGTAATAATTAATCCTAGGGCATTTTCACCAACAGATTTTTCATGAGCAATTCCACAGCAAATTGCATAAATATTTTTAAGGGCTCCTGCTAATTCAACTCCTTGAAGATCTTGACTTGAAAAAACCTTAAATGTATCAGATGACAACATAGACTTTATTTCAAAGTTCACTTCGTCAAATTCTGAAGCAATCACAGTACCAGCAACCTTGTTTTCAGCAATTTCTTTGGCAAGATTTGGACCACTAAGTACACCAAATTTTTTGCCAATTAAATGACCTAAATGTTGATTGATAATATGTGTCATAGTCCGAAAAGGGTCAGATTTAACACCCTTAGTACACGAGATTACTGCAACAGAAGAGCTTATTAACGGCTCCAAGCGAGAAATTACTTCCTCAAATATATTGCTGGGTGTTGCAACTAAAATATAGTCAGAATTTTTAACTGCAGAAGTCAAATCCTCAGATGCAGTTATGTTTTCAGATAACTTTAATTCTGGATGATAGGTTGAATTAGCACCTTCTGAATTGATTCTTAAAGCTTGTTCAGCATCACGCACCCATAAACAAACTTCATAACCATTAGAAGCTGCAATATTAGCTAAAACTGTTCCAAAGCTTCCTCCACCGAGAACTGAAACACGTTTATTGGTTGACATTTATCCTAAATACTTATCTAACTGTCTGAGATATTTGGAAGGATCCTTGGGAGAACCACCTTCAGCAATTACTGCATAATCAAACAAAAATTCAGCAAAATTATTAAACTCTTTACCTGACATTGCTCCCAATTTTTTGATTAACTTGTGCTTTAAATTTACTTCAAAAACAGGCTTAGAGTCTTCAAATGTCTGTCCTGATGCCTCTAATATTCTTTTTAATTGTGCGCCTGGTTCATTTTTAGAAAGCACTAAACATGCCGCAGAGTCAACCAGACGAGAGCTGGCTATAACATCAGTAACTCTATGCTCTAAGGATTTCTTCATTTTATTTATAATTTCTTGCTTTTCTTTAGTAACGCGAGGTTTTTTTGCACCTTCCTCAAGCTCCTCCTTTGCGACATTAACTAATTCTTTTCCCTTAAATTGCATTAGTGTAGACATCAGCCACTCATCGATTCTGTCTGTTAGTAATAGTACCTCTGTTCCATTTGCTTTTAGATTCTCAATGTGAGGTGAATTTGCTGCAGCTTCAAATGTATCTGCTATTGAAAAATAAATCTTATCTGAATCATCATTCATTCTTTCAATATATTGATCAAGAGTAGTATTTGGACTGTTTTCATCTGAGGCTGTACTTGAAAATAAAAATAGCTCAGCAATTGATTCAGAATTTTCATAATCTTCAGCAGGACCTTCCTTAATAACTAAGCCAAATTCTTTCCAGAATTTTTTATATTCTTCAGGCTTATCCTTTTGCATTTTCTTCAAAGTATCAAGAACCCTTTTACTTAAACCTTTTTTAATTGAGTCAACCAGTGGATGGTCTTGTAATATCTCACGGGAGACGTTAAGAGGTAGGTCGCTAGAATCAACAACGCCTTTTACAAATCGAAGATATAGTGGAAGGAAATGTGCAGCGTCATCCATGATGAATACTCTTTGAATAAAAAGCTTTATCCCCCTTGGTGTATCTCTATTCCAAAGATCGTATGGAGATTTTTCTGGGATGAATAATAAGCTTGAATACTCCTGCTTGCCTTCAACTTTGTTATGCATCCATGTTAAGGGATCATTTGTATCATATGAAATAAACTTATAAAACTCTTTGTATTCATCTGCTTTAACAGATCTCTTAGACTTCAACCAGATAGCTTCGGAATCGTTGATAGTCTCGGATTCACCTTCCTCAGGATTTAATATCAATGGAAAATTAATGTATTGAGAATATTTTTGTAGCAAGAATTTTACTCTCATTAATTCAGAAAATTCTTTGTTATCCTCATTCAAATAGATTGTAATGGTTGTTCCTCTATTCTCTTTTGGAATATTCGATAATTGATATGTATCTTCGCCTGTGCTCTCCCACATTACAGCATCCTCAGGTTTTAGATTAGCTGCTCTAGAGTGAACCGATACTTTCTCAGCAACCATAAAGACAGAGTAAAAACCTACACCAAATTGACCTATAAGATTTGAATCCTTTTTATTGTCGCCAGTCATTTCTGATAAAAATTGAGCTGTACCAGATTTTGCAATTGTCCCTATATTTTCAATAATTTCTTCCTCGCTCATGCCAATTCCATTATCAGAAATACTAACAGTATTGTTTTTAGCATTGAGACTGATATTGATATTTAACTCTGTATCTCCATCGAGTAACTTTGAGTCCTCTATTGCATTGAATCTTAACTTATCAAGAGCATCAGAAGAATTAGAGACAAGCTCTCTTAAAAAAATTTCCTTGTTTGAATACAAGGAATGGATCATTAATTGTAAGAGTTGTTTAGTCTCGGTTTGAAAAGATTTAGTTTTAGCTTTAGCCATAATTTATCCCCTATGAAGTCAATATGGTGTTGAAAGTTTTAACTTCAAGCATTGATTAATTTTTTTTTGATTCAGCTTTACATCTCTTGCTGCAAAATTTTACTTCATCCCAGGAGCGTTCCCATTTTTTTCTCCAACTAAATGATTTTCCACACCATTGACATGATTTGCTTGGTAGATTTAATTTTTTATGCAAGGTACGTATTAATCAAAATTTATAAAAAATTGAATAATGCTAAGGACAAAAATCACTATAGTGCAGTACACACTAAAACCATGCGAGAAAGAAAAGATAGTTTCCCAGCCTCTGTCCTTGGCAGCATTGGTAATTGGGATACCGATAAGACCTAACAAAGCATGAGCAGTAATATTAAAACCAATCCACCAGCTTAATTGAGAATCCTGAAAATATAGAATTAAAGTAGCTGGCAAGGATAATAAAAAAAGTAGCGCATAATAACGAGGAAATATTGCTCGCAGAAATCTTGATGCTGAGTCCTCATCAAGAGTTTTAAAAATTATTGGTGTAGTTAGAATAAGATGGCAAAAGATTGTTCCTGCCATTGCAAGATTAAGAAAAATTAATGTTATTTGGCTACTCATATTAAAAAAAATGGCGATCCGGACGAGACTCGAACTCGCAACCTCCGCCGTGACAGGGCGGCGTTCTAACCAAATTGAACTACCGGACCGCGAACGCTTTTGAATGATAGCTTCTTTTGATTTTTCTGCAACTTTTTTTTCCGCTACCTTTTGCGGATAATTTTGTCAAATTTGATGAAAAAAATATAGGTAATTATTTTACCCAAGTCTTTAAATTTTGATATGCTTATAGAACTTTCCATGGGGGAGAGTATTAATATATTAATAATAAGGAGCGTTAAATGAAATATTTATTGACTCTCATTGGTTTGATAAGCATGCCCTCATTTGCTGCATCAGCAGGTGATCTTCAAACTAGTGATTTGACAGGGATTTCCTTTTGGCTTGTAACAGCAGCTATGCTTGCAGCTACTGTTTTCTTTTTCGCTGAAAGAGATCAAGTTAAAGGTAAATGGAAGACGTCTTTATCAGTAGCTGGTTTAGTTACTGGTGTCGCATTCTGGCACTATCTCTATATGAGAGGTGTTTGGGTTGAGACAGGTGCATCACCAACAGTATACAGATATATTGACTGGTTAATCACTGTGCCTCTTCAAATAATTGAGTTCTACTTAATTCTTAGAGTGTGTACTAATGTTTCGTCTGGTCTTTTCTGGAGACTTTTAGCTGCATCACTAGTGATGCTTATTGCAGGATTCATGGGTGAAACTGGATCAAATGCTATGATTTGCTTTGTCATCGGAATGGCTGGATGGTTATACATCATCTATGAAGTATTTACCGGTGAGGCAGGCAAGTTAAATGCCTCAAGTGGTAATGCGGCTGCACAACAAGCCTTTAGTACAATCAGACTAATTGTAACTGTTGGTTGGGCAATTTATCCAATAGGATATTTCCTAACAATGGGAACAGGAGCTGATCTTGCTGGAGCAAACCTGATCTATAACCTAGCTGATTTTATCAATAAAATTGCTTTTGGTTTAGCTATTTGGGCTGCTGCTGTTAGCGACTCAGAATAATTTTTATTCTAAACAAAAAAGCCCGGAATATTCCGGGCTTTTTTTTGTCTATTTGGTGGGTGATGACAGGCTCGAACTGCCGACCCTCTCGGTGTAAACGAGATGCTCTCCCAACTGAGCTAATCACCCAATATTCAGGATATTGCCTTAAGTTGATCTTCCATTTTTTGATAATCCCAAAAGGCCCGTAATGATACTATTTTATCATTAGAATTTACACGATAAATGACAATCATTTGTGTTTCGATTTTTACATCACCAACAACGTTAACGATCTGGGCAAAATTAGCACACTCATTTGCGCATGGAATAGATTCCAAAATATTGAACTCAATGTTTCCATTTGCAATTACAGTATCATAGAATTTTTCAATTGCCTCTTTGCCTTTATGGCCATCTCCAACGGGATCTAATGGGCTCTTGCCTATTGGGTCTTGAACTATGGCGTCTTCAGCAAACAAATCTAGCCAGCTTTGTTTATCTTTTGCTACTGCATAATCTCTAGAAAGAAATCCTAGTTCTTGAGCTTTAGTTTTAGGTTTCATCTTAAATCTCCTTAGTTGGGTTTATTTCTAATCTAGCAAAATATATACCAATCAGAGCAATGATGACAAAACTTAATTGAATAAAGTTTAAATACTCATAAAAAACTAATGCGCCAAAAATTGTTGCAATAATTGGCTGCATTAATAAACCAATGGAGCCAAAAGAGGCTTTAATTTTTGGCAAACTGAATGTTATGAAGAATTGCCCTCCTGCTTGACACAAAATTGCCATAGCTAATAAATTATAAAATTGAGCAGATGAACTTGGCAGGAATACTCTTGATTCAAATAAAGCAAAAATTAATCCAAAAAAACATGTAAATAAGGTTGTATAAAAAATGATATTTATCGCGCTTTCTTTTCCTAAACGAGAAATTATTAATAGATAAGTTGCGTATAAGAGTGCTGCAAATAAAGCCATTGCATCACCAATTAAAGCGCCCTCAGTTTTTGAATTTGAAAAATAAACAAGCCCGATCACACCGATGTAAGTGAGGATAAAGGATAATATAAAATTTCTAGAAATAGTTTCTTTAAAGATTAAAACCCCAAAGAGAACCAAATATATCGACGCTGTATTAACAAATATTGTGGCATTAGCTATTGAAGTAAATTCTATGCTCCAATGCCAAAGACTCATATCAGCAGCGAATGCAAATGATGCAACAAAAACCAGTATTAAATTTTTTTTACTTTTTAATTTAAATGCTTCAGCTCGATTAAAGTAAATATTGATAAGAGCTAAAAAAGGTAAGGCCAGAAACATTCGATAGACGAGGTTCCATGAGGGGGATAATTCACTCCATCTAACAAATAATGGTGCCAGCCCAATTAATCCAGCTCCAAGACAAAGAATAAAAAAATTCTGTGCTGACTTTAATTGTGATGACATAGTTATATACTTCTTTTATGTGTGCTGACATTGTAGAACATGAAGATGAAATTATCTCTGTTGGACAACTTAACCAACAGGCAAAAAAACTCCTTGAAAATCAATTTAAAGGAGTTTCTGTTTTAGGGGAAATATCTAACATTGCTCGCCCCTCCTCTGGGCATATCTACTTCACACTTAAAGATGAAGATGGAGCTATACGATGTGCCATGTTTAGAAGTCAAAATTTGAGATTAAATTTTGAGCCACAAAATGGGGATCAGTGTGTTTTGAAAGGACAAGTAAGTCTATATGCTCCCCGAGGTGACTATCAGTTAATAGTAAGTTCAATGCAACCAGCTGGTGCTGGCAATTTAATGCATCAATTTGAAGAACTTAAGAAGAAGCTTGATGCGGAAGGATTATTTGATCAAGCAATCAAAAAAACTCTCCCAAAACAGCCTAAACATATTGGCATCATTACCTCAGAATCAACTGCGGCGTTTCAGGACGTTTTGACCACCATAGAAAGGCGTGCTCCAATAAGTCATATCACCCTCATTCCTGCAATGGTTCAAGGAGATACTGCGCCAAGGGCTCTTATTGCTGCGTTACGGAGCGTTCTAGATTTTAATGATCTCAACCGTAATCCTTTTGATGTAATTATTATATGCAGAGGTGGTGGATCTATTGAAGATTTGTGGGCATTTAATAATGAAAGTTTAGCCAGGGAAATATTTGACTTCCCTTTACCAATTATATCTGGTGTAGGTCATGAAATAGACTTTACGATTACAGATTTTGTATCTGATGTTAGGGCTCCAACTCCAACAGCCGCTGCAGAGTTAGTTACTGAGAATTATTTTCAACTCACAGATAGACTGCAAGAAGTTAAAACTAATCTTAGCAATCTTATGCAAGGACTTTTAGCTGAAAATAGTCAAAAGATTCTTCTTTCGGCTCAAAGCCTTAAAAGTCCATTAACTTTACTTAAGGAGCAATCACAATCCCTAGATAATTTTGAGCTTCGTCTTTTAAGATCAATCCAAAGCATAACAACAAATACTAAACAAAATGTTCAGATATTATCTAACCAGGTCTATCAATCAAGTGCCTTACAAAAATTTCTTATATATAAAGACCAATTAAATAATAATTTAAAATCTTTAAAAGTTCAGCAGGCAAATTTGATTGAAAAAAGAAAATTAAAACTTCAAAGCATGTCTTCAAATCTTAAAGCAGTAAGCCCTTTGGCGGTTCTTGATAGAGGTTATGCAATAGTCATGAATAACAAAGGTCAGGCCCTAAAATCTTCCAAAGAAGTAAAAGTTGGCGATATATTAAAAACTCGTCTTGCAGATGGAGAATTAATTTCAAATGTGTCGAAAAAAAATTAATTTTTTAAATATTTTACTTATAGGGTTTACTAGCCTTCAAGTCTGCGCATTAGATGTAATTGAAGGCCAAAGCGGTGAAATTATCTCTATCCCAGCTCCACAAAAATTATCAGCAGATCAACTTACTTTCAAAACTCCTTCCGGTGTAAAACAGTTAGTAAGCTTGCCATTTGTTAAGCAAGATTTATTGATAACAAGGCATCACATAGATATAAAAGTTAATTGGGTTAACTTCGGTGAATCAAGGATTACAATTACAGATACTAGTAAAGTAACCTTAAACGATAGCGATCAAGCAAGGGCGAACAGAGAAGCATTAGAGATTAAAGAAGCCTTAAAATCATCAACAACTGAAATTACACCTTCCTTTAACTTTATACCACCTGTCCCTGGACGAGTAACATCTCCATTTGGCAAACAGAGATTTATAAATGATATGCCAAGATCAGCCCATCTAGCACTAGATCTAAGTGGCGCAATTGGAACTCAAATTATCTCTCCATTAAAAGGAAAAGTGGTTTTAGTGGGTGATTACTTTTATACAGGTCTAACTGTAATTCTTGATCATGGTTACGGACTTTTTTCCTCTTATGCCCACATGAGTGAAATACAAGCTAAATTTGGCGACCTTTTAGAGCAATCTGATCCAATTGGAAAGGTTGGGTCAACAGGAAGAGTGACAGGGCCACACCTTCATTGGACCGTATACTTTGATGGTAATAAAGTTAACCCAGAATCTTTAATCCAAAAAGATTATTTAAACTCCATTCTGTAAATCTCTGTAGATTAGTGACAGGCTTGCTTCATCTTGAGGTTGTAAACTGGCAAAAACAATCTCTCCAGTCGGTGAAATAAAATAAGTCGCAGGAAGTGTTTTTGGTGTTTCAATACCCCACAATGTTTTAGGATGAGTAATCATTGAAGGATAGGTAATACCAAATTTTTTAATCTGCGGTCTTAAGTCCTCTGCATCTAATCGATCAAAATTAAATGCAAAAACTTTAACTTCTGGATTTTTTTTTGAAAAAGAAACGATTTCGGGTATTTCCTTGATACATGGCGGACACCAATCAGCCCAGTAATTAACTAAAATCCATTCTCCATTTAGGCTTGAACTAAAAATAGGCTTAGAATCAAAAATCTCTATATCGCCCTTTTCACATGAAATAAGAAAAAGACAAAATAAAGTTAATGGTAATTTAATTTTCATGTTTTATAGTAATCCAAAAGGAAACTATTATGCATCAAAAATATCTTCTAATCTTATTTTATTCAGCATCAGGGGCTGTAAAGAATCTTGCTCATGCCATTGCTGATGGAGCTGAGAAAAAAGGTCTTGAGGTTAGAATTAGAACGGTGCCAAAGGTTTCCTCGGTAGCTGAAGCGGTTGAGCCAAGCATTCCCGATGAAGGACCTATATATTGCACTAAGGAAGACTTAATCAATTGTGCTGGAATAGCACTTGGATCTCCAACTAGATTTGGATCTATGGCCGCTCCTTTAAAATATTTTTTAGATTCAACTGGAGATATTTGGTCAAATAATGAACTAGAAAATAAACTTGGCTGCGTATTTACATCGACTGGATCAATGCATGGTGGACAGGAAATTACTTTATTTAACCTGATGACCTATCTATTGCACCAAGGAGTTATCTTTGTTGGATCACCATACTCAATTTCTGATCTTTCCAGTACAAAAAGTGGTGGTACGCCTTATGGACCATCACATGTTGCAAACACTAATCAATCCGGAGGCATAACTTCTTCCGAAAAAGAAATTGCTGAAGCAACAGGTAAGCGAATGGCTGAGCTCATTTTTAAATTTAATAGTGATGAATCTTAGAAAAAGTTTTCTCATACTTAATGGATTGCTTATTTTTAATCACCTAATAAAAGGTGTGCTTATTGGAACTCCTTGGATAGGATTATTGATTTGGTCCCTTCCTTTAATGATTTTTGAATACAAAGCATACACAAATCCAACCGCAAAGGTTTATCAAGTCTTTGGTTTTATTATTCTGATCTATTTTATGAGTTCATGTCTTGTTGTTTTTGGTCTACCCAATCCCGGTCTTTTGAACTGGTTAGAACTATTATTAATAGTTTCTTTATTTTTTGTCGGAGTCTACGCTGCAAGGGAACACCTAAATGTAAAGTAAACTTGACAGTCAAGTAAACTTTACATATGATTTCTTAAAACTAAATTTCAAATATTAAAATGGCAAAAATTACTTATAAGGGTCTTTGGATAGAAGTTGCTTCCTTGAATCCAAAAGACAAAAAAAATTACATTAGATCGCTTATTTTCTTTACACTTGGAGGTTTTTTTCTAGGCATTCACTTAGCATTTACAGGATTTGTAGGTGGCGAGCCTATAGATGTTCGTGACTCCGCAAAGCCATTTATATTTATAATTAGATTATTGGTAATAGCTTGTTTTCTTATTGCATCAATCTATTACAAAATGTTCTATCAAGCACAAGATGACTTTTTTAAAAGCTATCACAACGCAACATTTGCAGGCGGGGCGTATGGGTTTGTCGTTTTTGGCACTTTGGTCAGCGTATTTTCACCATATTTTAATTTTCAGCCCACTTTTTATGAATTTTTTTTAGCATTTACAGTTGGTGCTTGCATTGGTGGGTATTTATTTTATAAAAAATATATAGCTGATTAATGGAAAATCACCTTAAAAGTCTTAGAAATAAGAATAATATTAGCCAAGATGAGCTTGCATCAATTTTAAAAGTTAGCAGACAAACAATTAACTCTATTGAAACAGGTAAATTTGATCCATCATTAAAATTGGTTATGAAGATGACGAGATATTTTAAAGTAGATTTAGAAAAAATTTTTGTTTTTGAGGATGACGATTAAGATGGTAGCTCTTACATTATTGATAATCGCAGTTACAGGATTAGCGATATGTATGAGTTTTTTTCTCTCAGAAATCATTTCAATTATTCTAGCTTTAATTACTTTTTTAATGTCACTAGTTTTAATTATTATGGCATCTTCAACTCTTTTGATAGTTGTATTGTTGATGTTGCTAAAAAACCTCGCCTCAATGTTTCTTTTTTTAATTTTTTAACTTACAGGAGATAATTTATGAACGCACTTAGATCGATTTTTGCTTGGTTAGGAAGATTTTTAGATAAAGCTAGGGCAATAATGCTTAATCTTGGAACAGCAATTGTTTTAATATTCTTTACAGTTTTGATTATTGGTGCCCTTACATCAACTGGACCAAAAGCCTTAGATCCAAGTGGCAGAGTTCTCTTCATTGATCCACAAGGAATTGTGGTTGATCAAGAAGTTTTTGGATCGGATTTTCTTGCTAGCCTTGCCGCTGGCCCATCATCAGATCAAATTCAAGCAAGAGATCTAGTAAAATTAATCAGAGCAGTGGCTGATCATGAATCCATTCCTGCTGTGTTTATTGATTTCTCATCTACAGGATTTGCAGGTCCAACAACGGCGATTAACATAGCAAAAGAATTAAAGGCACTTCGAGAATCAGGTAAAAGAGTCATAGCATATAGCGATCTCATGACAACAAGTTCATATCTAATGGCATCTCAAGCCTCGGAAGTATGGGTTCATCCAGTAGGCAGCGTAAGCGTTCAAGGTCTCGGTGGCGTTCGTCCGTATCAAAAAGAGTTATTCGAAAATTTAAAAATTAATTTTCATAATTATTCTCAAGGGGACTTTAAATCTGCAGTAGAGGGAAATACAAGAACTGAAATGTCAGAAAATGATAGGTTACAAAGAGAAGCCCTGCTCAACCCAATTTGGGGTGAAATGAAATCTCTCATGGCTGAGGGACGTGGAATTAAATCTAGCGATGTTCAAGCATTTGCTGATAACTATGTAGGTTTTTTTGGTGAAGCGGCAATGGGAAATATCGCCTATGCCGAAGCAAATAATATTATTGATGGCACAAAATCATTTCCTGAATTTCGCCAATACATGATTGAAGAATTTGGTCTAGATGAGGGAGCTGATACAGAGACTTATAAAACTATATCTTTCAAAGAATATTTTAAGCAACTAGATAAGGAAATGTCTGATAGCGATAATCAAATTGCTGTAATTACAGCAGAAGGTGCAATCATGCCAGGTGACATAGCTCCAGGTGTTGCTGGTGCAAATGGAGTTGTAAAACAAATTAGGTCTGCTCATGAAGACGAAAATACAAAAGCTATTGTATTTAGAGTTAATAGCCCAGGTGGCTCTATCATTGCCAGTGAAATGATGAGAGATGAATTATCTGCAGCTAAGAAAAAAGGCATTAATATAGTGGTCTCTATGGGTGATTATGCAGCATCTGGAGGAGTTTATATCTCGACCCCAGCAGATTATATTTTTGCTGAACCAACAACCATCACTGGATCTATAGGTGTAGCAATTGCAATACCAACATTAGAAGACGCAATGGATTACATTGGAGTTAATTATGATGGTGTGGTTACTTCTAAGCATGGCGGTTGGGATCCAACTCAGGCTATTGATGATGAATTGGATAAAATATTTGCTGCATGGGGAGCTGATGCATATGATCGATTTGTTAACTTTGTAGCTGATTCAAGATCTCAATCATACGAAGACATAAATAAAATTGCTGGTGGCAGAGTCTGGATCGCCACAAGCGCAAAAGAGATAGGTTTGATAGATGAGATTGGAGGCATTGAGAATGCAATTGCTTATGCTGCTAGCATGGCTGAATTAGATGATTATCAGGTTGAATATTATGGTCAGAAACTTTCTCCAGAAGAGCTTATTATTAAAGAACTTCTCGAAAATTTTGATATTTCTGTCACAGAAACAAAAGTTTTATCTGCCCTTGATGGTATAGCAAATCTATATGAAACACTCGCAGAAATCCAACAGCCTAAAGCACTGTTTACTTGTCAAGATTGTATGATTGATCTTGATTAAAGTTTGAGAGTCTCTTTAATCAAAGGAATAGTTATCCTTCTTTTTAGAGAGGCTGCTTGCTGATCCAAGGAAAGAAGATTTTCAACTAAGTTAGAAAACTTCCTAGTCTGATGCTTTAATAAAAAATCTAATTCAGCTTTTTCTATTTTAATGTCTAATTTTTTAGACACAAAACCTAATGCTTGCTCTAATTGATCATTTTGTACCTCTCGTAAAATCATAAATTCCATGCGCTTAATTCTTGACAGCAAATCAGGCAATTTTGTGACTTCCTCTAATGATTGAGTATCTCCAATAGATAGAATTAGACTGCAGCAGGATTGTTGACACTCATTTATTAAATTAAATAGAGCTTTTTCCCAGTCTTCATTTGCCAATATAAGTTGAAGATCATCAATACATATCACATCCAAAGATGCTAAATCTTGAAAAATTCCAATATCCATATTGATAGCTTTATTCATCGGAATAAAAGCGAATTTTCTATCCCTCAAGCCTAGCTCGTTACAAATCGCTTGTATCAAGAAAGATTTTCCTACGTCCTTCTCTCCACTTATTATTAATTCCTGTGCATCATTACTTGAAACAAAATCACTAAGTCTGGTTAAGAGGAAACGATTATCTGACGAGCAGAAAAAATTTTCAAAAGATGCCCTTTGATTTACCTGAAATGGAAAAATGAGTTGTTTAGGATTATTCACGATTTAACTCAGCAGTGAGTTTCAACCAGTTGAAACCATATAAAAGTAAGCTAATTATAGTGATCAAGGCTACGAATACATCAATAAAAAAGTTAACAATGTTAAGTGCAAAAATAATATCTATAAAAACACCTGCAAGATAACCGATATGAACAAAGGTAGTAATTTTTCCGAAAATATTAGGATTTGGAGTTGCAGTGTCATAGACGGTCATATGAAACGCTGCGCCCATAATGATGATGAAATCTCGAAGTACAAAAACTGCAAATACGAAAATTGGAATATAGTTATTAATCCACAAGATTAAAATAGTTCCAATCAACAAGACTTTGTCAGCAACTGGATCAAGGATCTTGCCAAGGTCTGTTTGCCAACTCATAACTCTTGCCAGATAACCATCAAGACCATCAGTAGCAGCAGCAATTATGAATACATATAAAGCAAAAATATAATTTTCCTCTGCAATGAAAGTAAGCAATGGATACATCAGATAAATTCTGATTATGGAGAGTAAATTGGGGATAAATATAAAATATTTACTCATTGCTAATTTAAATATTCCAGTTCTAATTGATTATTCTGTTCTTTATATTTTTTAATCAAGAAATTAGTGCTGCCTCGAAGTTCTTTTATTAATGATTCTTTTGTTTGAAATAATTGAGCACTGTAATCAATCCTATTTGGTTTAAATGAGCGAAAAGTTCTCGATTCAATAGCAAAAATTTTATCCAGCTCAGACTCAACTGATTGAAAATCCTCAAAATTATTCAAACCAGTAACAGAAATAATAACCTTTTCTCCTGATTTTCCAGGTTCTAGTTGCTGAACTTCAAGAAAATTATCTAAAAAGTTCTGAACGTCATTTTGGAGATAATTTATTACCTCCTTTCCTTGAATGGTTGAAGGAGTTTTCAAGTCCCCGCTAATGGTCCATTGATTAATACCAATCCTTATCATCTCAATTGATAAAAAAGCATCGTTATAAAATTTTTCTTGTATATGGGTTGATGGAGAGAAAAGTATATTTGTTTGCTTAAGTAAATTTTGATCCTCTAAGTCAAATTCAGGCAGCTCAAGATAAACTCCTCTATCTCGAGATATATCCTCAAACATTTGTTTTATCTCAACTGCAAATGAATTAGCAGATTGGCTTCCGTCTATGTAAATTGGAGATGACTCACCAGTATCAAGTTTAATTAAAAAGAGAATAACTGGCCGGTTAAAACCTATTAGGGGTATGTCTAATTGACGTAATTGTGGAATAAGCAAATCACTATTAAACAAAACTGATAAATATTCTTTGTCCTCTATCATTTGAGTAGAATAAGAAGAGACAAAATCAATCTTTTTGATCTCAGCATCACCAATTCTCCATAAAAATTTTTTACTTCTTGATCCAGAAAGTTTTTGAATCAATCTATTGAAAGCTTTGTTCAATCCATCGTTAGTGTTGGTATACTGATCAGAAGAAATCGTTATTTCAAACAATGTTGGTAACTCTTTGCTAGATACTAAATTGATTAAAAGGAAGTTCAGCAAAAATAAGATTTTAAATTTTTGATTCATATTTTTATTGTAAATGACTAGTAAAACAAAACCTACAGACCCTTATGCAAAGGCTGGCGTAAATATTGAAAAGGGTAATAAGCTTGTTAAATCTATTAAAGCTAGTGTTAATGCAACTCATGATAAAAGAGTCCTCGGAGGAATTGGAGGTTTTGCGGGTCTTTTTGAACTTGGATCTAAGTATAAAAATCCTGTTTTAGTAGGTTGCACCGATGGCGTTGGAACTAAAGTATCTCTCAGTCAAGCACACAATAAAATACATCTCACTGGTCAAGACTTAGTTGCTATGTGTGTTAATGATATGATCACATGTGGTGCAGAACCATTATTTTTCTTAGATTACTTTGCTGCCTCAAAACTCGAACCTAGATCAACTGCAAAAATTGTAAAGGGCATTGCTAAAGCTTGTAAAAAAAGTAATTGTGCCCTTCTAGGAGGAGAAACCGCTGAAATGCCAGGTCACTATGCAAAGAATAATTTTGATTTAGCTGGATTTTCAGTTGGAGTTGTTGAGAAGAGCAAAATAATTGATGGGAAAAATATAAAGTCTGGACATATAATTATTGGAATTGAATCTAGTGGCCCTCATTCAAATGGCTATTCATTAATACGCTCAATTATTAAAAAACATAAAGCTCCTGACTCTATACTGAATGCATTGCTCAAACCGACTCATTTGTATACTGCGCCTATTTTAGAACTAATTAAAAAAATTAATGTCAAAGGTATGGCACATATTACTGGAGGCGGTTTAACAGAAAATATTCCTCGAATTCTTAAAAGTGGATTGGTGGCAGATATAAATTTATCATCATGGAAATTTCCTAAGGCTTTCAAGTGGCTTCAAGAAAAAGGAAGAATTTCTCAAGCAGACATGTTGAAGATATTTAATTGCGGAATCGGAATGATATATATCATAGACAAAACAGATCTAGCAAAAGCACAAAAAATTTTATCAAGTCATAAGTTGCGTACCTTTGAAATTGGCTCAATTACTAAAAGTAATCTCAAAGAACAAATTCGATATTATTAATAATGAAAAAAATAGTGGTGCTAATTTCAGGCGGTGGCTCCAATTTAGAAGCCATTGCGAAAGCATGTCAAATAGGCAACATACCAGCTTCCGTTGAACTTGTAATTTCAAATCAAACTGATGTCAAAGGTTTGGAACGTGCTAAAAAATTTCATTTGATGAGCAAGGTTATTGAACATCAAAAATATAATTCAAGAGAAGAATTTGATCAGGCTTTATTAGAACAGATACTTCCTATAGAACCAGACTTAGTTGTGCTTGCTGGATTTATGCGAATTCTTTCAAAGGATTTTACAGACGCTTTAAGTGGAAAACTAATCAATATCCATCCTTCATTATTGCCCAACTATCCTGGATTAAATACGCATAAGCAAGCTATTGAAAATGGAGACTTAATGCATGGTATATCTGTGCATTACGTCAATAATGAGCTTGATGGTGGGCCAATAATTACACAGGGCGCTTTAAAAATAGATCCCTCACAATCTGAGAGAAAACTAATTAATCGAATTCATAAAATTGAGCACATGATTTATCCAAAAGTCATTGCAGATATAGCAAAAGGATATATCTCACTTCAAGGCGATCAAGTTAAATTTGAATCTGAAAGTCATTTTGGTCCAAATCACATGGAGTTCTTTAATGTATAGGTGTATTGGAATTTTATTTGTGTTGATTTCTTTTGATCTGTTGGCTCAAGAGATTCCTGACTACAAAGGTGAATATGTTTTTACTAACTCACGAGTTTCCATGAAAGGAATTAGAGAGCTAATTACTCATGAGGAGGCTGGCAAAAGAACAATTCAATTTAATGCAAAATTTCCACTTGGAAAAATTAAAATAATTTCAGATTTCTCTGAAAAAAATAATCTAATAAGTTCTACTAAATATTTTGTTGATGTTAAGTGGACTTTAATTACTGATAAAAGAACTTTAAATTTTGATCAAGTTTCAGGACTTTTAACCTCATCAGGAAAGTTTGAATGGAGCCAAGATTTGCCAGTAAATGAAAATGTATTTGATCCTTTGAATGTTCAGATTCAAATTAGAAAAAATATTATTGCTGGCATAAAAGAATTTTCATTAATGCTTCCAGATTTAAAAACAGGAGAAATTGAAGCAAATAATTATAAAGTTGTTGAAAATGGAGAATTTGAAGTAGAAGGCACAAATTTTCCATGCATCATTGTGGAGCGCATCAGACTTCAGGATGATAGAACTACCCGCTATTTTTTAGCACCTGATCTAGACTATTTAATTATTAAGGTTGAGGATGAGGACCAAGATGGCGATACCTCGCTTGAACTCAAGAAATTGTATTAGGTTTTTGGGAGAGTGACACCTGTTTGTCCCTGATACTTTCCTCCCCTGTCCTTATAACTAACTTCGCATTCTTCATCGGATTCAAAGAAAATCATTTGTGCAACGCCCTCTCCGGCATATATTTTTGCAGGAAGATTGGTGGTATTTGAAAACTCAAGGGTTACATGCCCCTCCCATTCAGGCTCAAGTGGTGTAACGTTGACGATAATGCCGCATCTTGCATATGTTGACTTCCCTAAACATATTGTTAGAACGTTTCTCGGAATCCGAAAGTATTCAACTGTTCTAGCTAGAGCAAAAGAATTTGGAGGAATAATACATACATCCGAGGTTATATCTACGAAACTATCATCATCAAAAGCTTTAGGATCAACGGTTGCTGAGTGGATGTTTGTAAAAACTTTAAACTCATTGGCGCAACGAACATCATAACCAAAGCTTGAGACACCATATGAAATGAGTTTTTCACCTTTTTCATCTAATCGCACCTGATTTTCAGAGAAAGGCTCAATCATCCCCTCTAATTCAGCCATTTTTTTAATCCATACATCCGGTTTAATAGACATTAAATTTCGATCCTCCCTTGGATAGCTCGCGCAATAGTGTTGCCGTCGACATACTCTAACTCTCCACCAATAGGAATACCATAGGAAATTCTTGAAACTTTAACACTCTCAAGATGATCATTGATAAAAGATGCTGTTGCATCGCCCTCAACGGTTGAGCTAGTTGCAAGAATGACTTCTTCAATTTTTGCGCCTTTAATATGACGTAATAAATCTGGAATGCCGAGATCATCAGGCGATACTCCATCAATTGGTGAAAGGCGACCCATCAGAACAAAATATTTACCCTTAAAACCTCCAGTAGATTCTATGGCTAAAACATCTGAGGGACTTTCAACTACACACAAACTGTATGCATCCCGCGATTGATCACTACAAATTCTACAAATGGGTTCTGACGTTAATTGTCGACATACCTCACATCGTTGAATGGATTCAAGACACTCTTGCAACGTTTGTGCTAAATGTAAAGCACCATCTTTATTTTTATCTAGCAAAAATAAAGCCATGCGCTGAGCAGATTTCTTACCAACTCCCGGCAAAATAGTAAGAGCTTCTATAAGCTCATATAATAAATCTTTGCTCATGAGCTAGCCTTTTTAATAGATTCATCAATAATTTTTCCACCAAAGCTATCAAGAATGTCTTTGACAGCTGCATTCTTTAAAAGAGCATCTTTATCTTCATCAAGCTGATTTTGAGCCATTTTTTTCTCAAAAGCTGCAGGTGATTCTCTCACCTCTCCACTTTCTATGACTAATGAGATCCTTTGGCCCAGCTGAACAGCAATAGCCTCTAAAAATTCGGTTTTTAGTCCCTCAGTTGGATTGATAAGTTCATCAGATTTTTTTAGTGTCAATACATTATCAGCAAAGCTTTCAAACTCAAACTCTGAGAACACTTGGCTGACAAACATAGATAAATTAAGTGAATTAAATATCGAATTCCAACTTTGCATATCAAGATCTTTAAGCATGGCTGAATTTTCGGCACTTAATTCCTTTGAGGCAGCTGCAATAGTTATTGTGTCTCTTGACTGCTGCACATCTTGCGGGGGCACATCAGACTTATCAATATTCTTTTTTAATAATTTGGACTCAGATGCTAGTTTAAGATTTTTTTTTTCTATTTTTGGAGCTGAACTCTCTGAAAGAGGTTGAAAAGCAAGCATACGTAAAATGCATAATTCAAGAGCTTGCTTAGGGTGAGGATGAACATGGAATTTACTTAAAGCATTGAGAGAGATCTCATAGTGCAATTGAATGATCTGAGGATCAATATTTTCCGCTAATTGTTTTATACCTTCATCTTCACTATTCTGAAGGTGTTGATGCAATGAAATTTTATGAAAAACAGAAATAATAATTTTTAGTACTTGTTCATACTCAACGTTTAATTCAGTAATTTTATTTAATGCTAAATAAGCTCCATCTCCATCAGAGCTAGCCACATAATTTATGAGCTCAATGATATAAGATTGATCAATAGTTCCCAACAATGCTTTTACCTGATCTGACTCCAGCATTCCATTGCCATGAGCAATAGCTTGATCTAATAGTGTTAATCCATCGCGAATGGATCCCTGAGCTGAGTTTGCAATGAGAAATAATGATTCCTCATCATATTTTATTCCCTCAAGATCAAGCAAAGACTTAATGTGATCTCTTATTTGATGCTCTGGAATAATCTTAAGATTCAGTTGTAGACAACGTGATAAAACGGTCTTAGGAACTTTTTCTATCTCAGTAGTTGCCATTAAAAACATTACATGAGCCGGTGGTTCTTCTAGAGTTTTTAATAAAGCATTAAAGCTGCTTTTAGAGAGCATGTGGACCTCATCAATGAGATAGATTTTATACCTTGCATTTGCAGGCTTGTATTGAACAGATTCAAGTAACTCTCTCATATCATCAACACCAGTCCTTGATGCTGCATCAACTTCTAAAAATTCAATGTGGCGCCCTGCTTTAATTTCTAAGCAGGCGCTGCATTCATTGCATGGTTCTAGTTGCGGTGCATCTCCCTTTTGGCAGTTAAGGCATTTAGCAAAAACCCTTGCAATGGTTGTTTTTCCAACTCCCCTAGTACCACTAAAAATATATGCTTGATGCAGCTTATTGTGATGAATACTATTTTCTAGGGCTTTTAAGATATGTTCTTGTCCAACCACTTCAGAGAAGGTGGCGGGCCGATATTTTCTAGCAAGAACCTGAAAGGACATAATAGTAAATCATACCATGTCAATTTATAAAATCCGTTCAATAATTTGCGAGCTAAACCCCCTATTAAACAGAAATTGTTTCTGCTTCATCTTTGAATTGTAATCAGTTGGTTTGACCCCTTTAAATTTCTTCAATAATTCATTTTGCGCATTCTCAGTCCAGCTTTCATACTCTGCTATGGCAATGGCAATGAATGAAGAATCTACTTTTTTAAAATTTAATTCCATCTCAATTTTTTTGGGTCCAAATCCCTTTCTAGCTCTTGAATTAAGATACATCTCTGCGAAACGCTCATCATTTAAAATATTATTTACAGCTAGTTTTTTAACTACTTCTTCAATAATAGGCATGGTTTCAGGAAAACGCTTGTTTAGTTTTTGAATAAGCTCGTATTGAGAGTGCTCTCGCCTCGAAACCAAATCAAGTGCTTTGTTGTATATTACAGTGAATGCTTCTGAGGTCATTGCAAAGGCAGCACCCTTGACTTGCCTCTATTTTTTATAATTTTAACTCTTTGTCCAACAGCAAAACTATAGTCTCCTTCTTCTTGAATGATAGAAATTGTTTTTCCAGAATCTAAATCTAATAAAAGCTCAATTGCAGGTTTCCTCGTAGCAGCATCGCCAATTTTTGAGCCAACAGCTGAGCCCACTAGAGCTCCCAAAACGCCTGCAATATCAGACTCTTTTTCAGAATCGGTCACAGAAGATCCTGCAACGCCACCAATAACTGCACCCGCAACAGCTCCAGTGTCTCCATCACCAGATAAGATAACTCTATCAATAGAAACAACAGTTGCAAAAATAACAGTTTGCATTCTTTGTGCATCCGCTCGATCTACCACTTCAGGTCTCAATGAACTATATGAGCAACTTACCATTAACAATGCAAAAGTAATTGCTATGATATTTTTAGACATTTTCATCCTGATTATTCTCCTCTTCAAAATTCTTTTTTAATTCTTCACCAATAAGATAATATTTTTTGCCTTTGTGGAAACCATCTAACAGCTCTACTTTATATATAGCTCCTTCAAATTTATAATCAAGTATTTTTATAGCATCCTTCTTCTGCAATCTGACTAAGTTCCTACTATCCACTGACGAAAATTGATCCCACATTTGAAATTTCCTGCTTCTGTATGTTTGATATGCATCACTTGAGAAAAAATAGACTACTTGTCCAGGCCCTGAGGATAAATTAGGAGATCCATTTTTTACTAACTGCCAAATACTCCCGGTTTGAGGATTCTCTGATTCATCCTTCTCTAATCCCTGTGCAAAAGGAATGATTACAAACAATCCTAATAAAAATATTCTTTTAAACATATAAGCTTTGACATTTTTTAAGCTAATAAGTTCATGCATGCTTTTGATTTTATGAAACATAGATATATATTCCCAGCACACTCATTACCAACATAATCAGCCAGGTTGCCAATGCGCCAACGAGACGATAAGGAGTACTTTCACGAGAAATGGAAACTCCATATGCATGTAAGATTCTTGCAAGAAAAAATAATGACCCACAAAGATGCAGTACCCAATCAGAAGTATTTTGCATTTCAAGTAATGCTAATAAAATCAAAGTAAAAGGTGCATATTCAATAAGATTGCCATGAGCGCGAATTGACTGAAGAAGCACTGAGGACTCTCCCTCACCTAGCATCGTGTTTGTTTCAGTTCTGTTCATTCCTACTTTTATTGCTAAAAAAATAGCAAGAATTGTTAGCAAAGAGGTGTATAAAAGTGTAATTTCCATAATTAATAAATTTTAAGAAAGTTAAATTAATCTTATCATGCAAAATATTTTATTTTTTCTCAAATAAAGACTTTTTCAACTAAGATACCCTTTATGGAAGCAATGAAAAACATTCTAACTAGAAATTCTCCAAGAGAATTAACTAGCCCAATACCTTCGAGTGCAGAAATGCAGGAAATCTATCAAGCTGCCCTCAGAGCTCCTGATCATGCGTGGCTCAGGCCTTCACGTTTTATAGAAGTTACTGGTAAAGGTTTGGAAAAACTATCAAAGATTTTTGTTGAATTTGCTAAAAACGAATTTGAAGATGTGACGCCAGAGCAACTGGAAAAATATCGAGCTGCTCCATTTAGGGCGCCCATGATTATTATCTTAACCACCAAAGTGACAGAACATCCAAAGGTACCAAAAGTTGAACAGATGCTCTCAACAGCTACTGCAGCTGAAAATATCCTACTTGCGTTGCATGCGAAGAACTTTGCAGGAATGTGGAGAACTGGAAAATTTGCGTTTAATGAAAAATTAGCGCAATACTTAAATTTAAGTTCTGACCACGAAGTGATTGGCTATTTATATGTAGGAACTCCGTCAGGAACTGCAAAGAAAATACCCGAGCTTAATCTAGATAAATTTGTGACTCACTGGAACGAATAATTCTTTTATTCCTTACTTGAAATCCTTTCAAAGGTACATATATAAGTATTGTAGATGCCATTAGGGTCTACGTATATTAACCGCATACGCCATTTGGGTATGCACATTTAGTCGCTACTAAGGAGGACTATATTATGGTACTTAATTTTACCGATCCGTTCCTAACAACTCGTGTGTTAGGGTTTGAAAGCCTGTTTGATAGACTGCAAAGATTTTCTGAATCTACAGAAAGATCTTCAAGCTATCCGCCATATAACATTAGAAGAGATCAAAATAAGATCTTCATCGATGTTGCAGTTGCTGGTCTTGCAAAAGAAGACCTCAACATAGAATTGGCAGAAGGCGTATTAACCATTGAGCACAAAGGCCCAAAAGCTGAACTGTTAAATGGTGAGAATGAAGTTGTCTATCAAGGCATAGCTCAGCGAGCATTCAAGCAACAATTTACTTTAGCTGAAAACGTTGAAGTTCATGGTGCTGATTTAACCAATGGAATGTTAACTTTAGAGTTAGAAAAAATCATTCCTGATGCTCAAAAGCCACGCATGATTGATATTAAGACACCTAAAGTTTTAGGTAGCAAATAACTCATTCATAATGTGATCGGGGAGCCTTGGCTCCCCTTTTTTTATTACAATGGTTTAACATGAGCTTCATGAAAAATATCTTATTGAGCTGCGCTATATTTTTAAGCTCATTGCTTTTTGCTAATCCTGTTGAAACTGGGCATGCAAAGGCCAGCTTAATTAGCAACCTTCAAAACTCAAACCAAGAATCATTTTACGTTGGCATCCGACTGCAAATGCAAGAAGGTTGGCATACCTACTGGGAGAATCCTGGAGATTCTGGCAGTCCCTTTGATGCTAAGTGGGTAACTGATGAGGGCGTTATAGTTGAAAATGTTCAATGGCCAACACCAATAACCATTCCCTATCCTCCTTTGATGACTTACGGTTATGAGGGAGATATTGTATTTCCTTTTCAAGTTTTTAGATCCCAAGAAACAAACCTCAAAGAAATAAAGGTAGATTTTAATTTTTTAATTTGTGCTGATATTTGTATTCCTGAATCAGCATCACTTTCTTTAGACTTATCAGTCATTGCTCCTAGTGAAGTTTTAGACAAGCAGATAAGGTCTCTGCCAACAAAACTAATCTCTACAGAAAGTTCAATTAAAGGCGATAACCTAGTGGTTCGTTTTCAAAGTGATACACCCTTTTTAAATGCATACTTGTTCCCTCGAGAGGATAACTATTTTTCATATCCCGAAACTCAACAGCTAGAAAATGTGACTGATAATACCTATGAAATTTCAATTCCTTTAGTGAGCACAAATTTAGAATCCTTCTCAGGAATTCTAAGTTTAGATGGTGAAGGTTTTTTAGTTAAAGAAGAACTTCAATCCACAACAGGTGGCATGTCATTATGGCAGGCTATATTGTTTGCCTTGCTCGGGGGCCTAATTCTAAATCTCATGCCCTGCGTTTTTCCGGTCATATCATTAAAAGTCTTAAGCTTTGTTTCGATGGGCGGTGATGATCATACAAAAATTCGCAATCATGCATTGGCCTTTGTCGGAGGAGTAATGTCTACTTTTCTTTCAATTGCAACAGCCCTGATGATTATTAGATCAACTGGCTCCATGATTGGTTGGGGTTATCAACTTCAATCCCCTGTAGTGGTGGGTATTTTAACTTTAATTATGTTAGGCATTGGTTTAATCCTGCTTACAAATATCAATATTGCCTCAGGTTTAACGAGCATGGGCACTAACATTCAATCAAGAAATGATTACTCAGGTTCTTTTTTTACTGGGGTATTAGCTGTTGTTGTTGCTTCACCATGCACAGCTCCATTTATGGGTGCAGCCGTTGGCTATGCACTTCTCCAGCCCTCGTTTGCAACTTTGCCAATATTTTTATCTTTAGGACTTGGATTTGCAGGTCCATACTTAATTCTTGCAATCAAGCCTGAATGGATAAGCGCGCTACCTAAACCCGGAGCATGGATGGAAACATTGAAGCAGTTCTTTGCATTCCCAATGATTGCAACTGCTTTATGGTTAATGTGGGTATTCATGGTGCAGACTTCAGGTGATGCATTAATACAACTTTTAATTTTAGGTCTTTGCTTGGGTGCAGCTATATGGCTGATAGCTACCTTTGAGAAAAAATGGAAGTGGTTTGGTTTGCTGGCTACAATCATCCTTTCAATTCAAATTTTTAATAACCTGCCCACCCCCTCAGTCATGCAAGCAGACGCTAATTCAATCAGCTGGACTCCTACAATTGAATCAGAGCTGCAATCTAACAATAAGGCATATCTAATCAATTTTACTGCTGCCTGGTGCATTACATGTCAAACCAATGAAAAAGCTGCTTTGGGTAGAGATGAGGTGCAAGCATATCTCATAAAAGAAGACATTCAATACATTAAAGCTGATTGGACCAATAGAAATGAAGATATCGCAGTAGGTTTGGCTCAGTACAATCGAACCGGCATCCCTCTTTATATTTTCTGGAAACCTGGGATGAGTCAGTCTAAAATTTTGCCTGCTGTGTTAACCGAGGATCTTTTGATAAGGTATCTAAAATGAAATTAATGCTCAATTTTTTAACTTTTTTAATCCTCAGCTCTAATGTAATGGCTGTCGAAATTGTTTTACAAAATCCCAAAGTCAATGAACAAGCTCCTGCTTTTTCGGGAATTGATTCATATGGCAATACAATCAATTTATCGGATTTTTTAGGGCAACCAGTGATTCTTGAGTGGACCAATCATGAATGCCCATATGTGGCTAAACATTATGATGAAAATAACATGCAAGCGGTCCAAGAACAGGCTAAAAAAGAAGGTTTTATTTGGCTAAGTATCATATCCTCCACTCCAGGAGATCAGGGCCATGTAAAGCCAAACAAAGCTAATGAATTGACTGAACTAAGAAGCGCTTATCCGTCTCATGTTTTACTTGATGAATCAGGAGATATCGGGATGAAATATGGAGCCAAAACTACGCCTCATATGTACATGATTGATAGCGAGGGAATCCTCAGATACAAGGGCGCAATTGATGATGTTGGCAAGGGCATGCAGTTTTTTTCAGCCTCATTAAAAGATGCGATAAATTACGTTGCAATTCAACTAAACGATGTTAAAGATAACCGTCAATTAGAAATAAGTTCAACGGTTGCCTATGGCTGCAGCGTTAAATATAACTACGACTGAAAAATATATTTATTCCATTCCGTGTCTGGAAAATTGCTTTTATCAATTTGATGGCCACGAATCAGATGACTTAATGTAGGCTTAATGGGGTCAACTTTGGGTCGGATGTCTTTATCACTTTTTTGCAAATTACATCGTTTACATGCTGTGACAACATTCTCCCAATTAGAGCCCCCGTTTCTGCATTTGGGCACAACATGGTCCATGGTTAAATCTTTCTTTTCAAAGATATCAAAGCAATACTGACAAGTATAAAGATCTCTTAAAAAAACATTGGTTCGAGAAAATTTAACGTAACTGTGAAAAGGATGGTAGCTTTGCAGCATCAAAATACTTGGAACCTTCATCTCCACTGAAGGCGACCTCACCACCCAATCAGCATGTTCTTTAATAACTATTACATCTCTTGTAATGCTAAGTTTTATAGCTGTTTTCCAATTTAAAACTGATAACGGAAGATAACTGACTGGGCGGCCATTTCCATTTAAAAGTAAACAATCTTGAGACATAAATTTTTATTAGTTATTTTATAAAATATTACATTAATTTGTGTAAATAAAAACCCTATTAAGATGACAAATTTGTGACATTAATTGCTTACCATGTATTTTTTTGGGACTCTGATATAACATAGTTGGAAAATTTATTTAATAAAATGAATTATCCAGCATTTGAAGTATTTGGGACTCAGCATCTGATTACTCTATCGATATGTGCTGCTTTAATCTATAGCTATATTAAATACTTCCAAATTCAAACTGAATCTAGACAAATCTTGGGTGGAAAAGTTGTTGCCGTCATTATCATCATCCACATGCTTACTCAGCCAATCTATGACGTTATGCTGTTTGATTTGCCATGGCAGGGTGAGTTTCCTCTGCACATGTGTGACTTTTCAATGATTGCTATGATTATTTATTTACTTAAAGATAATGCACCAAAAATTCTTTTTAACTGCGCATATTTTTGGGGAATTTGTGGCGCAACAATGGCCTTAGCAACCCCAGATCTCGAATATGGATTTCCTCATGGCGAATATTCTCCTTTTTTTTGGGGTCACAGCTTTATTCTTTTGGCTGTTTTGTATGTTGTGATGGTATTCAAGGAAAGGCCCTACCTAGTAGATATTCTCAAAGTTATCGGGGTAACCTTAGCCTTGTTGATTCTGGTTTACATAGCCAACCTTTTAATAGGCTCTCCTGCAAATTATTGGTATCTTGTTGATAGACCAGTTGATGGCACTTTAATGGATTACTTCCCAGATCCTCCGCTACACTTAATTGCAGTGATTCCATTGGCTGTCATTCTGTTTTATATTGCCTATTTACCATTTCAAATTAAAGATAAATTAAATAACAAATAAGCATGATAAAACTCGAGCCAAATGTTTGGTTTGATGAGGTCGTAAAAACTTATCACCTCATTTCACCACATATCCATCACACTCAACTGGTCACTTGCCCTGATTTAAATGAGGAATTGGATGGCATGTATCTTTTCAAACCTGAATCTTTACAAATCACAGGTTCTTTTAAAGTCAGGGGCGCTCTTTCAGCTATATCAAGGCTCTCTAAAAAAGAACTCAAACGCGGAGTAATAGCTTATTCGTCTGGCAATCACGCTCAAGGAGTTGCCCATGCAGCCAAGGTTTTTAACACTCCTGCAACTGTGGTTATGCCCAAAGATGCTCCGGCAAGAAAGATTGCTAACGCTCAAGCTCTGGGTGCAGAAGTAATATTTTATGATCGACGCACCGAAAGCAGAGAGGAAATGAGTGTTGAAATTGCCAAAGAAAGAGATTTGGTCATCATTAATCCCTACGATGCCCTTGCAACCATTTATGGTCAGGGCACTGCGGCCTATGAAGTTATCAATGATGCCAATAATCCCAAGCTTGATAACGCAATCATTTGCGCTGGTGGTGGCGGTCTTACAGCAGGCTCATGCATTTCAATTAAACATATTAATCCCGAATGCAGTGTCTTTACCGCAGAGCCAGAGGAATGGAATGATCATCAATTGTCTTTTGAAAAAAATGAGAGGGTTGCCATGGATACTAATCGTGGCGGACTTTGTGATGGTTTGCTAACTCCAATGCCAGGTGAAATTCCTTTCGCTATTAATACACATTTTGGAGTTAAGGGCTTGGCTGCATCGGATCAGGCAGTATGTGAAGCAATGCGCTTTGCTTTTAATCGACTTAATTTAAAGCTAGAGCCCAGCGGTGCCGTAGCTTTGGCTTGTTTATTGCAAAACAAAGAAAAATTTAAAGGTTCCAGAACTTTGGTCATGCTCTCTGGTGGCAACGTTGATCAAAAAACATTTTCTGAGTGCTTGGCTAAAGCTAATCCGTAGAATTTTCTTCTGCTTTAATTAAATCATCGATTCCACTGCCACCTGTCATAACATCAACGATTACGCCTATGACCATATTTAAAAGTATGACAGCATTGATAATGATAAAAGACACAAAGAAAATCCACGCAAATGGATAAACTTCTGTGACTTGCCCCATGATTGCAGCCCAATCATCATAAGTTGCAACTTGAACAAGGGTAATCAAGGCCAAGCCTATGTTACCCCAGTTTTCTGGATCGACTCTCCCAAAAAACATGGTGCCAATTGCGCCCCAAACATACATAAAGATAAACATGAGCAGCGCAATAAAGCCGACCCTTGGAATGGTTTTAATTAAAGAATCAATGATATGACGAAACGCTGGTACCACTGTTATGATTCGTAGGACTCGAATAATTCTGAGGAGCCTTGCTACAAAGACACTTTCAACATTGTTAATTGGTACCAGGGATATGGTCACAATTAAAAAATCAAACACATTCCACCCATCGCTAAAGAATTTCTTCAATGAGCGCTCTGAAATTATCCGAATGATAATCTCTATGAGAAAAAATAAGGTGATCGCATAGTCAAAAAGATCTAGATAAATGGTGTATTCAGGAGCTATGTTATAAGAGCTGACACCCGCATACACGGCAGAGGCAACAATAACAGCAATGACGATGGTACTGAAGACTTTGCTGTTTCTTATAGTAAGAAAGAACTCTACAAAACTATTCATATAAGCACCTCATCATAAAGATATGTTTCTTTTTTACAACTTTTAAACTAGTCAACAAGATAAATTCCCTCAGCCATGTAAAAATCATTAGCGCCTGCTGTGCCTGTATCGCCTGATTTATATAAATTGACATTCACTCTACCACCACTCTCATCCGGTGATGAGCCACCATACAAAGCACCGGCAACCGATGCCCCACCCAGCCAAGAATTACTGAGACTGTCAGTTGAACTGCCTGTGTAAGTGTTCGTTGTTCCAGTGATGGCAACATTAAAGGATGAAAAGCCAGCGTTTGAGACAATAGGATTTTTATCATCAAAATTGGTAAAGGCTAAGGTTCCAGAATAGCCGCTGGAGCCCCAATTAAAGGTTGCTGCTACATCGGCGCTGGTGGTGTATTTATGCACGTCATAGTTGGTGCCGGTTTGATTGTAACGATAAGCCACATTCACCACCGCAGCCCCACTCATAGAAGCTGAGCCTGAGGTTGGTATCTCACTTTGATCGACCACTTCACCGCCGACCCATGTACCCAAGTGGACTGAAGCATTTTGCGTGCCAGCATTGGGAGAAATATCAGCCGCGCTCATGGCCCAAAAACCCCAAGTGGAATATTCGGTATCGGGCATGGAATCATTACCGCCTGAGTGAAACAAATCAGAATCTTCTTTATCCAAAGTGTTGTAAGAAACCATGACTCCAGCTAGATTATTTGAACCCCCCGAAGTGCCATCAATTTGCGCCCCATCGTCTTGAATTTCTGCTGCAAAGACTTCACTTGAAATGTAAGCTGATTTTGCTGCATCATTGGTGGCATCACCAAACTTTAGAGTCATAGAGCCAGTATCCACGGTCGTCCAATTTGAGGTGTAATTATTCGAAGGTGCTGCGCTAATGGTCATCGGAACCACCACTTGCACATCATCGTTCGTCGTATCAAACGTAAAGCTAGCCAAGGTACTGCTGGAACGAATTGAAGACAGCTGAGAGTTACCTGTGCCACTGACATCAAATTCTAAAATGCCGCTGAAAAATCCACTGTAACCTGTAGCACTCGAGGTATAAAAATCAGAGGACCTAAAATCACTTAAGCTTGCATAATCTGCATAAGATGAGCTTGAAGGTTTAACATCTTGCACCACAGCTGAAATATTGAAGGAGCCGGTGCTGAAGGTGTCATTGTTGGAGTTATAATTAACTCCCAACGTCATATTACCTGACTTGTAAGGATCAGAAGATGTGATCATGGCGCCGCCAGGTTGATTAGAGTTATCACCCCAAAAGCAGCCGCTATCATTGGAGGTTGCGCACTCAATTGGGGAAGTACCATAGTTAATGCCCAGACCATCATTATCTGCATTGGTTGCACCCTGATAGGACCAATAATGATAACCATCCATGCCCAAGCCAGTATCTCCTGCTGAGTATCGAGTGGTATCATTTTTGCGATAATCCACGTTAGATATCACCACATTCAAAAGACTCTGTTGATCGTCTCGAGTTGTGCTACCTGAGGCACCATCATAAGAATCTTTAAAGGAAATTTGTGCCCACAGACCAACCCCGACGCCACTTGGATTGAGAACCTGCCACCACATGGATTGACCCTCAGGCAACTCATTTGTGCTGCCATTAAATCTTGAGGTATCAAGCATGTTAGAGCTATCAAGGGCGATGCTAGAAAAATCATAGTAATTATCATAGGTATTACATGCCGAGGCATTATTGCCTACACCCAAGCAATAATCGTGTCCAACATCACCATAAGACCATAGCGTTTTTGGAATGAAATTAGGAATAAAATAATCATCGCTGGTTCCACTGGCAGCAAAGTTTTCAAGCGGAATGACTACCATGGCGATGACTCTTTTATTTCCATTGGTAAAGGATACAAAGTTAGCATCCTTATAAACCTCACCGGCTAGTGTTACTTGATCTTCATAGAGACTATAGGTGGATGTGGTTGCAGTTCCATTACCTAGGCCAGCAAACCATTGCATGATGTCATAGTTATCTCCAAAATTAACTGAGGTTGCAAATGGGTTAGTATCGGCAACTCCGCCAAAAGTCCCTGATGCGCCTGTTCGCCCTGGATCGCATACCATAAGAATTAGGTCAATGAGCGCATTACAAACCGATGGTATTGAAAAATATCCTGAGGCAGCTGGTGAGTAAACTTGACCCACGATACCCGAATAATCTAGGGTACCACCTGCATTTGTAATAGCATTAGTCATTGTCGAGCTGATAGTTGTAGTAGCGTTAAAGTTGGATCTAGTGGTATCAAGTGCAAAACCACTCCATCCAAGCTCACTAAATATTGCTTGAACTTGTGTATTGTTCTCAAGCCTTGGGCCACCCCAGCCTGGATGCTCACCGACCACCATGAACATATTTCCACCACCATCTATCCAATCAGCTATTTGGCTATTGGTGTATCCAAAATTAATTGTTCCAAGTGTGTTACTGGCAATAAAGCCAACATCATCTAGACTGATGCCGGCATCACTTAAACAAGTTGAAACATTCAATCCAAAGCAATTTAGATATGTGTAACCTGCACCGGTGATAGCAGTTGCCCAAGAAGTATTATAACTAGGATGTGTGCCGTTACTGGAGTATTGGCTTCCGTAGTAGCTGTTATCGCCTACAACAACCCCATAAGTGCGAAATCCGGTTGCGGATGTATAACTTACATCGGCAGCTGATTTATCGGTGGTCATGAACCAATACTCAGCGCTTTCTAGCCGTCCTGCAGTCAGGAAATCAGCATTGGCTATGGTGGTAGTTACATTCGTGCCTAGATTGCTGAAATACATTCCATCGATTGCAGAAGAATTTGGCGCAAAAGTAAATTGTCCATTGGCAACGGTATCAATGGGGAAATAGTAGCGCCAATTCAATCTGGTTCCAGAATTGATCTCTACTGGCACATAATTGTTAGACGTATCATCCACACTAGTAATGTCAGTTGAATTGGTGGTACCGACTTGCTCTAAAGTGTAGGCAGCAAGGCTTGATCCAGATGGACCACGGGTAGCCGTGGCACTAAAACCGCTTCTAGAAACTGAATTATAAGCTGCAGAATAGCGCAACACCGCTGATTCAAGCTCTTCTACATTGCCCACATTGACGGTAAAAGTATCGGTGACAGTTGTATCTCCAGTGGTTGCGGTAAGGGTCACGGAATAACTTTTTGCAGTTTCAAAGTCTAAAGTTGCATTGGTGGTAACATTACCACTACTATCGACACTAAAATTACTGCTGCCAGTTCCGCTTAAAGAGTAAGTCACAGAATCGCTATCTGGATTATTGATACTTGATGAGGCCACGCTGCTACCAGAACTTGAACTTTCCCCTATCGCCGCACCGCTGTTGGCAAGGCTTACTGACAGACCATTGATTACCTCATTTGTTATACTCACCGTAAATGTCTCAGTCACTGTGCTGGTGCCATCTGTTGCCGTTAAAGTGATGGAATATGATGAAGTCGTTTCATAATCAAAAGAACCATTGGTGGTGATGGTACCATCGCTGGAAACACTGAACTTATCACTGCCGGTTCCAGATAAAGAATATGAAACGGTGCCCTCTGATTCAGTAACAGTAGTGGTAGTCACTGAGGAGCCATAGCTTGCGCCTTCGCTTATTGAAATTGAGCTATTGGCTAATTGTATGGATAAATCTAAATCAGTAATGTTGACCGAAAATGTTTCGGTTACCGTGTTAGTGCCATCTGTTGCCGTTAAAGTGATGGAGTATGATGAAGTCGTCTCATAATCAAAAGAACCGTTGGTGGTGATGGTGCCATCGCTGGAAACACTAAACTTATCGCTGCCGGTTCCAGATAAGGAGTAAGTCACTGTGCCACTGCCATCAGTGGTTGTTTCGGTGGTTGTCACGGCAGATCCTGAAGCAGCGCCTTCGCTTATCGAGATGGTGCTACTTGCAAGTGCAATGGAGAGCTCAACAACATCAAGCACTGAGAAACTAATTACTTCAGAGGTTGAATTAACTCCATCGCTAACGGTCAAGGTAAATGAAAATGATGAGACTGTCTCATAATCTAAAGCACCACTGAGTGAAATTTGGCCATTGCTATCAACTGTAAATTTATCGCTTCCCTCGCCCGTTAAAGTGTAAGTAATGCTGCCACCCTCAGGATCAGTTGCGGATGCATTAGCAATGGTTGTCCCAACTGCAACATCCTCTGAAAAAGAGCTTGAAGTCATTGCAATAGAGGAAATAGGAGCCTCATTAACATCTGTAATTGTTATAGAGATGACCTCAGACACTTGATGAACACCATCAGTCACTGTCAAGGTTAAGCTGTAACTTGATGCTGTTTCAAAATCAAAATTTGAATTGAGGGTGATATTTCCTGCAGCATCAATTGAAAAAAGTTCGCTACCTGTTCCAGACAATGAATAAGTTAAATTTTCAGCTTCAGGATCGATTGCACTGAAGGTGGCTATTTGAGAACCAGTGGTAATATCCTCAGCAAATGAAGCTGCAGAAGTTGCAGCTGATAATGCAGGTGCTTCATTGACGTCACTAACTGAAATGAGTATCTCAGAGGTGGTGATATTTTTACCATCACTGGCTGAAATAGTAATGTTAAAACTTGTATTAGTTTCGTAATCTAAATTACCAGCTAAGGTAATGTTACCCTCTGCATCAATGCTAAATAAGTCGCTGCCATCGCCAGAAAGGGAAAAAGTAATGTCAGATGATTCTGGATCAGTTGCATCTATGGATGCTATTGCAAAGCCTGATGCAATATCCTCAGCAAATGAATCTGCATTAATAGCACTTGAAACAACAGGAGCTTCATTGATATCTGCGATAACAATTGATATCTCCTGAGTTGAAATATTATTGCCATCACTAACTGAGAGAGTTAATGAGTATTCGGTAATACTCTCATAGTCCAAAGGATTTTTAATAGAAATATTTCCATTTGCATCGACTTCAAAATCATCACTGCCCTCTCCTGAGAGTGAATAGGTAATTTCACTCCCTTCTGGATCAATAGCGGAAGTTTCGGCAATGATCGAGCCTACATCAAGATTTTCTGCAAATGAATCAGCGGTTAGTGAGGATGATAAGTCAACGGGCTCATCCTCATCAATAACATTAATATCAAATGAAATTTCTGAAATATCTCCATTTTCTGATTCAATGGTGACAACAAAATTAAGATTGGTTTGAGTCTCATAATCTAATGCCTCTATAAGCACGATAGAAAAACTCTCATCATCAAATTGCACAAAATCTGCATCATCACCAGAAATTGAAACCGTGAATGATAGATCACCTGGATTAATAAAGGTTAAAGGCGCTAATACCTCATCAATTATGTTCTCATCAATTGATTCTTTTGGATCGGCAATATCAACTTGAAATATAGGTGCAACTTCTGCTGTTGCCTCTTGAGTGCTTTCTGTTGCTGCCTCACCGACATCCTCAGTAGGGTCTTCATTCATGTCATCTGCTTCAACAGTTTCTGCCTCTACCTCAGCCTCATATGCATCTGCTGTGCCAAGATCTTCTGGTTCCACATCTGACGAAGCTTCAGAAACTCCAGAAGAATCTAGCATGCTCTCATCCACATCTACATCGCTTGATTCACCTGCATCATCAGTGGTATCCGCTGTTTCCTCTGCAGGAGTATTGTCATCTATAGGCTCAGTATTATCCTCACTTTCATCACTAGAAATTGGCGCTGGTTCTTCTTCATTTGTATCTTCATTTTGAGATTCTTCAGCCTCAGATGATGAAGAATCCTCTTCAGTTTGATCATTTTCGGATTCATCAGCTTCGGCTGAAGAAGAATCCTCTGGCTCTTCATCAGAAGCTTCCAAGTCCTCTTGCATTTCATCCAGGCTTTCTTCAGTGACTTCCACCGGCTCGCTGGGTTCAGAGTCTTCATCCTCCACAGTGACTGAAAAACCTGGTTCGGTGACAGTGGTTTGATAATCAGCTGAACATTGATCGCCAAAAGAATCTAAATCAACGCAGTTAGGTGTGACCGTCATTTCGTCACCATAAAGAAAAGTTGCTGTAGTTTGTGGACCCTCAGTTTTTACAATACCTATGCCACCTCTAATGCCAACCGTGGCAGAATTCGTTCGAATAAGTGCAGGTTGTTTTTTTGTAACTTTGCCGCCAACTATCCTCAGTAGACCTCTGGCTGTAACCTCAAGTGAACCTTCAGCAGTCTCCGGGTTATAAATAAATCTATCTAAGATAACGCTTGAATTTGGGCCAATAGAAAATGCTGTGCCGTCCAATAACAACATTTGAGCGCGTCCAATTTCATCAGTTTCGATGGTATGGTTTTGAATGATTTCATATCCAGCATCAATGAGCTTGCGTTCTTGTTCAAGTGTGAGATCGGTGGTGTTTTTATTAACTGCAGAAGCCACGCCTATTTGTTCTTGAGAGAAAGCAGAGTTAACACTCAAAAGCATAAAAAATAACGAAACTTTATTTATAATCTTCATTATTATTTGAAACACTGATAGTTAACTTGTGCAGTAAAATTATTAGATCGTCTTTTATATATGTTGATGGTACTTTTGCTATCTGAAAAAACCATGCCAAAATTGAATGCCCAACAGCTGCCATAGGGCTTAAGCAAATTAAATCTCAACGCTTCCAGCTGATCATGTCGATCGCCAAATAAAGGATAATCATCATCATGAGTCTTATCTTGCAAAGAGTATTTGGAAGAAAACTGCCAATTGTTTCCTAAGGGCTTAGCATAACTAAATTCAACCCCATAATTTTCATAATATTCATATTTAGCATTTGCTCTATAGTTTTCTATGGATAATTTATATCCAATCAATGCTTGTGAGCCCATGCCAACAAAGCTTTGACCAAAGCTGATGCCGGTTAAATGACCATTTTTTTGTGAACTGGTATCAAAGGCTTTTGCATCTTTATAATAACTAAAAAGCATCGAAGATCCATTGTCTAACTGGCCGCTATAGTCTAATGAGGTTCTGATACTTTGCAAAATCTCTACCCTATTTAACACAACCCTAAGAAAATTAATGTTAGGAGCAAAAACAGCATCTTCTAAATTAAAAAAAGAAAAATAATTTTCATCTAGATTAAAGTTCCTTCTAGCAGAAAAGATGTTTGTTTGAATATCAAATTGAGAGAATGTATCCAAACGATCTGCCCCATATGCAAAAAAGTATTGAGCATTGTCACCTCTAGGGTGTTTAAGATCATGGGTGATATTTAATGAATAATTCATGAGCCGTGATCGATCACTTTGCCTTTTTGAACTTGAATCTACATCTAAGAGAAAATCTCCAATCTCAATAAAATCAGCGTTGATACCTGAGTTACCATTGGTGGTTCTTTTAAAGCCAATGCTGATATTTTGTTGCCATTGAATTGGATTCTCTGCATCCTCTATGGCAGCTAAGAATTGATCGACTTTATCAAGCACTGCTGGCGGCGGATCATATTCCTTCACACTTTTAAGATAGTTATTCGCTAAGGCAAAGGCGCCTAAGCGAAAATATAAAACGCCGAGCTCTAATCTTATCCTGGGAAGAGCTGAATCATAAATTAGCATTTGCTCAAAAACTCCAATAGCCCCTTCTAAATCTCCAACTATTATTGATAAGTTGGCATATTCAAATAGCAGTGAAAGATTGGTTGGATCCTTAAATAGTTGTTGAAAAACCTCTTCTTTCTTCTTCTCAATGGCCTCGAGCGCTTGAGGATCAGAGATTGTTGGAGCTACATTTTGTGCCGATATGTTAAGACCGGTAAAAATTAAACAGGCCAAGATAAAGGGGCAAAACTTATATTGCATTTAAATTTTAAGCTTAAGTATTTCCTTGAAATTATTCGGTATTATAGGTAATAAATGACAAAATATCATTTTTATTGATATGTCAGAGACGCATTTATCTATGGGGTTATAATTGCTGTATGAAAAAGTCAGAGCTCACAAGAAACAGTATGATTAATGCGCTTATAGCTCTGAAGAATAACGGAGAAAAAATATCTGTTACTAGCATAGGAAAAGAAGCAGGTTGTGCTTATGGCAGCTTCTACAGATACTTTAACAACCTTGATGAGATTCATGAGGCAGCAATCATACAAGTGCTTTTAGATGAAGCTGCTGAGTTAGAAAGAGAATTAAAAAAAGAAAAATCTAATCTTTTTAAAATTTATTATGGTTGGTACGTTGCTATAGATTTATTCAAAGACGAATATACTGCAAACTGGCTAATTCAACATCCTTCGAGCATTAATGAGGCATGGAAATTGACTCGTCCTATTAGCTCAAATTGGCTGCAAAATGCGATTGAACTCAAAGAGGAGCCAAATTTAAATGACAATAATCTCATCCACTTTAAAATGGCGTCACTATATATTCATTGGACCTATCAAAATGCTCTCCGAGAATTACTCAGGGGGCGAAAATCAATTGAAGTCTTTAATGATTTAATGACTGCAGTAAACCTTTTAGATCTAACAAAGAAAACTCAGCAAAAATACCTTCAAAAAGTAGCTGATTACGTGAATGAATAAAGATTTAGTATGAAAAAAAACTTTAAAAAATATTCCAGACTTGGTCTCCTTGGTTTTGCTGTATTAATAAGCTTTTTACCCTTAATAAATCCTTTACAAATTTTTACGAACTTACAAAATTTTTCTTTTGATACTTTTCAAGGAATCTTGCCAAGAAATATTTATGCTGAAGATCCTGTTGTAATAATTGATATAGATGACAATTCTCTTGCCCAAATTGGTCAATGGCCTTGGTCACGGAATACCTTAGCTGAATTAACCAATCAAGCATATTTAGCTGCAGCTTTGGGCTTTGATATAGTCTTTGCTGAACCTGATAGATCTAATCCACAGAATTTAATTTCACTTTATCCTGAAAACGAAATTCTAAGCAAAGAATTAAATGCCCTTCCCAACAATGATCAATTATTTGCAGACGCCATTGCAAATCACGGCACAGTTGTGCTGGGTCAAGCCTTGAGTAATCAAAATCAATCATTAAGTGTCAGCAATAAGTATGGATTGGTGACTCAAGGCGATGATCCAAAACAATTTCTTGCAAACTATCTAGGCATTCAAGATAATATCGAGTCATTAGAAGATGCTGCCCAAGGTATCGGGTCAATGAGCATAGGTAACAATGATGCAATAGTTCGTCAACTGCCTACTTTTGAAAGAGTTGGCGATCAATTGATTCCAAGCCTTGCATTGGAAATCACAAGAGTTGCTATTGGGGCATCGACTTATCAAATAAAATCTTCAAATGCCTCAAGCGAAGAAGCGTTTGGATCGCAAACCGGCATCAATCATGTCAAATTAGGCCCCCTAACTATTCCAACCTCTGCAAGCGGAAATGCTTGGATTTATTTTGCTCCATCAAAAAATATTCAGACTGTTTCAGCTGCTGATGTCTTATCAGGAGTTATTGAGCCAGAATTTTTTGAGGGTAAAGTTGCATTGGTTGGAACCTCAGCCTCTGGATTATTAGACCTGCGCTCAACTCCAATTGAAAAAAATATTCCTGGAGTAACTGTCATTGCTCAATTTATTCAACAAATCTTTGCTAATGAATTTTTACAAAGACCAGATTGGTTATTTGGAGCAGAGTTTATTACTGGATTAGTTTTGGCTTTACTTATCACTCTTGCCATCCAAGCTTTAGGCCCGATTGGAGGATTAAGTGTATTTGTTGTGGGCTCTGGTGGGATTATTGGTTCAAGCTACTATTTCTTTAAATCTAAACTGTTTTTGGTAGACCCAATTTCACCCTTAATCATTTCATTAATTGTATATGTAGCCGTTACTTTCTTTAATTTCTTGTTCACTGAATTTGAGCGCAGTCGAGTCAGAGGCGCCTTTGCGCAATACTTATCTCCAGAAATGGTCAATCGCTTAGCTGAATCAAGCGATGCATTGGTTCTTGGGGGGGAAAGAAAAGAGATGACTTTTTTATTTTCTGACATAAGAGGTTTCACCAAAATTTCAGAGCAATACAAAGATGATCCTGAAGCTCTTACGCAACTCATTAACCGTTTACTTACCGTCTTATCAAATGCAATTTTGGATCATGGTGGCACCATAGATAAATACATGGGTGATTGCATTATGGCCTTTTGGAATGCACCTACTGATCAACTTGACCACCGCGAATTAGCCATTAAGGCAGCTCATGCTATGAATAAAGCTTTGTCTCAATTAAACGAAGAGATGAAAGATAGTCTAAATTTCAAGTTGGAAATAGGCATTGGCATTAATTCTGGAGAATGCATTGTTGGGAACATGGGATCAGACAAGCGCTTTGACTATACGGTATTAGGCGACGCTGTAAATCTAGCTTCTAGACTTGAAAGTCAGTCATCTAACTACGGACTGAGCATGATCATCGGAGAAAATACTTTTTTAAATAATTCTGCTTTTCAAATCATTGAAATAGATAAAATTGCAGTTAAAGGTAAGACAACTGCAGAAACAATTTTTACGTGTTTTGAATCAAATGCAAAATTAACCAATGATTGCCTGACAAAACATATGAATTTCTTGGATAAATATCGTTCTCAAGACTGGGAGCAAGCCAAGATTTTAATCAATGAATTAATCTCATCATCTAAAGAGCTTGAACTATACTACGAGCATATGAAATTAAGGATAGATGAATTTACAACTAATCCGCCGCCTGCTGGATGGGAGGGAGTCTATGTTGCACAAAATAAATAAGCTTCAATTTATCTTTGTTGCTGTTTTTAGTGCCTTGTCTTCAAACGTTCTAACACAAGCTATTGTAAACATTGAAGATTTAAGACGAGAAGGAGAAATAGGATTTTTTACTAGTATTTCAGCTAGTCTTGATGCATCTAGAGGAAACAGAGACAGAGACTATTACTCACTTCAACTCAGGTTTGATAATAACTCTGAAAATGCAGAGTCTTTTCTTATTCTGCAGCAAAGTGAGAGAAAATCTAATGAAATTACCATGGATGAATCAACCTTCATGCACGGCAGATACATTTTAGTTGGGAAGGAGCAAGTTAATTGGGAAATCTTTGCTCAGTACAGTGAAAACCCCTTTCGAAATTATAAAAAAAGATCGGTGTTTGGTGGTGGATTAAGGTATGAGCTGTCAAAAACTGCTCGATTTGGCGCCGGTTTATTGGGCGAAGATGAGACAGATCTTGCGGGAAAATCTATGCAGACAGATCGCCTTGGTTTTTATCTTCACAATATTTTTGAATTAGCTGAAAATATTTCTTTTAATCCAACAATCTATTTTCAACCAAGTCTTGATGATTTTGAGAATGACTACAAAACAAGTATGATTCTAGCCATAGATTTTAAGGTAAATAAAGATTTTAAAATAATGTTGCAATATTCATCATTTCACGACTCGGATCCACCGATGCTGGCAGAGAAATCAGATGAGTCTATTTCAACGATGTTTTCATATAATTTGAGTGAAGTATGGAAGGATTAACAGAGATTATTATGAATGTTTGGGATGAAGGTTTCCTAGGCATTGGTATCACAGAAATTATTGTTTCTTTGTTGATATTTATAGCTGGCGCAATTGGGAGAGCATTTTTCGTTGGCAGGGTATTAAAATGGTTGGAAACTCTCACCGCCAATACTGACTCAGAGATTGACGATGTACTTTTAGAATCTTTAAAAAAACCCTTGGGCTATATACCTATAACGGTTGCTCTTTATTTCATAACGGTTTATCTACCTTTATCGGGCGTTGCTGATACCTTTGCAACTAATCTTGTTAAAGCCATGATAGCCTTTACAATTTTTAGTGCCTTGGCTAATAGTATTGCTCCAGTTTTTCAAATTTTTACCTCTAGTTCGGTTTTAACTAGATCCATGACCATGTGGCTTGAAAGAGCTGCGCGAATCATTATTTGGATCATTGGTCTTGGGATTATCTTAGATATTTTTGGCATACAGATTGGTCCCCTAGTCGCAGGGCTTGGGTTGTTTTCAGTGGCTGTAGCGCTTGGTGCGCAAGATTTATTTAAAAATTTAATCTCAGGTCTTTTAATTATTGGTGAAAATAGATTTCAGCCAGGTGATCGAATTGAAGTTCCTGGCTCGTTGCATGGCATAGTTGAAGATATAGGCTTTCGATCAACTTTAGTCAGAATGTTTGATACGGCTCCAATGCTTGTTCCTAATAAAGATCTTTCCGATGTAAAGGTTATCAATCATGGCAACATGGAGTATCGAAGAATCAGCTGGACGATAAACTTGATCTATTCAACCACCCAAGAGCAGCTAGCAACAATTTGTGAGGAGATTTCAACCTTCATCAATACTTCTGAAGAATTTGCAATCAATCCTGGCCAAGAGTCATTTGCCAGAACTGAAGAGCTAGCTTCAAGCTCCATTGATCTGCGTGTTTTATGTTATACAGACCCTGTTGGACTAACTGATTTTTCTAAAATAAAACAAAATCTAATTTTTGAAATAATTAAAATAGTGCGTAGCAATGGTTCTGAATTTGCTTACCCTTCTACTTCGGTTTACGTCGAAAACACAGATCCATTAGATATATCTGAATATTCTTCAGATGGTTTAAAATCAAAAGATATTTCTCATTCTGCTGCCCCTGATAAGGGCGATGATTAACTAGAAGTTCTTGAAGAAGCGCTTAACTCTAATTCTTTGAACAGCCCTGGATGTTCTTCTGATAGTTCCTCTAAATCTGCTTTTGTTAACTCAAGTAATTTTGTATCGTCTGCTGCTGTAATGGTCGCATTTCGAGGTGCATTACCTAGCAAACCCATCTCTCCAAAAAAATCTCCTGCTACTAAGTAAACTGGATTGTCTATTTCAACTTTGACTTTGCCATATTCAATAATAAACATAGAGTCAGCCTCGTCACCTTTTGAAAATATTGTTTCATGCTCTGCCAAAAGAATTACTTGTAGTTTTTCATTAATTTTTCCTACAGCTCCAATTGGGAGCTCCTGAAATAATGGTACAGAAGCAATAGCCTCAAAGCTGACCAAAAAGTTTTTCTTTTGAATTTCCTCATAGTATGCAGAGGCTAGAATTGCTGCCGGCAGTGCAAACATACCAATGCCTACTAGCATCGTAAAGCTTGCCAATAACTTACCTAAATCTGTCATTGGGACTACATCTCCATAGCCAACAGTTGTAAGAGTTGCTATACCCCACCACATTGTTGAGGGTATGCTGCCAAAAACTTCCGGCTGGACAGCTGATTCAAGAAAATAGATAAATGTTGAAACAATTAATAATATTGAGATCACCATAATCTGTGATCCCAGCAAAGCATTTTTTTGTTTAACAATTGTCTTTATGAGAGTATTTGTGGGTAATAAAAACCTGGATTGGCTGAAAATATCGAATAGTCTGAATAATCTTAAAATTCTTAAATCATACACAGAAAAAAAAAGTTGATTAATTAGAACAAGGGTATCGATCGAAATTAAAAAAGAGAGTTTTTTTTCACTACCAATTCGAAGTAGTAATTCTATTACAAAAATGATCATTGACACCCAGTAAAGTACTTTTATGATCGGAATGCTTATAGAAAGATACCCTGTGCTTGAGACGATTTGATGAAAAATATTTAGAGCAATGACTAACCCAAATAAATTATTCGTAATATCCAGTAATCTTTTCATTGGGTCAGTATAACTTGTGTGACAGATATAAAAAATTCTTATCTATAGACTCAAATAATAAATACATCTTAAGTTTTTTTGTTAGGATATCCTTAGACGTTTCACATTAAGGGTGTAAAAGTTAGACATGACTGATCAAACGATTCTTGCGTTAACCATAGTTGTTTTGATAGGTCTACTTATTTGGGGAAAGTGGCGATATGACGCTGTTACTCTTGTATGTCTTGCAGCATTAGTTTTATTTGGAGTTGTGCCTGCAGAAAGTGCCTTTTCTGGCTTTGGACACCCAGCTGTCATTACGGTGGCTTTAGTCCTTTTAATCAGCAGAGGCTTGCAAGAGGCTGGAATGGTTAGTTTAGCTGGTAATTTTATCTCTCGACTTACTTTGGGCGAAAATCAATATCTGATATTAATCATGATAGTTGCGGCGTTTTTGTCTTCGTTTATGAACAACATTGGTGCCATGGCATTGTTATTGCCAATCACTCTTTCATTGTGTCAAAAAATGGAGTGGAATCCTTCAAAATTTCTTATGCCATTAGCTTTTGCCAGCATCCTTGGAGGAATGAATACTGTTATTGGTACTCCTCCTAACATTATCATTGCGCAGTATAGACAAGATTACACAGGTGTGGCGTTTAATTTCTTTGACTATTCATTCGTTGGTCTTGCGGTAAGCATACTGGGCGTTATATTCATTGCAGTAATTGGATTTAAGCTGGTAAAGGTTAGAGAAAACACCAACGATGCAACAAGACTTATTGATCTAAAAAACTATCTTTTTGAAGTTAGGGTCAAGGAAGACAGCAAAGCAATTGGAATGAGACTGTCTGAAATTAAAAAGATTTCAGGGCAAGAGACTGAAGTGCTTGGTTTAGTTAATGAGAGTGGAAGCGTATCAAGAGTTTCGATGGGTAGAAAAATTCAACCTGGACAAACTTTAGTAATAAAAACCTCTCCTGATGATATTTCTAAAATTCAAGAAGCTTTAGGATTTGAAATTGCAGATGATTTGGTAACAGTCAAAGAATCTGATCTGGCAGAAATTGAAGTCATGGTAACAGCTGGCTCAAGACTGATTGGACGAAAGCATGAATTTCTTAAAAGACTTGCATCAGAAGATTTGGCCTTGCTTGGCTTGTGGAGACAAGGTGCAAAATTCAGAACAAGGCTAGCTAGGGAGGCATTTAAAGTTGGAGACGTCTTGTTGTTAGGAGTCAGAACAATTGATGATGAGGGTGTCAAAGAACGTATTAAACATTTAGGATTAATGCCTCTTATGGAAAGAGATCTTCAGACCATTCCAAGCAGGAGCCGCCTTTTAAAAAGCTTGGTCTTCTTTGGTTTAGCAATAGGTCTAACTGCGTTTAATGTCGTGGATATTGTTGTCGCCTTCTTACTATGTGTTATAGCTTTTATTTCAATAAGAGTTCTAAACGGCAATCTTTATAGAAACATTGAATGGCCTGTTGTTGTTATGCTGGCAGCTATGATTCCTGTTGGGCAGGCGCTCGAGACTTCAGGAATTTCATTAAATATAGCCAATTTCATATCTTCAACTACTGATGGCATGGCTCTACCGTGGTTAATCTTGATGATCTTGGTGATCACAATGTTTGTATCAGATATTGTGAATAATGCTGCAACTGCTGTGATCATGGCTCCTATTGCAGCAAATCTTGCTCTTCAAGTAGGACAGCCGGTTGAACCCTTTTTAATGGCAGTAGCTGTTGGGGCAAGTTGTGCATTTTTATCGCCGATTGGGCATCAATGCAATACTTTGGTGATGGCTCCTGGTAACTATAAATTTGGAGATTATTGGCGTTTGGGTCTGCCATTGGAATGTGTCATTGTTGCCATTTCAATTCCAATGATTTTATTTGTATGGACTTAGGCTAATTATTAAGCAACTTGAGCAATTAGTTTACTAAGCTCATTGGGTTGCTCAAAAAATAGGAAATGCCCTGCTTCTTCAACAGTGTGAGTTTTACAAGGCACTGTATTTGCAAATGATTCAACGGCCTTTAAATCAACCAACTTATCTTTGCTTCCTAGGATTATAGATATTGGAATTTCTAGATCTTTAATAACATTTAAATCCAATTGGTAGCTATTACATGCCTCTAAATCATCTAGCATTACTAGATCATCTTCATCCGAAAATGCATTTTTTATTCCTAAGAGCCTTTTGTAAAGTCCATATTTAATAATAAAATCAGCTGCGCCACCATTGCTGGCTTTTGCTTTAGCAAGCAGTGGCTCAGCAACTCTTGTTGGATAAATACTGTTGACTAAAATAATAGATTGAACTGAAAAGTTTTTTTGCATCGCCATCTCAAGAGCAATTAATCCACCCATACTGTGACCGCATAAACTCAATTTATTAAAATCATAGCTTTCTAAACATTCAATTAAGAACTTACTATAGGACTCAATGGTATTGCTAGAAGTGCCTTTTGAGTCCCCGTGTCCAGGTAAATCAATAATTAATGGTTTATTAAACTCTGCATCGGGCAGCTTAAGTGATCTAACTAATCTGTGATCCATACCGGCACCGGCAATAAAAAGAATTGATTTTTTATCATAATCAATAGATTCAAAATTTCGAAAATATGTTTCTGAATTTTTCATTGCTTATGCTCAGAATTGGTAGACCCGAATGGACTCGAACCATCGACCTTCGCAATGTCAATGCGACGCTCTAACCAAAACTGAGCTACGGGTCTAAAAAAATATTTGAGCATTATACAGCTTTAACTCAAAGATTCTGAGCGCTGGATTAAAAACTCTTTTGTCTCTTTAAGAATTTGCTGAGTCTCTGCAGGATTGTCTTTCTCTATAAGACTTTCAAGATCCGTCATGATTTTACTCATTGAACCCCATGGCCCGTCTTCATTTAAGCGTTGAGTGATTAGGGACTGATAACGATTCATCATATCTTCGGGTGCCTCTTGAGGATAAAACTGACAGATTAATCTCTCTGCGAAGAGCCTGTGCCTTTGATCTTCTATGTTACGACATATTTTTATTCGTTCTTGAGCAGAATCAATGCGATGAAAATCAGCCATCAAATCTTTATCTTGCTTTGATGGAAATCCTCCTGCATAAATCATTTGCTCTATGTGATCATATTCATTATTCCAATTATTTATTTTATCTGCCATGGCTTGGCTGACGAGAGACTGAAAATCAATGTTGTTTCTGACCTGCTTAGCTCTGTCTTCTAAGAGAGCAAAATCGGTATCAAAAGCATCTTTGTTATCTATCATTTCACTTGGACATATTGGTATGGTTTTATTGATTCCATATTTTTTAAAGGGACCAGATTTACCTGGCTTTTGAACCATTGAATATATTTCTTGCGTATCAAGATCGAATATTTCCTGAGGGTCAAAACTGAGATCAAAAAACATTAAATCATTAGGGGCCTTGCTTCCGCACGGGACAACTGGATATCTAAAAATTTCTCGTTTAAAAACTTCTCCTAATCCCAAAAATCCCTGCTGCTGAACAGCTTCTTGCACACCTTTTTTAGAAGAAATTTTTAAAAAGAAATCTATTAACTCAGGTTTCTCTTGATTCATTTTTTCTAGCAGAGAAATCATTAACTTACAGTCTGCAATTGCATCATGAGCATCACCAATCTCAAATCCATTTGCTGCAGCAATATCAGCTTGCTTAATACTTATTCCAGGACCTCCTTCGAAGAAAGGTATGTTTAAAATATTTGGGAAAAATGCTGCAACATTATGAATCATTAACAAAATGTCAAGACGACTATTTCCATTAGTATTTGTGAGATAGGACTCAAATAAATTCCAATAAAATTGCCTTCTAACCAACTCCTCATCATAAGACATGCCGTTAAAAGTGATAAAAACTGCGGGTTCATCTATGGTCCACTGTCTCCATTGACGATTAAGATCCCGCATCATTTCATAGTGAGAAACATTAGACTTAAAAAGGTGAGTTTTCTTATTTGTTACCATAGCCATTGGGTGCGGTATTGCCCATGGCAAAGGAGCACAACCTAGGTTTTGCTCATCTTGAATTTCTAAATTACGGTTAGCCTGAATTGATCCACACTGAAGAATCTGAGCAAAATCTTTTATTAAGCCCGTCGTTTCAGTATCGTAAAAGATTAAATTATTTATCAACTATCTACTAGGATCTGCTGACATTAGATGACTCTACTTTCGACTTATCATACTCAGAATACTTTCCAAGCTCATATCTAGCCACTGATCTTCTATGCACCTCATCTGGCCCATCAGCAAGACGCAAGGTTCTCATTCCCGCATACATTCTTGCTAAAGGGAAAACTTGAGAAACACCTGCTCCACCATGCATTTGAATTGCTCGATCAATTACATCACTTACTATGTTAGGAACAATGACTTTTATTTGCGCAATCTCACTTGCTGCAACTTTATTTCCAACTGTATCCATCATGTGTGCAGCTTGAAGTGTTAAAAGCCTTGCCATGTTGAGCTCAATTCTTGAATTAGCAATGATATCCATGTTGCCGCCCAGCTGCGATAAAGGCTTACCAAAAGCCACTCTGCTTTGCGATCTTTCACACATCATCTGCAATGCTCTTTCGCCCAAACCTACTGCTCTCATGCAATGATGAATCCTTCCTGGCCCTAATCGACCCTGAGCAATTTCAAAGCCTCTGCCTTCACCAAGAATCATATTGCTTTTAGGAACCCTCACATTGGTAAACTTAAGATGTGCGTGCCCATGAGGTGCATCATCCCAACCAAAGACTTCCATCATTTTTCTAACTTCTATGCCTTCAGAATCCATTGGTACAAGAATTTGAGAATGTCTTTTGTGTCTTGGCGAATCTGGATCTTGATCAGTAACACACATAAAAATAATGATCTTACAACGGGGATCACCCGCGCCAGATGTCCACCACTTTTCGCCATTGATCACGTACTCATCACCATCAAGTACTGCTGTTGCTGCCATGTTGGTTGCATCAGAGGAGGCGACGCCTGGTTCTGTCATACCAAACGCTGATCTTATCTCACCTGCAAGCAAAGGCTTGAGCCACTCTTCTTGTTGCTCTTCAGTACCATATCTTTCTAAAACTTCCATGTTTCCAGTATCAGGTGCTGAGCAGTTAAATACCTCAGATGCAATGCCAACAGCTCCCATTTTTTCTGCTAGATGCGAGTACTCAAAATTAGTCAAGCCTGTACCAAATTCGCCCTCATAACCAGGCAAGAAAAAATTCCATAAGCCTTCTGCTTTGGCCTTAGCTTTCATTTCCTCCATAATTGGAGGAACACACCAACGACCACCCTCTTCAACTTGCTTTGCGTAAGTTGTTTCATTAGGTCTTATTTCAGTATCAATAAAATTAGATACTCTCTCAAGAAAAGCCTGAACTTCTGGTTTTAAATCTCGCATTATTTTCCTCTTATTAATAGATGTTATTTATAATATAAGTGTTGTGAATGTTATAAAATAACTTTATTATAAGTATTTAAATTATTCTTAACCATAATAACTGTAAGCAACATGCAAAGCTATAGGATTCAATAAAAATGAAAATTAGTTCTTTTGATCTAAACCTTTTTGTTATCATGAACTCCATTTATACAGAGGGAAGCCTAACTAAAGCAGCAGAAGTCGTTGGTATTACCCAACCAGCCGTGTCTAATGCATTATCTCGGTTAAGAGATAAATTCGATGATGAGCTCTTTGTCAGGACCGGCAGCGGCATGGTCCCTACTCAAAAAACAGAAAACATAATTAAGGACATTCAAAATGCTCTGCAATTAATGCAAAAAAGTGTAAACGAACCTGACGAATTTAACCCAGAGACCAGTCAAAAAACTTTTAGAATTTCCCTTGGTGATATCAATGAAGGCCGAATACTGGCAATCCTAATGGGCAAAATGGAGGAGCAAGCTCCAAATGTAAAGCTTGAATGTTACTACACTGCAAGGGATCAGGTTCCTCATGCATTGGCAACAAATGAATTAAGCTTTGCTGTAGATCCTTTTATTCCAAATTCTAAAGATACAAATTCATTAAAAGTTTTTACCGATCAATTTGTTATTGCTCATCGAGCCAATCACCCTGTAACTAAAGTTTCAGAAATGACTCTAGATGAAATGTTAAATTTAAAATACATCAATATTTCAAACAGAAAACGTGGAGCTTCTGTCGTTGAAATGGAAATGCAAAAAATGCAATTGCAACCTGAAATTGCTCTGCGAGCACAACATTACTTAGTAACACCCGAGATAGTTAGATCATCTGACTTATGTTTGCTTTGCTCTGAGACTTTCGCAAAAAAACATGGTTTAAGTTATCTAGAAATTCCACTAAATGTTCCCCCTCTCGAGCAATATTTAATCTGGCACAGAAGTGATGATAATGATGGATCTCATATTTGGATGCGAAATCTTATCGCAGAGTCTTTCAAGCAGGTTAGCTCAATCAAACTTTAGGGGCTTCGCCGTAATATAAATATGAGGCTATCTTTGGTCCTTTAATATATTTCTTATTTAAGTCCTTAAATTTAAATCCGCCGGAAAGAATTAGCGCTTCCATATCTCTGTTTAGATTACAACCTCCACCGATTTTTTTCCAAAATGGTGCTATGCGATTTTGCCATTTTTGAATATTCGGTTCAGGAGCCAACCCATGCTCCATAAAAAATAGTGATCCATTAGGTTTTAGTAATCGATATGCCTCATTTAAAGCTTTTATTGGATCTGGGATTGTACAAAGACTGTATCCAATTACCACACTATCAAATGATGAAGATTCAAGATCAATGGATTCAGCAGTTGTTTCAACAAAAGAAATTTTTGACTGGTATTTTGAGGCTCTTGACTTCGCTATAGCTACCGAATTTACTGCTGGATCAACACCAACTATTTCGCTAACCTTGTCAAAGTCGTAAAAATCAAAATTAAGACCTGATCCTATTCCTATTTCTAAAACCCTACCATAGGCCATGGGTACAATTTGTGCTCTTTTTTTTGAAACCCCTCCATGCTACAACAACAATCCAAAAGCTTTGGAAGTAAATATTTATCATAAAGGCTCATATTTGACTCAGATCATGTCCAGCAGTTCCAACCAAGCCTCCATCAGAGGGAATTACTGCTCCAACTGTATAGGCTCCTGCTCTTGAACACAAAAAAATTGCCAGTCCTGCAATATCCTCTGGAGAACCAATTCTTTTTCTTGGATTTCTTGATTCTATTAAAGAATAATCGTGATTAACGGCAGCTCCAAGCATCATAGATTCGTAAGGACCAGGAGCGATTGCGTTTACAAGAATATTTTCTCCAACCAGTTTTTTAGCCTGTACACGAGTTAAATGATGAACAGCAGCTTTTGAAGCTCCATATGCATAGCTTTCTAAAGCTGGAACATTTAAACCATCAATTGATCCAATATTGACGACTCTTGAAGGATTATCAATAGAAGCTTTTGTTTTAAGTATAGGAGTAAGTTTTTGAGTCAAGTAAAATATACTCTTTACATTTAAGTCCATAACCTTGTCCCAACCTTTTTCTGAATATTCAGCATAAGGCTCTCCCCATGAAGCTCCGGCATTGTTAATTAAAAAATCAATATGTTCTTCAGCAGATTCAATGAAATTAACAAAATTAGTCATTCCCTCCATAGTACTTAAATCACATGGAACAGGAATACATTCGCACGCATACTTTGCACTTAGTTCATTTGCTTTTTCAATTAAAGCAGCTTCTTTTCGTGCGGTTATATAAACTTTGACCCCATTTGCTAAAAAACCTGCTGCAATCATTTCACCAATGCCTCTAGAGCCACCAGTTACGATTGCAACTTTTCCAGATACATTAAACAATTCTGAAATTTTCATAATTACCCTTTCTTTTCTTAATATCTTCTTATGTTCTCTTGAAATGATTATGAATTCAATAGCATTACATTTAGAATACTGTCATGGAGTTAGCAATAAATTTAATCCAACTCCTTTTGGGGATTACAATACTTGTATGGGGAGCAAATAAATTTGTTGATCATTCTTCAGTTATTGCAAAACATTTAGGAATTAATGATCTGGTTGTAGGGTTAACCCTAATTGCTGCCGGAACTTCAGCGCCTGAGATATTCGTTGCAATCTCTGCAGTGATCAACGGAAATGAAGACATAGCTTTTGGAACAGCAATAGGTTCAAATATCTCAAACATTGCCCTGATTTTTGGCGTCTCGTGTTTATACCTCAGCACTGCCTCTAAAACTAATTTATCAAACTTAATACCATTTGGTTTATCGATCCTAATGTTAGGATTAATCATTGCTGATGGAAAAATTTCATTCAATGAAAGTTTGGGTTTAGTGGGTCTGTTTGTACTATTTATGTATATTTTATTAAAAACCGAGGGGATACCAGAAGAAGAGAAATCTGAGTCCAGTGCATTATCAAAAAGCCTTTTTTTATCAACAGTAGGTCTTGTGGGACTAATTGCAGGAGCCAATATATCAATTATTTTTGCCGAAAATACAGCACTTCTTTTGGGAATTTCAGAGTTAATAATTGGTTTAACTATTATGGCTCTAGGAACGAGTTTGCCTGAATTAGCAGCGACTGTTGCTGCTTTAAGAAAAGGCAGGCATCAAATGGTTGTAGGGAATATTATTGGTTCGAATGTTTTAAATCTAGTGTTTGTATTACCGATAATTGGATTTTTTGGAGCCATGCAAATCAGCCAAACAGTTTTACAAAGAGACTTTTATATTTTACTTATTTTAAGCATAGTCTTTGTTTTGCTAGCTATCGCATTAACGAAGTTAAGATTTATAAAAAGTCTATATATGGTCTCAGGAATTTTATTAATCTTCAGCTACTTTTTCTATATCGCCACTCTTGCTGGGATTATATAAATATTTCACATACAAGAAAAAAGATAGCGATATTACAAATGTTGCAACTTCAAAAACAAAGAAAGCATTGTAAAAAGTTGGTGTACTTGGAATTAGTGAGAACAAATATCTGCCAAGCGCAATACTAAAGGTCAAAAATGCAAGGAGCGATAAAACATATGTTGTTATCCCTCTGCTAAAAAGAGCAAGAAAGCATAAAAGACCTATCACCATATTAATCCCGCCATACAAACCAGCAACTTCTGAGTATCCTATCTCATCAGTAACTTGCAGACCCACTGCTTTCATAAAGGATGGAATATCTCCAAGCTCTAATGCATCTCTGACTGGATCTATGATTGCCCATGCACCTATACCAAAATATAAAACAGCATAAGCCAGCAAAAATAATCTAATTATCCAAATCATAATAAACTCTAAATGATTTCGTTTTTTCTTTTATTATGACCTTGTCTAGCAATAAAACCTATAAATAAAGTAATAATAAAAAATTGGATGGTAGCTTGATTAAAAGGAAGAAAGGTTAGAAAAGCTATGATCTGAGTGATAACAAGCGAAACAGCAATTACATATATAGGCCACAATGGGGAGGTAGGATTTTTACCTGAAAAATATCTAAAAATAAAATAGATTAAAGTTAAAAAAAATGCGGGCAACAGGACTCTAGCTCTGTATTCATCCATTTGACTTTGATTAAAATCGCCTGAAAGAAATGCTATGGGAAATTGATCATAAAAAAATATGGCAATTATTGTTCTCATTGCAGTATACAAAGCAATAATGATTAATGAAAATTTTACAAGCCTGTCCATTAACATATTAGGATACACTTAAATTATATAAATATTAAATATTTTCATAACTTATAAAAGATGAGCATAGTTATAAATTCTAATGAATATCCTCATACTCCTTATCCAGAACCCTATAAGGAAATAAAAGTTTCCCTGAATGAGTTGAGAGAATTTATTAAAAAATCAGTTGATCAAAACAAGCAGTCTTTAGTTATTTTTGGGGCAAACTGGTGTCCAGATGCAAAATTTTTAGAAGCAGTTATGCAACTGCCAACTGTAAATAGTTTTCTTAAAAAATATGTAAATATTTTAAATATAGATATCAGAAAATATGAAATCAATACGGAACTTTTTAATTTTTTTGATTCTGATATTAATGATGGAATTCCAAGGGTCTTTATCATGGATAAAAGAGGTTTAAATATCAATTTAGATTCAAATGACGCCATGCGTATGGCAAGAGAACTCTCATCTCAAGAAATTTTTAACTACTTTCAAAAGTTTATTAGTTAAGCTTAACTAGTAACGAAAATGCTTTATTTTATCCCTGCTATTTCTTAAATCAGTCATTGCATCAATACCAATTTCAAGATGTTGCTTAGCCCACTTAGATGTAACAGCCTGATCTGATTTTTCCGTTTTAACTCCATCAGGTGTTACTGGAACATCTGAAACTAGCAGTAATGCACCCCGGGGAATTTCATTATAGTGACCAACAATAAAAATAGTTGCAACTTCCATATCAATTCCTATTGCTGTTGTCTTTTTTAGTTTTTTTAGAAAGTTTTTATCATGCTCCCAAACCCTTCTATTAGTCGTATAAATGACTCCCGTTCGATAATCAGTACCTGAGTCTAAAATCTTATCAGAAACAAATTTGTGTAATTTAAAAGAAGGTAATGCTGGTACCTCTGGAGGAAAATAATCATTTGAAGTTCCATCCCCCCTTATTGCTGCTATTGGGAGTATCAAGTTTCCAATTTCAGATGAATCTTTTAATCCGCCACATTTTCCAAGGAAAAGGACTCCTTTGGGTTGTCTTGCAACCAGTAAATCCATTACAGTGGCGGCATTGGGAGAACCTATTCCAAAGTTAATAATACTTAAACCTGCATCATTAGTAGAAGAAGACATTGGTCTGTTTTGACCTTCGATATCACAAGAAAATTGACTAGCGAATTCTTCAACATAGTCCTGAAAATTTGTTAAAAGAATGTAGTCTCCAAACTTATCTACAGGCATGCCCGTATATCTTGGGAGCCAATCTTTAGCTATATCATATTTATTGTCCACAAAGCATTATAGACGATTAGCGAAAATCTTTATCTTTATTGTTTTTAGCGTTATGAAAGATTAATTGAGATTCCAGTCCTCGAGAATCATATCTGATGCTTTTTCTCCAATCATGATCGTAGGTGCATTTGTATTGCCCCCAACTAATGTCGGCATAATTGATGCATCAACAACTCTTAGGCCATTCATAGAATGAACTTTTAACCTGCTGTCAACTACTGACATGGAATCATCTCCCATCTTGCAGGTTCCTACAGGATGATAAACTGTATCTGCTTCTTCACGCATGGCTTGTTCAATATCAGCATCATCATTAATATCTATTGGTCTTCTAGTATGATCAGATATATATTTGCTAAATGGTTCGGTGCTAAGAACTTTCATCATAATCTTATAGCCTTCCACCATGTCTTTCATATCGTCCGGATGGCTTAAAAATTTCGGATCAATTAGTGGATCTGCAAATGGATCTGCAGATGCAAGAGTTACCTCACCACGAGATTTAGGTCTTAATAAACATGAATGACAGCTCATACCTGTTCCCCATAATGGAGTTCTTCCATGATCAACAATCATTGCAGGCGCATAATGAAATTGAATATTAGGAATTTCTAACTCCTCTTTTGTTTTAACAAAAGCGCCAGCCTCTGCAACCGTAGAAGTGAAGAGACCTGATTTTGTAAAAAGATATTTTAAGACCTCATATGGGTACTTAAAAAATATATTTTTTAAACTAAACCCTATCAATTTCATTGAGTTGTACTTATGAACCGTAATGTAGTCAATGTGATCTTGAAGATTTTTTCCCACCCCAGGCAGATCTATTAGGTGATCAATGCCATGCCTGGTAATCTCATTGGCTGGTCCTACTCCTGATCGTAAAAGTATTTGAGGAGACCCAAATGCTCCAGACGAAAGGATCACTTCTTTTGAAGCATTTATTGTAAAAGAATTATTATCACTTCCAATACACTCTACACCTTTTGCATGCTTGCCATCTATGAGAATTTTATTTACTTGAGTATCAGTCAATACCGTAAGATTATCTCTATCTAGAGCTGGAACTAAATAAGCTTTCGCTGCACTGCATCTTTTACCATTAATCTGAGTTGTTTGATAATAGCCAAAGCCTTCTTGCTCAGCTCCGTTAAAATCATCGTTGTAATTAAATATCTTTGATCCAGCCTCAACAAAAGATTTGCATGATTCAGGCTGATGACGAATATCACAAACATTTAATGGGCCATTTTGACCATGATATTCATCATTATGCACTTCATTGTGCTCAGCTTTTTTAAAATAAGGTAATATTTCGTCATATGACCACCCTTCATTGCCAAGGTCCGACCAGTGATCATAGTCCCAACGATGGCCTCTCACATATAACATAGCATTTATTGAACTTGAGCCACCTAATGTTTTTCCTCTGGGCTGGAAACCTTTTCTGTGTTCTTGACTTTCACTGATCATTTTATGAGTTCCACCAGCAGAATCCACCACAACTGACTCAGGCTCGGTAACTGTTACCTTTTCAAATTCTTTCTGTGGAACTGTATCAAATGACCAACTGTACTTACTTTTTGTCATTCCAAAAGCAAAACCAATGGGCACGTGTATTCTGGGATCATTATCTTTTGAACCTGCTTCAATTAAACAAACTGATGTATTTGGATCTTTACTAAGCCTATTAGCTAGCACACATCCTGCAGAGCCTGCCCCTAAAATAATAAAGTCATAATTTTTCATCATTTAATGATATTGGAATTAAAAAAAAATAATAGTGTTAATTTGGGCATTAAATCCCCAAAAAAGCAAAAGCTGGTGCTATAAACACTCCAAAAGAACCTGGCCATGGAGATGAAGGCGGCGGTTGATTTTGAGACATAATTACACCAACTAATCCTGTTTGAGGACTGACAAAAAAATTAGTACCGTAAAAACCACTCCAAAAAAAATCGTTTTCTTTGTCTATAAGAATAGTTTTTTCTGCATCCATAACAACACCAACACCTAAACCAAAACCCATACCTTCAACTTGAGTGGAAAGAACTCCAGACTTAATATGGGGATAAGACATTAATGCAATTGATTCAGATGATAAAATTTTATGTCCATTATATTCACCATCGTTCCAAAGCATGAGACCAAATTTAATATAGTCCTCTGCATTTGAGACCAAACCGCTGCTTCCTGGTGTCCAATCTAATGGATTGCTTCTTGGATTTTCAACAAGTGTTAAATTGAAGACACCATTTCGAGAATACACTTCAGCAATTTCATTAGCCTTATTTTCTTGACTTAAAAAATTAGTATCATCCATATCTAATGGTGAAAAAATTTTTTCTTCAAGGAATTCGCTGAATGGTTTTTGAGATGCCACTTCAATTACTCTAGCTAAAATATCTGTTGACCAACCGTAACGCCATCTCTCTCCAGGTTGCTCAAAAAAAGGTAGTTTCATTATTTTATTAACTCTGTCTTCAAGTGATCCAAAGCCATCGTAGATATCATTTTCTGCCCATAGATTTGCTAATTTTGATTGGCCCTTATGATCCACAGAGTCGTTGTAACCTGCCCCGGAGCTAAATGTAAGTAAGTCTAAAATTGTAATGGATCTTTTTAAAGGTTCTGTGGCAAATGTGTTGTCTGTAATTTGATTGTCGGGAAGAGCCACCGATATTTGACTGGCCAGAGGTAAATATTTCTCTATGGGATCATCAAGTTTCAATTTACCTTCTTCAATTAAAATGAGTGTTGCAACTGCGGTTATTGGCTTAGTCATGGATGCAATTCTAAATCTCGTTTTAGTATTCATAGGAATATGATTTTCAATATCAGCCATGCCTTTTGCGGTTGCATGAATGATTTGTCCATTCTTTGCGATAATAGCAACATAACCTGCATCAGCCTTGCGCAGAATGTTTATATCAAAATAAAAATCAAGAGCAGCACGAGAAAGCCATGAAAGATTTTTTTCCTTACTAATTTCAGTATTTGCTGGGGGAATGTTTGGTAGGGACACTCCAGGATTTAAATATAAAATTGTAAAAATAATTGAAAATGAAGAGATGAATGTAAAAAATCCAATAATAAATTTTTTCATTAGCACATTATATTGGTAGGGATGGAGGGAGTCGAACCCCCACACCTTTCGGCACTTGGTTCTAAGCCAAGCGTGTCTACCAGTTCCACCACATCCCCAGAAAGAAAAAGAATTATATTACAGAATGAAGAAATGTTAAGAAGTTTTATTGGATCGCTATAGGCTAGTAGTATGGGATTTCATTTTTTCTTTTTCGATGAGCCAGAATAAGAACCATGACTAAAAAAATCTCTCCAAGAAAAACAAAGAGTCCAAAAAAATTAAACCCCTCATATAAAAAACTTACCAAACGTCCAAAAGCAATAAAACTCATAATATAGGCAATACAAAGTCCAATAGAAATAGGTTTATATGAATACGCAAAGCGTATCAACAAATAAGCATATGCTATAAATGATCCGGCAAATAATGATCTGAACTCTGATGCAGTCTCTGGATTAGTTGCAACAACAGGGATAATACCAAGATCACTTAGATCAGGCTTAAACATTACATAACAACCAATAGTTAATAAACACAAAGCTGAAAAAATAATACAGAGCTTCAACATCTACAAAACTCCAAGAACAAATAATGCTAAGAAAAAAGCAACCACACCCATAGCCAGCCAAAAATATAATTCTTTTGAATTACCGTAACGATAAGCATTTATTGCGAGTCCCCAGCAGTACAATGGTGCCAGCGTAATGATGATAGAGCTTATTAATATAGCAATAGGAATAAATGCTAGAACTAAAAATAATTGAAGTAATAATTTATTCATAACCTAATGGAACATTCTTTTTTAATAGCTGTCAAATATCTTGTAAATTTTCAAGCCACACTGGAGAAGTCCATGCTCTTTCTTGAATAAATGTTGGAGTCTCAAAATCTGGTTTATCTAAACAATAATCAGGATTAGTTATACATAATTGATGGGACCATCGACATGACTTATTAGCTACCACTCTTGCATAATAGTAAGCATTTTCTTGGTTATCAAAATTGGGATCCTGCCAGACTGCGCATATTGACTTCTTACCCTTTCCAATCACCTCACAGGTAGAATCATCTAAATTTGTATCTTGAAAATTTACAACATTAATTACCGTTGTATTAACCTTTTCATCTTTTAATACTCCTTTAATAATTTGCACCTTCTCAAGATATTGATCTGCTTGAGAAGCATCTGCCTGTGCAGTTATAAAAATACTTAGATTGGATAAACTAGATAGATCAAGTGTTGCTCCCATCGGGACACCGTCTTGATAAGCTTCAGAAATTGCATTTGGGGAGTCGCATAAATTTTTATCGAAGTCATTTCCTGCAAAAAATCTCACTAAAAATCTAGGTCCTGAAGTTCCATAAACCTCTTTTCTTTGCAAAGCTTGAAAAATAGAACTTCTGCTATTTTCCTCAGCCCATACCACGGCAAGTCCACCTGGATTAAACTCAATATCATCTGGTAGTCCTTGAGGAATAGAATCCCTATATGATTTTCCAGCACCCCCATGACCTTGAAAATATTCCTCATCGGTTGCTCCAGGTATAGCTAAATGTGTGTCTGTGCTTCCAATAAATCCATATTTAAATGGATTTATATTTCTGCTTTCTTTAATTTTCAGGCCTTGATTCAAAGCATCTCTTACATAACTTGACTTGGGAGCCAGAGAAAAATCGTTGCTAAATTTGGCCCTAAAATCTTTGTATGGTAATTGCTCAAAAGAACACAAAGAATCGTCTGAATCTATTGCACATTCTGAGCTTCCTTTATGTTGGAATATTTCAATCAGTGGTTCTTTTATGTTTTGGATAGATAACTCGTCCTGATTAGGCTCCTCAAACATGAATCCATTACTTAAATTAGAATTATGGGGAATAACAACATAATCACAGTCCACTGAGCATCCTTGATCAAGCTTGCTCCAAAGTTCTTGCCGCGAGGGCGCGTCTAAGAAACTCACCGGTGAAAAAGGAACATTTGAATTATTGAAAATAATATTTCTATGAAGGTTGCTTCCTGAGTAAACTGCTCCTGTCCACTCATATCCTATAAATGAGGTAAACTTACAATCTTCTGACCTATCGTAATGCTTTTCAGCTGCTTCAATTGTCTGCAACCAAGGAACTTGTGCCTCAGCAAGACATAACTCTCTATCATTACCGCACATCCCAAGAGACTTACCTAAACTTGCTTTCGCATTTATGTAGAAATATGAAAGCCTAGGAAAATCTCTATAAAACCTGCAAGTAAGATGGTTAAAATATTGACTGTCTGGATCTGTACACATCCTAACCTCGCCTAAGAGTTCTGCGTGATCAGTGACTGCTGCAAAATCTAATGGCTTATTTAATCTTGATACTCTAGAGCTAGTTCCATCAGGATTATATGGCTGAAGGTATAAAGGTTGTCCTTTTGCATATAAATATGCATCTTCAGCTGTCAATATGGTGCCTTGAGTATTTGCATCCAACGATAATGCAGTATGAACATGCAAATCTCCAAATAATGGCATTTTATTTTCTACGTATACATTGCATGGTTCACGATCTTCAAAAAGATATGCTTGTTTATCATTTGCAGATATGAAAGTGGATAAAGCGAATAGGAATAGTAAGATATTAATTTTCATTTAATTTACGCTTAAAAAAAACGGCAACCTAAGTTGCCGCTTTAAATTCTGTACTAATAATTATCAGAAATTATAAACGATCTGAGCTCCGATTTGTCTGCCCATATTCGCATTACCAGCATAAAACTTAGAAGATAGTCCATCTCCACCGAGAATAGAATAATCTGAGTAGTAGCCCTGAATATTAGTTAAATCAACATCGTCAATAATATTTTTAACGAAAAAGCTTGCATCCCAAATACCATCGGATGATCTCCAGCCGACAATAATATTCGCTAGATATAAAGCTTTAATTTTTAAGTCAGGGTTGATAGCGCTGGTGCGCTCGTCTCTCCAACTTAAGTTATACCTTGTATATCTTTCACCACCCCATGAAGCAGGAACTACATGATCAAGATAAAATGAAAGAGATGATTCTGCAGCATCGTTCACGGGAGTGCCACTAACATCTCTCATTGCAGCTGCCATACCTGTGTATGATGGATCATTTGCATAGCCCATAGAACCAGCAGCGTATTCAGAATCATTGGCTGTATAGCTTCCTCCAAGTGTTAAATTTGGATTTACAACATATGCATAATCAATGTCTAATCCAGTGATTGTGGCATCATTGTTAGTAAAAATTCCGCCCATAACTTGAGATGTGGGTCCAGGACCAGTAGCAGTGTAGGTTCTTGCTGTTACGTTGTCCCATTTGGATTGAAAGCCCTCTATATCAAAATCAAAATATGCTGCATTCAGCCTTAGTCTTCCATCCAAGAAAGTACCCTTCATACCAATTTCAAACATGGTACTTTCTTCCTCATCAAATATAGTTAATGAAGGAAGAATTGGTGTAGGCGCGATTGTGGATGATGGTCTTCTATATCCAGTTTCACTACTGACATAAATTAATACGTCATCATCAATATAGTGCCCTACTTTTAAACTGCCTGTTGTAGATTCAGGAGTTGTTCTTTGCAATTCAACAGGAGTCCTAGGAATTGTCATTCCACCACCTGATGCAGCACCGACAGCAGCAGAAAGAGGTAAGTATAAATTTTGAGCATTATAAGTCTCAGTCTCTTGATCACGAACACCAACTTGAACAAATGTTCGCTCGCTTAAATTATATTTAAAGTTCGCAAACACGGCCTCTGTTTTTGCGTCAACCGGAATTCCCATACAAGTTATGATAACCATCTGACTAGCAAAGATAGTTGGATTTTCTCTGGCTGCCTCACAAGCTTGATTCGGTGTTTTATAAGTCATGCCAGGACCAACAAGTGGTTTTAGCATTTGCGGTGCTGCTTGATAAGCTGAAAAAGTTCTGTCTAAATCAGCATCTGTATAGGTTTGAGAATCCCTAGAGAAAAACCCAACGGTATATTCGAGTGTATCATTATCTTGATTAGACAATCTAAACTCCATGGTTTCGATACCAGTATTGGTTCTAACTTCTTGAGGATATCCATAAGTAAATGCACCAGCAAAATCTCTATCAATCATTCCCATGGCATCACTTTCTGCTTTAGAATATCTCATTGCTACCAAATGCGAGCCTGCATCATAGTCAATCATTAGATTATGGACAAATGCACTTGTGTTTTGTCTAGGATTTTGAAAATGTAATGCAACTCTATCCTCTGGGCTTAAACCATTGGCTGGTATATCTGAATAGTTTGGTCTATCAAGAAACGTTAACTGAGCTGCTGAACCTGCAGGAGCTAGACCAAATTGTTCTGCTAGAGCAACATTAGCAACGTATGCATCAACAACTTGTGCAAATGAGGGAGTGCCGTTAGAGCCTGCAACAGGTTGAGGATATATAGAGTCAACTTCCATATTCTGATATTTATATTTCACAGAAAGGTTATCGGATGGTTCCCATGAAACGCTGATTCTACCTGAGTCATATTGGTGATTTTCATTGACTCCAGTCCTGGTATTTGTAACCTCAGTTCCATCATTGCTATTTGTAACCGCAGCAAATCTCATTGAAAGTGTGTCTGAAAAATGAAAATCACTTGCTGCCTCAACGATGGATGTCATATTATCGGCCCAAGTTGTTTTTACATAGCCATTTCTCTCACCACTTCCCACTTGCGCAGATCTTGTATAAATGTGCAATGCGCCACCTGAACTAACCACACCTTGCAATGTACCTTGAGCACCTTTAAGAATTTCAACCCTTTCTGTGTCATACATTTGAAGGAAGATTTCACCAGTTCTAAGGGGGACTTCGTCAAGATAACCTTGGACAGGCTGATCATTACCACCATCAGGATCTAAGGTTTGTCCACGAATCATGATTTTTGCCCTTCTTGGATCTATTTGAGTAAACTCAACGCCAGATACAATTTGAGATAACTCGCTTAAATCTCTTATTTGATAATCATCTAGAGTTGTTCCAGTTACTGCGTTAACAGTTTGCGCAATATCTTGAACGTTTTCTTCTTTCTTTGTTGCTGTAACAACAACTTCCTCAAGAACTAATGCACCATCTTGGGCAAAAGTTACGTTTGGAATTGCTGTAAAAGCAATAATACTTAATACACTTAATAGTCTCTTCATGGTTTTCCCCCTCCAAATTGAAGATGTTTAACTAAAAATATACCTTTTTTTTCACAAAATCCCAAACTTTTTACTAAAAAGTAAAATGAATTTTAGGGAGTATTACTCATATTTATGCTAGAGATTTCTAGCTGCATCTCTTGAAGCATTTCATTATTTTGCCTTCTGTATGAGTCAAATGCTTGAACTGTTTCTTCCAGCAACAAGAAACTCTTACTCAATTCATCAATTTTATTTTGAACTTCTAGATTATTCTGAGACAACTGAGATAATTCCTCTACAGAATCAGACAATTTTTGAGACTGGTTTTTGATATTTATGATATTTTTTTGATCATTTGTTTGAGTCAATGCTATTTGTTTTAGTGCGGTAGAGTGTTTATCTATTTCTTTTGTTAATTTAGTTATATTGACTTTATTTCGCTTGTTGCTCAAATCCCATAATTTTCTTATTTCTTTATCAAGAAATTGAAGTTGCGTATTTATATCTGATAAAAATTCAGTAGAGGTTGAATCAGCCAATTGAAGTTGTTCCTCTAAAATTGTAAGCCTTGATTCGAACTTAGAATTTACATTTTGAGATGTTTTTGATAGCTGAGAAACCCAAATAGAGAGACTTAAAATTGCAAAAAGCAACGAAACGAAAACTACACCCAAAAATAGACCACTTTTATTTTTGTTTATATATCCGTTCTCATCTTTAGTTGCTGAAATTTTCTTGGCCATAAGTAATAAGAGTTAGTGTCTTAAATTGTATTAAATAATATGTTCTAATATCTTTCATTAAATTATAAGCTCTAACTCAAAACTATATAAGAATATAATGAATTTAGATTTCTCAGATGATCAAAAGTTTTTGCAAGATGAAGCAAAAAAATTCTTTGATAAAGAAGGTGGACTTGCAAATGCAAGAGCAGTAATGGATAACTCGCTTGAAGGTGATGAAAAACTTTGGCAGAAAATTATTGAATTAGGCTGGACAGGAGTCAGAATCCCTGAGGACTATGATGGTCTTGGTTTAGGTCACTTAGAACTTTGTGTCATTGCTGAAGAGCTTGGAAGATCTCTTGCGCCAGTTCCATTTTCTTCTTCTGTTTATTTTTTTACTGAAGCACTAATAAAATTTGCTAATGAGGAAATTAAATCTGAGTTATTGCCTAAATTAGTCTCTGGTGATGCAGTTGGCACCTATGGAATTGCTGAAGATACTCATCAAGCAACAGAATCAAATTTAAGTGTAACTGTAACGTCTGAAAAAATCAGTGGAATTAAAATCGCTGTTCCGGATGCAGGGATTGCCTCCCATATGATTCTTGTTGTTAAGTCTGAATCTGGTACTGATTTAAGACTAGTTGATCTTGATGACACTTCGGTAACAGTTACACCTCAAAAGAATCTTGATACCTCTCGAGCTTTTTTTAAAGTTGAATTTAAAGATACTCCATCAAAATTACTTGGAGAAACTGGTAAGGGTTGGACTTACATTCAACATTTGCTTGATCAAGCAGCTGTTTTATTTGCATTTGAACAAGTTGGGGGGTCTCAAGCAGCGTTAGATATGGCGAAAGCATATTCTATGGAAAGATTCGCATTTGGCAGGCAAATTGGATCTTATCAAGCCATAAAACATAAACTTGCTGATATGTATATTGCTGTCACACTTGCTAAATCAAATTGTTATTATGGAGCCTGGGCGCTATCATCAGAGTCTGCAGAACTACCTCTTGCTGCTGCCACTGCAAGAGTGAGTGCAACAAAAGCTTTTCAATTATGCTCAAAAGAAAATATTCAAACTCATGGTGGAAATGGCTTTACATGGGAGTATGATTGTCATTTATTTTACAAAAGATCAAAAGTTCTTTCTGTTTTGCTTGGATCTGAAGCGACTTGGAAAGAGAAGCTAGTTTCTAACTTAGAAAAAATCAACACATTAGCAAAAGGATAAAATATGGATTTTAACGACACACCAGAACAGGCTAAATTTAGGGCAAAATGCAGAGAGTGGCTTGAAGCAAATGCAGAACTTAAAGAAAATAAAAGCGGTGGGCATGCCGATTCAACGCTTGAAGATCATTTAAAAGTTGCAAAAGCATGGCAACAAAAAAAATATGAAGCAGGCTGGGCTATGCTTCATTGGCCAAAAGAATATGGTGGTATAGAGGCCTCCCCAATTGAAAGGATTATATGGGGACAAGAAGAAGCTAAATTTAATGTCCCGGGTGGTATATTTGAAATTGGTCTTGGCATGTGTGGTCCTGTAATGATGCAATATGCTACTGAAGATCAAAAAGATCGGTATTTAGCACCCATGGCTGAAGGAAAAGAAATTTGGTGTCAGTTATTTTCTGAACCTGCAGCAGGTTCAGATGTTGCTGGTCTTAGAAGCAAAGCTGAAAGAGATGGTGATGATTGGATAATTAATGGTCAAAAGGTTTGGACTTCTGGAGCACATTATTCTGATTTTGGTATCTTGGTTGTGCGCCACGATCCTAATTTAGCCAAACATAAAGGGCTTACATTCTTTTTTGTAGATATGAAATCTCCAGGAATAACCGTGAAGCCAATTAAACAAATCACAGGTCAAGCAGGAACTGGTGCTGGGTTTAATGAAGTTTACTTTGATGATGTTCGTATTCCCGATTCTCAACGTCTTGGAGAAATTGGAGATGGATGGAAAGTAGCCATTACTACTCTTATGAATGAAAGACTAGCTGTTGGCGATGCTAGAGGTTCTGACATTGAAGAGGCATTAATCTTGTCTAAAACCAAAGATGATGCTGGTGAAGCAATGATAAAAAATGACTCAGTGAGAGAAAAACTTGCTGATTGGTTTTGTGAAGCCAATGGTCTTAAATATACTAAATTTAGAACAATCTCTGCTCTCTCAAAAGGAGAGGCTCCTGGGCCAGAAGCTTCCATTACAAAAATCGTAAGTGCAAATAAGTTGCAAGAAATTGGTAACTTTGGAATCGATTCCGATGATATGGCTGGAATGTTAATTGATGAGAATGATGGCGTAAGCTCATTTCAAGGAGCATGGCTTGGAGCACCTGGTTTAAGAATTGCTGGCGGAACTGATGAGATTTTAAGAAATGTAATAGCTGAGAGAGTCCTAGGCTTGCCTCAAGATCCAAGAGCCGACAAAGGCTTGGCTTTTAAAGATATTCCAACAAAGGCATAAATGCTGTTAAAAAATTAGGAAGACGGATATCTTTATCAGAAGTTAGATTGTAATTTGTGATTTCAAGAATTGGTTTTTTATTTCCTGCTAAAATTCATATAGATGCCAGTTCATCATAGCTGTTTTAAAAATCCCTTTGAAGAGAATTTCCAGGAAATTATATGGAAGGATGGCCTGCCCTTCTCGAACAAATATCATGACAGATTCTTTCAAGATGATGCGATCTCAGAAATTACAAATATCTTTATAGAGCCTAATCAGCTCCTTGAAAGAATTAGAAATTCCTCTCAAATATGTATTGGAGAACTAGGATTTGGACTTGGTTTGAATTTTTTCGTCACTGCTAAATTTTGGTTTGAGAATAATAAAGATCTTAACTCTCATAACCTAGAATATCTTGCAATTGATGAGGCGTTTCCTACTAAAGCGCAGGTACTTAAAATCATTAGAAATTTTCCTGATCTGGAAGAGATCTGTAATATTTTTTTAGAGAGTTACGATCTTACACATAATGATACCAAAAGAATTTATTTTCCATCTCTAAAGATTAGACTTACGCTTATTCAAAATGACGTTGAGTCAGGATTAAAAAATCTTCTTGGGCTAAAGAATAATCAAATTAATGCTTGGTACCTTGATGGATTTGATCCTAACAAGAATAAATCTATGTGGAGTAATTCTGTTTTTCAATATATAAATTTTTTGTCTGCAAGAAATGCAACTTTTGGAACTTTTACTTCGGCTGGTTTTGTCAAAAGAGGACTAGAAAAATTTGGGTTTGAGGTAAACAAAGTGAAAGGCTTTGGAAAAAAACGTCATAAGCTTATTGGAAGTAAATCATTTGGCGCTTCTCATGCGAGCACTCTTCAAAATAAAAAAAAGAAAATAGGTATCATTGGAACTGGTATAGCAGCTTGTTCTGTGGCCTATGCAGCTGTACAAAATGGATCGGATGTAGAAATGTTTGAGTCGGCAGAATCTATTGCTGCTGGCGCATCAGGCAATCCAGTTGCTGCAATGTATCCCAGATTTTCAGTTAATAATTCGCCATATTCTTTTTTAACTGCGCAAAGTTACTTTTTTGCAGAAAAATTGTATAAACAAATGCCGAATGCATATAAAAATACTGGTCTTTTATTTACTCACTCTAATAATTATCAGGAAGAATGGATTCAAGACATCAAAAGTTTAAATAGAGATGACTTATTTCAGATTTTAGATAAAAAAGAAATGGAAAAGTTATATGGATTTAAATCTGATGGACTGTTAGTTAAAAAAGGTGGGTATCTTTTTCCAAAATTAATTTGTCGAGAAATGACTGCTCATCCTGAGATAAAAATAACCTTAAATCATTGTTTTGATAAATGGTCTAAGAATGGATCTAAATTAGATATTGAATTTTTAAATCAAGAAAAAAAATGTGCTTATGACGATTTAATTATTGCAAATGGTCCAAGCCTAGAAAAATATTTATCTGGACTGAAGATCTCAAAAGGACAGCTAGTTGGTTTAAAAGGCGATCAGTCAATTGATCTTAATCTTCCAGTGAACTCAGCAGGCTATATTTTGCCAAAGTTAGAAAATATTACTTGGATTGGTTCATCTCATGAAAAAGAGTATGAAGATATTCAAGTTTCTTATGAGGTTGGAGTAGAGCTCATCAAAAGAATAAATGAAAACTTTAAAACTGATCTAATTAGTGAGCCAGGCATCTTGATGGAGGCTCGTCTAAGAACTGGCAGCAAAGATAGGCTACCTTTAGCAGGAAAAATTGAAGAAAACGTTTATGCTATAGGCGCGCTTGGCTCTAGAGGATTTAGTTTAGGTCCAATATTAGGAGAGCATGTTGCATCATTAATCAATAACACTCCGAGCCCTATATCCTCAGGAATTGCTATAGCTATCGAGCCATTGAGATTTAAAGATTAACTAGTAAATTCTCCACTAACATTTCAGCAGATTGCATATCAGTGGGAGCATAGCTTGAACCTTTGCGCCATTTTGTTAGGCCAGTCCATAAAGTCTTTTCTACCTCATCATCCATCACAGAAATTCGAAGAAAAAACTCTGGAATAGAATTAATTCTGTCTGGCTCATAAAGATAACTTCTATACATTGGGTAACCATAGAAACGGAAATCATCATATCTAATTTTATCTTTTGTTGTAACACTTACATCAATAGAAAGCGAAGCATCATTTGAAAATTTATGCCCTACTCCTTCCAAATAATTTTTGGCAGCATCTCCTAAATTTTCAATTAAAATTGGGTCCATCTCCACTGGCAATGAGTCCTTATTTAATTGAACTTTAAAGGTTGTTCCTTCGTCTAACTGGAAATTATCCCTACTATTTAACTCTGTAAAGGGTGTGGATGTGCACGAAGCAAAAAATAATATTGCTGTAAGTATTGAAAAATTTCTTTTTAGTGTCATATGTAATAGTAATCCTCTTATAATATAACTAATATAAGGCATTTAATTAATATTTAAACCATGTTTGAACTAAAAGAATCTAAAAAAATAGAATTATTGGATGTTAATGCTCAAGTGTATAAACATTCAAAATTTAATACTCAACATATTCATCTTGACGCAGACAATGATGAAAAGGTTTTTATGGTTGCTTTTCGAACCATCCCAGAAGATTCCACAGGTGTAGCTCATATCCTAGAACATACATCACTGTGTGGCTCAGCAAAATACCCTGTTCGTGATCCTTTTTTTATGATGATAAGACGGTCCCTAAATTCATTCATGAATGCCTTCACTTCAAGTGATTGGACTGCTTACCCGTTTGCAACTCAAAACAATAAAGATTTCAAAAATTTGCTAGATGTTTATGTTGATTCAGCTTTCTTTCCAAGATTAGACCCTCTGGATTTTTCTCAAGAAGGCCATCGACTTGAAATTGATAGCCAAGATAAATTAGAGATTAAAGGAGTGGTATTTAATGAAATGAAAGGAGCGATGAGCTCCCCTACTGACCAATTATGGCATGGTATGTCAAAACATCTTTTTGAGGAAACTACCTATCATCATAACAGTGGTGGCGATCCTGAAAAAATCATCGACTTAACGCATGATGATTTGGTTGCCTTTCATCAAAAACATTATCATCCAAGTAATGCCACTTTTTTTACATTTGGTAATGTTTCTATTGATGACGTTCATGCTCATCTTGAAGAAAATGTCTTCCAAAAATTTACGCCTGCATCAGACCAGCTGAAAATTAATCCTGCTAAAATTTTTACAAATCCTGTTAAGGCTAGCGGAACATACCAGCCCCTTCCCGGTGATGAAAATAATCATCATGTTGTTATTAGCTGGTTGCTTGGTGATAGTCATGATCCATTGAATCTATTAGAGAAATATTTTTTATCAAATATTCTTCTGAATAATTCTGCATCCCCTCTTAGAAAGCATTAGAGGTATCAAAGCTAGGCAAAGCACCTTCACCATTCCTTGGCATTGAGCCAAGTAATAAGGAAATTGTTTTCATGGCTGGATTAGAGGGAGTAGAAGAAGGTAATGCCGAAGAAGTTGAAAAATTAATCCTAACTACTCTTGAGAAGCTGGTCAGTGATGGAGTTCCCAAAGATCTAGTAAATTCATCTTTACATCAATTAGAAATAAGTCAAAGGGAAGTTTCTAGTGGTGGAATGCCATATGGATTGCAGTTAATGCTAGGATGCATGAATGCGTGTATACATCATGATGATCCAATTTCAATGTTGGATCTTGATACAAACTTTAAAAAGCTTAAGTCTCTTCTTTCAAAAAAAGGATACTTAGAAGAATTAATTTCTACCAGCCTTATCAAGAATCAGCACAGACTAAATTATGAATTAAAGCCTGACTCAAAATTTAATGAAAAGTTAGAAAATTTCTTTTCTACTACTCTTATAAATAAAGAAAAATCATTAACTGATAATGAAAAAGTTGAAATAAATGATCTTGCAGACGCATTAAAAGCTCGTCAAGAAGCTAAAGATGATGTTGAAATTTTACCAAAGGTTACAAGAGAGGACATCCCCCTAAAGCGTGAATATGCTAATGAGTCCTTTTCAAAAAGCAATAGATCCATATATGAAGTTGGAACAAATGGACTAATTTACTCAGATTTTTTATTTCCATGCAAAAATCTTACTGAACAAGAATTACTATTCTCGCCTCTATATACCTTTATATTGACTGAGGTAGGTCTTATGGAGAATTCCTACGAGGAAATTCAAGCTCTTCAATCAAGTGTGACAGGTGGTATAAGTGCTTCATTTAGATTAAATACAGATGACCAAGAGGCTCCAGGAAATCTTTTCTTAAGCATTTCTTCCAAATGTTTGGAAAGTAATTTTAATGAAATGGAAAAACTAATTTTTAATACATTAGAAAAGGCTCGCTTTGATGAAGAAGGTAGATTATTAGATTTATTTAATATATTTATTGCTAAAAATGAAGAGTCAATCAATCAAAATGGTCATGTTTTGGCTATGAATTCAGCTGCTAGTAGCCTAAATCCATATTCAGCAACAGCATTTCAAATGTCTGGACTGCAAATGTTAAATCAATCAAAACAAGCTATTACCAAAATAAAAAATTCCCATGATGCTACTTTCATATTGAATATCCTAAAAAGTATTCATTCAAAAATATTAAATACTCCATTCAAAATTTTTACTGCATGCTCTCCTAAAGCCATGCAAGATCTAACAGTAGAATTTAAGAATATTCAATCTAATCCACAGCAATCACTTATCCAACCGATTGATAGCGAGATAGCATGGCTTACAGGATCTCAAGTTTGCTACTGTGCTGAAGCTTTTCAAGGAGTATCTAGAGATAATCCAGATTCTGCTGCTCTTTCTGTTTTAGCAGCTGTCTTAAGAAATGGTTTTTTACACACAGCCATTCGTGAAAAAGGAGGAGCATACGGAGCAGGCGCAACAAATGATACCTCAACAAATACTTTTAAATTTTTCTCATACAGAGATCCTAAATGCGCAGAAACATTCAAAGCATTTAAAGATGCAATTGAGTGGGCAAAAACATCTATTTCTAGTCAGCATCTTGAAGAAGCAATCCTCGGAGTTGTATCATCAATCGACAAACCTCTATCGCCAGTTGGAGAAGCGAAAAATGATTTTAATTTTAATTTAGAGGGAATTTCTGTAAAAGAACGTCTTGAAATGAGACAACGAGTGATCAACTGTTCAATTGAGGACCTAGTCAGGGTATGTAAAAAATACCTTTCTGAGCAATCTAAGAAATCAATTCTTGCTGGAGAGGCCTATAAAAAAGAAGCATCTTCATTGGGATTAAATTTAAGAGAAGTATAGTATTAAAAAAAGAAAAACCTTTTTTTCTTTAGTTCCTGCGCACAGCTCCAATACTGCTTTTGATACATGTTAGATCTTGCTTGAACTCTATCGGCAACCTTTATTAACCATGCTTTTTTTGTATAAGTTCTTTTTTTGAATCCTGCGTAACCCTCATGATATGCAAGATACAAGGATCGGGCGTCAGTTGCAGAAAAACCTTGATAAAAACCTTTGCTAGCGTACCATCCAACAAAATCAGCTGAATCGCTAAAATTAGATCTACTAGCCCAAGAATTTCCAGTTTCATCTTGATAATCTTGCCACGTAGTCTTTAAAGCCTGCGAGTAACCCACTGACGATGAAGGTCTTCGCCAAGGAATAACTCCTAATAAGGTAGTTCTTTCTGGTCTAATGTTTGCTTGAAAACTTGATTCTTGATGAATAAATGCCATCAAAACATATGGAGGAAGTTTCCATTTTTTCTCTGATTGAATTGCAGCTTTATACCAACCTCTCTTTTCGTTAAAAATTTCACAAATGTTATCAGGTTTTTCAGGAGGCGAACTTACACAAGAGGAAATAATCAACAGCAAGATAATTAAAAGGCTACTAGAATTTTTTTGGATCATTTATAAAATCATCTATATCTGTGGCATCCACTATTTTGATACCAAGTGTTTTTGCCTTTTCAAGTTTTGAGCCGGCATTTTCACCAGCAATTAAGTAATTAGTTTTATTTGAGATGGAGCTTGTAACTTTCGCACCCTGCAACATAAATATATTTTTTAAATCATCTCGAGACATTGGGGATACTTTTCCAGTAATTGCAATTTGTATTCCAGAGAATAATAAGTCTTCATTAGAACTTTTTAAATCAGGATTAATAATATTTATACAATTAAGTAATTTTTCAAGTGAAGTTTTATTTTCAATATCACGAATATAATCTGTAATCTTTGCAGCCATCCTTGGGCCAATGTCAGGCACTGCAATTAAATCTTCATAGCTTGATTTAAGTAAAGAATCCATAGTCCCAAAATAATTAGCTAAATTTCTTGAGGTTGTTTCGCCAACTTCCTCTATCCCTATAGCAAAAATTAATCTGTGTAATTCAACTGAAGTTGATTTCTTTACTGACTTAATTAAATTATCAACTGATTTCTTTCCAAACCTCTCTAACTTTTCAAGCTCCAATCGATGGTCCTTCAAGGAATAAAGATCAGCAAAATCCTTAATAAATTTTTGATTAATCAGAGTTAATAATATCTCTTGACCAAGCCCATCAATATCCATTGCCTTTCTAGAAACAAAATGAGTGAATTTACCTTGAAAAATCTCAGGACAATTATTACCACCGGAGCATTTCATAAATGGAGTCTCAAAACGTTCTTCAGCTATGTGAATTTTTAATGCCTGATTTTCATCTAAAAATTTTTTTGCTTCGTAACTACTTGAGAACCTCTTTATTGGCTTAGACGTATTTGTATCAACTATTGTCCACTCAGATTGAAAATTAATAACAATTTCAGCTTTACCACATGGGCATTTTTTTGGAATTTTGATTGAGTGCGATCTATTTTTCTTTTTTGGAATCACCTCAACCATTTTTGGGATAACATCTCCAGCTCTTTTTATTAAAGCACCGTCTCCTGGTCTAGGATCCAATCGTTTTAATTCATCAAAGTTGTGGA
>CACKEY010000005.1 GCA_902599315.1 uncultured SAR86 cluster bacterium | reverse complement strand
CAGCCTGAGGACGATTGGGATGGACTGACTGGTTTTATTCATCAGGTTATATTTGAAAATTACCTTAAATCTCATAAAGCTCCTGAAGATTGTGAATATTATATGTGTGGCCCACCAATGATGAACAAAGCATGCATAGATATGTTAATCGATCTTGGTGTAGAGCCTGAAAATATAATGCTAGATGACTTTGGCGGTTAAATTATATCTTTGAACAGATTAGTCCTATCAAAACTTATCGCATTACTAATAGGATTTGGATGCATTCTTTTAGCTTATAATTATAATAAGTCAGCTACTTATTTTACATCTGGTCCAATTTTTGGCACTTCATGGAAATTGGTTACAACAGAATATGTAACTGATTCATTGAAACAATCAATTCAAAATGAATTAAACAGAATAGATTTAATTGCATCAAATTATAAAACAGACTCAGAACTATCATTTATAAATAAAAGTCCTACTGATCAAATTATTAATATTTCTGAAGAAATGTTTACTATGCTTAGTTTTGCTGAGGATTTATATATAAAAACTAGTGGCCTGTATGATATTACCCTTGGGAGTTTAATTATAGATGAGGGTTTTGGTCCAATGGCATCGATGAGTGAAGAATCAATTCAAGTATCATCAAAAAGATTTGAGTTTATTTCAGATAGTTCAATAATAAAAAATGATAACTTCCAATTTGATCTTTCATCTATCGCAAAGGGTTTTGCTGTTGATTCAGTATCTAGAATTTTACTAGCTGCAGGTAAAAATAATTTTTTAATAGATATTGGTGGTGAAATCATTATAAATGGATCAAAGCATAATCAACCATGGGTTATAGGTATTCAAGACCCTACTATCGTCAACAATTCATCAATCATTAATATTTTTGGTAATGATTTTTTAGCAGTTGCAACTTCTGGTGAATATCGTAATTTTAAATACAATGATGATGGTGAAATGATAAGCCATACTTTTAATCCCATATCTAAAACTTCAATTCCTGACAAAACATATTCTGTTTCAGTTGTCTCAAGAGTTTCATCTATGGAAGCAGACGCACTTGCCACAGCTCTCAATGTAATGGGTCCAGTAGAAGGTATTCAATTCGCAAATGAAAAAGATCTTTCAGTTATGTATATAATGCAAGGTAAAAATTTAATTAAATCTGACAAATGGAATTACAATGATTGAATTTATATCAATTTTTCTTTTGATAGCATTCTCATTTACTGCTATTGCCATTGGCGTTATTTTTAAAAACAAGCCAATTTCAGGAAGTTGTGGTGGTATGGCTAATTTGGAAGATGGTGCGCCATGCCAAATCTGCGGACGCACCACCACAGGGGGATGTGAAGAATAGTTAGAATTGATTCATTGTGTTATCTTCGCCTGAGGCTTTAAGAGCAGCTTCACCTGCAAAATACTCTTTATGATCATCACCCATATCAGATCCAGCCATATTTTGATGTTTAACACATGCTATTCCTTGACGAATTTCTTTTCTTTGAACTGCTTCAACATAACCAAGCATGCCTTTATCGCCAAAATAGTCTTTGGCAAGATTATCTGTTGATAAAGCTGCAGTATGATATGTAGGTAAGGTTATAAGATGGTGAAATATTCCAGCTTCTCTAGCAGCATCAGCTTGAAATGTTTGAATTTTCTTATCTGCCTCTAACCCAAGTTCAGTATCATCGTAAGATTCATTCATAAGATCATCTCTATTATAATTAGACATATCACATCCGTTTTTTGACATTGAATCAAATACTTGTTGTCTAAAATTTAGCGTCCAATTGAATGAAGGACTGTTGTTATATACAAGTTTGGCATTAGGAACTACTTTCTTGATCTCATCCATCATTGCACTTATCTGACCAATATGAGGTTTTTCAGTTTCAATCCATATTAAGTCTGCACCATTTTGTAAGCTTGTAATTGAATCGAGAATACATCGTGCTTCACCAGTGCCTTCTTTAAATCTATATAAATTACTCGGTAAACGCTTAGGCCTCACAACTTTTCCGTTTTTATTGATGAGGACATCTCCGTGATTTAATTTATCAGGATCTAATTCTTCAACATCAAGAAATGAATTATATTGATCTCCAAGATCTCCAACTTCATGCGTAATAGCAATTCTTTGAGTTAAACCTGCGCCCAATGAATCGGTTCGAGCAACAATAACACCATTGTCAACACCAAGTTCTAAGAATGCATATCTAACTGCATTTATTTTCGCAAGGAAATCAGCATGTGGCACTGTTACTTTTCCATCCTGGTGACCACATTGTTTTTCATCGGACACTTGATTCTCTATTTGAATACAACAGGCACCAGCTTCTATCATTTGTTTAGCCATAAGGTATGTTGCTTCTTCGTTACCAAAGCCTGCATCTATATCCGCAATAATAGGTACAATATGAGTTTCAAACTTATCGATTTTTTCTTGTATTGCTGGCTTATTAGATTCACTTGCAGCATCGAGTTCTCTAAATAAATCGCCTAATTCTCTAGCATCTGCCTGTCTTAAAAAAGTATAAAGTTCTTTTATCAATGCGGCGACGGATGTTTTTTCATGCATTGACTGATCTGGAAGGGGGCCAAATTCTGATCTTAACGCTGCAATCATCCATCCAGAAAGATAAAGATATCTTTTATCAGTAGTTCCAAAATGTTTTTTAATTGAAATCATTTTTTGTTGAGCAATAAAACCATGCCAGCATCCAAGTGATTGTGTATATGCACTCGAATCAGCATCATAGGCTTCCATATCTTTCCTCATCAATGATGCAGTGTATTTAGCTATATCGATACCAGACTTAAACTGATTTTGGAGCCTCATCCTTGCTGCATATTCAGGCTTTATTGAATCCCATTTTGGTTCTGAAAACTCAGAAATATGATTTAGCTGCTCAATTTCATCAGTGAACTTTGATTTAGTCATAATTACCCCTATATATCTCTGTAGTGCATTTGAATTTAAATGATATAAATTGTCAATAATATTTATAAATATTATATTTATAGTATTTTGAGAAGATATTTTTAGTAGTTTTACTACCTATAATTAGGATTTAGCTAATTTTGATGCAATTCCTAGGTAAGTTGTTGGAGTAAGTTTTTTTAATTTATTTTTAGATGCACTCGAAATCTTGAGGTTTTCAATAAGCTCATGATATGAATCTTTGTCTATGGTTTGACCACGAGTCAATTTTTTAATCTCTTCATATGCATTATCGTAACCCTCTAACTTCATTACAATTTGTATTGCTTCTGAGAGTACTTGCCAGTTGTTAGATAATTCATGAATAGCTTTCTCTTTGTTGGGTTGTATTTTATTTAACCCGCTTAAACAAGAGCTCAAGCCAAGATAGCTGTATCCAAAGCCCATTCCGATATTTCTTAAAACTGTTGAATCCGACAGATCTCTTTGTAATCTTGATTTGGGTAGTTTTTCTGCAAAAAATCCCATTAGTGAATTAGAAATACCTAAATTTCCTTCAGAGTTTTCAAAATCAATTGGATTAACTTTATGTGGCATAGTAGAAGAGCCAACTTCTTGATCTTTAAGTATTAATTTAAAAATATCGTTAGAAATATATATCCATAAATCTTGATCAAGATCTATAGTTATGTTGTTAATTCTTTGGATGCAATGTGCAAGCTCTGCTATTCCATCATGTGGTTCTATCTGAGTGGTAATAGGATTTTGTTCAACACCAAACGAAGACAAGAATTTTTTGGTTTTATTTAGCCAATTTATTTTGGAGTCAGTTAAATCTAGTGTATGAAAATTGCCAGTTGCACCTCCAAATTTAGCCAAAGGTTTCATTTTATTTAATATATCTTTTTGCCTTAAAAGACGCTGGTAGAAAACTTTAAACTCTTTTCCCAAAGTGGATGGCGATGCGGCTTGGCCATGAGTTCTAGCAAGAATTGGTAATGAAGCCCAAGATCTAGATTTTGACTTTAAATTTTTTATAAAAATATCTAATTTTTTTAGATATATATCTTTTGCTTTCCCAATCAATACTGCGTATGACAATGAGTTTATATCCTCACTAGTCAATGCATAGTGAATCAAATATTCATATTTTGATAAATTAGGAAATCTTTTCATTTCTTCTCTAATAAAATATTCAACGGCTTTGACGTCATGATTTGTTCTGGATTCAATGGTTTTAATTCTTTTTGATGATTTATGATTGAAGCTATTTTTAATTTTAAGTAAGTTTTTTTTAGCTGAAGCGGAGAGAGGTTTAAAACTTTTTCCACCATGGGTGCATAGAAAAATAACCCATTCAATCTCAATTTCAAATCTTATTTTATTTAAATTAGATTCAGAAAAATTATTTGCAAGATCTTTAATCTTTAAACTATAACGGTTATCTAGAGGTGATATTAATTCATCAATTTTCATGAGATGCATTATAGCTAGTCTTTAAGGGCTTTTGCTATGATCCCTCCACCTAAACATTCATTATTTTTATATAACACTGCTGACTGACCTGGAGCAATTGCCCTTATATTCTCTGAAAATATTATCTTCACACAATCATTTAAAAAATGAGCTTCACATTTCACAGGTTTGCCTCTATGCCTAACTTGAACTTCGCAGCTCAGTCTATTCGGAGGATCAATTGGATTAATCCATTTCATCTCTTCCATGATGAGTCCGCTACTCATTAATAAATCATTAAATTCACCCTGACACACATAAACTTCATTTAACTTAATATTCTTGTCATAAACGTACCAAGGCAACTCAGGTTTATCTTTAACACCGCCTACATTTAAACCTTGTCTTTGTCCTTGAGTGAATAGAAGGGCGCCTGGATGTTTACCAATTTTATTGCCATCTGAATCTTTAATATCACCAGTATGAAATTTAATAAATCGCTTAAGAAAGTCTTTTAGATTTCTTTCGCCAACAAAACAAATGCCAACAGAATCTTTTTTGTCATAGTTAATAAAGTTATTCTTTTCAGCAATTTCTCTAACTTCATGTTTGTTTAATTCTTCTAGTGGAAAAATACATTTTGCAAAATCTTTTCCATTAACCTCATGTAGAAAGTATGTTTGATCCTTATTTAGGTCTTTTGATCTTTTTAAAATAAATTGATTATCCCTTTTTTCAATTTTTGCATAATGCCCTGTAGCAATATGATCAGCTCCTATTTTAAGTGCATAATCTAAAAAAGACTTAAATTTAATTTCTCTATTACATAAGATATCAGGATTAGGTGTTCTGCCTTTTTCGTGCTCAGATAAAAATTCTTTAAATACTCTATCCCAATATTCATTACTAAAATTAGCCTTATGCAGAGGAATATTAAGTTGATCACAAATTTTTGACGCATCATTGAAATCAACTTCTGATGAACAGACTTCTCCTGGTTCATTCTGCCAGTTTTGCATAAATAAACCTTGAACTTTGTATCCTTGTTGTTGAAGTAAATAAGCAGCGACAGATGAATCTACACCACCCGACATTCCAACAACAACTGTTTTATTAATTTTTGTCATAAATTATCTGAAAACCTTAATTTTAAAGGTTTTTTTAGAGTATAATTCATGCAATTTTACAACATATTTATCTATAAAGAGGATGTATGGGTTATAAACATATCAAGATCCCTAAAGAAGGCTCAAAAATTAAATTATCCGATGGAGTTATTCAAGTCCCAGACAATCCAATAATCCCATATATAGAGGGTGATGGAATTGGAATTGATATTACCCCAGCTATGCTAGACGTTGTCGATAGCGCTGTCGAAAAAGCTTATAAAGGAAGTAAAAAAATATCATGGATGGAAGTTTACTGTGGTGAGAAATCTACAAAAGTTTATGATCCTGACACATGGCTACCTGATGAAACTATAGATGCATTAAAAGAATATATAGTTAGTATTAAAGGTCCATTAACAACTCCAGTTGGTGGCGGCATTAGATCGCTAAATGTATCTTTAAGGCAAATCCTTGATTTGTATGTTTGTCTAAGGCCAATAAGATATTTTGCAGGTGTGCCAAGTCCAGTAAAAAATCCTTCTTATGTTGATATGGTTATATTTAGAGAGAATTCTGAGGACATATATGCAGGAGTTGAGTTTGAAGCTGGTTCATCAGAATCAGATGCAATGGTAAAAGTTCTACAAGAACAATTTGGTGTAACTCAAATTCGTTTTCCTTCAGATGTTGGATTGGGCGTAAAACCCATTTCTAAACAAGGCACAGAAAGGCTCGTTAAACAAGCACTTGATTATGCAATAAAAAATGATAGATCCTCAGTAACCCTTGTGCACAAAGGAAATATTATGAAATTTACAGAAGGTGCATTTAGAGATTGGGGATATGAATTAAGCATTAATTCTTATAATGGACAACTCTTAGATGGCGGCCCTTGGGTTACGATTAAAAATCCAACTAATGGAAAAAATATTATTATCAAAGATGTTATATGTGATGCTTTTCTTCAACAAATACTTACTAGACCAAAAGAATACGACGTAATTGCAACTATGAATTTAAATGGTGATTATGTTTCAGATGCCCTAGCTGCATGCGTTGGTGGCATAGGTATTGCGCCAGGTGCAAATATTGGAGATGAATCTGCTTTATTTGAAGCCACTCACGGGACAGCGCCTAAATATGCTGGCCAAGATAAAGTAAATCCAGGATCACTTATTCTTTCAGCTGAAATGATGTTAAGACATTTGGGTTGGGTTGAAGCTGCAGATTTAATAATATCCTCAATGGAAGCAGCAATAACCGATAAAATGGTAACTTATGACTTTGAAAGATTAATGGATGATGCTCAATTAGTATCTTGCTCTGGCTTTGCTAAGGAAATGATTAAAAGAATGTGAGGATTTCTATGTCTTCAGAAAATTCAAATGGTTCAATTACCAATGGGGATACTGGCACTATTGTCATGGAGGATAAGCCAGATTTAAAAGAGCCGCCAATGTATCAGGTTGTTCTTCTCAATGATGATTTTACTCCTATGGAGTTTGTTGTGTATATCATCCAGTCAATATTTGGATATGAACATGAGAGATCAACACAGATAATGTTGTCTGTTCATACCAAAGGAAAGGGAGTATGTGGTATATTTCCAAAGGAGATTGCTGAAATGAAATCTCATGAAATTAACGAAATGGCAAAAGCTCATGAGCATCCACTCATAAGTGAAATTGAACCTTTAACAGATTAATGTTTAGTAAAGAATTAGAACAATCTATAGCAAATTTATTTGATCAGGCCCAAGATAAAAATCTTGAATATCTGACCATTGAGCATTTGTTATTAATGCTGATAACAGATTATGAAGTGCGCCAAGCCCTGGAAACAAATGATGTAAATATTGCAACATTACGCGAAAATCTAGAAGAACATGTTCGTGACAATACTCCTGCAAAAGTTGATTCAAAAAAACCAGTGCAGCCAACTCTAGGTTTTCAAAGAGTCCTTCAGCGGGCAGTTTTTCACGTTCAATCATCAGGTAAAGGTGTGGTTAAGCCAATTAACTTGTTGGTAGCTATTTTTTCTGAAAAAGAGTGTCACTCAGTATTTCTTTTGTCTAAGCAAGGTATTGGGAGGCTTGATATTGTTTCATTTATATCTCATGGTAAACCTGATAGTCCAAAAGAAGATACAGAATCTTTATCTAATGAAGAGTCAAATGAGGTTGTAAATACTAATACTGAACTTGAATTTTTAATTGATTTGAATCAACTAGCTGAAATGAATAAGGTTGATAAATTGATTGGCCGAGTTGATGAACTTGACAGGATTATACAAATACTTGCACGTAGAACTAAAAATAACCCCTTGTTGGTTGGAGAGTCAGGTGTTGGGAAAACAGCAATCGCTGAAGGGCTAGCACATTTAATTAATTCTAAAGAAGTACCTGAATTTCTGCATGAGTCAAAATTATATTCATTGGATATAGGCGCATTGATTGCTGGTACAAAATATAGAGGTGACTTTGAAAAGAGGCTTAAGTCAGTGCTTAAGTTTTTAGATGATCAAGAAAATCCTATATTATTCATTGATGAAATACACACAATTATAGGTGCTGGATCTGCTTCAGGCGGCAGTCTTGATGTATCTAATTTATTAAAACCAGCATTAGGTAAAGGTAAATTAAGGTGTATTGGATCGACAACATTTCAAGAGTACAGGGGTGTATTCAATCAGAATCAAGCATTATCAAGAAGATTTCAAAAAATTGATGTACTTGAGCCATCAGTTGATGAATGCATACAAATACTTGATGGTTTAAAAAATAATTATGAAAGCCATCATAATGTCAAGTATTCAAATGAATCTATAAATTCAGCAGTTACGCTATCTAAAAGATTTCTTAATGATAGATTTTTACCTGATAAAGCGATTGACTTAATTGATGAAACCGGCGCTTTACTAAATATCTCTAGACAAGATTCAAAAAAAATAACAGTCAAAGAAGTTGATATTGAAAAGACTATTTCTAAAATATCAAAGATACCAGAACAAACTATTTCTAGACAAGAATCCATGAACTTAAAGAAACTAGAATCAGATCTTAAAACAGTTATATTTGGTCAGGATACTGCAATTAAGAGTTTAGTTAATGCAATTAAATTATCTAGAGCAGGTCTCAGAGACGACAATAAAACAATAGGCTCATTTCTATTTGCTGGTCCAACCGGTGTCGGGAAAACTGAAATTACAACACAATTAGCAAATATGATGGGTATTGAACTGGTAAGATTTGATATGTCTGAATACATGGAAAGACATACTGTTTCAAGGCTTATTGGAGCGCCTCCTGGTTATGTAGGCTTTGATCAAGGCGGTCTTTTAACAGAAGCGGTGGTCCAAAATCCCCATTGTGTTTTATTGCTCGATGAAATCGAAAAAGCGCATCCTGATATATTCAATTTATTGCTTCAAATTATGGATTCAGGAGTTCTTACAGATAACAACGGACGAAAAGCTGACTTCAGAAATGTAATTGTTGTAATGACAACTAATGCTGGCGCAGATCTTCTTGAAAAGAAAAGTATCGGGTTTAGTGATCAGTCAAATGAATCAGATGCTTTGTTATCTCTAAAAAAACTATTTTCACCTGAGTTTAGAAATAGACTAGATGAGATTATCCAATTCAATTATCTACCAATGAAAGTAATTTTATCGATTGTTGATAAATTCCTTACAAAACTGCAAGCTCAGTTAGATGCACGGAACGTTGAACTCATATACTCTAAAAAAGTTTTAAATTGGATTGCAGAGAATGGCTATAACAAAGAAATGGGTGCAAGACCTATGGAAAGATTTATCACCAATCAGATCAAAAAACCTTTAGTGGATAAAGTATTATTCGGAGATCTCAGCAAAGGCGGGCAAATTAAAGTAGATTTAGTTTCAAATAAGATTAAATTTAGCGCCAAAAAGAAAACAGTTAATACTAAGGTTTAGCGGCCTCGAAAAGTAATTCTTCCTTTAGTTAAGTCATAAGGTGTCATTTCAACCTTAACTTTGTCGCCTGTTAATATTCTGATGTAATGCTTTCGCATTTTTCCAGATATATGCGCTTCAATAATGTGATCATTTTCTAATTTGACTTTAAAAATTGTATTAGGAAGAGTTTCAATTACCTCGCCTTCAAATTCTAGATTGTCTTCTTTTGCCATAACCTATTTTACACTAATATTAATGATTTTTACTTATAGAAGATTAATGATGAATTATGTTTAGCAGAAATCAACTAATTATCTTACTATTTAATTAATATTTTTTTCTTCAATTAAATTCTTTAGTTTGTTTAAGTGAGGATTAAAATTTTTAGGAAAAGCCTCCTTTAAAATTTCTTTATGATCAGTAAAACCTAATATCCCTTCTTGATAACTTTTTCTGTTTTTTAACCTTTCCCAATAAGATGAGATATTTTTAAAATTATCCATTTCAAGAACAGGACCTAAGCCTATTTCCTCTAATCTATGAAAACAGCACATTAAATTTATATCTGCATGAGTGAAATCTTTAAATAAATAATCTTTTGTATCTAAATTTTTATCTATTTCTATTAAACCATTTACAAATGCTTCATATGCAATAGGCCCGATTCTATTCTTAATTGACAAAAAATACATAACTACAAAGGCAATCTTTCTTTCCTTTCGTGGATGTCTGAGAATTATGTTTAAGATTGATTTTAGCTTTAATTTCTTAACTAATACTTCAATTAAGCCGGTTGAAAACAATGGGATTGTGGTGCCAAAACTCTTCCCAAGTTTGACGTTTTCGTCAATGGTGGTGTCATATACCCATTTTCGTAATTCTTGCCTTTTATCAGATTCCTTAGGCCATAAATTTATTTGATTAGGTCCCTCAAACTCATCTAATCTTTCTATAATATAGGCACTATCTCTTACGAATTCACCATTAATGTTAAGAACTGGGACAACACCAGTAGGATTAACAACGCTAAGGAACTCTTTACTTAAATTATCTGCATCATCATAGTGGTCACATAATTTAATTACTTTATGTTGATACTTAAAACCTTTTTCATGAAGAGCAACCCTAACCATCTGGCTGCATAAAGACCATTTTGCATGATATAAAACAAGATCTGGTTGAATCACAGAGAGTACTAATCGCTTTCTTTGCTTGGCATTTTACCTTTAATAAACTCAGGTATGAAAGCAGAGTTTGAATGATCGGAAACTCTGACACATTTATTTTTCATTGTACCAATCTCTTCTATGGTTGTTGTTAGGATATCTCCATCCTTGAGCAATTTTCCTTGAGTTGCCCCAACACCAGCTGGTGTTCCAGTAAAAATTAAATCGCCTGTTTTTAGGGTTATAAATTCTGATATGTAAGAAATAATGTATGGAATATCAAAAATGAGATCATTTGTATTGTCCTTCTGTCTCAAATCATCGTTAACTAAGCACTCTAATTCTAATGAGCTCTTATCCTTAAACAGGTCAGGTGAAACAAGAAAAGGACCTATTGGTCCAAAGGTATCAAATGATTTACCTAAATTAAATTGGGGTGGTGACGCGTGAAATTGAACAGATCTATCTGAAATATCTTGACCAGCTGTAAGACCAATAACATGGCTCCAAGCATCATCTGTTGAAATATTTTTACCTTCTTTTCCAATCACAGCAACCAATTCTGCCTCATAATCAACTATGTCGCTTCTCATTTCAATATCATCATGTGGCCCACAAATGCAGGTTGTATGCTTTGTAAATATCATAGGAAAAGGTGGTATTTCCATTGCAGATTCTTCAGCGTGGTTTTTATAATTAAGACCAACAGCAAAACAATTTTTTGAATTTGTAACAGGGGGACCTAATTTTATGTCTTTAAGTGATCCAGTTGCTTCAAATTCATCTATGTTTGAGTAAAGCTCTTCAACAACATCAATTGAATGCAGAATGTCATCCATATTATCTGATAACTTTCCATTAGAAATCTCTGAAAGTAGATAATATTCGTTATTAAATATTAATGATGCTTTATTGCCTACATTTCCTAACTTAAAACTCATTAAAAATCTCCTATAAAAAGAATCAGCGCGATGTCAATTAAGATTTATGACACCGCACCAAGTTAACTTACTTAATAATTTATAAAAGGGGACTTTAAATTATTAAGATTTTAAGACCGCTATTTAAAATTTACCTCTAAAGCTTATTCCAACTTCTTTTCCAGGAGCCCATAAAGAAAAGTGAGAACCAGGAACTAATGGTAAATCTAATAATTGAGTAGCTGTAACTTCATCAGTCACATTTCTAGCAAATATTGATACTTCAAACCCATCAGAATGTTCAAGAGAAGCACTAACATTAACTTTAGTATATTCTTCTGTGAATGCATTTGGATCGTTATCAGTATTTGAATATACGTCATCTTGATAGTTTGCATTTATCGAAAGAGTCATTTTCCAAGATTCTGCTATGTCTTTAAAATAGTTTGCATACATTGATGCCGCAAGTTCTGGCGCATTATTACCAGTTTGTCCAGCTTGATCTTGAAAACAACCACTGCTATTTAAATTAGCTAGTCTATAAGCAACCTCTTGATCTGCAGTACAACCACCTATATATGCTCCATAAGCCATATCTAGTGTTGTAGCAGAACCACCGATAACAACACTATCAGATGGATACCATGCAAACTCAGCTTCTATACCATCAATTTCTGACTCACCAGCGTTAGAAACCTGGAAAGACGAACCATTAAAGATTGATACTTGCATGTCTGTGTAATCTGTTGAGAAGTAGGCGATACTTGCTCTTAGGTTACTTTCAGGAAACTGCATTTTTGCACCAATTTCTAATGTCTCAGCTTGCTCAGGCTCAAATTGAAAAGCCGGTCCAGGTGTTGATGAATTTATTTGAGGTGCATTTTCAGAACCGTCAAATCCACCCATTTTATATCCTTCTGCAAAGCTTAAATATAATCGAGTATTATCAGAATAATCATAAAGAACTTTTAAAGATGGTGATGTATGACTTTCTGATCTAGATTGGATAGGAAAGTTGTGTGGCTTTCTGTCTACTAAAGCACGGAAGACACCAAGTACAGGAGGAGCAAGAGTAAAGTTTTCTCTTCCAAGTCCACCAGGAGTTGCTGAGGAACTCATGCCTTGAATACTCTTTACATCTTTTTCATCTTCAGATAAACGAACACCAGCTTTAATGGTTAGTTTATCAGTAACATAATATGTACCTTCTGCAAAGATAGATAGGGTTTCAGAGTTTTGGTCATTAGATGTATGTGTAGCAGCAAAATCTGCAGAAAATAATCCTCTAGTCTGAAGTGCAAATATATTTGGGAGAGGGAATACCTGCCCAAAAAGTCCTCCAACAGACATACCAAACATGCCATCGTTAATGCCATCGTAATGAATATCGTCGTAATAAAAACCAAGGATGTATTCAAACTTATCATCAGCAGGAGAAGATATTGTCACCTCTTGAGTAATTGATTTAAAGTCAACATCATTATCAACTGCAATTAATGCAAGTGGACCAAAATCTGCATCTAGTCCCCATTTGTAATCATATGTAGAATATGATGTTGTTGAAACTACAGTATGATCATTCCACATAGATGAAATTTTTAAGATTGCATTATTAGAATCAACTGTTCCGCCAGTAGGATTTTGATAAGTTGTATTATCTGTATAAGTAACACCGGGGACACCCGAAATTTGATTTGGGAAAAATGCATTAGTTATTAGCCAGTTTATGACAGCACCTGTGTAAGGAGGTGTTGCGGTAGCCAATGCAGGAAATGGTGCAGCAAGTTGATATTTATAAATACCAGCTTCTGAACCTTTTTTCTCAGTATTCATTGAAGACAACTTTAAATTAACTTCCATATTATCCAATTCCCACAACATAGTAGCTCTAATTGCGTCAGATTCTGTTGCAGGGGCATCCTCATTCAAATATGCATTATAAACCCAACCATCTGATGATTCTTTTTGTGCAGCTATGCGCATTGCAAAAGTATCACTAAATGGAATATTCATTGCTCCAGTAAATTTTTTTGTGCCCCAGTCAGGTACAAATTCCATTCGCCAATTACCTTCTTGTTCACCGCCAATTTCAGGTGACTTACTTACCATGTTAATAACACCACCAATCGTATTTTTACCGAATAAAACACCTTGAGTTCCTCTTAAAACTTCAACTCTTTCTACATCCATTAGAGGAGAAGTATATTGAGAACCTTGCGTTATAGGCATTCCATCTATAAATGTTGTTATTGATTGTGAAAATCCTTTATTAGTTCCAGATCCTATGCCTCTCATATAAACATTCCATTCTCCGGCACCTTTTGAAATATGTAATCCAGGTATGTACTCACTTAGATGTTTCATTGATGTAACACCTCTTGTTTCTATCATTTCATCAGATAAAACTTGAATTGAAATAGGTACTTCTGATAAACCTTCCTCTTTTTTCTGAGCTGTAACAACAACTTCTTCAAGCCTTGAATCTGACATGCTTTGGGCAAAAATATCTTCACTAACCAGTGATATAGCACCCAATAATAAAATTGATGAAAGTAACTTATTTTTATAACTAAACATTAGATTTCCCCCCAAAGGAATAATATATTTTTTAATATCTTAACCAGTTGGTTAGTTATATGCAATTAAATATTAGAATTTTAAAATATAAACAATTCTATTTACTTTATGCTAAATATTATCTAGGTATGCTTTTTATACAGTTGGATAGAAATATAAAAATATGTTTTACTTAACCATCATAGATTTATTATAAATATGCACAATTTTGAATTATATGGATACGGTGAATCAGTTGCCTCAAATATGGCTAGAGTGGCATTGGCTGAAAAAAAAATTACTTATAAATACAATGTCATTTATCTTGAATCAAAGGGTGAGCATTTAACAAAAGAATATCAGTCGTTAAATCCTAAAACATTTGTTCCAACACTCATAGATAATGGTAAGCCCATTCCAGATAGCATCGATATAATGAGACATATTGATAATTTGTTTCCAGAAACTGGAGAAAGATTATTTCCCTCAGATACATCACAAAAAATCCAATTAGAAAATATCCTTGAAGAAGTTTCTTTAAGCGAAGACAAAGAGCTGGGGTCAACTTTTGGAACCGTTTGTGGGGGAGTTTCTATGGAGGTTCTTGCAAATCTTCTTTGCAAGAGACCCTTACTAAGTGTAATTTGGGACTATGCAACCAAGCATCCAGATAGGGGGAGGGCGCCTAAGTTTATTCTTGTTAGGTTATTGGGCAAGCCCCCAACTGCACTATATAAAAAATTTGTTCTAAATTTAGCAAACCATATTCTTACAATTGAAGACTTTCTCTCTCACAAAAAGGATTTTATGCTTGGTGAAACATACTCAGCAGCTGATTGTTGTATGGCATCATTGCTTCATAGAATAAATGAAGTTAGATTCGGAAGCCTGCTAGAAAGCGATAAATTGCCAAATCTAAAAAAATATTGGAAAATTATTTCAAATAGGCCAAGTTATAAAGAGGGTATTATTGATTATCAAACTGGCGAATGGGCGCCAGAGATTGAAAAATTATATGGAAATGGGCCCAATACATACAACGACCTATTATGGTCAGAAATTAATAAATTGTTAAAGGAGAAATAGAATGTCTGAACCGATATGCAAAGTAGCTGATATTATTTATGTAAGATTTGAGCTAATAGAATTTGAAGCTCAAAAAAAGTATTTTAATCACTTTGGACTCATGCTTGCCCACGAAGATGATAATAGTATATTTTTTAGAGGTTCTGGAATGAGTCCTTATGTTTATGTTGCTACCAAAGGTAAAGAAAATAAATATATTGGAACAGCATATAAAGCTAACGAATATTCTGATCTTGAAGCTTTATCAAAAGAATTTGATGTCGATATAGTTGAAAATAAAGATCCAGGTGGTGGTCATAAAGTTACTATAACTGATCCAGACGGTATAGAAGTTGAGATCTGTCACGGTATGTCGCCTGCAGAACCTATGGCTGTTGTATCTAAAGTTTTAAATACAGGACAATCCAAGCAAAGAGAAAATGAACTTCAACGTTTTGGTAGAGCATCAGCTGAATGGGAAGTTGAAGGGGATAAATGGGTATATAAACTTAAATCAAATGTTAAAAGACTAGGACATACTGCGATTAATGTAAGAGATGCAAAAGCATCTGTAGACTGGTATTCAAATGTTTTAGGATTTTTAATCAGTGATGATGTTATAGGTCCAGATGGAAACTCTATTGGTGCTTTTATGCGCTGTGATCAAGGTGATAAAGCTGTAGATCACCACACAATAAATAATATTCAATTACCAGGTGATGAATATCCTGGTCCATATGGTCATTCGGGTTATGAGGTGACTGATTCTGTAGATGATTTGATGGCTGGACACTACCATTTAACTACCCTTAATGAGTATTATCATGAATGGGGTATCGGCAGACATTTATTAGGTAGTCAGATGTATGATTATTGGAGAGATACTCATGGATTTACTCATGAACACTGGACAGATGGTGATTTATTAGATGCATCTATACCAGAAAATAAGGCTTCTTTTAGAGATGTAGTAATGGCTCAATATGGGCCTATGACTCCGTCAACATTTGGTGTAACAATGCCAGTTGATCAAATTGATAAAGTAAGAGCGGAACAACCTCCGCTATCTGCACTTATTAAAGAAATGGAAAAAGCAGCTCAATTGTCAGAATCTAACAATGACTGAACTTACAAATGAACAAAAAAAAGCTATAGCTGACGCTCAAGCAACGTTCGAAGATATTAAAAATACCAGCGAGCCTCTTAACGAAAAGCAATTAGATTTACTTTTTGGACAAGCGAGAAGCATGAATGGGTGGCTGAGTAAAGAAGTGTCAGATGATATGGTTAAATCTTTATATGAATTAACCAAAATGGGTCCTACAAGCACGAATTGCTGTCCTGGTCGTTTTGTATTTATTAAATCTCAAGAAGAAAAAGAAAAATTAGAGCCAGCATTACTTCCAAATAATGTACCAAAAGTAATGTCTGCTCCTGTGATTGCTATCATTGGCTATGATCTAGACTTTTCAGATCATATGACAAAATTATTTCCTCATATGGATGTTGCTCCTATGTATAAAGGTAATAATGAAATGAATGTTTCAACTGCTTTTCGAAATAGTAGCTTGCAGGGAGCTTATTTAATGATGGTTGCAAGAGCAATGGGGCTAGATTGTGGGCCTATGTCTGGTTTTAATAATCAATTAGTCGACGAGACATTCTTCTCTGACACAAATATAAAGTCTAATTTTCTATGCTGCATAGGATATGGTGACTCTACCAAGATCTTCCAAAGATTGCCAAGATTAGATTTTGATGAAGTTTGTAAAATTATTTAGAGGCTCTGAGTTTTCTTATTGAAAGTATTGCACCAAAAAGTAACATAATAAGCCCAATCCAATAGTATTTGAAGGCTAGAAAAAAAACCCAAACCATTATGAAAAATCCTTCAATCGGAGAGGGGTATTGTTTTATATCATAGTCCATTTCAAGCCATGGTGATCCTATAGTAGGGCCTCCCTCAGTATCTCCATAACGATAAAAGTGTGCTGGATCAATTAATGGTATTACCTCTCTTTGTTTCATGCTAATCATGGTGGTTTTCATTGAGTTAAACACCTCTGCTTCAATCTTAGACAAATCCTTTGATTCAAACGGATCATCATTGACATTAAATAACGAATAAGTGCCTTCTACATCAAGCATTACTGGTTTTCTAAAATGCAACTTCCACTTATCATTAAACAAAGCTCGTTCATCAAATACTATTTTTGTTCCAACAAAATCATTATTTGGAGCTACAACATCACCGGTGATTAAATTTTTCCATTTGTCAGTTCCATCGAAGACTATTTGTTCGGTGACTTCTATTTCTGCAGCCGATAATAAGGTTGGAAGTAGATCTTGAACAAATATGTATTGATCACTTTTTGAGTTATCTAAAACTCCCTTCCACATGATGCTTGCAGGAACTCTTATACCACCCTCGCGAGCAGAAGTTTTACTTCCAACTAGACCGGCTGTGCTTCCTCTTGCTTTTGTCAATCCAGGTGCTAGAACAGCAATGATAGGATTTATATCAAATACAGGACCATTATCACTAAAAAAAACTATTATTGTTTCTTCTAAAATTCCTTGATCTTCAATTGCACGAATTATTTTTCCAATTTCAGTATCTAAAGCATTAACATTAGCTGCGTATACTCTATCTAATGGATCTTTAATATCATTAAATAACTCTATATTATTCTTAGGAGCTTCTATTGGAGTATGGGGAGCGTTAAAAGCAACATAAAGAAAAAGAGGGCGCATTGGATCTTTAGTTTCAATAATTCTAATTGCTTCATTTGCTATAAGCTCTGTTGAATACCCATCTTCATATAGAGGCTCCTCATTTCTATGCCAATCTAATCTTGATGTATGAACATGATCAAAGTATCCAATCCCTCCAAGCATATGCCCATAGCTTTGATCAAATCCTCTGTTTGTTGGCCAATATTCTTCTAGATGCATTCCTAAATGCCATTTACCTGACAGGGCTGTTTGATAGCCTGCTTCTTTAAAAAACTGTGGCATTATTTTTAAATCTACCGGGAGTCCATATTGCTCAGCAGTTGGATTTGCCAAGGGCCTAATAATCCCATGATTAAATATGTGAAGGCCCGTTAATAATGATGCTCTTGTTGGACTACAAACAGGAGATGCGTAAAATCTATTAAGCTCAACACCATTTTTAGCTAGTGCATCTATGTTTGGGGTTGGAATATGCCCCCCATGATATGAGACATCACCCCAGCCCAAGTCATCTGTTAAAATTATAATTACATTTGGTTTTGAGTATATTGATTCACTCAAAAATAATATTAAGAGTATATATAACTTGTTCATTTAAGGTGTTTTTTTATTCCTAATTCTCGAGCCTCAAAAAATAACTTCATAAATTCAGACATATCCTTTTGAGATAATTTTAAAATTTCACTTATATAGGGCTTCATTGCAGCTAATCCAAACTCTAGGACCATCACCAGAGCTACTGCAGCTTTTAACTCAGGTGTTGGTTTCTTAATACCTGACATTTTTGTTAACTGATTTAAGGTTTTAATTGATTGGGATAAGCCAGAATCAACTTGAACTTTTACTAAATCCATTTGTCCATCCAAGACAGCCCTAATTATTGCTTTAAAGTAATTGTCGGTTATTTCAGATAAAGGTTCATTTCCTAAACTATCAGCTCCAATTTTTCGCCTTTCTAATTGTTCAATGTGCTCAAAAGCTAATTGTTTATATGTGGCTTCCAATAGACCTTGCTTACCACCAAAATAATGATGAATTTGAGCATGATTTACGTTAGCATGTTCTGCTATGTCTCTTATTGATAATTGGTTTGGGCCAATAGAACCTACTAGCTCGGCTGCAGAGTTAATTAGCTGTTTTTCAACATTAGCTCTACCTTTGACGCTTGTTTTTTTCATATCTAAACTTTAAATTTTTAGATCATTATGAAGCTTCTTAGTAAGATTTTCGACTTTCTGCAACATATCTTCACTATCACAACAGCCATAAACATGTTTATCAGGCCTTATAATTACAGCTGATACATTATTTAAAGATGCCCAACTAGCTAATTTCCCATCGCTCATGAATGGATGATTATCATCTAGTACATAAATATTATTTTTATAAAATTTTATTGCTTCAATGGCTGATAAATCTTTTATTAGAGATTGCTTTTCATTGAATATTATTAAAGCAAAAGATTCACCAATAAATTGATCAAATTGCTTACCATCTAACCTAATATCTATATCAGGCTGAGGGATGATCACTCCATTTATTTCATTTGGATATAACTCGTTATCCATTATGCCCTGATGAAATTTCCAACTATATTGAAATTTTAATGCAGATAATGCTTTAGGAAACTTTTTAGCAAACATAAAAAACATATCTCTAAAAAAAGCTTTTAACCTGTCCTGACTTCCAATTACATCGCCTTGTTTTATTGCAGTTCTAATCATGAAATCATTTACTTCTTTGCGCTCATCATTAAATGAATCTAAGATCTTTTTATTAAAGTTACCATCCCTTACACCGGCAAGTTTCCAGCATAAATTATGGGCATCTTTTATTCCCTGGCAAAGTCCCTGCCCAAGAAATGGAGGCGTTTGGTGTGCTGCATCCCCAATTAAAAAAGAATTTTTTTCTCTGAACTGATCAACCAATAAACCATGAAATGTGTATTTACTTGATCTAATCAATTTACCGCTATTTACATCAATATCAGGATTAATCCTCCACATATGAGGACTCATGAAATTTCTTATATTCTCTTCACTTTCTAGTTTATCGACATCGTCATCAGGATTAATTTTAAATTCCCATCTGACATGATTGTCAGTAATAGGTAGGAGAGTAGTGGGCCTCTTGTAATCGCATATTTGATATCTAGATTTGTCAAGAATTTCATATCTGTCATCAACCAAATAATCAACTACAACCCAATCTTGATCACAGTTGTAATCATGCATTTTAATACCAAGACTTTTTCTTACAAAACTGTCAGCTCCATCAGAACCTATTAAATATGTAGAACTGAAATTAGATTTTTCATTAGTAGAATTATTTATTACTTCAAAATTATTTATATCATCTAGTGCTTCCAGGGAACTTACATATGAACCTAATTCAAATTGTATATTGTTATATTTCAAAGCATTGGTTCTCAGAATTTCTTCAAATTTTGGTTGATTAAACATTACTCCTTCGAAATAACCATTTAATTTTGGATGATCTTCAAAACCCACGCTTAACAAATTTTTACCACTCCTGTTAATAAAGTTAATTCCCATTATTGGATCTATAATCTTTTCAATTTGATCAAATATTCCCATCGATTGGAATATTCTTTGAACTTGTCCATCAAAATGAACAGCCCTAGGGATATCCCATATCTCTTTTTTTGGTTCAATAACAATGATATTGAAGTCTTTTGCTGCAAATATATTTGCGGCAGCAGCTCCAACAGGACCATATCCAATAATTGCTAGATCAAAATGCATAGTAAATAAATTTTTTAGATTGCTTTATTTTAGTCAAGTGGTTAGGATATTTAAAATTCTGCATTATACAAATAATTAGCTATTATATAGCTTTAAATAAAAGAGAACATTATGTACAAAGTTGATAATTATATAAATGGTAAAAGTTGTTCTATCTCAACTCAATCATCTCCAATAGTTAATCCATCGTATGGTAGTGAAATAGGTGAAGTGCATTATGCGACAAGTGAAACTGCAAATTTAGCTGTGGAATCTGCTTACGAAGCAGCTAAAAGTTGGTCAAAAACAGGATTAACTTATAGGGCTGAGCTTATTCTTAAGTTTAGACAATACGTAATAGATAGATCATCTGAAATTATTAATATATGCATTAATGAAGCTGGTAAAACAAAGCCTGATGCTGAAGCAGAGTTAGATAGGGCGATTCAGGCTCTTACTCATGTTGCTGGAATTCAGCATTTTTACCCTACACATTTCAGCCAAAATGTTGCTGGAGGAATTGATATTGCTGACTTAAGATTTCCAATTGGAGTTGTTGCCGGTGTTGGTCCGTTTAATTTTCCAATTCTGATACCTATTCTTCACAGCTCCATGGCTTTGGTAACTGGTAATACTTATATAGCTAAACCAAGCGAGAAGGTACCCTCTATTTCAAGACTATATGCTGATATATATGAAGATGTTGGATTACCAAATGGTTGTTTTAATGTCATCAACGGCAATAAAGAAATAGTTGAGCTTCTTGTGCGTCATGAAAAGGTTAATGGTTTAGCATTTATTGGAAGTACTGCTGCTGCAAAAAGTCTTAAAATTTTGGGTGTAGAACACAATACAAAAGTTCAAGCACTTGGTGGAGGTAAAAATCATATGATTGTCTTGCCAGATGCTGATTTAGATATGTCAGCTGATGCAGCTGTGTCTGCTAGTTTCGGTGCAGCTGGACAAAGATGTATGGCCGTTTCAGTTGTAGTCGCTGTAGGTGACATAGCTGATGAACTTTTGAACAAAATTAAAGAGAGAATGCCAAGTTTGGTCATGGGTGTTACTGATGACGATGAAACTCAATTAGGACCAGTCATCTCACAAGAAAATAAAGATAAAATTTACTCATTTATTGACAGTGCTGAACCCGATGGAGCAACTCTAGTTGTTGATGGAAGAATTAGATCCAATTCATTAGAAGGATGTTTTGTAGGTCCTACATTAATAGATAATGTTAAACCAGGCATGGCTGTCTACGAAAATGAAATTTTTGGGCCTGTATTATCCTTTGTCAGGGCTAAAACTTACGATGAAGCAATGAAAATCACTCATTCACATAATTTAGGGAATGGAGCTGCTTTATTTACACGTGATGGAGGAGTTGCAAAGAAGTGGTCTGATGAGATTCAAGCTGGTTCAGTCGGCATAAATGTCCCAATTCCTTTACCAACTTACGCGCATAGTTTTGGTGGCTGGAAGGACAGTGGATTCTCTGAAACTAAAGCTTTTGGCCCAACATCAATTGAGTTTTATACCAAGACTAAATCCTTAACAACTCGTTGGCCAGATCCTGCTGATAGCAAAGTTGATTTGGGATTTCCAAGAAACGATAACTAAGTTGCTAGATCGAATACTAAGTATCCTTACTTTAATAGTATTTGTATTTATTGATATATACATAAATCTTCGAATATCCCTTAGAGAAACTTCATCAATTAAAAGATTAAATTTTAAAGAATATTTTGTTTCCATTGGAAATGAGGATCATGCAGTTTGTGAAATTGGTGATCATGAGGCAACTTCAGATAAAACTTTATTGTTGATTGGTGGGATACCAACAAATCCAATTGAGTCGATGTCCTGGTTGGCAGAGCAACTTCATAAAATAGACTCAACTCTTAGGATAATAATTTTTAATATACCTTATTATGATGAACACTTTGCTATTGAGTATTCTAATGAATTTGCCATCTCCAACGGTGAAAGTTTAATAACTCAAAAAGAAATTGATTTTTCAACTCATAAAATTGATCCAAAATTTAGTCATGTTAATCAATCCAAAACAGTAAATTTATTAATGGATGAAATGGGAATTGACGCCGCTCATGTTGTTGGACACGATAGGGGAGCTGTTATTCTAGAAAATCTTTGCATCAATAACCCTGAAAGAGTTATTACATATTCTAGAGGTTCACAAGTTTGGGATTATGTAGATCCAAAATGGAAAAATTTAGCTCCAAAAATCCTTATTGGACCTCCACATAGAATAATGTCTATATATCATCAATTTAGATTATTATTTTTTGCTGTTATGAATTTAAACAAGCCAATCCATTTACTTTCTGAAACATTTAAAATTAATGGAAGATCATCTAAAAGGGGTAGTGATATCTATGATAGATACACACATCTAAAGTATAAATCTCAAATTTCTTATAAAAATTATTTTAAAAAAATTCAGCAATCTTTTCTTCAAGGGGGTATAGATAATGAGGTGCAGAATAGAATAAACTTAAAAAATACTTCGATACCCATAATGCAATTTCAAGGGGAAGATGAATTTAAAAGAGCGTCCAATGGATCTCTTATTTCTGATCAACCATATTTTGGAAAATATAATTTATTTAGAAATGAAATTGAGGATATTTATCCATCAGCTGAAGATCAATCATCAGTTCCTCTAAAAAAAGAATACGTATCTGATATGGGATTGTATAAAGAAATTCAATTGAAGGTAGGAGCTACATTCGATAAATTTTTTCTAATTCCGGATGCTGCTCATTTTAATGTAATTGAAAATCCGAAAGCTTGCGCTGCTGCCATTTATAATTTTATTAATATAGAATTTAATCTAAATTCTAATATTTAATTGTGCCAATACAGGAGTTTTAAATGATAAAAAATCCAGGTGAAATCTCTTTACAAGAATCATTAGATATTTGCCATGAATCTATTAAAAAAGCTAGAGAAATGAACTTTATGCCAATAACAGTTACCGTTGTTGATGTGGCAGGTGTTATAAGAGCAACTTTAGCAGAGGATGGATCAGGTTTAACACGAGCTGATGTAGCTTATGCAAAAGCATGGTCCTGTATAGCCGCAGGTTTTTCTACGAGTACCTTGAGAGACATCATCGAAGAACAGCCTCGATTAGATAAAGCAATTAATGGTATGCAAATCTTAGCTAACGGAAAATTAATGCCCACACCAGGGGGATTGATTATTCAAAAAAATGGTAAAAATATTGGTGCAGTAGGAATATCTGGAGATCGATCTGATGAAGATGAAATTTGTGCTATTGCTGGTATTGAAGCCGCTGGACTAGAATATTGTCACAATACAATAAAATAATTTTATTAGGAAGGAGATTAAAATATGTCGAGCAATATAGAAGTATATATAGTTGTTAACCTAACAATTCTTGATCCAGATGAGTACAGAATCTATGAAAAAGGGTTTTTTTCTTATTTAAAAAAGCACAATGGTGAGTTTGTAACCTACGATGATGAGCGAAAAGTTTTAGAAGGTGCTGAGCCATTACCTGGTAGAGCAATAATATTTAAATTCCCATCTGAGGCTGATGCAGATAATTGGTGGGCTGATGAGGGCTATCAAGAATTATCAAAACATAGAAGAGCTGCAACAAATTCAACTATTCAAAGAGTAAAGGGGTTGCCTCCAAGAGGATAATTAAATCTTAAATATTTAATAACTATGAAGAAATATATAGAGGTTAAAGATAAAAAATTAGCTTATATTGATGAAGGTAAGGGTGATGCAATTGTATTTATTCATGGAAATCCAACTTCATCATATTTATGGAGAAACATTGCTCCTAATTTCATAAAATCACATAGGGTAATTGTTCCTGACTTAATTGGCATGGGTGATTCTGAAAAGCTTGAAGGTGTTGATAACTCTGACTATTCTTTTGATGGTCATTATAGTTTTTTAGATGCATTTCTAACCAAATTAGACCTTGGAGGAAAAATTAATCTTGTGATTCATGATTGGGGTTGCGGTCTAGGATTGAAGTTTGCAAGAATGCATCCAGAGATAATTTCTTCAATAACATTTATGGAAGGGGTTACAGTCCCACTAAGATGGGAACAATGGCCAGAAGCCGGAACAAAGATATTTAAATTATTTAGATCTAAAGCCGGAGAAGAATTAGTTCTTGATAAAAATTTTTTTATAGAAAGAATTTTATTTGCTGATCCTATAGCACCGATGTCAGATGAAACAAAAGAGGAGTATTTGAGACCTTTTTTAAATCCTGGTGAGGATAGAAGACCCACCTTAACATTCCCAAGACATATTCCTCTTGATGAAGAGCCTGGTGATACTTTCATAGAAATTAATAAAAATGCAGAATTCCATAAAAATTCAAACATACCAAAATTATTTATTAATGCTGATCCAGGATTTCTATTGGTTGGATCTCAACGTGACGAAGTGAGAGAATGGAATAATCTTAAAGAAGTAACTGTAAAAGGTAACCATTTCATCCAAGAGGATTCTCCCGATGAAATTACAGTTCATATAAAGGATTTTATAAATAATTTGTAAAAGGTGTTAAATGATGTTCGTTGAGGCTAAAAGATCTTTTCAAAAATCGAAATCTTATCTTTTAAATATAATTAAAGAACCTGGTAATTTATCTTATTATCATCCATTTTGTAAAAGGAATGATGCAATTAAATGGCCAGGTCCGAATTCAATTGATGAGCTAGAGTACTTGAATGGTTTAACCCTTGAAAGAAATTTCTTTAATTGGCATGAAAATGGCTATGATTTAATCATAGGAAGAAAAAATAAATCAAAAATGGCTCAAGTTAACTGGCTCATTGAGGGTAATGATGAAATATCTTCATTAAGAGTAAGAATTAACCCTGAAATACATCATTACACACCATTTAAGAGTAAATTTATGCAAAATTTGTCATGGTACTTATTTGTTAGGCCCATGCTTCAAAGATATATAAATAATGTTATTAAGGGTTTTGAATACTTTGTTAATACAGAAACGGAGGTAAAACCCAATCAATTCGGTAAACATTCCTGGTTTTCATAGATTTTATCTCTTTATACAACTTTATAATTTAACATAATATATATTATGCGAACTTATATGTATTTTAAAGCTCTATATCTATTGTCCTTCTCTTCTTCTTAAAAGGCTTTGGATCACCATTAATAAAGTTAATTATTAAATTAGCATATTCTGGCCCAGCTTCTTCTTGTATAAAGTGCCCTGGCCCTTCAATGATTAGTTCCTCAGCAGATGGTATTCTTTTTAACATTTCAACCATTCTAGGATTATTTTTTGTAACAGGATCGTTATCACTATTTGCGATTAAGAAAGGTTTATTCCATTTCTCAAAAACTTCTCTGTAGGCCTTTTCATTTTTTCTTAATTCACTGGGTATTAAATATGGAAAAATTTGAGCGCCTGCTTTATAGGTAGCGTTTGGATATGGTGCCTCGTACCCTATTCTTTCATCATCATTTACATTGCCCAAGGTTTGCATAATCCCACCGACATCAATGTTATCCGTAAATCTTGAATATCTTATCCAGCCTGCAAATCCATTCCCGCCAATAAATTCTTCCCATGTGGCTGGTCCTTGAAACCATATAGCTAATTTGAATAAGGGATAACCGATAAAAGATATGATCTCATTAAAGAAACCTCTCCCAGGTGCTATCAAACTAGTATTAGAAGCAATAACTCTTGAAAATCTTTCAGGCTCTTCTGCAATAACCCTAAGACCAACCAAACCTCCCCAATCATGAACATGGGCTGTAATATTATTTAAATCAAGCTCAACTACTAATTGAGTCATTTTATCAACATGCATTTGATGTGAATAATCGTCTATTGACGCATATTTATCAGATTTTCCAAATCCAACCATATCAGGAGCTATTACTCTGTACCCTGCCTTGGTAAGAGTTGGAATCATTTTTCTAAATAAGTAACTCCAAGCAGGCTCACCATGAAGCAAATATATGATTTCTCCCTCTTTTGGACCTTCATCTAAGTAATGAATACGTGTATCGCCAATCATAAGATAGTTTGCTTTAAATGGATAATCTGCAATGTTTTTAAAACTTTCTGCCGGTGTTCTAAGAATTCCGGGTGCAACCACATTAAATCTTTTATAATTAACATCTATATCTGAATTTCTTAAATATAGAAATATACCAGCTATAATTACTGCTAAGATAAATACTATTGATACAAGCTTTTTCATAAAATTTTATCTAATAAAGTCTACGATATGTATTATCATCTGAATAGATAATACTTAAACTATTTATATGAATATCAAAAATTTACTTACATTTACATTAATATTTTCAACTATTTTAAATAGTGAAACCCTGACAAAACCTACCTCATACTCTAAAGATTTGTATGTAGAAAAAATTCTATCAGGCTCATACATTGATTCAATTGATCATCCTAATGAATTTTTAGATTTTAATTATGGAGATAGAGTGGCTAATCCATCCCAAATATCTAATGCAATCTTAAAATGGTCAAAGCAGTCAAATAAAATAAAGGTTGTTGAATATGCAAGGTCTCATGAAAATCGCCCTCTTTATGCGCTTTTTATTTCATCACCTGAAAATATAAATAATCTTGACCAAATTAAAGAAAATATTTCAAAAATATCTGACGCAAGAAAAATAAATAATCGCGAAGCAAATTCAATTATTGAATCATTACCTGCAATAGCATGGATGGCATATTCTATCCATGGAAATGAAACATCTGGAGCAGATGCTGCGTTAGGAGTTATCTATCATCTGATTGCTAGCAATGATCCTGCAGTTGAAGATTTACTTAACAACATGGTGGTTATTATTGATCCTATGATGAATCCTGACGGTAGAGATAGATTTGCAAAATCATTGGAACAATACCGAGGCACAGCACCAAACTATGATGATCAATCGCTCTTACATACAGGGGATTGGCCATATGGAAGGACGAATCATTATTACTTTGATTTAAATAGAGACTGGTTTTACCTAACTCAACCCGAAACTCAAGGAAGAGTAAAATTAATAAACAAATGGAGGCCTCAAATCCTGGTTGATGGACATGAAATGGGTGCCCAAGATACTTTCATGACGGGACCTCCTAGAGAGCCAATTAATAAAAACATAGATGAAGATCTAATTAAATGGGGAAATGTTTTCGCACAAGATCAAGCTGAGGCTTTTGATAAAAAAAATTGGCGTTTTTATACCGGAGAATGGCATGAAGATCTTTACCCAGGATACTCATTTTATGTTCAATTTCGCGGCAGTCTTGGGATACTCTATGAACAATCACGAATGTCAGAAGATGGCGTAAGAAGACCTGAAGGAACTATTCAATCATATAAAGAATCAGTTCATCATCAATTTGTAAGCACTATTGAAAATCTTAATACTTTAAAAGTTAATACAAAAGCGATGTATAAAGATTATTGGGATGGTCGTAAATACAATATTTCTAAAGAAAGTAAATATGCTAATCAAACTTTTGTTGTCTTACCATCAAAAAATTATGGGCGCTTAAACTCATTAGTTGATAAATTAAAAGCCCAAGATATAGAGGTATTTAAAAATACTAAAACTTTGCTGGTAGATAAAGCAGTAAATCAATTGGGTGATATTGAAGCTAATTATGAAATACCTGAAGGCAGCTTAATTATTCCAAATAGGCAACCTGAGGCACCACTAATAAAGGCAATATTAGAATTTGATGCCGAAATTGATGAATCAGTTCTAATTGAAGAAAGACAAGAAAACCTCAGAGATGGCTCTTCCATAATGTATGACACTACTGCATTCAACTTTACAATGATGTTTGGTTTGCCAGCTGTTACTGCCTTAGAACATATTGATAAAAATATTGTTACTTGGGAGCCCTCCTCTAGCAATATTGAAGTAAATGATAATGCTGTAATGTGGGCAACCAACGGTGATGATGATAGATCAGTTGCGTTTGCTGCAAGATTGCTTGAAGAAGATATTCAAGTTCGAATTATCGATAAAGAATCAATACTCTCCGGTCACAAATTATCTCGTGGAAGCGTAGTTGTTATTGCTATGGATAATCCACAATACGAAAATTTAACTACGCAAATAAAAGAAATAGCTGCTGATCTAAATATATCTGTTCATTCTATAGAATCTGGTTTTGGACCAGAGGAGCTTCCTGACTGGGGTGGAAGACATTTTAGATTGTTAAAGAAACCTCAAATTGCAATTTTAGGTCATGGTAATTACAACTCATATGATGTTGGAGTGAGTTGGTGGTCATTAGATCATCATCTTGGAATTAGGCACAGCCTTGTAAATGGTTCTTTTGCTGGATATGCCGACTTGAGACGCTATAACACATTAATTCTTCCAAGCGGTTATCCCGATATGAGTGCTAGCGAATTAGAGAACCTATCTGAATGGATAAAAAATGGTGGCACCTTGATTGCTCATAATAGATCAACAAGATTTTTATCTTCAAATGATGGTTTAGGGAACACAAAACAAATACAAAATGTGTTTGAAGATGTTAATGATTATAAATTTGATCTTATGAGAGAGATAATGGCTTTAGATGATCAGATTGATAAGGACAAAGTTAATAGCAATAGTGTTGATAATTTAATTGATTATCCATGGGAAATCAACGAAAGCGAGATGTCCAAGGAACAGTTTGAAATGAGAGATGAATGGCAATCAATTTTTATGCCATCTGGATCATTTGTAGCTGGTAGAACTGATCAAAAACATTGGTTAACTTTTGGTAGTCCAAATATATTGCCTGTATTGTACTCAGACTATCCTGTCTTAATGACGGGAAGTAATGTAGAAGCAGCTGTTAGAATTGGTGCGCTTGTACCAAATTTAAATTCACTTAAATCAAAACAAATAAATTGGTCTTTAATTCCACCTAATAAGGAAGTAAAAGTCAGAATGAGTGGCTTAGTTTGGCCAGAGGCTGCTCAACGAATAGCTAATTCAGCTTATGTAACAAGAGAAAAAATTGGAAAAGGCCAAGTAATCTTGTTCTCAGGAGAGCCAAATTTTCGCGGATCTACAAGAGGAACTAATAGACTCTGGTTAAATGCTGTTGTTTTTGGTTCAGGATTGGGTACAGACCCAACTATAAATCCGTAATAGTAATTTTTACTACTAGAGAGAAATAACAATTAAAGATGGTCCTGACTCCTGAACAGAGTTAGAGAATATTTTTGTAAATTCTTCAACTGATGTTGGAGCAAAAGCAGGTACTCCCATTGATTTAGAGAGCTGTATCCAATCAATTCTGGGATTATCTAAAGAAAGCATCGATGCTGCTCTTTGACCAGTTTGAACGGCACCTACCCTATCAAGCTCTATTTTCAGAATTTCATATGAATTATTAGCAAATATGATATTTGTTATATTTAAATTTTCTCTAGCTTGAGTCCACAATGCTTGAATTGTATACATTGCCCCTCCATCACCATGAAGTGTGATTACTGGTCTCTCTGGTTGAGCGATAGCTGCACCAATTGCTAATGGCAACCCTTGTCCAATTGAGCCACCAGTTAATGCCAACCAATCATGAGGCTTAGCATTGAAAGTATGAGATGTCACAAAAAGACCAGATGTAGCAGATTCATCAGAAACGATTGCATCTTCGGGCATTAAGCCAGCTAGTAACGGTCCAAATGATATAGTATCAAGAGTCCCTGAAGATGGAATATCAATGATGCTACTGTGAATAAGATTTTCATTTATTGATAGTGAGTTACACTCGTCAGATAAAGCGTTCAATGCATCATAACCATCTTGTTGTGGAGAGCACAAATTGATGATTTTTGTTTCATTTGGCAATAAATAGCTTTTTTTATCTGGATATGCAAAAAATGATACAGGTATGCTTGTTCCTATGAAGACCGCACCCGGAGTATTTAATAAAAATTCTTCTGCCATTTCAGCAAAATATGGCACTTGTTCAATTTTTGGCAATCCTGCGCCTCTTCTTATCCTCGAAATAAATGTATCAGTTACAATTCTACATCCTGTAGCACTTGAAATTTTTGCAGCTAAGATAAGACAATCTTCGTCAAGAAATTTTCCTCCAATAAATAGTATTGAGCCATCTTGTTTGAGAGTCTCTAAAGATTGAGAAATTAATGAATGATCAATTGGTATTGGAGTAACTGCATCTAATGGTTTGGGGATATCTCCTTTGAAATCACCCCATGCGCAGTCTGCTGGAACAATTAAAGTTGAAATCTGTCCTGGAAAAGCATTAGCATTCTTCCAAGCTTCATTACCTAGATCGCAGAGATCATCAACTGAATTTGATCTACCAACCCAGTCTGAAACCGATTTAGCTAAATTGTCCAAATCAGATGTGAGCGGAGCATTATATTTCAGATGGTAAGTTGCATGGTCTCCCACTACATTTACCATTGGTGATAATGCTTTATTAGCATTGTGGATATTTGCAAAGCTATTGCCCAACCCAGGCCCTAAATGCAAAAGATTAACTGCAGATTTACCTGACATTCTTGCATAACCATCTGCTGCACCACTAACAACGCCCTCAAACAAACCTAATACTGGTCGTATTTCTGGATGACTATCTATTGCTGCAACAAGATGCATTTCAGAAGTTCCAGGATTAGCAAAAACAACTTCTGCTCCATTTGCAATAAGAGTTTTTATTAAAGCGTCAGAAGCATTCATTGGTAAGTATGTATTTGCATTAATTGACTATCCTATCCATGTGACTAAAATAAATCAAATAGACTTTAAATTAACCTTTTAGATAAAGTTTTTTTATTAATTCCAGATAGTATATAGTCGAAAAATGAATTTAGGTATTGATGGTAAAAAAGCAATTATTTGTGCCTCTAGCAGAGGGCTCGGTAAAGCAATTGCTGAACAACTTGCTCAAGAAGGTGTAGAGATTGTAATAAATGGTACAAATAAGGAGAATTTGACCAAGACGCATGAAGAATTCATAAAAAAGAAATATAAAGTTTCATCGGTCCTTGGACCAATGGAAGAAGATGCGACTCGCAAAAAGCTATTGGCAGCATGCCCTAATCCAGACATTTTAATAAATAATAGTGGTGGCCCAGCGCCTGGGAATTTTTTTGATTGGACTGAAGATGATTTTCTAAATGCAATTAAGTCTAATTTCACTCAATCAGCCTTATTAATGCAAGCTGTGATACCTGGAATGCAAAAAAATAATTTTGGCAGAATTATAAATATGACATCTGCAATGGTTAAAAATCCACATTTAATGATGGGTTTATCTACTTCTGCAAGATCGGGATTGCATGGACTGTCAAAGGCATTATCGAAGGAGTTTGCAAAAGACAACATCACAATTAATTGCATATTGCCAGAAAGAATAGCTACTGATAGGCAAATTGGGATAATTAATTATCAAGCAAAACTGGCAAATATAACCTATGAGGAAGCTTTAAAGATTGTAGAAGATGATTTGCCAGCAAAGAGAATGGGTAAAGTAGAAGAAATATCAGGAATATGTACATTTTTATGCTCTCAACAGGCAGCATTTATAACAGGTCAAAGTATTTCAGTTGATGGGGGGAGTTCTGAGTACCTATTGTAATTAATCTAATATTTATATTATGAAAAATGTAACACTTTATCATCATGGACCTTCTACCTGCTCACAAAAGGTAAGAATGATTCTTGAATTAAAGAACATTTCTTATGAATCGAAAATTATTGATTTATTAGCTGGGGAACAGCATGAAGATGAGTATGTTAAATTAAATCCAAATCATTTGGTTCCTACATTGGTAACTGACGACGGTGTTATCATTGAATCCACTGTAATAAATGAATATTTAGATGATTATTTTCCAGGAATACCAGCAAAATCATCAGATCCTTTAAATGTAGCCAAAATGAGATTATGGGTAAAGTATATTGATAGCTATCATCCCCAGTGTGGCTCAATAACTTATGGTATTGGAATGAGAAATATATTAATCCAGAAACCTAAAGATGAAGTTGATCAAGAAATTGCCAATATTCCTGATCACATAAAAAGAAAAAATAGAAGAGATCTTATTGATATGGGGCTTGATGCGCCTGTTCTGATAGAAGCATTAAAACAAACAGAGCTTTTATTAAGTAAACTTGAAAAAGAATTAGAAAACTCTGATTGGCTTTTCAACAATTCATTTGGCATTGCAGATGCCGCAACCCTCCCCTACATCATTAGAATAGAACAATTAGCTTTGGGAGAATTATTTAGCTCATCCAAAAGACCAAACATTAGTCTTTGGTATGAAAGAATTAAAAATATGGATATTTTCAATAATGCTGTGACAAGCTTTATCCCTGAGACACTTATTGGAGTTCTTACTAAATTTGGAAATGATCAAAAAGATAGAGTATTTAAGATAATGGAGAATAAATAGATGGAAGATAATCAAAAAATGAGCAAAGCTTTTGAATTTGCTTTATATGCACTTGATATTTATAGAAAGGTTATGGTTTTAGTTGTTTTTTGGTCATTTTGGGCTATATTTTTCTCGACATTAGAACCAACCTTTATAGCAAATATACTCTTATCTGCTGTAGCATTTGGGCTAGCAGTAATGCCTTTATTGGTTGACTTTAATGAGTCTCATGCGACTAATCCACTTTGGACAGGACATGCTCGCTTTCATTTAGTTTGGCAGGTATTAGCTTTAACTGTTACAGGCATAATAATAATCTTACTTTTATGGGTATTTCCATCATTTTCAAATTTATTAATATCAATAGCACTTTTATATATGTGGATTATTTGCTTCCTCGGGGCTTGGGCAGCCATTCCTTTATATGATGGAAAATTAAATGATATTAACGGAGTGCCTCCTACTCACATGAAATTTTTTGGAAAAGAATATGAGGTAGATAGAAATGTTCAGGGTCTTGTAGCTGCCGCCATCGTAACAACATATGCATGTGGAATTATTTTCCTGGGATGATTCAGATTAAGCTTTTAAGGTTCTCTAATTTGATCAACCATTAAGTAGACATTTTTAGGTGGTCTTGCATAGAAGAATGAAACTAAAATTGCAATACAAAAATTTAAAATCATCCCAATGAATCCAAATCCCTCCGGTGAAATTCCCAAGAACCAGTATTCCGAAGAATTTAAGTCAATATTTAAAAATTTAAAATTAATAATGTAGGCAGAGGTGATCACAAGCCCAGAAATCATACCTGCAATAGCACCTTCCTTATTTAACCTTTTATAAAAGATTCCCATTAATAAAGCAGGAAAAATTGTTGCAGCTGCTAATCCAAAAGCAAATGCAACAACCTGAGCAACAAATCCTGGTGGATAAATTCCAAATAAGCCTGCAATGAGTATTGCAACAGCTGCAGAGCAACGTGCATAAAATAATTCTTGTTTTTCAGTAATTTTAGGCATAAACATCTTCTTAAGAAGATCATGAGATATAGAGGCTGAAATCACCAAAAGCAATCCAGCAGCAGTTGACAAGGCCGCTGCCAATGCACCTGCTGCAACCAATGCTACAACCCAGCCAGGCAGTCTCGCAATCTCTGGATTTGCAAGAACCATGATATCTCTATCTATGTAGACCTCATTATTATTAGTCATATCAGGATCATTGATAGTTACTCTCTCTCCAGACACTCCTTTTTCATTGCTAAAATCTGGTTTTATCCCCTCTAAGGCATTGCCAGCTGAATATTGAATTAAGCCATCCTCATTTTTGTCTTTCCATGCTATGAGACCTATGTTTTCCCAATTCCTAAACCAACTTGGAGCCTCTTGATAATTAACCTCTTGAACAGAATCAATAAAATTCATTCTTGCAAAAGCTGATACTGCTGGAGCTGTTGAATATAAAATAGCTATAAATACCAATGCATAACCAGCTGATTTTCTTGCATCACTAACTTTCGGTACAGTAAAGAATCTTACGATGACATGAGGAAGACCTGCGGTTCCAAACATCAATGCAGCAGTTATACAAAAAATATCAATATTAGTTTTAGTATTTTCTGTATATGCATTAAATCCAAGATCAACAGTAACCTTATCTAATTTATCTAATAAATATGTATCGGTATTGACAAGAGTATCACCAAAACCAAGTTGAGGAATAGGATTTCCAGTCATAAGAATAGAGATAAATATAGCTGGAACTAAATAAGCAAAAATTAAGACACAGTATTGAGCAACCTGCGTATAAGTAATTCCCTTCATTCCTCCTAACACTGCATAAAAAAAGACAATGCACATACCAATAATTACACCTAAATTTATATCAACCTCAAGAAATCTAGAAAAAACAATACCTACTCCTCTCATTTGACCAGCAACATAGGTAAATGAAATAAATATCAAACATATAACAGCAACTAACCTTGCTAAATTTGAGTAGTATCTTGTTCCAATAAAATCAGGAACAGTGTATTGACCAAATTTTCGTAAGTAGGGAGCAAGCAACAATGCCAATAAAACATATCCACCTGTCCAACCCATCAGATAAACAGATCCATCTTTACCCAAAAAAGCTATTAAACCTGCCATTGAAATAAAGGAAGCTGCTGACATCCAATCTGCTGCAGTTGCCATACCATTGGCTATTGGATGGACGCCCTTTCCAGCAATATAAAAATCATTTGTTGATGATGCACGCGACCAAATTGCAATTCCTATATACAAAGAAAATGACAATCCAACAAATAAATAAGTAAGAGATTGGGTATCCATCAATCTGATTTGTTTTTATTCATTTTTTCTTTATATGATTTATCTAATTTATTCATAAGATATACATAGATAAAAATAAGAAATACGAAGAAATAAATGCTGCCCTGCTGAGCAAACCAAAATCCAATTTTGAAGCCGCCAATTTTAAATTGATCTAAAAAATCTGAAAAGATTATTCCAAAACCAAATGAGACCAAAAACCAAACCGTTAATAGGATAGAGAGAATTTTTAAATTTGAGCGCCAATAATCTTTATACATAAATAAAGTATACCCTTCAAAATAAAGAAACCCGCTTATGCGGGCTCCCTATAATTCAAATAACGTTAATAAACTTTATTTATAACTGCTTTATTATTTTGCAGTTCTCCATCAATAAAAACGCTATTTCGCATAATTAGCGTTTCTTTTTTATCTGAATCAAATGACCAAGATATAGATTTAACAAAATTGTGGTGCTCACTATGATAACCAGTAGATGGGTCAGACTTAAATACTATTGAGTCGTCTGAAAGTTTATCAACAGTAAACATTGGTTGTGTACCTAATGCACAGTAATGCTTGATTACAAGTTCTCCATTTTTATCTGAATATGTTGTAAACATCTCCACGCCATCTTCGACGAGCTCTTCTCTTATTGTATTTCCATTTGAAACTAGCTTGAAATGATAAGATGCACTAATAACATTTCCTGATTCTTGAGTTAGTTCACCTTTCCACTTACCTAACATATTGTTTTTAATGTAATTAAATGCAGAACTATGGGTTACATCTCCCATGCTTACATCACCAACAAAAGTTTCTTCAGCAGATTGAAGAGAAAATGAAGATACTAAAGTTAACGCAAAAATTATATTTAAAAATTTCATAGACTTATCCTCTGTATATACTAAAAATTTTAACTTACTTAAGTTAAATATTGTTTAAATTGTTGTAATATCATTTCAATAATTGCTCTTTTAAGATTAATTATAAATTTTAATTAAATGTTATATATAAAAAATAAATGATGAAAAATATAACTAAAATAAAATACTTGCCTTTGCTATGTCTATTAGCTTTGCCATTAGAGGCAGTGAAGTACAACAAGCTTGATGCAACTACTCTATATAAAAGAGCAATTAAACACCTTGATAATGAAAATTATAGAAAAGCAGATAAGGTATTAAAAGCATATACAAAATCAAAACCAAATGATTCAGATGGATGGAATCTTTATGCTTTCACAAAAAGAAAGCTTGGTAAGTATGATTTAGCGGAAAAGTATTACAAAACATCGCTTGAACTTGATCCTGAAAACAAATCTGCTCTTGAGTATCAGGGAGAACTTTTCATTCAGACTGGAAGAGTTGAGCTTGCAAGAAAAAATCTTGTTATATTAGAAAATCTTTGCTCTAGCCAGTGTTTTGAGTATGAAGAACTTAAAAAATCACTTATCAAAGCAAGCGCCTCGTAAAAAAAATTACTCTACAGAGCTCCTTTGAATCATTAAATCTTTTGTTAACACGCTTCCAATAGCTGTATGGGACAGATTTTCTCTTGATATACCAATAATATCAGCAACTCTTTCGGCAGCATAAATGCCTGTGCAGTGTCCGCCCATAAATTTTGTCATTCCTTGATTTTTAAGCCAATTAGCAGTTTTATCTATAAGTTGATCTGATGCTTTAAATAAGTGAAATCCGCCAATTGCACCATATACGGGAATATTGTTTATAGACTGGAGTTTTTTTGCTGTGTTAATGATCCCCGAATGTCCACAGCCTGACATCATTACCCATCCATTTTCAGTTAACATGCCTGCAGACTGGTCATCAACAATTATATCTGGAACAAATTTTTTTGATTTAATATCCTTTACAACTAAACCCTCAGGCCCATTGTATTTCTCTACAGTTCTTTCAACAGTTCCCGTTGCAAATATATTCTTTGAAACTTCATAATGACTATCTAGAATTATGAAATTAATGCCTAATTCTTCAGCGTCTTTTTTCCATTTACTTGAATCAGCATAATTTCCCGGACCAACCTTTGAACCATCTGGAGCAAATCTTTGATTAAAAAAGCCTCTTGCAACATAAACCTTGGTAAAAGCTTTATTGTTAAGTTCCTTGTATGTTTTTCTTAATTTTAGAAGGCCTCCTGTATGATCGCTGTGAAAATGACTTAATATGACCTTTTCAACTTTTGATAGATCTTTTCCAAGAATTTTAGCATTATGTAAAACAGTATCTTCATGAAATCCAGTATCAAATAGCACAGATTCAGTTTCACTTTCATATAAGGCTGAAAAACTCCATTCTCCGAATCCACCATAGTTAGATATATTTGTTGCTAGTACTGTTATTTCATAAGATGCGTTTAAATTAATACAAAATAATACTAAGAATAGATTTATTCTCCTCATAAATTTATGAAGTTGATGGACCTATAGCAACAGGTCTGATTGAAGATGCAGCACTACCTTTAACCATTAAAGGTAATATCATTACACAAGAGAGGTCTACTGAATCATTTGATAATTTTTTAAGGTTAAAATTTTCAAGTGTATGAACACCAGCCTGAGTTAAGAAATAATGATGTACTGGAAATACCATATTTTCGGGAGTACCTTCAGGAGCTGGGACTGGGTTATTTGGATCAGCTACTGCATCAACAAAAGGAGTATCTAATCCAACAGCAACGACTTTTTTTGATGCCAGATATTCAGCTAATGTATATGAAATGCCTGGAGCCATTGAATAATATAGTTTTAATTCATCAGGATCCTGATAATTATCACTCCAGCCCGTATAGATCAATACAACGTCTCCTGGCAATATACCTCTTGATTTTAAAGATGATGATTCAATCGACTTATTTATGTCATTAATAGATACATATTCTCCGGCTGACATAGATTTTCCGTTATATGCATATTTTTTTACATCGATAAGTATTGCAGTTGTAATAATTGGAGGTACAGTCTCTATTCCAAGCTTAAGTAATGGAGATTCCTTAGAGGGCTTAACAACATCGCCTTTTAATCCTCCAAAAAAAGTTACATTCGATATATCCAGTTCAGCTTCACCATCCCAAGGCTCATCTAAATGACCAAAGTGGCCTAATGCATCCATTTGAGTTCCTTGATTTCCGTCATTAACATCTTCGTTAAGGACATCCATGGTAAATATTTGAACTGTATTTGGCATTGCAGACGCAGGTAAGAATTTTGGCTTATATTCACCTGCAAATGGTGACAAAGGCATAGATTTAGTTCTCAAGTATGACAACTCATAACTCTCTGATTTAGGGTTCGATATTAACTCTGAGCATCTAGACCAAGTTTCGGGCCCTAGAATATTTGTCATGCCTCTTTGAGAAGATAGATCTGATGAGTATATAAATACTGAGTAAATAGAAAAAAATAAAAAAGTAATTCTAGTCATAATTTAATAAATTATAGATGATTTAAGTTGGACATCTGACATCTGCCAAATTTTTTGATGCTTCGCCAAAGCTTCATTAGATAATTGGATATTACCAAGAGCTTTATGAGCTTTAAAAAGCCCATAATAAGACCAACCGTTTCTTGGATACGACTTTAAATCTTGGTTAAACACATTTACAGCTTCATTGAAATCTTCGTTAATAAGCAAAGCATGTCCTAGTGACTGCCTGGTTGGATAATACCAAAATTCAGGTTCCCTATAAGGTAGAGCATCTTGAACATTAACTGCCATTTTAAAATGCATTATTGATGCATCTAAATTCATGCTTGCCAATTCAATTTGACCTAATGCAAGATGATTTGCAATTTCAAGTAATTTGTCTGATGGTTGGCCAGCTTTTATTATAACTTTGAGCTCTGGAGCATCTTTTAGAGGTAATATTTTTTTTTGTTCATTAATAGCTTTATCAATTTCACCTAAAGACGCAAAAGCAATACTTCTAGCGTAGTGATATAAACCTAAAGAAAATTTAAATTCCTCAATTGGTCTTTCATACGCCAAAATTTCGTCCCACTTAGCAAACCTTACGTAAGAGAGTAAAGGGATTGTATGGAAAAACTCTAAAAAAGGTATTTGTTTAATTTGTTCAATACGAACATATTTAGAAACTTTTATTGCCGACTCTATTGATAAAGCACTCCGACCTTCCATAGTTGATGCAGCCCATAAAAAATGAACATTATGCGGATAGTATAATGCGGGATAAAAACCTTGTGCATTACATTGGGCAATATAGTCTTCATCAACCTTTGCAGCTTCAATATTAACGAGCGATGCATCATGATATCTTCCAATACGCCAGTAAATATGCGCTGGCATATGAACAAGATGCCCTGCTCCGGGAACTAGTTTTCCTAATCTATCAGCAGGTCCCTCTGCTCTTCCGGGATTCGAAGATGCTTCAACCGCATGAATATATAAATGTATAGCAAGAGGATGGTCTGGATTTTTTTCTAAAACAGTTTCTAAGCTATCAATAACCTTTACAGTATCAGGCTTGGGATCTCCGTCTTCAGCCCAATAATTCCATGGCATAGTATTCATTAAAGCTTCTGCAAACAATGACGCAGCATCATGATCATCTGGATAATTCTTTGATAGATCCTCCATTGCGTCAGCATATGCAAGATCTAATGGCACTCGGTTTGATTCAGGATTGCCATCATATCTGACAGATAATGCCGATATATATGCTTGTTCTTTTTTGGAAACTAAGTCAGATAATGCGATTGCTTTGTTAATTGCCTTAAATGCAGCAACTCTATTTTGAGGAGACATAATAACTCTCCCATCACTATTTACATTTATATTTGGTCCCAGCGCCAATGCCTCTCCCCAATAGCACATTGCACAGTTTGGATCTAAGTTTTGCGCTGCTTTAAAGCTTCTTATGGATTCAGCATGATTAAATGCAAATGCCATTATCATTCCTTGATCAAAATAACGCTGAACTCCCTCAACGTCTGATGATATTGGATGAGTATGAGTACCTAACCCTTTAAGCAATGGAGCTCCAGATTGTTCAATTAAATTTTCCTCAGATAAATCCGAACAACTTGCTAAAAACTGAAAAAAAATAACAATTAGTAAAAAACTTTTTTTAAACATATTTCTATCCTTAGGCCTATATTAATCAATTTATTATGCCCTAATACTATTAATTTAAAGTTACAAAATAGTGTATTATTTAAACATACCTTAATTAAAAGGTTTAAATTTTGGAGAAAATTATGGAAGGAGAAATTTGGGCATCATTGCATACTGCTAGAATAGCCAATGCAGCATTTTTTTTATCAACCATTGTATCTATATGGATTGCAGCTCGCTTTTCATCAGTTGCAGCTGAAAAAGGTTTAAATATGATTGGTAAGATTATTTGCTCGCTTTTTGCATTAGGTGTATTTATGGGGAACTGGACTATTGGCTCAACAGTAATGTCCACCTACTCAGGATTTGGTAAGGCATTTGAGATGCTTGGTGATACAGGTGTAGAGTTATCGCCAATGGCATTGGGCTATATTGAATATTTTGGAACTGAAGCTACCGGAATGCCTAATCCAATTATGATGTTGGTGGGTGTGACAGGATTATTAATAGCCTTGGCTCCACTTTGGTTCAATCCTGCTGATTAATATAAAATTAATTAAATTAAAGCCTGCTAATAGCAGGCTTTTTTATACATTAAATAATTTAACTAGACTTGATGTGTCAAGATCTCCATTTTTATCGTGAGACAATTTTTTATAGTTTTTTAATACAGATTTAGTTGTTTTAAGATCTAAGTTATTTAAATTTGCCTGTTCTAGCGCAATTTTTAAATCTTTGATCATTAAATCTACAGCGAATCCGAAATCAAACTTATTATCAACCATCGATTTAAAGCGATTGTCCATTTGCCATGACTGAGCTGCACCTCCAGATATAGCCTCAAGTACTTTTGTCATATTTAGATTAGATGATTTACCTAATGCAACTCCCTCAGACAATCCTTGAAGCAGTCCAGCAATACATAATTGATTAACCATTTTTGTTAATTGCCCATGCCCACTAGGGCCGATTTTTGTAATTTTATTTGAATAAGATTGCATGATGCTTTCTATAATTGAGATCTTTTTATTAGGTCCTCCATACATTATCGAAAGAGTTCCATTGATAGCACCAACCTCTCCTCCACTTACAGGGGCATCAAAAAAAGAAATATTGTTTGAAATAAATTTTTTGTTTGATGAGATATTTTGGATTAGTTGCAGAGAAGTAGTTGAATGATCAATTACAAATGCATTAGATTTTAGCAATCCAATAAAATTATTTTTAATTAAAACCTCAACTATCGACGAATCATCTTTTAAGCATGTAATAAGGCCGTTAAATTTATTCTTACTGTCTTTAGACAATTCAAACTCCAAGCCATTAAAATCTTTTAACCATCTTTTTGTTACTCGATTTGATCTGTTAAAAACATAAAGATCTATATTAGGGTCTTTGGATAAATGACCTGACATTGAATATCCCATTGTCCCAAGACCGATGAATAAGTATTTTGGTTTATTTTTACGCAATGTGAATTAAGTTTATTTTTAAATAATTTTAACTCATTTTAGTAATTTAAAAAAAATGTGTTTGTTTTCTTGTTTTAACATGCTAAAACATATAAACTTGTCGTCATGAAATTATCAACGGCACTAAAAAACTTAAATTCTGATAAAGACATAGATAATTTTTTAAAAGATTTATGTACTCCAGCAGAAATTGAAGCTATGAAAGAAAGATGGGAAGTTGCTCAACTTTTGTACAAAGGCGACTCAACATATAGAGATATAGCATCAAAATTAAACACCTCAACAGCAACGGTAACAAGAGTGGCTCGATTTCTTTTTAAAGAATCCAACAAGGGATATTTGAGTTTATTAAAGCAGGATTAAAAATGGCAAAAAAAATTACAATTGCAATTCAGCGAAAGGGTAGATTATTCGAAAGCAGCAAGGAACTTTTAATTAAATCTGGTATTAACTTTAGTACCAGTGGTGGAAAACTTTTAGCTCGTTCTTCAAATATGAATATAGATATATTGCTAGTTAGAGATGATGATATCCCCTCACTAGTCTCAAAGGGGGTTGCGGATCTTGGTATTGTTGGAAAAAATGTTCTTGCAGAACAAGCTGCAAATAGTCGAAAGATTTCAGCCAAATCAGTATTAAATCTAGGATTTTCAAAATGCAGATTGGCTTTTGCAAAACCTCTTACCTCTAAGATCAAATCATTGAATAACAAAGTAATAGCTACGTCCTATCCAGGACTAGTTAAAAAATTTCTTAAGAAAGAGTCTATCAATGCTGAACTCATTAAAATTAATGGTTCAGTTGAACTTACTCCATATATAGGTATTGCCGATTGCATATGTGATCTTGTTTCTTCCGGGGCAACATTAGAAGCTAATAATTTAACTGAATTTAAAATATTAATGGATTCGGAGGCCGTTCTTATTTCATCTAGTAGTCTAAAGAATCTTAAGGATAAGACTATTATTGATCTTGTTAGAAGATTTGAGGGTGTTATTAATGCTGCAGAGAGTAAATATGTAATGTTGAATGCAAGTACTAATTCAGTAAACAAAATATGCAAGTTACTTCCTGGAGCTGATTCACCAACCATTATTCCTTTGCAGGAAAAAAATAAAGTGGCAATTCATGCGCTATGCAGTGAGCCAGTTTTCTGGGAAACAATGGAAAAATTAAAGTCCAATGGAGCATCCTCAATACTTGTGATGCCCGTTGAAAAAATTTTAAATTAAATGAAGTTAATAAATAGATCAAAATCAAAATTACCTATTAATTGGAAATCTTCTACGATCAATTCTAAGGATATTGAAAACACAGCCTTTAGATATAAAGATTTAATTATCAAAAATGGTACTAAGGCCTTTAACATAATTAATGATGAGTTAAAGCTTCCAAATATAAAATCTTTTAAAGTTAGAGCTGCAGAAATAAATAAATCTGAAAATTCTGTTTCAGATGATTTAAAGAAAGCTATTCTAGATTCTTCAAATAATATCAAATTAATTTGTGAAGAAGAAAGAAAAAATTTAAGCTCTTCATCAATCGAAACCACCAAAGGAATCACTCTTTGGAAAGAATTTAGATCTATTGAGACAGTGGGTCTATATGTTCCAGGTGGCTCAGCACCATTAATATCGTCTTTTCTTATGCAACTTATACCTGCCAAAGTTGCGGGATGTAAAAATATAGTTGTATGCACTCCCCCATTAAAATCTGGTTCTATAGCTCCGGAAATCTTGTGGATTGCTAAATTATTTGGAATTGATTCAATATATAAAGTCGGTGGTGCTCAAGCTATATTTGCGATGGCATATGGAACAACGGTTATTCCTAAGGTAGATAAAATTTTTGGTCCAGGTAATTCTTATGTAAATATTGCTAAAAAAATATGTTCTGAAGATGTTGCAATAGATTTACCTGCGGGCCCAAGCGAAGTCATGGTTGTTTCTGACGATGAGACAAAAGCTGGGCTGGTTGCAGCTGATGTTTTGTCTCAACTTGAACATGATGCTGCTTCTAAGGCATTTGTACTTTCAAACAATTTAAATTTACTTAAAAAGATTAAAAAAGAAATAAATATTCAACTTTCTTCACTTTCAAGAAAAAGTATTTTGGAAAAAAGTTTGTTAAATCTTCAGTTAATTAAAACAAGATCGAAGGTTGATAGCATTTGTATGATTAATGAATGCGCTCCTGAGCACTTAATTCTTCTAGATGACGATTACTCAAAGTTTTTATCAGGAATTTATAATGCAGGTTCTATATTTTGTGGCTCATTAAGTCCAGAGTCTTTTGGCGATTATTCTTCAGGGTCCAATCACGTGCTTCCAACAAATGGTATGGCTAAAGTATTTTCTGGATTAGGAGTAAAAGATTTTGGAAAACAGATAAACGTGCAAACAGCATCGTCTGAGGGTTTTTTAAATTTAAAAGATACTGTTATTACTATGGCTAATGCTGAATCGCTTGATGCTCATGCAAGGGCTGTAGAAATCAGAGAAAAACTTGCAGTTACTAAATCGCGATCAAGAATTTCATCCGAGATTAGAAAAACCAATGAAACAAGCATATATATCAATTTAAATCTCGATGGAACCGGACAATACAATATTGATACAGGATTAAAATATTTAGATCATCTGCTCGAACAATTTTCTAAACATGGATCAATTGATCTCAATATTTCTTGCTTGGGAGATCTAGAAATCGATGAACATCATACAATTGAAGATATCGCAATTACTTTAGGCTCAGCAATTAATAAAGCATTACAAGAAAGAAAGGGTATATCACGTTATGCTTCGAGTGAAATCCTGGTTATGGATGAAGTAAAATGCAATGTAAGTATTGATCTATGCACCAGAAGATTTTTAAATTTTAAATGCTCTGATCTTAGAGAAAGAGTTGGTGATTTCCCAACAGAAATGTTTGAACATTTCTTTATTTCTTTGATAAATTCTGCTGCTTTTACTTGTCACATTGATACCATTGGCAGCAATTCACATCACTTATTAGAGGCTACATTTAAAACATTTGCTAGATGTCTTCGATCAGCAATAGTTATTGAAACCAATCAAACATCATCAACAAAAGGATTGATGTGAGTGTCGCGATAGTTGATTGCGGTGGTGCAAACCTTCGTTCGGTAGCTACATCAATTGAGAGACTGAAAATTCCTTATGTGATTACCGATAATAGTGATGAAATTATCAAAGCACAGTATGTAATATTGCCTGGAGTCGGCTCGGCACAGAATGTAATGAAACATCTAGAATCAAAAAATTTAAATAATGTAATAACTCAACTAAAACAACCCGTTTTAGGTATTTGTATTGGAATGCAGATTTTGTTTAATTACTCAGCTGAGGGTAATACTAAATGCCTAGGAATATTTGAAGAAAATATTGATCTGTTTAGCAAATCAAATCTTCTGAAAGTTCCCCAAATGGGATGGAATAAAGTGGAGTTTTCAGATGCCAAGCTAAAAAAATTAAATGATTATTACTACTTCGCTAATAGTTATTACGCTAAAACATTTAATAGCACTAAAGCAATTTCAGACTATGGTAGTGCTTTCTCATCAGTCGTACAAAAGGATAATTTTTTAGGCTGTCAATTTCATCCAGAAAAATCTGCAGAAGCAGGCGTCAGATTTTTAAAATATTTTTTGACTAAATCATGAGAGTCCTACCCGCTATAGATTTAAAAAATGGAAACTGTGTAAGGTTAATTAAAGGTAATTTTAATAATGTAACTAATTACAATAATGATCCGATCAATCAAGCGAAAATTTTTTTAGAAAACAATTTTAACTATTTACACGTTGTAGATCTTGACGGTGCTCAAACAGGCAATCAATTAAATCGATCAGTTATTCAAAAACTTTTAGAGATATCTGGACTAAAAATTCAAGTTGGCGGAGGCATTAGAGAAGTTGAAGATGTTTACAACATGCTTGAATTGGGTGTCTCAAGAGTCATTGTTGGTACAGCAATATTTAAAGAAAAATTTTTAGATAAAATCAAAGAAAATTTTGATCCAGATCAGATAATTTTAGCTGTTGATTTTAATTCATTAGATGGCATACCCTATATTTATACTCACGGATGGCAAGATAATAGCAATATTAAATTATTTGATTTTATTTCAGATAATTCTTATTTTAAAAATCTCCTTGCTACAGATATTTCACTCGATGGCGTATTACAAGGAGCCAGTTTTGAAACCTATGAACAGATCTTGCGATTATTTCCTGCGTCAAATTTAATTGCCTCTGGAGGCGTAAGTTCAATGAGTGATCTTGCGAAGTTAGAAAACTTACAAATTCAAGAATGTATTGTTGGCAAAGCGATATATGAAAAAAAAATATCTTTATCTGATTTAAGCAATGATTACTAAAAGAATCATTCCATGTTTAGATGTTAGAGATGGTCATGTGGTTAAAGGTATTCAGTTTAAAAATCATAAAATTGTTGGATCTATAGTAGATTTAGCAAAAAAGTACTCTCAAGAAGGTGCTGATGAGCTTGTTTTTTATGATATTACTGCGAGTACAGATGGCTCAACTGTCAGTAAAGAATGGGTTTCAAAGATATCCGATGTTATAAATATACCGTTTTGTGTTGCTGGCGGCATCAAATCAGTGAATGATGCGAGATCAATACTAAATCTTGGAGCTGATAAGGTATCAATCAACACCCCTGCTTTGGAGAACCCAAATTTAATTAGGGAATTGAGCCTAGAATTCGGATCACAATGTGTCGTAATTGGCATGGACATTAAAACGCTAGATGGAAAAAGTTTCCTTTTTGCAAAAACTGGTAATGAACTAACAGCACATTCAACAGAAATTTTAGCTTTAGACTGGATAAGAAAAGTACAAAAACTTGGTGCAGGCGAAGTTGTAATAAATTCCATGAATCAAGATGGCATGAAAAATGGTTATGACATTTCTCTTTTAAATGAATTAAGCAAAGTCTGTACTTTGCCTATGATTGCCTCTGGTGGGGCTGGTAGTGCTGATCATTTTATAAATGTATTTGCAAATACGAATGTGGATGGCGCTCTGGCTGCAAGTATATTTCATAACAATGAATATTCAATTCAAGATATTAAAACTTCATTGCAATCAAATAAAATTAATATAAGGACTTCGTTATGATAAAACTCGATTGGGAAAAGGTTAATGGTTTGATACCAGCAATTATTCAGGACCATAAAACTCTGCAGGTTTTAATGCTGGGATATATGAATAAAGAAGCTCTTGAAATAAGCCAATCAACAGGATTAGCAACATTTTTTAGTAGAACTAGACAAAAATTATGGACCAAAGGTGAAACCTCAGGCAATAATCTTAAAATTAAAAAAATAATGCATGATTGTGATAATGACACATTGCTTGTTCTTGCTGAGAATAATGGTCCTACATGTCATCTTGGTCGAAACTCTTGCTTTGAAGATTCTCCCTCCTCATTAAATGAAATTGACAAATTAGAAGAAATGATTGATTTAAGATTTAAGGAGGCTGATTTATCCTCTTACACATACCAGTTATTTAAAGGTGGTATTAAAGAGATGGCCAAAAAAGTTACTGAAGAGGCTGGTGAAGTTTCTATTGCAGCTGTTACGAATGACGGGCGAGTAATAGATGAAACGGCTGATTTGATTTATCACCTGCTGGTAACTCTAAGAAAATTAAATCTTAACTTTTCTGATGTTTTGGATGAACTAAATATGAGATCAAAGTAGCATTAATTTTCATCTACATAGTTAAGAACTTGTTCTCTCATTTCATTGCGCAAAACAAACAGGGCAATAAGATTCGGTATGCTAACTAGAGCAACTACAACATAAGCAATGTTCCATACAACTGTTGTATCAATAACGGCTGCAGCAATGAAACATAATACATAGAAGTTCCGATACCAAATCACCCCTCTTTCGCCAAAAATATATGCTGTCGATCTATCACCGTAATAACACCAAGCTATTGCAGTGGAAAAGGCAAATAACAGTAATGCGACTGCAACCAATTTACCACCAAAATCACCAAGAATACCTTGCGAAAATGCTTTGGCTGTTAATTCAGCAGAACTAACTAAAGACTTGCCTTCAATAATGACTTGTTCACTAATCTTGCCATTTTTGACATTCAAGATTCCAGAAAATAATTCTGTATCAGCTGATGAAATAACAATGTCTTCGGCAATTGATCTTGAATGAATGACCGTCACTTGATTAGAAATTAATTTTCCATCTTGAACGCTCACGGAGCCAGAAAATTCATTAACATCAGAGTCCATGGACTGAACGTACTTAGTTAATTCGTTAATATGATCAGGATAAGCATAGCTCCCATCAACATTTTTTTCATCACTATAGACCCCCTCAAGTATGACCATATCTGTCTTAGAGAATGTTGTATCAAATTTCTGTGTCCAAACACCGCTTGATAGGATCACAAGTGCAGTAATACTGCAGACAACAATGGTATCTATGAAAGGCTCAAGTATTGAAACCATGCCTTGCTCAACAGATTTCTTTGTTTTGGAAGATGCATGAGCGATTGGAGAAGACCCCTGACCGGCTTCGTTAGAATACAAGCCTCTCGCAACACCATATTTTAAACTCATCGCAAAACTAGCACCCAAGAATCCTCCTACTGCAGCAGAACCAGTGAAAACTTGTGCAAATATTGCATTAAATGAAGGAATAATATTTTGATAATTTTCAGCAAGAACTATTAAAGCACCACCAAAATATATTATCCCCATAATTGGTATTATTTTGCTGGCAACAGATGCAATTCTTTGAATACCACCAATGATAATTATCCACAAAAGTGCTCCCAAGAATAATCCAGTGAATAATTTTGGCACAGCAAATTCTGTATTCATAACTAATGCAATGTTATTAATTTGAGGCATATTGCCTGAACCTATAGCAGTAATCATCATCAGCAGTGAAAATAATATGGCAACCCATTTCATATTGAGGCCCTGCTCAATGTAGTACATTGGCCCGCCAGATATTGATCCGTCTGACAGAGTTGTTCTGTACTTATGAGCCAGCGTTACTTCAACAAATTTTGTAGTCATTCCAAAAATTGCTGTGATCCACATCCAGAATATCGCTGCTGGACCGCCAGTCCAAATTGCCAAAGCAACACCCCCAATATTTCCGGTACCCACTGCGCCAGACATTGCAGTTGTAAGTGCTTCGAAAGGTGAAGTTTCTCCTTTTGACTCACTTTTATCATACTTGCCGGAGACTATCCTCCATCCATTTCCAAAAAATCTAAATTGAGGGAAACCAAGATAAAAAGTAAAAAATATACCTGTGCCTATTAATAGAGCTGGAAACCACCATGAGCCACTTAAATTGCCATCTAAAAGTATAAGAAAATTATTAAAGGCGTCCATAGAAATTACTCGTTTACAAATTCCATTAAGTCTGTATAGCCACCAATTAGCTTATCGTCAATAAAGATTTGGGGCATTGTTCTAGCGTTTGGATTTCGCTCCATAAGAATTTTAAAAGTCTCAGGAATTTCAACGTTGTATTCTTGGTAAGGAATGTCGTTTTGATCAAAGTAATACTTAGCTTTATCACAAAAGACACAATTTGATTTAGAATATATTTCTACATTTTTTAACATCATGGGATTATAAGCCAAATGTCATTATTTAATTTAAAAAATAAATCATTTTTAATTACGGGATCATCTAGGGGAATTGGTAAATCAATTGCATTTCATGCAGCAATACATGGAGCAAAAGTAATTATTTCTAGCAGAAAAATTGATGCTTGCAAGGCCACAGCTAAGGAAATAAATGATCATTTAGGATCAGAGCTAGCATTTCCAATTGCTGGAAATATCGCTATTGAGTCAGATCTTGAAAATCTTGTAAATCAATCAAATAAACTTTTAGGTAAAATAGATGTTTTGATTTGTAATGCTGCAACGAATCCTTTTATGGGTTCAATGGCTGACATACCATCTGATGCGTTTGATAAAGTTCTCAACAATAACATTAAGGCAAATCACCTATTAGCAAATTTAGTTACTCCACAAATGATAGAACGAAAAGATGGAGTCATTATTATTATTTCCAGCATTGGTGGAACTCGAGGTAGTAACCTCATTGGAACCTATAATATTAGCAAAGCAGCAGATATTCAGATGGTCAAAAATATGGCTGTTGAATATGGTCAACACAATATAAGAGCGAATAGCATAGCTCCTGGTTTGATTAGAACAGACTTTGCTAAGGGCCTCTGGGAAAATCCAACTCTTCATGATCACTATACAAGCACTCACCCCATGAGAAGGATTGGAGAACCTGACGAAGTGGCGGGAGCAGCAATCATGCTTGCCTCTGATGCTGGGAAATATATTAATGGTCAGACAATCATTGTCGATGGTGGTGCTACTGCTTAAGTAAATAAACTCTTTATTTTGTGAAAAAAGCTATTTAGCCCAATCTGTTCATTGAGGGATGGAACTTTTATAAGTTGGTATTTATATTCGACCAACTGTTCAATCAAGTCTGTTAGTAACATTGGATCCAGTTTTTTTTGCTCTAAGGCTGTAATAGCTGGATGAGCTTTATAAAAATCTTTTTCAATTCCTAAACAGGTCTTTAGGAATAAAATAATAGAATTTATTTTTTCATCAAAAGTGATATTAATTTCTTTATAAAATTTTATTAAATCAGGCGTGGTTATTTCACCTAAACAATAAGAATTTAAATTTTGAGAAATTTCTTTATATTGTCCAACCATATCATTATTAATAAGTCTCTCAATTTCTAATGGTGTTGAGTCTGGAGCGAAATCTATAGTTGAATAATCAATATATCCTTTGTCTGCTATCCATTGATCAAGGATGTCTGATTTGGGATTGTTTATTGTAATAATGTTTGACCGACTATATATGGTTGGTAAGAAATATTTACGTTTATTTGAAACTAAAAATATATGCTTATTCTCAGGCAATTCCTCTAAAGTTTTTAGAAGTGCGTTTTGAGAATTAATATTCATATTATGAGCATCAAAAATTATAGCCACTCTATGATTTGAAACTGAGTGGGTCATAGCAACGAATTCATTTAAGGCTCTGACGCCTTCAATTTTTTTTGAATTCATTGAGTCTTTTTTAGCTTTTGAATAAGAATGCAATATGCTTGAGCATGAGTCAGCTGAGAGAAAACAAAAATCTGGATGTGTGCTAGCTAAAAAATAGTTACATGAATTACATACACCACAAGGCGCTAAATCATCAGAGCATAATAGTTTCTGTGCAAAAAAATTAGCAAGGTGATTTTTAGCAAGGCCCGATTCACCTTCGATAATTATAGATGAAGGAAAATTAAGATTTTTATATGCTGTTACTACTTCAGTTAACCAAGGAAATTTTTTTAAATTCATTTTAAAATTAAAGGCTTGATCAATTCTTTAGTTTGCTGATTCAACACATCTATGGACAGTGATGCATCTAATATTACAACCTCCTCCCTATCCTTAGCTATTTGCTGATAACCTTTTCTTACATCTTCAAAGAAATTTTCTCCAGCAGATTCAATTCTATCGATATCATCATTAGCTTTTCGTTTAAAGCCAAGTCTTACATCAAGATCATATATTATTGTTAAGTCTGGAATTGGACAATTTATGTTCTGAATTAAATTCTCAATTAGTTCAAGTGATAGCTTTCTTCCATAACCTTGATAAGCAATTGATGCATGAAAGTATCTGTCGCAGAGAATAATGTCTTCTTTTGAGTTAATCATATGCTCATTGACCATCTCTGCTCTAGCAGCAAACATTAATAACAACTCAGTATGAGCTGAAATATCAGAATCATTTGATAATAATAAATCTCTTATTTTTTCTCCAAACTCAGTTGACCCTGGCTCTCTAATTAGTTTTGAGCTAAGACCTTTTGTTTTTAACCACTCTTGAATTAAAGTAATTTGCGTAGACTTACCAACACCCTCAATTCCTTCAAATGATATTAATTTCATAATTTAATTAAGTTGATATCTGTTAACAGCATCAAGATGCTCTTGATAAGTCTTAGAGAATTTATGAGTTCCATCTCCTTTAGCGACAAAGTACAAATAATCATTTTTCATACCCAATATTACTGCCTCTAAAGAAGATTTACTAACAGTAGATATTGGAGTTGGAGGTAAGCCAGATATTTGATATGTGTTGTATGGATTGTTTTTATCTCTTAAATTTGCTTTTGTGATATCACCATTAAAATTTGGCAATAAACCATAAATTATTGTTGGATCTGCCTGTAACTTCATACCAATGGACATTCTATGTAAAAATACTCCAGCAATAATTGGCTTCTCATCATTATTACCAGCTTCCTTTTCAACAATTGAAGCAAGTATTATTGCATCTGATAAATTTTTAATTGGTGATTGTGGGTTTTTATTACCCCACAAATTTGAAGCTATTTGAAAAAACTCAGTCTGAGATTTTTGTAAAATGCTAGCCAAGGATGATGAGTGCTTATAAAAATAAGTTTCTGGTTTTAATGTGCCCTCTACAAAATTAAACCGATTGTCTAAGCAATCAAAATTTTTACAATCATTTTTAAAATTTGATTCAGAAATAATTTTTTTAACCTCATAGAGATTTTTTCCTGAGGGGATTTCAAATTTAAATATGACAACATCTCCGTTGGATACTGAATTCAGAAATTCCTTCCAAGATTTATTTTTTAGATAATAATGACCAGCTTGAGCAACTTGAAGTTTATTTTTTTTTAAGTAGATTTTTAAAAATATTTTTTGAATTGGGTGCAAATAAAAGTCATCAAAAATTGAATTGAATGAATCGCCTTTGCTTACGTTGTAAAATTCTAATCTATCATCAACTCTCAGTTGAGAATATGATTCAGAGGTTCCAAGTAAGCTTATTACTAAAGTGAATATAGTAATTATAGATATAAAAAATTTAGATTTGTTTGAAGACAAGTGTAGAGTTAGTTCCTCCGAATCCAAATGAGTTATTCATAGCAACTCTAACGTTTTTTTCAACAGATACCAAGGGAGTATAATTTAAATCGCACAATGGATCTGGTTTATCTAGATTGATTGTGGGAGGAATGATTCCGTGATTTATGGCTTGAATACAAAATATTGATTCTATTGCGCCCGCTGCACCAAGAGTATGTCCGGTCATTGACTTGGTTGAACTAATTTGTGGAACGTTATCACCAAACACTTTTTTAAGAGCAGTTGTTTCGGCAACATCACCCAAAGGTGTAGAGGTCCCATGTGCATTGATATAATCAATTTCAGATGGGTGAATCTCAGCATCATTTACTGCATTTGTCATTGATAGTGCTGCTCCTCTTCCATCTTCAGGAGGAGCTGTCATATGATGAGCATCAGAACTAGTTCCGAATCCTATCACCTCTGCATATATTTTTGCACCTCTTGCTTTTGCATGATCAAAATCTTCAAGTACCAGTGAACCAGCTCCATCGGATAACACGAATCCATCTCTATCTTTATGCCATGGCCTGCTTGCAGTTTCAGGATCAGAATTCATAGAAAGTGCTCTAGCCGCAGTAAATCCTGCTATTGATAAAGGCGTTGAAGCCATTTCAGCACCTCCAGCAATCATTACATCAGCTTCACCGTATGCAATAGATCTTGCGGCTGTTCCAATACAATGATTGCCAGTTGAGCATGCTGTAACAACTGAAGTGTTTGGGCCCATAAAACCATGCTTTATAGAAATTAAACCAGAAATCATATTAACAATTGATCCTGGCACAAAGAAGGGAGAAACTTTCTTATAACCTCTTTCTTCCAATAAAGATTTATTTTTTTCTATTGTATCTATACCTCCAATACCAGCTCCAAAATTAATACCAACTTTTGACAAGTCTATCTTAGAATCAAGAATTCCTGAGTGGTTTATAGATTGATCAGCAGCAATCATTCCGTATTGAATAAATGGATCAGTTCTTCTAATTTCTTTAGAGTCAAGAAAATCTTCAGGATTAAAATTTTTTAGGCGACCACCAACTTTTACAGGATTATCTTTTAAGTCAATCTCTATTTTTGAGATGCCTGATACTCCGTTTATGCAAGAATCCCAGGCTTCTGACAAAGTATTACCAATTGGTGATAATACACCCAAGCCTGTAACTACAACCCTTCTGTGTAGTTGCTTCATGAAAAAAAAATTTAGCTGTTTGAGTTTATGTAGTTTACAGCTTCTTGAACAGTTGAAATCTTTTCTGCCTCTTCGTCAGCAATTTCAAGTTCAAACTCTTCCTCAAGAGCCATCACTAGTTCCACCGTGTCTAATGAATCAGCTCCTAAATCATCTACAAATGAAGAATCATTATTCACCTCATCATCGCCAACGCCAAGTTGCTCACAAACAATTTTTCTTACTCTTTCTTCGATACTCACAGGGCATCCTCCATTAATTGAATTCTATTTTACAACAATTTTAACAAAAACAAATAAAATCATCAGGTCATGTAAAGGCCACCATCAACAGAAATAGTCTGACCAGTAATATAATTTCCTTTTGAAGAGGCTAGAAACAATGCTAAATCAGCTATTTGTTGAGGATTACCCATTTTATTTGCAGGGATTTGATTTAAGATATTTTCTAATTCTTCATCTTTAAAATGATTAGTCATATCGGTTTTAATGAAACCAGGAGCTATGCAGTTAACTGTAATATTTCTTGCAGCAACCTCTTTAGCTAAAGCTCTAGTAAAGCCTCCAAGGCCAGCCTTGCTCGCGGAATAATTTACCTGACCAGGATTACCCATCAGCCCAGCAACACTCGATATATTAATTATTTTTCCATAACGATCCTTTACCATTGATTTAATGAATAATTTAGTAATATTAAACACACTCGTGAGATTAGAATTAATGACATCATCCCAGTCATCCTCTTTCATTCTTAAGAAGAGTTGATCCTTGGTTATCCCAGCATTATTAATTAAAACATTTGGAATCTTATTAATTTTTTTAAGCTCATCGAAACAAGATGAAATCTGTTTTCTATCTGTAACATCCATTATAAAATGAATGCAATTTTTAGAGTTTAATTCATCATTAATTCTAAATGCTGATCTAGATGTCCCTATAACAAAATAATCGTCATTCACGAAGCATTTAGCTATCTCCAATCCGATACCTCTAGAAATTCCAGTAATAAAGACTATTTTTTTATCCATAATTATTAATTTTCTCATAAAATTCTTCATCGGTTACAGAAAAATAGTTTTCAAGTTTATTTCCTTTAAATAAACCTGACAAAACTTTTCCAGGACCGCATTCAATTATTGGTATATTCAATTTAGAGATAAAATTACATGTTTCTACCCATCTCACAGGTGAGTGCAATTGCGAAACGAGTAAAGACGGAATATCTTCAGAAGAAGTTGATGAATTCACTGATACATTATGGATAATATGTATGTCTGGCATTTTAAATGTTACAGATTCAAGAGTTTTTTGAAATTCGTCTACTGCGGATAACATAAGCTTGCTGTGAGATGCGATGCTAACTTTCAGTTTTATAGCACGTTTTGCACCTTTTGCAATACAAAGATCTTGAGCTCTTACGACTGCATCATCATGGCCAGAAATGACGGTTTGATTTGGAGAGTTTAAATTTGCACACTGTACATGAGAACTATCACCATGAGATGCAATTAAGCAAATCTCACCAATAACATTATTATCAAGACCCATTATTGCTGACATGGAGCCATTGGGCGCTGACTCCATTAACTCTCCTCTTTTTCTTACCAATTTTAAAGCCTCAGTAATTGAAATTGAATTAGCTGCGACCAAAGCTGAATATTCACCTAAAGAATGGCCAGCGATATATGTTGGCGTTATATCAACCGTATTAACTAACTTGTTGAAATGGAGATATGAACAAAGGATCAATATAGGCTGAGTGATAGAGGTCCTATTTATTAATTCTTCAGGTCCCTCCTCAATTAATTTAAAAACATCATGAGATATTAAATCACTGCAGCACTCCACAGCATGAGAATATTCACTTGAAAGAGCAAGATCTAAAATGCCACCTTTAGACAGCATAGATTGATGTTGGGAACCTTGACCAGGAAACGCTAAAAAAGCTGAAAAAGACATTCTTAGTCTTGGGTTGAGTTATCCTCTTCTTCTTTAACTGGTTTCCTTAAATCTTTGATAAGTCTGCCCTTATAAAAACCGTCTGCGGTCATTTGATGGCGAAGATGTCTCTCCCCAGAAACAGGATCAGTAGATAATGTAAGATTTTTAAGATGATCATGGGAACGAATCATTCCACGTTTTGATCTAGTCTTTTTACTTTTTTGTACTGCCATAATATTTAAAAAAAAAGCATCCTATCAGATTAAATTAAGATTTAATAGTTAAATCACTTACTTCGTTGAGCAGTATATCAAATTCATTGTTTTTTGGCGCTTCATAGCAAACAACTTGATTATTTATATCTTTAAAGGAAATTGACGCAGCATGCAGAGCAAGACGACTAATTGATGTCTTGGAGAATATAAATTTATTTAAATCAAATAAACCATATTTTTTATCATTTACTATTGGGTGGTTGAGATTTGAGCTCTGAACCCTAATCTGATGCATTCTGCCAGTACTTATATGAACCTCAACATAAGTAAATGATGTAAATTTTTTTAAAATTTTAAACGTTGATATTGCTTCCTTACCATCCTTTGATTCGGAAACTTTATGATTATGCTCTTTTGTCGAAGTATCAATTTTTGATTTTACCATTACATCTTTATCGAGAACGCCAAATAAAATAGCTTCATACTTTTTCTCTACTTTATTAGACTTAAGCTGTTTATTAAAATGTCTTAAAAATAATTTATTTTTTGCAATCAAAACACATCCAGAAGTAGATTTATCAATTCGATGACAAAGATCAATATCTAGTAATGGAAAATTAGCTCTGGCAATATCTATGAGACCAAATTGATTTTTTGTTCCAGAATGAACACTTAGTTCAGAATCTTTATTAACTAAAATATAGTCATCATTTTGATAAATAATTGATTTTATAAATTCTTGAATTCTAGAGTGTGGAATCTTTATACTAGGTTCTTTATTTTTAAAATCAATTAAATATGGTGGTATTCTTATTTCATCATTGATCTTTAACTTATATAAAGGTTTAATCCGACCAGAATTTACTCTAATCTCCCCTTTTCTTAGCATGCTGTATATTTTTGATTTAGGTAAATCCCTAAAAAAGTTTATTAGAAAGTTATCAATGCGTCTTCCAACATGATCATTGCCAATTTTTAGGTTTTTATCACTCATTGATGTAGAATATCGAAAAGTACTAGTTTATATACAAAAAGTTACTAGTGAAAATTTATTGAAAAGAATCATTAAATATTAATTTAAATAGCTGTAAGGCAGCTTAGAGAAAGTTAGCAAAGCACAAGGGTGCTTGAAGAATAAGACAAGTTTTAAAATCTTCACAAACATAGGTGAAGCCAGTTTAAAGAGCTCCACGGGATAAGACTCTGATAACTCAATAAGCATTAGCGCTATTCGCTTTCTCTGTATCGGAGAAAAAAAATGAAAAGAATTCTAATTAATTGTTCATATTCAGATGAACTGCGTGTTGCATTAGTTGACGGAGCAAAACTCTTTGACCTTGACAATGAATTTAACAATCAATCGCTATATAAAGGCAGCATATTTAAAGCTAGTGTTTCTAGAGTTGAAACAAGCCTAGATGCTGCTTTTGTTAATTTTGGAAGTGAAAGACATGGATTCCTTCCATTAAAAGAATTATCAAATGAGTTTTTTGAAAAAGACTCTGAAGGAAAAAGAAAATGCACTCTCAAAGAAGGTGATGAGATTCTTATACAAGTTTTAAAAGAAGAAAGGGGCACTAAAGGCGCAGCTCTATCAAACCAAATTTCACTTGCAGGACGATTTATAGTTTTGATCCCAAATTCTGAAAAATCTGGGGGTGTCTCTAGAAGAATCTCAGGCGAAGAAAGAGATGAGATTAAAAATGCTTTAAATGCTTTGCAAATCCCTGATGGTATGAGTGTTATTGTCAGAACAGCGGGACTTGGAAGATCTACTGAAGAGTTAAAATGGGATTTAGACTATTTAATGAATTTGTGGGAGCAAATTAAGTCTTCTGTTGCTGATGCACCAAGCCCAAGCTTAATTTACAAGGATGATAAGTTAATTTTGAGAGTATTCAGAGATTATTTTAGAGATGATATACAAGAAATTCTTATCGACGATAAGTCAGTGCATGCCGAAGCCTTAGATTTTGCAAAATCAGTTATACCGGATCATGCAGAAAAAGTTATTTATTACAATGAAGAAATACCATTGTTCAATAGATATCAAATAGAAAGTCAAATTGAATTAGCTTTTCAACGAGAAATATCTTTACCATCTGGTGGATCTATTGTTATAGATCCTACTGAGGCTATGGTATCTATTGATGTGAATTCAGCACGTTCGACAAAGGGAAAAGATATAGAGTCAACAGCTTTTGCAACAAATATGGAGGCGGCTAAGGAGGTTGCAAGACAATTAAGACTAAGAGATTTAGGTGGCTTGATAGTTATTGATTTTATTGATATGCAAGATGAGAAACATCAACAAAAAGTTGAAAATATATTCAGATCAGCTGTTCAAGCCGATAGAGCAAGAATTCAGATTGCTGGTATATCAAGATTTGGTCTATTAGAGCTATCAAGACAAAGGCTGAGACCATCTTTAGAAGAAACTTATGATATTCAACATGTTCAAGTCCGAGGAACACGCTCTCTAGGTCAATCAATACTGAGAATAATCAGTGAAGATGCTGCAAAAGAGAATACTGGTGAAATACATGTTTACGTTCCAGCAGATGTTTCAAGTTATTTATTAAATGAAAAAAGAAGAGATATCATTGCTATTGAAAATACCTATCAAGTAGATATCTTGATAATTGCTGATCCATATAAATCTAGACCTTATTACAAAGTAGCGAGAGTTAAAGCTGCCGCTGGTAAAAAATCATTTTCATATGACATGACTCCAGATAGTCCAGAACCGTCAATGGATTGGCGAGATTCTAATTCATCTAAAAGACCTCTAAAGCCATTAGTCAAAGTATCTGTCCCTCCTCGAATGCCAAAAACTAAAAATGGATTTTTTGCTTTTATCAAGTCTATTCTTACCCTATCTATTTTCTTTGGCAGTTATAAGCCTAAAAAGAAAAAGATTAATAAAAATCAAAAATCAAGAAAGTTCAAAAAAGGTCAATCCAAAAATAATAAAAATAGAAATCAAAATAATCAGAATAATAGAAATTCTAGATCTAATCCCAATCGAGCAAAAGGCAAAAATCTAAATCAAAAACAAGGAAGTAATAAAAAACCTTCAAAACCAATAGTAATACCTCCAAAGAAATCACAGCAAAATATTAATGATCATGAAAAACCTAAGAAAGACAATATTAATACTAAGGAGATTGATGGAAATAAATTAGATAAGAAATCTTCTGCTCCTTCAGCACCAGATCCATCCACGTCATTACTTTCAGCTTCTATACCATCACCAGCTCCTAAGACATCTATTAAGCCAACTAGAGCTTTAAATGATCCTCGATATAAGAGTGAATAAGTTTTCCAGAAATTGAAGTCTTAGGTGGGATATTAGGTAAATCGCTAATATTGAACCATTTAGCATCCTCTAATTCATTATCATTAAGAATGATTTCTCCGCTTTTATATTTACATTTATAGCCCAGCATTAGTTGAGATGGAAATGGCCATGATTGAGAGGAATGATACTCAATAGAGGAAACCTTGATATTAACTTCCTCAGCTACTTCTCTTTTTAGTGCTTGCTCTGCGTTTTCCCCAGCTTCAATAAAACCTGCTAAGGTACTATACATATTAGGTGGAAAAAATTTGCTTCTGCCTAGCAAAATTCTTTCATCATTATGGATTAACGTTATGATGCAAGGCGAAATTATAGGATAGTTCAATAATTTTTTACAATCACATCTAAAAGCTCCCTCCTTGAGATCAAATTTGTTAATTTTTCCACAATAACTGCAAAAGGAATTATTTAAGTTCCAATTATTTAATATTGAAGCTCTTGAAGCTAATAAAAAATTTTTAGAATCAAGGAAAGCTATTATGTTGATCAAATCAATAAAGTTAGTTGTTTCAGGGTCCATAAAAATCCCCAAAATTTCTTCACTTGAGCTAATATCTAATGAATAAAAATAATGCCCTTTTGATTCTGCTATCGCTAGATAAGGACCATTTACTAATTTTGAATTTAAATCATTTAATTTAAAAATAAAAGAATTTTCTTTCTGATCATATAAAATTTTGTTTTCACAAAATATAATAAGATTAGCATCTTCATTTATTTGTTTATGAAGTGTTCTAATTAATTCCATATATTAAGGATTTTAAAGATGGTTAATAATTTATACAAAATGTTCCTAGGTGACTCGCCTGATTGGTATAAGAATACCATCATAGCTTTTTTAATAATTAATCCTATTACTTTATTTGTATTGAGTTCTTTAGGAATAAAAGCAACGTTCATAGTGGGCTGGATGATTCTATTAGAATTCATTTTCACGCTTGCTCTAGCGCTTAAGTGTTACCCACTTCAACCGGGCGGGTTAATTACAATTCAAGCACTTTTTTTAGGACTAACTACTCCTTACACATTGTTATATGAAATTGAACATAATCTTGAAGTAATTTTATTATTAGTTTTTATGGTAGCTGGCATCTACTTTATGAAAAATTTGATGCTGACGATTTTTACAAAATTACTTCTTACAATTCAATCAAAGATAAAGCTTTCTTTGATGTTTTGTTTTGTATCAGCTTTTTTATCAGCTTTTCTAGATGCTTTAACTGTAACAGCAGTTTTAATTGCTGTTGCTGTAGGTTTTTATAGAATCTTTCACCTTGCTAGCGCAGGAAAAGAGTTTTCATCTGGTGAACACGATTATTACGACAACTCTTTGTTGTCATCAACTGGAATAGAAGATTTAGAAAATTTTAAAGCTTTTTTGAGAGACCTGATTATGCATGGTGTTGTTGGAACTGCTTTGGGAGGAGTATGTACTATTGTTGGCGAGCCACAAAATTTATTGATTGCAAACGTTGCTGGCTGGGAATTCATTGAATTTATGGTCAAGATGTCTCCAATAACAGTTCCTGTATTTATAGCAGGAATGATCACTTGTTATGGAATTGAAAAGCTACATTTATGTGGTTTTGGAAACCAACTACCAGAAAAGATTAAAAATATATTTCATGATTATAACGATTATGAAATTTCTCAAAGAACCGAGTTATCCAACATGGAATTATATGTAGAAATGTTGGTTGGTATATTTTTAATCATAGCGCTTGCTCTTCACTTAGCTGCGGTTGGAATTATTGGTTTAGGGGTGATAATACTATTAACTTCATTTAAAGGAATTACACACGAGCATGATCTAGGTGATGCTTTTAAAGAAGCGCTCCCTTTTACAGCATTATTAGTTGTATTTTTTGGAGTTGTTAGTGTTATAGCTGATCAAGAATTATTCACGCCAATAATTTCTTATGTCTTAGCGCAAGAAACTAGTAGTCAAGCGCCAATTTTCTTTGTAGCAAATGGAGTACTTTCAGCTATCAGCGATAACGTATTTGTTGCTACGATTTACATAAATGAAATTAAAGATGCATTAGATATGAATATTATCTCTCGAGCTCAATTTGATAAATTAGCAATTGCAATTAATACTGGAACAAATATTCCTAGTATTGCAACACCTAATGGGCAAGCTGCATTTTTGTTTCTACTGACGTCTTCATTGGCACCACTTATCAATCTCTCTTATATGAGAATGGTAATAATGGCTTTGCCTTACACCATTGTGCTTAGTATTGTTGGGTTTATAGCAGTTATTACTTTCTTATAAGTTAATGTCATCAAATCATAGGTTTTGCATTGCTCCAATGATGCAATGCACCGACATACATGATCGATATTTATTTAGATTAATTACAAAAAGATCCTTTCTTTATACAGAAATGGTTACAACTGGAGCTATTATTCATGGTAAATGTTTTGACCAATTGAACTTTAATAGTGAAATTGAACATCCAGTTGCAGTGCAATTAGGCGGCTCTGATCCATGTGATTTAGCTGAATGTGCAAAAATCTGCTCAAATCTTGGTTATGATGAAATAAATTTAAATGTTGGTTGCCCATCTGAGAGAGTGCAAAAAGGTTCCTTTGGAGCGTGCCTTATGGAAGATCCAGAACTTGTAAATGATTGTATAAAAGCAATGCAAGAAGTTGTATCAATTCCAATATCAGTAAAATGCAGAATCGGAGTGAATGAGAAAGACGATATTGATTTTTTAAATAATTTTGTTTCAAAAATTATAAATCCAAAACTTAAAACACTAATAGTTCATGCAAGAGTTGCAATCTTAAAGGGCTTAACACCAAGACAAAATAGGCAGATTCCTCCTTTAAAATATGAAAATGTTTATCAGCTTGTTAATGAATTTCCTGAACTTGAAATTGTAATAAATGGAGGAATTAAAGATGTCGATGAGTCGATTCAGCATTTAAAAAAAGTTGACGGAGTTATGCTTGGTAGAAGCCCATATGACAATCCAATGATTGTAAGCAATGTTGATTCTAGGATATTCAATGATTCTGACATGGGAAAGGATAGAAAAATGATCCTTAGTCAATATCTAGATTACTGCTTAGCTCAAGCTAATAAAGGTCAGCCATATTCAAGGACACTAAAGCACATTTTTGGTTTAAATAGAGGATTAAAGAATGCTAAATCATTTAGAACACTGATTCTTAAAACTATCCAAGAAAAAAATTTAGAGATTACAAAAGATGAATTAATTTCTATGGTTTGAGTTCAATCTAATAAAAAATCATCCATATCATCAACAAAATCATCTGATTGATCCTCTCCATCGCTAGACTCAAAATCTAAATATTGCATGTAAGAGTCTCTTATAAACGAGTATCGATCACCTACAATCAGTGTTTCCACTTCTAAATACCTAGCCCTAGTTTCTAATGCATCAAGGGCCGTGACCCCTATTCTGACATCTGTTTCTTCAATGGCAAAAGTACCTGATAAGACAGAGCTAACACTTCTCCCTGCAAGGCTTCTAGGTGTAGATGGTCCATAAAGGGGTATCATTAAAAACGGTCCTTTACTAACTCCCCAAGATCCCAATGTTTGGCCAAAATCCTCATCGTGTCTCTCTAAGCCCATTTTTGATGCCACATCAATAAAACCCAATACTCCAACCGAAGTATTAATAACGAAACGTGCAAAATCGTTCATTGCATACATTGGTTTGCCTTGCAGTAACTGATTTGCAGTATTATCAAGCTCATTAATGTTTCTAAAGAAATTTGTTATTCCGATTTCAATAAAATCAGGTGTTATGTTTGTATAAATTTCTGCTGTTGGTTTGGCAAAGTTATCATCCAAAGATTCATTAAAAGCCCAAATCTTCCGATTTAAATCCTCGAATGGATCTTGAGTTGCTGAAATATTCAAACTAAAAAAAACCAACGCGACTGAAAAATATAAAAATCTTTGAAAGTTCATGATAATTTCTTCAATTTATTATAAATTGGTTCAAGCAAATTATTTTTTTTACTTGAATTAAAATCTGTTAAATCTTTATGCCTAGGAATAGAACCTAAGAGATCGCAGCCAATTTCTTGCTCCAGATTGACCAACATAAAATCATTTATGTGCTCATGAGTGTTTGGACAAATTGAATATGACATATTATCTATGATTCCTAACACAGGAATTTTTAGTCTATCAAACATAGTTTTTGACTTTTTAGTATCGTGAACTGCAAGCTTGCTCATTGTGGTTATCAGTATTGCGTAATCAAGTTCTATGTCAGAAGCAACAGTTAAATATGCATCTCCGGTACCAGGGGGCATATCAACAAACAAGTAGTCGAGATTTCCCCATTGAGTCGAATTCTTTAGTTGTTTAATTGCTTTACTTAACATTGGCCCCCGCCACATGGCAGCTTTAGCTGAATCAATAACTAATCCCATGCTGTTCAACAAAATATTATCAACTTCAATTGGTAAAAATATCTTTTTTTCACCAATGGTTTTAACTATTGGTTTTTGATTTGCAACATTGAATATAATTTGCTGATTTGGACCATAGATGTCTGCATCTAATATTCCAACTTTATAGTCTCTGGAAAATTGCAAAGCAAGATTTGCACATATAGTAGACTTGCCTACACCACCTTTTGCTGATGCAATAGCAATTATTTGCTTGATACCCATTGATATAATGTTTTGACTTATAATACTCGATTAAAAGATAAATTAGGTCCTAAAAATTAATAAAAAAAGAAAAATTATCGTTACAAATGCATTGCCCTATGCAAATGGTGAAATTCATATCGGGCATATTTTAGAGCATATCCAAACCGATATTTGGACTAGATTTATGCGCAACTCCAATCATGAAGTTCTAAGCTTTTGTGCTGATGATGCACATGGTGCCCCTATCATGATGAAAGCAGACGAAATGCAAATAAGACCAATTGATTTCATAGATCAAATGAAAAAGGATCATATGAATTCTTTAGAAAAATTTGGAATTAAATATACAAATTATCACTCTACTCATTCAAGTGAGAACGAAGGCTTAGTCTCGGAAATTTATCTTGCTGCAAAAGATGCGGGATTAATTTACAAGGAAGATATCGAACAATGCTTTGATGATGAAAAGAAGATGTTTCTTGCAGATAGATATGTCATTGGTGAATGTCCAAAATGTGGTGCCAAGGATCAATATGGAGATGGTTGTGATTCATGTGGAGCTACGTATTCTGCTACAGAACTAATTAATCCAAAATCGTCGCTAACTGGCAGCACGCCACGTACAAAAATTTCAGAACATATTTTCTTTGATCTTAAAAAATCTAAATCTAATCTTAAAAAGTTTTTAAAAACTGCTTCTATTCAGAATTCAGTTGTTGGCAAGCTCTCAGAATGGCTTGAAGGCGATTTAAGGAGTTGGGATATTTCTCGTGATGCTCCGTACTTTGGTTTTAAAATTCCAGATGAATCTGATAAATATTTTTATGTATGGGTTGATGCTCCAATCGGATATATAGCATCAGCAAAAAATTGGGCAAAAAAAAATAATTTAAGTATTGATAAGTTATGGGGCAAAAATTCAGAATATGAGATTCATCATTTTATAGGTAAGGATATTACCTATTTTCATGGTTTATTTTGGCCAGCTCTTTTAGATAATTCAAATTATAAACTTCCTAATAGTATTCATGTTCATGGCTTTGTAAGTGTTAATGGAGAGAAGATGTCTAAATCAAAGGGGACATTTATCACAGCAGATCAATTTGCTGAAGTATGCGACCCAGAATTATTAAGATATTATTTCGCTAGTAAACTTAATTCAAAAATTGAAGATCTTGATTTAAATTTAGAGGATCTAGCTCAAAAAATAAACTCTGATTTAGTTGGAAAATTTTCAAATATTTTTAGTCGCTCTGCTCCATTCATTTCAAAAAATAACAATCGTCTATCCAAATCAGTTAATGAAGAATATCTATCAGCCTGTATGAAAGATATGGATAAAATTCTTGATCATTACGAAAATAAAGAGTTTTCCAAAGCAGTAAAACTCATCATGCAGATAGCTGATAATACAAACAAGTTTATTAATGAAAATACGCCTTGGAAAATAGATCAAAAAGACGCGATAGTTATAGCATCAACTGCATTAAACGTATTTAAAAATCTTTGTATATTGCTCGCTCCGATAATGCCAAATTTATGTTGTCAAATGCTTAAGATGTTAAAAATTAATAGCTTTGGCATTAATAATCTTGAGGATAAAATGATTGATTGGGAGATTGATGACTTTAAACCAATTATCTCCAGAGTCGAGCCGATTAATATAAAGGATTTCTATAAACAGGAAAAAATAATGAAAGAAGAAGAAAATAATATTATTCAGATTGATGACTTTATGAAGGTTGATTTAAGAGTTGCTAGGATTGAGGAGGCTTCTCATGTTGAAGGCGCAGATAAACTACTAGCAATAAAGCTTGATCTTGGAGATTTAGGAACAAAAAATGTCTTTGCTGGTATAAAATCTGTATATGAGCCTTCTGATTTGATAGATAAATTAGTGGTAATGGTATACAACCTAGCTCCAAGAAAAATGAAATTTGGTATTTCTGAAGGCATGATTCTTGCAGCCAGCGATTCTGAAGGCGGCATATTTGTATTATCTCCTGATTCAGGAGCACAACCAGGGCAGAAAATTAAATGAAAATTGAAACAGATATTTTAGTAATTGGTGCAGGTCCAGTAGGATTATTTACTGTTTTTGAGGCTGGTCTTTTAGGACTAAAATGTACCCTGATTGATAATTTAGACAAAGTTGGTGGGCAATGCTCCGAACTCTATCCAGAAAAGCCTATATACGATATACCAGGAGTTCCAGCCCAAACAGCGCAAGAGCATGTAGATGCTTTGATAGAGCAAATTAAACCTTTTGAATATGATCTTCATCTTTCTCAAAGGGTTGAATCGATTGAGTCAGTGTCTTCATTAAATGATATATCGACTTGGTTGGTGAGAACTAATGAAGGAGTTGAATGCACTACAAAAAATATATTCATTGCAGCTGGGGCTGGTTCATTTGAGCCAAGAAGACCTCCCAATATAGAGGATCCTGACAAATTTCTAGGCAACGGTGTGAGCTATGCTGTTAAATCTATAGATCAATATAAAGATAAAAACTTATTTATTTTTGGTGGTGGCGATTCAGCATTAGATTGGACAGTTGAATTAGCTAAAACAGCTAAGTCTGTAAATCTAATACATAGAAGAGATCAGTTTAGAGGAGCTCAACATACTGAGGCTCAAATGAGAGAACTTGTGAAATCTGGTGAGGTTAATCTTCTAACGCCTTATCAAATTGAAGAAATAAAAGGTGATGATAAGGTAAATGGAGTTATTTTAAAAAACTTTGACACCAAAGAATCTGTAACTCATGAAGCAGATGAATTATTGTTTCTATTTGGATTAAATAAAAAATTAGGTCCTATCCTTGAGTGGGAGTTAGAACTCGAATCAAAAAAAATATCTGTTAATACTGAAAACTTTGAAACAAACAGAGATGGAATTTTTGCCGTTGGAGATATCAATGATTATCCAGGCAAACTAGATTTAATTTTATGTGGATTTCATGAAACTACCTTAGCAGTCCAAAAGGCCTATCAAAGGATTTTTCCAGGAGAAAGGGTGCCATTTGGATACACAACCTCGAATACTAAATTACAAAGAAAGTTAGGGGTTGCTGAATAATTTATATAATTAGTTCTCTAATTGTATCTTGAAGATTAATTGATTTTTCTTGAGATTCAGTCAAGGCTTCTCTAACCCTGTAAGCAATATTCATTAAATCTGATTCAGTCTCAACTTCATTCCTTTTCATTAAGTCTTTAGTCAAACCTATAGCTCCCCCCGAGTTTATTAAAATATCAGGTATGTATATTATGTCCCTGTTATGAAGGGCATTAGCTATAGACAAATCTTGGAGTTGATTGTTTGCACCGCCAGCGATAATTTTACAATTTAAACTTTTAATAGATGACTCATTGAATATAGCTCCTAATGCGCAAGGAGAAAATACATCACATTCAAGTGAAAATGCATCATCAATAGGATTAATGTTAGGGTTATCGATGTTTTCAAGTTTAGATTTATCAATATCCGAAATAAAAACATTAGCTCCATCATTGGCTAGATGCTCTGCAAGATGCATCCCTACACTTCCAGCTCCTTGAATAGAAATTTTTTTGTCAATTAATGGCTGTGAAAAACAAAAATCAATTGCTTCCTTTATTACATAATAAATACCTTTTGCTGTATATGGTCCAGGATCAATATTATCAAAAACAAATTCAGTATATTTTTTAATGAATCTTATATCCTCCAGTGAAATACCTATGTCTTCGGCAGATATGTATTGACCCTCTAAGAGGTTTAAGAAATTAGCATAAGATCTTAATAGACGATCTGATTTATGAGATTCTTGAAAAATAATAGCTTTGCCACCACCAAATGGAATTTGAGCAACATTGTTTTTATGAGTCATACCTCGAGACAAACGCAATACATCATTTAAACCTTGCTCAAATGAATCATATTCCTTGAATCTACACCCACCAATTGCTGGGCCTTTTGAGGAATCGTGAATAGCTACAAGAGACTTAATGCCAGTATTATCATCTTCGTAATAATAAACTTTCTCGTGATCAAACTCATGATAAGAAGATATTTCAATACCTTTAAACTTTGTGTCAGTTATGTCTCTAAAAATCATATTTATATGAGATTATCGTTTATATTATATGAGCATAATAAGGGGCTTAAATGTTAAAAGATAGATTTAGAAAATTTCTTCCTGTTATTGTTGATCTTGAAACTGGCGGTTTTAATTTTACAAGAAATGCAATTTTAGAAATAGCAATTCAATTAATTGATGAAGACGATTCTAAATTAATATTAGGCGATTCGTATAGATATCACATTAAACCTTTTGAGGGACTTGAGGTAGATAAGGAAGCATTAGAATTTCTTCGATTAGATTTAAATCATCCATTAAGATTAGCTGTGGAGGAGGAGCATGCTCTCAAAGAATCCTTTAAAATAATAAATAAACAAAAATCAAAATATGAATGCTCAAGAGCAATTTTAGTAGGTCATAATGCCTTTTTTGATCATAGTTTTCTTCTTGAGGCATGTCGTAGGAATAATATTAAGAAATCTCCCTTCCATCCCTTTTCATTAATAGATACTGTAAGTTTAGGTGTGTTAGCTACCAAGCAAACTGTTCTTGCAAGGGTATGCAAAGAATTGGATATATCTTACGACAATGATGAAGCTCATAGTGCTGCATATGATGCCGAAGTCACAGCTCAAGTCTTCTGTAAAATTATTAATGATTATGATAGTTTCATTAAAAATTAAATACTAAGAGTATCGCCAACCTGTCTGCATACTGCAGGCAATAAATCATTCCCTGAATCAAACTCCTTAATACTTAGAATATAGCTTATAAGACCTTTTGTTCTGCTTGGAGCAATTCCTGTTGGTATAAAGTATTTTGCATTTAATGCTAATTGTGCAGATTTTGCTTGTTCTATATCCATAGAAACTTGAACGATTCCAAAAACCTTAACCTTATCAATTGTCATAATGCAAGCGTCGATATCTTCAATTACTAAGTTTTTATTGAACATATGAGATTCATGAAATACCTTGGCATTTTCATCCTCTAATGAATAAGCAAATGTGGTCGAATGATAAGGTTTCCCCGCTTGATAGATTCGTAATCTTAATGATCCTAACTCATAAGATTGGTTAATTTTAACTATAGTTACATTATTAAATCCATTTTTAATTAAAACTTTTGACGCTTCATGAGTGGTGAATATGTGAATGTCTTTATCAAATTGATTTAAAGAATCTAAGTCTAAGTGATCAGAAAAATGAGCAGTAATAATTATATGAGTCACTTTATTTATTAAATTATTTTTTACTAAGTATGACTCCTGCAAAGCGCTGCGATGTAATAACCAGTTCAATCCCGGAAAAACCTGTTTATTTGTTAGCCACGGATCAACAACTATTAAATCATCATCATGTGCATAAACCCATGATTGATAATCATCGCCTCTAATTATTTGCATGTTTCTATGATTTCATAAATGAGAATTAATACTAGAGTAAGAATGATTATCATTAAAAAAATACCTTAAATCAATACTTTACATATTATGCAAAAAATAATATATTTTATGTTTTTAAATACAAATAAAAATTATGAAAGAATTAAAAACTAAAGAAGTATGCGATATTTTAAATGAAATCATGGAGTACGAATTAGCCGGTGTAGTTCGCTATACGCACTCTTCATTGATGGTAAGCGGGCCTTATAGGATCCCTATCGTTACATTTCTTAAAGAACAAGCAACAGAATCAATGGTTCATGCCCAACAAGCTGGTGAGCTATTGGTCGGTCTAGATGGACACCCAAGTCTTAAAGTTGCCAAAATTGTTGAAACACATAGACATTCAATAAAGGATATTTTAGAAGAAGGCATGGAACATGAACTTCATGCGTTGAGTTTATATAAAAAACTCTTATCAACTGTTGAAGACGCATCTGTATATCTAGAAGAATATGCAAGAAGTATGATTGGAGAAGAGGAACAACATAGCCTTGAGTTAAAGGCGATGCTAAAGGACTTCGGGTAAGTTTTAGGAAGCTGCCTCTTTAATAATTGCTTGTAGCTCTCCTTCTTCATGCATTTCAGTAACTATATCGCAACCACCAATTAATTCCCCTTTTACAAAAAGTTGAGGGAATGTTGGCCAATCAGATATAGATGGCAACGTTTGTCTGATATCTTGATTATCTAAAATGTCAACATAGGAAAATTCTGCTCCACAATCAATCAATGCTTGAACGGTTTTTGCTGAGAATCCGCATTTTGGTTCATATGGCGATCCTTTCATATATAGTAAAATTTTATTCTCTTTTATTTGCTCTTTAATTTTTTCTTCTATAGACATTAGTGATTCCTTATCAATTTGATATATTTCATTATGGTATCGCTAAAGCCAAATTTCAACGCATCCGTCATAATTGCATGGCCAATAGAAACTTCATCAATAATACCGCATTCTTTTAATTGAGGGAGATTAACTAGATTTAGATCATGGCCAGCATTAACTCCCATATCATGATCATTTGCGGTTGCAATACAATCAGTTATATTTTTTTTCACTTGATTGAGTTTATCCATGTTATTTGACTCTAAATAATAAGCAAATGGCCCTGTATAAATTTCAACTCTATCAAAACCTATATTAGCAGCGTACTCAACTGACTTAGGATTAGCATCTATAAATAAACTCATTCTCGAATTAGAAGATTTATTTTCTTTTACAAATTCACTTAATTTATTATCTAAGTAGCCAGGTTGCCATCCATGATCAGAGGTCACTTGGTCAAGACTATCAGGCACTAGAGTTATTTGATGTGGTTGAGCTAAATTGCATAATTGTTTGAAACCAAGAAAATCTTTCTCTGGCAAAGAAAAAGGATTGCCCTCTAAATTGAACTCAAGATTATTATCTTTACAAATTTTTGAAACCTCTAATGCATCATCAGAAGTGGCATGACGATGGTCAGGTCTTGGGTGGAGAGTTAAACCATCTACTCCAAGCCTAATAGCCAAATTAGCATATTCTTGTAACGATGGAACGTTATTGCCACGAGAGTTTCTGAGAAGTGCAATCTTATTTAAATTAACGCTAAGTTTCATCAGCGATGAAATATCTACCCTCTGTCTTTAAATTCATCAACATTAATGTCAAATGAATTTAAATCGGAAGGGTTAGAGATTGATGACTCATCCCAGAATGCTCTTCCACTTGTAATCTTGCCCTCTTTGTTGATAACAAAATGATCAACAATTGAAATATCCATTCCGGTATTTTCATTGGTATTCCTAACTTCCATAGTTGCTTTTAAGATACCCTCATTAGAGCAAACAACAGTTTCAACATTTTTAGGTGTTATTTCCATACCGCTAGCATGACCAAAATCCCAAAATTTACAAATAGCTTCTATTCCAATACAGGGATCAGCCCCTACTGGGTCTTCAAATATTGCCTGATCATCCCACAAACTTCTAAATAAAGATTTGTCATTATTTGTATATGCAAGCACATAATTATCAAGAGCAGATTGAACTTTTTCTTTCATTTTTAATTCCTATTTTTGAATTCCTTTTTCTTTTAACATGATTGTTGTAAATTTATCCTCAGGATTTATTGGTGATACGCATTCCCATATTCGATCATATTCGGAATGAAGTATTAACCAATTATTTTCTAACTTAATATATTTATCCTCATACAATGCAGTTCCTTGTGTAACGCTGTCCATATCAAAATTATAGAAAATATCCTGCAAATACCATTTTCCTGTCGCTTCTGTCTCAGAAAGAATTTTTATCTCTGGATGATGAGCGGTGTGCATTGATGCAGCTTGATTATGAAAAGCTTGTTTAAGGCTTTCTTTAATTGTGTCTTTTCCTTTTGACTCCCATCTATATGTTCCACCCCGATAATCAATTGAAATATTATCTGCGAAAACATGATCCAACAAATCAAAATCTGCCATATCAATAGCTCTAAAATATCTATGTTTAAGATTTTTAATTTCTTCAATATCAATTAATTTTTGTAATTTATCCATCTTGGTATTATCTCAGGTATGCTTGACCACCATCAATCATAATAGTTGATCCTGTTATGTAATTCATTCCGTCAGACAATAAGTGACAAACTGCTTCACCAATATCATCTTTACAATCACCGACTTTACCAATTGGGATGGTTTTCAAAAATTCATTAGCCTCATCAGGATTTTCATTCATCCACCATTCCATTCCAGAAGATTTTGCAAGTGGCATAATGCAGTTAACTAAAATATTATCTGATCCCCACTCTACTGCTGCAGCTCTTGATAATGATCGAATGGCCTCCTTAACAGCTGCATATGCTCCATAAGAAGCTGAATCGGGTCTCAGTGCTGAAGAGCTAGCTAGATTTATAATCTTTCCATCTCCTTTAAGGTGTGGATAGCATTCTTTCATAAATCTTAGGGTAGCAAGAGGGCCAGAATTCCATCCATCAATAAATGATTCATCAGAAACATTTAGTAAATTTCCTAGTGGTACCTCTTGAGCATTATTAATCAATATATTTAAAGATTTAAAATGTGAAACTGTTGATGATATTGAATTATTGATTGAAGTTTTATCTTTTACATCACATTGAATTGCTGTAGCTGATCCTCCGTTGTCATTTATCTCATCTGCAACACGTTGAACTTTAGATAAAGTTCTGCCAATCAAACTAACATTAGCACCATATGAGGCTAGAGCCATTGCAATTCCCTCTCCAACCCCCTGACCTGCCCCAGTTATTAGTGCAGTTTTATTAGAGAAGTCCATCTATTAAAAATTTGAACCAGTTATATCTTTTGCAGCTAAATATCCAAATGTCATAGCAGGGCCAAGAGTTGATCCTGGACCAGGATAAGTTGGCAGCAAGGCTGTAGAGCAATTGCCACAGGCATAAAGTCCAGGTATAACCTTTCCTTCTTTGTTGAGGACTCTGGCGTGAGTGTCAATAACTAAGCCTCCAGCAGTACCCATCTCTCCTGGATATAGAACCATACAATAAAAAGGACCCTTTTCTAATGGTGCTAGACATGGATTTGGTGTGACAGATGGATCACCGTAATATCTATCATATGCTGTGTCGCCTCTTTGAAGATCTAGATCTTTTCCAGATTTGGCATATTCATTTACTTTAGCTTGCGTTGATAAAAGACCCTCTATGTCAATTCCAGCAACTTCAGCCAGCTCTTCTAAAGTTTCACCTTTAGAAAGAAATGATGGGGTCCACCATTCTTTTGGGACAGCAGAGTCAGGTTGCATAGAGCTCTGAAGAAGAGGACCGCATGGACGATTCTTTCTAAAGGTGCTATCAAAAATCATGTAGCATGGCGCACATGGATTTCCTTCAGCATATTTTTCAAACATGTCATTTACAAAACTTACATAATTTTGAGATTCATTTGAAAATCTTTCGCCATTCTTATTGACTGTAAAATTACCCGGCATTGATTTATCAACCATTGATAACCAACCTTTATCTTGACCAGGGACCTTCATGACCGTTGACCACCATCCTGTATCCATTTGATGAGTATCTGCTCCAAGTCTTAAAGCAGCTTTCAATGCATCGCCAGTGTTGTATGTATTTGCAGCACTCCATTCAGTTTTAGAAGGTTGAGGTAAATACTTATCCCTGAGCTCTTGATCTTTTTCAAATCCACCAGAAGCTAAAATTACCCCCTTTGTGGCTTTGATATTAATTTCGGAATTATTTCTTGAAGCTTTGATGCCAATCACTGAACCATTTTCATCTATTAAATCTGTCATTGAAGTCTCAGTCCAGATATCTACATTTCTATCTCTTAAAGATAATACTAATCTTGCTATTCCTGCATTGCCCATTGTCAGCCTTCTATCTTTCCAACCCCATTTCAGTCTCATGGGTAAATCAAGGATATATTTCGTAAATAGCTTGGCAAAAAGTGTTTTCCAACCAGGCAAAGCTCCTAAAAGTAATTGACCCTCTACCTGAGTAAAATTCATATTAATTGGTCCCATGGTAAAAGCTGTTTGTGGATGCTGCTCCCTTAGCTTACCTAAATCAGTTCCTAATATTGTTCCATTGATGGGTTCAGGCTCCATTGATCTGTTGCCCTCCTTTCCTCCAGGATTGTCAGGAAAGTAATCTGGATAATGAGATAAGTTTCTATATTTTACTTGAGAATTTTCATGAAGATAATCAATCATTTTTGGTCCTTCTGAAATATAAGTTTCAATAAGCTCATCTTTAATCATGCCCTCAGGAGAGACGCTATTGATATAGTCTCGTGCATCTTGATCTGAATCATCAACATTCTCTGCTTTGGCATATCTATTATTTGGAATCCAAACTCCGCCTCCAGAAGTTGCAGATGTGCCTCCGTATTGATTGCTTTTTTCAATCACAAGTGTTTTTGCGCCACCATCATGACTGCAAATGGCTGAAGTTAGGGCTCCATTTCCAGAGCCAACTACAACAACATCAAATTCATAATCCCATTTCATAATATCTATAAGTTTAATAGTAAATTGTAACTAATTCGCTGTAAGTAGTAGTATATTTTAAAAAAAATCTAATAAGAAATTTAACTCTTTAATGGTCACAAACTTTTTATAAATGTCTATAATCTAATATTAATAATACTATGGATCGAAATGAAAACTGATATATGTAAAAAACTAGGTATCGAATATCCAATTTTCGCGTTTACGCATTGCAGGGATGTTGTTGTTGCAGTGAGTAAAGCTGGAGGGATTGGAGTCTTAGGAGCTGTTGGTTACTCTCCTGAGCAATTAAAGGAAGAGCTTGATTGGATCGATGAAAAAATAGGCGATTATCCATATGGTGTAGACACAGTTATACCCCAAAAATACGAGGGTATGGATGAAAAAGACCCGGAACAATTATTGGAGTCTTTGCAAAAAATGGTGCCTGATGCTCATCGAGAATTTGTAGACAAATTATTATCAGAAAATGGTGTGCCTGAAGCCCCAGAAACTAATGGTCCAAAAGGCGGCTTACTTGGATGGACTGAAGCAACTGCCGAACCTCAAATTGATGAAGCTTTGAAACATCCTAACGTCAAATTAATTGCAAATGCTTTAGGAACTCCACCCCAAGACATGATAAAAAAAATTCAAGACAAGGGTGTTCTTATTGGTGCATTGTGTGGAAAAATTAAACAAGCAGTTGCTCATAAAGACGCAGGACTGGACTTCATTATTGCTCAAGGTGGTGAAGGTGGTGGTCATACAGGAGAGATAGGCAGTATTGTCTTATGGCCTCAAATTATTGATGCGGTCGGTGAATTACCTGTTCTAGCTGCAGGAGGAGTTGGTAATGGAAGACAAATGGCAGCAGCAATGTCTATGGGTGCTCAAGGGGTATGGTGTGGTTCTTTATGGCTTGCAGTAGAGGAAGCTGCAGCGCAGCCAGCTCAAAAAGATTCGTATTTAAATGCATCAAGTGAAGATACTATTCGAAGCAAAGCGTGGACAGGAAAGCCTGCAAGAATGTTAAAAAATAAATGGACTGAGGCATGGGAAAATCCTGACAATCCTGATCCTTTACCAATGCCACTTCAAGGCATGATCACCTTTGATGCAATGCGAAGAACATCAATGTATGCAGGATCAGGAAATACTCAAGAAGTTTCGTTTAATGCAGCTGGTCAAGTCATCGGCCAGGTTAAGCAAATAGAATCTGTTAAAGACGTTGTCTATAGAATTATTAATGAGTATCTTGATTCACTAGATCGTTTAAATTCTCTTCTTCCAGAGGAGTAATTTGTTTAAATGCTAGAAGATCTTTTTTTTGATCTTAAAAGCTTTATATATAGTCTAGGAATAATATCTGTTGCAATAGCGCTATTAATAATTTTACCGAAGAAAATATCTATGTGGTTGGGTAAATTCCCAATAATTCTTATCTTCATGTTTGTCATAATTATGACGTTAGTAATTCAGGTATTTAATTAGAATTAAACTTAACAGAAAAGTCTTCCACTAAATTTACAAATGCTTTCACGCCGTTAGTTAGGGCAGAATCATCAACATAAAAAAATGGAGAGTGATTAGTAGGACTATCTTCAACACCGGGAGCATTAACGCCTAAGAAAAAAAATAATCCAGGCACTTGTTGTGCATAAAAAGAGAAATCTTCTGCTCCTGTTCTTGGAACTCTTGCCTCAAAAAAATCTCCATTTGCAGCTTCCATCAAAGATGGTGAGAAATTTCTTACAAGATCTTCATCATTGACTGTAACTGGATATCCCCCATAAACCTTAAACTCAACCTCAGCAGAAGCATGATGAGCCTCTGCTACTTTCTCAGCTATAAGCTTGATTTCATCTCTGATTTGATCTGCATAAGAGTCTTTGAATGTTCTAATAGTTCCCTCCAACATTGCAGTCGAGGGTATGATGTTATTTCTTGTCCCGGCTTTCATAATTCCTACAGTTACCACAGCCTGGCTATCCAAAAGATTTAATCTTCTGCTCACAATTGTTTGCAATGTTGTAGCAATATCAGACGCAGCAATAATTGGATCAACTCCACTCCATGGGCGCGAACCGTGTGTTTGTCTGCCTTGGACTGTAATTCTAAATGCTTCTGCTGAAGCCATAATTGGACCAGGTTTGGTCCAAATTTGACCATTTTTAAAATTAGCTACATGCATTCCAAAAATAGCATCGGGTTTTTCAGCATCAAAAAGGCCTTGCTTTAACATCAATTCTGCGCCACCTTCCTCTCCCTCTGGCGCACCCTCTTCTGCTGGTTGAAAAATTAATAAAATATCGCCATTTAATTTGTCAGTATTTTGAGATAGAAAACTAGCAACACCAAGTAAAACTGCAATGTGAGCATCATGACCACAAGCATGCATTACACCGACTTCATTGCCTTGATAGGTTGTTTTAACTTTTGACGAAAATGGTAAATTAAGTTTTTCTGTAACAGGCAATCCATCTATATCAGCTCTTAGTGCAATTAATGGTCCAGCATTTTGACCTCTTATAAAAGCAGTGACTCCAGTAATTCCATAGTTAAGATTTGGCTCTAATCCCATTTCAATTAATGCCTCAGCAATAGATTCCTGAGTTTTATATTCTCTATTTGAAAGTTCAGGGAATTCATGAAAATGATGTCTCCAATCAGTCACTTTTGTCATAACCCCAGGAATATCAAGAGCTAATTGATTTCTCAAATCTTCTGCAGATATTGTTTCACAGGTCATCAAAAAGATTGAATATAAAAATAGTTTTTTCATGGGTTAGCTTTTTTTAAAAAAGTTAATAAAGATCGCAGGAGTAGATTCCATATAATCTTTAAAATCTGCTCGTCTATTTAATGATCTTTTATCCATCATTGACACAGATGCAATTGCTATAAGAGCATACATCACAATACAGCCGATCAAAAGCCATGCAAACGACATACTTGAAGCTATCGCAAACACAAACAAACTAAACCAAAAAAGTATTTCACCGAAATAATTAGGGTGTCTTGAATAAAACCATAAGCCAGTCTGCATAGTTTTTGACTCGGTCATGTTATTTCTGAAGTTATACATTTGTTGATCAGAAATAATTTGTATTATTACTGCAATTACAGATAGTAAGGCAGCAACAATATCAAGCATATTTAAGCCATTGCCTGGATAAGCAAGTGCAAATATCATTGGAAGCAGTGCTAAATAGACGCATATTGTTGGTATGAGATGGATAGACCCAAAATCAACAATAAAATATTCAAATTTATTTTTAGTTTTTGCTTTCATCATTACATAACGCCAATCTTCATGTGAAAATCCATCCCATGATCTCATCCAATTATAAGTAAGACGAATAGCCCAAAAAAGTAAACAGGCGTGCATTAACAATGCTCTCTGAGTATTTCCAGCAGCCGCAAGATCAGACCAGCATATTACAGCAAGTACAACAGGAATAACTGACCAAAAAGCATCATACCAACTTGAGTTATTAAATATGACGCTCAAAAAATAAATAAAGACCGTAGCTTCAACATGACATATAAATACTTTAAGAGGTAATGAAAAATTGGATGAAAGTTCCCAAGTAAGTTGCATTGAGTATATACAAGCAACGTATCCTAGCGTTATCACTGACAGATGTAATAGTTTTGTCTTCATAGTGAATTAATTATTTTTTTAGGTTTATGATAATCATTATTTATTGGAAGCAAAGGAATTGATTGAAGTTCTATCAAATCTTTAATTCTATTAGGCATGGAATGATATAAAGTGTTGCGCTGGATTAAATTAAGGTCTAGCTCATCAGTAATTTTAAGAACATCCTCTAAAAATAATTCTTGACCAAAAGCGGCACCAGCAGATCTTGTTATTGATTCATTCATGAGCACTCCTCCAATGTCATTAATTCCTGCAGTTAAAAGAAACTTTAATCCTGGAAGGCCCATTTTTACCCAAGAGCCCTGAATGTTATTGATTTTGTCATTGAAAAGAATTCTTGCAACAGAATGGACTAAAATGGATTCTTTAAAGGTAGGTCCGGGTCTTGCAAGACCCTTTCTATAAATAGGGGCTTCATCAGCCACAAAAGGCAGAGGAACAAACTCTGTTATTCCATTGGTTTCTAATTGAAGGTTATTTAATTTAAGCAGATGATGAGCAACGTGAGACATATTCTCAACATGACCAAACATCATTGTAGATGTTGAGGGTAATCCAACGTTATGAGCAGTCTTGATAATTTCAATCCATTGAGATGTAGTCAGTTTATCTGGACATATTTTTGACCTAATATCATCATGCAAAATTTCAGCTGCAGTTCCTGGAAGAGAATTTAGGCCAACATTTTTTAACTCTTGTAGAAATTCTTTAGAAGAAATATTTAATGTCTTTCTGCCATGATCTATTTCAAGCGGAGAAAATGCATGGATATGGACAGAACTAGAAACTGATCTTATAGATTTAACTATTTCAATATAAGTTCGGCCGGTATATTTTGGATGAATACCGCCTTGTAAGCATACTTCGGTTGCGCCTCTATCAATAGCTTCTTTTGTTCTTCTTACTATCTCAGCATGAGAAATATTGTACGGCTGACCCCTTAGATCATCGTGCCCTCTTCCTTTTGAAAAAGCACAAAAGTTACACTTGTAAGAGCATATATTTGTATAGTTGATATTTCTATTTACCACAAAGCTTACATCCTTCCCAAAAGTTTCAAATTTCTTGTTATTTGCATAATCAACGATATATTGAAAATCTTTATCATTTGACTCTAATAACCTTTGTAAATTATCTATAGAAGGATTTAATTCAACCTCTTGAATGGTCTTTTGAATGTTAGTATTACAGGTATACTTTGAATACAGTGGAATATGATAACTTACTCCAGATTTCCAATTATCAGATCTAATTAATGATCTTGCATCAGTAATATTAAGTAATTTAGAGGCTATCGAGGGTGATGAGAACTCATTAAGATTTGCAAAATACTTAGGATAAAGTGTTGTTCGGGCAACCAGTGACTGATTAGAATGTAAAGCTAATTTACCAAGCTTTTCTATTTCTGGCCAGGGAGCCTCTGGATTTACATAGTCCTTAGTTACTGGAGAAATTCCTCCAAAATCATTGATACCAGATACGGTTAATTTTTTAATATGTTCAACGTTTAGATTTGGTGGAACCTGCACACTAATATCACCAGGTAAAATTAACCTTGCCATAGCAATTGTCCAAATTAACTCATCGAATGAAGGCTCAGGAGAATTTGCCATTAATGTATTTGGCTTCGGTTTGAAGTTTTGAACAATGACTTCTTGAATATGATTGTATTGCTTGTGCAGTTTAGAAATTTCATAAAGAGATTCGAGTCTATCTAAACGTGTCTCACCAATTCCTATTAAAATTCCCGTTGTAAATGGAATTTTTTGTTTACCGGCTTCTATTAGTGTCTTCATTCTAAATTCTGGTTCTTTGTCAGGAGATCCATAATGAGGCTGGCCTTTTTCAGTGAGCTTTGAAGACAGTGATTCAACCATTAATCCCATTGAGCCACTTAGTGGCTTTAATTTAGAAATTTCTTCTGATGTAAGACACCCTGAATTCAAATGAGGAATAAGGGAAGTTTCATTTAAAACAGCATCTGCACAAGCACCCAGGTATTCATTTGTTGTTTTAAAACCATTAATTTTTAACCAATCGCGTGCAGCTTTATATCTCAGCTCTGGCTTATCTCCTAAAGTGAATAATGCCTCATAACAACCCCTACTCTCACCCTCTTTTGCAATAGAAACGACTTCTTGAATTGATAGGTATGGAGATTCTACTTTTTTTGGTGTTTTAGCAAATGTGCAGTAATGACAAACATCTCTACACAAAAATGTTAATGGTATAAAGACTTTAGGTGAATAAGTAAGGGTATCTTGAAAATAATATTTTTTTTTATTAAATGCAGCCTCAATCAGTGATTCTGACAAACAAACATTACTCAAAGCTTTTAATTCAGAAAATTTAATATTTTCATGTTGAATTATCTTTTTAAGAGATAAGTTAGATTGTTCTTGAATTTTCAATTTATTAACCATTAATATGTTTCACAAGTTTGAAGTAATCTTCCTCTGAGTCAAGATCATCTTGCAGCGTGCTTAAGTTTATGTCTTGAAAGCTAATGTTATTTTTCTTAAATTCTTCTGTAAAAAGATTATAGCTATTTAATCCAAATTTTAGCTCAAAATTTTGTGATGCTTCATACATTAAGCAATTTGTTCCGTTTTTAAGAAGATCTGAAACAATGCTTACTTTTTGATTTGAGAACTTATTCTTTAGTAAATGAAGGTCTAATTCATTAATTCTTGGTAAGTCAGCATGCATGATTAAAATAATTTCATTTTTATTGTGAGATCTAATAGCTTCGTTAAGGGCATTATTTAAAGGTGAGCTTGTATAAAAAGATTTAGCTTCATCAAACATCAATTCCTTATCATTAGTGACAATGAAAATAGACTCGCATATATCTGAGTCAACTAAAGTCTTTACAGTATGACGAGCCATTCTCTCGGCAAGGTTAGATCTTTCAGATGAGCTAAGAATATTAGATAGTCTTTCTTTAGAAATCTCAAAATTTTTTATTGGTATAAATGCAGAAATTGCCATTTATCTTCCTTCAAGAACTTTTATTATGTTATCTGCGAGTTTATTTTTAGAAAGTGTGTTATTCATAACTAAATTACTACAATGAACTTCGTAACCTACTGCTGTGAGAAAGTCAGAATTTTCTTTATCAGCAGCATCGATAAAAATTCTATGAGAGTAATTTTTATAAAATTCCCCGATTGTATTCACGCTTATCTCATGACCAAGTTCTAACATCATTTTTGCTGTTGGTCCTTTGAGAGATTTTGAATTTACAATTGGACTTATTACAGTAACTTTTTCTGGAAATTTTCTAAGATGGTCTTGGAGACTTGAAAGTTGCAACATGGGATTGATACTTACATATGGATTTGATGGACAAATGATAATTTCATCGAATGACAATAGGTCTATATCTTTATTAAATTTAGCTTTATCAAGACCTTTAAAAACAAAATCAGTAACCGGGGGTTCGCATTTAAGTTTTACAAAATATTCTTGAAAAGATAAAAGCCTATTTTCAGTCTGGATATATGTTTCAACCGGCTCATCACTCATTGGAAAAATAAATTGAGGCAAATTAAAAGAATGGCATAGTTTCATTGTTGCCTCTGAAAGAGAATTGCCTGATTTTATTAATCTTGTCCTTTGAATATGAGTTGCTAAATCTTTGTCGCCAAGTTGAAACCAAGTTTCACCATCCATATCAGCTAAGGCTGAAAGCATATTCCATGTTTCATTTTTTCTACCCCAACCTTTTGAAACATCTGACTCACCAGCAAGGGTATACATAACGGTATCTAGGTCTGGACAAATCTTTAGATTAAGATGCGTAAAATCATCTCCAGTATTTACAACAATAGCTAAATTTTCTTCAGGTAATATGTTTTTAAAGCCTAATGCAAGCTTGGCTCCGCCAACTCCTCCACAAAGTAAAAGATAATTTTTCATCTAAATAAATCTTCTTCCTCTGAGCGAATTAATGTTTTTGCGTTTGAGACATTACTTTCAATAAATTTATAACCGCTAATTAGCACAACTGGTTTTTTTTGTGCGGCTTGACCCATCAACAAAGATGATGCAGCGGCTAATTCATCAGCAATTGCAATTTGAGTAAATTTAAGCGTATTGCCGTAAAGATCTTTATTACCTCTTTCGTCAATAAGGCATTCAATATTATGACTTCCGATCGTAAAGCCAACTATTCCATTTCTAAATGGTCTTCCCATGGTATCTGTAATAATTACTGATATATTTTTTTTCAAGTGCTTGGATAAAGATTCAGATAGTTTTTTAGCAGATAGATCCGGATCTTCCGGCAACAATAATACAATGTCTTTTTCTTGATCAATATTTGATCTATCAATACCTGCATTGGCATGAATAAAACCAAGCTTGTGTTCTACAATTAATACTCCCATCCTATATCTGACAACTTTTTTTGATTCGTTTAATATTGCCTGAATAAAATTTGGTTCTTTTGCAAGTTTTTTAGATAATTCTATAGCTTCTTTTGAGGGGGAAATATCAGATATATCTAAGTATCTGTCTTCTGATTTTGAAATAATTTTTTGAGCCACTGCAAAGACATCGCCATCATTAATTTTAATTGATTCTTTTTTAAGAGAGTCTATGATCAATTGAGATAAATTATCTCCAGGCTGAATCAGCGGGATAGTCTCTAGCGCTTTGAGATTTATAGATTTAATAATTTATCCAGTGTTTAATGTCCGGTAATTTTTATACCGGAGTGTGCAAGCGAATGTTTCTTATTTATTGCAATTAAAATTGAGGTTAATGCCTCTGCAGCTGCAGAATTACATAATGGTCCAGCATGCCATGCGGTTAAACCAGCATCCTCTGCAAGAGATATTACGGTGCTTCGAGCATCAATAAAATCACCGGCTACTAGTACATCACATTCAATGTCAGCATCCGTTTGCAATAATTCAGCAGAAATATTTTGAAATGCAGAAACTACAATTGTTTTTTCACCAAGAATCGATTGAGCTTTTAAAGCCGCAGAGCCCTCCTGTGGTAATTGAACACGCATTACCTTTGGAGGCATTAAAGGAACTGTAGCATCTATCATTATTTTATTATCTAATGCGTTACCTATACTTTTTAGAGTATTTTCTTGGTGGGCAAATGGAACGGTTAAACATGCGAGCTCACACGATTTTGCAGCTTCTTCGTTTAACATTCCCGAAGAATTAAATAAATTTAGCCCCTTTGCAGATTCTTGAGCTTTTTCTAGGTCACGGCTTCCTATTAATACATCGTGACCAGCTTTTATCCATCTTGAAGCCAGACCCTTACCAAGTGAGCCAGTTCCGCCAAGAATAGCTATTTTCATTGAAATTCTCCTAATTGTTTTTGAAAACTATTATACAAACTAATTTACAAGTCATTGCTGATAAAAAAGAAAAATTTGTTAATTTTACTTATCAGTTCATAATTTATAATTACGTTAAATTAAATAAGTTAAGAATGATAAATCTTAAAAATAAATCAATAGTAGTGACTGGGGGAACCAGAGGTATTGGTGCTGAAATAACTAAAACCTTTTTAAGGCATGATGCAGAGGTTTTTATTCTTGCGAGACAAAAACCTAAAAAATTGATAATGGCTAAAGGAAATAAAGCTATTTTTGTAGAATGTGATATCAGAGATATAAATTCTATAGACGCTGCAGTCAAAAATATTAAAACCAAGACAAAATCAGTCGATGTATTAATTAATAATGCTGGAGGTGCTCCCTTAGTAAAAGCCCTTTCAGCGTCAAACAGATTTCATGAAGCCATAATTGATTTAAATTTGACTGCTCCATTAAATGTGAGCCAAAGATTTGCAAAAATTATGATGAAACAAAAAACTGTCTCTAACATAATAAATATTTCAAGCGTTACAGCTAATAGACCAACCCCTGGAAGTGCTGCTTATGGCGCAGCAAAGGGAGGACTTGTAAATCTAACAAAAACTTTAGCAGTTGAATGGGCTCCAAAAATAAAAGTAAATAGTATAGTCGTTGGCTATATTGAGACTGAAAATTCATTGGTTCATTACGGCAGCAAAAAAGAAATGAATAAAATTGCTAAAACCATTCCAATGAAAAGAATGGGTAAACCATCTGATGTTGCAAATGCCTGCTTGTTCTTTGCATCAAATCTTTCAGAATGGGTAACAGGAGCATCTTTAGATGTTCATGGAGGCGGCGAAAAGCCAACCTACCTTGAAGTTGCAAAACCGAAATAAATTATTAGCCAAATAATTTTCTAACTAATCTGTTTCCCCAGAAAATCTTGAGTGCGCCTTTTAGTTGCTCAAAAGATTTATCTGTATAAGGATATGCAGATGCTGATTTCTTTCCAATGATAATTGGCATGGCATGAGCATACGCTAGTAAGCCCTCCTCTCCATTAACTACTCCTAGGCCACTTTCTTTAACACCTCCAAAAGGAACTTCATTAACGCCATAGCTCATTGCCATATCGTTTACAGAGCATGCTCCTGTTTCAATAGATTGAGCTAATTTTTTTCCTTTAATTAAATCTTTGGTCCAAACATTCCCATTCAATCCATAATGAGATTGATTGGCTAGCATTAAAGCTTCTTCTTCAGAGCTAACTTTCATTATTGAAATGATAGGTCCAAAAGTTTCATCCTTCATTATCTTCATTTCATGAGTTACCTCGGTCAAAACCGTTGGTTCAAAATATAGCCCTTCAAAATTTGGATTACGCTTTCCTCCAACCAGAACTTTCGCTCCCTTATCTATTGCATCTTTTACATGATCCTCAATTATTTCTATTTGTTTATCCCAAAAAGTTGGGCCGACATCACCCTTACAATCATTTGATTGAATTAGTGTCTTCGTAATAGAAACAACTTCGCCTACAAACTCATCGTAAATATCATCCATTACATAAATTCTTTCTGTGCCACAACAATATTGACCAGCATTCATACAAGAACCTACAACAGCACCACTGGCTGCATCCTTGACATCAGCATCAGAGCAAACAATCATTGCATCTTTGCCACCCAATTCCAGGCTATAAGGAATTAGCATCTCCCCACATTTGGTAGCTATTTTCTTTCCTGTAGCAACACTGCCAGTAAAAGACACTTTATCAGGGCCATGATCAATTAGTTCTGCGCCTGTTTCGCCATCTCCAATTACAGTTTGAACTAAATGCACTGGAGCTTCTGCCAATGCAAATATCTCCTCAACCAAAGCTCCTGACATGGGCGTTACTTCAGAAGGTTTTACAACAACACTATTACCGCATAAAACAGCCTGAATCACAGGGTTAATTGATAAGATGAATGGTCCATTCCAAGGAGTAATAACAGCAACTACCCCTCTTGGCTTGTAGGTTACAATAGTTTTCTTTAAGAACTGCATAGGCCCATGCATCTTAATTTTCTTGTCAGATAACCATTTTTTAGCTCTTTTTGCATAAAAAACCAATGAATCAACGGCAGAAAACACTTCCATTGCCATAGCCTCCTGTTGAGGTTTGCCTGTTTCCCTCATAACTACTTCCATGATTCTGTCTTGTTGCTGAATCACAATATCAGCAACCTTATGCATCAATTCAACTCGCTCTTTAAGTGATGTTTTTTTCCATTCACTTTGTGCAATTTTTGCCTGCGTCATTATTTTTGAAATATCTTCAGAGGATGTACATTCATAGGTATCGATATGAGATAGGTCAACTGGACTTTGTAAGGTTAATAATTTTTGCCCAGTTTCAGATTTTGAAATAGAAAAAATAGCCATTAGAGTTCCTTTAGTTTTGCTTCAAGCATTGGTGTTACGTGATTGTTTATGTGCGCGTTCATACCTAGTGGCATCATTTCATAGTGCTCCAATTTACGGACGACTTTAACCATTATCACGGTGAATTTGTATAGAGCCAAAATATAATAATAATCAAAATTATTTGCACTAAAACCTGTTAAAGCCTCCCATTTAGCTATCGTTGCAACCGGGCCAGGAAAACCACTTAAGCGATCAACATGAACTCCTTTTGAATTACAATCATCTATAGCTATCCCCCAAGCAAGATCAATACAAGGATCGCCTAGAGCAGCCATTTCCCAATCTAAAACTGCAGACACGTCTCCATCAGGGGTATACATAATATTTGCACACCTGCAATCTCCCCACAGTATCGAAGCTTGATTAGGAGAGGGTTTATTTGCTTTTAACCACTCTCGAGCTTTGTCAGCAACTGGATGAGCTTCGCCTTCCATAGCCCATTCATGAAAATTAAAATAATAATTTAATTCTTGATCAAGATAATTCTCTGCGAGCTTTGGTCTATTAAGAAATTCAAAATCACCACCTGTAATGTCTACTTGATGAATTTTGGCCATTTGCTCAACCCATCCCCACCAAATATTCTCTCTAACCTCTTCTGATGAATCTGCAACCCAGCCTTCTTGATGGAATGGAGGATTATCAGAAGGCGCATCACCTTTAGCCATTTCCATCACATAAAATGATGTGCCAAAAATATCATCGCTTGATTCATACCAAAGAACATTTGGGACTTTGATGTCATGATCGGATAACTTTTGCATAATGAGATATTGTTTATGAATATCGTAATCAGGAAAAACAAAAAATCCTTCTGGATAAAACCTGAGAACCATGCCAGTTTTAATTTGTTTATCTCCTAATTCATATGCCACATTAAAGCTTAATGTTTCATTTGAAAATCCTGTATTCTCCGGGCCACCTAATAACTCAACATTTAGATTATTTACATCGGTTAATTTAGATTCAAGCCATCTTGTAAATGTAATCTTTGTTTCCTCTAAATTTCTTTCTTGTGGTTTTGGCATTCTATTTATTATTCATTGATTAAACATCAACCATAATATAAATTTAATTAATTACAAAGAAAAAATATGGCAGATTTATTCAAACAAAAATGGGATGCTTTTTGTGATAACTTAAAAGATGTTGGGTCTATCATTGAATCAGAATCATCGCTCAGTGAAATTGATCAAGCTGAAGGATATAGATATTTACTAAGATTGATGCGCTTGGCATTAGAGATGAATTTAGAGCATTCAAATCTAACCTCGCCATCTTTTTATAATCTTTCTCATGAAACAGCAAAAATAGGTGCTGATAATCCAGATAATATTTATTTAAATGCAAACATTGATGGTGAGCAGGCATATAAAATATATGGAAATATTGGTGAATTAGATTATTTAAGTTTTGGAATCAAAGAAAATAGGTACAGTGAAGATGGGACTATGATCTCTTTAGGTGAAATTGATATGAGAGATATGGAGATAGAAAATTCTGGAGATTTTATTCTCTATCTTGGAGGTGCTGAGACTTCTAAAAATTATTTACCTATGCCCGAAAGTGCGAACATGCTTATAGTGCGTCAAACCTACAAAAACAGAATTAAACAAACTCATGCAAAAATTAATATCAAAAATCTAGACTCCAAGCCAATCCCTGAACTTTTAACAACAGAAAAACTGGAAAATCAGCTTAATCAAACCTTGGCTTTTGTCAGTGGAACGGCATCCACATTTTTAAAGTGGGTAAATGAATTTAAACTTAATCATAAAAATTCTCTTCCTCTTGGTGATCAAAGCTTTTTTCAAGCAGCTGGCGGAGACCCTAAAATTTGTTATTTGCATGGATATTATGAGTTCAATGAAGATGAATGCTTACAAATTATCACAGATATTCCAGAATGTGAGTATTGGAATTTTCAATTAGAGAATTACTGGATGGAATCTCTAGATTACAGACATTATCCAATTCATATTAATGATTCATCTGCTTCTCTTGAAGATGACAACTCAATAATTATAACCATCAGCCATTCTCCTATTAATATAAAAAATAACCTTATTACGGAAGGTAGAAATAATGGTGCAATGCTTTTGAGATGGATTGGTTCAACCAATAACCCCATCCCAGAGGTTAAAATAAAAAAAATTGAATCTATCGAGATAAACTAATGCTTAATGAACTAGAAATTATAAATGAAGCTAAAAATCAAACTGGTTTAGAAAATTTCGGCAATCCATTATTTGTGGAAGGTTTTATAACACTTATCAATTCAATAAATAAAGAAGCTGATTTGAATGAAGTTGGTTTTGAGGCGCAAAAACACAGACTGATTGGAATATTAGCTAATATCCTAAGAATTGAAAGTGCATTTATTGAAAATCCAGAAATTTTAAATGAGGAAATTAAGTCGCCAGTTGTGATTGTTGGTCTTCCAAGGACAGGGAGCACTATGACTCATAGACTTCTTGCCTCTGATCCAAATCATACTGCGATGCTTTGGTGGGAAGGAAGATATCCAGCAATGCTTGAAAATGAACAAAGAGGAAACCCCGTGGATAGAATGGAAATGGGTAAAGCTGAAGTTGAAGCTGTTATGCAAGCTTCTCCTGATGCATTGACAATTCATCCATGGGACTACAAAGGAGCCGATGAAGAAATTTTATTACTGGAGCATACATTTTTTAGCACGGTGCCAGAATCATTCATGCGACTACCAGCCTATTCTCATTGGGTTGAATCTCAGGATCATATTCATGCTTATGTACAATTAAAAAAAATGCTTCAATACCTTCAGTGGCAAAATCCAGGCAGAGAAAACAAAAGATGGGTTCTTAAGTCACCTCACCATTTGGGTTTTATTGATAAATTACTGAATGTATTTCCTGACTCAAAAGTAATTCAGACGCATAGAGATCCATATAAAACTGTGCCTTCATTTTGCTCAATGTGTGCAAATTTATTTGAACCGATTTCAAACTCATACGATAAAGAAGAAATTGGTCATCATTGGGCAAATAAGCTAGCCAAAGTACTAAATCACTGTATGAAAATAAGCAGATTAAATAAAGAAAATTTTCTCGATTTAGAATTTAATAAAATGATTATGGATCCAATTTCGGAAATGACAGAGGTTTATGACTTCATAGGAGAGGACTTTACACATCAGGCAGAAAACGCAATGAAAGCATGGAAAGAAGAGAATCAACATGAAATGGGTGCTCATCAATATTCACTTAAAGAATTCAATCTAGATGATTCTTTTATAAGTGAAAATTTTAATGAATACATAAATCAATATATAAAATAGGAAGTTAAAATGTTATTAAAAGATAAAGTTGTAATAGTTTCGGGTATTGGACCTGGCTTGGGCCAAGAACTTGCTTATGGTGCAGCAAGAGAAGGTGCAAAAATAGCAATTGCTGCAAGATCAACTGAATTATTGAATAAACTTAAAGAAGAAATAGGAGAAAAATCAGATGTCATTGCAATACCATGTGATATCACAGATAAAAAAGATTGTGAAAATTTAGTTAATGAAACCATTAAAAAATTTGGAAAACTAGACGGATTAATCAATAGCGCATACCGAGCAGGTGACTTTAAGGAAATTGAAGATTCTGATTTTGATGACTGGCATGAAACCATGAATACAAACTTTTTTGGAACCATGAATTTAACAATGGCAGCGGTAAAAGAGATGGTTCCAAATAAGAAAGGTGCAATTGTAATGATCAATAGCTTAATTACAAAAAAACCTTTACCAACTCAAGGAGGCTATGCTGCATCAAAAGGCGCTCTATCAACAGCAACAAAAATTCTTGCAAAAGAGTTGGGCCCAAAAGGAATTAGAGTCAATTCAGTATACATGGGCTGGATGTGGGGTCCTCCAGTTGAAATGTATGTAAATTTTACTGCAGAATCAATGGGTGTTGAACCAAGTGATGTAATTAACGGAGTTACAAAAGATATTCCTCTAGGAATAATTCCCGATGATAGTGACTGTGCAAATGCTGCATTATTTTTAATTTCTGATCTTGCAAAAGTCATTACTGGAGCAAATCTAGATGTAAATGGTGGAGAATTTATGTCTTGATGAGTATCAAGTAATTCTTTTTCGTCAAGCTTAAAAATAATTATTCTATACTTTTTTCTTAATAACCAATTTATTAGTAATAATTGTTTAAAATTTAAATATGGCAATTAATAAAGATATTCACACCATTGATCTTATGCTTGGAATTCCTGAACAAGAAGATAGATCAGATTGGTATAAGTTTATGGAACCTCTTCTTCGAGATGAGGAATCTAAATCTATGTTTAAGATGCCAGCTCAATACATGTTTAAGGATATACCTGAAACTGGCTCTCACGATGACTTTATTCAATATACAATAGAACAAATGGATAAATATCATATCAATCAAGCCATGATTGGATTCCATGAAAAATCTGAAGTAAAAATTGAAGCTGCGAAAAATCATACAGATAGATTTTTTTTCGATCTGCCTGTAAATCCAAATATTGAAAACGAGGCTGAAAATATTAAAAGACATTATGAGACTTATGGAATTAAAGCGGTAAGTGCTTTTCCATCTGGAATGTATCCTCAAATCGCTATCAATGATCAAAAATGGTATCCCATATATGAGATGTGTATTGAACTGGATATCCCTTTTTTTTGCTGTGTAGGAGTTCCTGGTCCAAGAATTCCAATGGCTCCTCAGAAAGTTGAGTTAATTGATGAGGTATGTTGGTATTTTCCAGAACTAAAATTCATTATGAGACATGGAGCTGAACCTTGGACAGCCCTGGCATGTAAACTGATGCTTAAATACCCAAATTTATATTATTCAACGAGCGCTTTTTCACCAAAACATTATCCTAAGGACATTATAGATTTTGCTAACACTCGTGGAAAAAATAAAATTATGTATGCAGGATATTTCCCTATGGGGCTATCTTTAGATAAAATTTTTACTGAAATGGACAATGTCCCTTTTAATGATGAAATATGGCCACTTTTTTTGGGAGAAAATGCTAAAAGAGTGCTTAAATTAAAGATATAATTAACTTAATAAATTACCACAAATCATGACAGAAAAAAGTAGATACTCAATGTTACAGATACCATTTGGATGGTATGTTGTTGATTACTCAGACGAACTGAAAGTTGGTGATGTAAAAGCAGTTCGTTACTTTGCTCAAGATCAAGTTTTATTCAGAACTGAATCAGGTGAAGTAAGCATGTTGGATGCATACTGCCCTCACCTGGGAGCTCATTTAGGTCATGGAGGTATTGTCAACGGAGAGTGTATAGAATGTCCATTTCATGCATGGAGATGGAAAACAGATGGTAAAATTGGAGAAATCCCTTATGCAAAAAATATTCCTCCTAGGGCAAAAGATACAAAAATATTTACTTATCCAACAGTTGAACGCAATAATTTAATTTATGCTTGGTATCACCCGCATGGAGACGAGCCCCACTATGAAGTCGAAACCTATCCAGAGATTACTGATCCTGAATGGGGCGATGATTTCGAAAAGTTTGAATATAGAATTAAATGCCATATTCAAGATATGGCTGAAAATGCGGTTGATGCAGCTCACTTTATGTATGTTCATGGAGTTGCTTCATATCCAGAATTTGAAGTAACTTACGAAGATCAAAAAAGATTTTTTTATCAAAAAGCTGACATGATTACTCCGAAAGGGACTGTTAAAGGCAAGATATCAGGAGCTTCCAATGGTCCTGGAGATAACTTTACAAGATTCGAAGGTATCTGCGATACACTTTTACTGGGCTCGACCACACCTACTGAAAACGAAGAGGTTATAACTAGATTTTCATTTCTTCAAAAAAAAGTAAATGGTGAAGTTCCAACTGGTGGAGTTGGTGCGGCAATAATTGCAGATATCAACAAACAGGTAAAAGAAGATATTCCCGTTTGGGAAAATAAAAAATATGCATCTAAGCCTGTGCTCTGTGATTCAGATGGGCCAATTGCTAAATTTAGAAAACATTTTGCAACATTTTATGCTGATGATAATGATTCAAAATCAATTAAAACTACAAATATCGATAAATAAGAGTTTTATATTTAGCGCTAGTCTTCTACTAATTCAAAATCAAACTTGCTGACGCCACAATCTGGGCAGACCCATTCATCTGGAATATCTTCCCACCTTGTTCCAGGAGCTAAACCATCGTCTGGATCACCAAGTTCCTCGTCATAGATGTATCCACAGATGATGCATTCGTATTTTTTATAAGGCATTGTTATTTAGTTTAGATTTAATTTTTTTATGATCTTCCCTTCCCAGTGAATGAGTAAACAAAAGATATGATGCAATAGAATAGCTAATTATTGGAACAAATGTATAAATATAATAAATTGCCATCTTTGATGATTCAGTATTGGATACACCGAGACTAATATCAAAACCCCAATAAAGCTCTAAGATTAAATAAGGAACCACAGCAGCCAATGCAAAACCAATTTTTGTCAGTGTTGTAAGGAATGAAAAAACTGTTCCAGAAATATTCTCTCCAACTTCAAAACTTAATTTATCTGAAATATCTGCAGTCATAGCATTAATCAGTGGGAGTGGTCCTGAAAAAGAAAATCCATATAAAACTATAAATGTTCCCACTCCAATTAACTTTTGAAAAGTAGTTAGATCTTTTATATACCAATAACCAATGAAGCCAATAGATAATATAATTATTGCGTATATGCATGAAATTCCAGCTGCAAAATGTTTAGATGTTTTTAAGCTTAAATGTCTCCATATCAGCAATCCAAATACACTTACAACATAGTAAATTAACATTAATCTTGAAGAATATTCTGGCAGCTCAATTACTACCTCCATCCAAATTAAATACAATGCTCCATTCAAACTCATACAAAACGCGATTAAAACTGCTGCTATGACAATTCTAATTAATATCTTATTAGAAAATAAGGCGATAAAATTTTTAAATGAGTTTTCAGATTTTTCCTGGTCTTGAAATGAAAATGAATCAGGTGTACTCCACAAAGAATTCATTGTAATTAATGGAATGCAAAATAATACAAAAATTCCAATTGCATTCACTTTTGCTTGCAAAGACGGATCATTTATTTCAACAATGGCAGGGATTGCAATTACTGAGAACATACCAAGCAGAGCCATAAACTCTCTTAAAGTCAAAAGTCTTGTTCGATCATCATAATCAGGCGCTAAAAATGTTGCCCACGACAGCTGAGTAATGGTAGATAATGTAAACGCTAAGTAAAGTAAAAATAATCCAATAAAAAAATAAATCCATGATGGCGAGGATGTTTGAGGTAAAAAAATTAAAAAAGTTGCAAACATGAAAATAGGCGCAGAAAGAAAAATCCAATGCTTATGCTTGCCCCAGCTTGATGGAAATTTATCAATCAATAATCCCATGACAGGATCGGTTAGAATATCGGTAAATCTTCCTAAAAAGAAAATAATCCCAACTAAAGATAGGCCCAATCCAAGATCATCTGCGTAAAAAGGCAAAACAAATATAAAAATAGGCATCCCAGCCGCTGAGGTAGGAAAATTCAATGCTGTATATGACAGCCGTTGATATAAATTCATGTTTGTATATTAACTTCTAGACTTTAAAAACATCTCTCATAGAGATAATGCCAACGAGTTGTTCGCCTGAAAAAACAGGCAAGTGTCTTATCTGATTATCAAGCATAAGTTTTTTAGCTTCGGAATTAGATGTTTCTGGGCACGTATAAATAAGTTTTTTTGTCATAATATCTTTAACAGTCTTTGAGCCAAGATTTTTTTCACCACCTGATAAAGCATATACAAGATCTCGTTCAGTCAATATTCCCAGAACAGAGGACTTACATAAATTTTCTTCTGATCCGGTTTTAGAAATCATCAAAGCGCCTATTTTATTCTTATTCATAAGAGATGCAGCATTAAATAAATCAGAATTTTCTGGAATAGTGAAGATATCCCAATATCTTTGAGCGTTCAAATGATCTTTAACTTTTTTCATATTTAAGTTTTAACTTTACGTTTACATTATGATAAATATATAAAAGATATTAACACCCTATCTAATTTCTTGGTATCATAAGCCTTATTTAAAGTATGTATGATTACTACTTGTATTTTTAACGTTAACATTTAATTGATATGAAATCGTTTATTACACCCGTTTTGTTTGTTTTTGCATTATTAATTTCTATGCCATCTTTTGCAGGTGATGTAGGTTATGTTGGAGAAGAAGGAACTGAAATTGAAGTTTTTCGAGTATCAAGTCCTGCTGCCGAATATCCAAGAAGAGCTATCAGACTTGGTATTGAAGGCAGTGTAAAACTTGAGTTTGATGTCGATACAGATGGTTCTGTGTTAGATCCTTATGTTGTTGAGAGTAGTCCTGCTGGTGTTTTTGATAGAGCATCTATTAAAGCTGTAAGAAAATTTTTATATCAACCACCTACATATAATGGAACATCTGTGAAAGTTAATAATGTTCAGATTAGTCTCACATTTAAACTCGCTAATTAATTTAAAATTTTTATATAGTTAGAGAATATCCATGCCAATAAGACTCCAGTTGCTGCTATTTGGGGTTATAGGTAATGTGCTTGTTGCAGCCATATTTATATTTTCCTTTGGCTATAGAGAAAATATCCAAGAAAATTCATCGAACGAGTCATTGCTTACCTTGTATGAGTCTGCATGGTATCAAACCTACAACAAATCTTTTGATGTCATGTCAAAGTGGTTACCAGTTACAGGAGAAAATGCTTCTTTTTGGGAGCCTGATTCAGAAATTTTTTTAGATGAAGTTGCTTCAAGCAATATATTTATCAATCCACTCCTCGATACTATTAGCGCTGATAGAATTGGAGATGCCCAATATTTAATTGAACTTTTTTTTGAAGAAGAATTAGATTATGGAAATTTAAGTTATGTTATGGCTTATTTTCCGTCAGGAGAAAGAATATATTGTGGTAGCGCGCTTGATTTATTAGGAGTTGATCCCTGCTCTCCTGCAGCTCGTCCTGATTTTTTTAGTTATCTTGATTCCTTTCTTACAGATGCATCGACAAGACCAAGGCAATCAATAGTTAAAATTAAAGACAAAAATGAGGATCAAGCATCTACTTTAAATCAGGCATTAAGTTTCCCTATTAAAGTTGAAGGAGAAACTTTGGCTGTTATAGCTCTTGGTGTTGATATTAGAAAAGGATTAGAAGTATTTGAAGATGAGTTTGAAGTCAGAACAGCTATTAGCACTGATTCGAATCTGATCTCACTTAATGATTATTATCAGCAATTTGGAGATACTGAAGATGATCTTTTTGATATTGAAAATTTTAATAAGTTAACCGACAAAGCATCAGCATTTAAAGCAATTCATGGTTCGCGTCATTCTGAAAAAGATACAGAATTAGGAACCTCAGTGACCCTTCTGCCCCTTAGCACATTTTTGTCAGCGGATGAGGCGCAACTTTTTGTCTTTAAGGACGAAAGAGAAAATATATTGAGAGCTGCGAATGTATTAAATCTTACATATATTGCTGCAATATCATTTGTGATATTCATAATTTCATTAATAGCTTTCATTACTACAAGAACATTTGGTGGTATAACAAAGGCCATTGAAGTGCTTGAAGGTCTAACCAAGGGCGATCACACACAAGAGATGCCTGTGAGGAAAGGGATTCTTGCTTCTGAGACTGATGAGGTTGGGCAATTGTCTGCTGCATTAGGAACTTATAAGTCTCATCTAATTGAAATGGAATCAATTAGAGAAGAACAAGCCAAAAGAAGACATGAGCGAGATGAAGTCATTATCGAAAAAATGACAGCTCTTGCTGATCAACTCGATGGAAGCGCAAGAACACTTATTTTAAATGACATCAAAAAAATGAATGAGCTTGCAGATAGCTCTGACAGAAACTCGAGCGAAGAGGCATCCGTTGAATTAATGCTAGTTGCTTTTTCTAGGATGTCAGATGAAGTTAATGGTTTGATTGATGCAAGGACGAGTGAAATGGAGTCAGCAAGAGATGAAGCTAGAGATGCAAGCGATCAAAAAACAAAATTCTTTGCAAATATGAGTCACGAATTAAGGACTCCCCTGAATGCTATTCTTGGATATGGAGAAATGCTTTATGAGGATTGTGAAGATTTAGGCTATGACGATTTATTACCTGATTTAAAAAAAATTACATCTTCGGGAACGCATCTTTTATCTTTAATCAATAATATTTTAGATCTTTCAAAAATTGAGGCTGGAAAAATGGAGTTATTTGTTACCAGTTTTGAAATAGAAAATATGATCCAAACTATTAAAGATGTTTCTGAACCTCTTGCAGCCAAAAATGATAATGGGTTTGTAATTAATCTTGATGGTGCTATGGGATCTATGTCTCAAGATGAAACAAAACTAAGACAATGTATAACAAATTTTTTAAGTAATGGATTTAAATTTACAAAAAATGGAACTGTGACTCTAGATGTAAAATCGAGAATGATTGATGATGAAGAGTTTATTGATTTTGCTGTAATTGATACAGGTGCAGGCATGAGTCCTGAAGGAGTTGCTAAAGTCTTTGAGGAATACACTCAGGCGGAGCGTTCTACATCGGCAAATTATGGCGGAACTGGATTAGGTCTTCCAATCTCAAAGAAATTTGCAGAGATGATGGGTGGTGACGTTGTCGTAACTAGTGAAGAAGGAGTTGGATCTACTTTTACGATGTCAGTTCCAAGAGAATGTCCTGAATATAGTGAGGATGAGGTTGATGCAAATGTTATAAATCTGGATGATCAAGATAATCTTGTTGTATTGGTAGATGATGATGTTGCAATGCATGATCTAATTAAACGAACAATTTCAAAGCTTAATCTTACTTTACTTGGTGCTACAAATAGCGAAAAAGGAATGGAGTTAATTCGTGAAGTTAAGCCAAAATTAATTTTGCTTGATGTTTTGATGCCAGGAAGAGATGGATGGTCTTTACTTAAGGAATGTAAAACAGATCAAGACTTAAAAAGTATTCCAGTAATTATGATAAGCCAATTAAATCAATCTAATCTTGCTTCTTCACTTGGTGCAAATGATTACTTAACAAAACCCATTGATAGGACTCACTTTATTAATACCGTAAAAAGAGTCCTTGGGAACGAAACTCAAGATCATAAGGTTCTAGTGATAGATGATGATAAAGATGTTAGAGAATTGCTTTCAAGACTTCTAAAGGATGCTGGATACAGACCTATTGATGCAAGAGATGGTAAAGAAGGTCTTGAAAGGACTAAAGATGAGCCGTCATTGATTATTCTTGATTTAGAAATGCCTAGAATGGATGGGTTTGAATTTCTAGATAATTATATTAAAAATGTTCATGAAGACAAAAGAGCTCCAGTATTAGTATTTTCAGGAAAAGATTTAACCGAAGTTCAGGAGGATCTTTTAAAAGAAAGAGTTGTGGGATTGGTTAAAAAAGATGATGTCTCAATGGAAAACCTTTCAAAGATGATTCAAGGAATTGTGACAAATTAATAATTAACCAATCAATGACTCAATTTTTCCGAGTAACCTTTTAAAATCAACAGGCTTTGTATCAAAATCATCTGCTCCACACTCTAAAGCTTTCTGTTTATCCGATTCTAGTGCATGTGCAGTTAAAGCAATAATTGGGATTGAACTTATTGAATCATCAGCTTTAGCTTGAATTGTTGCTTCCCATCCATCAAGTACAGGCAATCCCATATCCATCAGAACAAGATCAGGAGATTCACTTCTCATCATATCAAGACCAGCCTGACCATCAAAAGCCATAATAATTTCATAACCCCGCCTAGAAAGTCGCCTAGACAACATATCGCGATTCATTTCGTTATCTTCGATGTAGAGTAATTTAGCCATTGTTTTTATTCTCCTACTAGCTCGCTATCATGTAATGTAAATCTATTTCTGCCATTTTTCTTTGCCTCATAAAGCCTTTCATCGGCTTTGTTAGTCAGATCTGCTGAAGTTTCTGTTTCAGTTGAAAATGCAACTCCTCCACTTGAACTAATTTTTATTTCAGTACCTTCAAAATCAACAAGATTGTTATTAATTTTATGTATTAATTTAACACAAAATTCTTTAGCTTCATCAGGACTTAGGTAAAGAATTGCCAAAAACTCTTCTCCACCTATTCTGCCAACAATATTTGGAGAGGAAATCTCTGTTTGGAGTAATTGTGCAAATGATACTAAAACTGCATCGCCTCCAGCATGACCATAATTGTCATTGACCTGTTTAAAAAAATCTATATCAAACATTATAGTGGCAAATTGACGATCCTTGGATTGCTTAGAGTTTTCCATAGCTTCATCCAATGCTTCAAAAATTACTCTCCTGTTATATATGCCTGTAAGTTGATCTGTGGTTGCCTGAATATGCAACTTATCTACTAATTCTTTTTCACGCTCTCGCCAAAACTTCCTTTCCAAGGCAGCAACTACTTTTGCCAATAAGATTGTCCCGTTGATGGGTTTAGGAAGGTAATCTTGCGCACCTAATTGAATACACTTAGAGATACTATCTACATCATTAAAAGCAGAAACCATTATTACAGGTAGCGATTCTGCATTATGTTCTTTTCTAAAAGTTTTTAATAATTCCAAACCGTTAATGTCTGGTAAAATTACATCAAGCAAAATAAGATCTGGAGTTTTATTAAATACTTCAGTAATAGCAGTATTTCCATCGTAAGCGGTTCGACAAGTAAGTCCCTGCATTGATAGTCTTCTTTGCAAAACTTCACAGTTTGTTACATTATCATCAACTATTAGAATGTCTGAGTCTTTAATTTCATCTCCCAGTGTTATTGAATATTCAATATCACCTAATGACTTAAAGAGCGCCTCAGCTGACTCAAGCTGATTAGATGAATTATCATCTTTAGGATCAATAGATTCACCTCGGATATAATCCACAAAATTTTCAATAGCAGTTTCAGTTTCTCTGGCAAGATTAATTATTTGTTGGAAATCCTCTAAGGTCCCCTCTTCTAATTCATCTTCATAGTCCTCCATCAATATTTCACTATAGCCAATGATTGCATTTAGTGGAGTTCTAAGATTATGACGAAGCTCGGAGTACTCCTCAGCAGATTTTTTAGATGAATCAGCATTTATGCCAGTATTTTGAACAAAAGCAACCTCGTACTGATCAATTAACTTTGAACATGAAGACTTAATTTGCTCAATTTCATCCTCAGACTCAAGATCAGCATCAGTAAGAATTTTTTCAACCATATCTACATAATCAAATATTGCATTTGCAGGCGTTATGAAGTCTTGCTTGATTTGAGTTAAGACAATTTCTTCTGCGCCTTTAGATGTTTCTTTCGGGGTAAGTTTATCCATTATTATTTATCTTTCCTCTTAAATGAATCCAGAAAATTAGGTCGATGCATTAAATATCCTTGTCCAATCTTACATCCAAGATCAATCATCATTTTTTTGTCTTCTTCAGTCTCTATACCCTCGCCAATCATTTCTAATTGAAGATCTTCGCAAACTTCTGAAACGAAACTTATTAATCTTGCAGTCGAAGGATCTGAAACATTGAAAGTAAAATGTTTATCTAGCTTAACAACGTCAATTGGTAGATCTCTAACATATTTTAAAGATGCGTAGCCAGCTCCAAAATCATCTAGAGCAATTTTAATTCCTTTTTTCTTTAATATGTTAAGAGAATCAGATGCTACATTAATATCTGCAAGCTCAGCTGTCTCAGTAACTTCAAGACCAAATTGATTAGGAGCAAGTTTATGCTTTTCAACAAAATCTGTAAAAATCGCACAAAACTCTGGATGCATAATAGTATGAGCGGAAACATTTAAATAAACGGTAGCGTCCTTAAATCCAATTTCATCTTTAATGGCAAAGAATTTTTCTAATTGAACTAATGACTCTAATACAACAAGAGAAAATAAACTTTCTCCCTCTATCTGAGGAATAATTCGATCATTCGGCAAATATCCACCCTCTCCATCTTGCAGTCTCAGTAAAGCCTCTATTCCAGTAACTTCATTTGTTTGAAGGTTTACTTGTTTTTGATAGGCCAGTTCAATTCTTTGATGTTCAATACAATCGATTGTTTTTCTTAATGCGTCAAGTCCAGATCTGGAAGAGCATAACAACTCAATTAACATAATGCCGCTTGAAATATCAACAGGAATCATGTGAACTCTGGTTCTCATGAAAAAGTTTATATCTCTAAGTGAAATTTCTATTGGAGTATCGTAATAAAGCGCAATTGAATCTAAGTCGCCAAAATTATTAGTAATTTTTTCATCTATTTTTATGACAGCTAATTCATTTAGTGTATTAAGGTTAAAAATATAATTAGCTGCAATATTTGCCCAAGCAATTGAACCATCAAGCTCATAAATAATATATGGACTTGGATGATGTTGAAGAGACTTTGTCAGATAATTAAGCTCTTGATCAGAATGCATTTATATTATCCGTATAATTTACTTTGTTTGATTTGCTCATCAACTAATTCAACGAAGTCCTCAGCAAATGTAATTTTTATAAATTCCCAAATCTCTAGATGTTTTGGTTCTTTGAATAGAGTTTTAAATGAAATTAACATTGCGTTCCATTCATCTTCATCAAGCATACCAATTTTAAATTGATAAAATTGATTCTCTCTTGCCCGCAGCATCACACTAAAATACGTTAAATAAACTGCATTCTCTTCTTTTGTAAGTTCTTCATTATTTCTAAGCTTTAATTTAGTATCAACAAGAATTGGTTTCATTCCGGCTAATGCAACTTTTTGATGGGAATCAGCAATATTTTGCCTAGCATTTGCTCTTGCAACTCTGTTTTGCTCTTTCAATTCGGTAACAAGAAAATATACTGTTACCAACACTGTAAATGGACCGACAGTCTGCAAAATTAGGATAATATTCTCGAAAGTCACTTGTTAACAATATGTGTATTTTTATTGCTTTAATATAAGGTTTTTTTACAAGCCGGTAAAGAAACTTATGGATATAAAAAAAAATTTCTAAAGTATAATGAAAACACGCGCCCGTAGCTCAGCTGGATAGAGTACTTGGCTACGAACCAAGGGGTCGGGAGTTCGAATCTCTCCGGGTGCGCCAAGTTTTACTTATTATTATAAAATTTTAATGTCGAATCTTTAATAGAGAATAATCGTACTAAAAAAATATCTTTCAAATAATTTTGATAATTTCTCCAAGGCGCTTTTATTCCTTGTTTTGGCAATATATCCAAAGCTCTCTGGACATAACCAGAGGTAAAATCTATGTATTCATCATCAACAGTTGCTCGTGAATCTTCTTTTGGCAAACATACCGAAACATTCTGTTTGTCCATTTGATTAAGCAATCGGCACACGTACTCACATGTTAAATCTGCCCTTAATGTCCATGAAGCATTTACATAACCGAATGTAAAAGCAAGATTAGGAACACCACTCAACATCATTCCTTTATAAGAAAGCTTATTGTTAGGTACTACCTTTTCATCATTTACAGATACTCTAATATCATTAAGTATATTTAGCTCAATACCTGTGGCAGAAATAACAATATCTGCCTCAATGTGCTCGCCGGATTCAACCAAAATACCTTCTTTCGTAAAGGATTTAATTACATCGGTTACAACCGAAGCTTTTTTATTTCTTATTGAGTTAAAAAGATCGCTATCAGGAACAAGGCACATTCGTTGATCCCAAGGATTATATCTTGGAGTAAAATGTTTCTCGACATCAAAATCTTGGCCAAGTTCATCTCTTACGCGATCAATCAATCGTTTTTTTACCCAATTGGGATATTTTCTTGATAAGTAAAATCCTAAGCTTGTTCGTAATATATTTTTCCATCTAATTAAAAAGTAGCTTAAACGAATGGGTAAAATTTTATTTAAAAAGTGGCTCCATGAATCTTCTCCAGGACCAGAAACAACATAACTTGGTGAGCGTTGCAGCATGGTAACGTGTTCAGCTTTTTGAGCTATTGCAGGGACCAATGTAATTGCAGTGGCTCCACTACCTATAACTATTACTTTTTTATTTGAATAATCCATGGACTCGTCCCAAAATTGCGGATGAATTAATTTGCCCTGAAATTCTTCTTGATTTAGAAATTTCGGCATGAAAGGTTTGTCATAACTGTAATAACCACCACATAAAAAGAGAAAATTGCACGTCATATGTGTCTCATTCCCATTACTTAGAACTTTTAATTCCCAAATAGATTTATCTGAAGACCAATTAGATGAAATAACTTTTTGATTAAAACTAATTTTTTCTCTCAACTTAAATTCATCAACGGTCTCGTTTAAATATTCAAGAATAGACGGTCCATCTGCAATAGACTTTTTGTGTATCCATGGTTTAAAACGAAATCCAAGCGTATGCATATCAGAGTCTGAACGAACTCCAGGATACTTAAAAAGGTCCCAGGTACCTCCCAATGAGCTCCTACCCTCTAATATGGCAAATGATTTATTTGGGCAGCTTTTTTGAAGATTATATCCAGCAGCAATACCAGAAATACCCGCTCCAACTACAATAATATCCTTATGCATCATTAACCCTCATTCAAATTGCGTGATAGATCTCTGATTGATTTAAATTCATTGTCTTCATACCAGTTTGGCCATTGTGAACTATTTGCTAGTTCATTGCTAATGTTAAAAATTACATCAATCGTTTGATTTAATCCGTCTAAATTCCATGAATTATCATATTCGTCAGCAACACCATGATAAGCATCCGTTTGATATTGTTGAATGAATAAATAGCCAGCCTCTTTTCCACCATTGGCTAGATCAAAGCCTCCACCGGAGTAAAGGACTGGAACCCCTCTTTTTGCAAAACTTATATGATCGGATCTATAAAAAAATCCTTTTTCAGGGTTTGGATCTGGATTGATGTACCTTCCAGTTTTATCTAATTCTTTTTCCAAAAGATCCTCTAATTCTGATGCTCCGTAACCAATAACTACCATGTCTTTGGTAAGCCCTGTTGGTAAAACAGCGTCATAATTAAAACCAGCAACAACATTTGATAATTCTACTGGGGGATATTTTGCAAAGTATTCAGAACCTAATAATCCAGACTCCTCTAGAGTAAGAGCTAAAAACATAATTGATCTATCTGTCTTTGTTTCAGAGAACCTTTTAGCAAATTCCATAACAGCTGCCACTCCTGTTGCGTTATCGACAGCCCCATTTGCAATATTATCAGCGCCGGGTGGCAATCCATTCATAATACCAATATGATCCCAATGGGCCATGAATAATATATATTCATCTGGTCTCTTGGAGCCTCTTTTAATTGCGGCAACATTATGAGATTGAAAATATCTAACTCTATTATGTATTTCTGAGCTTAAAGTTAGCCCTCTTAATGGAAAAGCTGAAAAAGTTTTTTCCAAAGCTATTTCTTTAAGAGATTGATAATTAAACCCAGTAAAATTTAGCACCTCATCAAGAGTAATGTCTCTTATCCAGGCCTCAAGGATTGCTCTATCAGCGCCTAAATCTTCACGCTGTAAATCTAACTGTGGTCCCTGCCAACTATTTTCAACCACTGACCAGGGATATGCAGCCGGTTCTTCCTCATGAACAATTATCGCAGCAGCAGCTCCCTGACGAGCAGCTTCTTCAAATTTATATGTCCATCTTCCGTAATAAGTCATTGATCTACCATTAAAAAGTCTTAATTTTCCAGTTGCAAAGCCAGGATCATTTACAAGTATGACAACTGTTTTACCTCTGACATCAATACCCTCATAATCATTCCAGTTATATTCAGGAGCAACGATTCCATAACCAACAAAGACAACTTCACTGTCTCTTATTTTTCTGTATTCTCTAGCCTGTTTTGTCCAAAAAACGACTTCTCGACCTGTGATCATTTTTCTATCATTACCACGGAAAGATAATGTTAAGTATGAAGAATCTTTTAAAGTTATTTCTGAAGCGGGAACTTTATGGAGATACTCTCCATTCAATGGATCAAGACTTAAATCCTGAAAAGTTTTAGAAATAAAATTTTTAGTAAGTTTCCCGCCCTCTGTTCCTGGTGCTCTGCCTTCAAATTCGTCAGATGCAAGCGTTGAAATCCAGTACCTTAATCTTCCATCAGTGGTGTCACTCAATGAATTTGAGCAACTTGAAAAAAGAACCAAAGATACTGATAGTAAAAGAAATAAATGATTCTTATTAATTTTCATGCCCATGTGTATATTCAGATAAGTAAAGTATAAAATATATTTCCAAATTTATGGGATAGATACTTATGAAAAAATTAATCAAAGCCTTAACTGCTAGCTTTATATTTATTGCAAACACTCATGCCTCTTTATTGAATGACTTGCCAGAAATTAATTATGAATCATTTACCTTAGATAATGGACTCACTGTTGTTGTTCACGAAGACCGAAAAGTGCCAATGGTTGCGGTTAATGTTTGGTATCACGTAGGATCGAAAAATGAAAAGGTTGGAAAAACTGGATTTGCTCATCTCTTTGAACATCTTATGTTCAATGGAACTGAGAATTATAATAGTGAATACTTTGAGCCATTCGAAAAAATAGGTTCAACCGATCAAAATGGAACTACTAATTCTGATAGAACTAACTATTTTCAGAATGTTCCAACTAATGCCGTAGACTTAGCATTGTGGATGGAATCTGATCGAATGGGTCATTTGCTTGGTGTTGTTGATCAAGAAAAGCTCGATGAACAAAGAGGCGTAGTTCAAAATGAAAAGCGCCAAGGTGAAAATCAACCATATGGGAAAGCATTCACTAGAATTTCAGAAGCTGCTTTTCCAAAAGGTCATCCCTACTCATGGACAACAATAGGATCAATGGAGGATTTAGATGCTGCATCCCTTGAAGATGTCCAAGAATGGTTTAAAACCTACTATGGTCCAAATAATGCGGTGCTTGCTCTCGCTGGAGATATAGATTTAGAGACTGCAAGAGAGAAAGTGAAGAAATACTTTGGAGACATACCTGCTGGACCACCTTTGGTCAAACCTGATGTTTGGATAGCAAAAAGAAGTGAAGAAAAACGTGACATTATGTATGATAACGTTCCTCAAGCAAGAATATACAAAGCTTGGAATGTACCTCCAAGAGATACTGAGGCAGCAGCTCATTTTGACTTGGCATCAAGCGTGTTGGTCGGTGGAAAAAATTCTCCTCTTTTCAAAAAGCTAGTATATGAAAAACAAATCGCGACTAGTGTTTCCGCTTTTTATTACGACAGGGAAATTGCCGGAATGTTTATTGTTGTTGTTGATGTTGTTTCAGGCCAAGATCCAAAGATGGTAGAAAAAGAAGTGGATGCCGTTTTACAAACATTCATACAAAAAGGTCCGAACAAAAAGTTACTTGAAGCCGAAAAAACTAAGACATTGGCAAGTTTTATCAGAGGCGCTCAACGAATTGGAGGTTTTGGTGGAAAATCTGATCTTCTAGCTACTTGTCAAACCTACACAGGAAATCCAGGTTGCTACATTGATAATGCAAGATATATCGATGAGAGCACTCCTGCTAAAATTAAATCAACTTTTATAAAGTGGATCGATGATACTCCCTACGTTCTTTCTATTTTACCAAGTGAAAAATTAGCCACTAATGAATCAACTATAGATAGGTCCGAGGGCATTCCCTATCCTACTGAAAAAATTTCATTTAAATTTCCATCTTTGCAAACTGCAGAACTATCTAATGGTGCAAAGGTTGTCTTGGCTGAGCGCAAAAATATACCATTGGTAGAAATTAACATTCAATTTGATTTTGGATATGCGCAAGAAGATGCTGATCAAATTGGATACACCAACTTTATGATGGACATGCTTAATGAGGGCACAAAGAAATACTCCTCATTAGAGTTTGATGAAGTTTTAGATTCATTGGGTGCAAACATGGGATTTGGTTCGGATTTAGATACATCTTATGTATCCATCTCTTCTCTTAAATTAAATCTTGATGAGACTTTAGACCTTGCAAGAGAGGCAATAATGTTTCCTACATTTCCTGAAACTGAGATTGCAAGAATTAAAAATCAAACACTTGCTGCGCTTAAAAGGGCTGAGTTTCAGCCAAGCTCCATTGCCTTTAGAAATATAGGTAATCTTTTATATGGCAAAGATCATCCCTATGGAAAGCTAAGAATTGGATCTGGGCCGACTCAAACAATTGAGAGTATTGATAACAAAAAATTGTCTGAAATTCATAAACTTGCTTTAAATCCAAATCATCTAACTTTTACTGTTGCAGGTGACATCTCCTTAAATGAAATTGTGAAATTACTTGAATCTAAATTTGGAAAATGGAAGGCTGAATCAGACACTGAATTGAAAAATTTACCCACTGTAGCATTGCCAGAAAAAAGAAAAGTATATCTAATTAATAAACCTAATGCCGAGCAATCCTATATTGTTGCAGGTCAGCTTTTACCTCCGTCAGCGACACCGGAAGAATTTAAAATTGATTATATGAACTATGCAATTGGTGGAAGCTTTACTTCAAGGCTTAATATGAATCTTAGAGAGGATAAAAGTTGGTCATATGGAGTTAGAACTCGATTGGGGGACGCAAAAGGTCAAAGATCAATGCTAATTACAGCTCCCGTTCAAACTGACAAAACATCTGAATCAATTACTGAAATAATTAATGAATATGACGCATATTTGTCCTCATCTCCTACCACTGAGGACGAATTAGCAAAAGGCAAAGCATCAAAAATACTCAGATTACCTGGTTTATTTGAAACACTCGGCTCTTTAAGGGCAGGAGTTTCGAATATAGTAACTTATGATCGAGACTTGGATTATCTAAATCAGCTGCCTGCGCTTTACGATGAACCAACTTTAGAGGATGTAAAAGCTATGGCACAAAAGTATATTAAACCCGATCAATGGACGTGGCTAATTGTTGGTGATCTAGACAAAATTGAGGAGCCTATTAGAAAGTTAAATTTAGGTGAAATGGAGATATTAGATTAATGGGTGAACCAATATCCATTAGCAAGGATCTTGCTAAGAAAACATTTAGCTCGAATGCATATCCCCCTATCTATGATATTGGATCTAGCATTAACTTTACTGATTTAGACGTTTTTACAAACGGACAACCATTTAGCCAATTTAAGGAATTACGAGAACAGGCACCGATTTTCCTTCATCCGCCTTTTTTAAATGATCCAGAGCCCGTGTTTTGGTCGCTGACTAGGTATGAAGATATATTAAAGGTTTCCTCTGATCCCAAAACATTTTCATCTCAAGCTGGGACAGGAACTCTTATAACTTTAGGAAACGAGGATCGCAGGCATCCTAAGCTGTGGCGATCTGCAATTGATCACATGCTCAATCTTGATGGCGACTTACATATTAATCTTAGGCGAGAGCATATGCCCTTTTTTAAGCCTGATTATGTTGCTAATCTTCGCATCAAAGTAAAAGCAAAAGTTAGCTCCTTGTTAGATGCTATTAATACTCAAGAAGATTGCAATTTTGTGACTGCTTTTTCTCAACAGCTACCGATATTTACATTATCTGAAATTTTAGGTATTCCTGAGTCTGATAGGCAGAAGCTAGTGACCTGGATGGAATTCTTAGAATTAGCACAATACATTCAAGTTGAGCAATTAAAAAAAGAAATGGATGGTGAAGTTTCAAATGAACCAGTCAATACTGACATGATTGATATGTTCAATGGGATGGTAGATGAGATGTTTGAATATGGTAGAGATATTTTAAACTCTAAACGAAAAAATCCATCAGACGATTTGCTTTCTGCTATTGCGAATGCTGAGTTGGAAGGCCAAAAACTAAGCCCAGAATTCTTAGATGGTTCATGGTTATTAATTATTTTTGCAGGAAACGATACCACTAGAAACACTCTCAGTGGTGCGATCAAGCTCTTAACTGAAAATCCTGATCAAAAGCAAAAACTCATAGAAAATCCTGAATTAATGCCTAATTTTCTTCAAGAATGCATTCGCATGGTTTCTCCAGTAATTCATATGCGCAGAACAACAACCTGTGAAACGGAGCTTGGAGGACAATTAATGGGTCCTGGTGAGAAGATTGTTATGTGGTATGGAGCAGCAAATCGAGATCCATCAGTGTTTACCAATCCTGATAAATTTGACATCGAGCGTGAAAATGCAGATAAGCATCTTGCATTTGGCATTGGCAGGCACACTTGCGTTGGTAAGCCGGTTGCTTTGATGCAATTAGAAGAGTCATACAAACAAATATTATCGCGTTTTCCAAACATTCGTATGAGTGGAAATTGGAAAGTAGCGCCCAATAACTTTGTTCATGCAATTCAAGAAATGCCAGTAAAATTTTAATTCAGACAAATCATGACTAAAAGTATTTGGTTCCAACCTATATCGATTGAAAACTTTAAAGATTCATCCGTAAAAATGGACAAACACCTAGACATTGAAGTAATTGAAGTTGGCAATGATTTTATTATTGCAAAGATGCCAGTCACAGAAAAAACTAAGCAACCTTATGGAATTCTTCATGGTGGGGCCTCTTGTGTGCTAGCTGAAAGTGTTGGCAGTATTGCTGCGGCATTAACGATGGATGGTACAAAAAAGTATCCTGTTGGCATTGAAATTAACGCAAATCATATCTCCTCTCCTACTGATGGATATGTTTATGCCAAGGCAGTTCCAGTCCATGTTGGTGGATCAACATCGGTTTGGAATATTGATATTTCCGATGATAACGATAAGCGTGTTTGCTTCTCAAGATTTACAGCCTTACATAAGACCTATCCTACTAAATAACAAACTTGTGGCCTTAAGGGATGCTTAAGGCCAATTTTTAGACTTATTTATTCCTCAAAATCTGAAGCAACAGTTATATGCACTCCGCCGAACTGTGCTGGTGAATAGTGCTGAGTTTTAACAACCCATTTACCATTCTCCTTTATCCAATTCTGTGTAACCTTTGTTCTATAGTCACTTGATTTGGAACCATTTATAGCTATGCCTTCATAATAAAATCTAACATAGACAACGTCATCTGAAAGTTCAGCAAACTCTGGGTAGTAGATGTTTAGAGCGCCCGCCTGACCACTGGCTTTCCATTGAGCAGCAGTTGTTTTTGATAATGCTTTATGAAAGCTTCCATCTGAATTTGAATTATATGTTCCAGTGGCACTTTCCATGGCTGCTACAGTATCCCAATTCTGATTCGCCCTTGCATCAAAATACTTTTCAAAAGCAATCGCAACTTCAGCCTCAGCCTTTGAGGGAGCGGCATCAATAGCCTGTATAAAACCAAACATAAGTGCATTAACCATAAATAAATTTTTCATCATTTCTCCTTGTTTAATTCAATATTAGCATTATGCATCTAAAAAATACCTACTTTTTTATAGACAAAAAATGTAAAATATACGGATATCAAGAGCAGGATTAAATTCCTCTCCAACCTGCCCTCTCTGGCAAGGTGGAAAAATGATATGGCTTTCAGCAACTAAAGGAGGAAAAATGAAAGACTGCAAATACACTAAGATAAATAACTTGGTATCCATGCGTGAATATAGCACTGGAGATTATGGCATTACATTCTTAGGTGGAGGTTCTCATGGTTGGTATTTCGAGTTCTCAAAGGAGAACAAACTTAAATTTAAACAACAAAGGAGTGCTTATGGTGTGGGAAAAGTTTCTAAAAATGAGTTAAAAAATTGGCATGATTTTAAATGGCACATCAAAAGAGTCTTAGAAAAAGATAAGCTACCCCCAAACATTTTAAAGCTTTACAAATGGAGATATAGCCAATCCATTGAATACACATATTCTGAGGAAAGAATAAGCGGTATTGTGTATTTTAAGAGGGTTAAAAAATAATTTAGTTTTTCTAATTTTATAGCCAATTATCAGATGAATATTCAATATTGTATTCGTCACATAAATTCCTTAATTCAGCAACTGTAAACCTTTCCTCAAAGGTAAAGCCCTTCCAAAAGCAACAAAGGATGAACTTTGCTACATGTTTTTGATGAATCATCATGAAATATTCATATTCATCGGTTCCCCAAAACTCTTTCACGCCGTCTCCAAGATCATGCTCAGTAAAATGAAGGTTACCTTTTTCATCCCAGTCAACGTGAACATTGTGGTTAATTTTTCCTTGTGGAAGTTCATACTCGCATTTAAATACTTGCATATTTTTCTCCAAAAAATTTACACCCAGAATTAGGTGTAATAGATGTATGCAGGGGAAAAGAAATAGGGAAGTTATTTCTATAGCTACACTTATTTATGTGGTGATTTTTTACTGAAATTCAAGGTTTAAAAAATGACTATTCCAGAACTAATAAGCAAAAAAAGAAACAACATCACATAGATTAGCTCATGGGTATAAGCAAACAACATCAAGGGTATTAATGAGGGTAAAATGCCTCCTAAAGCGTAATCATTTAGCTTACTGGCAGTTTCAGATGTGAACTCAATAAATTCATTTGAGTGTTTAGTAATAGACTCAATGGCTGCATCTGCTGCAAAGATAGCCGAGGGAACTATCACAGCAGTTGAGGCAACAATCCCAGTGCTTTGAATAAAATATCTTCTTTTCATAATTTAATGATATCCCATTGGATTATATTTCTTATTTTTTAGATCTAACAACTTTGCAAAAGCTCCAAACCACTCATCCAACAATTTTTTGTCTTTATTAAGATAAATTAGAGTGTCTTTAACACGTTTTTTTAAATGCTTCCATTGCTTCTCAATTCGATAAACATCAAGATTTACCAGCCCATTTTCATCTAGTAGATTGAGATCAGGTTCTTGGTTCATTTCTACTAAATTATGATGCATGCGATAAAGCCTTCTTTGAATTCTTTTATATGCCTTTAGTTGTAATTTATATTCTTCGATTAAATCTTTTGGCATGTATGTTGGAAATAGATCCAATTGAACTTGCTGTTTTTTTTTAAATTCCAGTTGGTAGATTTGCATAACTATTTGTGCCCTTGCTTGAGATGATTGATGAAACCCAGAGCATGATCCCAATGCTCATATGCCTTACTAGGGATTGATGCATTAAAATTTATCAGAGATAAGACATATTGATAAAAGGATTCTGCTTCATCTCTAGAAACAAACAACAAAAGAGATTTGATAATTCTGGTAATGCGTAATTGATTGTGATTATAGTAACGCTGCCATTGATCATTACGTGATAGAAATCCTAAAAAAAAATTCTTCGAAGCTATAAAATTATTCGTAATTATTTGATCCATACGTATCCTTTCAATCAATGCAGAATCTTCTACATAAAATTTGTTTAAGCTCATGGTACTTGGTTCATTTAATGGAAATATCCTTTGAATAAAGTCATGAGTTCCCTCAATTTCAGTATCTGAGAAATCCCATATCTGGTGGATCAGTCTTCCTTTGTCGTCTGGCTCTAGACCCTTCAAAAACTTATAAATGTCCATCAATGATTAACCTTTACGGGCAAGTTATTTAAATAGTTATATGAATTTGATTTTAGGATGGTTGAAAATTCCTTTGGCGGGAATAACATCTCTAAACCATCAATCTCTTGACCGGATGTTATTAACTTAGAGTTTGTCATTAAAAGAGCTGATTCATTGCGAGTGGCAACAAAATCAGGCATTTTTTCAGAAATTAATTCTATGGTCTCACCTATTTTGTCGAGTGTTTCCTCTGGAGTAGACTCATCCATGTTTAATGAAGAAACTAAAAATAACTGCTTCATTAAAACATTCTCCTGATAACAACTTGCTATATATATTTTATGTAAGTCTTGATAATGCTGGAAGGAAAATTGCTTTTGGGAACGAGGATTCAATGTGATGGTTAATGCATCATACTCCTGGCGTCTATATGAATCTTTATCAACTGCTTGATAGGCTCTTTCTAGCATGTCCAAAGCTGATTCAGTGAACTCCATACTAAGCTTAGTATCACCTGAAAGAATGTTATCCCCTGCTGTGAAGCAATCTGTAAATGCTAAAGAAGAAAATTTAGCTGATTCGTAGAGAAAAAATTCATTGTGGTTCATTGGCAAGTGAGCCTGAAATGCATCATAAAATTTAATTGATGTTTTAATTACATCCAACATATCTTGCTCAAATGCTCCAGATTCGTCTTGTATCTTAAAAGTTTCATTAAACTCTTTAATAGTCACATCATAAAACCAATTTAAATATTCAAAATGTAATTTAAAGGGTTTATGAAAAGCGGTGTTACTTGAGAGATAATGATCTCTACTTTTAAGAATTAAATTTTGAATTTCTTGAAAACGTTTTTCGATCTGTGAAAATTTAGAAGCTTTGGTAGGAATATCTGTATACGACATAAAATATTCAATATCAGATAAAAGAAATGCTGCGTATTCTAAGTAGGTGTTGGAAACTAGGTAATTATTAAGGTCTGTTGGCGGCTCTGTAAACAATATATTTCTCTCAATCAGC
>CACKEY010000004.1 GCA_902599315.1 uncultured SAR86 cluster bacterium | reverse complement strand
ATATTTTTTACTTCTTTATTTTTGTTTAATTCTAAGCTGATTTCTTTAGGATTTATTTCTAATGCTTTTCTTTTGTTTCGATGAATTAACCTTAAATTTGTAAGCTCATTTAAATCATTGATTGAATCTCGAGCTTGAGACAACTCTATTTTTGAAGAGCCTTGAAGATGTTTTTCTACCTGATTGTAAGTTAATCGAGCCTTGGATTTTATCAAACCACTGTAAAACTTATATTTACCCCTTTTACCATCGCGGCCAAGGGACATTTCGCAAATCATTGCACATCTATCTTCATTGGGCTTTAAAGAGCAGATGCCGTTAGATAAATCCTCTGGCAACATGGGTATAACTTTCGCTGGAAAATATATAGATGTACCTCTTTTTTGAGCTTCTTTATCTGTTTTAGATCCCGTTTTGACGTAAAACGATACATCGGCAATAGCTACAAATAGTTTGAAGCCGTTACTATTTTGTGTGCAATAAATAGCATCATCAAAATCTTTTGCATCCTCACCATCAATAGTCATGAAGGGTAATTTTCTTAAATCTTGCCTGTATTTTGATGCTTTCTTTTTTTTAGTTGCTTTCTTTGCTTCTTCCAAGACGTCTGAATGCCATTTTGATGGCAGCTCATGAGTTGAGATTGCATCCAGGATTGCTTCTTTATACATTTAAATTATTTATTTCTATTGTAAATTAAATGAGATGATATATATTACTTCGCTATGAATCTCGGTCGTAATAGCAAAGTAATCTCATTTATTGGGTTATTTTTTCTAGCAAGTATATCATTGCATTCATTTGCACACATTGATGAAAGCCCCATTGAATACCATGCTGAAGCTGAATGCCAAACTTGTCATAATGATATTTCACCTAAGGTAGAATTTTTTGCATTTATTCAAAAAAAATATTTTAGCGAATTTAATGGCTTTGAGAGTTCTGATAAATTATATCTTCAATTAAGCAAACCATATTTTTCCCAAGCGCCTCCTAAAATTATTATTTAATTTTTTTAAATTTTAATTTTTAATACAGGAGGTTTGAATGAAAATTAACAAATTTACCTTTTTAGTGGTTGGCTTTTTAACTTTTGATTATTTGCAAGCTAATGCTATAGAAGAGGTCGTTGTAACATCTGCGATTATTGGTAAGGCTGCGAGTGAGATTGCCGATCCAATTCATATTGTTTCTGGAGATGATATTTCAACTGAAGCTACTCAAAGTTTAGGTGAGACAGTTGATGATCTATTAGGTGTTTCTACTGCTGATTATGGATCAGCTGTTGGACAGCCAATTATAAGAGGGATGTCTGGCTCGAGAGTAAAAATCCTTGATAATGGTATTGTTAACCGTGATGTCTCAGGTCTTGGGGCCGATCATTTTAATGACATAGATCTTGGTAATGCACAACAAATAGAGGTTGTTCGAGGACCTTCATCTTTACTTTATACCAATGGAACAATTGGTGGGATCATCAATGTAGTTGATAACTCTATCGCTACTGAGGACGTTGAGCAATTAGTAAAAGTTGGTGGTGAGACTCAATCGGTTAATGAGGGTAATACCACAACGTTTTTTTATCAAGATAATCTCAATAATCTCAATGTAAGTTTTGCATATAAAAATACTGATCTAGAAAATTATGATGTTCCTACTGGTGCAATTGTGCATGAAGAGGAAGAGCATCATGATGAAGAAGATCATGATGAGCATGAGGAAGAGCATGAGGAGCATGAAGAAAATCTTGGTTTCTTGGCTAATTCAGATTTTGCATCTGAATCTATGAAATTTGGCGCGTCGGTTGTAAGCGATAATGGATATCTTGGGTTTTCTATATCAAGTTCTGAAAGTTCTTATGGCATTCCTTTTCATGGAGAAGGACATGAAGGTCATGGAGATGAGCATGGAGATGAACATGGCGATGAGGAAGAAGGCCATGATGAGCATGAAGGCGAGAGAATATTCACAAATACTGACTCAGATAAATTTGATATCAAAGGTTCGTATGACTTAGATGGCTTCAATTTTGCTAACTCAGTTGATTTCTTTTATAGAGATTCAGATTACTCATTTACAGAACAACATGCTGAAGAAGAACACGAAGAAGAAGATCATCATGACGAAGAAGAGGATCATCATGATGAAGAAGAGCATCATGATGAGCATGAAGGGCATTCGGAAGGACCAACTACGTTTACCAATGACTCTGCTGAAGCAGGATTTATTTTTGATCTTTCTAATGATTTTTACTCTCAAAAAGTCTCATTCAACCTCGTAAATGAAGACACTGCTATTTTTGGAGCAGAAGCATTTATGAACCCTGCATCAAGGGAAGAGTTCACTATTGGTTATTATCTCAGTAGAAGCTTTGATGGATTCGACATAGATCTTGGTGTTAGATATGACACTATCGATAATAGCGGCTCTGTTACTTCCGCTCATGAGGAAGAGCATCATGATGAAGAGGAAGAAGATCATCACGATGAAGATCATCACGACGAGGATGAGCATCATGATGAAGAAATGGAGACCGATTATTATGATAGATCTTTTAATGATTCAAGCATTGCTTTCAATATTGGAAGAGCGCTTAATGACTTTGTTAATGTAAACCTTGGCTTTGCATCTGTTGAAAGAGCTCCTTCTTCAATTGAAATGTTCATGAATGGCGCACATTTGGCAACAGGAAGATTTGAGGTTGGTAATGTAAATCTAAATTCTGAGACTTCAAATAATATTGATTTTTCTGTCAATATTAATAATGGAAGTTTCTTCGCTTCAGGTACTGTTTTTGTGAATGATGTAGATAATTACATTTATCTTCAAGACGAAACTGAGGAAGAGCATGAAGAGCATGATGAAGAGCATGAGGAGGGCCATGACGATCATGGCGGCTTAATTCTGGCGAATTATTTGCAACAAGATGCTGAGCTAGATGGTTATGAAATTGAATTTGGTAACACTTTTGAGTTAGCTTCTGGCGAACTTTTAATGTCTTATGGCAGAGATGAGATTAATGGAAAATTTTCTAATGGTGGAAATATTCCAAGATTAAATCCTGCAAGAAACATCTATAAATTAAAATATTCTCAAGACGATATGAGCTTTGGATTGATGTTTAAAGATGTTGAGGAGCAAAATGATATTGGATTGGGTGAAACTTCAACCGCTGCTTATGATATGTTGAATGCTAAGTTCACCAAGACTTTTGATTTAGATAGTCAAAGTCAATTAACTCTTTCAATATTTGGAAATAATTTAACTGATGAAGTTGCAAGAAATCATTCTTCATATGTTAAAAAAGAAGTTCCACTGCCAGGAAGAAATTATGGAGTTAGATTTAATTTAACTTTCTAAATTCTAAGATATAATATTTCTAAAACCGGGGGCTTGCTTATATTAAGCCCTCGGTTTTTTTATTTATAGTTTACTAAAAAAATTTATTGTTACTGATATGAAAAAAATTAATTGCATTTACATGGCTATTATTTTTTTTGTAACTATTACTCTTGTTGCAGAAGAAACTGAGGAGGTTATTGCAGTTGCCTCATACATTGAATCAAGCGAACTGGACGCATCACCTGTTGATATTATTTCTGCTGAGGAATTTAAAAATTTAAGAGTTTCAACCGTAGCTGAGTTAAGTAAATATCTTAGTATTGCTTCGGGCTCACATTTTCAAACTAATGCCTTAGATGGAATAGATCAAGGCATGGCAACAATAACTCTTAGGGGCCTAGGTCATTCATCAACTTTAGTTCTAGTCAATAAAAAACGACAGACTCATTCAGGAACACCGTCTGATGAAGGAGAAGGGTATATTGACATAAATATTATTCCCGAAATAGCGCTTGAAAGAATAGAAATTCTTAAAGATGGGGCAACATCATTATATGGATCTGACGCCATTGCAGGAGTAATTAATTTTCAAACATATCAACAGTTTGATGGGATGCGTTTTTTATTAGGTTCTCAAAAGACTAGTAATTACGACCAAAGAGATAATACTTTCGGCGTCTTGTTTGGTGGAAAGTTTTGGGAGGGCAATTATGTATTAGCGTTAAGTTCCTTAAATAAATCACCACTAAATGCGGCAAGCATTCCTAAATTCGCAGAACTTGGTCTAAGCGGCTTGGGCAACAGTTTCAAAATCACACAAGCTGACTCAGTTACAACAGGAACATACGCAGGAACTTATAGCAAAAATCAAACAATTCCAGATCCAAATTGCATAAAAAATGGAGGAGTAATTGCTGGTCCAAGATGCAAATTCTTGTACGGTGAAAGATTCAACATAGTAAATGATGAAGACCACTTAAAAGGATATTTCCATTTTGTGAAATCTATTTTTGATATAGATTATTCGATGACTTTGATGGCAGCCTCAATTGATGTCAATGATAATCCTCAATCTCCGTCCTATCCAGCTTTGTCGTATTTATCTAAAGAGATTTTTCCAGGTCAGGGAGGCAGCCCATTTAACGTGCCGGTTATTTGGTATGGCAGGCCTTTAGGCTCTGCATTTCCGTCACCAAATTCACCTAAAGCGATCACGCAACATCATTTCAGCAATACTTTAAATTTTAATATAGCCAAAGATTTAAATTTTGAATTATCTTTGACAGCAAGCGAACATGAGAATAAGCACCAGCGTCCAGATACGATAGAGTCAAGATTTGAAGATGCAATTTTAGGAATAGGTGGTCCTAACGGCAATGAGCAATGGAATATATTTGCGCCATTAGAAAATTCAGTCACTCTTATAGATTACATCAAAGGTTCAGAGACCTCTCTTAAGGTTGGTAGCTTGTTATCTTTGGATGGAATTCTTACAGGTAACAAAAATGGAATTAACTTTGCTTTTGGTTTTCAATTTAATGCAGAAGATCTAGAAATTAATTATTCTGAGACCAGTAGAGCTGAATTTGATAATGATGGAAAGTTAACCAAAGCTGCCGATTTATTATTCTTGGGCGGCGGTAAAAACGTCAATACTAGCAGAAATAAACAAGCTATTTTTTTTGAAACAAATAAGAATTTTGAAAATGTTTTAGACTTAATTTTATCTGGACGCTATGAAAGACTTGATAATAATTCATCATTCGATCCTAGAATCTCTTTTAAGTATTTAGCTTCAGAAAATTTCTTTTTACGAGGCTCATTTGGAACTTCTTTTACTGCTCCTTCGATGGCACAGATGTTCTCATCTGAGATACAGCTAGGTAGTGTAAGAGATATTAATGATTCTCCATTCGTACGTTTAGCATTATTAGGAAATCAATACTTGAAACCTGCGACATCTGAAAATATTAATTTTGGTTTTCAATGGAATGTTACGAATGAATTAGATTTGATAATAGATTATTGGAAAATTGATTATAAAAATCGAATTGAAGTAGAAAGTCCTCAGGTATTACTAAATACAGATCCTTTTGCACCAAGTGTTACTAGAAATCAATTTGGAGAGTTAATTGCAGTAAGCACCTCATATTTTAATGAAGAAAAAACTGAAGTTAGCGGCATTGATGCTGAAATTAATTTTTTAAAGATTGTGGAAATTGGAGAATTGAATTATTCCATCAAGGCAACACAATTATCTAAATTTCTGACGCCCGAAAATCAAGGTGGAGATAATTTTAATATGGTTAACAGGGTTGGAAATTTTAACTTTGATGCTAATACTCATTCCTTGCCTAAATTGAGATTAAATTCATTTTTCAGTTGGGCAATTAATGATTTAAGGATAGGTATAAATTCAAGGTATGTTGATGGATATTCAAATGACCGCCAGATTCCTGCATCTGCCGCAAGTTTAGGTTATACAAATTACGTTAAATCTTTTTTAGTGCATGATTTTTCAATTATAAAGTCGTATCAGCTTTCTTTTGGCGAAATAAAATTTGGCATGGGAATTATCAATGCCTTTGATAAAAAAGCACCTCTTCTATACGACGCTCCAGACTTTAGTTTTGATACAAGAGTGCATGATCCAAGAGGTAGATTGATCAATCTAACATTAGAATTTAATTTATAAAAAAAATGAAGGGCCTATTTAAAGACCCTTCATCATTCTTTAAGGGGGAAAATGTACGCTAAGCATTTAATGAATTTGTATTCAACTTCTATATTTGGGGGAAAGAATGAATACTTAGCGTACATACAAACTAATGCAATTTACGTGCCAATAATAAATCTTTTGAATGATATTCTGTTTATTGTTATAAATAAAAGATAAAAATGGAGAAATATGAGAATTAACCTTAACCAAGATAGTGATAATGTCATGACAGGCCCTGGTGAAATCTATGCAAAGGAAATATCAGGAGCTGGGAATGCATTTGCATTAGCAATATATGAACATAGCAAGCTTCCATTAAAGGTCTTTGAGGCTGCTCGAATGGCTACAGCGATGATTAATGGATGTATGATTTGTATGAATTGGCAGTCAAAAAGAGACGTGCATCAAATGGGTATTACTAAGGGCGTCATTGAAAATGGTGAAGCGCCTAATCAAGACTTTTACTCTAATTTACTCAGTGAGAATTATGTTCATTTATCTAAAAAGGAGTTATTGGCAGTCAAATTTGCTAAAGCTATGGGTGAAGACCCAAAAGGATTATCAAATGATGAAAAATTTTGGGTTGAGGTAAAGGATGTTTTTTCAGATGCAGAGATTACGGATCTGACATATTGTATTGCAGGATGGATGGGTATGGGTAGAGTTGCTCATGTGCTAGGCTTGGATCAGAACTGTGAGATATAAAATTTATGAAAAAAGAAAATAAGTTAGAGAAAGATTTCAAGTTTGCAAGATATATGTATGCTTTAATATATCTCAGTTTGGTAATCCTTCTAATGATTATCTATTTGTAGTTTTCAGGAAATGGTGCCGGCACCAAGAGTTGAACTCGGGACCTGATGATTACAAATCAACTGCTCTACCAACTGAGCTATACCGGCAAAGACCGAAATTTTACATCAATAATTTCAATGTGGAAAGTTACAAAATTGTTGCGGTAAATGCAATCGTTATGTGTGTATAATTTATACATTGTTAATTTATTAAGAGAAAACTTATGAAAAAAATATATTTACTATTTACTTTGGTTTTTAGCTTTGGAATTTCAGCTGATGATCATTTACCAGAAAACTTTTCAATGTATCAAACAAATTTTTTGTTCAATTGTCCTGAACCAGAAATGTGTTTTGCTGCTTTTGATAAGTATATGAATTCCCCAATGGTTGCAAAAGAAAAATTTGAAGTTGATTTCTATGCTTTGCAGCAAAATGGCTGGGATGAGTCAACTCATGGTGTTAGCTGGTACTTTAAAGATGCAGATCAATATGCAAAAGCTGGAGAACTCTTTGCAACCACGAAAGCTGGGGGAGAGTTTAGAAAAACTATGAATGAACTTGAGGTAGAAACTATCTCTGATACTTTAACTGTTCACAGCATTGGTAAAGTTCTTGCAGGAGAAACGACAGATAACTTGGTTAGCCTGCGATATAGTCTTGAAGTGATCGATCCAGCAAAGTTTGTTCCTTTATGGCTTAACTTTTCTAAAAGCATTGAAAAATATGATTGGGCTTCAAATGCATATGGTTTGCAGACACACTTTTTAGGAAATAATGGAACCGGCATTACACATGAAATTTGGGCATCATTTAATACTGTTCAAGATGCCTTAACATTTTTAAGTGGCTTAAATAATTCTAAAGAGTTCGCTGAATATGGCCCTAAAGCAAGAGAATATAGTAAGTTTAAAAGATCATATATGGAAGTAAGCTTAAAGCAGTACAATCCTGATTGATTAATACAATTTAAAGAAATGGCCCCAATATAGATGGGGCCATTTTATATTCTTAATTCACAACCCGTCCCACCTAGACCACAATATCCATTGGGATTTTTATCAAGATATTGTTGATGATATTCCTCTGCTATAAAATACTTATCTTCTATTCTTACTTCAGTTGTAATTATTCCAAGATTGGACTCATTCAGGCTCTCTTGATATTTGGTAAGGCTTTCTTTGATAGTTATCAAATCTTCATTATTTGAAGAGTAACAGACTGATCGATATTGAGTGCCAACATCATTGCCTTGTCTCATTCCTTGAGTAGGATCATGACATTCCCAAAATATCTTTAGTAACTCCATGAGAGAAATAATCGCTGGATCGTAATCAACTTTTACAACCTCAGCATGACCTGTTATACCTGCACAAACCAATTCATAGCTTGGTTCGTTATGGTCACCACCAGCATAACCAACCGATGTCATAACTACACCAGGCAGGGACCAAAATTTTCTTTCCACTCCCCAAAAACATCCAGCTCCAAATACCACTGATTTTATTGATGATGATTGATCATGATTAATTTCTTTTTTGAAAACAGTATGATTCATAAATTTAATATATCCCTTTAATTGAACATTCTCCTGAACTAATGGATTTCAACTCATTCGATGTTTTTAAGAGCATGTTACCTTTTTCATCGACTCCTTGAAAGATACCAACATCCTCATCTTGTTGATTATTAGATATAACTTTTAACTCATCACCAATATGCATGCATCTCTTTTCCCAGGCTGCTAACCAATTTGGGTAGCCATTTTCTGCGTAATAAATAATTGCATGTAAGATTGAATTTATTAGTTTTTCCCTTGGCATTAATTTAGCAAGCTTGCCAATTTCTCCCCACCAAGACTCTTTTTTAGGAAGAGCATAATTTATTCCTATGCCAACTATGAATTCTATTTCACCATTTATAATTTCTGATTCAACTAAAATGCCACATACTTTTTGTTTATTTATTAAAAGATCATTTGGCCATTTTAGTCCTGCACTAATTTTTTTACCTGATACAGATTCGATAGACTCAGATATCAGAAGCCCGATAATAAGACTTAATGGGATGTTATTTTTATCCTTGAATTTAATTGTCATGTAGATATTGCCACTATCTGGGCTGTACCATTGCTTTCCGTGCCTGCCTCTTCCGGCGGTTTGTCGCTCAGAAATTACAATTAAGAAGTTTTTAAGTAATTTTTTGTCTTTAGCAAATGTATTTGTCGAATCTACTGTTTCAAGAAGATAAAAGTCTATATTTTCATGATTTAAACCTTTCAAAACCCCTTTTTGTGTTAATTTGTGCAAGTTATTAATAATCTAGTTGACTTCACCTCATTCTAGAACAAAAATAGCACCCTTGAAATGGAGGAGTGGCCGAGTGGTTAAAGGCGGCAGACTGTAAATCTGTTCTCTACGAGTACGTTGGTTCGAATCCAGCCTCCTCCACCATTTTTTAATAGAATATTTACTGTTAAAAAGGTTGAGTTTATCGATTTTTAAGGGGATAATACGCCACCTTAAATTTGGATACTGTAATTCGGGCTCATATAGCTCAGCGGTAGAGCACTTGCTTGGTAAGTAAGAGGTCACCGGTTCAAGTCCGGTTATGAGCTCCACTTTATAGGTAATTTAGAGTTAATTTCAAAAAGAGAGGCAAGAAATGGCTAGAGAAAAATATGAAAGAACGCTTCCCCACGTAAATGTGGGAACCATTGGTCATGTTGATCATGGAAAAACTACGCTTACAGCGGCATTAACAAAAGTATGCGCTGAGGTTTATGGTGGTGAAGCAGTTGCATTTGACGGAATTGATAACGCTCCCGAAGAAAGAGAACGTGGAATAACTATTGCAACATCTCACGTTGAGTATGTATCAACTGAAAGACACTATGCGCATGTTGATTGTCCAGGCCATGCCGATTATGTTAAGAACATGATTACAGGTGCCGCTCAAATGGATGGAGCAATCCTAGTTGTTAGTGCTGCAGATGGCCCAATGCCTCAAACAAGGGAGCATATTTTGTTAGCACGCCAGGTTGGCGTTCCAAAAATCGTAGTTTTCTTAAACAAAGCTGATCAAGTAGATGATGCTGAATTACAAGAATTAGTAGAAATGGAAATTAGAGAACTCCTTGATGAATATGACTTTCCTGGTGATGACACACCTATCATAACGGGCAGTGCATTAAAAGCTTTAGAGGGTGATACTTCCGAAATCGGTGTAGACGCAGTAACCAAACTTGTTGAAGCCCTTGACTCATTTGTCCCAATTCCAGAAAGGGATGAAGATAAGCCATTCTTGATGCCCGTAGAAGATGTATTTACAATTTCAGGAAGAGGAACAGTTGTTACTGGAAGAATTGAAAGCGGAATTGTAAAAACTGGTGATCCATTAGAAATCGTTGGTATCTCTGATACTACCACTACAACATGTACCGGTGTTGAAATGTTTAGAAAATCCCTTGATGAAGGAAGAGCAGGTGAAAACTGTGGAGTCCTTTTAAGAGGTATTGAGAGAGATGCTGTTGAGAGAGGACAGGTACTAAGTGCTCCTGGATCTATCAATCCTCATACAGAATTCGAAGCTGAGATATATGTTCTTAGTAAGGAAGAAGGTGGAAGACATACACCTTTCTTTAGCAATTATAGACCACAGTTTTATTTTAGAACTACTGATGTGACTGGTGCTTGTGTTTTACCTGATGGTGTAGAGATGGTTATGCCTGGTGATAATATTAAGATGACAGTTACTCTTATTGCCCCAATTGCAATGGATGAAGGTTTGAAGTTTGCAATTAGAGAGGGCGGAAGAACCGTTGGAGCTGGCGTAGTCTCAAAGATTATTAAGTAATTTAAAACCGTACAACTTTGCCGAGATTAAAGCTCGGCATTTTTGTCTCTTTAAAGGAGAAAATTTAGGCCAGTAGCTCAACTGGTAGAGCGACGGTCTCCAAAACCGTAGGTTGGGGGTTCAAGTCCCTCCTGGCCTGCCAAGGAGCTGGTTTAAGAAAAAAATATGGCAAAGGGTAAAGCATCAAATATTGCCGATAAGATCAAATGGCTTTTGTCCATTAGTATCTTCTCTGCCGCTATAGTTGGTAACAGTTATTACACAGAGGTGGCTTTTTTATACAGGGTTCTTGCAGTTGTAGCCCTTTTTATTCTTGCAACTATTATTCTTGCAACTACTTTATTTGGAAAAAGTGCTGTTTCCTTGATGAGAGAGTCAAGAACAGAAATGAGAAGAGTTGTGTGGCCAACAAGGATGGAAACAACTCAAACCTTTATGGTTGTTTTTGGTTCCATTGTTGTTCTTTGTTTGTTTTTCTGGGCACTTGAATCTCTTTTAAGTTGGCTTACAAAATTAATTTTAGGATAGTGATAAAGTGAATTGGTACGTAATAATGGCATATTCTGGATATGAGCTTAAGGTAAAAGCTGCAATAGAAGAGCGAATTGAGCTTGCAGGGTTAAAAGATCAGTTCGGTGAAATTTTAGTTCCAACCGAGTCAGTTGTGGAGTTAAAGAGTGGTGCAAAGAAAAAAACAGAGCGTAAATTTTTCCCAGGCTACATTCTAATTGAGATGGAAATGAATGATGATACTTGGCAATTAGTAAAGCATACTCCAAGAGTCAGCACATTTGTTGGCGGCAAAAAAGATAAGCCATCTCCTATCTCTAAAAGCGATGTTGATAATATTATTAATAGAATTGAGGTTGGGGAAGAAGCCCCAAGACCTAAAACACTATTTGAACCCGGGGAGGTAATAAGAGTTTGTGACGGACCATTTAATGATTTTAACGGGATCGTTGAAGAAGTTGACTATGAAAGAAGTAGTGTAAAAGTCTCTGTTCAAATTCTTGGAAGATCTACACCTGTTCAATTAGATTTTATACAAATAGAGAAAACATAATGGCAAAAAAGGTTGCAACAATTTTAAAACTTCAGATTCCTGCAGGTGCAGCAAATCCTAGTCCTCCTGTCGGACCAGCTCTTGGCCAAGCAGCTGTAAATATTATGGATTTTTGTAATGCATTTAATGCTGAAACTCAAAATATGGAGAAAGGTTTGCCACTTCCAGTTGTTATAACTGTCTATGAAGATAAATCATTTACATTTCAGGTTAAGTCAGCTCCAGCTTCAGTGCTCATAAAAAAGGCTGCTGGAATTAGTAAGGGGAGCGGCGAGCCAAATAGAGAAAAAGTTGGCTCAATTACAAGAGCTCAATTGGAAGAGATTGTTAATGCAAAACAAAAAGATTTAAATGCAAATGATATGGATCAGGCAGTTAAAATTATTGCTGGAACTGCACGAAGCATGGGAGTAGAAGTTAAATAATGACTAAGCTTACTAAAAAGAAAAAACAACTATTAGAACTTCTTGATCCTGAAAATACGTATTCTCTTGAGGAGGCTATGAATATATTTCAATCAGTCAAATCCAATAACTTTGATGAGTCTGTAGATATAGCTCTAAGATTAGGAATTGATTCAGGAAAATCCGATCAGAATGTTAGAGGTGCAATCACGCTTCCCCACTCTCTAGGTAAGACAGTTATCGTTGCAGTATTTGCTGATGGTGATCAAGCGAAGGATGCTAACGACGCAGGCGCAGACTTTGTTGGAATGGAGGATTTAGCAGAGAAATTTAAAAAAGAAGAAGTTGATGTAGATGTGGTAATTTCTTCACAAGCGGCCATGAAAATTGTTGGTCAATTGGGTCAGGTTCTTGGTCCAAAAGGCCTTATGCCTAACCCAAAAACAGGAACAGTCACTGAGAAAGTTGGTGAAGCAATTAATAACGCTAAATCAGGTCAAGTACGTTTTAGAACTGATAAAAATGGAATATTACATGGATGTATAGGCAAAGTTTCATTTTCATCTACCCAAATCCAAGAAAATGCAGCAGCTATGCTTGAAGAAGTAAAGAAGTTGAAGCCTGCTTCTGCTAAAGGTGCATATATTCGAAGTGTTGCTTTGAGCAGTACTATGGGGCCAGGAGTAAAAGTTGCCCCTGCATCATTGGTTATATAAGTTTTAGGGTCTCTTTTGATCCTAGATTGTTGCGTTAAACGCAGCCGTCAAAGACCGTAGGTGCGAAAGCTTAATTTCCTACGTAGGTGGTGTTCAAATTGCGTAGGCGGTTTGTCACCGATTAGCCGAAAGGCATTAATAGGAGAATTGCTGTGGCGTTAGCTAGAGAAGATAAAGAGAGAATAGTTCAAGAAGTTAAGGAAGTTTCAGCTTCTGCTTCTTCGCTTGTGATTTCAGACGCAAGAGGCCTTAAGGTTTCTGAGTTAACTGAAATTAGAAAACAAGGAACAGAATCTGGAGTTCACATTCAGGTTATTAAAAACTCTCTTGCAAAATTGGCATTTGAAGGCACTGACTTTGGTTGTACTGATGAAGTGTTAACAGGTCCCTCACTTTTTGCTTTCTCATATGCTGAGCCAGGTGCAGCAGCGAAGATGTTAAAAACTTATGCTAAAAACTTTGAAGCACTCGAGATCAAAGCTTTAGTAGTAGAAGGGCAACTTCTTGATGGATCACAAATTGATGTTCTTGCATCTTTACCATCACGAGAAGAGGCGCTAACTTTAATCGCTGCGGTACTTCAAGCGCCTATTGGAAAATTTGCAACACTTCTCAACGAAGTGCCGAGTAAATTAGCCAGGGTTCTTGCTGCAGTTCGAGACAACAAACAGGCTAACGCCTAAATCTAGGAGAAAAAAATGGCAATATCTAAAGATGATATTCTAAGCGCGATAGAAGAAATGTCCGTTATGGACTTAGTCGAACTAATTTCAGCAATTGAGGAGAAATTTGGTGTAACTGCAGCTGCCGCTGTAGCTGCTGCTCCTGTTGCTGCTGGCGGTGATGCTGGTGAAGTTGCTGAAGAGAAGGATGACTTTGATGTAGTCTTAACGGCTGCAGGTGATCAAAAAGTACAAGTAATTAAAGCAGTTCGTGCTATTACGGGACTCGGATTGAAAGAAGCTAAGGATTTAGTAGATGGAGCTCCTAACACTTTAAAAGAAGCTGTTAAGAAAGCTGATGCTGAAGAAATGCTTAAGCAATTGACTGAAGCAGGAGCAACGGCAGAGCTTAAATAATCTTTCAATATAAACATTTTTTAAAGGGCGACATATGTCATATAGCTATACAGAAAAAAGAAGAATAAGAAAAAACTTCGGAAGACTTCCAAAGGTAATGGAACTTCCTAAATTAATAGAGACCCAGCTAGAATCTTACTCACAATTCCTTCAACAGCATGTTGAGGCAGGTGCAAGAGAGAATAAGGGGCTTGAAGAAGTTTTTCGAACTCTTTTTCCTATTACAAGCGTTTCTGGAAATGCTGCCCTTGAATATGTTTCATATGAATTAGGAAAACCAGTTTATTCAGTTCAAGAGTGCTTAATTCAAGGACTAAGTTACTCGGCTCCTCTGCGAATAGTTGTAAGATTGGTAATTTATGATCGAGATACAAATTTCCAAGAAGTTAAAGATGTAAAAGAGGGCGAAGTCTTTATGGGCGAGGTCCCATTAATGACAGAAAACGGCTCGTTTGTTATAAATGGAACCGAAAGAGTTGTGGTCAATCAACTCCATAGATCTCCTGGTGTTTTTTTTGATCATGATAAAGGAAAAACACATTCATCTGGTAAAGTGCTTTATTCTGCTCGAATCATTCCTTATAGAGGTTCATGGTTAGATTTTGAATTTGATCCGAAAGATAATTTATTTTGCCGAATAGATAGAAGAAGGAAAATCCCAGCGACCATTATTTTAAAAGCCATGGACATGGGCACGGAAGAAATCCTGCAAAATTTTTATGAAGTTGATTCTGTTCAAATCGAAAAAGCTGGAGTTAGTATAGAATTAATCCCATCTAGATTAAGAGGTCAAACTTTACCAGTTGATCTTAAAGTTAAATCAAAAGTAGTTGTTGAAGCGAATAAGAGAATTACTGCAAGACATGTGCGTGAACTTGAGCAAGCTAAAATAACTTTACTCAAAGTTGCGGACGATTTTTTAATCGGCAAAGTTATTGCTAGAGATGTTTTCAATAAAGAGACTGGAGAAGTTCTAGTTTCTTCAAATACAGAAATTGATCAAGCTATTATTGACTCTTTAAGGGACTCAAATATTTCTGAAATTCATACTTTATATATTAATGAGCTTGATAAGGGGCCATATATATCGACTACTCTTAGAGCTGATCCTACCTCAAATAGACTAGAGGCATTAGTTGAGATTTATAGAATGATGAGGCCTGGTGAGCCCCCAACTAAGGATTCAGCTGAACAATTATTTCAAAATTTGTTCTTTAACAACGAACGTTACGATCTCTCTGAAGTTGGTAGAATGAAATTCAATCGTAGATTAAAGATAGATGACATAAAGGAGTCTCCTGGTATTTTAGATCTCAATGATATCTTAAGCGTTATGAAAGGTATTGTTTCTATCAGAGATGGGCACGATACTGTTGACGATATTGACCACTTGGGTAATAGAAGGGTGAGATCTGTTGGAGAAATGACCGCTAATCAATTCAGAGTTGGATTAATTAGGGTTGAAAGAGCAGTAAGAGAAAGACTAAGTATGGCTGAAGCTGATGAGCTAGGCCCTCAGGATCTTATCAATGCAAAACCTGTAACAGCAGCAATTAAAGAATTTTTTGGATCTAGTCAGCTATCCCAATTTATGGATCAAAATAATCCTTTATCTGAAATTACTCACAAGCGAAGAGTTTCAGCGCTTGGACCTGGCGGGCTAACAAGGGAGCGAGCAGGTTTTGAAGTAAGAGACGTTCATCCAACTCATTACGGAAGGTTATGTCCAATTGAAACTCCTGAGGGGCCAAATATTGGATTGATCAATTCATTTGCGTGCTATTCAAAAACTAATAGTTTCGGATTTATTGAGAGCCCATACAGAAAAGTTGTTAAAGGAAAGGTCACTAACGAAATTATTTTTCTTTCAGCAATTGACGAGGGAGAGCATATAATCGCCCAGGCAAATGCCGCATTAGACAAATCAGGCAAGTTTGTTGATGATCTTGTTCCAGTTCGACACAAGAGTGATTCAGCATTGATGAGCCCCGAAAGAATTGATTTAATGGATGTTGCTCCGCAGCAGGTTGTTTCTGTTGCAGCATCCTTAATACCTTTTCTAGAGCATGATGATGCCAATAGAGCTCTTATGGGATCAAACATGATGAGACAAGCTGTTCCAGTTTTAAAACCTGAAAAGCCTCTTGTAGGAACTGGTTTTGAAACTATTGTTGCTGGCGATTCGGGCGTTTGTGTTGTTGCAAAAAATAATGGTGTTGTTGAAAATGTTGATGCTGCAAGAATAGTTGTTCGAGTTACTGATGCTAAAAATTCAAATAATGCTGTAGACATTTACAACCTTACAAAATTCACTAGATCTAATCAAAATACTTGTATTAACCAAAGACCACTTGTGTCTGTTGGAGATAAAATTAAATTTGGTGACATTTTAGCTGACGGGCCTTCTGTAGATAATGGTGAATTAGCATTGGGTCAGAATATTCGAATAGCATTTATGCCATGGAATGGTTATAACTTTGAAGATTCAATTTTAATGTCTGAAAAAGTCTCTAGGGAAGACAGATTTACTTCTATTCATATTCAAGAATTAACATGTATCTCTAGGGATACAAAATTGGGTTCAGAGGAAATCACTGCTGACATACCAAATGTAGGAGAGGGGTCACTTGGAAAACTTGATGATTGTGGCATGGTTTATGTTGGTGCCGAGGTCAAGGCTGGAGATATATTAGTTGGTAAAATTACTCCAAAGGGTGAAACTCAATTGTCCCCTGAAGAAAAATTATTACGTGCAATTTTCGGGGAAAAAGCTTCTGATGTTAAAGATACTTCTTTGAGAGTGCCTTCAAGTATAAATGGTACCGTTATAGGTGTTGAAGTCTTCACAAGAGATGGTATGGAGAAAGATCAGAGAACCCAGTCAATTGAAGACGACCATTTATCTGTTGCCAAAAAAGATTCTGATGATCAAATAAAAATAATTAACGACGCAACAAGAATTCGTTTAATTGAAATTATTAAAGGCTCTAAGATATCTAAGGCTTCAGGTCTCAAAAGGGGTTCGATTGTTTCGGCTGAGGATTTATCAGGTCTTAATCTTGATGATATTCTCTCTATAAGAACATCTGACGATACTGTAAATAACAAAATTGAAAGCACCGAGAATGCGTTAAAAGAATATTTAAAAGATATTCAAGAAACTTTTGATGAGAAAAAACAAAAAATTACCCGTGGGCACGATTTGGCTCCAGGAGTTATTAAAATTGTCAAAGTTTACTTAGCTGTTAAAAGAAGGATTCAGCCAGGAGACAAGATGGCTGGAAGACATGGCAACAAAGGTGTTATATCCGAAATTATGCCAATTGAAGATATGCCATATGATATTGACGGAAAGCCAGTCGACATAGTTTTGAATCCTTTGGGTGTTCCATCTCGAATGAATGTTGGTCAAATTCTTGAGACTCATATGGGTTCAGCTGCAAAGGGCATAGGTGAAAAAATTAATAAAATGCTAAAAGAAAAAGCAAAGGCTGATGAACTTAAAAAATATCTAGATATTTTGTATAACAAAAATGCAACAATAAAAGAGGATCTTAATTTATTGAATAATTCTGAAATACAATCTCTTGCAAACAACTTAACTGATGGTTTGCCAATTGCAACTCCTGTGTTTGATGGAGCCAAAGAACTTGAGATTAAAGAGTTACTAAAGCTTGCTGATCTTCCTGAGTCAGGTCAATTAACTCTTTTTGATGGTAGAACCGGCAGACAATTTGAGCGACCCGTAACAGTTGGCTACATGTATATGATCAAATTAAATCATTTAGTTGACGATAAAATGCATGCTCGTTCCACAGGCTCATATAGTCTAGTTACGCAGCAACCCCTTGGAGGTAAAGCTCAATTTGGTGGGCAGAGATTTGGTGAGATGGAAGTTTGGGCACTGGAAGCTTATGGAGCATCATATACTCTTCAAGAGATGCTAACGGTTAAATCAGATGATGTGCCTGGGCGAACAAAAATGTATAAAAATATTGTAGATGGTAACTACGAAATGGATGCAAATATTCCCGAGTCATTTAATGTCCTCACAAAAGAGATTCGATCACTTGGTATTAACTTAGAACTTGATTCTGAAAATTAGGAGAAATAATTGAAAGATTTACTAAATTCGTTAAAGACAAAGCAAGAAGATTTTTCTTCAATTACTGCTGGGCTAGCTTCTCCTCAGATGGTCAGATCATGGTCATTTGGTGAAGTTAAGAAGCCTGAAACAATAAATTATCGTACTTTTAAACCAGAGAGAGACGGCCTTTTTTGCGCAAAGATTTTTGGACCAGTAAAAGATTATGAATGTGTTTGTGGCAAGTATAAGCGTATGAAGCATCGTGGTGTTGTATGCGAGAAGTGTGGAGTTGAAGTTACTTTAGCAAAAGTAAGAAGAGAAAGAATGGGGCATATAGAGCTTGCTGCTCCTGTTGCTCACATATGGTTTTTAAAATCACTTCCATCAAGAATAGGTTTGCTTTTAGACATTACTTTAAGAGAGATTGAAAGAGTTTTATATTTCGAAAGTTACATTGTCACTGACCCTGGCTTAACAGATTTAGAAAAATGTCAAATTTTAACTGAAGAAGAATTTGTGGAGGCATTTGACGAGTATGGTGATGAATTTACAGCTTCTATGGGTGCTGAAGCGGTTCAGATGTTGCTACAGGAACTTGATTTAGAAGAGGAAATTAGAATCATACGCGAGGAAGTTCCTCAAACTAATTCAGAGACTAAGCTGAAAAAATTATCTAAAAGATTGAAACTTCTCGAAGCATTCAACGAATCTGGAAATAAGCCAGAGTGGATGATCATGAATGTACTGCCAGTATTACCTCCTGATTTAAGACCTTTGGTTCCTTTGGAGGGAGGCAGATTTGCTACCTCAGATTTAAACGATCTATACAGAAGAGTAATTAATAGAAATAACAGACTAAAACGTCTGCTGGAGTTAAGTGCTCCAGATATTATCGTCAGAAATGAAAAGAGAATGCTTCAAGAAAGTGTTGATGCCCTTTTAGATAATGGACGAAGAGGAAGAGTGATTACTGGAACTAATAAGCGACCATTGAAATCTCTTGCAGATATGATTAAAGGTAAGGGTGGAAGATTCAGACAAAACTTGCTAGGAAAACGTGTTGATTATTCAGGTAGATCAGTAATAGTTGCGGGCCCCGATTTGAAATTACATCAGTGCGGACTTCCGAAAAAAATGGCTCTTGAATTATTCAAACCTTATGTATATGGAAAACTTGAGCAAAATGAACTTGCTACAACTATAAAAGCAGCTAAAAAACTTGTAGAAAGAGAAACTCCTGAGGTTTGGGAGATTTTAGAAGAGGTAATCAGAGAGCACCCAATTCTTTTAAATAGAGCTCCTACACTTCATAGACTGGGAATTCAAGCATTTGAACCTTTGCTAGTTGAAGGTAAAGCAATTCAATTACATCCATTAGTTTGTGTAGCTTTTAATGCTGACTTTGATGGTGACCAGATGGCTGTTCACGTTCCTCTTTCTATTGAGGCTCAACTTGAAGCCCGTGCTCTTATGATGTCAACAAATAATATTTTATCGCCAGCCAATGGAGAGCCAATAATCAATCCTACTCAAGATATTGTATTGGGTCTTTACTATATGACTCGAGATAAAGTTAATGTAAAGGGAGATGGAAGGGTTTTTAGCAATCCTGATGAGGTGCTAAGAGCGTATGAATCGGAAACTATAGATATACATGCAAATATCAGAGTTAGGATAACTAATGCTGATAAAGGTACTTTTTTAGAAGACACTACTGTTGGCAGAGTATTGGTTTGGAGAATTACACCTATTGAGGTTGGTTTTGACAATGTAAACAAAACATTAGATAAGAAATCTGTTTCTAATTTAATTGATATTTCTTATAGAAAGGCTGGACTCAAAGATACTGTTATTTTTGCTGATCAACTAATGTATCTTGGCTTTGAGCATTCAACTAGATCTGGATCTTCGATTGGTGTTGACGACTTTGTCATTCCTGAGGAAAAACCATCCATAATTGATGCAGCTGAAAAGGAGGTAAAATCTATTGAATCTCAATATGAATCTGGCCTTGTAACTCAAGGTGAGCGATATAACAAAGTAATTGATATCTGGTCTCGTGCAAATGAGAAAGTTGCTAAGGCTATGATGACAAAAATTAGCACTGATCAAGTCTCAGATAATGAGGGCAAAGAAGTTGATCAGGCTTCATTTAATTCTGTATTTATATATGCTGACTCTGGAGCTAGGGGTTCGCCTGCTCAGATAAGACAGCTTTCAGGCATGAGAGGTCTAATGTCTAAGCCAGATGGATCTATTATTGAGACTCCAATCACTGCAAATTTTAGAGAAGGTTTATCTGTACTTCAATACTTTATATCCACTCACGGAGCGAGAAAAGGACTTGCTGATACAGCTTTGAAAACAGCTAATTCAGGCTATCTAACTAGAAGGCTTTGTGATGTTGCTATGGATTCAGTTGTTGTAATGGATGATTGTGGCACTGATCAATCAATCGTAGTTTCATCTATTGTCGAGGGTGGAGATATCATTCAGCCACTTACAGAAAGAATATTGGGCAGGGTCATTGCAGAGCCAATTTTTAATTCGGATGGAGAGGAAGTGTATTCAATTGGCCATCTCATTGATGAAGAATCGATTAAGAAAATTGATGAACTAAACATATCATCCTTAAAGGTTAGATCACCAATGACATGTGAAGCAAGTTATGGTGTCTGTGCTAAGTGCTACGGTAGAGATTTGGCTAGAGGTCACTTAGTACATCGAGGAGAAGCTGTTGGAGTTGTAGCTGCTCAATCAATTGGTGAGCCTGGAACTCAATTAACCATGCGTACTTTCCATATCGGCGGAGCTGCATCAAGTTCATCTGAAGATAATGCAATTGTTGTCAATAATGCTGGAATGATTAACTTTTCTTCAGACATTAAGACTGTAACAAATAAAGATAAACAAGAAGTTGTTGTTTCAAGAAATAGCCAAGTTACTTTAATTGATGAAAAGGGTAAATTGATAGAGCAGCATAAAATAATTTATGGAGCTACTTTATTTGTAAAGGATCAAACTAATGTTGAGCCAGGCCTAAAAATTGCTGGTTGGGATCCTTACACTCGTCCAATCATTAGTGAAGTTGAGGGCATTGTTCAATTTACTGACATAGATGACGGCGTAACTGTGCGTTCAAAAACAGATGAATTGACTGGACTTAGCAGCATTGAAGTTATTGATGTCGCTGAGAGACCTTCTGCAGGAAAAGATAAAGTTCCATCTATTGCTTTGGTTGATTCAAAAGGTAAGCCAGTTCCATTGGGCGAGCATAAAACGCCTGCAAATTATTCATTACCATCTAAAGCCTTAGTTAATCTAAAAGATGGCAAGAAGTTACATGCAGGAGAAGTCCTAGCAAGGATCCCACTTGAAGGATCTAAAACCAAAGATATTACTGGTGGCCTTCCACGGGTTGCAGATCTTTTTGAGGCACGAAAGCCAAAAGACGCAGCAGTGCTTGCTGAAGAAAGTGGAATCATAGCATTTGGTAAAGAAACTAAAGGTAAGGTTAGGCTTGTCATCACTCCTGATGGGGCAACTAAGAAAACTCAAAATATTGAGATGCTAATTCCTAAACACAGAATTCTCACAGTTTTTGAGGGCGAGAGAATAGAAAAAGGTGACATTATTTCTGATGGGCCACTGAGCCCTCATGACATTCTGCGTTTAAGAGGAATTCCTCAATTAACTAATTTTATAGTTAATGAAATTCAGGACGTCTACAGACTTCAAGGAGTTCTTATCAATGATAAACATATTGAAACCATTTTACGTCAAATGCTTAGAAAGGCATTAATTGTTGATGGTGCAGATACTAAGTTTATTCAGGGCGACCAAGTTGAGTATGCTGAGCTAATTGAAGAAAATACTAAAGCTGTTTCTGCAAAAAAAGAGCCTGCACGTTTTGAAAGAGTATTACTTGGAATCACTAAAGCTTCACTTACTACTAATTCATTTATTTCTGCTGCATCTTTCCAAGAAACTACCCGTGTTCTTACTGAGGCATCCGTAACAGGTAAAATTGATTACTTAAGAGGTTTGAAAGAGAATGTTGTTGTTGGAAGATTGATACCCGCTGGAACTGGAATGGAGTTCCATGATCAAATGGCGGCTAAGAAAGCTAGCGATTCAACTGAATCAATGCTATCTGAGGATGATATTGAAGCAGCATTAAGACAAGAATTACAAGAAACCGAGGAATAATGTTGACCATAGTGAATCATGTCTATAAAATCGCGTCCAAATAAGAAATTATGGCAACAGTAAACCAATTAATAAGAAAACCTCGGAAACCTAAGGTCAGGAAAACAGATGTTCCTGCTCTAGAAAAATCTCCACAACGAAGGGGGGTTTGTACACGCGTTTACACAACTACTCCCAAAAAGCCTAATTCGGCTTTAAGAAAGGTTTGCAGAGTTAGGTTAACTAGTGGATATGAGGTAACTTCATATATTGGTGGTGAAGGCCATAATCTCCAAGAGCATTCTGTTGTTTTAATCCGTGGCGGAAGAGTGAAAGACCTCCCTGGTGTCAGATACCATACAGTTAGGGGCTCATTAGATACATCTGGTGTTGCTAACAGAAAGCAACGTAGATCTAAATATGGATCTAAAAAAGGTAAATAAATATGCCAAGAAGAAGAAGCCCTGAAAAAAGAAAAATACTACCCGATCCAAAATATAAAGACATTATAGTTGCAAAATTTATGAATCACATCATGAAAGATGGTAAAAAATCAGTTGCTGAAAAGATAGTATATGGTGCCTTTAACAAAATTGATGAGACAGCAAAAACTGATCCTGTAGAATTATTTAAGAAGGCATTGGATTCTATTGGTCCGATGGTTGAAGTTAAGTCTAGAAGAGTTGGTGGAGCAACATATCAAGTGCCAATTGAGGTTCGACCGTCAAGAAGACAAGCTCTTGCAATGCGTTGGTTAGTCGAAGCTGCAAGAAAAAGAAGTGAAAAATCAATGGATCACAGATTAGCAGGTGAATTGGCAGATGCTGCAGAGGGAAAAGGCTCAGCAGTAAAGAAAAAAGAGGATGTTCATCGTATGGCAGAAGCTAATAAAGCTTTTTCACATTTCCGTTTTTAATTAATCACATTTCATAGGTTTCAATTATGGCTAGACAGACTGAACTTAGTAAGTACAGAAACATTGGTATTTGTGCTCACGTTGATGCGGGTAAAACTACGACAACTGAGAGAGTTCTTTTTTATACCGGGCTGTCTCATAAAATTGGCGAAGTTCATGACGGAGCAGCAACCATGGATTGGATGGAGCAGGAACAAGAGAGAGGTATTACTATTACCTCTGCCGCTACAACATGCTTTTGGTCAGGCATGGAGCAACAATTTCCTCAACATAGAATTAACATTATTGATACGCCAGGACACGTAGATTTTACTATTGAGGTTGAAAGATCCTTAAGAGTATTAGATGGCGCCGTTGTTGTATTCTGCGGCACTTCTGGTGTTGAGCCACAATCAGAAACAGTTTGGCGCCAAGCTGATAGATATGAGGTTCCTAGAATTGTTTTCGTAAATAAAATGGATAGAGCTGGAGCAGATTTTTCGAGGGTAACAGATCAGATCAAGGATAGGTTAAAAGCAAATGTTGTGCCTATGCAATACAACATTGGAGCTGAAGATGATTTTAAGGGCGTGGTTGATTTAGTAAAAATGAAAGCAATTTTTTGGAATGAAGATGACCAGGGGCTTACTTTTGAGGAGCAAGAAATTCCAGCAGATGTTCAAAGTACATGTGAATCATTAAGGGAGTCAATGGTTGAAAGCGCAGCCGAAGCAAATGAGGAGTTGATGGATACATACTTAGAAAACGGAGAACTAACATCTGAACAAATCAAAGAAGGTATTAGAATTAGGACTCTTGCAAATGAAATAGTTCCCGCTTTTTGTGGATCAGCTTTTAAAAACAAAGGAGTGCAAGCAGTTTTAGATGCTGCAATTGAATATTTACCTGCTCCAAATGAAGTTAAAGCAATCAAAGGATCATTGCCAGATGATGAAGAGGTTGAAATAAGTAGATCATCTTCTGATGAGGAACCCTTTTCTGCACTAGCTTTCAAAATTGCCACCGATCCGTTTGTAGGAACCTTAACTTTTATAAGAGTTTATTCTGGAGTACTTTCTGTTGGTGATGGAGTGATGAATTCTACTAAGACCAAGAAAGAAAGAGTAGGACGAATGGTTCAAATGCACTCAAATGATCGTAATGAGATTAAAGAGATACGTGCCGGTGATATTGCTGCATGTATAGGCCTTAAAGACGTCACAACTGGGGATACCCTTTGTGATTTGGGTGATCAGGTGGTGCTAGAGAGAATGGACTTTCCCGAGCCTGTAATCTCAGTAGCTGTTGAGCCTAAAACAAAATCAGACCAAGAGAAGATGGGCGTCGCTCTTGGTAAACTTGCTCAAGAAGATCCCTCATTTAGAGTTCATACTGATGAGGAGTCTGCTCAAACAATTATTTCTGGCATGGGCGAGCTTCATTTGGATGTCTTGGTTGACAGAATGAGAAGAGAGTTTGATGTAGAAGCAAATATTGGTAAGCCACAGGTTTCTTATCGAGAAACTATAAGAGAATCAGTCGATATAGAAGGAAAATTCGTCAGGCAAAGCGGGGGGAAGGGTCAATATGGACACGTATGGCTTAAATTAGAGCCTCTTGGATTAGACGATGAATACGAATTTGTAGATAAGATTGTCGGTGGTGTCGTGCCCAAAGAATACATTCCTGCTGTTGATAAGGGGATTCAAGAGCAGATGAAAAATGGTGTAATAGCTGGTTATCCTCTACTAGCGCTTAGAGCAACCTTATATGATGGATCATTTCACGATGTTGATTCAAGTGAGATGGCATTTAAAATTGCTGGATCTATGGCATTAAAAGAGGGTTGTTTAAAAGCTAATCCTGTCCTTTTGGAGCCTATGATGGCTGTGGAAGTTGTTACTCCAGAAGAGCATATGGGTGATGTTGTAGGGGATTTAAATAGAAGAAGAGGAATTATTTTAGGAATGGATGAAATTCCTACAGGTAAAACTGTTAGGTCTGAAGTGCCTTTATCTGAAATGTTTGGTTATGCAACTGATTTAAGATCCGCTACCCAAGGCAGAGCAAGTTTTTCTATGGAATTTCTTAAGTATGCTGAAGTTCCAAATAACATTGCTGAGCAGTTAAAAACTTCCTAAAACAATAAACGTATAAATCCTCTAAATATGTTGACATTAGGGGCTTTAGAGACATAGAATACGCAACATTTTGCATAAAGCTTAAATTTAAAGGGGTTAGTTAAAAAGTGGATAATCAATCAATTAGAATACGATTAAAAGCTTTCGACTACCGTTTAATTGATGCTTCAACAAAGTTAATTGTTGAGACTGCAAAAAAGACTGGTGCGATTGTTAAGGGACCAATTCCTTTGCCAGTAAAGAAAGAAAGAACAACAATCTTAACGTCTCCGCATAAAGATAAAGATGCTAGAGACCAATATGAAATAAGAACATATAAAAGACTTATGGATATAGTAGAACCTACAGATAAAACTGTTGACGCTTTAATGAAGCTTGACCTTTCTTCTGGGGTTGATGTGCAAATTAGTTTAGGCTAATTTGTTGCTTTTGTAACGCTTAGCGGCCATAGAGGGTTTAAAGCCCCGTATAAAAGGAGATTAAATTGAGCATAGGCTTAGTTGGAAAAAAATCAGGTATGTCGAGACTTTTTCAAGAAGACGGCACCTCAGTTCCAGTAACAGTTATTTCAGTTGCAGCCAATTTTGTTGCTGATATAAAAACGCCTGAAAAACATGGATATAGTGCCGTTGTTGTTTCAAAGAATTCATCCAAAAATTTAACAAAATCATCTAAAGAATTCTTTAAGAAACAAAACCTTTCTAACGGAGAATTATTTGAATTTAGAACTGAAGAAACTAGCGAGCTTAAAATCGGACATCACCTAACTGCAGATATATTTGAAATTGGAAAAATGGTTGATGTAAGTGGAATTTCTAAAGGCAAGGGATATGCTGGCGTTATTAAAAGACACAATTTTGCTATGCAAGATGCAACACATGGTAATTCTCTTGCACATAGAGCTCATGGCTCAATTGGACAATGTCAAACTCCTGGAAGAGTTTGGAAAGGAAAAAAAATGTCAGGTCATATGGGGCATGAAAAAAAGACCATACAAAGCTTGGAACTAATGGGAGCAGATGTTCAAAATAATTTGCTTTATGTTAAAGGTGCTGTGCCAGGGTTTAATGGCTCGACACTAAAAATTACTAATGCTGTGAAGCAAAAATGAAATTAGATTTACTAAATATCGAAAATAAAAAAACTGACGTTCAGATTTCTGAAACTACATTTGGTAAAGATTTTAATGAAACACTTGTTCATCAAGCCGTAGTAACTTATTTGGCTGGATCTAGACAGGGCTCTCATAAACAAAAGACTAGATCAGAAGTAAGAGGGGGTGGTAAAAAACCATATCGTCAAAAAGGCACAGGTCGAGCAAGAGCAGGAACAATTCGAAGCCCTATATGGAGGGGAGGTGGAGTTGCCTTTGCATCTACACCAAGAGACTATTCAAAAAAAATCAATAAGAAAATGTATAGGGCGGCAATAAGCTCCATATTTTCTGAATTACATAGACAAGAGCGTTTGGTAGCTATTGAGCAGCCAAAATTTGAAGCACCAAAAACTAAAGAAATGAATAATTTCCTAGAGCAATTTAATCTCAAAAATGTTCTCATAATTCTTGACGAAATGGATACAAATTTATATCTCTCTGCTCGAAATATTCCTCATGTAGATATTGTTACAGTAAAAGAAATCAATCCTGTTATTTTGTTAAGATCTGAAAAAGTTGCAGTTACTCCTGCTGCATTTAAATTAATTGAGGCTTGGGTCTAATGAATAAAGAAAAATTACTTACATTAATTCATTCTCCATATATTACTGAGAAAGCTACATCTGTTGGAAGCATGAATCAAGTTGTATTTAAGGTAGACATATCTTCAACAAAATTAGAAATAAAAAAAGCTGTTGAAGATTTATTTGATGTAAAGGTGGATAGCGTTACTACTTCAACACAAAAAGGAAAAACAAAAAGAAATAGATTCGGTATATATAAAAGATCGGATTACAAGAAAGCCTATGTTGCTCTAAGGGAAGGTTCTGAAATCCAATTTGAGGGAATTAGTTAATCATGGCTGTAATCAAAGCTAAACCAACTAGTCCAGGAAGAAGGGGCGTAATCTCGATTAAATCTGATCTTTATAAGGGTCGGCCTCAAAAAGCTCTGCTTGAAAAAAAATCAAAAAATGGTGGAAGAAATAATAACGGTAGAATAACTGTAAGACATCGAGGCGGGGGCCACAAGCAACACTACAGAGTGATTGACTTCAAACGAGATAAATTAGATGTACCGGCTGTTGTAGAAAGAGTTGAATATGATCCTAATAGATCTGCTCATCTAGCTTTACTTAAATATGCTGACGGTGAGAGGAGATATATTATCGCTCCCAATAAAATTAAAGTTGGCGATCCGGTGCTTTCTGCAGAGCAAACAGAGATGAAAGCAGGTAATTGCATGAAATTAGTTAACATTCCTTTAGGAACAACAATTCATTGCATTGAAATGAAACCTGGAAAGGGAGCTCAGATCGCAAGAAGTGCTGGCGCATCTGCAAGACTAGTTGCCAAAGAAGGAATTTATGCAACTTTAAGATTGCAATCTGGCGAAATGAGAAAGATTTTATCAGCTTGTAAGGCTACTTTAGGATCTGTTTCGAATCAAGAAAACAATTTAAGATCGCTGGGTAAGGCTGGAGCTAAAAGATGGAGAGGGGTTAGACCTACCGTAAGGGGTGTAGCAATGAACCCAGTTGATCATCCACATGGAGGGGGAGAAGGAAGAACTTCTGGTGGCAGGCACCCATCAACTCCTTGGGGTATTCCTACAAAAGGATATAAAACTAGGAAAAATCAACGAACTGACGATCTAATTGTAAGAAGAAGATCGAAAAGGAAATAAATAATGCCAAGATCATTAAAGAAAGGACCATTTATTGATTTATCTCTGCAAAAAGCAGTTGATAAAGCAATAAGTGAAAACAGCAAAAAACCTATTAAAACATGGTCTAGAAGGTCTATGATCAGCCCAGTTATGGTTGGATTAACTATATCTGTGCATAACGGAAGGCAGCATGTTCCTGTATTTATTAACGAAGATATGGTTGGACATAAATTGGGTGAATTTGCCATCACAAGGACTTTCAGAATGCATTCAGGGGATAGGAAGGCGAAATAATGGAAACAAGAGCTTATCTAAAAGGAACTAGATTATCTGCTCAAAAAGCAGGACTAGTTGCTGACGTTGTAAGAGGTAAATCAGTGCATGCCGCAATGGATTTTCTTACTTTTCATAAGCAAAAAGCATCAGCTGTAATAAAAAAACTTTTAGAGTCTGCAATTGCAAATGCTGAAAATAATGACAAGGCAGATATTGATTTTTTAGTTGTTAAGTCAGTCATTGTAAACCAAGGAATGAGATTAAAAAGAATGAAACCTCGTGCGAGAGGCAGGGCTGACAGGATCATTAAGCCTACCTGCCATATCGAAATCATATTATCGGATCAGGAGAAGTAATGGGTCAAAAAGTTCATCCAACAGGCTTTCGACTTGGTGTTATCAAGAAGCATAATGCTTTGTGGTATGCAAAAGGAAAATCTTATAGAGAGAATTTGATTGAAGATCTTAAAGTTCGAAATCATATCAAAGATAGATTGAGATTCTCTTCTATTAGCAAAGTGGAGCTAGAAAGATCTGCTCAAAATTTTGTTGTAAATATTCATACATCTAGACCTGGCATTATTATTGGAAAAAAGGGTGAAGAGATTGAATCCTTGAAAGCCTCAGTTCAAAAAATTGTTTCTCTGCCAGTTCAAGTCAATATTAAAGAAGTTCGCAAGCCAGATATTGATGCAACAATTCTTGCCGAAGGAATTGCCCAACAGTTAGAACGAAGAGTTCAGTTTAGAAGGGCCATGAAGCGAGCTGTTCAAAGTGCCATGAGACAAGGCGCTAAAGGTATTAGAACTGAGGTTTCTGGCAGATTGGGTGGAGCAGAGATTGCAAGGGCTGAATGGTACAGAGAAGGCCAAGTACCTCTTCATACTTTAAGAGCAAACATAGACTATGGGGTAGCAGAAGCTGCAACCACATATGGATTAATTGGCGTAAAGGTCCATGTATATACCGGTGAAGTATTAGGCGACCCTTTTAAAGATGAGGATCAAGGAAGTTAATAATGTTACAGCCAAAACAAACAAAATTTAGAAAGATGCATAAAGGCCGAAACCGGGGCCTTGCTCAATCAGGCAACACAATTGCATTTGGTGAGTACGCTTTAAAGGCAACAACCAGAGGCAGGATTACAGCTCGCCAGATTGAATCTGCTAGAAGAGCGATGACAAGATCTATTAAACGTGGTGGTAACATTTGGATTCGTATATTTCCTGACAAACCCATCACCAAAAAGCCATTAGAAGTAAGAATGGGTAAAGGAAAAGGTAATGTTGAATATTGGGTAAGCCTTGTTCAGCCAGGAACAGTTTTATATGAAATGGCCGGAGTATCAGAAGAAGTTGCTAGAGAAGCTTTCAAATTAGCAGCAGCCAAGCTACCAGTCAGAACCACATTTATCAAAAAGGCATTATAAAAATGGCAAAGTTAACAAGTGATCTTCAAGACCTTCGTAAGAAAGACGTTAAAGCTTTAGAAAGTTTAGTTTTAGAAATTAGAGAAAATCAATTTAAAAATAGGATGAAGCATAAAACTGGCCAGCTTACTGAATCCCATTTATTGACTGTTGATAGAAAAAAGATTGCTCAAATAAAAACTATTATTAATGAAAAAAAATCTGAGGAAGCATCCGCATGAGTACTAATCCAAGGCAGCTGACTGGTGTAGTTATTAGCGATAAAGCTGATAAAACGATAACTGTAAAAGTTGAGCGCAAAGTCAAGCATCCTACATACAGTAAAATTATGAAGCGTTCTACAAAAGTGCATGCTCATGATGAAGAAAATATGGCTAAGATTGGTGACGTGGTCACAGTGCAAGAGTGCAAACCGTATTCTAAGTCTAAAACTTGGAAACTGCTTTCTGCAAATGACTCTGTTACATCTGAAGTTGAGATTCAGGAGAGTCAATCATGATTCAAATGCAATCTATATTAACTATAGCTGACAACAGTGGAGCTAGAAGTGTAATGTGCATCAAAGTCCTTGGTGGTTCAAAGAGACGATATGCCAATATTGGTGATGTTATTAAGGTAGCAATAAGAGAAGCTATTCCAACTGGTAAGGTAAAAAAAGGTCAGGTTGTTGATGCTTTGGTGGTTAGAACCAAAAAGGGCGTTCGAAGAAGAGATGGGTCATTAATTAAATTTGATGAAAATGCAGCCGTTTTAATAGGTGGTAACAAAGCCCCAATTGGTACAAGGGTTTTTGGGCCAGTCACTAGAGAGCTTAGAGATGGCAAGCACATGAAAATTTTATCACTAGCGCCGGAAGTTTTGTAATGAAAAAAAATAATGAAACAGTAACGAAATTGAGAACCGGTGATGAGGTTATTGTTATTGCTGGAAAGGATATTGGAAAAAAAGGAACTGTCCAAAAAATTTCTAAATTTAATAATAAAGCAGTAATTACAGGCATTAATATGATGAAAAAACATACTAAACCTAATCCACAACTTGGAGAAACAGGTGGCATAGTCGAGAAAGAGGCTGCAATCAATCTATCCAATGTTGCAATTTGGAATCCAAAACAAAAGAAAGCTGACAGAATCTCATTTCAGATAGATGGAGATAAGAAATTAAGAGTTTATTCATCAGACAAAAAAGAAATTAAATCATGAATTTAAAAGAAACCTTTAATAAAGAATTGCTCCCTCAATTAAAAGAGAAATTGGGAATTGATAATGTTATGGCTGTGCCAAAACTTACTAAAGTAGTTATCAACATGGGTGTTGGGGAAGCATTGACTGATAAAAAGCATCTAGAGTCTGCAGTTAACGACCTAGAATTAATTGCGGGTCAGAAAGCTGTAATAACAAAAGCAAAAAAATCAGTTGCAAGCTTTAAATTGCGAGAGGGATGGCCAGTTGGATGCAAAGTCACATTAAGAGGCGACAGAATGTATGATTTCATAGAGCGCTTAGTGAATATAGCAATTCCCAGGGAAAGAGATTTTAGAGGTCTAAATCCCAAATCTTTTGATGGTCAAGGTAACTACAGTATGGGCATAAAGGAGCAAATTATCTTTCCTGAGATTAACTATGACAACATAGACAAGATCCGAGGAATGGATATATGCATCAATACATCAGCTTCGAATATGGAAGATGCAAAAGCGTTGCTAGAAGTATTAAATTTCCCATTTAAAAAATAAGGTAAAAATAAATGACAAGAAAATCAGTAATAGCTCGAGATGTCAAAAGACAAAAAACGGTAGAACGTTATGCAGTAAAAAGAGCTGCATTGAAAGAGGCATTCCTAAATCCTGAAAATTCTTACGAAGAAAAGATGGCAGCTTTTGAAAAATTACAAAAGCTTCCTAGGAATGCAAGTCCCTCAAGAGTTACCAGAAGATGCTCTTTGACTGGCAGGCCGCATGCTGTCTATAGAAAATTTGGACTTAGCAGAATTAAATTACGTGAAGCTGCAATGCGCGGCGACATTCCTGGATTGGTTAAATCAAGTTGGTAATATTATGAGTTTTCAAGATCCTACATCAGATTGTTTAACAAGAATTAGAAATGGCCTCATGCGTGGTAAAAAGGTCGTAGACGCACCTTTTTCTAAATTCAAGCATGAGCTAGTATCTTTGCTTGTGAAAGAAGGCTATTTAACTGCTTGTGAAAAAATTTCATTAGATGGCAAAGATTCATTAAGTATTTCTCTTAAATATATTAATGAGGCTCCTGCAATTAGAGAAATTAAAAGAATCTCAAAGCCTAGCTTAAGAAGATACTCTTCATCTTCAAATCTTCCAGAAGTAAAAAATGGATTAGGCATGTATATTCTCTCGACTAACAAAGGGTTAATGAGCGACAAAGATGCAAGGTCACAAAATATTGGCGGCGAAGTCATTTGTGAGGTTTTTTAATCATGTCTAGAGTTGCTAAAAATCCAGTCTCAATTCCATCAGGTGTAGAAATTAAACTCGAAGATAAAATGATTTCAGTTTCAGGGTCTAAGGGTAAGTCTGACTTTACACTACCAGAATCAGTATCTGCATCTCATGCGGATGGTGTGATTACAATTTCGTATGACGAATCTTCATCAGAATCAACAGCACTTGCTGGGACAGCTCGCTCTTTAATAAATAACATGGTAATTGGAGTTTCTGAGGGCTTTCAGAAAACACTAATACTTGTGGGAGTTGGATACAGAGCTAAAGCAAGTGGAAAGAAATTAGAACTTACATTAGGTTTTTCGCATCCTGTCCATTATGACCTTCCTGAGCAAGTTGAGGTAGAAACACCATCACAAACAGAAGTTGTTCTCAAAAGTCATGACAAGCAAGTTTTGGGTCAAGTTGCTGCAGAAATAAGAGCATTTAGACCACCAGAGCCTTATAAAGGTAAGGGTGTTAAATATTCAGATGAAAACATCAGAAGAAAAGAAGCTAAAAAAGCAGCGGGAGCATAATAAATGAATTCTAAATCAGACTCTAGAATAAGACGCGCAGGAAAAACTAGAATCAGGATATCTCAGCAAGATAAGCCCAGGCTATCAGTTTTTAAGTCCTCTCAAAACTTATATGCACAAATTTTTGATTCAACTGGATCAACTGTATTGGCTTCAGCTTCTACCAATGAGAAAGAAGACAAAATGGCATCAAACAATCTTAGTTCTGCTAAGGCTATTGGGCAAAAAATAGCCGAAAGGGCAATTGAAGCAGGCATTAAAAAAGTAGTTTTTGATCGATCAGGTTATAAATATCATGGCCGCATAAAAGCCATTGCAGAATCAGCTCGTGAAGCTGGATTGGAGTTTTAAAAAAAATGAATCAACAAAATAATAACTTACAGCAACAAGATGCGCTTGAAGAAAAGCTTGTTCAGGTCAATAGGGTTGCCAAAGTTGTAAAGGGCGGGAGAATATTTGGATTCACAGCTTTATGTGTTGTAGGCGATGGTAAGGGAAAGGTAGGTTTTGGAAGAGGTAAAGCTAAAGAAGTACCAATTGCAATACAAAAAGCAATGGAGAATGCAAGAAGAAATATGATTGACGTTAGTCTAAATGCTTCAACTCTTTGGTATCCAGTGAAGGCAAAGCACGGAGCAGCAAAAGTTTATATGCAACCTGCTGCAGAGGGAACAGGGATTATTGCTGGTGGTGCAATGAGAGCTGTGTTAGAGCTCGTTGGTGTTCAAAATGTTTTAGCAAAATGTTATGGATCAACAAATCCAGTCAATGTTGTGAGAGCAACTATCAATGCATTGAGCTCAATGGAATCTCCAGAAGAAGTGGCTTTAAGAAGAGGTAAAAAGACAGCAGAAATATCATGAGTAATAAAACAATAGATATCAAACTTATAAAGAGCAGTATTGGAAGGCTGCCCAATCATAAGAAATGCGTTAAAGGGCTTGGTTTTAGGAAGTTGCAACAAACTGTAACTGTAGAAGACACTCCTAGTAATCGTGGAATGATTAATAAGATAAGAGACATGTTAGAAGTAAAAGAGAGCTAGAAATGGAAAATTTAGATACTAATAATTCTTTACGATTGAACACTCTTGCAAGCTCAGGATCTACTAAAAATAGGAAGCGAGTTGGAAGAGGTATGGGTTCTGGAACTGGTAAAACTGCTGGAAGAGGGCATAAGGGCCAGAAATCTAGATCAGGTGGCTCAATTGCAAGAGGTTTTGAGGGCGGACAAATGCCGCTGCAGCAAAGAATTCCTAAATTTGGCTTTTCATCAAGAGTTAATAGAGGATCTAAAGAAATTAATCTTAAAAATATATCTACCATGACAGAAGTAAATCTAGATACCTTAAAAGCTAATAGGATAATTTCAAAAGCAACTAAAAAAGTAAAAATTTTTGGTATTTGCGAGATCTCTCAAGCTATGACCGTAACTGGAATCAATGTAACTAAAGGTGCAAAAAAATCTATAGAAAAAGCCGGCGGAACAATAGCGGCTGTTGAAGTCAAACCAGTAAGAGAAAAATTTTTGAAAACTACAAAAAAAACAAATCAAACAAATTCTCAAACAACCGAGGAATCTGCTGAGTAATTTACATGGCTGAACAAAATAAAGGAATGAGTGATCTTTGGAGGAGGCTAAGATTTGTTTTCATGGCTATTGTTATCTATCGCCTTGGAACTCATATTCCAATTCCTGGGATAGATCCGGCAAGACTTGCTGCTTTGTTTGATCAAAATCAAGGAACTATTCTTGAGATGTTTAATCTATTTTCAGGAGGAGCTCTTGAGAGGATGAGCATCTTTGCTCTAAATGTAGTTCCTTATATTTCATCTGCGATTATTATGCAGTTATTTTCTAATTCAATTCCATATTTGCAAGAGTTAAAAAAAGATGGTCAGGCTGGACGAAATCAAATTACTCAATTCACAAGATATGGAACTGTTCTTCTTGCTTTTGTCCAAGCCTCAGCTCTTGCAGTAACGCTCGGAGCTAGCGGCCTTGCATATGAACCAGGAACTTCATTTTTTATCTCAGCAGTTTTTAGTGTTGTAGCTGGAACAATTTTTTTAATGTGGCTTGGTGAGCAAATTTCAGAGCGTGGTATTGGGAACGGTATCTCAATCATTATCGCTACAAGTATTTTAACTGGTATTCCTGGAGCTATTGGTCAGGCCTTAGAGCAAGCGCGTCAAGGAGATTTAAATATTTTGTTACTCTTAGGCATAGGTGTCCTAGCTATGCTAGTAATAGCAATTGTTGTGTTCATTGAAAGAGGTCAAAGAAGAATTACTGTCAACTATGCGCAAAGACAACAAGGAAGAAAATTAATGCAAGCTCAGGCAAGTCATTTGCCATTTAAAGTAAATATGGCAGGAGTTATCCCAGCAATTTTTGCAAGTACATTCTTGTTATTCCCAGCCTCACTTTCTACATGGTTTGGACAGGCTGAATCATTTGGTTTTTTACAAACTATTTCACTTGCACTAAATCCTGGGCAACCCTTATACATACTTACATTTTCTGCACTCATCATTTCATTTTGCTTTATCTGGCTTGCTTTGACCTTTGATACCAAAGAAGTAACAGATAATCTTAAAAAATCAGGTGCATTTGTTCCAGGGATTAGACCCGGAGAACAAACCGCTGCATATGTTGACAGTGTGTTAGCAAGGCTTACAGTTTTTGGCAGCATTTATTTAACTTTAATATGTTTGCTGCCGCTCGCGTTAATTAACTTTGCAGGAGTATCTTTCTATCTTGGTGGAACATCTGTACTAATCATAGTTGTTGTTCTGATGGATTTTATGTCTCAGGTTCAGTCTCACATGATGTCTAGTCAATATTCATCATTGTTAAAGAAAGCAAATTTAAAAAATTATAGTAGATAAATATGAAAGTTAGAGCATCAGTTAAAAAGATCTGCAGAGATTGTAAATTAGTTAGACGAAAGGGAGTCTTGTTTGTGATTTGTAAAACAGACCCTAAACATAAACAAAAGCAAGGATAAAAGAATATGGCTAGAATTGCAGGCGTAAACGTACCAGAAAATAAACATCTAGAGATTGCTTTAACTCATATATATGGGATAGGCAAAAAAACTGCTCAAGATATATGTTTAAGCGTAAAATTAGATTGCTCCCAAAAAGTTTCTGATCTTTCTGAGGAACAGATTGAAACCATCAGAACAGCTGTTGCCGACTATACAGTTGAGGGCGATCTTCGTCGTTCCGTTAGTACAAATATTAAAAGACTAATGGATCTGGGATGCTATAGAGGAATTAGGCATAGAAGAAAACTTCCCGTTCATGGTCAAAGAACCAAAACTAACGCAAGGACTCGTAAGGGACCAAAAAAACCAATGAGGGCATAATCAATGGCAGGTGGAAAAAAAGTTAAAAAGGTTATCTCTGATGGTATAGCTCATATTCACGCATCCTTTAACAATACTATTATCACTATTACTGACAAACAGGGTAATACAGTTTGCTGGGCCACATCAGGTGGATCAGGCTTTCGAGGGTCTAGAAAAAGCACTCCTTTTGCTGCTCAAATTGCTGCAGAAAAAGCTGGAAATACTGCTAAAGAATTTGGCATGATCAATTTAGATGTAAAAGTCAGGGGGCCAGGAGGCGGCAGAGAATCTGCAATTAGATCTTTAAATTCATGTGGCTTAAAAATTAAAAGTATCACGGATGTTACACCATTGCCGCATAATGGCTGTCGTCCTTCAAAAAAACGCAGGGTATAGGGGGAAACATGGCAAGATATAGAGGTCCATCACTAAGATTATCAAGAAGAGAGGGAACAGATCTTTTTCTTAAAAGCGGCGCGAGATCAATTGAATCTAAATGTAATATGGAGACAGCTCCAGGTGTGCATGGCTTGAGAAGAGGAAGATTATCTGATTATGGTGTTCAGTTGCGTGAAAAACAAAAAGTCAGAAGAATGTATGGCGTTCTTGAGAAGCAATTCAGGAATTACTATAAAAAAGCTTCAAAATCAAAAGGTAATACTGGAGAGAATTTACTGAGCTATCTTGAACAAAGATTAGATAATGTTGTATATAGAATGGGGTTTGCGGCTACAAGAGCTGAAGCAAGACAGCTTGTATCGCACAAAGCATTTCATTTAAACGGTTCGATAGTCAATATTCCATCATATCAGGTCCAACCTGGTGATGAATTAGAAGTAAGAGAGAAATCTAAGACACAATTAAGAATTAAAAGTGCTTTAGATCTTGCTAGTCAAAGAGAAGCCTGTGAGTGGCTTGAAGTAGATTCTAAAACTCTCAAGGGTGTATTCAAATCTGTGCCTGATAGAACAGATTTAAGTGCTGAAATTAATGAAAATCTCATTGTTGAGCTTTATTCAAAATAATACTTTAAAAACGGAAGGAAATTATGGAAACATCAGTAATCGATCTTTTAGTCCCAACTGACATCCAAGTTGATGACGCAGAGAATAATACATCTAAAATAACTTTAGAGCCATTAGAAAGAGGTTTTGGGCACACTCTAGGAAATGCATTGAGAAGAATACTCTTATCGTCTATGCCTGGCTCAGCCATAACCGATGTAACAATCGATGGTATTTCGCATGAGTATTCTACGATTGAAGGAGTTAGAGAAGATGTAATAGATATTTTATTAAATCTAAAAGATCTGCCCATAACTCTTATTGAAGGAAATAGTGCAGTAATTAAACTAGACGTCTCAGGTCCATGTGAAGTCACAGCCAGTTCGTTTGAAGTTCCAGGAAACGTTGAATTGCCTGACGCTGAGCATCATGTTGCTTCGTTGGTAGATAAAGTAAGCCTTTCACTAACTGCTACTGTAAAAACTGGCAGAGGTTATGAGCCAGCAGACTCAAGGGGTGAAGAGGAAACCGCAGTTGGAGCTTTGAAAGTAGATGCATCTTTTAGTCCAGTTAGAAGAGTGGCTTATTCGGTTGAAAATGCAAGATTTGAAAAAAGAACTGATTTAGATAAACTGATTGTTGAGTTGGAGACAAATGGAACACTTGATCCAAAGAAAGCCATTGAGCATGCTGCAACTATCATGCAACAGCAATTAGCTGCATTTGTAAATTTAGATGCAATTGCTGAACAAGAGGCTAAAAAAGATCAAAATGACTTTGATCCATTCCTAATGAGGTCAATTGAAGAGCTTGAATTAACTGTTAGGTCCACGAACTGCTTGAAGGCAGAAAGCATCTTCTTGATAGGGGATCTATTGCAAAGAACAGAGTTTGATTTGTTAAAAACACCAAATTTAGGTAAAAAATCCTTAAATGAGATCAAGGATGTTCTTGCTTCAAAAGGTTTTTCTCTAGGTACAACATTAGAGAATTGGCCGCCAATGGGTTAATAAAAATGAGACATAAAAAATCAGGTAGAAAATTAAATAGAAATTCTTCTCATCGAAAAGCCTTGATGAAGAACCTTGCCATTGCATTTATTGAAAGGGAACTTATAAAAACAACTGTTCCTAAGGCTAAGGAATTAAGGTCTTTTATTGAGCCTTTAATCACAATGGCTAAAGACGACTCTGTTGCAAATCGAAGAAGGGCTTTTAATAAGCTAAGACTCGATTCAGCTGTAAATAAACTCTTTACGGAAATTTCTATTAAGTCAAAAGATAGACCAGGTGGTTATCTAAGGATTATAAAAGCGGGATTCAGGCCGGGAGATAAAGCTGACATGGCTTATGTTGAGTGGGTTGACAGAAATTTAGATGACTCAACTGAAATATTAGAGCCCGAGCTAAAAGAAGATTCAGTAGCTTAACTTTTTAGAGCCTCTTTTAAATATTTTCCTGTGTAGGACTTTTTAGATTGAGCTACTTTATTGGGGGCGCCTTCTGCAATTATCAGCCCCCCATCGCTTCCTCCCTCTGGACCAAGATCTATTATCCAATCGCTCGATTTAATTACATCTAGATTATGCTCAATAACTACGACTGTATTGCCTTGATCAGATAGTCTTTTTAAAACTCCTAGCAATAATTCAATATCATAAAAGTGAAGACCTGTAGTTGGTTCATCCAATATAAATAATGTTTTTCCGGTACTTCGCTTAGATAGTTCTTTAGCAAGTTTAATTCTTTGAGCTTCTCCCCCAGATAATGTAGTGGCCGATTGACCAAGAGTTATATAAGTTAGTCCTACATCTGCTAATGTCTGTAGTTTATTTTTAATTGCTGGGATTGCTTGAAAGAATTCAAGAGCCTCTTCAACAGTCATGCTCAAAACTTCAGCAATATTCTTACCTTTGTACTTAACATCAAGTGTTTGCTCGTTATATCTTTTGCCCTCACAAACATCACACTTTACGAAGATATCAGCTAAAAAATGCATCTCAACTTTAATCATTCCATCGCCCTGACAAGCCTCACATCTTCCTCCCTTAACATTAAAGCTAAATCGACCAGGCTTATAACCCCTTGCTCGTGCCTCTTCAGATTGAGAAAATAAATCTCTAATATGTGAAAAAAGACCTGTGTAAGTTGCTGGATTAGATCTTGGAGTTCTGCCAATAGGAGATTGATCTATTCCAATCACTTTATCTAAGTGCTCTAAACCTTTAATTTGTTTACATTTAATTTCTTTGTTTAGATTAGCTTTGTTAAGTAAAAAACTACTCATAGGCATCAAAGTTTGATTGATGAGTGAGGATTTACCTGAACCAGATACTCCAGTTATACAAGTGAAAACACCAATGGGTATTTTTGCATTTACATTCTGCAAATTATTTTCAGATGCCTCAATAATCTCGATAAATCTATCTGGTTTTTTAGTGCTTTTAGAAAAATTAATTTTTCTTGTGCCAGAAAGGTAAGCTGCTGTCATTGATTCTTTACTTTTTAAAATATCTTTTAATGATCCCTGAGCACATATCTCCCCTCCATGTTTTCCAGCACCGGGACCGATATCTATAATATGATCTGCACATCTAATTGCTTCCTCATCGTGCTCAACAACTATTACAGTGTTTCCAAGGCTTTTGAGGTGGTACAGAGTTTTGATAAGTTTTTCATTATCTCGTTGATGAAGTCCAATTGAAGGCTCATCTAAAACATACGTTACTCCCACAAGACCAGAACCAATTTGACTAGCCAGCCTAATTCTTTGGGCCTCTCCTCCAGAGAGAGTGCCTGCGCTTCGATCTAAAGTAAGATAGTTCAGACCTACATCTTCAAGAAAGGTAAGGCGCTCCTTAATTTCTTTTAGAATCTTTTCCGCAATCATTGCTTTAGAACCATTAAGTCGAATATTTTGAAAAAACAATAATGCGTCAGATATTTTTTGATTTGTAATATCTTGAATAGGAGTTTCATTAATAAAAACATTCCTTGACTCTTTCTTTAATCTCGATCCTTCGCAAGCATCGCAGTAACTATCTGAAAGCATCTTTGCTAATTCATTTCTAATAAATTCAGAGTCTGTTTCTTTAAAACGTCTTTCAGTATTAGGGATAATGCCCTCAAAACGATGCTGTCTAACTATTTTACTGCCACTTCTAAAGCTTTTTGAGAAATTGATCTTATCCTTTGATCCCCATAAAAGAATGTTTTGAATTTCTTCAGAATAGGATTTCCATGGAGTATCTAAATTGAAATCATAATGCTTAGCTAAACATTTTAATTGATGAAAGTAGAATCTGTTTCTTCTATTCCATCCCTTTATAGCCCCTTCATTTATCGTTGCAGAGTCGTCTGAGATCAACTTCTTTTGATCGAAGTATTGAATGACTCCCAAACCATCACATTTTTCGCAGGCTCCAAAAGGATTATTAAATGAAAACATTCTTGGCTCTAACTCAGTTACTGAATAACCGCATTGAGAACACGAAAAATTTGAAGAAAAAAGGAGCACTTCTGATTCCTCTTCTAATACCTCTATCTGTATTAGACCATCAGATAAACTGAGCGCTGTATCAATTGATTCAGATAGCCGAGATCGATTATCATCGTCTTTTTGTAATTTAAGCCTGTCGACAATAGCTGATATTTCATGTTTTTGATTTTTATTCAAGGCTGGAAATTCATCTAGCGGGTAGACAACACCATTAATTTTTACTCTAACAAAACCCTCAGTTTTTAAGTCCTCATATATACCAAGATGCTCTCCTTTTTTACCTCTTACAATGGGAGCCATAATCATAATTTTTTTACCGTAGCCAAGTGAGTAAATCTCATCACATATCTCACTTACAGTTTTGGCAGAAAGCTCCTCATTATGATCTGGACAAATTGGAACGCCTATCCGTGCATATAATAATCTTAGATAATCATAAATTTCAGTAACAGTTCCTACTGTTGATCTTGGATTATGAGAAGTAGATTTTTGTTCAATCGATATTGCTGGAGACAGCCCATCAATTTGATCGACATCGGGTTTTTCCATCATAGATAAAAACTGTCTTGCATATGCTGAAAGAGATTCAACATATCGTCTTTGACCTTCGGCATATATAGTATCGAATGCAAGAGATGACTTACCTGATCCTGACAATCCAGTAATTACTATTAATTCTCCCCGAGGTATTTCAAGGGAAATATTTTTAAGGTTATGAGTCCTAGCGCCTTTTATAGAAATTTTTTCCATTTATTTACAGAATTTTAATCCAGCTGAATTGTTTCGAGTTAAACTTATGTAATTATAAGAGGTAATTATGGCTAGAGGAGTAAATAAAGTAATTTTGGTAGGAAATTTAGGTCAAAAACCTGAAATACGATATACCCAAACAAATACAGCAGTAGCAACACTTTCAATTGCGACTTCTGAATCCTGGAAAGATAAAGATAGTGGAGAGCAAAGAGAAAAAACTGAATGGCATAGGGTTGTATTTTTTGGCAAATTAGCAGAAATTGCAGAGCAGTATTTAGATAAGGGTTCACAGCTTTATGTCGAGGGAAAACTGCAGACTAGAAAGTGGCAAGATAAAGAGGGGAATGACAAGTACACCACAGAAATACTTGGCAATGAGATGAATATGCTTGGTGGGAGACAATCATCCGGCGATAGTGGAGAATTTGATCAATCTCAGCCGGCTGCTCAAACTGCTCAGTCGCATGACAACCAGATCTCAGAGGAAGACATACCTTTCTAAATTATAGTGGATTTCAGCACAATTAAATTAGAGAGACATGAAAATCTTGCTCTTCTTCTTTTAAATAGGCCAGAAAAATTAAATGCTTTTACATTCTTAATGATGGAAGAATTAATTTGCGCTTTTGATTTGATAGAAGAAGATGATACCTTTAATGCTGTAATTATTTCTGGAATAGGTCGTGGTTTTTGTGCTGGAGCTGATTTAAGTAGCGGTAAAAATACATTCAATCCTTCTTTTGACAATTTTGCGGTACAAGAAGATGATTTTAGAAGGGATTCAGGCGGCATCTTAACCTTGCGAATGTATAAATTTTTAAAGCCAATTATTTTTGCCTGTAATGGTCCTGCAGTAGGTATTGGAGCCTCAATGCAACTACCTGGAGATATTCGTATTGCTTCTGAGGATGCTAGGTTTGGATTTGTTTTTAACAATCGAGGAATTGTCCCAGATGCCTGCAGTAGTTGGTTTCTTCCAAAGATTGTAGGAATTTCAAAAGCTTTAGATTTAACTTTCTCAGGAAGAATAATAGATTCTAAGGAAGCATTAGACATAGCGTTAATTTCAAGTATCCACAAGCCAGAAAATCTTATAAATGATGCAAAAAAAATTGCACAAGAGCTAGTAAAGAAATCTGCGCCCGTCTCAATAGCTATCACAAGACAAATGCTATGGAGATCTTTTGGACAAGCAGCTCCATATGAGGCTCATGTAATTGAAAGTAAAGCTATTGACTCAAGAGGTGCATCAGATGACGCAAAAGAGGGCGTTAATTCATTTCTAGAGAAGCGGCCAGCAAGATTCAAAAACCTTATATCTTCTGACATGCCAGATTTTTTTCCATGGTGGGAAGATATAGATTAAATGAGAAATGAAATGAATGACTTAACCTGGAAGGAATTTGAGAAAGTGGATATTCGTGTCGGAACCATAATATCAGCTGAGAATTTTAAAGAAGCAATCAAGCCTGCAATAAAGATGACAATAGATTTTGGAGATGAAATAGGCATTAAAAAATCATCTGCACAAATTACTGATCATTATGACCCCCATAATTTGATAGGCATTCAAGTTGCTGCTGTTATTAATTTTCCTAGAAAGCAGATAGGACCATTTATGTCCGAGTGTCTTGTAACGGGTTTTACCCAGCCAGATGGAAGTATTATTTTGGCTACTCCACATAAAGAAGCGATTAATGGGTCTCGATTAGCTTAAAATTTACTAAAAATTAAACTTGCATTGGTTCCACCAAAACCAAATGAATTACTCATAACAGCATTTAGTTTTTGCTCCATCATTAATTGAGATATATTCAGCCCCTCAGCTTCTTCAACCAAAGTACTTATATTAATCGATGGAGCAATAAAATCATTTTGCATCATGAGAATAGAGTAAATTGCCTCCTGTGCTCCAGTTGCACCTAAGGAGTGACCTGTCATTGATTTTGTTGATCCAATCACTGGTGCACTTTTCCCAAACACTTCTTTTATTGCATTAAGTTCAGCTAAATCCCCAACAGGAGTACTAGTGCCATGAGCATTAATATAATCAACATCAGAACCATATTCATTAATGGCCTGACTCATACATCTTTTTGCTCCCTCGCCTGAAGGAGAAACCATATCATATCCATCAGAGTTTGCAGAATACCCTTTTAATCTTGCTATTATCTGAGCATTCCTCTTAATTGCATGCTCTTCTTCTTCTAAAATGAGCATGCCAGAACCTCCGGCTATTACAAAACCATCTCTACCAGTATCAAAGGGTCTAGATGCTTTTTCGGGCTCATCATTATATTGTGATGAAAGTGCTCCCATAGCATCAAACATAGATGATGAAGTCCAATGTTCTTGTTCTGCCCCACCTGCAATGATGATATCTTGTTTACCTAATTGAATAAGTTCTGCTGCATGTCCAATGCAATGAGCACTAGTTGAGCATGCAGATGAAATAGAATAATTTACTCCTTGAAGTCCAAGAGTTGTTCCCAAAATTGCTGAGACAGTACTACCCATAGTTTTTGTAACAGCATACGGTCCAATTCTTTTTGGCCCTCTTTCTCTTGCTATGTCTGATGCATCTATTTGAGCAGCTGAGGATGCTCCTCCAGATCCAGCCACTATACCAATTCTAGAGGAATCTATTTCGCTTAAGTTAATTGATGCATTTCTAATAGCCTCTTTGGCAGCTATATAGCCAAAGCCAGAGGCCTCACTCATAAAACGAAGAGTTTTTCGATCAATTAATTCAGCTAAATTGATATTTATGGAACCTGAAATATGACTCCTAAAACCCATTTCTTCATATTTGGTATTCTTAGTAATACCAGATTTTCCAACCTTTAGGCTCTTTAATACTTCTTGAAGATCCTTACCAATACATGAGACTATGCCCATGCCGGTAATAACTACATTTTTCATTAAAATTCGCTGGTATCCTTAAATAAACCCACTCTTAAACCATCTGCTGAATATACATGTCTATCGTCGACAAACATATTTCCATCCGCAAATCCTACAACTGCTCCTCTATTTATAACTCGCTTAATATCAATTTCATACCTAACAAGCTTAGCATTTGGAGTAACCTGACCAAAAAATTTCACTTTATCTGAGCCCAATGCTCTCCCATATCCCGGTAACTCTAGCCAACAAAGATAAAATCCTAATAATTGCCACATTGCATCTAAACCAAGGCATCCAGGCATGACAGGATCAGATTTGAAATGAACCTTAAAAAACCAAAGGCTTTCTTGAATGTTTAGATGTGCAATTATTTTACCCTTTGAGTATCTTCCCGAGGTTTGATCAATCTGATCAATTGAATCAAACATTAACATTTCATCGGCTGGGAGCCGACCATTACTTGGCCCGAATAAATCTCCGTTTCCACAATTAATCAAATCTTCTTTTGTATAACTTGAAGCTGGTATAAATGTCATTTTTTCCTTACTTTTGAAAAGGTAATTAAGTTTAACATCTCATTGTAACAGGCATGATGTTTCAACTTATTTAAATGCTTAAGTGTCTCTTTTGAATATTTTTCTAGTAATGCATTTATTTCTTTTTGTGTTCCATCATTATGTATTAACTGATAGATTTTATTTTGATCTTTGTTTGTTATCTTTTTTGCACCCAATTTCCCTAATAGAAATTTTCTTTCCTTTGAGTTAGCATTTTGTATAGCAAAATATAATGGAAAAGTAATTTTTCCTTCTTTAAAGTCTTTGAAAGCAGGCTTGCCTGTGTCAAATTTAAGCGCTGCATAGTCTAAAATATCGTCCTGTATTTGGAAAGCAGTACCTAAAGACCTTCCTAATAATCCAAAGCTTTTAACTTCTTCTGATGATTTTTCTGCAAGCATTGCTCCAGTTTTTGCAGACGCCTCAAAAAGCCTACCTGTTTTAAGATAGCTAACTTTCAATAATTCATTGAGCTTAATGGATTCTTTTTTTTCAGATAGCTCTAATTGAATAATTTCTCCCCTAGCTATGTCATTAGTGGCTTTAGCTAATTCGTCTAAGATAGATGGAATGCCTAGCTTTACCATCAATATAAATGCTTTTGAATAGATAAAATCACCGATTAATACACTATATGAATTTGTCCATACTTGATTTACTGACTTACTGCCTCGTCTGACCTCTGATCCGTCAACAACATCATCATGAACTAATGTTGCAGTATGTAAAAGCTCAATAATGCTAGCTAAATCGATTCTTTCACTAGGCTTTATTTTTGAAGATTTTGAAGATAACAAACTTAATAGAGCTCTTGTTTTTTTACCTTCTGTATTAAAAATGTATTCATAAATATCTTGAATTATTTTTTCGCTAGCAAGTTCTTTTTTTAATGCAGTTTGAACTCTATTGAGCTCATTTTTTGTTGTTGGTTTTAGATAGTTCATCTTCAATAGTTAGAAGCCTAAAATTATACATAAGTATTGATAATTTCCTCTAGAAAGCGTATATTTTGCCACCTTTAGAGATAACTATGTACGCAGTAATAGAAGCAGGTGGAAAACAACACAAAGTTGAGTTAGGTCAAGTTCTAGAAGTTGATCTTTTGCATGAAAAATCAGGGGCTGATTATGCTTTTGAAAATGTAATGCTCTATGTTGACGGTAATGATGTTCAGATTGGGCAACCTTACATAGAAAATGCTAAAGTTGTTGCTGAGATAGTTGAAGAAGTAAAAGGCGAAAAGGTTACTATACTTAGATTCCGAAGAAGAAAGCATAGCATGAGAAAAATAGGCCATAGACAAAAATATTCTCAAATAAAGATAAAAGAAATTAAAGTAGGTAAGTAGAAATGGCTCATAAGAAAGCAGGTGGTTCTAGTAAAAACGGTAGAGATTCCAACTCTAAGAGACTTGGTATAAAACGCTTTGGTGGACAAACTGTAAAATCTGGCGAAATCATAATTCGTCAACGCGGAACAAATACTCATCCTGGGAAAAATGTTGGTATGGGAAGAGACCATACTTTATTTGCTACTTCAGATGGACAGGTGCAGTTTACCTATAAGGGAATCAAGCAAAAAAAGACAGTCAACGTCATCTCACAATAAATCATGAATTTCATCGATGAAGCTCTGTTAGAAGCAAGAGCTGGAAACGGTGGTGCAGGCTGTACAAGTTTTAGAAGAGAAAAATTTATTCCTCGAGGCGGGCCTGATGGGGGCGATGGCGGCAAAGGAGGAGATATAATTTTTAAAGTAGATCCTAACCTCAATACCTTGGTAAATTTCCGTAATATAAAGTATTTAATTGCAGATAATGGGGGTGCTGGCGCAGGTAAAAAAAGAACAGGTCAAGATGCAAAAAATCTCGTTGTAAAAGTACCAAAAGGCACCGTAATCTTTGATTCTCTTTCAAACAAAATTATTTATGACTGCTGTGAAGAAGAAATTAATTATCTTGTTGCTAAAGGCGGAGAGGGAGGAGTGGGAAATTTTAGATTTAAATCTAGTACCAATCAGTCTCCAAGGCGTCATACTTCAGGTTGGCCTGGCGATGAAATTTCTATTAGATTAGAATTACGCTCTCTCGCTGATGTTGGGTTGGTTGGATTTCCAAATGCTGGAAAATCTACTTTCTTAAATAAAATATCAGCCGCTCGCCCTAAGATTGGAGACTATCCATTTACAACATTACGCCCAAACTTAGGAACAGTTCAAATCTTTGAAACTTCATTTATTATTGCTGATATTCCAGGTTTGATTGAGGGAGCATCACAAGGAGCTGGTTTAGGTCTAAACTTTCTAAAACATATTTCCAGAACTGGTCATTTACTTCTTTTGCTAGACCCTCAAAATATTGAAAGCTCAATTGAAGATCAGCTTAATATTCTATTAAAGGAGCTAAAAATATTTGATCCAAGTTTGCTCGACAAAAGTATATGGATTGCTATTAATAAAAAAGATACGATTACTAAGAAGATGCAGTCAAGCTTCATTGAACTAATAAGAAAAAAATTGTCATCTCTTAACCAAAAATATGAGGGGATTGAAATTATTTCGGGTTTTACTGGTGACAACACAAACAAATTGCTTGGAATGATCGCGAACGACTTGTCTGAAATCTAGAATTAACTGATTGCTTTAACAGCTTTGACCAAACGGCTTTTTGTTCTAGCGGCAGCATTTTTATGAATCACTTTTTTAGAGGCAGCAGAATCTAATACCTTTTGTGCAGTTTGCAAAAGAGTAGATGCTGATTCTTTATTATTTTCAGCTATTGCATTTCTAACTGCTTTTACCGCTGTTCTAGCTTGAGATCTTTGAGAATGCTTTAGTTTGTACCTATCTGCATTCTGACGAGCTCTTTTGATTGCTTGTTTACTATTTGCCATATATATCAAGTTTGAGGCGCTAGTTTAATGATGAATTTAATATAAGTAAAGCAGTCAGTAATTTCATTTTTTTTTGGAAAATCTAAAAATACTTAAAACTTCATGAATGGTGGAGGCGGCGGGAATTGAACCCGCGTCCGTTAGTCCTTCAGCCTAACTTCTACATGCTTAGCTCATTCTTTTTGTTTTACCTTGATGACCCGAAGAGCAGGATATCGAAGGCTAGTCTAGATTAGTTTTGATTTTACTGCGTTAAGACTCCACAATAAAACTAGTCTATGTAATTTGCCAATGCTTCAAACCATAGACAATTTTTGCATTGGTTAGCTAATTAAGCAGCTAAAGCGTAGTTGTCGTTTTCTGCAACTAATTTTTTTGTAGTATGTTTTACAAGAGTTACCACAATCTTGGCATGCGCTTTGGAATCCAATAAAAACGTCGAACCCAATTCGCCCCCATGGGGTGAGTGATTATATATTAAAACGACTAACGATTTGAATTTTTCAAAATTCTTTGTTTTTCACGATTCCAATCTCTCCGCTTGACATCTTCCCTTTGATCGTAGGTTTTTTTACCTTTTCCGATAGCAATATCACATTTAATTTTATTTTCTTTCCAATAAAGAGAAGTCAAAACACATGTAAGGCCCTGCTGGCTGATTGCATCAAGTATTCTATTAATTTCTTTTTTATTTAAAAGTAATTTTCTTGATCTGATGGGGTCAATATTTTCATTTTTTAATGATGCTGGAGCATCAATTTTCAAACCAATAATCCATGCCTCTTTATTTCTTAAGGTAACATATGAGTCTTTGACATCCACTTTTCCATTTCTTAAGCCTTTTACCTCCCATCCCTCAAGCACTAATCCAGCTTGATATTTATCACTCAAGTGGTAATTTCTTGAAGCATTTTTATTCTTTACGATGATATTATTATTCTTAACATTCATAATGATCACCATAATTATGAATCTGTTAAAACTATTTGCAAATTTTGAGGTTGTATATGCAGGATACTAAAGTAACACTTATATACTGGGGTTTGAGCTTATTTGTTTTTTTTGCTTTAATTCCGTGGATTTTTAATCCTAATTTAGCCGTAAAATCCATTCAAGCTTTAGCAATTTATGGAGGCATTATTGTTGCTTTTTTGGGCGGCATAATTTGGGGCTGGAAAAATGAGCATGCTTCGACAAAAAATCTTTGGATTGCAATTGGTTTTTCTATCTTAGGTCTCGGAGTAGCATTAACTTCATTTGTAAACCTTACTTCAAGTCTTGTATTGCTAATTATTTCACTTCATGCTTTTTTAAGATTTGAAAGACAAAACAGTGATTATTTTCAACGTAATATTAAATATGCAAATGCACGAAATTTAATTACAAACTTAGTTACAATATGTTGTATAACTTCAATCGCGTTTTTAAATAATCCATACACATAAAATATGAATATTAGCTCTTCAAAGAATATTTCTGAGTCAGTTACTTGGGTTGGAAAGTGGACTTTTGTATTAGCAGCTGCTGGATCTGCAGTGGGTTTAGGGAATATATGGGGTTTTTCTTACAAAGTAGGAGAGGCCGGAGGTAGTGCCTTTGTTTTGATATATTTAGGCTGCATTTTGGTTGTTGGCCTTCCTATAATGATGGCTGAAATAATGATTGGACGATATTCTCAACACAGTCCTGTAAGTGCCATGAAAAAAGCTGCAATTGATTCTGGTAAAACTGGTTACTGGCAGTCAGTAGGGTGGACTGGATTATTTTCTGGGGTTTTAATTTTATCTTTTTATAGCGTTCTTGCTGGAATTTGTATTAACTATATTGGAATCGCAGCTATGCCAGATACAGATATTTCATCTTTTGAGCAATATGCACAAGTAACGGGGTCTCCATCGACATTATTTTTCTGGCACTCAATTTTCATAGGAATGAACATTGCCATAATCGCATCAGGCGTTATAGCAGGTATCGAGAGAATGGTTCGCCTTTTAATGCCCATGTTGTTCATTTTAATGATAGTGATGCTTATCAATGCGGTGATAAATGGAGATTTTAATGCAGGTTTAGCCTATCTGTTTACTCCAGATTTTTCTAAGGTTAACCCTGAAACTTTTTTAAGCGCTATGGGTCAAGCATTCTTTAGCCTCAGTTTAGGCATGGGTTCCATCATGTGTTATGGATCTTATATGCGAAAGTCAGAAGATATTTTTAAAACATCCCTTACCGTTGCTGGTTTGGATACCCTGATTGCGATATTAGCTGGACTTGCTATTTTTCCAATGATCTTCGCTTATGGCATGGAACCTCAACAAGGAACAGGCTTAGTATTTAAGAGCCTATTAACAATCTTTATTGAGATGCCTTTAGGAAATATTATTGGTCCAGCATTTTTTATGTTGTTATCCATTGCAGCTTTGAGTAGCGCAATTTCTTTGCTCGAACCAAGTGTTGCATATTTTGAAGAGAATAATATTGTTTCAAGATCTGCTGCTGCAATAATTCTTGGACTCATCATTTGGTTTGTTGGTATAGGAAGCATTCTTAGCATGAATACCTGGGAGAATGAATATTTTCTTGGAAAAAGGAATTTCATGGACTCAATTATCTATTTAACTTTCAATATATTGATGCCGTTAGGTGGCATGCTTGTAGCAATTTTTGCAGGATGGTTTTTTAAACCTCAGCTTGCCATGCAGGAGCTCTCTGCAGCCAATGTGAATATTTTTAAAATTTGGAGATTTTTTATTAAATTTATTTCTCCTGTGCTTGTTGCATCAGTTTTTATTTATCAATTACTTGGTTAAATATGTCGAGCAGCTTTGAGGGATCTGAAATATTTCAAGCCTCTCCCGAAGAAATTCTTAATCTTATTAATAACTTTGAAGCCTACAAAGAATTTTTACCTGGATGTATTGAATCAACTAGGATGCCATCCTCTGAAGATGATTTGGTAAAGGGGAGATTAGTCTTTTCATTAATGAATAACACTTACTCATTTGAATCCATCAATAAAACAAATGGTTTTGACGTATGTATTTCACAATTAAAAGGGCCATTCAAAGACTTCTCAGCAATATGGAGCCTTGAATCAATAGATTCAAAAAATACAAAGGTTAAATTTTTGACCAAATTTCAACTGCCATTTTTTCTTAAGATTTTTGCAAAACAAAGCTTGATAGAAAAAATTGGAACAAAATTTATGCAAGCATTTGAAAAACAGCTTACAGAGCAAAGCCAATAATTTTTTCTGTTTTATGAGCAAAGGACGCTCAAAAATTAATTTTTATTTAAAGTACTCTCTTGTAGAGTCCATGTGTTTAATTTTTGATTGTCATCAAAGATTAAAGAAAGCTTCTTCTCTCCAATTAATTGATCGCCAATTGTTACGGAATAGATATAATCCCATCTATCGGGATGTAATGGACTATTGAGCATTGGTGTACCGAGAAGGTATTGAACTTGATCTTTTGTTAGACCTTCAGAAAGCTGTTCGACATCTTTTTCTTCAATTATATTGCCTTGTAAAATAGGCACTTTATATGGAGATAAAGATGAGCAACCAAGCAACCCAAAAGATAAAAAAGATATTATGTATAGTTTAGTTAATTGCTTCATTAGGTATATTGATTATACTTTGAATGAGTATAGAGTGGAAAATTCATGAGTAAAGAAAATTATGATTTAAAAAAAGCTGGTTTAAAGGCTACGCTTCCAAGAATAAGAATCTTGGAAGCGTTGGAGTCTCATGGAAAAGAGCGAATAAATAGTGGGCATCATTTAAGCGCAGAGGACATATATAAACAGCTCATTAACTCAGGAGAAGATGTTGGATTAGCTACTGTATATAGAGTTCTCACTCAATTTGAGACAGCTGGAATAGTAAAGCGACATAACTTTGAAGATGGGCATTCTGTTTACGAGATTGCTGAGGATGAGCATCATGATCATATGATTTGCCTTGAGAGTGGAACTGTAAATGAGTTCAATGATGAATTGATTGAGCAGCGGCAAAAAGATATTGCTGAAGAATTCGGTTATGAGTTAGTTGACCATACAATGGTTCTATACGTAAAACCTAAGAAATAAATCTACATTTAACCCCTTGAACTCATCTTGGGTCACCCCTATATATCTATCATAGGGGTTTATAGATGGCAAAAAAACAAAAAACAAAAGATAAATCTAACTCTGAAGATATTTCTGTTACATCCAAAGAAATTATTGATGATGGAGAAATCCAAGAAGAAGCAACCGATTCAATCGATAAAGATGTTGACGAGGCTGAAAACGAAGAGGAAAGGATACAGGAACTTGAAGAAGCTCTTCTTCGATCAAGAGCTGAGCTAGATAATGCCTTTAAAAGAAATACTGCTGACATTGAAAAAGCACATAAATATGGTGTGGAGAGATTGCTAAACGAATTATTGCCTGTAGTAGATAATCTTGAGCACGCACTTAATAACTTCTCCAATGATTCAACAAAAGAGGATAAAGAAGGAGTAGAACTTACTCTTAAATCTTTTGAATCTGCCCTTGATAAATTTGGTATTAGACCCATCTATCCTGTTAATGAACAGTTTGATCCAGTAAAACACGAAGCTGTAATGACTTCAAAGGATCCGAAGAAAGAAAATAATGAAATTGAAAATATATTTCAAAGGGGTTGGGAGCTCCATGATAGGGTCGTGAGACCTGCCAGAGTCTCCGTTATTAAAAATTAAGAAATAGAGAAATAGATATGTCAAAAATTATAGGAATTGATTTAGGAACAACTAATAGCTGCTTAGCAGTTGTAGAAGGACAACAACCAAAGGTAATTGAAAACACAGAGGGAGGTAGAACTACTCCTTCAGTGATTGGTTATTCTGATGAGAGTGAAATTTTAGTTGGAACGCCTGCCAAAAGACAGGCTGTAACGAATCCAGAAAAAACTTTGTACGCAATTAAAAGATTGATTGGAAGAAGGTTTGATGATGACGTTGTCAAAAAAGATATGGACATGGTTCCTTATGAAATTATTAAGGCTGATAATGGAGACGCTTGGGTCAAAGTTGATGATAAAAAATTAGCACCTCCTCAGATTTCAGCAGAGGTTTTGAAGAAGCTTAAAAAGACTGCAGAGGAGTATCTTGGTCATGAAGTTAAAGAGGCTGTTATTACAGTTCCAGCTTATTTTAACGACTCCCAAAGGCAAGCAACTAAGGATGCAGGTAAAATTGCTGGTCTCGAAGTAAAGAGAATAATTAATGAGCCGACAGCTGCAGCCCTTGCGTATGGTCTAGATAAACATAAAGGTGACTCGGTTGTTGCTGTTTATGATCTCGGAGGCGGCACATTTGATATTTCTATTATAGAGATTTCTGAGGTTGACGGAGAACACCAATTTGAAGTCTTATCAACCAATGGCGATACTTTCCTAGGTGGCGAAGATTTCGATCTTAAATTAATTGATTATTTTGTTGATGAATTCAAGAAGGAATCTGGATTTGATTTAAAAAGTGATCCGATGGCTCTTCAACGTCTAAAAGAAGCAGCAGAAAAAGCAAAAATTGAACTTTCTTCATCAGACCAAACAGAAATAAATCTTCCATATATTACTGCTGATAGTTCTGGGCCAAAACATTTTGTACATAAAATAACTCGAGCAAAACTTGAGTCTCTAGTTGAAGATTTAGTTGATAGAAGCCTTGCCCCATTAAAACTTGCTTTGGAAGATGCCAAACTTAGTATCGGAGATATAAATGAAATATTACTTGTTGGCGGGCAGACTCGAATGCCAATGGTTCAGCAGAAAGTAAAGGACTTTTTTGGAAAAGAGCCAAGAAAGGACCTGAACCCTGACGAAGCTGTTGCAGTTGGTGCTGCAATTCAAGGGTCAGTTTTGTCTGGTGATACAAAAGATGTGCTCTTGCTTGATGTAACTCCTCTAACTCTGGGAATTGAAACCTTAGGAGGCATTGCGACACCCTTAATTGAAAAAAATACAACAATTCCTACTCAAAAATCTCAAGTCTTTTCAACAGCAGAAGACAATCAATCAGCTGTAACTGTTCATGTTATTCAGGGTGAAAGAAAACAAGCAGCTCAAAATAAATCTTTGGGTCAATTCAATTTAACTGACATTCCACCAGCTGCGAGAGGAACTCCTCAAATTGAAGTTTCATTTGATCTTGATGCAAATGGTATTTTGAATGTTGCTGCCAAAGATAAAAATACTGGCAAGGAGCAGTCTATAGTTATCAAAGCCTCAAGTGGACTGTCTGATGATGATATTGAAAAGATGGTCAAAGATGCTGAAGCAAATGCGGAGGACGATAAAAAGTTCGAGAGTCTTGTGCAAGCAAAAAATAATGCAGATATGCTTGTTCATGCTACTAGAAAGTCAATTTCAGAAGCTGGAGATAGGCTCACTGAAGAAGAAAAAGATTCAGTAGAAACCTCTACAGTGAATTTAGAGGAGGCAATAAAACAAGACAGCCTAGAAGCTATAGAAGAAGCTACAAAAAATCTAAACGAGGTATTAACTCCATTAACTCAAAAACTTTATCCTCAAGCTGAGGAAGGTTCTTCTGAGACTACAGATGAAAGCTCTAGCGACGAGAATACGGTTGATGCAGAGTTTGAAGAAGTTAAAGAAGAAGAAAAATAAATAATGTCACAGAGAGACTATTACGAGGTCTTGGGTGTCTCTCGAAGCGCTTCAGATGCTGAATTAAAAAAAGCATTTAAGAAATTAGCAATGAAATATCATCCGGACAGAAATCCGGACGACCCATCTGCTAACGAAAAATTTAAAGAGGCTGCAGAGGCCTATGAAATACTTTCTGATTCAGAAAAAAAATCAGCTTATGATCAATTCGGCCATGCTGGTGTCCAAGGAATGGGAGGTGGCCAAGGTGGAGGGTTCCAAGATTTTAATTTTGGAGATATATTTGGAGACATATTTGGAGATGTGTTTGGGGGACGTACTTCCTCTAGAAGATCCACAAGGGGCCAAGATCTCCAATACAACATCGAGCTTTCTTTAAAAGAAGCAATCCTTGGCGTCAAAAAGACAATTAAAATACCTGTAGATAAAATATGTGTTGAATGTTCAGGTTCTGGCGCTAAATCAGGTTCAGCTCCTGTTACCTGCAGTCAATGTAATGGTGCCGGCCAGATTAGAATGCAACAAGGTTTCTTTTCAGTTCAACAGACATGTAATGTATGTGGAGGAGAGGGCAGTATTATTAAGGATCACTGTAATGTCTGCAGGGGAGCTGGAGTGATACAAGAGACTAAATCACTATCTGTAAGTATCCCCCCCGGTGTAGATAATGGAGATAAAGTTAGGCTTTCTGGAGAGGGCAGTGCTTTAAGGGGTGGCCGTACCGGAGATCTATATGTTGCAATTAGGGTTGCTCAAAATGAAATTTTTGAAAGAGAAGGTAAAGACCTTTACTTTGAAGCCCCTATTCCTTTTGAAATTGCAGTTTTGGGGGGAACCATTAATATTCCTGGGTTAGAATCAAAAATCGCATTAAAAATTCCAGCTTACACTCAAACAGGCAGAATTTTTAGAATTAAAGGCAAAGGCGCTGCTTCAGTTCGTGACTCAAGAAGAGGTGATCTTTTGTGCAGAGTAGTGATTGAGACTCCAGTAAATCTTTCAAAAGCACAAATTAAGATTTTTGAAGAATTTGCTAAATCAATAGCTGGGGATGAACATCATCCAATAAAGCAATCTTTCAAAAACGCTTCAGACCAATTTCATAATAAATAGAAAATTGCGAATATTAATTAATGGCTTCAATGGTAATATGGGTCGAGCAATTCAGGCTCAATGCAAAAAACTATCTGATATTCAGATCAGTGATTTTCAAGCTAAAGAGTTTGACTTAAATAGTGTATCTGCGTTGATAGATTTTTCTGTACCTGATGGGTTCACTGAGGCTTTAAACTTTTGTGTAGAAAACAAGATTCCTTTCATATCAGGCACAACAGGATTAAGTGCTAAACATTTAGAAGGTGTAACAGCTGCAAAAAAAATTATCCCAATATTAATTGCGTCCAACATGTCAGTTGGCATTGCAAATTTAAAAAGTTCAATAGAGAAGTATCTTTCTTCAATCAATACCTCAGTTAGTTGTAAAATTATTGAAATTCATCATACAAACAAAAAAGATTCTCCATCTGGCACGGCATTAGAAATCGTTAGATTTCTAGAAAACTGTCACGCAGATAAAATAGACGGCTTGATTGACGTTGAGTCTTATAGAATTGGGAATATCTTTGGAATTCACAGAATTGAATTTAAAACCGAGGAAGGAATTACAAATTTTCAGCATATTGCAAGCAGTAGAGATATATTTGCAATAGGAGCTTTGAAGGCAGCAAGATCAATCAACTCAATGGAAATCGGGGAATATAGTTTTACTGACTTCTTAAGTAAAAAGCTTTAATCTGCTTTAACTTTTCTATAAAATACAAAAACTTAAAATCCCGAAGGTACCGAAAAGATTATTGTTGGGGTGCTCATAAAATTTGAGTCAACTATATGAGGTACCGGAGAATAACCCCGGAGGAAATTGTGAGTATTGTTTCTATTAAAGACCTGTTAAATGCAGGCGTTCATTTTGGTCATCAACAACGGTTTTGGAATCCTAAAATGGGATCCTTTATTTTTGATACTAGAAAAAAAATCAGCATTATTGATCTTGAGATGACTCAAGAGTATTTAAATGCTGCTGCATCCAAAGCTGAAGAAATATGTTCGAAGGGGAATAGAATTTTATTTGTTGGAACAAAACGTTCAGCTTCAAAAACCATTAAAGAATCTGCTTCCGCGATCGGCCTACCATACATTGACAAAAGGTGGTTAGGCGGCACCCTTACGAACTGGAAAACAATTAGGGGCTCAATTAGACGACTTTTGGACATAGAGGAGCTTCAGTCATCTGGAAGAATTAATAAACTTTCTAAAAAAGAAGCTGTAGACATTACTAAAGAGTATGAAAAACTTGATGCAAGCGTTGGTGGAATAAAAGACATGAAGGGACTTCCCGATGCATTGTTTGTTGTGGACGTTGCATACGAAAAAATAGCAATTACTGAAGCGAAGAAGATGGGTATCCCAATCATTGCTTTGGTTGATACCAATTCAAATCCCGAGGGAATTGATCATATTATTCCAGGTAATGATGATGCAATTAGATCAATTCGATTGATCACTAAAGTTATAAGTGATGCTTGCGAAAGAGGTCTTGCATCTTCCAAGGGTGGAGCGGCAAATATTCAATCTGACGATGACACCCAAGCAGTTAAAATTAAAAAAGCCACAGTAACATCAGGAAAAGCTCTAAACCTTGTTAAGGAAGCCGAGTTGAGTGAGCCAGAAGAAGTTTTGTCAATTGATAAAGAAGATTCTAGTGATAAAAGTGAAGAGGATGCTGATAACTCAAATGATGAATTAGTTGATCAGATTGCTGAAGTTGATTCAGAAGATTCAAGTGAATCTGATGCTGTTGATGAAGATCCTAAGTTAGAAAAATGAGTGTTTCAGCCAGTCAAGTTAAAGAGTTAAGAGATATGTCTGGTGTAGGCATGATGGAATGTAAAAAGGCATTAGTCGAAACTAAAGGTGATTTACAGAAAGCTTTAGATCTTCTTAGGGCAAATAGTTCTCTTAAAGCTGAGAAAAAAGCTTCAAGAGTAGCAGCTGATGGAGCTATAAAGATTGCACATAATCAGGCATACATGAGTCTTGTAGAAATTAATTCAGAAACTGATTTTGCTGCTAAAGATTCGAAATTCAAAGATTTTGCAACAGAGGTCGCAAATTACTTAACAAATAATCAAGTTAATGATATCGATGATTTAAAAACTGAATTTGAAGGCAAGAGACAAACCCTCATCCAATCAATTGGAGAAAATATTCAGTTAAGAAGATTAGTTACGCTTGAAGTGCCATCTAACGGATGTATCGGAGCATATCTTCATTCGGACGGAAGACTTGCTGCCATTGTTTCTATTAATACAGATAATAAAGAATTAGCTAAAGATTTAGCAATGCACGTATCTGCAACTGATCCCAGTTGCCTAAAATCTGAAGATATTGATCCTGAATTACTTGAGAGAGAAAGGTCAATATTCTTAACTCAGGCAAAGGATTCTGGGAAAGATGCGTCTATTATGGAAAAAATGGTTGAAGGTAAGGTAAAGAGATTTTTGTCAGAAGTAACTTTACTTTCACAGGGTTTTATAAAAGATCCAGATCATTCAATTGAGGAGTTATTAAACGATAATAATGCATCAATTATATCCTTTGCGCGTTATAAAGTTGGCGAGGGTATTGAAATTGAGGCTAAAGATTTTGCTGCAGAGGTAGCCGAACAACTTCAACAATGACATCTCTTAATTATAAACGTCTTCTTGTAAAGTTTAGTGGAGAAGCTGTTGCTGGAGACGATGATCAAGGAATAGATCCAAAAATATTGGATCGAATGGCTCAATCTGTTAAAGATTGTAAAGAGCTAGGTGCTCAAATTGGGATTGTAATTGGAGGAGGAAACCTTTTTAGGGGTGAGAAGCTCAGCAAAGCTGGGATGGATAGGGTTGCTGGGGATCATATGGGCATGTTAGCAACTGTTATGAATGGGATTGCTTTAAGAGATGCTCTAGAAAGAGCTGGTGTTAAAACTAGAGTAATGTCAGCTATATCAATGTCTGGTGTTGCAGAGCATTATGATAGACGTCTAGCAATTCAACTTTTAGCTAATGACTTTGTTGTAATTTTTACAGCTGGAACTGGCAATCCATTTTTTACAACTGATACTGCGGGATGTCTAAGAGCAATAGAGACTCAAGCAGATATTATGCTTAAGGCAACTAGAGTCGATGGAGTATATTCAGCTGATCCCGAAAAAGATAAAAATGCTATTTTTTATCCCTCTCTTGCTTTTGATGATGCAATTCGACAAAACCTAAAGATTATGGATGCAACCGCTTTAACTTTAGCGAGAGATCATAGTTTGCCATTAAAAGTTTTTAACTTGAATCAAGACGATGCTTTGAAAAGAATTGCTTGCGGCGAGGAAATTGGAACATTAATATCATAGTTATGAGCGAAATCATTGATCAAATAAAACCTAAGATGCAGAAAGCTATAGACTCCCTTGTTCATGAGTTTAATAAAATTAGAACAGGAAGAGCCAATCCTGGTATTCTTGATTCAGTAAAAATTGATTATTACGGAAATCCAACTCCCATCAATCAAGCAGCAAATATCTCAGTAGAAGAAGGAAGAACTTTGGCTATTTCTCCATGGGATAAATCTCTTATAGCTGAGATAGAAAAAGCTATTATGGCATCTGATTTAGGTTTAAACCCAAGTACTAGTGGCGATTTAATTAGACTGACTATGCCTGCTTTAACAGAAGAGACTCGTCAAGAGTACATTAAGCAAGCAAGAAATGAGGCAGAAAATTCTAGAATTTCAATAAGAAATACCCGTAGGGATGCAAATAATGCAGCAAAAGATCAGCAAAAAGCTGGAGATTTTTCAGAAGATGATCTTAAGCGTATTGAAGATTTAGTTCAAAAAGAAACAGACCATTTTATTGGACTTGTTGATGCAGAACTTAAACAAAAAGAAGAAGATTTAATAGAGATTTAGTTATTCCATATCCAGCCATAATGGCAGAAAGTAAGAACCCAACACTTAAACTTCCAGGAATAAATGCTGCAATTATCATGGATGGTAATGGAAGGTGGGCAAAAAAAAATGCCTTAAGCGTAACATCAGGCCATGAAAGAGGCGTAGAAGTTGTAAAAAAAATCGTCGAGTCTGCTGCAAAAGCTAAATTAGAGTCTTTAAGTTTATATGCATTTAGCACCGAAAACTGGTCGCGTCCCAAAAAAGAAATTCTAGGAATAAAGAAACTTATTATCAAGGCAATAGACTCTCAATTATCAGAATTAATTCAGCAAGAGGTAAGATTAAATTTTTTTGGAGATTATTCTTCATTTGGAAAAACAGTGATTGATGCAATATTTAAAGCTGAGAGATCTACTGCATTTGAAGACCCAAGGCTTAAATTAAATATTGCTCTTGGTTATGGGGGTCGTGCAGATATTATTCAAGCTACAAAGCTTATAGCTCAGGAAATCAAATTAGATAAACTCTCATTGGAGGAGGTATCAGATGAGACTATTTTTAAATTTTTAAAAGCTCCGATAAGTGATTTAGATCTACTTATCAGAACTGGCGGTGATCAGAGAATAAGTAATTTTTTGTTATATCATCTTGCTTATTCTGAGATCCAATTTACTGATACACTTTGGCCAGATTTTACAGAAGAGGAATTTTTGCAATGTTTAGAAGCATTTTTTAATACGGAGAGGCGATTTGGCAAAAGAACTATATAAAAATATCATTCAAAGATTGCCCGCTGCTCTAATCTTAGCAATCAGTTTATTTGGTATTCTTTACCTACAAAATATTTTTCTAATCTTAACAATTGTATTGGCCGTAGGATTCTTGTTAATTAAAGAATGGTTGATGCTTTCTGATTCGAATATCGATTTAAAACAGTTAATATTTTTTGTTTCTTTAATTATGCTTCCTATTTATTTTACAGAAAGTTTTCTTAAATTATTTATTGGAATAACCTCAACATTTTGGATTGCATATGGTGTTTGCTTGATACTAAAGAAGTCTCCCTCTTTTATAAGCTTCCAAAATAACTATTTAGGACTTTTTTTAGTCTTAGGTTTTTTATATGGCTTAATCTATTTAATGTTGTTTTCAGAATTCTTTGACATTAATAAATATTTTTTACTTTTTGTTATTTTATTTAATACTATTTTAGCTGATGTTGGAGCCTATCTTGTTGGAAGTATCATAGGTAAGACCCCTTTATTTCCTGAAATTAGTCCGAATAAAACCATGGAAGGTTTTGTAGGCGGGGTTATATTCGTCTTAATTTTTTTATTAGTGATTTATTTTTTTAACTTTATGTCACTTGATCTTGTTGTGGCTGCGTTGTTAAGTTTGCCTTTTGCATTCGTTGGCGACTATTTTGAAAGTCAGTTAAAAAGAGATAAATCAATCAAAGACAGTGGGTCTCTAATTCCTGGCCATGGTGGTATCTGGGATCGTTTAGATTCACATATCGCAGTAGTTCCGATTTTTATTTTTTCAACAAATTTAATTGTATGAAAAATATTGTGCTACTTGGAGCTACTGGCAGCATCGGAAAAAGCTGCTTAAGTGTAATCAGGCAAAATAAAGAAGATTTCCATCTATATGGTATTGGATTTGGGAGTAACGTAGATAAGGCTCAGGAAATTATTCAAGAATTTAATCCAAATTATATTTTTGCTGCTCAATCTCAAGCTGATAGATCTCATAATTTTTGGCAAGTTAATTCAAATATATTAAGCAACGAGGATGAATTGCAAGGGCTTATTCAAGATCCAAATGTAGATATAGTAATTTCAGCAATTTCAGGATTTGCTGGATTGAAAGCAAGTTTCTTTGCCATCGAAGCTGGCAGAACAATCCTAATCGCTAATAAAGAGAGTATTGTAGCGGCCGGTGATATTCTAATGCCCCTTGCCAAAAAGAAAAATGCAGAAATCATCCCTGTAGATAGTGAGCATAATGCTTTATATCAATGCCTTCCTCTTGAAAAAAATCTTAATGAAATTTCTAAAATTCTGATTACTGCCTCAGGTGGACCTTTTAGAGAAGACTCTTTGAGCGATTTAAGAGGGGTATCACTAAATGATGCTTTGAAACATCCAACATGGAGCATGGGCGCCAAAATTACAATTGATTCAGCAACTCTTGTAAATAAATGTTTAGAATTAATTGAAGCACATTATCTTTTTAATATCCCAGAATCTCAAATTGAGATTGTAGTTCATCCTCAAAGCATTATTCATTCAATGATTACATTTATTGATGGGTCAACCATTGCGCAGATGAGCAATCCAAGCATGGAAGTACCTATCTCGAATGCTTTAGGAATGGGTAAAAGACTTCCAATAAATTTTAAGGAGATTGATTTTTCTGAGTTAAATTTGTCATTTGAGCCTGTAGCGCATGATCGAAAAATGATTTTCGATATAGCCAGAGAAGTTTGTAACAAGAAGGGAAATCTTGGAGTTATTTTTAATGCTTCGAATGAGATAGCTGTAGAGGCATTCATAAATAAAAATATTGATTTCGTTGATATTTATGAAGTAATACAAAGAACTTTTAATTGCTTTTCATGTTCTAAGGTGAGAACAATAGATGAAATATTTGAATATGATAAAGAAGCACGCATTCAAGCAGAGAAGGTGATAAAATCCCTACACTAAATTTTTCAAGATTATGATTTATCTAATTTCAGCAATTGTATTACTGGGTGTTCTCATAGCAATTCATGAATTTGGACATTTTATTGTAGGAAGAATGTGTAATATTCACATCTATCGTTTCTCGATAGGCATGGGACCAGTTATCTATAAAAAGTTAGATAAGCACGGAACTGAATTTGCTCTCTCTGCACTTCCGTTGGGTGGATATGTTGCTTTTCATACTGAGAAAGCAATAGTTGAGGAATTAGACCTTTCGCAGCCCTTAACTCCGGAACAAAATCAAAAAACCTTTGAAAGCAAGCCAAGGTGGCAAAGAGCACTTGTAATGCTAGCAGGCCCAGTAGCAAATTTTATTCTAGCCATTGGTATTTTATCCATGATCTTTGCTAACTCTGTTGAGCGCCAATTTATACCTGAAATATCATCAGTGACTTCAGAATACCTGCAGAACAATTCTGCTTTGGAGGTGGGAGACATCTTGATTGCAATAAATGAAAAAAAAGTTTCGAGTCTCCAGGATATTAGATTAGAACTTCTTGCTTTATCTGGTACAAATGGAAGAATTAATTTTACTTTTCTCAGCGGTCAGCAATCATTTGAATATGATGTTTCTGTTCCAGTAAACAACTATCTTTCAGATCCAAATGAACAAAATGCACCAGAAAATTTTATGGGCTTTGAATTATCTATGAAATTGCAACCTACGGTGGGCGTAATTGCTTCAGATAGCAACGCTGCTAAAAGTGAATTGAAGGTCAATGATAGAATTCTAGAAGCGAATAGTCAGCCTATAAAATCCTTTGAAGATTTAAGAATAGTGTTACAGGGCTATCAGGGATCTGATATAAATTTTAAGGTTAAGAGAGATGAACAAACCATCTATCTAAATGTGCCCCTAAGTACTAGAAAAAATGCTGAGGGCAATGAAGAAAAATATATTGGAATAATCCCGGGATTAAAAAGGTCTTTTTTTGCTTCACTTTTTAAAGGAACCTACGAAACTTATAACCTGAGTATTAAAACTCTAACTTTTGTTGGCAAGATGATTACCAGAGATCTAGGCACGCAAAATCTTAGCGGTCCAATTGGTATTGTGCAGATGGCAGGTGATACAGCTAAAGCTGGTTTTATGCCATTCTTATATCTCATGGCTCTATTGAGTATTAGTTTAGGTGTGTTGAATCTCCTTCCAATTCCAGTTTTAGATGGCGGTCAATTGGTTATGCTTGGTATCGAAGCAGTGCGTGGGTCACCAATGCCAGAAAAAATGGAGAACTTTTTTTATATGTCAGGCTGGGTTGCGGTAGGATTTCTTATGATCTTTGCAGTATTTAATGACATCTCTAAATTTCTATAGAATCTTTGATGAAAAAAATAGCGCTCTATACCCTCGCTTTTATATCACTATCTACTTCAGCATTTGATGAATTTTTAATTACAGATATAAGAATAATAGGCTTACAACGCGTTTCCATTGGTAGCATTTTTACAGCAATCCCTGTAAGTGTTGGAGATAAAATGAGCCAGGCAAAAGTAAGAGAAATCTCAAAGGCTTTATTTGCTACTGCACAGTTTAATGATATTCAAATAGCTAAAGATGGAAATGCATTAATTATAAGCTTGCTAGAAAGACCATCAATATCCTCTATAGAATTAGAAGGCAATAAAGCGCTTAAATCGGAGGACTTGTTGAAAGGTCTTGAGGGTGCTGGGATTGCTGAAGGACAAGTTTATAAGCGCTCCACTTTAAATGGAATGAAAAGCGAATTAGTTCGTCAATACTCATCCCAGGGTAGATATGGCGCAAGTGTAAATATCGAAACTGAAGATAGACCAAGAAATACATTAGCTTTAAAAATAATTATTGATGAGGGTAAAAGCGCAAAAATTAAAAAAGTTAATATAATTGGAAACAACTTATTTACTGACGAAGAGCTAATGACCGGATTTGAGCTTCAAGAGGGTAAATGGTACGCATTTTTATCAAATAAAGATAAGTACTCAAAAGAAAAGCTCGAAGGAGACATAGAAAACTTAGAGTCGTTTTATTTAGATAGAGGCTATTTAAAATTTTCCATTGAATCTTCTCAGGTTTCAGTTTCAAAAAATAAAGAAGATGTCTTTATTACTCTTAGCATCTCAGAGGGAGACCAATATAAAATAGATGATGTGAGCGTAATTGGTGAGATGCCTTTGGATGAAGCTATCTATAATCCAATTGTAGAAAGCCAAAAGAATAAAATTTATTCCCAAGCTCAAATTACCCAAATAGAGGAATATTTTGTAAATCTTTTAGGGAATGAAGGCTATACCTTCGCAGAAGTTTCTGGAAATCCTGAAATTGATCAAGAAAATAAAACCGTATCATTATTATTTTTGGTCCAACCAGGGAATAGGACATATGCAAGAAAAATACTTTTTGCGGGAAACTACTTAACTAATGATGAAGTTTTAAGAAGAGAAATGCGTCAGTTTGAGGGGGCATGGGCTTCAGATAATTTAATTGAAGGGTCTAAGGTTCGTCTTGAGAGGCTTGGATTTTTTAAAGAAGTAAATGTTGAAACAATTCCAGTACCCGGGACTGAAGATCAGGTAGATATTGAATTTACAGTTGAAGAAGAGAGCACATCCTCAGTCGGAGGTTCAATAGGATATAGTGATTTTGGAATGAATATCGGACTGAATCTTTCTGATAATAATTATCTTGGTTCTGGGAATAGGTTTATTTTTGGGATAAATAAAAGTATTTACCAAGAATCATATAATGTTTCATTTTTTGATCCATATTTTACTATGGATGGAGTCAGCAGAGGCTACAGCATTTATTTCAGAGAGACAGATTACGGCGAATACAATATTGCAAATTACTTAACAAATTCTCAAGGGCTGGGAGTGCAATTTGGATATCCAATAAGTGATACGCAAAGAATTGGTTTAAACGTTAATTTTGATAATACGGATATTGATTCTGGTTCTTTACCATCTCGTGAAATTTCAGATTTTTTATCCTCTGAGGGTAATGTTTTTGATGTTTTAAAGGCACAAGCGGTATGGTCAAGAGTAACTCTAAATAGAGGTATGTTTCCCACTTACGGATCATCAACTGATGTTATGCTTCAAGTTACAGTTCCTGGAAGTGACTTAACCTATTACAAAACCAATTTACGGCAAAAGTTCTACCGACCACTTGGCTTTTCTAATCTTGTTTTTGGATTTGATGGAGAGCTTGGATACATAGGAGCTTATGGAGATACTGAGAAAACTCCGTTTTTTTGAAAATTTTTATTCTGGTGGTCCAAGATCCATAAGAGGCTTTGAATCTAATACACTTGGTCCAAGAGTGACGCCATCACCATGCTATGACTTTGATCCGGTTACTGAAGAGTGTCCATTAATTGTTGATTCAGATTTTGATGGAACCCCTGATTCAATAGCTCAAAACCCATACCTTTATCAGCAAAGAAGAGACCCAATTGGCGGTAATCTCTTAATAGAGGGCAGCCTTCAATTAATTTTTAAACTGCCAATGATAGAGGACCAAAGATCGATGAGATCAGCGTTCTTTTTGGATTTTGGAAACGTTTTCTCTACTGATTGTCAGGATTATCAGATTAATTGTTTTGAGCCGTCAGTCGATGAACTGCGATATTCCATTGGAGTGGGTGTTACATGGATTACTGGCTTTGGGCCAATGAGTTTCAGCTTTTCGCAACCATTTAATGATGGGATTTATGATAGAACAGAAGAATTCCAGTTCACTATTGGAACAGTATTTTAACCACCTAAGTAGTGTTTTTTATCATAATTACTATAGAATATAACAACCATTTAAGGGGTGAAAAATGAAAAAATTACTATTTGTACCTTTCTTTCTTACATCGCTACTCTTTGCAATTCCTGCTTTGGCTATGGAGGGAGTTGGCGTTATCAATATGAGAGATGCTGTCTTAGGCACTCAAGTTGCTCAGGATGTTTTAAAGGCCTTGTCTGAAGAATCTGATTATGCTGCTAATATTGAAAAAGCTACTCTTCTTCAAACCGAAAGACAAGCTTTAGCTGAAAAGCTGCAGAAAGATGGAGAAACTCTTGCTCAAGACGAAATAGTAGATATGCAAAGAGATATTCAAGAAAAAGGTCAGGAAATTGAATTTATAATTGGCAAGGTTCAAGCCAAGCAAAATCAAACAGTTGAAAAGATTTTTGCAGATATTAATCCTACTCTTCAAAAAATTCTTTCAGAGCTTATAGCAGCTAAAGAAGTAAAACTTCTTCTTTCACAAGAAAATGTTCTTTTTTCAGATCCTGCTCTTGTTTTGACTGATGATGTAACTTCATTGCTAGACGTTGCCTTAGCTGAAGAACAAAACGAACAATAAATTTGTCAGGGCAATCTTATAGCCTTAATGAATTAGCTAAGAAAGTTAATGGAGAGGTGATTGGAGATTCTAGTCTTCAGATCTCTTCAATCGGTACAATTCAACATTCATCTTCAGGCTGCATTACCTTTTTAGCTAATCCAAAGTATAAGAAATATCTAAATAAGACTTCTGCATCTGCGATTATCGTTAGTCCAGAATTCAAAGATAAAATTAATTCAGGAATTGTAGTTAATGACCCTTATCTAGCTTATGCAAAGATCTCTTCTTTGTATCAAAAATACCCAAATCTATACGACTCAAAGCGGCCTTCCTATTATATCCATGAAAGTTCTGATGTTGATGAATCAGTTATAATTGGGCCAAATGTATTTATTGGTCCAGATTGCAAGATCGGCCAGGATTCAATCATTCATGCAAATGCTTCATTGGTAATGAATGTTGAGATTGGGAAGAACTCAATTGTGCATTTTAATTCAGTATTAGGCTCAGATGGTTTTGGTTATGCGCCTCATAAAAATGGATACACTAAGATTGAGCAGCTAGGAAAGTTGATTATTGGTGATAATGTTGAAATTGGAGCTGGATGCACTATAGATAGAGGAGCAATTGGAAATACTGAAATTCATAATGGTGTGAAGTTAGATAATCTTGTTCATATTGCGCATAATGTAAGTATAGGAGAAAACTCTGCGATTGCCGCTTCCTGTGCAATAGCTGGATCAACAATTATTGGAAAAAACCTCCAAATGGGTGGTCTATCCGGCATCTTGGGGCATTTAGAGATAGCTGATGATGTCCTAATTGGAGCTCATACTCTTATTACTAAGAGCATTAATAAGTCTGGAAATTATGTCGGTATAATGCCAGCACAAGAGCACAAAGATTGGGCAAAGTCCTCAGTTTTTATAAAGAGACGGATTTCAAAATGAGCTTTGAATTTTCAGATATCCTTAAGCATTTACCCCACAGACACCCATTTTTGTTTGTCGATAAGATAGTATCCGTTGCGCTAGGTGAAACAATTCATGCTCAAAAAAATGTCTCAATAAATGAAGATTTTTTTAATGGACATTTTCCTAATAAAGCAGTTATGCCTGGAGTTTTGATAATTGAAGCACTTGCTCAAGCAGCTGGAATTTTAGGTTTTATGACTATGAACAAAACTCCAGAGGAAGGAAGCATTTATTATTTTGCTGGTGTTGACAAGGTAAGATTTAAAAACCCTGTAATTCCCGGCGAAGTAATAGATTTGTATGCGACTATCCGTTCTGAAAAAAAAGGTATTTGGAAGTTTGACTGTAAGGCTGAGGTTAGTGGTAAAAATGTCTGTGAGGCAACAATTCTTTGCGCTGATCGAGCTAAATAAATATGACCAATTCTATAATTGATTCTTCAGCAAAAATTGATAAGTCAGTCAAAATTGGCCCATTTTGCGTAATAGGGCCTGATGTAGAAATAGGTCCAAATTGTATTCTCCATTCTCATGTTGTAATTAAAGGGCCAACTAAGATTGGTAAGGGGAATAGTTTTTTTCAATTTTCAACAATTGGTGAAGACACTCCTGATAAAAAATATGCAGGAGAAGCGACTACCCTAGAGATAGGTGATAACAATATTTTTAGAGAAGGAGTTACAGTTCATAGAGGAACTGTTCAGGATCAATCTAAAACTGTGATAGGGAACGAAAATTTATTTATGGCATATGTCCATATAGCTCACGATTGTATTGTTGGTGACAATAACGTATTTGCTAATGCAACTTGTTTAGCTGGACATGTGAAGGTAGGAAACAATGTAGTCTTAGGTGGGGTAACTCTCGTGCATCAATTTTGCACTCTTGGAGATCACTCATTTACTGGAATAAACACCATCATAACAATGGATGTTCCTGCATTCGTAAAAGTTGCTGCTAATCCAGCTCGACCAATAGGCTTAAATACAGTTGGCATGCAGAGAAATGACTATGATAATGATTCTATAAATATTATTAAAAAAGCTTATAGAATTATTTACAGAAAAGGCTACTCTCTTAAAGATGCTATTAAGCAACTTCATGCATTAAATAAAGATCCAAATCTTGCACTTGAAACTTTTATTAGCTCTATTGAAAGATCTGAAAGAGGCTTACTTCGATAGGTGGCAAAAGAAAGGCTAAAAGTTGGCATCATCGCTGCAGAACACTCTAGCGATAGACTCGGTGCAAAAATTATTGAATCATTGCAAGATATATTTGAGATTGATTTGTATGGTTTAGGTGGCCCTGAAGTCAATGCTAACCCAATCGTCACACCTAATGGAATTGACTATCATGATCTCCATGTAATGGGCCTTATTGATCCATTACTCAAACTTCCAAAAATTCTTTTAAATAGAAGAAAGCTGTTAAAGGTATTTATTTCTAACAAAATTGATATTTTTATCGGCGTTGACTCGCCTGATTTCAATATTTTTTTTCATAAAAAACTTAAATCAAACAATGTTAAAACAATTCAAATTGTAAGTCCCTCAGTTTGGGGATGGAGAGAGAATAGAATCAGATCTATTGAAGCTAATATAGATTTAACAATGTGTTTATTTAAGTTTGAATGCGATTTTTACTCAAAAAAAAATATGCAAAGCTTTTTTTTGGGCCATCCATTCAGTCAACTTAAACCAAACAATATTGAAGATATTATCAAAAGACACAGTTTAGAAGCTTCAAAAAATTTTATTAGCATTTTGCCAGGAAGCAGAGAAAGCGAAATATCTGAGTTGATGCCAGTTTATATCGCGGCAGCAAAAAAATTACTGAACCAAGATCCTAATGCATATTTTTTAATACCTGCTGCAAACAAAAAATTAGCTATCATTATCGAGCAAATAAAAGGTATTAACGAAATTCCTTATAAGTTGTCTCTGAACTCTGCACAGGATTTCCTTTCGATATCTCCAATTTCAATTGTTACTTCTGGTACAGCTACGCTTGAAGCAGCAATATTAGGCTCGTCACCTATTATTTGCTATAAAACTAATAAACTTAATTATGCAATTTTAAGTAAATTGATTAGTACTCCATTTGTTGGCCTTCCTAATCTTCTGCTTCAAAAACCTATATTTCCTGAGTTAATTCAATATGATTTAACACCTGACTCAATTGTTTACAGTTACTCAAAGATATTATCTATGCCAGAACAATATCAATCTCATCTTTTAGAAATTAACGATGCTATGTCTGGAAAAGGTTTTGATAATGCGGCCAGAGCAATAAAGAATTTATTGTGATTGTTGCTGGAGTCGATGAGGTTGGAAGGGGCTGTTTAGCTGGCCCTGTCACCGCAGCAGCCGTAATTTTAAATAATCCTATTCCAGGTTTAACTGACTCTAAGAAAATTTCCTCTTCAAAAAGAGAAATCCTAGCTAAATTAATCAAAGAACAATCTATTTTTAGTTTTGCGAGTATTTCAAATAATAAAATTGATGAAATAAATATCCATCAGGCAACATTGCTTGCCATGCAACAAGCTATAATGAAATTAACTATCACACCAGATTTGGTATACATTGATGGAAAATTTACGCCAAAAATTGAAGTAAATTGCAAGGCAGTGATAGGAGGTGATAAGCTAATTTCAGAAATTTCAGCAGCCTCAATTATTGCTAAAGTACATAGAGATGATTTTATGAAAAAGCTTGATAGACAGTATCCCATATACGATTTTGCAAAAAATAAAGGTTATGGCACTGCGCATCATTTAAATGCTTTAAAAGAATCTGGCTATACGTCATGGCATCGAAAATCATTTAAAGGTGTCGTTGTTAAGTGATGCAAACTTCCTTTGTTCATCTTCGAGTATCCTCTGAATTTAGTATTACAAGAGGATTGCTTAGAATCAATGAGATTATTGAAAATGCCAAAAAATTAAAAATGCCATCTGTCGCATTAACGGATTTAAATAATATGTTTGGCATGGTCAAATTTTTTCAAAAGGCAGAAGCAGCAGGAATTAAACCCATTGCAGGGACTACTCTAAACTTAAAATCGCCTTCTGGTGAATTGGGTGAAATTTTATGCCTAGCAAAAAATAATGATGGCTTGAAACAATTGATGGCAATCATCTCAAAATCTCAACTTCTGCAAGAAAATGGCCACATTTCTGTATCTTTTGATGATCTTAGTAGTTGCGCAGGTAATATCATAGTAATTTCAGGGGGATCATCATCTACAATTTTCAATCTTGCCAAGCATCAGAAAAATCAAGACCTCAAAACAGAATTACTCTCTTTCAAAGAAACTTTTAAAAATGATTTTATTATCGAAATTCAAAGGTTAGGTAAAATTTTTGAAGAAGAATTTATTCAATGTATTTTGCCAATAGCATCCGAATTTTTAATTCCAGTTATTCCGTCAAACGACACAATGTTCTCTCAAAAAGAAGATTTTGATATTCATGAGACTAAAGTTTGCATAAATACAGGTAAGACATTGAATGACTCAAATCGAGAAAGACTTTTTACTCCAGAGCAATTTTTTAAATCTACAAAGGATATTTATATTTTGTTTAGCGATTGTGACCCTGATACTTTAATAAATAATACTCTTACAATTTCACAAAAATGTAATGTAACTCTTACAACAGATCAATATTTCCTTCCAGAATATCCAGTTCCCAAGAAACATGATTTTAATTCATTTCTGTCGGAGCTATCTAATACTCAATTGCATGAAATTATAAAATCTTATTCAAAAGAAGATAAACTAATTTATCAAAAACGACTTGATTATGAGCTGGCTCAAATCCATGCAACTGGGTTTTCAAGTTATTTTTTAATAGTTGCAGACTTTATTCAATGGTCTAAAGACAATGATGTACCAGTTGGACCTGGTAGAGGTTCAGGAGCAGGATCATTAGTGGCTTATGCTTTGGGAATTACAGCGCTTGATCCAATTGAGCATAATCTTCTTTTTGAAAGATTTATTAATCCCGAACGAGTATCTATGCCAGATTTTGATATTGATTTTTGTATGGATAAAAGAGATTTGGTCATTGATTATGTAGCACAAAAATATGGAAAGTCTGCTGTATCTCAGATTGCAACATTCGGGACTATGGCTGCTAGGGCTGTAGTTAGAGATGTGGCTAGAGCCTTAGGTAAACCATATGCTTTAGGCGATCGAATTTCAAAGATGATTCCTTTCATTCCAGGCATGACTTTAGAAAAAGCTATTAACTCTCAGCCAATATTTAAAAAAATGATTCAAGATGAAGATGAAGTTTCTGAAATAATAGATTTAGCTTATAAACTCGAGGGAATAGCGAGAAATGTTGGTAAACATGCTGGTGGAATAGTTATTGCACCCGGCTCAATTGCAGACTTTTGTCCAACCTATTTCGATCCTCAATCCAGCTCTTTGATGACTCAGTTTGATAAAGATGATGTTGAGACTATTGGGCTGGTTAAATTTGATTTTTTAGGACTAAGAACTCTTACAGTGATAGATCGAGCGGTAAAGACTATAAACGAATATTTAACTCAGCAAAATAAAGAGATATTAGATTTAAATACTTTAACTTTAGATGATCCTAAGGTTTTTGATTTACTTGCTTCTGGAAGAACCACTGCTGTGTTCCAACTAGAGTCAACAGGCATGAGAGAGTTGATTCGAAGATTAAAGCCAACAAAATTTGAGGAAATTGTTGCTTTATTAGCTTTATATAGGCCGGGTCCTTTGGAATCAGGCATGCATGATGAGTTTGTTGATAGAAAGCATGGAAAAAGTAAAGTAACTTTTCCTCATGAACTGCTTGCACCAGTATTATCTGAGACCTATGGAGTAATTTTGTATCAAGAACAAGTTATGCAAGCTGCACAGGTTTTAGCTGGCTACTCTCTTGGTCAAGCAGATATTTTACGTAGAGCTATGGGTAAGAAAAAAGTTGAAGAGATGGAACAGCAAAGACAAATATTTGTAGATGGTTGCTCAAAAAATGATATAAAAAAAGCTACCGCAGAAAAAATATTCGACCTTATTGAAAAGTTTGCAGGATATGGTTTTAACAAATCGCATTCTGCTGCTTATGCAATGCTTTCATACCAGACTGCGTATTTAAAGACCTATTATCCTGAACACTTTATGGCAGCTGTTCTATCTACAGAATTAGGTAACACGGACAAAATTAGTACTCTCATTAATGAATGCAATGAAATGCAAATAAAGGTGTTAACTCCAGATATTAAAACAAGTAACAAGCATTTCAATGTCAATGCAAACCTGCATATCAAATATGGTCTTGGCGCAATTAAGGGTGTTGCAGATTCTTTTATAGATCATGTGATTGATGTTCGAAAAAATCATTCTTTCAAAGACCTTTTTGATCTTACTAAAAAAGTAAATATACGATTAGGAGGCAAAAAATCCATTGAAGCTCTTACCAAGGCAGGAGCATTCGATGAATTAGCACCATCTAGGTCCATTGCATTGGCTTGCATGGAGGATATGCTAAGAGAGGGACAAAAGAGTAGCTCTCAAATGGCCGGAACATCAGATCTCTTCGCCTCGATGGAGGAAACATTTGATCCATATGAGAAATATCTTAATGTAAAAGATTTATCTAAAGAGGATCTGCTTAATCATGAAAGAGATGCTCTTGGATATTACTTTTCAGGCCATCCAGTAATTGCAATTGAGAACATGGTTGAGAATTTAAGATCTCATAAAATTAGTGAAGTTACTGAAGATGTAAGCAGAGCAAAAATAGTTGGCTTATTAAATTCTTATAGGCAGATCAAAGATAGATCAAATAAACAAATTGCCTTTATTAGCTTTGATGACGGTACAGGAACTATGGAAGGAACTATTAATACAGATGTCTTAGAGAGGCACCACTTATTATTAAAAACAAACGCTATTCTTATTTTTGCAGGCTCCCTTGAGATCGATGATTACAAATCCAAAGAATTAAATCGGAGAATGTATAAGATGAAAGTCGGATCTATATTCTCCCTAGAATCACAAATGAGTCAGGGCAATAACTCCATTATGATAGATGCAAGAAATTTACCAAATGATTCAATCCAATCAAATATGGCTAATTTAAAGAATTTAAATGGAGATTTTTGGAAGCATGGAAGTTGTAAAATACACCTCAAAATTTTACATGAGGACTCCGAGGCTATAATAGAGCTTGGTGATGAATTTAAACTTATGCCTTCATCCGAAAACATAAAAATACTCAAGGATCTGTTTGGAGATGAAGCAATTAAATTAAACAAATGACTGTTAATATTTTAGAGTTTGAGAAACCAATAGCTGAAGTTGCTGAGAAGATCGAGGCACTACAATTGGCTGCATCAGATAATCCAGAACTTTTGCCTCAAATAGATAAGTTAAAATCTAAACAAGTGGCACTTACAAAGAAAATATATTCTAAGTTGACTACTTGGCAAAAAGTGCAGGTTGCTCGTCATCCAGCAAGGCCACATACACTTGATTTTGTTGAGAGAATCTTTGATGAATTCGAGGAACTTCACGGTGATCGTCAATTTGCTGACGATGCCTCATTGGTTGGAGGTATTGCAAAATTAGAAGGAATTCCTGTCATGATTATTGGTCATGAAAAAGGCAGAGACACTGAAGAAAAAATTAAAAGAAACTTTGGAATGCCTCAACCAGAGGGTTACAGAAAAGCTAAAAGACTAATGCTACTTGCAGAGCAATTTAATATGCCAGTCATCACTTTTATTGATACTGCGGGAGCTTATCCAGGTGTGGAGGGTGAGGAAAGAGGACAAAGTGAAGCAATTGCTAGAAACCTAGCTGTTATGTCTAGTCTCAAAACTAAAATTCTAGTTGTTGTTTCAGGTGAGGGTGGTTCAGGGGGAGCTTTAGCATTGGGTGTAGGTGATCATATTGCTATTTTAGAGTATGGCACCTATTCAGTTGCATCTCCTGAGGCCTGTGCTTCAATAGTTTGGCGAGAATCTGACAAAGCTCCTCAAGCAGCTGAAGCCATGAAGGTTGGAGCAAATGATTTAAAAAAAATTGGCATTGTCGATGAGATAATTAGCGAGCCTATTGGTGGAGCTCACCAAGATTACGATACGATTTCAGCAAGTATCAAATTATCATTATTAACAAATATAGCTGAGTTATCGAAATTCTCTCAAGAGGAGTTACTTCAAAGACGTTATCAACGTTTGCTTAAAATTGGAGCTTGATTTGTTTGATCCAGAAGCTTTTTTTGATCTAGTTGATCCTAATAAAAATATAATAGTTGCCTTTAGTGGAGGTGGAGATTCCTCTGCGCTTTTACATTTTTGTTATAAGCTAAGTCTTGAAAAGCGCTTCTATTCCAGGCTTTCTGCAATTCATGTAAATCACTCATTAAATAAAAACTCAGATTTATGGGAAGATCATTGCAGAAAATTCTGTAAAGATAGAAACATTAATTTTCAAAGCCACGTCGTAGATATAAATCCAAAAAAATCTGGTCTTGAATCAGCTGCACGAAATGCAAGATATAGTATTTTTAAAACAGTCCTTGAAAAAAATGATCAATTATTAATGGCTCATCATGCAGATGATGTTGCTGAAACAGTTTTATATCGACTTCTTCGAGGAACTGGTCTTGACGGCCTGCAAGGTCCAGTAAAAAAACGTAAGTTAGGAAAAGGCACGCTTTTAAGGCCGTGGCTAGGCTATTCTAAATCTCAACTATTTGAATATCTATCTTTCCAGAATATTGACTTTGTTACTGATAATACTAACTTTGAGGTCAATCAGGACCGCAATTTTATTCGTAATGAAGTTCTTAAAACAATCTTAAGTCGATGGCCTAATGCAAGCACACAAATTCAAAAAACAGCTGATTTAGTTGCAAAACATAAACTCGCTCATGATTATTTAATCGTGCGACAATTTGGAGAAAATATCAAAGGTTCTAAATTAGAGAGAAAATTCTTGCTAGATCTAGATGAAGAAATTTGCACAGAGATTATCAGATTTTGGATTAAAGCTAATAATCTGGCTATGCCAAATAAAAAGATAATTGGAGAAATTTTAAAAGCATTTATCTTTTCAAATCCAAGCTCAAAGACTAGGGTTAATTGGTCAAGAGCAGATAATGATCAAAAGAGTGCTTTTTTAACTTTTTCTGATGGCGATTTAATCTTAAATGAGAAATAATTAATCAATCAGGAGAAAAGTATGAGTTATGAAACCATAAGTTTAGAAGTTGAAAATAAAGTAGCAACGCTCACTATTAATCGACCAAAAATGATGAATGCTTTCAATGAGCAGCTTGTTTGGGATATGGGTGACGCTACTGAAAAGGTAAAAAATGACTCTCAAATCAGAGTTTTAGTTATAACTGGAGAAGGTAGAGGCTTTTCCGCCGGTGCCGACTTAACTGAAAGAGATGCATCTTGGTCTGATACCAAGGACGCTTTGATACGAGGCTATTATCCGTTTTTAAAGAATATCATTGAAATGCCAAAACCAGTCATTGGTTCAATAAATGGTGCCGCTGCAGGTATCGGTGCCGCATTGGCTATGGCATGCGACCTTAGAATCATGGCTAAAGACTCATATATCATGTCAGTATTTAGTAACATTGCATTAGTTCCAGATGGTGGACTTAGTTTTCTATTAACAAGAGCCATTGGATATGCAAGAGCTTTAGAATTCGCAATTGAGGCAAAAAAAATATCTTCTGCTGATTGTTTGAGCATGGGTATTGCTAACAAAGTAGTGGAATTAGATAAATTATCCTCTGAGACAAAAAAATGGGCAGAGCATTTATCAAAACGATCACCTCAGGCATTATCACTCACAAAAAAACTTATGAATGATTCAATTACTCAATCATATGATGAAACATTTAAAGCTGAGGCAGAGGCTCAAAATAATATTTTTGGATCTGACGAAAACATGGAGGGCGTTAAAGCTTTTCTAGAAAAGCGTGAACCTAACTTTAAGTAATTAGCTTGTTAAGTCCTGAGATAATGGCTTGAAAAGAAGCTTTTGTTGTATTTCCATCGATACCTGCACCCCATTCATTCTTTCCATCCATAGTAAGCTCAATAAATGCAGCTGCTTTTGCGTCAGCACCAGAGGTAACTGATTGCTGGTGATAGTCTGAAACAGAAATAGATGTTGAAAAGTACTTATTTATTGAGGATATAAAAGCCTCAATTGGGCCTCCACCGATACCTGTAAGATTAACTTTTTTATTTTTATCTTCTAAAGAAATCTCAACTTGATCTGAAGTATTGCCAGAAGAGTCCTCAGTTGACGATAGGGCATAATTTAGTAGCTTGAGTCTACCAGAAACAGAAATATAATTTTCTTCAAATACCTTCCAAATATCCCTGGACATTACTTCCTTACCAGTATCCTCAGCAACTTTTTGTACTTTTTGACTCAGGTTGATTTGCAGTCTTCGTGGAAGAGAGACACCATGATCCTTTTCAAGGATAAAAGAAACTCCACCTTTTCCTGATTGAGAATTTATTCTTACAACAGCTTCGTATGATCTTCCTAGATCTGCAGGATCAATAGGGAGATATGGTACTTCCCATTCTAACTGATTTGATTTTTCTAAAGAATTTAGTCCTTTTTTAATTGCATCTTGGTGAGATCCCGAGAAAGCTGTAAAAACCAAATCACCAGCATATGGATGTCTTGGATGAACAGGAAGTTGATTGCAGTACTCAACTTCCCTAATTACAGAGTTAATATCGGAAAAATCAAGCTCAGGATTAATGCCTTGAGTAAGCAGGTTTAATGCAATAGTGACAATATCAACATTGCCAGTTCTTTCTCCATTACCAAATAATGTTCCTTCAACTCTATCAGCGCCTGCCATTAATCCAAATTCAGAGGCTGCTACTGCAGTTCCACGATCATTGTGAGGATGTAAAGAGAGACAAATACTTTCTCGATTTTCTAAATTTTCATTCATCCATTCAATTTGGTCACCGTATACATTTGGTGTTGCCATTTCAACTGTCGCTGGCAGATTGATAATGATTTTTTCAGATGTTGCATCTTTTAAAATATCGACAACAGAATCACAAACCTCTGCAGCATAATCAAGCTCAGTACCTGTAAAGCTTTCTGGAGAGTATTCAAAAGACCATTTTGTTTCACTTTGAGTTAACGCAAGTTTTTTTACAAGCTTTGCTCCATCGGTTGCTATTTTTTTTATTCCAGATTTATCTTGATCAAAAACTACTTTTCTTTGCAGCGTGGAAGTCGAGTTATAAAAATGCACTATAGCTTGTGATGCTCCCTCAAGTGATTCGAAAGTTCTTTCTATAATGTGATCTCTTGCTTGAGTTAATACTTGTATTGTGACATCTGAGGGAATTTGCTTTTCTTCAATTAACCATCTTACAAATTCAAAGTCAGTCTCAGAAGCAGCTGGAAAACCTACTTCGATTTCTTTGAATCCTAGATCACATAAAAGTTTAAACATTCGTTTTTTTCTCTCATGACCCATGGGTTCAATAAGAGCTTGATTTCCATCGCGAAGATCAACTGAGCACCAACGTGGTGCTGCTTGAATAACCGTATTTGGCCATTGCCTTCCTTTCAATGGAATAGGCTCAAAAGGTTTGTATTTTTTAATTAAATCTTTCATCATTGCTTTTGTGATGCTATCAAACAAATCTCAATTTATTTTATCTAAAATTGGTATTCCTCTTTTTGGAGATTCAAATAAACATCAATCTAATGATGAAACAAGAATCTTCTTCTTTAAAAAGGACAATATTCTAACACTACATGCTAATTCTGTAGATGATTACTCTGAAAAAGAAATGAAGTTGCTAGAAGCTATAGTTGACTCCATTCGTGGACCAAGTGCCTCAGCAACAATGGGAGCTTTTTTGACCTCCAATAAGCAGCCTATAGAAATTCGTCAGTTTTCTGAGGGTGAAAACTTAAAGGCAATCATCATATTTTCAAGTTCAATAGAATCCTCTATATCATTTAATGCAATAACTTCTCCCTCATTAGAACAGATGCTCATTGATTCAAATTTAAAAAAAACTCTTTGGCAAAAACTTAAGCCTTTGCAAGCAACCTAATGCAAACGAAAATTAGACCTGCTAGTTCGGATGATATTGAATCTATTGTAGAGATTGAAAACTCTACTAATCTTATGCCTTGGACAAAAGCTCAATTTATTTCATCCATGGAGGTTGGGCATTATTCAACAGTGCTTGAGCATGCTGAGACAATAATAGGTTTTGCTATCTATTCACCAATAATTCCTGAATCACATTTACTAAATATTGCAATTGATCCTGCATATCATCGAAAGGGCCTGGGCGACAAACTTTTAAAACAAGTTATTCTTCAAAACAAAGCTGTTGGGGTAAAAGTCATTAACCTTGAAGTAAGGGTTTCAAATTTAGTTGCTATTAATCTATATAAAAAAAATGGATTTTATAAAGATGCCATACGACAGGATTACTACAGTAAGCCTGAAAAAGAGGACGCTCTTTTGATGAGTTTAATAATTTAACTTATAAGATTTTTTGTAATTCGGATTCAATCTCTGATTCACCATCTTTGGGAGCAAATCTTTTAATTACCTGACCATCTTTATTAACAAGGAATTTAGTAAAATTCCATTTAATTGCTTCTGTGCCCATGATTCCAGGAGATTCATGTTTAAGAAATTTAAATAAAGGGCTAGCATCTGATCCGTTTACATCGATTTTATCGAACATCTTGAATGAAACATTGTAATTAAGATCACAAAATGATTTCACTTCTTCATTCGTTCCAGGCTCTTGAGCGCCAAATTGATTACATGGGAAGCCTAACACTTCTAATCCTTGATCTTGATATTTCTCATATAGGTTTTGCAGATCTTTGTATTGTGGAGTAAAGCCGCACTTACTAGCTACATTAACAATTAACAATGTTTTGCCTTCATAGGAACTTAAATCAACTAAATTCATATCTATGTCTTTGACACTTATGTTGTATAACTCACTCATATTAATCTCCTCTTTTGAGTTAAGATTATACGCAATAAAACCAATATAATCTCAGCATGGAATTTAAATGGAAATCATACTCTGCTCTCACGAAACAGGAGCTATATGGACTATTGAATCTTCGTCAGGAAGTTTTTGTTGTTGAGCAAGACTGTGCATTTATTGATGCCGATTTTAAAGATCAAGACTGCGATCATCTACTTGCATATCAAGATTCTGAACTAGTCGGCTATTTGAGAGTAGGTAAACCTGGTCAAAGATATGATGGTCCTGAAATTGGCAGAGTTTTAACCAAAGAAAGTGTCAGAAGAGAAGGTTTGGGCAAAGTTCTTACTAAGATGGCCATTGATTTTTGTGCTTTAAAGTATCCTAAATATGATATTAGCCTCTCAGCTCAATATAGATTATTAAATTTTTATAAAGAATTTGGGTTTGAACCGATTGGTGAAGTTTATTTAGAGGATGATATTGATCACATAAAGATGACTTTAACTCCAATAGAAAAAACTAAACATTTTTTTCAATGGAAGTTTGATATTCACCCTTTGATTCTTCTTGGTGGAATTATTTCTGTTTTGATAATTGGGTCAAGTTTTATTAAAGAGGTAGATATCGCTCAATTAAATTGGGTCGCTAAAATTGATGAGAGAGCAATTTCAAAAGAGAAATATCAGTCGTATTTAGAATCAATAGCGCAATCAAGAAAGACAGGTTTGATAGATTCTGATCCTGAAAATATCCTTGAAAGAATGATAGATGAGGAACTTCTTATTCAGAGGGGTATTGATCTTGGAATGATTGAGAATGATTCTGAGATTCGAAGCATTATCATACAAAAGATGATCAGTTCGATTATCTCAGATGCAAATGAATTAACAATTTCTCAGAACGATTTAGAAAATTTTTATTCACTTAACGAAGATCTTTTTACTCCAAGCCCAAAGCTTCATCTTATAAAGTTAAGTTTTAAATCCAACAATAAAGAGCTTGCAATCAAGGCAAGAGATTTTTTAATTGCAGGAGATTTTGCAAAGGCAAAATCTCTTGCTGAAAATGAAGTGATCACACTGCCAAATACTATATTGCCTGCCATGAAAATCAGAGAATACATAGGACCTTCGCTAACTCAGATTGCTTTAGACCTTGAGGAGGGTGAAGTCAGTGAATTGATAGAGTTTGATGAACAAGCTCATATTCTGATACTAATCAAAAAGATAATTTCAAGCGCTCCTCCATTTGGTGATGTTTCAAAAGAAGTTGAATCAGAATATATTCGTTATCAAGGAGAGCAAATGCTTGATGAATATTTAGAAGATTTAAGAAATTGGTACGATGTTGTAAAAGCGAATGAATTATAAAAAAATATTTATCATATTTTTTCTTATTTTGCTTCCCTCGCTGGAAGCTCATAATCGAAGTGAGTCATATTCTAAATTCCAATTTCTTAATGTTGAGGATGGGGTTGAAATAAAGGTTACCGGAACTATTAAACAAGGTATTTTTAGACTTTTAAGGCCTGAAACAAAATATCGATCATATCCAGATTTTTTAACTTATCTTCAAAATTCAATTAATTTGGGAGATCAGTGTCAGATTCAAGAATCAGTAACATTCAATGAAAATAATGCAGCTGGGGTCTTGAAGTTTTTTTGGGATTTTAAATGCGTGGAAATGCCATCACAGGTATCTATTTCTTTATTTCAAGATTTAGGCCCAATTCATACACATATTGCTAGAGGATCAATAGATGATGAAACAATTCCTGAATTTATGTTTGCCAATTCATCTGATGTTTGGCTTATAGGTTCTTTGTCAGAATCAAAGAAGAACCAAAGTTCATACTTAAGCTATTTATTTTCTGGAATTGAACATATTTTGGGTGGTTGGGATCATCTTGTTTTTTTGCTAGGCCTGTTATTATTGTTTCAAGGTAGATTCTTAATAATTGCAATTACTGGATTTACCATTGGTCATAGCTTAACTTTGGGATTTGGTGCGATGAATGTTTTAAGAGTTCATTCAGTGATGGTAGAAATCTTAATTGGATTTTCGATATTACTTTTGGCCTTAGAGAAGTTTTTTAAACACAATTATGAATTTGACAGACTCATAAAAAATTTCATCTTTGCAGTTTTAGCATTTACCCCTCTAGTAATTTTTGGAACTTTAGACCCTATGTTAATTTTTGGTTTAGCCTTATTTTTAACTATTTATCTAAGCTTGACTATGCATTATAACTCTCTATGGCTGCCATTATTAATAACTGTATTTTTTGGATTAATTCATGGATTAGGATTTGCAGGAGCTATATCTGAAGTAGGTTTACCTCAAGATAAATTGTTGCCAATTATTTTAAGTTTTAATATCGGCGTTGAGATTGGTCAACTTGCAGTTGCATTTGGAATCTTGAGCTTATTAGCTTTATCAAAAAGGTTTCTCTCAAATGCCTATTTTAATTCTATTCATAATTTTGCTGGTGTTGTAGTATTCTCTATGGGTACTTTTTGGTTTATCACTAGGGCAATAGGAATATGAAATTTGCAATACCTTTATCAATTTTACCAATGGATGAAATTAAGCCATTGGGGATTGCTGCAGATGAAATTGGTTATGATTTTCTTGCAGTCTCGGATCATTTAATCCACCCAGAAACATTTTCTGTACCATATCCATACACTGATGATGGAAGTGTAAGATGGGAGCAGGGTACCGATTGGCCTGATCCTATTAGCACTCTATCTTTTTTAGCTGGAGCAACTAAAAACATCAGATTTTATACTAGCGTATATGTTCTCCCGGCAAGGAATCCACTGAGGGTTGCAAAAGAGGTCTCAACTCTCGATGCAGTTTCCAATGGCAGATTTGATCTTGGTGTTGGCATGGGCTGGATGCCAGAGGAATTTGAGGCAGGTGGACAAGAATTTAGGCGAAGAGGCGCAAGAGCGGATGAAATGCTTGAGATTATGAAATTACTTTGGTCTGGGAAGATGGTAGATTTCAATGGGAAATTTTTTAACTTTAAAAAATTAGAAATGCTTCCTGCTCCAAAGAATGATATACCTATTTATGTGGGAGGTTTTTCAGAACCAGCAATAAAAAGAGCTGCAAGTCATGATGGATGGATTTCAGATATGCACAGTTTAAGTGAGCTAGAAGAATTAATGAGCAAAGTAAACTTAAAAAGAAAAGAGTTTCCAGATAAGAAAAACTATGAGTATATTTGTTTTACTTGTTGGGATGCCTTTAGCAAGGATGGCTTCAAGAAGATGAAAGATTTAGGTGTCACAACCATGACAACTTATCCTTGGATGTTATACGGAATTATGAATGATGCTCCTTTGGAGCAAAAGATAGAAGGCATGCAAAAATTTTATAACGAAATTGTTTGCGAGCTTCGTCATTAGTCCCTTTTAGCGTTAATAGAACTCTCAAAAAACTATAATTGTTATAATAAGCTCATGAAGCTAGTTAGACTTGTAAAAAGCTCAGACTTAAAAAATGTTGAGCATTTAATCAAGAATTCTGGTGCAGGTATGACCACTATGCCTAAAACAAGCCAAGAAATAAAAAAGAGATTACTTTGGTCTGAAAGATCTCAGAAAAAGAATATTAAAAAACCCAATCATGATAGCTACTTATTTGTTCTCGAGGATAATAATAAGATTGTGGGACTATCAGCAATTTACACTTCGGTTTCTAAAAAAAAACCTTCAGTTTTTTTTAAGAAATCAAATTTAACACTCAAATCTAAGTCTTTAAACTTTGGTAAAGACCTAGACGTCCTTTCAATGTATTTGTATAAAAAACCTTACACAGAATTAGGAACTTTATTTCTAAAGCCAGATTTTCGGGGTAAAGGAAGAGGTTCATTACTTTCATATGCAAGATTTATTTTTATGTCCTTAGATCAGAAGAGATTTGATAAAACTGCTTTTGTTGAAATAAGAGGTTTTAAAAATAAACAAGGGGAGTCTTATTTTTGGAATTTATTTAGCAAAACTTTTTTTAATCTGGATTTTTTTGATATCGATCAAATTAGTTACATAGATAATCATTTTGTTATGGAGTCAATTCCATCATATCCTTTTATCATTGAGCACATGCCTCAAAAACTGCAAAGAGTTATTGGAAAGCCCCACCCTAATGCTTTGCCGGCATATTCTTTATTGGCTAAACAGAACTTTGAGGCCAATGGTTTGATTGATGTTTTAGATGGCGGGCCATGCCTTGAAACAAAGATTAAAAATATACCCATAGTTAAATCAGCAAAATTATATTCCGTTGAGATAAAGCGTAATATTGATCTTAATTTTTTTGGTTTTATAGCAAATCCATCAATTAAAAACTTTGCAGTAGTTAGGGAAAACTATGCGATTAATAAGGATAAGAAAATAATATTTATAACAATAAAAGTAGCTAATGCCTTAGGACTGAACTCAGGATCACTAGCTCTAGTTAATTAGTGCCCGAAATTCTTAGATATAGTTTCAAAGTTCTAAAGGATATTTGATAGAATCTTCTTTTATCTATATAAATATATATCTAATTTCATTTTTTGGGGAAAAATGTTTGATCAGATTAAAGAATTTTTCAGAGTTTTGGGCGAGCTAAGGTATCTAATTCCAGTCCTTAGATATAAATTTCCTGATCCTGAAGATAATGCTTCCTTAGCGCACTCTTTTCAAGACACTTCAGCGAAATTTCCGGATAGGCCATTTTTATATTTTGAAAATGAGGATTGGACCTACGATCGAACGAATAAAGCAGCAAATGCCCTAGCAAGATATCTTAATAAAACGGGAGTCAATCATGGCGACAGAATTGTTCTGTTTATGGAAAATAGACCAAGCTTTGTAGTATCTTTGCTGGCCTTAAATAAAATTGGCGCAATAGCCGTCTTAATTAATACGAGTTTAACTGGTGATCCATTAATCCATTGCATAAATTCATCTGATTCAATTAAATGTATTTTTGGTGCAGAGCGTTCACAACCACTGGAGGATGTTTTAGACAAGATTAATATCTCCAAGCAAGAAGATTTTTTATGGGTTGAAGATACTGATAAATATCCTTTGCCAAATTGGGCCATGGATTTAAGCGCTGCTATAGACCATAAGAATGATCATAACCTTGATGAAACTAATTCAGTAAAAGCAAAAGATATAGCATGTTATATCTTTACTTCTGGTACAACAGGAGTTCCAAAAGCGGCAATTTGCCCTAATCAAAAACTTTTGGCTGCCTCAATAAATATAAAAATGGCCGGTTATCGCATTGACGAAAATGATTGTATGCATAATAGCCTTCCTCTCTACCATTCAACTGGTCTTTTGTTAGGCCTTTGCGCAGTTATCCAAGCTGGAGCATCCACTTTTATTAAAAGAAAATTTTCTGCGTCTACTTTTTGGGAAGAAGTTCGAAAGTATAATACTACTGCTCTTGTATATATAGGCGAGCTTTGTAGATACCTGGCTAACCATAATCCATCTCCAGCTGAGCTCAATAATCCATTAAAAGTAATGGTTGGTAATGGTCTCAGACCAGATGTTTGGGACACATTTAAAGATAGATTTGCAGTTGAAAGAATTGTTGAGATTTATGGAGCAAGTGAGGGAAATGCGTTATTCATGAATCTTTTAAATAAGGATAAAACTATTGGAATGACCAACGCTGATGTTGCTTTAATTGAGTATGATGTTGCCGAAGATAATATTTTGAAAGGTGCTGATGGCTTTTGTAAAAAGATAGTTACGCATGATCCTGGTTTGCTGATTGTAAGGATTGGCCCTAATGCAGTTTTTAATGGTTACACAGATGCTCAAGCCACTGAAAAAAAGATATTAAGAGATGTATTTGAAGAAGATGATGCTTGGTTTAATACAGGCGATTTAATTAAAACCGTTGATGTAGGCTATGCGTTGGGTAAAACTCATTACCAATTTGTAGATAGGGTTGGCGATACATTTAGATGGAAGTCAGAAAATGTTTCTACTAATGAGGTAGGAGAGATTTTAAATGGTTTTCAAGATGTCAATATGTCAAATGTTTACGGGGTTAAGATTCCTGGGTGTGAGGGCAGGGCAGGCATGGCAGCATTTAGTCTTGAGGATTCTGTAAGCTTCGATTGGCAAGCTTTTTCAGAATATGTAGAAAATAGCCTGCCTAAATATGCTCGTCCTCTTTTTATAAGAATTATTCAGGAAATGGATACAACTGGAACTTTTAAGCTGAAGAAAAATGATTTAAGAAATGAAGCTTTTGATATTAGTAAAGTCACAGATCCAATTTACTGTTTGAAACCTAATTCTGCTAATTATGAAGTTTTAGATATTAAATGGTTGCAAACAATTAATTCTGAGCAAGCGGGATACTGATTCAATAATTTTAAAAGGGAGAGTCTTATGAGTAATAAGAATTTTGATATCATTATATATGGAGCTTCAGGTTTTACCGGAAAGCTGGTCGCTGAATACATGCATAAGCAATACGGTCAAGATCAAAGTATTTCATGGGCAATTGCAGGAAGATCGAAAGAAAAATTGACCGCAGTCAAGGAAGCAATAGGCATATCGAATGACGTACCTTTATTAATTGTTGATAGTAATAATGAATCTAGTATTGCTGAAATGGTACAACAAACAAAGTGCGTTCTTACAACTGTGGGCCCATATCAGCTGTATGGCCTAAATATTATTAAACAATGTGCTATGCACGGAACTGATTATGTTGATCTTTGCGGTGAGCCTGGTTGGATGCATGAGATGATCAATGAATATTCTGCTCTAGCTCAAGAAACTGGTTCGAGGATAGTTTTTTCTTGTGGCTTTGACAGCATACCTTTTGATTTAGGAGTCTATTTTCTGCAAAAAGAAGTAATTTCTCAACATGGTAAACCTGCTTTGAACATAAGAGGAAGAGTGCGGGCAATGAATGGTGAGTTTTCTGGAGGTACTGCAGCTTCCTTAGGTGCAACCATGGCTTCGCTCAAAAAGAAGCCTGAATTGTTTGAAGTGCTTGCAAACCCCTTTGCTTTATCAAATGGATATATAGGACCTGAACAACCTCGAGATAATAAGCCTTTATTCGACGAAAAGTTAGAAACCTGGGTAGCCCCATTTTTTATGGCGCCTATAAATACTAAGAATATTCATAGATCTAATGCCTTGATGGGACACATGTATGGAAAAAATTTTTGTTATAACGAAATGTGGATTCAAGGCACAGGTGAAGAAGGTAAAGCAGCAGCAGATTTTGTTAGTAAAATGAATCCTTTGGCTGATGCACCCGAGCCCGGAGAAGGGCCATCAAGAGAATCAATTGAGAATGGTAATTACGATGTTTTATTTTGTGCTGATTTAGATGATGGTTCTGTGATGCATGCATCAGTCAAAGGAGATTTAGATCCAGGATATGGATCTACTTCTAAGATGATCGCTGAAAGTGCAATTTGTTTGATCAAAGAATGTTCTAAACTAGATGGTGGTATATACACCCCTGCACCTTCAATGGGAGAAAATTTAATTGCTAGGTTGGAAGCCAATGCAGGACTAGAATTTAATCTGGAAAATTAATTCGATGAATAGAGTTGCAGAAATTTTAGGTGTTAAATATCCAATTATCCAAGCTCCAATGGGATGGATTGCAAGAAGTCAGCTAGCAGCAGCCGTTTCAAATGCAGGCGGATTTGGCATTATTGAAACTTCATCAGGTGAGACTGAAAATTGCAAGGCAGAGATCTTAGCTATGTCAAAACTTACTGATAAACCTTTTGGTGTTAATTTGCCTCTTTTATTTTTAAGGGATGAGAGCATGATTGAATTAGTGCTTGAGCAAGGGATCAAGTTTGTTACAACCTCTGCTGGCGATCCTGGTAAATATATTCATATCTTAAAAGATGCTGGAGTAAAAGTTTTTCATGCTGTGCCTAGCGTAGCTGGAGCCATAAAGGCCGTGGATGCAGGAGTTGATGGTCTGGTTATTGAAGGAACTGAAGGAGGTGGATTTAAAAGTCCAGAGGAAGTAGGTTTAATAGTTTTAATTCAAGCAATCAGAAAACATACAGATTTGCCAATCATTGCTGCGGGAGGAATAGTAGATGGAGTAGGTATGGCTGCTGCATTTGCTGCCGGAGCTGAAGGCATCCAAATGGGAACAAGGTTTGTATCATCGAAAGAGAGTCCAGTTCACGACAATTTTAAGAATTCAATTCTTGACTCTAATGAGCAGGGAACTTGGATTCTTAACAAAAAATCTAAGCCATGTATCCGTGCTTTAAAAACTGAATTTACAGAAAAAATTCATGAGGCTGGAGTCATGGAAATGACAGATATGATGAAGATTCAAGATCTTTATTTTGGGGGCGATATGAATGCCGCACCAGCTCTGACTGGGCAATCAGCAGGTTTAATTGATCAAATTAAACCCGTATCACAAATCATTGAAGAAACTATTTTAGAATTCAATCAGACTTGTAAAAAAATGTCTTCCCAGACATTTTGATTATGAAAAGCCTAAATCCTATACCAGTGGTAGGCAATCCAGCATCGCCTTATACCAGAAAGATGCTTGCATTAATGAGGTATCGAAGAATTTATTATACAGTTGAGTGGGGAGATCCTCGAAACTTAATCAAAAAGATGAAATTAGAAGAACCAAAGCCAATGCTTCTACCAGTAATTATATTTAATGTTGATGGTCAGAATAAGGCTATTACAGATTCAACTCCAATTATTCGTCATCTAGAAAATGAATTTACTTCAAGGAGCGTAATTCCTTCTGATCCAAAATTAAATTTTTTAAATTATGTTCTTGAAGATTTTGGTGATGAGTGGGTAACTAAATACATGTTCCATTACCGATGGCATTTTTCAAATGATATAGAAAAGGCGGGGACTATTTTGCCTCTCATGCATGACGTAGGTTTAGACGATGCGAGCCACTTGGAATTTAAAAAATATATTTCTGAATTGCAGACTAGTCGTTTATGGGTTGTAGGTTCTAATCAAAAAACTGCTCCTATAATTGAAGCTAGTTATAAAAGGTTTTTAAAAAAACTTGATCATTGTTTGTCACTTAATCCATATTTGTTTGGTAAACGTCCTTCATCATCAGATTATGCAATTTATGGACAGCTTACCCAATTAGTTGGTTTTGATCCTACATCAAGTAATATCGCACATGCCTTGTCTCCTCGAGTTATCGCTTGGATCGATCAAATGGAGGACATGAGTGGGATAGACGTTCATCAAGAAGATTGGATAAATTTTGAGGATGTTGAAAACAATTTGTCTGATCTTTTTCAAGAAATAGGCAAAGTTTACATTCCTGCACTACTGGCAAATGCTAATGCTATTGATGCAAAAGAAAAAATTTGGAAAACTAATATTGATGGCACTGAATGGGAGCAACAAAGCTTTCCCTATCAAGCAAAATGCTTGAAATGGATTAATGATGAGTTTAGTTCTTTAAATGAAGATGACCAAAAACAAATTATAAATTTTTTAGAGAAGACTGGATGTGAGAATTTAATTGTAAGGAGCAAAAATGATTGATTTTTATACAGCCCCAACCCCCAACGGTCATAAAGTTTCATGCACGCTGGAAGCCATGGAATTAGATTATGAAACCCATGTCATTAATTTATCCAAGAATGAGCAAAAGAAGCCTGATTTTCTTGCAATTAGTCCTAATGGAAGAATTCCTGCAATTGTGGACAGGGATGCAAACAATTTGGCTATTTTTGAATCAGGAGCCATCATGATTTATCTTGCAGAAAAAACTGGGAAGCTCATGCCGAGTGATCTAAATGAAAAAGCAAAAGTTCTAGAATGGTTGATGTTTCAGATGGGCGGAGTTGGACCTATGATGGGTCAAGCAAATGTCTTTTTTCGGTATTTTCCAGAAAAAATTCAGCCGGCCATAGATCGATACCAAAATGAAGGCAGAAGATTATTTGAAGTGCTTGACAACCATTTAGCTAAACAGGAGTGGCTTGCAACAGACTACTCAATAGCAGATATTGCTAATTGGTGTTGGGTAAGAACATACAAATGGTCAGGAATTTCAGTTGATGGACTAGACCACCTTGAGCGATGGAGAAAAGCAATGTATGAGCAGCCTGGAATGCTTAAAGGTATTGCAGTTCCTATAAAGATTGAAAAACTTCTAAATAACGATGAAAAAATGAAAGAGTTTACAAAGAATGCCGAAAAAATGGTAAAAAAATAAAAAGGAGGAAGAAATGTTAAAAGTACATTTTGTTGCTGGAACTAGATCGGGAAGGGTAGTTTGGCTTTTAGAGGAGTTAGGTCTGGAATATGAGGTAAATATAATGCCATTCACCAAAGAAGGCCTGAAATCACCAGAGCATAGATCCAGACATGCACTAGGAAGAGTTCCTGTATTAGAAGATGGCGATATTTCAATTTTTGAATCTGGTGCAATAATTGATTATGTTCTTGAGAGACATAAAAATGGAGGCTTGAAACCTAATTCAGATGCTCCTGAATTTCCTTTTTATCTTCAGTGGTATCACTACTGTGAGGGTATGGTCATGCCTCCTATGAATCAAATTGTAGTTCAAACAATTTTATTACCACCTGATAGAAGAGATGAAGTTGTATTAAATCAAGCGAAAAACCTTCTAACAAAATCTTTAGCTCCAGTAAATGAAAATCTTGCAGATAAAGATTATTTAATTGGAGATTTTTCTGCTGCAGATTTGATGCTCGGACATTCTTGTTTTATGGCAAATAGACTTGGTTGCGTAAATGATGAGATGCAAAATATAAAAGATTATGTTGCAAGGATTGCTGATAGACCTGCATTCAAAAAAGCTATAACCATGGGAGAGTAACAATGAAAGTTAAAAATATGCTAATGCCTAATCAAGAGCAAATGGATGGATTCCTTGAGGGCGATAGTGACTCACCAATATCAATGGTAAATCTTTTAAAGTTTAAAGATAAAGCAGAGTATGCTGATGGAAGAGATTCAAAGCTTTCAGGCAGGGAGGCATATTTTATCTATGCAACTGAAGTAAAAGAACATTTAAAAAAAGTTGGAGCTGAGATAATTTTTGGTGGAGATGTTAGCCGATTAATGCTCGGAGAAGTTGAGGATTTATGGGACAGTGTTGCGATTGCGAGATACCCTAACAGAAAAGCTATGCTAGAAATGATGATGGATAAAGATTATCAAGAAAGTGAAAAACATAGATCTGCTGGGTTGCTTGGGCAATTAAATATAGAAACAAAAGAAGGTGCTATGTAGTGTTTAACAAAATCTTTCCCCTGGTGGCTGATAATAACTTTAATGGCCATAATATAGCTCTTTGGGGATTCATTTTATTCACACTTTTGATGACATGGAGATCAATCATTCATATGCTTTTTGAGAAATATGGATTTCATGAAATAGGAAATTTTTTATCCATTGAAGGTAACGCTGACCCTATGTTGTTAATTTATAGATTTTTTTCCCTATGGGGTTTTGCGCAGTTAATAATTTGTCTTATATGCTGGATTGTTATTTTTCGATACAGAGCACTCATTCCATTAATGTATTTACTATGGTTATTTGAATGGAGTTTTAGAGCATTTGGATATCCTTTGATAAGGGAAGACATCACTATTCAAGGGGTTTATACAGTTGGTGCTACTCCTGGTGAAGTCGGTGCTCCCCTTGTAGCTTTTCTTTTAATAATACTTTTCAGTCTTTCACTGATACAAAAATAAATAATATTGGGATAATACCGTGAATCAATTTCAAACTTTAAAATCTGACTTAACACAATCAAGAATTGTAGATATTGATTCAACTGTAATTGATGATGATGAAATTGCTGTCAAGATTGAAAGTTATGCTTTTACAGCAAATAACGTTACTTATGGAGTAGCGGGGGATACCATTGGATATTGGAAATTTTTTCCAGCAGGGTATGACGAAAAGAATGAATGGGGCTGCATACCTGTGTGGGGATTTGCAGAAATTACTGATTCAAATATCGAAGGTTTAAATATTGGAGAGCGACTGTTTGGTTATTTCCCAGCTGCAAACTCACTAACTTTAAAGCCAACTAAAATCTCAAATCAAAGTTTTAGTGATGGTAAAGAACATCGAAAAGAATTACCGCCTGTTTATAATAATTACATCAGACTTGATGGAGATCAAAACTATGATGCATCGATGGATGCAATCAGAGCACTTTTATTTCCACTGCATATTACAGCATTTTGTTTATGTGACGCTTTAGCAGAAGATGCCTATTTTGGAGCATCTCAAATAATTATTATTTGCGCTTCAAGCAAAACAGCAATTGGTCTGGCTCAGGGTTTAGCCGATATAGATAATTCGCCAAAAATTGTTGGCTTAACATCTGCAAGAAATACAAAATTTATAGAAAGTTTGGGCTGTTATGATCAGGTAATTTCATATGATGAGCTTAAGAATATAGATTATTCTGCTGGCTCTATAATGGTTGATATGGCAGGCAACAGAGAAATATTAGGAAAACTTCATGGAGAGCTTGGGGGTAAAATGATAAAGTGTTTAACTGTTGGCATGACTCATTGGGACAATGGAACCACTGCAGAAGATGCTTTAGGGCAAGCGATGCTAAGAGAAAGAACAGAATTCTTTTTCGCTCCAGCCCACATTCAAAAGCGAATTGGAGACTGGGGACATGATGATTATGCAAAAAAAACAAATTCCTTCATGGCCGCTAGAGCGCTGCAAAGTAAAACGTGGATGCAGATCAAGGAAATTCATGGCTTAGAAAACTTTACCAGTACTTATAAAGAAATGGTTGATGGAAAAATCAATCCTAGCGAAGGAATAATCGTAAACTTAACTGAATAAGGAGAATTAAATGAAAAATGTGTTGAGAATAGTCGCAGGCCTTTTAGGACTCTTTTTTTTAATAAATGGAATCCAGTGGATTGTTAATCCAGCAAGTATTGCTGAGCAATTAGGCATGCCTTTGTTAGAGGGTGCTGGGCTGAGCACACAAATTGGTGATATAGGAAGTTTCTTTATCACAGTTGGGGTAATGACATTAGTTGGAGTGATTACAACAACACGTCACTGGTTTTATGCACCTTCAATGCTTTTATTGATAGCAGCTATGTATAGAACCCTTTCAACTTTAATTTACGACGCACCATTCGTAATGTCAGCAATTATTGTAGAGGTAGTTGTAGGTCTATTTTTAATCTTTGTTGGTTCGCGAATTTCAACACAAGATTAAAATTATGAAACTCCTTAAATATATATCAATTTTTGCTTTAACTAGCTTTATCTTGGTGTCTGTTTTAACGAGAGTTCCAGCTGTCCAAGATCGACTAATGCTAAGATTTGCTCAAACTTTGGGGAGCACAACGGCTGATTTAAATGATAATTCATTATCCGCTGTGGTTTGTGGCTCTAGATCCCCACTCCCATCTCCAGGAAGGGCGCAAACGTGTATTTTGGTCAATGCAGGAGGTAATTACTATGTTGTTGATATTGGAGATGGGAGTGCTGCAAATCTAGGTAATTGGAGAATAGATGCAAATAAGATTCGTGCAACTCTACTAACTCATCTTCACTCTGATCATATCTCTGATCTTGCAGATCTCCATTTAATGACATGGGTTAATACTTCTCACACGAAGCCCATGGATGTTTATGGTCCTGAAGGAGTTGAACTAGTAACTCAAGGTTTTGAGGATGCATATCAGTTGGACTATCAATATAGATATGAGCATCATGGTAATGAAATAGCACCAAAAGATATTGCTGGTTTTAACACTTTTACGATAGATTTATTAAACCCTGTAATTATTGATGAAGATGGTTTAAAGGTAACTGCCTTCAAGGTAACTCATGAGCCAGTTGATCCCGCTTTAGGATTTCGTTTTGATTACAAGGGGAGATCAATTGTTATTAGTGGAGATACTATTTATGACGAAAATGTAATTAAACATGCAAAAGATGCGGATGTTTTATTTCATGAGGCGCAAGCAAATCATCAATTGGATATTATGAGAAAAGCTTTAGAAAGCAATAAAGGATTAGTTACAATTTTAAATGATATTGAGACGTATCATACAACACCAATAGAAGCTGCTAAGGTTGCAAACTTGGCTAACGTTGGTCATGTATTTTTTTATCATTTAACTCCAGCACCAAGAAATAATCTAACAGAAAGAATGTTTTTTCGAGGAGTCAATGATATAAGGAAAGAATGGAGTTCCACAAAAGATGGCACTATGGTTATTTTGCCATTAGACTCAGATGAAATAATAATTACTGATATAAATTAATGGATGTAAAAAATAAAAGAGTTATTGTCACAGGTGCAGCTAGTGGCATTGGTAAGGCTCTATGCGAAGCTTTTCATCAAGCAGAAGCTAAATCAGTAATTGCTGTAGATATAAATCTCGATGGCGCACAAGAAACAGCTGATTCAGTGGATGGTATTGCTGTTAAAGCGAACGTTGGAAATGAAAAGGATATTATCAATCTGATTGAAAAGGCAGACGAGCATGTTGGTGGCATTGATATTTTTTGTTCTAATGCAGGAATTGGTGGGGTGCCAGGATTTTTTGAAGTTGAGGCATCGGATTGGCAGAATATTTGGGATGTGAATGTTCAATCTCATATCTTTGCAGCTAAACATGTTCTACCTCAGATGATTGAAAGAGGAGAAGGCTATCTAGTTAATACTTCATCAGCAGCCGGGCTTCTGACGCAGTTAGGAGCAGCAGGCTATTCAGTTACTAAAGCAGCTGCAGTTAGTTTTGCTGAATGGATCAAGATAACCTATGGAGAAAAGGGTATTGGTGTTTCTTGTCTTTGTCCCCAGGCAGTTAGAACAGCAATGACTGCTCAAGGTCCTGGTGTTGCTGGTGTAGATGGAATGATGGAGCCAGATGAAGTTGCTCAAGAAGTTTTAAAATGCATTGCAGAAGAAAAATTTTTAGTATTACCTCATACAGAAGTAGCTGAGTATGTTTCTAGAAAGGGTAATGATAGGGATAGATGGATATCTGGAATGCAGAGACTTCAAAAGCAATTTGAAGATTTCTTAACCCCAGTTGATATGAAGTAAAAAAAGGAGAAAACATGAAAACAAAAATTACAGAGTTATTTGGTATAGAGCATCCTATTATACAGGGCGGAATGCATCATGTAGGATTTGCTGAGTTAGCCGCAGCAGTATCAAATGCAGGGGGCCTTGGAACTATAACGGGTCTAACACAAGGAACGCCTGAAAAGCTTGCAAATGAGATAGCTCGATGCAAGGAGATGACCGACAAACCCTTTGCTGTGAATCTTACATTTTTACCTTCATTAACGCCTCCAGATTATCCTGGATTGGTAGATGTAATTATTGGTGGAGATGTTCCCATAGTTGAAACAGCTGGAAGAAATCCTGCTGAATATTTGCCTGCTTTAAAGGATGCAGGAATAAAAATTATTCATAAGTGCACCTCGGTAAGACATTCATTAAAAGCACAATCAATAGGATGTGATGCTGTGTCGGTTGATGGTTTTGAATGCGGCGGTCATCCTGGTGAAGATGATATTCCTAATTTTATTCTTTTACCTCGCGCAGCTGACGAACTTGAAATTCCTTTTGTTGCCTCAGGGGGGATGGCTGATGCAAGAAGTTTAGTTGCGGCCATGGCTCTTGGAGCAGAAGGCATGAATATGGGTACTAGATTTATAGCAACTCAAGAAGCGCCAGTGCATCAAAATGTTAAAGATTCAATTGTTAATGCTTCTGAATTGGATACTAGGTTAATTATGCGCTCATTAAGAAACACCGAAAGGGTTCTTAATAATGAAGCAGTAGAGCGTCTTATGGAAAAGGAAAATGCCTTAGGGGATCAACTTACTTTCCAAGATATTGCTGATGAGGTTGCTGGAGTTTATCCAAAGATTATGCATGAAGGAACTATGGAGGCTGGTGCTTGGTCTTGTGGAATGGTTGCGGGCTTGGTAAATGATATACCAACAGTTCAAGAACTAATCGATGGCATCATGAGTGAGGCTGATAGCATTATTGAAAAGAGATTAAGTAATTTTTAATTCTTAAATTCTGATCTTATATTAATATTCTACTTACTCTATCGATCAGCCAGAAAAAGCCCATGCCACCTAAAATTAACGATGTAAAAGTAGCTGATTGTTTATAAAAGTTAAGTTTTTGCGAAAGCCAGATAACTGATCCAAATATAGGAACCAACAAAAGCTGACCTGCTTCAATGCCCAGGTTAAAGAATAGTAAAGAAAGTATCAGCTGTTCATTGCCAATACCAATACCAGTGAGGGCATTAGCAAAACCCAGTCCATGCAATAATCCAAAGCCAAAAGCAACAAGCCAAGGTGTAGATTTATATTTTTTACTTTCACTGACCTCTAAACCTAGGTAAATGATAGTAAGTGCAATTATTGCCTCTACAGTTGCTTGCGGTAGCGAGACTAGTTCAAATACTGATAAACCTAGGGTAATACTATGTGCAAGGGTAAATGCAGTGATTGTTTTTACTGCGTTGAAAAAACCAGAAATTAAAAAAAGTAGTCCTAAGATGAAAAGGATATGATCATTTCCACTCATTAGATGATCAATGCCTAGAGTGAAATATCCCATTGGATAAACTTGCTTTTGAAAAGGAATCTCTATCGATGATCTTTTAAGGTTCATAAGGCCTTCAAACACCTCTCCGTTAGAATGGGTAATTGTTATCAATGCATCTGTGAGCACACTTAAATTGTTTACAGAAATTATTTGGCCTTTTAGAGAGCTTTCACAATCGAGGGATATTCTTTCGACCAAATATTTTCCCTTTTGACTAGGCAGTTGACTCTCTCTTTTGCAATTATCTGGAAAAAAAACTTCTGCTCTTGCGCCAATGTTTTTTATTGGATACATCCAACTCACTTGATATTCATTATCAGCAAGCTCATCCACAACTAAGTGGGCCGGATTAAACTCATGAGAGAATAATGCAGTTGAACAAACAAGAATGACTAATGTTTTAGCAAGCTTGTAAATCATTAAAACTTATAATCTGGATTGATAATGACCCTATATTGAGATCTTATTTCATTAATATATTTTGCAATAGCCTTATCCTGAGCCTGTGAAAGAAAATCTTGCTGAACTTTTATTAGGACCTTTTCAAGAGGGGGCGAAAATCCAGTTTTAACTTCTTTCAATATTATTATGTGATATCCAAATGTAGATTCATGTGGTCCAGACCACTCATTTATAGAAAGATTTTTAATAGTAGAGAAAAATAGTTCTCCAAAATTTTTTTTAATTTCATTTGCACTATTCTGATAAAAGTTTTTTCCTAGAAAAAATGGATCGCCCTTTAATTCAACTCCATTAGTTTGATAATCGTAAAAAGCTTTGGTTGCTCTTTCTTTTGCGCTAGATTCTTTTGAAAAATAGTGATGAGAAAACGAATAGGTTGCAGGGACATAGTAGTTATCTTTATTTTGTTCAAAAAATCCTTTTAATTCTTCTTGAGATGGATCTTCTGGAACAGTTTCTTGTTTCAAGAAAGTAATTTTTTGCGCCAATCTTCTTTTAATAATTCGATCTTCCTCGTCTAAATTTAAAAGCAATGCCTCTCTATATAAAATCTCCTCTTGAACAAAGTTATTTATAATATTTACGATTTCTTCATCATTTGGAGGTCTTCCAACTTGTGACTGCCATGCCGAAAGCAAACTAGTTAATTCTTGGTCTGAAATATAAATATCTTTTGAGTCTTGTTCAGAATTAAACGCAACATCAAGTATGAAAATTAGTAAGCCAATTAAAAAAAATACAATTATCCTGAGACTCACTGCAAATCCTAAACTTTATAACGGGATTATCTCTAAATCGCTCGAATCAGGTATATACCAAATTGGAGAGGACCACGCGCGCTCTTGAATTGTCTTATGCAGATCGGGCCTCGGTTTTACTCCGGCTTTCAATGCATCCCAAGTAGACCACCTGCATGTCGGATTTTCTAGAACTCGAACATAGTAAAAAGCCTTTACGGTTGGATCAAAATCTGGATCTTCCCAAGTAGTTTTGAGCTCTCCTGCTCCTACACCATTGGAAATAGAGCAATCATTAATATTTACTCTTGCTCCATTATCAGGACAGCGATTAGTTACAGGATCTGCTGCAAAGCCATCTGAACATGCAACATCATAAATCTTTTCTTTTGGAGTACCAGAGGCAGTTTCAACCCACCCTTTGATAATTTGAACCCTTTGAAGAGGTGCCCCTAATTTATCCCGTTGAGCCCATACTAAAAATTGAGGAGTCTGATTAGCTTGACTGAATAAATCAGCGCCCATGGTAACCCCTTTTGCATATGCATTTTTAACCATATCTTCAGAATTCAAATCAATTGATTTCATATCAAAGCCAGCAAAGAACCTTACTGCTATTCTAGTTCCTGTTGTTGCAAATGTTTCTTTTCTTTTAAATGCTTGAAAAATAGAATCTCGAGTATTTTCTTCTGCCCAAGCTACTGCCAATCCTGATGCACCCCATTGATCAAAGCCGACATCTGCATAAGTTTTGCCTTCAATTTCTTTTGTGCTTACTGGCTGATTGAAGTCTATTGAATATTGAGTGAGTTGATCAATTCGATCCTGTGATAGAGGTACGCTTCCTCTTCCCATATCTGTACCATCAAGAACACCAACTTTAGACCAATAATTATTTTCATCGAAAGCGCCTGCTCCAGTATGGGTATCACTAGAACCTATTAAACCAAATTTATATGGGTTACCTCGGCCTTCCCACTCTAAAGTTAAACCTCTTAGAAAAGCATCCCTTACATAGCCCCCTTGTGGCATGCTATAAGTTGGTGGCCTGCTACCAACTCTTTTATCCATGATTTCAAAATCAGCCCATTCATCATCCGGAGAGAGTAAGGGATGAGTGTCGGATGTTCCTTTGACCTGAGTCATTTCAACAACAGGCTCATTTCTCATTCTCTTTTCTGAATACTCTTTACTTATAGGATTTCCTCTAAATGTCTCTACCTCAAACATTTGACCATTTGAGCCATTGCTATTGTGAGGCATAGCCAAAGAATCAACGCCATTGTCTCTTAAGCTGTCCATCCATGTCCAAAGATCTTCTGGGTTAAGAGAATCAATTCTTGTCCAAGGCCTAATTGGAGCATTGGAAGAATTAAAAATAACATTTCGATGCAAATTACCGCCTTCTACTTCTGTTGAGGTCGTATACTCATAACCAATGAAGGTTGTGAAATTTCCCGGATCATTGAATTCTTCAGCGGCTTTCGCTACATCTGCCCATGCAGACTTGTGAACATCATAATCAAATGAGGTTAAAGCAAGCTGAATATTATTTGTTAGCCATGCTCCTAAGAAGTTTGGATGCCACCAAGGATAGGGTTTATTTATAATTTCTCGACTTAACACAGAACTAAATAAATCAGCTCGCTCTCCAGTTGAAGCAACAGTTACATTCTCAGGTCTATTTATATTGTGAATAGGTTTTGTCCACTCATTCTTAGACATCTTTGATGAAGTATCAGCATAGTTTTCTATCATCCCCATATAAAAACCATGATCAGTCACTGCATAAAAATCCAATGGCTCTTTCAATTGCATATCAAAACCCAATGGATGTTTAACTGCCTCACCAGTGGCAAATCTGTATGCATCATATGGAGTTGCAGTTACTCCAAAAATATAAGCATCAAATGAATATTTTGTATGAACGTGCAAATCACCATAGTACGGATTTCTGTAAGGATTGGATGGAATATCAACATTGACTGTAGAATTTTCGATTGAGAAATCAACTATCTCTAAAGCCGAATCTCTCTGGAATATACTGAAGGAGTCAGTTGCATATAGATAAAACACAAAGGAGACAATAATTAATCCAATAGAAGATTTGCTAAGTTTCATTTTTCCCACCATTTATATTTATGAAGCCCAATTATTATGTCAATTGTAGGACTAAAAATGCAAGAATGCTTATACTAGGTTTTTAGAAATTTAGAGAAAAATCTTAAAATGATTAAATATTTCAGAAATTTTATGGCAAGGCGAACGTTAGGTGCAAACTTACGAAATAAAATAATGAATACATTTTCCAGTTATGAAATTTTTAAAGATACTAGAGCAAAAGTAGAAGCTTCGAGACAAAAGGACCAAAGGCCTCATGAAGTTTTATATTTTCATAAAGTTGATGATCCTTATTCGCATCTAACGATTCATTCAATTAATAAGCTTCAAGCATCATTTGATATTGAGTTGAAGCCAGTATTGGTTGGTGAAGAAAGTTTCGAGGCACTGCATGAACCGACTTTATACAATTATTACTGTCTTCAAGATGTCCAACGAATTGCCCCATTTTATGACATTGAATTTCCAGCAAAATCCTATCCAGCTAGAGAGCTCGTCGTTATAGCTAACTCTATTTTGTCAGCAGTTGACGAACAAAATTTTGTGGATATAGCTACCCAAGTAAGTTTTGCTCTGTGGAGTGGAGATTCTAAAAAACTTGATGCTATTTCTTCCACCTACTTTGCGACATCAGGCCAAATTAAGGAAAAGTTAAACAATGGCAACGAAATTAGAAATGGAAAAGGTTATTATTTTGGTTCAGCTTTTTATTATGAAAAAGAACTTTATTGGGGCTTAGATCGACTTCCATATTTAGAAGAAAGACTGACTGAGCTTGGTGCAAGAAAAAAATCTGAAAAAAATGAAATCTTCACCTTAAAACTAAAAGCTCCCAAAACACTACTTTCTGAAAAAAAAGTTAACCTTTATTACTATCCCTCGTTAAATAGTCCTTATACCTTTGTTAGTACAAAAAGAATAAGAGAGATTCGAGACGACTATCCTATTAATTTACATATGAAACCAGTTTTACCTATGCTTATGAGGATGATGAATATACCAACCAATAAAGCAAAATATATTCTCTCTGATGCTGCAAGAGAGGGAAGAAAATATGCACATGAGATGAAAACCATTCATTCTCCAATTGGAAAACCAGCAAGAAAGTCATATTCATTATTTCCAGCAATTGATGAGGCTGGAAAGGGCTTTGAATATATTGAGGCTTTGCTAAAAGCTTCCTTTCAAGATGGAATTAATATTGGCGACGATAATTTTTTAGAAGAACTGGTTATTGATTTAGGTCTTGATTGGACAATGATAAGCAAAGATCTAAATACAAAACACTGGAAAAAAATACTCAATGATAATGTTAAGGATATGTACTCAGGAAATTGTTGGGGTGTTCCAAGTTTTAAAATTACCAATGAAGATGGCACTGATCCATTTTATGTCTGGGGTCAGGATAGAATTTGGTTATTAAAAGAGGAGATTGCAAGGCGTTTGTCATAAAACTATTATGAAAATCAAAGCAATTTATTTTATTCTGTGTTTTTTTCTAGTAGCAGCATGTTCTGATTCAAGTAACTCAAAAAATGTAATTAAACCTGAAGAAGTTAAGCCCGCAGTGGAAAAACTCAATATCGTTAGGCCTTTACCTAATCCAAATAAAAATGCTTATTTTGGTGATCTACATGTTCACACTGGAAATTCATTTGACGCTTACACTTTTGGAACTATTAACACTCCAAAAGATGCTTACAAATATGCTCGAGGCAATGCAATAGTCCATCCAAGCGGATATTTGATTCAACTTAGCAGACCTTTAGATTTCTATGCTGTAACTGATCATGGAATTTTTATGGGATTAATGAAAGTTGCAGCAGATACGACTTCTGAGTTCTCAAAATATGAATTTACCAAACCCTTACACAATCTGAATGAATCCGTGGATAGCGGCATTATTTCCTTGATTAAAAGAGGAAATATTTTCAGACCCTTTTATAAAAAAGTTACCGAGGGTCTAGAAAATGGATCAATTGATGGCTCGCTAATAGAAAAAATCGAAAGATCAGTATGGCAACAAACCATCGAAGCTGCAGACAATGCTTATATTCCTGGAACATTCACTACATTTGCTGCATATGAATATACTCCTGGATTAGACCTTTATAACAAGTACTTACATCGAAACGTTATATTTAAAGATACAAGAAATCTCCCCCAAAAAATCTTTACAAGAGCCGATAGCCCAAATCCAGAGAAATTATGGGATTGGATGAATCTTATCAGATCTGATGGAGTTGAAAGCTTAGCCATTCCTCACAATACAAATATTTCAGGTGGAGTTGCTTTCTCACTGGATAACTACAATGGAGGTCCAATCGATGAGGCTTATTCTAAAAATCGTTCATTAAATGAGCCACTGGTTGAAATTACTCAAGTTAAAGGAACCTCGGAAACTCATCCATTGTTGTCAAAAAATGATGAATGGGCAGCTTTCGAAGTAAAAACTGGTGTGGACCAAGAGAAAAATATTTCTAATTTAAGTGGTAGTTACGTAAGAGATGCATATCTTAAGGGTTTATTTTTGGAGGAAAGCGGTCTTACCAATCCATACAAGTTTGGTTTAATAGGATCAAGTGACTCACATGTTGGAGGGCCTTCAGATAGTGAAGAAGTCTTTTTCTCAAAAGTAGGTCTTTTAGATGGCACTGCTGAGTTAAGAGGCTCAATTCCGTTTAATCGATTTTATGGAACTTTTTTAAAATTTTTAAGACCAAATACAATCGCCGAGGTTGATGGAAAAAACTATCTTGCTGCAAGCGAGAGACTGATACATTTTTCTGCATCTGGTCTTGCCGGTGTCTGGGCAGAAGAAAACACTCGTGAAGCTATTTATGATGCTTTTAGACGCAAAGAAACTTTTGCAACAAGCGGTCCAAGAATAAAAGTGAGATTCTTTGCGGGTTATGATTTAGAAAATTCATCACTAAATGACCTTTCTCTTATTCAAGATGCATATGCAAACAACATTCCTATGGGCGGAACCCTCAATAATAAAGAAAATAAAAATCCAACCTTTTTAGTATGGGCGCTTGCTGATATTGTTGGGGCGCCATTGCAAAGAGCTCAAATCATTAAAGGATGGTTAGAAGATGGAAAGCATAAAGAAAAAGTTTTTGATGTTGCATGTTCCGATGGATTGATTGTTGATCAAGAGACTCATCGTTGTCCAGAAAATAAAGCTTGGGTTGATTTAAGTGATTGCTCGATTAGTGCAGATTCAGGAGATAAGGAAATGAAAGTCTTATGGCAGGATCCAGAATTTAAGGTTAATCAAGATGCATTTTATTACGCTCGAATTATTGAAAATCCTGTTTGTAGATGGTCAACGTGGGACTCCATTAGAGCTGGTGAGAAACCTAGATCAGATATACCAGTTACAATTCAAGAGAGAGCTTGGTCATCACCAATTTGGCTGAAAAAAAATAATTAAGGAACATGTTATGTCGAATAAAACTGCATTAGTTACAGGAGCTTCTGAAGGAATCGGAGCCGAATTTGTAAAGATTTTAGCCAGCCTCGGATATGATCTTATTCTTGTTGCACGGGGTGAAGATAAACTTAATCAATTAGCTGACAGGATAAGGAATGAATTTGAAGTGAATTCCTCTGTGATTGTTGCAGATTTGTCCAAGGAAAATGCAGCACAAGACCTTTTCCAAACTGTTGAAGCAAATGGATCACAAGTAGATTTCTTAGTAAATAATGCAGGCCTTTTGCAAAATGGATTTTTTACTAAACTGAGTCTTGAAAAGCAGGAAGCAATAATTTCAGTCAATATCATGGCTCTCACTAGCTTGACTCATCTTTTTGCAAATCAGATGGCATTGCAGGGTAGTGGACATATACTTAATGTTGCTTCATTAGCTGGATGGATGGCTATTCCAAATCAGAATGTTTACGCTGCATCAAAAGCATATGCTGTGTCGTTTTCTCAAGCATTATCAAATGAAATGGTTGCTGCAAATAGCGGGGTTCAAGTAACAGCGTTATGCCCTGGCTATACAGCTACAAAAATGATGAACAATCCTGAGCAAGGCGCCACTCTTCGAATTCCATCAAGCATGATGATGTCGGCTAAAGATGTTGCTGAGATTGGTATAAAAGCATGTTTTGCAGGTAAAGATATTGTAGTTCCTGGTCTTGCTAATAAGTTCACCACCATCATTACTCGTCTTTTTTCAAAATCATTAGTAACAAGGATTTTTGGTTCTTTCTACCGCAAGAGTATGGACTGAAAAGTAAGAATTATTTTGCTAAGGTTTCCATATGAGTGAACAAGCTATCAAAAAAATACTTATAACTGGAGCTAATGGATTCATTGGTGGGTCATTAATGCGTTATTACCAAAATCATGGTCAAGATACTGTTGGCGTTGATCTCTTTGGTAATGATGATGATATTGTTGAGGGTGATATATCTCAGCCAGATACAATTAGCCAACAATTACAAGAATGTGATGTGATTATTCACACAGCTGCTTTGGTCTCTAATGCAATGCAAGATTCCGATATGTGGCAAGTTAATGTATTGGCAACTCGTAACTTAATTCAAGCAGCAAAAGAGCATAAAGTTAGACGCTTCGTTCAAATTTCATCAATAGTTGCTTACGGAAATTCTGCAGAGGGTGAGTTAGATGAGACTCATCCTGTGCATGCCGATGGTGGAAGCTATGTGCTGACAAAACTAGCTTCTGAGCATGTTGTCTTAAGCGAGCAGGCTAATGATGATATTGAAGTAGTGATTATTCGGCCAGGAGATGCATATGGCCCAGGTAGCCGTCCTTGGATTATTGCTCCCTTAGAAGCAATTGCTAAAAATCAGTTTATGTTGCCCGAAAAAGGAGAGGGATTTTTTAGACCCATATATATTGATGACTTAGTTAGGGGTATCGCAATTGCATCGAGGCATCCAGATGCAGCTGGCGAAATTTTTAATTTATCATGCGAGGGTTATATGTTTACCAAAGACTATTTCACTCCTCACTATCGATGGTTAGGTAAAAAGAGACCCGTGGTAGTTTCGACCAAGCTAGCTTTAAAAATCTCAGCCATAGCATCAAAATTAGCCGATCTTTTGGGCAATCTAAATGAAGCTTCTCCATCAACAGTAAAACAGCTTTCAACCAAGAGTTGGTTTTCAATTAAAAAAGCAGAACGTGTCCTTGGATGGAGGCCTGAAATTTCATTTGAGGAGGGTATGAAAATGACTCATGAATGGGCTCAGGAAAAAGGATTATTAAGCAAATAATTTAAGTAATTACTTTATAAGCCTTAATTTATCATTGATTTTTTGATTACGAAAAAGGCTATACTTATGTTTAAAACTAGATCGCTATGCGTTATTAAATTTAAATTATGACTTGGTGAAATCAATGCGTTTGTGGAATGGATGGGGAAATGAAAATAGTGAGCTAACTATGGAGCTTAGCGATGGACTGCGAGCGTTATTAGAGGCTTTGGTAGGACCAGGAACTTCACTTAATCAGGCAACCTTAAAAGAGGTAATTTCTAAAGTACCCGCATCTCGTCTTGATGACCATTCTTTAATTAAAACCGATCCGGAAACACGAGTTCGACATGCGCGAGGTCAGAGTTTGCCAGATTGGTTAGATATGCATAGTGGCAATGTTGATACATTTCCTGATGGCGTTGCATTTCCAGAATCTGCAGAGCAGGTAAGAGAACTTCTTGCTTATAGTAAAGAGAATAACTTAGTTGTTATTCCTTATGGTGGCGGAACATCAGTTGTTGGTCACATAAATCCTATGAAGAGCGACAGACCAATACTAACAATAGATATGGGAAAGATGAGTTCCTTATTGAGCATTGATACTGAAAGTCAACTGGCTACCTTTGGAGCCGGAACTCCAGGTCCTGTTGTAGAGGAAACACTGAAAAAACATGGCTACACATTAGGTCACTTTCCACAATCTTGGGAGCTATCTACCTTAGGGGGATGGGTGGCAAGTCGATCAAGCGGTCAACAGTCTCTTCATTATGGCCGCATTGAAAACATGTTTGCTGGAGGGATTATCGAAACTTTTAATGGCACCATGACAATTCCTACCATCCCAGCATCTTCAGCCGGTCCTGATATTCGTGAGATGATTCTTGGCTCCGAGGGCCGTATTGGTATTATTACTGAAGTTACTGTACGGATAACGCCTATGCCTGAGAAAGAAAAATTCCAAGTAGTCTTCTTTCCTTCTTGGCAAATTGGTATTAATGCTGCAAGGGAATTGATTCAACAGCGAGTTGCATTGTCTATGGTTCGATTAAGTAACCCACTTGAAACAACAAGTCTATTATATATGGGTGCCGGCAGTGATAGCAGTGGGGTGATTGCATTGGAGAAATCTTTATCTGAAAAGGGTATTGGTGAAGGAAAAGTGATGATGACATTTGGAGTAACTGGCTCAGCTCGTCATTGCGAAACTGTATATGAACTTGCAATCGATCATTGTGCTGCCCTAGGTGGTTTTGTAGATCAGTCTGGTCTTGGAGAGAACTGGGTGCACGGTCGATTCCGTGCTCCGTATCTTCGTGACCCTCTTGGTGCAGAGGGGTATATAGTTGACACCATGGAGACGGCAGTTGATTGGTCAAAAGTTTCTGAAGCTGCAGAAAATATAGAAGAAGCAATTCGAATGGCCTTGGATGATGAAGGTGAGCAAGTTCATGCTTATACGCATTTATCTCATGTATATGGTCAGGGATCGAGTATTTACACTACCTATTTGTTTCGCATAGGTGAAAGCTTTGAGTTAGGAAAGAATAGATGGATGAAATTAAAAAAAGCTGGCGCTGATCAGATTGTTGCTCATGGCGGCACCATTAGTCACCAGCATGGTGTTGGCAGCGATCACAAAAACTACCTAACAGCAGAAAAGGGAGAGTTTGGTATTGCTGCAATTAATAGCTTATGTCAGCAATTTGATCCTCATGGACAAATGAATCCAGGAAAATTATTACCTGAAAATGATTAAAATATTATGACTGGATTTACTAACCGCAAAGAACTTCTTTCAGAAATGCAAAAAGGTGATCATTTAGATTGGGATATTATTGTTATTGGAGGGGGGATCACAGGTGCGGGAATTCTTAGGGAAGCAAGGCGAAGAGGTTTCAAAGCACTGTTGCTGGAGCAACAAGATTTTTCGTGGGGTACCTCCAGCAGGTCCTCAAAAATGGTTCACGGAGGCCTTCGTTACCTTGCATCTGGAGATTATAAACTTACAAAGGAATCTGTTCAGGAGCGGCAACGTCTTTTAAACGAGGCCCCAGGATTGGTGGATCCAATATCTTTTTATTTAACTTTTAGAAAAGGTTTATTTCCAGGTCGATTTGTAATGAAAGTAATTCTTACTATTTATGATTTTTTTGCAGGTACTCGGGATAATAAATACTTTAATAATGAGGAGTTACAGAAACGTTTTCATGGATTAGATGATAATAAACTTAATGGAGCAAATTGTTTCACTGATGCCATGGTTGACGATTCTCGTTTGGTACTTCGTGTTTTGCAAGATAGTATTGATGATGGAGGATATGCTCTAAATTATACAAAAGTAGATAATCTTTTATTAACAGATGGCAAAGTTTCTGGAGTAAGAATTAAAGCTGATGATTATTCTGATTTTATTGAATTAAATTCTCGGGTTGTTATTAATGCAACAGGTGCTTGGGCAGATCGACTGAGAAATATTGTTAATAAAGAAAAACGTATAAGACCTCTTCGAGGCAGCCACATAATTATTCCAAAATCCTTATGTCCAATTAGCGACGTGTTGACATTTTTCCATGTTGAAGACAAGCGAGGTATTTATGTTTATCCATGGGAGGGAACAACTGTCATTGGCACCACAGATTTAGATCATGATGAGGATTTGGATATAGAGGCCAGCATCTCTGATCTGGAGGTAGATTATTTATTAAAAGCATACAACAGCCAATTTCCCGATAATCCGTTGAAGTCAAGTGATATCTTGTCAACATGGGCAGGAGTAAGACCTGTAATTGGTTCAAAGAAAAACAAAGATCCTTCTAAAGAGCGTAGAGATCATGCTGTATGGTCTGATAATGGGTTAATTACTGTAAGCGGTGGGAAACTTACTACTTTTAGATTGATTGCATTGGATGTTTTAGCTGCAGCTAAGGAAAGCTTACCAAAAGCTAAAGATTTTGTTGATGATAGAATGTTTCAAACACCCGAAATCACTCCGCAGTCATTAACTCCAAAAAATAGAAATTGGGGACAACGTTTGTTGGGACGATACGGTATGAAAGCAATTGAAATTTTAAAAGAAAGTTCTCAGGTTGAAAAAAACAATCTAGGCGAGACAGAATTTTCTTTAGCTGAATGTCGATGGGCAGTAAAAAATGAGGCTGTTGAGCATCTTGATGATCTTTTGTTAAGAAGAACTCGTCTAGGTATGTGTCTTTCTAATGGAGGCTCTGAATTGTACCCAGCTTTGAAAGAAATTTTCTTAAGTTATGAGAGCTGGGATGAGGAGCGATGGCAAAAAGAAGTAAGTCGCTATGAAACAATTTGGAAAAAGCACTATAGCCTTCCTATCAACACTTAGAATCTGTCTGTCATGAATGGAAAATATTTTTTAAGTATTGATAACGGAACTCAGAGTGTTAGAGCTATGGTTTTTGATGGACAGGGCCAACTTATTGCAAAAAGTAAAATTGAAATTGAGCCATATTTCTCTAATCAAAAAGGATGGGCAGAGCAAAATGCTGAGTATTTTTGGAATTCGCTTTGTCAAGCATGCTTGGAATTGTGGCCAAAATTATCAATATCAAAGGAATTAATTGCAGCTGTTTCAGTAACTACACAGCGAGCAACTATAGTTCCAATGGGTATAGATAATCAACCACTGCGACCTGCTATCACTTGGCTAGATCAACGCCAAGTGCAAACTAAACCAAAATTAGGAAAGTTAGAGTCAGTCATTATGGGTATTATTGGAGCCAAGCCATTGGTTGATTTAATGCATGCTGAGGCTGAAGCTAATTGGATTCAACAAAATGAGCCTGAGATTTGGAAGCAAGTTCATAAATTCCTACTTTTATCTGGTTATCACAATTATAAACTCACTGGTAATTACAAAGATGCTGTTGCGAGTACTGTGGGGTTTATTCCATTTGATTATAAGACACAAGAGTGGGCTGATCAGAAAGATTGGAAATGGCGAGCCATGCCAATTCGATCTGAAATGCTGCCTGAAGTTTTACCTGCAGGATCTGTGCTAGGTGAAATCACTGAAGCAGCAGCTGAACAAACCGGAATCCCAGAAGGACTTCCTTTAATTGCTTGTGGTTCAGATAAAGCCTGTGAGGTTTTAGGCACTGGATGTATTGATAATGAGACAGGTAGTTTGAGTTATGGCAGCCTTGCTACATTGAATATCACTTCTGATAAATATCTTGAGGCGATACCTTTTTATCCAGCATATCCTGGGGTGATACCTAACACATTTAATATTGAGATGATGATTCAACGAGGATATTGGATGGTGAGCTGGTTTAAAAAAGAGTTTGGACTTCAAGAAGAGCAATTAGCAAAAGAAAAAAATCTTCAACCTGAAACTTTATTTGATGAGTTACTAGCCAAAGTTCCACCGGGTTCTGATGGATTAATGCTACAACCTTATTGGTCGCCTTCTAATGGAGATGGTCCTGAAACAAGAGGGGCAATTATTGGATTTAATGAAGATCATACTAGGGCACATCTTTATCGCGCCATGATTGAAGGTTTAACATATGCTTTAAGGGAGAGCAAAGAACTTCTTGAAAAACGGACCAAAAAATCTATTTCTCGATTAGTTGTATCAGGAGGTGGATCTCAAAGTGATGAAGTTATGCAAATAACCGCAGATATATTTGGTATGACCGTTTTTCGTCCACACACATTTGAAACATCTTCTTTAGGTGCTGCTATTGCGAGTGCTGTTGGAATTGGTTTATATCAAGATTTTACTTATGCAGTTGAAAAAATGACTCACGCAGGTGATAGGTTTGATCCAATAGATACAAATAAAGAAATTTATAATGATTTGTACCATAAGGTATACAAAAAAATGTATGGCAACCTTAAACCTAGCTATGAGGCAATTAAATCAGTATTAGGAAATTTGTGACAAAAATTCTAGTAACTCTTTCGATTATTCTTTTACTATTGGGTCTCCCATATTTTGTGCAAATGAATAAACTTAAGACATTAACGGCATCTGATATTCCCACAGCAGGTGCATGGGTGTCCTTAAAAGAAGGCAATCTTTACTATCGTTGGCATTATCCTGATGAAAAAGTTTCAAATAATGAAACGGTTGTTTTAGTCCATGGATTTTCAACTCCTCATTTTGTTTGGGATGGAATGAAAGGCTTTTTATTAGATGCGGGCTACTCGGTCCTTGTGTTTGATCACTATGGTCGAGGATATTCTGAGAGACCAAGGATTAAATATACTAGGGATGTTTTTGTGCAATCTCTTAAAGAGTTATTGGATTCTCAAAAAATTTCTGAATCAGTGCATTTGGTTGGTTACTCAATGGGCGGTCCTGTAGTAGGTCACTTTACCAGTGAATTTCCTGACATGGTTGAAAGCATTTCTTTGATTGCTCCTGCAGGTTTTATGGTTGAAAATCCAACAAAGGATTGGTGGATTATGAAACCTTTAGTAGGAGAGTGGCTCCTAAATGTTTTTGGATCAAGTCTGGTTTTTCAGGGTAATGAGGAGAAGAGTGAGCCTCCAAGAGAAGATCCTTTAGCATTATCAAAAAAAGAGTTTATAAAAAAAGTGGAAATACAAATGCAATATAAAGGTTTCATCAATGCTTTACTATCAACTGCTCGTAATTTTAATTTTTTCAGCACTCAGGAAATGTTTGGTGATGTCGGAAATTTAAATAAACCAATCCTGACTATTTGGGGAACTGAGGATGAAGTTGTTCCATTTATGGGACGTAAAGAGCTGACAAATTATATTCCTCAATCTGAATTACTGATTTTAGAAGGAGGCAAGCATGATATTACTTATGCTGAACCTTCAATGGTTGGTGCAGCTATTCGAGATTTTCTTATGAGTCAGCCTAAGGCTGAAGCTTAGCAATACTTTTTTCTAACATTGTTTTTTTATTTTCAGCATCTAAAATTTTTGATTTTTCTTTTTTTACAACCTCTGCTGGAGCTTTATCGACAAATTGTTTATTAGCTAGTTTAGCGTTAACGATTTTAATATCATTCTCTACATCAGCGAGCTCTTTTTGCAATCTTGCCTTTTCTTCTTCCGGATCAATTAATCCCTCCAATGGAATGATTATTTTGTATCCATCCATAGTTTTTTCAATTGATTCAGCTGGGATCTTGTCAGAAAATTCAATCTTACCCAATTTTGCAATACCCGAGATCACTAATTCATTTTCAATAATAATTGATTGTGTGTCAGAGTTTAGATCATTAGAAATAATGAGATTTAGCATTTCATTTTTAATGTTTTGATTTTCTGCCCTTATGACTCTGAGGGCAGAAATAATATTTATGACCTTATCTAATTGTATTTCACTGTTTTGATTGGATGCTTGCGCATGAGAAAAGCCGCCTTCAACTAAAAATCCTAATTTATCTAACTTTCCTAAATCAGCTAACTTAGAAGAGAGCTCCTCAGTGATAAATGGCATGAAAGGATGCAATAATTCAAGGATACTGTAGAAGTTTAATATTAAATTTTTTATCAAACTATTTGTTTGACCAACATTATTAGACTTTTGAATGGCAACTTTGCAAAATTCTATATACCAGTCACAAAAATTTGACCATACTAATTCATAGATTTCTGCTGAGGCCAAATCAAACCGATATTGTTTTATATGCGTTTGGCAATTTTCAGCAGTTTGATTAATTTTTGATGCCATCCAGTCAGAAAAAATATCTTTTGAGCCTTTGCTGGATTGATAGCCATGACTGGCAATTTGCATTTCAATAAATCTAAAAGCGTTCCAAATTTTATTACAAAAGTTTCTATAGCCCTTAATTCTTCCTATATCAAAATTAATATCTCTACCAGGAGAGGCAAGAGAGTAAAAGGTATATCTTAATGCATCCGTGCCATAACTTTCGATGCCCTTAGGAAACTGGTTTTTTGTTTGTTTGATAATTTTTTCTTTGAGTTGGGGCTGCATCATCCCCTCAGTTCTTTTAGTCAGAAGTTCCTCTAAAGAAACTCCATCTATAAGATCAATTGGATCAAGGATATTGCCTTTTGATTTAGACATTTTCTGTCCGTTTTCATCTTTAATAAGACCGGTTATGTAGACTTCTTTAAATGGAACTTCTTTCATGAAGTGCTTGGTCATCATGATCATTCTTGCCACCCAAAAAAATATAATATCAAAACCAGTTACCAGCGTTGTTGTAGGATGGAATAGGCTTAATTTTTTATTTTTTTCAGGCCATCCCAATGTTGCAAATGTCCAGAGACTAGAAGAGAACCAAGTATCTAAGACATCCTCTTCTTGGCGCAGCTTGCCTTTAAGATTATGCCTTTCTCTCACATCTTTCTCAGAAAAGCCTGCATGTGGTTTATTAGATTCATCGTACCAAATTGGTATCCTATGTCCCCACCATAATTGTCTGCTGACGCACCAATCTTGAATATTATTCATCCATTGAAAATAAGTTTTTTCCCAATTAGTTGGCACAAATTGTATCTCTCCTCTCTTGACAGCTTCAATGGCAGGTTTTGCTAGTGTTTTTGCATCTACATACCATTGATCTGTTAGGAGGGGTTCAAGAATTTGATCTGACCTATCTCCATAGGGCAAAGTACTCTCGTATTCTTTTTCAGACACAAGAAACTTATCTTTTTTTAAATCCTCAAGTATTACTTTGCGAGCTTCGAATCTATCCATACCATGGAATTTTTTCGGAGCAACTCCAATAACTTCAACTGTTTTATTAAGAATAGAAATAGGCATAAAGTCAGCTTCAGTTCCTGTATGACACTGCATATACTCGTCCATGTGAAGACCATGTCTTTTTCCCAAATCATAATCGTTAAAATCATGACCAGGCGTGATTTTTACGACTCCGGTTCCAAATTCTGGGTCTACATAGCTATCTGCAACAATGGGAATAAGCCTATTGCATAATGGCAATGAAGCTTTCTTACCAATGAGATGCGAAAATCTCTTATCAGAGGGATTTACTGCTAGTGCCATATCTCCAAGCAGCGTTTCAGGTCTTGTTGTTGCAACAGTCACAAACTCATCAGTTGCTTCAAGTTGATATTTTATTTCCCAAATTTTAATTGTGAGATCTTTATTTACTACCTCAAGGTCAGAGAGAGATGTTTCTAAGACAGGATCCCAATTCACAAGCCTTTTACCCTGGTAAATAAGACCTTCTTCAAACAATTGAATAAATGCACTTAAAACGGCATGCTGATATTCCTCATCTAAAGTGAATCGTTCAGAACTCCAATCTAGACTCGATCCTAATCGTCTAAGTTGAGATGTAATTTTATTACCTGAGACTTTCTTCCAATTCCAAACTTCTTCTTCAAAAGCCTCTCTACCGATATCACTTTTTGTTTTACCTTCAGCATTGAGTCGTCTTTCTACAACCATCTCAGTTGCAATACCAGCATGATCTGTTCCAACTTGCCATAAAGTATTTCTGCCAGACATTCGATAGTATCGAATTAAACAATCCATGATGGCATTCTGAAATCCATGGCCCATATGCAATGTTCCAGTCACATTTGGAGGGGGTATAGCAAGTGAATAAGCTTCAGGATTATCTCCTGGTGCAAAAAGGCCAGAATCTTCCCATGCTTTATAGAGTTTTTGCTCTATATCAGATGGATCATATGGCTTCTTATCCATTAATTCTTAAGATCTAATAAGTTCTTATAAATTTCCATTTAAAATTAATTCAGCTAATAAAGGTACCGGTCTACCAGTGCCACCCTTTTTCGCGCCACCATTCCATGCACTTGCTGCAATGTCCATGTGAGCCCATTTGAAATCTTTAGTAAAGTTAGATAAGAAAGATGCAGCATGAATGGTACCAGCTTCCCTTCCACCACCAATGTTTGCGAGATCAGCAAAATTTGTTTTGGTGCAGTGTGCATATTCTTCCCATAGTGGAAGTTGCCAAGCTCTATCACCAGATTTTTCGCCAGCAGCTAAGATTTTATCTGCAAGAGGCTGATTGTTGGCCATAACACCACTAGCAGGGCTTCCAAGCGCAATCACTACAGCACCTGTTAGGGTTGCCATATCAATAACATGACTAGGTTTGAATTTCTTTGAGTAAGTCAACGCATCACATAGAACCAGCCTACCTTCGGCATCAGTATTTAAAATTTCAATGGTTTGTCCTGACATTGAAGTTACAACATCACCTGGTTTAGTAGCATGAGCAGATGGCATGTTTTCTGCGCAAACAAGCAAACCTACAACATTTACTTTAGCTTTAAGCCTAGCAAGTGTTTGCATAATTCCAAATACAGAAGCTGCTCCACACATATCCCATTTCATTTCATCCATCGCTGGACTCGGTTTTATAGAGATTCCGCCTGTATCAAACGTAATTCCTTTTCCTACCAATACAACGGGCTGCTTATTTTTGGCACCACCTTTGTACTCAATGGTCATCATTCTAGATGGCTCATCACTCCCTCTTCCAACTGATAAATACGATCCCATTTTTAATCGCTCCATATCTTTTTCATTCATGCTTGATATCTTGAGGGCTGGAAAATCTTTCTTGAGTGCTTTTGTTTTGCGTTCAATAATCCTTGGGGTGCAATGATTTGCTGGTAAGTCACCAAGGTGTTTAGTTGCATTCATACCCTCGCCAACAGCGTGACCAAGCTTGACAGCAGCTTTCACAGCTTTAAGTTTGGCTGACGTTAAGCCCCCAATTAAAATAGTTCCTTTCTTAACAGTAACTGGCTTTGCAGTTTTATTTTTAGTTGCATTAAAAGTATAAGCTGCAGATTCAAATGTTCGAGCTGCAGCTTCAGCTGCCCAGACTAAATCAAAGTCTTTTGAAGTAGTCGAGCTCATAAGGTAAGCAAAATCTTTCGCTTTAGCTGATTTAATTAAGCTCATGATTTCTTCATAATATCGAAGAACTAAAAAACTGGCCGCTTTTGAATCTGGCTCTTTAATAAGCAAAATATTTTTAGCAGCCACCTTCGCTGGAGCAGGTAGAAAGATAGATTTTCTTGATCCACTATTGATTTCTTTTATTGACTCTTTCATCAATGATTGTGGATTTGATTGCAGTGCATTGAGTTCACTTGCTGACGATGTTTTTTTATTAACAGCAATAATTAAGAGATCTGTTTTTACTTTTAATAGATCTGCAGAATTAATATTGTTTGCTGTTAGACTTGATAAGACTTTGTAAGCCATAAACCATACTCCTAATAAAAATTACTGATAAGATAATTATTGTAATGCATCAAGATCGCTAAAGGCATGTATAAAAGGAATATTCTTGCAATTCATTTAAACTCTCAGATTTTTAAGAGTTTTGCCGTAATCTTAATTATCCTTACCGCTTTAATCTTTTCATCTAGACTTGTTGGATATTTTGAACAAGCTGCAGCAGGAACCCTTAATCCAGACATTATTTTTACAGTGATTTTATTTAGATTGCCTGATTTTTTAGGATTGCTAATCCCATTTGCATTTTTTTTGAGTCTCTTGTTAGTTATATCAGAGCTTTATAACACTAATGGAATCTATGCTTATTTTTCTGCAGGAGCATCTCGATTAAAACTTATCAAATACATCACACCATTTTTTGTAATTGCTTTGATTGCATGTTCGCTAATAAGTATTTTTTTAGCTCCATATGGAAAGGCACTATCTAAAAGCTTGATAGCTGAGCAATCCTATGAAGATAAGATTTCGATGCTGAAGCCTCAAACGTTGGTAAATCTAGATGAAACAGGAAGTTATCTTTTCTTTGAATCATATGATGATGATCGAATGACAGATGTCACATTTTTTGTTCAAGATGATCCTAGTTTGTCACTCATTAAAGCTGAATCACTCTTAATTTCAAATCAGAATGAAAAAATGATTTTGAATTTTCAAAATGGATATATTTATCCAGATATAAATAGCGCTAATAAAATAGATGCTTCTTTTAAAAAGTTAACTCACTCAATTGAAGTGGAACAACCCTCAGGTAATTCACTTTCTCTCTTAAAATTACTTGATTACAAGAATCAATCTAATTTTATACAGAATCAATGGAATGCCAGCATACCATTGATGCTCATAGCATTAATGTTGCTTAGCTTTGTTTTTGGTAAAGAAAATCCACGAGCAGGAAGAGAAGGCAGTCTTGTGACCGGTATATTAATTTACATATTTTATCTAAGTGCATTGGTTGGATTTAGGGAGAGTTACTCAGATAACTTTGACTTCTTTTATTACTTCCTTTGGCCTGTTCATCTGATATTTTTAACTTTTGGAGGCCTGTTATTTATGTTAGATGGAAGAATCTCATTTAAGAATCTTCTTTTAAATTCAAGAATAAAAATGGTTGTAATAATCTTTTTAATATTTTTTCTTTTAGTTTGGCTTAGCTCACCATGAAAAATATATTTAATACTTACTCAAGGCATCTTATAAAAAAGAGTTTTGTAATTTCAGCCATGGTATGGACTGTAATACTATTTCTTGATTTTTCAGTAACTCTTGTTCTTGAGCTAGAAAATATATCTGCTGAGAAAGATTTTTTTACAATTTTTAGTGTCTTGCTTTATGAACAACCTAGTAAAGGTATGCAATACCTGGAAAGTTCAATGTTGATTGGTACCTTGATTGCACTTTCCATGTTTAATAAGCAGGGAAATCTAGTATTTTTAAGATCAGCAGGATTTTCCCCTATAAAAATTGTTCTTGTATCAGGATTAGGGCCAATAATTTTTTCGTTCATGTTGATATTTTTTGATGAGACGATGTTTTTAGATCTGTCAAAAAAATCTAAATTACTTAATCAACCTTTTGACTCCAGCGAGGAAGTTCAATGGGAAATAACAGATAAAAATTTGATTGGTCTCAAGCGAATAAATGAACTAGAAGTTCGAGCAATTAAAGTTATAGAATTTGATAATCAGCAACGAATAAGCTTCTCTGACAATTACTTTGAAGGTAATTTAGAAAATGGCGAATTATATATAACTGATTCAAATGCCCAAAAAATCTTTGATTTTCCTTCTTCTTTTTTTGTATCAAGCAATACTTTAGAAAATTCTTCTTTGTATTCTTTGTTGTCTTTAAGGAAAACATATCTTTCCGGTAATGATCTGCAAAAAATCGATTCATTAATATACGCAAAACTATTCTTACCAATATCAATTATTGCAATAATCTTTTTGGCAGGCAGTCTGATGTTTGATAGTACACGATCAAGCGGGGTTGGTCGTCAAATCATTCTTGGCATCTCAATTGGATTTATTTATGACTTAGTAAAAGATTTAAGTATCGCATCATTCCTGACTTACCAACTGTCGATGGCAATAGCATATCTTTTGCCAATAACAATTTTAATTGGCATTGGGGCATATAGATTTCAAAAAATTTAATTAGATTTTTTCGAGCTTCGTTTTGGAGAGAATATCGTTTACAGCAAGTTTTTTTGAGTCTACATATATTAGAAATAGTGGCATTCCAAGAAGAGCCAGCATTCCGCAATTGACTGTATATCTCAGAAAAGTTTGCTTGAGAGTTATTTTGTCTTTGTTTTCATCAGCATTATTAATAATTCTAAATTTCCAAACTTGCATACCAAGAGTTTGACCACTTTTCATCCAAAAATATGAGTAAAATGCCCATCCACTTAAAAATACTAATAAACTTCCTAGGGCAGGATTTAAAATAATTCCATCATTTAACCATAGCGCAATCGAGCCAACTAGAAACCAAACTCCAAGCAGCAAAAAGAAGTCATAGATTGAAGCTATGATTCTAAGAAAGGGCCCAACGTAAGGTGTTTTTTCCATTAGATTACTGTAGTATTTCACTAAATAATACCTCAAATAATATGAATACAAGTAATACTTTTTTTGGACATCCAATTGGATTAAGAACCTTGTTTTTAACTGAAATGTGGGAGCGCATGTCCTATTACGGGATGAGAGCGTTATTAGTTTTGTATATGACCGGAGCTGTTACTGGCTTCAATCCAGGACTTGGTTGGTCACAAGTTGAGTCTCAAGCTATTTATGGTATTTATTCTGGGATGGTTTATTTCATGGTCGTTCCTGGTGGGTGGATCGCAGATAACATACTTGGTCACCAAAAAGCAGTATTAATAGGGGCTTTAATTATTGCCCTCGGTCACTTTACTCTTGCTATTCCTATTGAGCAGACATTTTTTCTTGGTCTAATTTTCGTTGTATTGGGTACCGGACTACTTAAAGGAAACATATCTACAATTGTTGGTCAACTCTATGAAGGTCAGGATGATAAAAGAGATGCAGGATATACAATTTTTTACATGTCAATCAACATAGGTTCTACTCTTGGGTTTCTAATATGTTCATGGCTGGGTGAAAAAATAGGATGGCATTGGGGTTTTGGCGCAGCAGGTATTGGAATGGCTTTTGGCGTTATTCAGTTTATAAAACATCGAAATTTATTAGGAGATGCTGGAATGCATCCTAACGAAATGTCAGATGAAAAACGTAAAAAATATACAAATTATTTGAAAGTTTCTCTAATAGGAATGTTTTTAGTCATTGGAGCAGGCTTGCTAGGATTTTTTACCATTGATCCAAGATTTTTTGCCGAACAATTTGCTTACTTCCTTACAATTATTGCTGGTTTATATTTTGTGTATTTATTTCTATTTGCAGGTTTAAATGCCACTGAGAGAAAAAATTTAATTTTGTTATTCTTGCTTTTTATCGGTGCAGCAGCATTCTGGTCTGGTTTTGATCAATCTGCTGGCTCATTAAATATTTTTGCCAGAGATTATACAAATTTGGCAATTCTTGGATATGAGATTCCAGTTGGATGGCTTCAATTTGCAAATCCGGTTATTGTTGTTCTGTTTGCACCTATTTTTGCTGGGATTTGGGCGCAATTGGCTAGAAAAAATTTGGATCCATCTTTACCATTAAAATTTGCAATTGGACTTTTATTTATGGCCCTAAGTTTTTTCGTGATGATCATTGCTGTCAATATTGCGCTTGAATCATCTCCGGTTGGGATGCAGTGGCTTTTATTAACATATCTTTTTCAAACGTGGGGTGAGCTTGCCTTATCTCCAATTGGTTTGTCAGCTTTTTCTCGATATGGCCCCAAACGATATATGGGTCAAATGTTTGGTCTTTGGTTTCTAGCAAGTGCAATAGGAGGAGTCCTTGCAGGATTACTTGGAGGAGAGGCTCTTGATGGAGGACTGGAGACTATTTCACCAATTTTTGAATTTATGATTCAGTATTATCTGATTATAGCTTTTGCATTGATAGCGCTATCATTCGTTATTAAAACTGCAAAAGAATAATTATAGCTAGTGGATTAGATTATTGATTTCAATAAGAATTTGTTGATAAATTTCTTGAAGCTTTTCTAAATCTTCCAAAGATATCCTCTCGTCAATTTGATGAATGGTCTTGTTTATCGGCCCAAGTTCAATAACTTCAGAGCCCGAAGGTGAAACCCATCTCCCATCGGATGTACCTCCACCATTATTTACCTCAGCTTCTTCACCATTAATTTTCTTCAAAGCAGTTTGGATCATAGAAAGAAAGTCAGTTTTTTTTGTTAAGTATGGATTGGCACTTAATGTCCAATCTATTTCAAATTCACATTTTGATTTTTTAAGAATGTTTACAAATCTCTCTTGTAAAGACTCTGCTGTTGATTCTGGAGAAAATCTAAAATTGAACAGCATTGTTAAGTTTCCAGGTACAACATTTGTAGCTCCGGTTCCTGATTCTATATTTGAAATTTGAAAAGAGGTAGGATCAAAAAATTTGTTACCTTTATCCCATACTGTATTTTTAAGCTCATTTATTATGGGGCCAGCCTCTAAGATTGGACTTAGGACTTTTTGTGGGTATGCAACGTGGCCTTGCTTACCAATTAATTTAAGATTGCCGCTTAAAGATCCTCTTCTACCAACCCTCAGAACATCTCCAACGCTTTGAGATGAGCTTGCCTCACCAACCAAACAATAGTCAATAAAATTTTTTTGAGCAGTTAATGAATTAATTAAAGTATCAATTTTTCCATCTTCAGGCTCACCTTCTTCATTGCTTGTTAGCATTATCCAAATTTGAAAATTAGGCTTTGGGTATTCTTTTAAAAATTTTTTTAAGGATTCAATAAAAACAGCAACACTTCCTTTCATGTCAGCTGCTCCTCTGCCAATGAGTTCGCCGTCTATAATGTTTGCTTCAAACGGTGGAGATGTCCATTCTTCCTCTGGGCCTGAGGGCACGATGTCTGTATGGCCTAAGAAGCAAAATACTTTTCCTGAGTCTCCAAATTTTGCCAACAATGTTTCACAGTTCAGCTCTGGCACTCTCTCGATTGCAAATCCTAGTGGAATAAGTTGTGCCTCTATTAGATCGAAACAGCCTTCATCATTTGGAGAGACTGATTTAATTTTTATAAGTGACTGAGCTAGTTCTAAAGCTGACATAAGTTCTTAATTTTTATGAAGAGTTTCATTCAGGGCCACAGATTTAGGATTAATTCTTGCTTCAATGACTCCATTTTGAGAGTTTCTAATAAACAATAAGTTATCTTTGCCTGCTAGTTCTGACGCTTTTACGATTGAGTCAGGTTCGTTATCCTGAGAAAATTTAGTAACTTTTGAGCCGCCAGTTATATAGAGACCAGCCTCTATAATACAGTTGTCTCCAATTGGAATTCCTAAACCTGAATTCGCTCCCAATAGACAATTTTCACCAATAGATATTTTAATATTATTGCCTCCAGATAGTGTTCCCATTGTGCTGCATCCACCACCCAAATCAGAGTTTTTTCCTACAACCACTCCTGCAGAGATTCTTCCTTCAATCATTGCGGGTCCCAAAGTGCCGGCATTAAAATTAACAAAACCTTCATGCATTACAGTTGTACCTTCACTTAGGTAAGCGCCTAACCTCACTCTTCTGGTATCGGCAATTCGAACACCAGGCGGAACAATATAGTCGGTAAGAGGAGGGAACTTATCAACCGATTTTATTTCAAAGGGTTGATTATTTTTTTTAGAATGAAGAATTTCTTTTTCAATCTCGTTAATTTCTACTGGACCCTGGTTAGTCCATGCAACATTTACTAAATTATCAAATAAATTCTCAAGATTTAAAGAATTTGGAAGAAAAAATTTATAAGAGATTAAGTGCAGTTTTAAGTACGCCTCTTCAATGTTTTTTATAGGTTTATTTTCAGACATTCTGCATAAAACCAAAACTTTATTTTTTCCAAGGTTTCTGAGAGTGCTATTGAAGTCTCCATCATCAATATCTAGCAAATTTGGATCATCTATTTGCATGAGATCATTTTCCATCAAGCCATTCAATTTCTCAAAATACTTATCAAGTTTACTTTCGCCATTTAGAAACAAAATATATGGGAAGCTAGCATCTAATGTGGCGCCTGCTTTACCTATGGTTGTTATTCCAATACCAATTAATGGGAAGTTTTTCATGTGGCTATTATATTAGGTCTTAATTTTTATTGCAGTTTTAAAGACTTTTAAATTTATTTTGTAAAAGCTGCGCTTTATTTTTGCTTAATGCTAATTTTGTTTTTTCATCAATAACTGTAAAATTATCTTCTACTTTTTCACCAAGCGTTGTTATTCTTGCAGAATCAATACTTACCCCTTGGTCTAAAAATATTTTTGCAACTTTCGAAAGCAAATTAGGTTTATCTAATGTTTCTAATGTTATGTTTGTTCTATTTTTTTCATTATTATTAGTTATATTAACCTTGGTTCGATATTGAAAGATTTTTTTATTTTTTGATCTCACTTTTGTAAATGATTTATTAGATTGAGAGGTTATCACAGAGGCAATTTTTTTCTTAATGTTTTGAATATCCCTTTGTATTAGATTGCCGCCAAGGATTTTATGCCTACATATGAAGGTATTCAATGCATATAATCCATCATCTGTTGTATGAATATCTGAATCAATTGTTTCAATTGAGAGTTGTTCGAAGCTTTGAACAGTTTTAAAGAATAGTCCTGGTTGGTTTGGAGTAAAAATAAATATTTCAATTAAGTTTTTTCTAGTTTTTATAAATATTGAAGTTTTTCCCTCTGAGTCAGCAATTGTCTTTGCTTGATCTGTTAGTTGCTTTACCTGATATTTTGAGAAATAAGTATCTGATAATTGCCCCCAAACTTTTTCTAGTAACAAATTTTCTTTTTCAGAGATTGATTCTACTGATTTTGATTTTCTTTCATTAATGATAAATTGACTGGATTGCATTTCTTCGAAATTTAATTTTTTACGAGATGACATAAAAAGTTGTTTTAATAAGTCATGCTTCCAAGAATTCCATAAATTTGGATTAGTTCCACGAATATCATTTATTGTTAGCATGTATATGTAATTAAGCTTTTCAATTGAGTCTACATTTTTGATGAATTGCTTCGTGGTTTCAGGGTCATGAACATCAGATTTTTGGGACATTGACGACATTAAAAGATGATTTTTAACAAGCCAACATAGTAGTTCGGTATCATGAGAAGAAAAGTTAAGTCTATTACAAAACCGATTCACAATTTTTTCACCTATTTCAGAATGATCGCCTCCTTTACCTTTTCCCAGATCATGAAATATTCCAGCTAAATATAAAAGTTCAATTTTTGGTAATTTATTTATTAGTTCATGTTCAATTTCTAAAGTCTGATCAATTTTACCGATCTGCATTTGTCTCATGTTTCTTACAACCTTAAAGGTATGTTCATCTACTGTATAAATATGAAACATATCAAATTGCATCTGACCCTCAATCTCTCCAAATTCTGGTATCAGCAATCTTAATATGCCTAGTTGTTTGAGTTTTTTGATATTAGTTGAGAGATTAGTAGTAGATTTTAAAATCTCAATGAACTGCTGCCCAGCCTGAGGAGATAAAAAGTATTTTGGATCAATTTTAAGCAATGACGATTGGATTTTTTTGATAGATTTAAAATCTAAGCCATTAATTTTTTTTAGCTTCCCAACTTTTATAAAACTCTCTAGAATAAATTCTGGGTTTTTAACTAGATCAATACGATCTGAAATACCTAAACGATCTTTAAAAATATAATAATGTGTAGAATATGTTTTTTTAAAAATAGAGAGTTGATCCTCATAGGCTTGAAAAACAAATTCATTAAAATCTGAAAGATTAGATGCGTGTAAAAAAAAGGCTCTCATGAATTTTTCAACAGCTGACGATTTTTTGGAAGACTTTAGTTTTGATTTTTTTGCTAGTAAAAGTTGATTCTCGAAACTGATACGATTTGATTTGCTATTTAAGTTAAGAATATATCTTAGGAATTTAATATAACTATATGATTTTTTTACGCCCGCAATCTCTACTTTTTTAAATAGCTTTGTTTTTACACAATCCTCTAGTTTATATATCTCAAAGCAATGTTCTAATATCCATAGGGCTGTTTGAAAATCTCTTAAGCAGCCTGGTGATTCTTTTAAATCAGGCTCAAGACTAAATTCTGTTGAGTTAAATGATTGATGGCGACCATATTGCTCAATTTTTTTAGCCTTAAAAAATTTTGTTTTATTCCAATTATTAGATATTTTTTTTAAATTAAGGCTCAACTGACTAATTTTATCCTCTTTACAGTAAATGACGCGATGAGATAAGTAAGAGGTAAATTCTTTTAAATCAGATTTTGTAATTTTATTAATATCTTTAAAGGTTCTAACGGAATGGCCTATTTTTACATTAAGGGTCCAAAGCCACCCAATAAAATTTTTAACATCTTCAATTTTTTTACTTTTTTTACTTAATTGTATGATGGATAGATCAATATCAGAGGAGGGGAACAATTCTTGTCGACCGTAACCACCTAAAGCAACTATTGCAAAATCATCTTCAAGTTTTCTTGTTTTGAATTCGTTAATTATTATTTGATCAAATTTATCTGATCTTTTATTTAAGTATTTTTGTGTTAATTTTGGGGCATTAAAAATAGCTTGATAATTTTCATTAAAATCAAGGTTTATTTTTTCTAACGAGTCTATCAAAAGTGTTCTTCGCTGCGCTTAGTAAGAATTTCAACGCCAGATGAGGTAACTGCAAGTGTATGTTCCCATTGAGCGGAATTTCTTCCATCTTTTGTTTCAACGGTCCAGCCATCACTTAGAATTTTTGTATATTTTGATCCTTGGTTGATCATGGGTTCGATCGTGAAACACATGCCTTCTTGAATTTCAATTCCTCTTCCAAATTTTCCATAATGAAGGATTTGCGGATCCTCATGATATACCCTCCCAATTCCGTGACCACAATAGTCTTCAACTACTGAATAGTGATTTTTTTCAGCATGCTCTTGAATGACTGCACCTATATCACCAAGATGAGCCCCAGGTTTAACAATATCAATTGCTTTATATAAACACTCTTGTGCTACTTTTACCAATCTCTCATTATGGGGTTGCGCTTTTCCTACTAAGAACATTTTTGATGTATCTCCATGCCATCCATCACGAATTACTGTTACATCTATATTGATTATGTCTCCGTCTTTAAGAATTTTCTTTTCGGTTGGAATACCATGACAAATTACTTGATTAACACTTGAGCAAATAGTTTTCTCAAATCCGTTGTAGCCTACATTTGCTGGTGTAGCCTTTTGCTCAGTTACAATAAAGTCATAACATCTTTTATCTAGCTCTGCAGTGCTTACCCCAGGCACTACAAATGGTCCAATCATTTCTATTACTTCAGCTGCCAATTGACCAGCAATTTGCATCTTAGATATTTGATCAGAATTTTTTAAATTAATACTCATTTTTTTAAAAATTTAATGGACCTGAGGTTCATATCAATATAAAGTATCCTTTTAATGTTAGCGCATAATTTTAGCTCATTAAATCTTAAAATTTCACAATTATTTGCTTTATTTTCTTTCCATTTTGAGGAGAAAATTTAGTGTCTTTTCCAGCTGTTCTTGTTCTTGAGGATGGTTCAATTATTGAGGGTATTGGCTTTGGTGCAAAAGAACCATCAGTTGGTGAAATAGTTTTTAATACTTCAATGTCAGGTTACCAAGAGATTATTACAGACCCTTCATATGCAAAGCAAATCATAGCTTTTACCCATCCTCACATCGGCAACACAGGGATTAATGATGAAGATAATGAATCCGATAGTATTTTTGCCTCAGGAATTGTTATCAAAGATTTGCCAGATAAGTATAGCAATTGGCGAGCAACTCAGTCGTTAGAAAGTTTTCTTAAATCAAAAGGAATCATTGGAATTTCAAATGTAAATACTAGAGCATTAACTGCAAAGCTAAGAGATCATGGATCCTTAAAAGCATGCATTGCGCCAGGAGAGAAAGGCTCTCATTACTTGGCTAAAGAAGCGCTTGATAAATTTAATGGGTTGGAGGGACTAGATCTTGCTAAAGAAGTCTCAACTAAAAATTCCTTTTCATGGGAAGAGGGCGCTTGGCCAAATTATCTTGCATCTAAAAATGACAAACTTATCGTTGCTATAGATTTTGGAGTCAAGAAAAATATTTTAAGACTTCTGAGAAAACATGTCGGAAAAGTATATGTAGTAAATGCTCAAATCAGTTTTGAGGAGCTCATAAAGTTAAAACCTGATGGAGTATTTTTATCTAATGGGCCAGGAGATCCTGAACCATGTGATTATGCTATCAATTTAATTAGACAGCTACTTGATATTAATATGCCAATTTTTGGAATATGTTTAGGGCATCAGCTTCTTGCTCTTTCTGGAGGATGCTCGACATATAAGATGAAATTCGGTCATCATGGCGCTAATCATCCTGTACAAGATCTCAAGTCCAAGGTGGTTTACATTACCAGTCAAAATCACGGTTTCGCAGTTGATTCGTCTAGCCTTCCTAAAAATATAGAGCCTACTCACATATCACTTTTTGATAAGAGTTTGCAAGGCATTACTTTTAAAGATAAGCCTGCGTTTAGCTTTCAAGGACATCCAGAAGCCAGTCCAGGACCTCATGAATTAGAGGAGTTGTTTACAAAATTTAATTTAATGATTGAAAGCTATGCCAAAAAGAACTGATATAAAATCCGTTTTAATAATTGGTGCTGGACCAATAATTATAGGACAAGCTTGCGAGTTTGATTACTCTGGTGCACAAGCCTGTAAAGCTTTAAAAGCAGAGGGTTTTAGGGTCATTTTAGTCAACTCTAATCCTGCAACGATTATGACTGATCCTCTTCTCGCTGATGCAACCTATATTGAACCTATTCACTGGAAATCAATTGAAAAAATTATCGCAAAAGAGCTTCCCGATGCATTGTTGCCCACAATGGGAGGACAAACTGGTCTTAATACAGCTTTAACTTTAGCAAAAGAAGGAGTTTTACAAAAATACAATGTTGAGTTAATAGGAGCATCTAGAGAGGCAATTGATAAGGCAGAAGATAGAGAGTTGTTTGATAAAACTATGAAAGGTATTGGTATTGAAACTCCTAGATCTGGAATTGCACACTCAATGGAGGAGGCTTTAACAGTTCAAGAGGGCCTTGGTTTTCCGTGCATAATTCGTCCTTCATTCACACTTGGTGGATCAGGAGGAGGAGTTGCATACAATGTTCAGGAATTTAGAGAAATTTGTGAAAAAGGACTAGATCTTTCTCCAACAACAGAGTTGCTAATTGATGAATCTTTGCTTGGTTGGAAGGAGTATGAGTTAGAAGTAGTCAGAGATAAAAATGATAACTGCATCATAATATGTTCTATAGAAAATTTTGATCCTATGGGAGTTCATACTGGTGATTCAATCACTATAGCTCCGGCACAAACATTAACTGATAAGGAATATCAAATTTTACGAGATCAATCATTCAAAATTTTAAGAGAAATAGGGGTAGAAACTGGCGGAAGCAATGTTCAATTTGGCATTAATCCTGAAAATGGAAGAGTTGTCGTCATTGAGATGAATCCAAGAGTAAGCAGATCGTCTGCATTGGCATCCAAAGCAACAGGTTTCCCAATCGCTAAAGTAGCAGCTCTACTTTCAGTTGGATTTACATTGGATGAATTACAAAATGATATAACTAAGGGCCTAACACCTGCATCATTTGAACCTTCCATTGATTATATTGTTACTAAAATTCCTAAGTTTGCTTTTGAAAAATTCCCACAGGCAGATGACAGGCTGACAACTCAAATGAAATCTGTTGGAGAGGTAATGGGAATAGGAAGAACTTTCCAAGAGTCTCTGCAAAAAGCTCTTCAAAGTCTAGAAGAAGATTTACATGGCTTTGAAAACATCATGGATAATTCATCAAGTCAAAATGAGACACTGCGTTATCAGCTAACTTTTCCAGGTTCAAAAAGAATCTTATATGTTGCTGAGGCAATAAGACTGGGTTGGGATGCAGAGCAAATAAACCAATTAACTGGAATAGATTTTTGGTTTTTGCATCAAATTATTGAGCTTATCGATGAAGAAAATATTTTGCAGGATATGAAGCTAAATGAAATTGATTTCGAGAAAATGTTCAACCTTAAACAAAAAGGTTTTTCTGATAGTAGGATTGCTAATTTAACAAGGTCATCCCCACAGAAAGTTAGAGAATTTAGAAAAAAATTAGGTGTTATTCCAGCTTTTAAAAGAGTGGATACCTGTGCTGCTGAATTTGCTACCGAAACTGCATACATGTATTCAGCTTATGAAGGTGAATGTGAATCTCGACCAACAAGTAATAAAAAAGTTATTGTGTTAGGTAGCGGTCCAAATAGAATAGGACAGGGAATAGAGTTCGACTATTGCTGTGTTCACGCCTCTTTTGCACTTCAGGAAGAGGGTTATGAATCCATAATGATTAACTGCAATCCTGAAACTGTATCGACGGATTATGATACGTCCAACAGACTTTACTTTGAGCCTATTACTGAAGAAAAAGTTTTAGATATTATTGATTTAGAAAAACCCGAGGGGGTAATAATACAATTTGGAGGACAGACGCCTCTAAAACTATCCGAAGTCCTATTATCCAATAATGTAAAAATTCTTGGCACAGATGTAGATGCTATTGACAGATCAGAGGACAGAGAACGTTTTCAATCTCTTGCTAATCAATTAAAACTTAAACAACCTCCTAATAGCACTGTAAGAAATCTTGAAGAAGCTATAAAGGTATCAGGAGAAATTGGTTTTCCGATTGTTGTAAGACCATCATATGTCCTTGGTGGAAGAGCAATGGAACTTGTACATACTCAAGTTGAACTTGAAAAGTATATAAAAGAAGCCGTGGAAGTTTCTGACAAAAAACCAATTTTACTTGATGGATATTTAACTGATGCAATTGAAGTTGATGTGGATGTTATTTCCGATGGAGAAAATATTCAAATTGGAGGTATTTTGCAGCATATTGAGCAGGCTGGAATCCATTCAGGTGATTCTGCTTGCTCCTTGCCACCATATAGCCTCTCAGAGATAGTTATCAACACAATTGAAAAGCAAGCAAAAAAGATTGCCTCAGAGTTAAATGTGATTGGATTGATGAATATACAATTTGCAGTTCAAGATAATAATGTCTTTATCATTGAGGTAAATCCTAGGGCATCTAGGACAGTTCCATTTATATCAAAATGTTTGGGAGAATCCTTAGTGAAGTCTGCCACAAAGACTATGGTTGGAAAAACATTAAAAGATATTGGCTTCTCTAATTTATTGCCTAAAAATTATTTTTTCGTAAAAGAAGCTGTTCTCCCATTTGATAAATTCCCTGCTGTTGATCCTATCCTTGGTCCAGAAATGAAATCTACAGGAGAGGTAATGGGTATCGGCTCAAGTTTTGGTGAGGCATATGCAAAAGCTCAAAGAGCAGCAAATAAGGTATTTCCTGATTCAGGGCTAGCATTTGTCAGCGTAAAAGAGTCTGATAAAAAATATCTTACTAATCTGGTTCCATTACTTCTAGAGCAAGGCTTTTCATTAATCGCTACAAAAGGAACTGCTGAAGCTATTAATCAGCTCGGGCATGATGCTCAAATCATCAACAAAGTTTCTGAAGGAAGACCTCACATTGTTGATGAGTTATTAAATAATAGAGTAAACCTTTTAATTAATACCACTGAGGGAAGACAGTCTATAGAGGATTCAGCTTCTATAAGAAGAACAGCATTACAAAATAAATTATTTTGTGTAACAACCATCTTTGGCGCATTTGCAATTTTAGAAGCAATGAGCACAAATTCAAATGACTGGATTTATAATTCTCTTCAAGAAATAAATTAATTACCTTCATTTGCTATAATAAACAAATGGAAAAATTTCCTATAACCAAATCAGGAGAGCAAAAGCTTACTGAAAAACTTCGTAAGTTGAAGACTAAAGATAGACCTGAAATATCTCAAGCTATCGCTGAGGCTAGAGCTCATGGCGATCTTAAAGAAAACGCTGAGTATCATGCTGCAAAAGAACAACAAGGATTCATCGAGGCAAAAATCCAAGAAATTGAGCATGCGCTTGCTAATGCGCAGGTCATAGATGTCAAAGAAATACCTGAAACTGGCAGAGTTGTATTTGGCGCGACTATAGATTTGTATGATCTTAACAATGATAAATCTATAACTTACAAAATAGTTGGTAATTTAGAATCTGATCCAGAAGCCGGTTTAATTTCCATTCACACACCTATTGCTCAGGGATTAATGGGAAAAAATGTTGGTGATGAGGTCTCAATTTCTACTCCATCTGGAGAAATTGATCTTGAAATTGAAAAAGTGCAACATCTGTAAAATTTATGCATACAGATTCTTGGGCTATAAGAGCAAAAAAACTCGGCCTCCGCTCTCGAGCAGTATTTAAGTTAGAAGAAATATTAATAAAAACTAAAGCGCTTAACAGTAAAGGTTTAGTCTTAGATATCGGTTCTGCACCGGGTGGTTGGTCTCAGCTTGTAAAAATCCTTCAGCCTAAATCAACGGTATACGCAGTAGATCTATTACCCATGGAACCAATTAAAGATGTTTACTTTTTTCAAGAAGATGTAGCAAACATTGATGCAATAAACGATATTTCATTATTAAAAACAAAATTTGACCTTGTTATTTCTGATTTAGCCCCAAATCTAACAGGTATAAGTGCTGTTGATGAAGAAAATATATATGAGCTAAATTCAATTACTGTTGAAACGGCTGTAAACTATCTTAATAGGAGTAATGGAACTTTAATTCTCAAGACTTTTCAAAATAGTTTATTCAAAAAAATAAGATCTAACATGGAAAAAAATTTTAATATAGTACAAACTTTTAAACCTGCTGCATCAAAAAGTAAGTCAGGGGAAATTTATTTATACGGAGAAAGGTAATTATGAATCAAGTTTTTAAAAATGCTTTAGTTTGGGTTTTGCTAGGTTCAGCCTTAATCTTTATTTTTAACAATGTAGAAAATGCATCTTCGTCCAAGAGAGAAATGATTTCTTACAGCCAATTTAAACAAGAAGTTCTCTCTGACAGAGTTGCAAAGGTAATTTATAAAGGCGATCAGATGACTATCTTTGGTGACCGCCTAGATGGAACAAGATTCGAAACGCGTCATCCAATTTATAAAAAAGACGAGTTAGTCGATAATGCAATTGAAGAGCACGGTATTATTACTGTTTTCGAAAGCGTAGAGCAACCTTCAATTTGGTCTCAACTCTTAGTTGGCGCCTTCCCAATTCTTTTACTGCTAGGAATTTTCTTTTTCTTCATGCGACAAATGCAAGGTGGCATGTCTGGAAGAGGTGGCCCAATGGCATTTGGAAAAAGTAAGGCAAAGTTAATGGAAGGCGGAAAAGTCACAACAACTTTTGAAGATGTTGCTGGATGCGAGGAAGCAAAACAAGATGTTCAAGAATTAGTTGATTTTTTAAAAGATCCTACAAAATTCCAGAAACTTGGCGGTAAAATTCCTAGAGGCGTTTTGATGGTTGGTCCTCCTGGGACCGGAAAAACACTCTTAGCTAGAGCAATTGCTGGGGAAGCCAAAGTTCCATTTTTCTCAATTTCTGGCTCAGATTTTGTTGAGATGTTTGTTGGTGTCGGTGCTTCAAGGGTAAGAGATATGTTTGAACAAGCTCAAAAAAACTCTCCATGTATTGTTTTTATTGATGAGATCGATGCTGTTGGACGCCATAGAGGCGCTGGAATGGGTGGTGGACATGATGAAAGAGAGCAAACGCTCAATCAGTTATTAGTTGAAATGGATGGTTTTGATGGTAATGATGGAGTTATTGTAGTTGCAGCGACTAACAGACCAGATGTTTTAGATCCTGCTTTGCTAAGACCTGGTCGTTTTGATAGACAGGTTGTTGTTGATCTACCTGATTTAAGAGGTAGAGAGCAAATTTTAAAAGTTCATATGAAGAAAGTTCCTCTTTCTAAGGATGTAGATGCTTTGGTAATTGCAAGAGGGACCCCTGGTTTTTCCGGAGCAGACCTAGCAAATTTGATCAATGAGGCTGCTTTATTTGCTGCCAGATATGGAGATAAAAAGGTTGAACAAAGCCATTTAGATCTCGCCAAAGATAAAATTATGATGGGTCCCGAGAGAAAATCAATGATTATGACAGAAGAGCAGAAAAGCATAACTGCCTATCACGAAGCTGGGCATGCCATAGTAGGTCGCCTTAGCCCAGAACATGATCCTGTATATAAAGTTACCATTATTCCGAGAGGCCGAGCACTTGGGGTAACAATGTTCTTACCTGAGGAAGATAAGTACATGCAAAGTAAGCAATATCTTCACAGTAGAATTGCAGCACTTTTTGGTGGCAGAATTGCAGAAGAAATTATTAATGGTAAAGATGCGATCACAACTGGCGCGTCAAATGATATTGAAGTAGCAACTGGCATAGCTACAAACATGGTCACAAAATGGGGAATGTCAGATTTAGGTCCCTTAAAATACGGAGAAGATGATTCGAGTCCTTTTCTAGGAAGATCTGCATCAATGGCTCCAAAGGGTATTGGTGGAGAAACCTCTAATAGTATTGATACTGAAGTTAAAAAAATTATTAATACTAACTATAAAAAGGCTAAAAAGATCCTCAATGATAATATTGACAAATTGCACACCATGGCGGAGTCACTTCTTACCTATGAGACAATAGATGCTGATCAAATTGATGACATTATGGCTGGAGCCAAACCAAGAGCTCCAAAAGATTGGGACGAGCCAAAAACGCCAAAAAATAAAACTTCTAAAAAAACTTCAATTAAGGGGCCTGCAGAAGAGTTATAATCTTTTTCCATGATTATAAAATTTGGCACTGACGGAATTCGTGGCCCCGTAGAATCTAAAATTACGCCTGAGGTTTGTTTAAAAATAGGTCACGCATCCGGATTAGTCTTAAAAGACATGGGCTGGGAAACCGTTCTAATTGGTAAAGATACTCGAGTATCTGGTTATATGCTTGAATCAGCTCTTCAAGCTGGTTTCATAGCAGCTGGTGTTAATGTAAGATTGCTTGGACCATTACCTACTCCTGGGGTTGCATATTTAACTCGATCGTTGCGCAATCAGTTTGGGCTTGTTATAAGCGCATCCCATAATGACTATTTGGATAATGGAATCAAGCTTTTTGACGGAAATGGAGAAAAAATTCCTAAGGATGCAGAAAGAAAAATTGAAAAGTTGCTTTCTGGCGATCTAAAACCAGTCCAAACTGCCGAGCTTGGTAAAGCTCAAAGATTTGATGAATCTGGCGATAGATACATAGAGTTTTGTAAATCAACAGTCCCTCCAGATGTTTCTTTTGATTCATTAAGAATAGTATTAGATTGTGCAAATGGTGCTTGCTATAAAGTTAGCCCTTCAATTTTTAGAGAGCTTGGCGCAGAGGTTATTTCTATCGGTACTGAACCAGATGGATACAATATAAATTATGAATGTGGTTCTACTCATCCTGAAAAAGTTCAAGAAGAAGTTATAAAACAAAGAGCAGATTTTGGAATTGCCCTTGACGGTGATGGTGATAGAGTGGTCTTGATCGATAGAAAAGGTTGTCTTTTAGATGGCGACGACATTATGTACATCCTAGCTTATGCTAATCCCAATAGAACTGGACCCTGGTCAGGCATTATTGGTACTGCAATGTCAAACTTTGGGTTTGAAGAGGCGATTAAAAAACTAGGTTATAAGTTCAAAAGAGCAGATGTGGGCGATAAGCATGTTAGCCAAATGCTTAAAAAAGAGGGATGGATGCTTGGAGGAGAACCCTCGGGCCATATTATTTGTAGAGATCTAGTAAGCACTGGTGACGGAACAATAGCGGCATTAAAAGTAATATCTTCCTTGTTGATTTTAGAAAAAGATCCCGAAGATATTTTACAAAATTATAAAAAAATGCCTCAAATAAATATCAATGTAGACGTTATTAACAAAGGCATCCTGTCTGATGCTGAGATCCAGCAAAAAATAAAGGAGATTGAATCAGATATAACCGTTGGTAGAATTCTTGTAAGAGCCTCAGGCACTGAGAATAAAATTAGAATAATGATTGAGTCAGATGATGAAGTGACTGCAGCCAAATATGCAAAAGACATTGAGAAAATTCTTAAAAAATAAAAAATGTCGTTGAGATTAATAGCAAATTGGAAGCTAAATGGCTCAAAAGAATTTAATGATCAATGGGCCCAAGAGTTTTTTAAAAATTTTTCAAGTTCAAATTTTAAATCAATTGGTATTGCGCCAGCTTGTATATACATAGATCATTTTAGAAAAGTTATTGGTGAATGTGGGATTGAGATAGGCGCGCAAAATATTTGTGATGAGGACTCTGGAGCAAGAACTGGGGAAATCTCAGCTTCGATGATTAAAGATTTGGATTGTAAATTTAGCTTAATTGGTCATTCTGAAAGACGTATTTTTTTTCATGAATCTAACAAAACTATTTCAAAAAAATTAAATCAGGCAAATAATAATTCTGTAATGCCAATTTTATGTATCGGCGAGACTGCTGATGAAAATCAAAAAAATAATACTTATGATGTTCTCGAATCCCAGATCAGTGAAGCCTTGCAAGATCTTATTGAGCTTAATTCACTGATAATTGCCTATGAACCTGTTTGGGCAATTGGAACTGGAAAAACTCCTAATCCAGAAGAAGTAAATACCGTTCATAAAATGATTAAAGATGTAGTACAATCTCGATTTCCAAAAATTGGTTTAAAGTCAGTTTTATATGGAGGGAGTGTTAATTCTAAGAATGCATCATCTTTATTTTCTTTAGAACATATTGATGGAGCTTTAGTCGGAGGCGCTTCGCTTAATGGAAAGGAATTTGCGCAAATAGCAAATATTTTAAATGAGTTATATTAAAAAATGATCATTACAGTAATCAAAATTATCTGCATTATTTTAGCAATCATGCTTATTGCTTTAGTTATATTGCAGCAGGGAAAGGGTTCTGATTTAGGTTCGGCTTTTGGTGGCGGATCCTCAAATTCAATGTTTGGAGCTGTTGGGCCCTCTAATTTTCTGGGAAAATTAACGGCAATCATTGCTGCTCTTTTTTTAATTTTAAACTTAGCTCAAGCAGTGCTTTTAAAAAATGCTAATACTGATGAGTTATTTACCAAAGAGGAGATTCAAGAAGCATCAAAAGCTGCTGAAATCCCAATTGAATGAATGGTGCCGAAAGCGGGACTTGAACCCGCACGAGCTTTCGCTCACTAACCCCTCAAGCTAGCGTGTCTACCAATTCCACCACTTCGGCAAAGTGAGGAATTATAACAAGATAAGTTTTTAATGCTTAAATAAATTTGAATTAACTTGACCTTAAGCACTTGGTTTCTATACACTCTAATCCTCTGCGATGCGGGGTGGAGCAGTCTGGTAGCTCGTCGGGCTCATAACCCGAAGGTCGTTGGTTCAAATCCAGCCCCCGCTACCAGTAAATTAGATACGACTGGGGCATTTGCCCCATTTTTATTTTTAGAGATATGAGAATTGAAGAACTAGAAGGTACTATCGAACCCGTTGTCACCAGTCATGGATGTGAGCTATGGGGTATCGAGTTAGTTAGAGGCAAAAAAAGACCTACAATAAGAGTCTTTATTGATGCTATCGCAGGCGCAACAATAGATGATTGTGAAAAGGTAGCCAAAGATTTGAATTATGATCTGGCTCTAAATGATACGTTTTTTGATCAAGATTACGTGTTAGAGGTTTCTACGCCTGGCATAGACAGGAAGATTTTTAAAGTAGATCAACTTTCTGCATTTCTCAAAGAAGATTTTGATTTAAAGTTACGAAAGATGAAAAATGGGAAGACAAGTCTTGTAGCCAAGCTTATAAATATAGACAATGATGAGATTTTATTTCAGAGTGGGGAAGAAAAAATGATCTTAAATTTCGTAGATCTTGATTTGTGTCGTTTGAAACCAAATTTTGAAGAACTTATGAGGGAAAACAAATAATGGAAAGCATTGAAATTTTAGCAGTTGTTGAATCTGTTTCTAATGAGAAAGGTATCGAAGAAGAAATAATATTTAGCGCCCTAGAAATAGCTATTGCAAGCGCATCTCTCCGGCATTTCCATGAAGATGCAGATATATCTGTTTCTATTGACAAATCAACAGGAGAATACACCACTCATAGACATTGGCTTGTAGAAAATGAGGATTCTGAAGACTTTCACAAGGAGACTCATATTTCAGAAGCTGATTCTGAAATGAGCACTGGCGATACATTCTCAAAAGATGTAGATAATGTTGTCTTTGGACGAATTGAAACTCAAGCCGCACGTCAAGTGATGATGCAAAAAGTTAGAGAGGCTGAAAGGGATACAATTGTGGCAATGTTTAAATCTCAAGATAACTCCCTCATGAATGGAACAGTTAAAAGAGTAACTAGGGATAATATTATCGTTGACATTGGGAATGATGTTGAAGCAATTCTTCCAAGAGATCAATTGCTTCCAGGCGAGATTTGTAAAATTAATGATAGAATTCGTGCCGTTCTTCAGATTAAGGAAATAGAAGGCAGGGGCTCACAACTCATGCTCAGCAGAACCTGCCCCGAAATGGTAACAGAGTTATTTAGAATTGAAGTTCCTGAAATTAATGAGGATGTAATTGAAATAAGAGGTATTGCTAGAGATGCTGGTTCCAGATCAAAAATTGCTGTTAAAACAAATGATGGACGCATAGACCCTGTTGGAGCTTGTGTTGGAATGCGCGGTTCAAGAGTACAGGCGGTTTCAGGCGAGCTGGAAAATGAAAGAATAGATATTATTATTTACGATGATAATCCTGCTCAAATGGTGATTAATTCTCTTGCACCCGCAAAAGTTGAATCAATTGTTATGGATGAAGATTCTCGTTCCATGGAATTAGCTGTAAATGAAGAAAATTTAGCCCTAGCAATTGGCTCAAGAGGTCAAAATATCAGACTTGCTTCTAGACTTGTTGGTTGGGAATTAAATATTATCAGCAGCAATGAAGCTGAGGCAAAAGAGAGAGTTGTTGAGGCAGAGTTTCAAGCCAAGCTTATGGATAATTTGAGTATCGATGAAAAAGAGGCTGAAGCATTAATTAGAGGTGGATTTTTAACTTTTGATGATGTTGCCTATGCTGAAGATGGAAAGCTTTCCTCTACTATGGAAATTGACGAGGAGAGAGCTGAAGAAATTAAAACTGCAGCAGCAGACGCAGCTTTGATGGAAGCTATGGGTGAGATAACTCAAGAAGAATCAAATTTAGAGTCTTTAACAGAATTAGGCTTCAGCGAGGAGGAAGTAGAAACTCTTGTTTCCAATGCTCTTAAAAGTAAAGACGATATTGCTGAGCTTGCTGTTGATGAGCTTTTAGATGTAATTAAAATAAACGAGAAGAAGGCAGCAGATATTATTATGAAAGCAAGAGAAAGCTGGTTTAACTAAAAAAGGAAGTAATCGAATTGGGGCTTACTGTAAAAGATTTCGCAAAAACCTTAAAAATTAAGGACGATGCTTTATTAGAGCGAATGAAGGCTGCTGGGCTTTCGCATAGCAAATCTTCAGATGAAATTACTCCTGCTGACAAATTAGCAATACTTAAATCATTAAAAGAACGAAAGAGTTCTGCAGCTCCTGCTGTTACATCGTCCTCAGGCAGTGGAGGAGTAACCGTTAAATCTAAAGGCACTTTATCTCAACCTACCGCATTATCTCCAAATTCATCTGATGGCCTTACAGATAATATTGAAGCGAAAAGGCAGGCAGCTGCTGAAAATTTAAAAGAACAGCAGCAAAAAAGGGAAGATCAAATTAAAGAAGCTATTCGCATAAAACAAGAACAGCAAGCTGCCAAGAAAGTACAACAGCCCAAGTTATCTTCTCAACAAAAATCTCAGTCACAGGTAAATGTTAAAGATCAATTATCACGAGCAGCAAAAGATTACTCTAGACGTGAAACTAGTTTCAACGAAGGGACTGAACATCAATTTGCAAAACCTGTTGAATTTATAAAGCGTGATATAGAAGTTCCAGAAATGATTCAGGTTGGTGAGCTCGCTAAGCTAATGTTTATAAAGGGTGGAGAGGTTGTAAAAGCGTTGATGAGCATAGGAGTTGCTGCATCTATAAATGACTCTATAGATCAAGAGACAGGAATTTTAGTTGCTGAAGAGCTTGGTCATAATGGAGTCGCGTTAAGTGATTCATCTGTAGAAGATGAGATTATTGGTAACATAAATTATACTGATGAGCCTCAAACAAGAGCGCCAGTCATCACGGTTATGGGGCATGTTGACCATGGAAAGACAACCTTGCTTGATTTTATTCGAAAAACTAAAGTAGTTGACGGAGAAGCTGGAGGTATTACCCAGCATATCGGGGCCTATCAAGTACCTGTGGGCAATTCTGTTATTACATTTATTGATACTCCAGGTCATGCTGCATTTTCTTCTATGCGAGCAAGGGGAGCCAATACTACTGATGTTATTATTTTAGTCGTAGCTGCAAATGATGGAGTCATGCCTCAAACTGAGGAAGCTATCAATCATGCTAAAGCTGCTGGCGTTTCTATTGTTGTTGCAATAAACAAAATGGATCTTCAAGGAGCAGATGTAGAAAAAATCAAGGGAGACTTAGCTGCAAAAGATTTAACTCCAGAGGACTGGGGTGGCAACATCCAAATGGTACCAGTTTCTGCACTTCAAGGTGACGGAATTGATCAACTTTTGGAAGCCGTTGTTTTAGAGTCTGAGCTTTTGGAGCTAAAAGCGCACTTCGAGGGACAAGCTCAGGGAGTTGTAATTGAATCTGAATTAGATAAATTTAGAGGTGCCGTAGCAACATTGCTTATTCAAAATGGTACTTTGAAGGTTGGAGATATGGTGGTTTGTGGATCTGCTGTTGGAAAAGTAAAAAGTATTATTAGCTCCGATGGTAGTAAATTAAAAAGCGCTGTACCCTCATTTGCAGTAGAGATATTAGGTCTGAGTAATGTTCCTGACGCAGGTGAGACCTTCCAAGTTGTCAAGAATGATAAAGAAGCCCGGGAAATTGCTGCATTTAGAGAAAATAAAATTAAAGATCGAAAGGTGTTAAAACAAAGAGATGAAAGCATAGGCAATATATTTGAATCCATGGGCCAATCTGATAAAAAAGTACTCAATGTTATCTTAAAATCAGATGTTGCTGGCACTTCAGAAGCCATTGTTGCAGCTCTAGCTGATATTGGAAATGACGATGCTTCTATTAAAATTGTTGCCTCAGGGGTTGGAGGAATTTCTGAATCTGATGCAAATCTGGCCTTAGCTACAGAATCAATCATTATAGGTTTTAATGTTCGATCAGATAGTGCTTCAAAGAAGATTATTGAGGGTGAAGACTTAGTTTTGTCTTACCATAGCATTATTTACGAACTTATTGATGAGGTAAAAGCTAGATTAAGCGGTTTGTTAGATCCAATTGTTAAAGAGGAGATTATTGGAATAGCATTAGTATTAGAAGTATTTAATTCTCCAAAGTTTGGTCAAGTTGCCGGCTGTATGGTAGACGAAGGATCTATATTAAAAAATAAGCCTGTAAGAGTTTTAAGGGATGACGTTGTTATACATCAAGGCGAGCTTGATTCACTTAGAAGATTTAAAGATGATGTTGTTGAAGTCAAATCTGGAACAGAATGTGGCGTTGGTATTAAGAATTATAAAGATATTCGACCAGGTGATAAGGTTGAAGTTTTTGACAGAAAAGAAGAGGCTCAAAGCATTTAATAACATGTCTTCAACAAGAGTACCGAAGGTTGAAGATTTCTTAAAAAAAGAAATATCTCAAATTATTTCTTCTCAAGCTAGAGATCCTCGATATAAATTCTTAAATATAGTTGATGTTAAATGCTCATCTGACCTTGGTGTTGCGACAGTTTTTTATACCATTATTGATGGCGATATTTCTGATGCACCTGATTACAAATCTCTGGAAAAATTTGCTTCAATGGTAAGGTCTAAGCTTTCAAAATTTATGCAAATTAGAAGAGTTCCAAAACTCATCTTTAAATATGATAAGAGTCTTGAGAGATATAACAATATTGATGCATTATTAAACTCTTTAAGTGATTAGCGGATTTCTATTAGTAAATAAAGCCCCTGGGATAACTTCATCAAGGGTTGTACAAATAATAAAAAAAAAATTCAATCTTAATAAGGTTGGACATTTGGGGACTTTAGATCCAATGGCGGCTGGTCTTTTGATAATTGCAATTAATAGAGCAACTAAATTTGCATCTCTTCTTTTACAGAGTGAAAAGTCATATCGAGCTGAGGTCACTCTCGGCATCCAAACAGATACTGATGATGCAGAAGGAAAAGTTATATCTTGCAAAGATGTAACAATAAATGACCTGCAAGCAAAAAAAACCTTATTAAGCTTTTTGGGCGAGAGCTATCAATTCCCTCCAAATTTTTCTGCTTTAAAGCATAAAGGCAAACCCTTATATAAGTATGCAAGAGATGGTATCAAGATTGAAAAAGCAGCTAGAAGGATATGTGTTAAAAATATAAATAATATTTCGATAAAAATGCCAAAAGTTTCATTTGATATTAACTGTTCAAAGGGTACTTACATAAGATCTATCGCAAGGGATTTTGGATCAGAGCTTGGTTGTGGTGCGAATTTATCAAAATTAATCAGAACAAGTCAGGAAAAATTCTTACTCTCCGATGCTCGCTCACTGGACGAAATAAGTTTAAAAAACTTAATATCATTGGAAAATGCTTTCGATGATTTAGATTCTATCCATCTAGACGAAATTGATAGCAGGGCATTCCTCCATGGCAAATCAATTGAAATAAACTTAAATCATGAAAATTTGTTAAGAGTATATGACGCTTCAAATCAATTTATTGCAATAGGAAAAAACTCTAGCAAGGGCTTTAGGCATGAATACCTTGTTTAATGATTAAATAAGTAATAAGCTACACCCACTTAAACTTCAGATATGCGAGGTTTGAGAGGATTAAGGAGCATATCCAAGGAGAAAATATACATGGCTTTATTAAAAGAAGAAAAAAATAAAATTGTTAAAGAGTTTCAGAATAATGATACTGATACCGGCTCTCCAGAAGTGCAAATAGCTCTTCTCACAGAAAATATAAATAAATTACAATCTCATTTTAAAATTCATAAAAAAGATCATCACTCAAGAACGGGTCTTATCAGAATGGTTAACTTAAGAAGAAAGCTTTTAGCTTATTTGAAAAAGAAAAACCCAGAAAGTTATCAAGACATAATCAAATCTCTTAAATTAAGGGGATAAATAAGGAAAATCGTGGAAGAAAATAAATTAAATACTCAATCTGTAGAATTTGAATACGGAAATAAAACTGTCAAAATCGAAACTGGCAAAATTGCGAGACAAGCTACTTCAAGCATCATTGTCACCATTGATAATTTGGTTGTATTGACAACAATGGTAGCTAGAAAGGAGGCAGATCCATACAAAGATTTCTTTCCTTTGGCAGTTTTCTATCAAGAAAAATTTTATGCTGCAGGAAAAATTCCTGGTGGATATTTTAAAAGAGAAGCGAGGCCAACTGAACAGGAGACATTGACCTCCAGGTTAATAGATAGACCAATTAGACCCTTATTTCCAGAGGACTTCAAAAATGAAATACAGATTTTTTGTACAGTATTGTCTTCTGATAAAAATATTAATCCTGATATAGCATCTTTGATTGGTGCCTCTGCAGCGCTTTCAATCTCGGGAGTTCCATTTCAAGGTCCTCTTGGGGCTGCGAGGGTTGGTTTTGTCGATAGCAATTATGTTCTAAATCCCTCACCCGAAGAGTTAAAAGAATCTTTGTTGGATATGGTTGTAGCAGGAACCGAAGATGCTGTATTAATGGTTGAGTCCGAAGCAAGTGAGTTAAGTGAAGATCTCATGTTAGGCTCAGTGCTTTATGGCCATCAAGAAATGCAAAAAGTTATTAAAGCCTGCTTAGATTTAAGGGCTAAAGTAAATCCTACTCCATGGGAGTTTTCTGAAGACGCCATAACAGCTGAATTTAAGAATAAGATTGCGGATTCTTTTACAGAAGAAATAGCAAGTGCATTTAAAATTGCTGATAAAGCAAGTAGAGGCGAAGCTATCAATGCTGTTAGGATCAAAATAAATGAGGCTTTCGACGAATTAGAGGATTTAGAGAGAGGTAAATTAATGAATGCCTTCAAAATGGTAGAAAAAGACGTTGTTAGAAAAAGTATTTTGGCTAACGAGCCTCGAATAGATGGAAGAGATTTAGATACGGTTAGACCAATATATGTTGAAACTGATGTTCTTCCAAGCGTACATGGATCCTCTTTATTTACGCGTGGAGAAACACAAGCATTAGTTGCAGCAACTCTTGGATCAACAAGAGATGCTCAAAGAATAGAAGGGCTTAATGGCGAAGAATCTAATACCTTTATGCTGCATTACAATTTCCCAGCATATAGTGTTGGCGAGATTGGGATGCCATTAGGACCAAAGCGAAGAGAGATTGGCCATGGAAATTTAGCAAAAAGAGCTATCAAAGCTGTTCTACCTGACTCAGAAGAATTTGGTTATACCTTGAGGGTTGTTTCTGAAATCACAGAATCAAACGGATCAAGTTCTATGGCCTCAGTCTGCGGAACATCCCTATCTTTAATGGATGCAGGTGTTCCTATAACTAATCCAGTAGCTGGAGTAGCAATGGGCTTAATTAAAGAAGAAAATAGTTTTGCTGTTTTAACAGACATTCTTGGTGACGAAGATCATCTTGGCGATATGGACTTCAAAGTCGCAGGCACAAAAGAGGGTGTTACGGCTTTGCAAATGGATATTAAAGTCCAAGGCATTACATCTGAAATCATGGAATCTGCACTAGAGAAAGCAAAAAATGCTCGTATGCATATTCTAGAGAAAATGAACGAAGTAATTTCCTCGCCAAAAGAATTGTCAGATAATACTCCTGCAATGAAAAAGATCACAGTAGACCAGGACAAAATTAAGGAAATTATAGGTAAGGGTGGAGCAGTAATAAAAGGTATGCAAGCTGATACCGGAGCATCAGTTGATGTAGATGATAATGGAGTTGTTACTATATTTGGAGAAACGCAATCCATTATGAAAGCGGCGCTTGAAATCATTGAGGGTATAATAGAAGATCCTGAACTCAATAAAGTTTATGAGGGAAAAGTTGTCAAGATTGTAGATTTTGGCGCTTTTGTGAATATTTTGCCTGGTAAAGATGGATTATTGCATGTTTCTGAAATTTCTTCAGAGAGGGTTGAGAATGTTTCTGATGTCCTTAGTGAAGGAGACATCATCAAGGTAAAGCTAATAGGATTTGACCGAGGTAAGATGAAACTTTCTAAGAAAGTACTAGAAACCTGATTAATTTAAATATAAGTAATGCTTATAATATATAAGAAGTATTAATTATATTGACAATATTTATCTATCAAAAGTCAAATTTTCAGATATTTTTAACTCATATATCTTGTCCGCAATTTCATTTTGTGGTTTTATAGGTTAACTAACCATGCAAACCATAGGGGGAAATTATGGATAATGCATTTAGAATGTTAAGCGACCTAGTTAGTAATTTAACTAGTGTCATCATTGGTATCTTAGGACTTGGTATTGTTGGAAGCCTTGCTTTTGGCGATATGATGGGACTAGATGTAATAGGAAATATTACATCTTTGGTCGAGTCTTTAGCATCAAATGGTGTTGTAGGATTACTTGTACTAGCAGTTCTATACAGCTTAGTTAACAGATAAGCATTTATGCTTAATCTTTGTTAGAAAGGGCCATTAGGCCCTTTCTGGCTTTTTATAAAAATGAATCTTAATAACTCTCTAATAAAGCTTACTGCTTTTTTTAACAAGCTATTAAAATTATTATTACCATTAGTTGCAGTTTCATTATTGCTGGGTATTATTTTTGGTCCTAACACTCCATTTGTTGGAGATGTATACAAAAATGTTTCAGAAATATTAACCATGCTCGGAGAAGACGGCTTATTAGTGTTGGTATCTCTAATAATAATTTTGATTTTTTTAAAAAAAGAATAGTAAAAAAAGATTGTTACATTCTAGATAGACTTTTATCTGAAATATCTGTTTTTTGAAATTTAATATAGTGGTGGCTATGGGTGGAATTGAACCACCGACCCCAGCGTTATGAGTGCTGTGCTCTAACCATCTGAGCTACATAGCCAAGTGATATGATAATAAAGAACTTGATTTATAAGTCAAACATTAAATTTGAAGTGAATTATGTCCCCATCCTTTACTAAATAGTCCTTTCCTTCTAGTCTCAATTTACCATCTTTCTTAGCACCAGATTCTCCATTACAATCAATGAAATCTGTAAATGATATAACTTCGGCCTTAATAAAACCTCTTTCAAAATCAGTATGAATGACTCCTGCAGCCTGAGGCGCTAAGGAGTCTTTAGGAATTGTCCAAGCTCTAGATTCCCTCGGTCCAGAGGTAAAGAATGTTTCTAAGTTTAGTAATTTATATCCTGCAAGAATAATTTTATTTAGTACAGGCTCATCCATTTCGAGCAGTTCTAGATATTCTATTTGCTCTTCTTCTTCCAGTGTTGCTAGCTCATGCTCAACTTTAATTACAGCTGGAATAATTTTAATGTTATTAATCTCTGCATAATTATTGAGCTCGTCAAGATTATTTCTTGATTGGTCGTCAGATAAATTTGCAACTAAAACCATTGGTTTTGTTGAAAGCAAATTCATGCTCTCAATAAATTTTATTTCTTCAATATCAAATATATCAAGATTTGGTAAATTGCCATTTTCCATCAACTCCATTAGACCTTGGATTATTATTTTTTGTCTTTTTGCATCTCGATCCCCAGATCTAATTAATTTTTCTAATTTCTGATCTTTTTTTTCAAGGACCTCAAGGTCAGCAAAAATTAATTCAAGATTGATTGTTTCAACATCCTTCAGTGGGTTGATCGTACCATCTACATGCACCACATTTTCATCATCAAAACACCTTACAACATGAAGAAGGGCATTCATCTCTCTGATGTTGGACAAGAATGCATTCCCCAAACCTTCTCCCTTTGATGCACCTTTTACTAGCCCAGCAATATCAACGAAGCTCATTGTAGTTGGTATCACATTTTCAGAATTTACAATATTATTTATTTTATCTAGCCTTTGATCAGGAACATTCACGATTCCAAGATTTGGCTCAATTGTGCAAAAGGGAAAGTTTTCTGCTGGGATAGAGGACCTAGTTATAGCATTAAATAAGGTTGATTTGCCCACATTAGGTAAGCCTAAAATTCCACATTTAAATCCCATTTATTCTGTATGCAGTTTTAATTGTGCTGTATGAATATCGTTGTTGCTCAAGAGCTCAATGATATGATTGAACTCGTAATAGCTTTTTATAACTAAGTCTTTTTCAGCGGTTTTAAATTTGCCTAAAACCCAATTTGTTACATCAACTTTACTGCCAGGATGACCAATTCCAACTCTTAGCCTTATAAATGATTTACCTGCGTAAGATATGATACTTTTTAATCCGTTGTGTCCACCATGCCCACCACCAATTTTTAATTTCAAAGTGCCAAGAGGTAGATCTAAATCATCATGAATAATTATTATTTGTTCAAGATCAAAATTATTGGTTTTTAGAATTTTGTTAATTGAAATACCCGATTCATTTACATACTGATTGGGATATCCCCATAGAATTTTTTCATTACCAGATAAACCAACTGTGGATTCAATTTTTTTCTTTACTTGAAGATTTAAATCAGTGTCGATTGCAACATTTTTTACCCAATCTTTTCCAATATTATGACGGGTACCATTATATTTATTGCCAGGATTTCCTAATCCAATAATACAGATATTAGGCACAGATTTTTTTGACTTTAATCACTTTTCTCTGCTTCTTCTGAAGACTCACTATCAGAATTACTTTGATCCACCGATGAATCTTCTCCCTCGGCAACTTCTCCCTCTTCGCCTTCTTCACCCTCAGGGAGTATCTCTGGCTCTTCCTCTTCTGCTCTCGGCGGATTGACAGAAACAATCATCTGATCATTCTCTTCGTCAAAACCAGGAATTTCAGCTCCTTCTGGCAAGGTTATATTTGATAAACGTATTGCCTCGTTAAGCATTAAGTTTGTAATATCAACTTCAATAGCTTCAGGAATATTTCCAGCCAAGCATGAAATTTCTATTTCTGAAATAGCCTTAGCAATAACACCTCCATCAATTTTTACACCTTCACATTCTTCCTCACCAACAAATCTAAATGGAACAACTACTTTTAACTTTGTTTTTCTTGAAACTCTCTGAAAGTCAGCGTGAAGAAACTTCCCTTTGACAGGTTCTCTTTGAAGCTGCTTAAGAACAACTTTT
>CACKEY010000003.1 GCA_902599315.1 uncultured SAR86 cluster bacterium | reverse complement strand
AATGAATTGCTGTTATTGCTGGATAATTCAAGAGTTGGATATTATCCAGAAAGAGAAATTCTGCCATACGACAGATTCTCAACCACAGATTCGATTATTCAAGACAGACTAAAGCTATTAAATTCAGATAAAAAGAATCTAAAAATTGTAGTTACAAGCTGCATAAACTTATTTGAAAAATTGCCTTCGAAAAATCATTTTTTTGCAAGAAAGCAATTTAGGATTGGAGATTCACTCTCTATTAAAGACTTAACAGATATTTTAGAAGAATTGAATTATCAAAGAGTTGATAAAGTAACATCAATCAATGAATACACAGTAAGAGGTGGTGTTGTTGATTTTTACTCTGGATTTCATAAAGAACCCTTAAGAGTTGATTTTTTTGGAGATCAAATTGATGAAATAAGACAATTTGATCCCTCATCACAACATATGATTGATAAATTATCTAAATTTAAACTATTCAGTGGTTCAGAGATTAGATTAGACGATGAATCGATAAAAAAATTTAAATCAAACTGGAGAAACTATTTTCAAACACATGATGAAAGACATTGTGAAATATTTAAAACTTTAGTTAATGGTCAATATCCCGAAGGGTATGAAATATATAATCCGCTGATTCAGACAGATAATTCGAATCTGATAGATTTTTTTCCTGAGTTTAATCTAATGAAATCAAACAAAATTGATCAACTGTTAGTTTCTCATATGAGTTTTGTTGAAGAAAGATATCAGGAAGAGTCAATTGATGTATCGAGACCGTTAATGAAACCAAATGACTACATATTTCAAATGCAAGAGATTCAATCTTATTTAGATTCATCAAAAGAAATTGCTTTTGCAAGTTATAATGCATTAATTGATAACAAAAAAGATAAAGAAATACAGTTAAAAGAGTTAGTTGATAAACAAAATAATGGAGAATTAGCTTCTCTTTTAATTACTTCGTCGGAACAGACAAAATTAGATGAAATTAATAAGAAATATAAAATAAATACCACAACGATTCCTTTCAACATAAGAGATGGAATATTTAGTTGTTTTCACTCATCAGCTCGATCATTTATTAACGAAAATGGAAGTTTTATTCATCTAAATCTTGATGAATTTGTAAGCTCAGAAATTTTAAGTAAAAAAAATAGTTCACAAATTAATGATTCACTTATCAAAAATTTCGAAAATCCATTTCTTGATAATGAATTAGTTATTCATGTTGATTATGGTGTTGGAATTTATGAGGGTCTAGAAGTTTTAAAAACAAACAGCAGTGAGGAGGAATACATAAAAATTACATATCATGAAAATGAAATTTTATATGTTCCAATTAGGCAATCTTACTTAGTTTCAAAATTTCAAACAACCCAAGCTCAAGGGATACCCCTTGATTCATTGTCGTCAAATAAATGGAAGATAAAAAAGGAAAAGGCGAAATTAAAAGCTCTTGATCATGCTGCAGAACTTCTAGACATCGAGTCAAGACGTTCTATTGCATCTTCCAGTCAACTGATCTGTGATAAAAATTCTTATAACGAGTTTGATAATGATTTCCCATACGTTCTGACAAAGGATCAAATCAATTGCATTAATGATGTTATAAAAGATATTTCATTGATTAAGCCAATGAATAGAGTGATATGCGGTGATGTTGGTTTCGGAAAAACTGAAATTGCAATGCGCGGAGCCTTTGTAGCTGTCCATGCTAAAAAACAGGTAATGCTTTTGGCTCCTAGTACTATTTTAGCCAAACAACACTTAGAAAGTTTTGTAAAAAGATTTTTTAACTTTCCAGTTAACATAGAACTTCTTACAAGACATACATCCCAAAAAAATAAACTAAAGATTTATGAGGATTTTAAACATAAAAAAATTGATATTTTAATTGGAACACATACATTGCTTAATAGTGAAATTGCTCTTGATAATCTTGGTCTACTAGTAATTGATGAAGAGCATCGATTTGGGACAAAACAAAAAGAGATTATTAAATCAAGACAATCAACAACTCATATCCTTTACATGTCTGCAACTCCTATTCCCAGAACATTGAATCTTGTTTATTCTGGATTAAAAGATTTTTCTTACCTATATACTCCTCCTCTAGAAAGAATAAGCGTAAAAACTTTTTTAAATATACAAAATCAACAAATTATCAAAAATGCTATCGATAGAGAAATATCTAGGGGTGGGCAGGTTTTCATAGTTCAAAATGATATTTCAAAAATGGAGCAATTGAAAAAGCAAATTACAGATCTTACACCGGAGGCAAATGTAGGCATTGCTCATGGAAAATTATCAAAAAAATTAATTACCAAAACCATGAATGGCTTTAACGCAAATTTAATAGATATTCTTATTTGTACAACAATTGTTGAAATGGGTTTAGATATTCCAAATGCAAATACTATGATTGTCATTGATGCTCACAAATTTGGTCTGTCGCAATTACATCAATTAAGAGGTCGTGTTGGAAGATCATTGCGTCAAGCTTATTGTTATTTACTAATTCCAAACATGGACTTAAAGAGAGGACCTAAAGCAAAATTAGATTCATTGGTAAAGTATTCTGATTTAGGGTCGGGATATTTTATTGCTCAAGAAGATCTTGAAATAAGAGGAGCTGGTGATTTTTTAGGAGTTAAACAAAGTGGACACATAGAAGCTATAGGACTAAGCATGTATTTATCAATGTTAAAAGATGCTGTTAATAACATCAAAGGACATCAGCAAGATCCAATCCTTGATACAGAAATTAATTTTAATGATCGTGCTTTAATTCCTGATACATATCTTCCAGTTGCCAATGAAAGGTTGAAAGTTTACAGATCATTGAATGATGCTGAAACATCTGAACAAATTGATCAAATATTAATTGATCTTAAAGATCGATGTGGAAAACCGGATAATGAAGTATTGAATCTAATTGAAAATTCAAAGCTAAGGATAATTGCAGCAAATGTAGGCATTAAAAAAATCTACTCTAATCATCAGAATGCAATGCTTACTTTTAATAATAATTTAACTGATCAAGTATATAAAAAATTAATTGGATTGATTCAATCAGGATCAGCTAAGATAAAGCTTAAAAATGAAAGTAAGATTACCCTAGATATTGCTGAGAATATTGATAAGCGATCTGCTGTAGCCAAGTTATTAAATGAACTTTTATAAATTTTTTACACTCTCTCTAATTTTTTTTGCGAGCTTTTACTCTGTTGCTAAAAAAAATAATAATGAAACATATAATGTCGAGATTGTTGTATTTGAGCAACTGGAGATAATTGCAAATGAGCAGCTTGAATCACAAAAACTAAGTATTGAAGGTATAAATACCATTACATTACAAGATAAATTAGAAATCTCTCTCAATGAAAAATCAATAATCAACTCGTTTGACTTTGAAGAAAATGAGTTTTCAGTTGATATGATGCCTATTAATGAAACAAATACTGATAACAAAGAATCATCCGGATTAACCAATATAAAAACCAATTCTCAAATATACGAAAGTAAGTGGTTTGAAAAAAAATCTAAGCTTGATCAACTTAATAATATTTATAGAAGACTTGATCGCAGAAAAGAGTACAAGATTCTGCACAAAGAGTCGTGGATTCAACCAGCTTTATCAAAGGAAAATGCGCCATACATACATGAAATTTTTGACAATAATGGACTTCTAATCAAACTGTATAAAAGTAGATATCTTCATCTTGATGTAATTGCTTATTTAGATGGCAATTTAAGCTCTAATAAAGATAAAAAAATTATAAATAAAATTAAACTTGATGCTTTGAAAGACTCAATTCCTGACGAGATAAAAGACTATGATATTAAAATAGATACAAAAATATTTGAAAAAGGTGAAATTGTAAAACCTAAAATCAATACAAAGGAAGCCTTCAGTGAGCCACTAATAAGATTAGATGAAGTGAAATATCTGTTAAAAGAGGAGAGAAGAATTTTTAAAAATGAAGTGCACTATTTTGATCATCCAAAGATTGGAATAATAGTCTCAGTCTATTCTTCTCTGTAAAATGCGTTTTCATCCATAGAGTGATCTGTCATATCTCTAACGCCAGCTAACTCTGGTAACTGCTCTAAAAGAGTTTTTTCAATTCCATCTTTTAGAGTTACATCAACCATGCCACAACCTTGACACCCTCCTCCGAATTGAAGAATTGCAAAGTTATCATCGGTAATTTCTAATAAACTAACTAAACCTCCATGGGACTCTAACATGGGATTAATTTCATTATAAATAACATAATTAACTCTATCCTCAAGAGGACTATCAGGAGAAATGTTGGGTAATCGAGCATTCGGAGCTTTGATAGTTAATTGGCCTCCAAAATTATCAACATCATAATTCACCTCTGCGTCTAAGAGAAATGGGATGCTTCGCTCTTCAACATAAACTGAAAGCGTTGGAAGCGATATAAGAGTATCAGAAGCAACAAGCTCATCTGGTTTACAATAAGCCAAACATGTTTCAGCATTCGCGGTCCCTGGATCAGAGATAAAAACCCTTACAGCAGTTCCAGGTTCATTTTTCTCTGCTATCAGCTTAGATAAATAGTCTTCGGCAGTCTTAGTAATTGTGATAATCTTGCTTGTCATAATATGTGGTTTAAAAGGATCCTAGCATCGTTAATGGGTGTTCGCACCTCAAAAGATCTTCAAAGTGATCTTAATAATTTAACGGTTTCTAAATTTATAATACTATTTTTAACCCTAAACATTGTATTTATTGGGTTTATTATACTCGTAATAAATTTGATATGAATAAGTTCTCTAAATTTTGTCTTGAACTATCAACCTTATCAGATATTAAACCTTCAATATTTTTATCACCTGCTTCTGGTTACAGGGCTAGATGTGAGTTCGGTATTAGTAAAAGCTCATACACAATGATTGAAGATGGGAAAAAAATATATATGGATAAATCTAAAATTCCTCATCATAGCATCCAAAAAATAATGCCAAAATTTTTAAAATATATTAATAAATCGAGCATTTTAAAATCAAAATTATTTCAAATTAATTTTAGATCTTCAGGATCAGATATTTTAGCTACAATGATTTATCACAAAAAACTTAAGGATGAATGGAGTATTGAAGCTAAAGTTATTCAAGCAAAATTCAAAAATCTTTATATCATTGGAAGAAGTAAAAATCAAAAAATTATCAATGATAAAGATAATCTAAAAATAATATGTAAATATAAAAATTCTAGCTTTGAAATATTACAAAACGATGTAGTTTTTTTTCAGCCTAATTTCTATCTTTATTCAATGATGATTTCTTTTATTACAGATTATTTAAAAGACTCAAAGGATCTACTTGAAGTTTATTGTGGCTGTGGAGGCTTCACCCTACCCCTAGCTTCAAAATTCAATAAAGTTTTTGCGACAGAAAATAATCGTCATGCGGTTAGGCTATTGATAGAGTCGATAAAATTAAATGGTGTTGCAAATATTGAAACCGCAAGGCTTTCTGACAATGAGACAGCATTAGCACTCAGTAATAAGCGCATATTTAGAAGATTAAAGAATATTGATTTAACTTCATATAACTTTAGCCATATATTGGTCGATCCTCCAAGAGCTGGCTTAAGTATCGAAACTATAAATTTGTCTAATCAATTTAAAAATATGATTTACATATCATGCAATCCAGAAACTTTTTTTCGTGACTTAAAAATTATGAAAAGAGAGGTTAAATCAATTGGATTGTTTGATCAGTTTTCAAATACTGATCATTTGGAAGTTATTGCAATATTAAAATAAGCTATGCAGTCGAATTTGAATCTTTAAGATCAAGTAGCTTCAAATCCTCTGTTTTTCTATATCGCCTTGCCTCAGCTAGCATTAAATTAACAATCCTGTCCTCTTGATCTTTTGTTCTTGCTTGGAGTAGTTTTTTATGGAGTATTTCCATCGTTTTTGTGTAACTTTCCATAAAATAATAATACACGAAGATATTGCCTTGAGAAATGAAGATGAGATACTAGTAGTCAAATGCTAATACAATTAAATCCACAACAAGCTAAATTAAAAGATGAGCTGCAAGAATACTTCAAAGGATTAATTACACCTGAGTTAAAAACAGAGCTAAATAATCCAGAATATTTTGAAGGTGGCGGCCCAGAATTTAAAAAAGCTATGCTCACCATGGGCGAGGATGGATGGATAGGCCTTAGTTGGAAAAAAGAGTTTGGTGGTAAGGAGCTAAGTCCAATTGAGCAATACATCTTCGTTGAGACTGTAATGCGAACTGGCTTTCCGTTCCCATTTCTAACAACAGAATCAGTGGGACCGATGATTGCAGAGTATGGATCTGATTGGGCCAAAGAAGAAATAGCAACAAAAATTTTACAAGGAAAATTAATATTTGGTATTGGTTACTCTGAACCAAATTCTGGGACTGATTTGGCCTCCCTACAAACAAAAGCTATTAAAGAAAAAGATGGATATCTTATAAATGGTCAAAAAATGTGGACTAGTCTAGCAAACTTTTCAGACTATATATGGCTTGCAGCAAGAACCGATTTTGAAGCCAAGAATCACAAGGGAATTTCAATGTTTATAGTTCCAACAAATGACCCAGGTTTTTCTTTGACTGCAATTAACACTTTAGGCGATGTAAGAACTAATGCTACTTTCTATGAAAATATCAAAGTCCCATATTCACATTTAGTTGGTGAAGTGAATCAAGGATGGTCACTAATAACTAGTCAATTAAACTTAGAGCGACTTGCTTTAGTTAATCATGGTCCTGTTGAAGAACTTTATAGGAACGTTTTAGAATTAGCTCAAAATACTGAAATTGGTAATGATCAATCTTTAACTGATTTGTCATGGGTAAAACAAAATTTTGCTCAAATTCACTCCGGAATTGAAGCATTAAAACTAATTTGCTGGAAACAAACATGGATTATGGAGTCTGATCAGCTCAATATGGCAGAGGCTTCAGTCGCTAAAGTTTACGGATCTGAATTTTTTATTGAGGCTTATAGACTTTTGATGGAAATTATGGGTGAGCTAAGTATCTTAAAAAATGATTCAGAATTAAAAATTCTAAATGCGCGCCTTGAAAGAATGTACCGAACAGCATCTATATTAACTTTTGGAGGTGGCACCAATGAAGTTCAAAGAGATATTATAGCGATGGCAGGTTTATTCATGCCAAGGAGTCGCTAGTGGACTTTTCAGAATTAAGTCATCAACGAGAGATAAGAGAATCTCTGAACAAAATATTCTCAGAAAAATGCTCTTCAGAAAAACTAAAGGAATTTGATAATGAGTTTAAGCATGACGAAAGCCTTTATGATTTTCTTGCAACTAATGGATATTTAGGACTTGGTATCAATGAAAAATTAAATGGTAGTGGCGAAGATTTATATGATCTAGGAATTCTTTTTGAGTGTCTAGGTTTTTATGCTGTTCCATTGAGTTTAACTGGATGTTTAGTTGATGTTGCTCAAACACTTCAAAAATTTAGTAAAAATGATAATCATCAATCAATTGTTTCGTCTATAACTAAAGGTGAAATATATACGTCAGCTATTTTAGAACCGCTAAACCATGATCCAGAAAATCCAACTACTACAGCAGTTTTTGATGGTGATAAAGTAATTATTAATGGTTCAAAATATCTTTCTGAAATATCGTCTTTAGCTAAGGGTATTTTGATTTCCGCATCTTCAAATAAAGGTGTGATCCTCGTCCTTGTGAAAACTGATGAAGTTAAATTAACTCAACTAACTTCTACTGCTAACTCACCTTTATTTAAAGTAGAGCTAAATAATGTTTCAATCGAACAATCTAATATAGTTCATCAAGAAGGACGTGGACTGGAAACTTTAAGATACTTGTTACAAATAAATATGGTGATGAGAAGTTATATAGCTCTTGGGGTAACTAACAAAATGACATCTTTAATTGCATCTTACACATCTGAACGAGAGCAATTTGGCAGAGTTATAGGAACTTTTCAAGCAGTTTCACACAGGGCAGCAGACTGTTTTATTGAACTTGAATGCTTGAGATTAGTTAATCAACAAGCATCAACAAATCTGAATACAAATCTTGATTGCGAAAATGACGCATTAGTATCAAAAATTTGGGCTGGAAATGCTTGTCATAAAATAAGTTATTCTGCTCAGCACCTGCACGGAGGTGCGGGAGTGGATAAAGATTACGTTTTATGGAGATATTGCCTGCTTGCAAAAGAATGTGAGCTAATCAATGGATCAGCCAGTCAAAATATTGAAAGGCTAGGATTAAATATTACTTCAAATCAGTAGGTTAGAGTTGTTCTGAAAGCTCTGGCAAAGCATTAAATAGGTCTGCCACCAATCCATAATCAGCAACCTGAAAAATAGGCGCATCTTCATCTTTATTTATAGCCACAATTACCTTTGAATCTTTCATTCCAGCTAAATGCTGTATGGCACCGCTAATACCAACAGCTATGTATAAATCTGGAGCAACAATTTTACCCGTTTGGCCAACTTGGTAATCATTGGGAACAAAACCTGCATCTACAGCAGCCCTGGAAGCACCAACAGCTGCACCAAGCTTATCTGCAATTGCCTCCAGGAGATGGAAATTATCACCTGATTGCATGCCTCTTCCACCTGAAATTACAATACTAGCTGCTGTTAGCTCTGGTCTATCACTCTGAGCAATCTCTTCTCCGACAAAGGATGTTAAATCAGAAATGTTATCAGCATCAATATTTTCAATGGATGCAGAACCGCCAGATGAATTCACAGGATCAAAGGCTGTAGCTCTGACTGTAATTACTTTGATCGAATCATTTGATTTGACTGTTGCAATACAACTTCCTGCATATATAGGTCTTTTAAAAGTATCTTCAGAAACAATTTCTGTAATTTCTGATATTTGTTGAACATCTAGCAATGCGCTGAGTCTCGGTAAAACATTTTTTCCAAATGTTGTTGCTGCTGCAAGTATGTGAGAATAATTGCTAGCAACTGATTTAATTAGATTAGCTGTACTTTCAGCTAAATGATTTTCATAAGCAGCATTGTCAGAGATAAGAATCTTGGAAATACCTTCAACTCCGCTTGCTTCATCAGCAACACTTTGACAGGAATTGCCAGAAATAAGAAGGTGTACTTCACCATTCAATTCTTTAGCCGCAGCAACGGTATTTAAGGTTGCAGGCTTTAAATTTGCGTTATCGTGTTCTGCTATAACTAATATACTCATGAAATCACCTTTGCTTCTTCTTTTAATTTACTAACTAAGTCTTCAACTGATTCAACTTTAATACCCTCTTGCCTAGATGCAGGGAGTTCAACGGACAACAATTCCATTCTATTGTTTATATCTACTCCCATTTCTTCAATTGGTTTGACATCCAATTCTTTCTTCTTAGCTTTCATAATATTTGGCAGAGATGCATATCTCGGCTCATTAAGTCTTAAGTCGGTTGTAATGATAGCTGGAAGAGAGACCTTGATTGTTTGAAGACCGCCATCTATTTCTCGAGTTACGGATGCAGAATCTTCATCAATTATGACTTCGGATGCGAATGTTGCTTGGGAATAATTCAACATAGCAGCAAGCATTTGACCAGTTTGATTGTTATCTCCATCAATCGCCTGTTTACCTAAAATGACTAATTTCGGAGATTCTTCTTCTATAACCTTTGAAAGAACTTTCGCAATAGCTAAAGGTTCTAAAAGTGAGTCTGTTTCTGCTAATATAGCTCTATCAGCTCCCAGAGCTAATGCAGTTCTAAGCTGTTCCTGAGAGTCTGATTTACCAACAGTCACAGCCACAACTTCAGTTGCAGTTCCTGCCTCTTTGAGTCTAACAGCTTCTTCAACAGCAATTTCACAAAATGGATTCATCGCCATTTTGACATTATTAAGATCTACATCAGATTGATCACCTAAGGGTCTTACTTTCACGTTATAATCTACTACACGCTTGATTGGAACTAAAATTTTCATAGATGGGGCTCTTTTAATCTGATATTATTTTGAATAGTTATAATTTATTATTAATTTTTGATATAATATCATTAATTACATGATTTATATGGATATAATTGTAATGTTTTTTTACCACTAAAAAAAGAGGGAGTAATCTATGGAAAGAGAAGTTATGGAATACGATGTCGTCATCGTTGGCGGAGGTCCATCTGGCCTAAGCGCTGCCATTAAACTTGCTCAGCTAGCGAAAGAAAATGATAAATCCCTAGAAATATGTCTTCTTGAAAAAGGCTCTGAAATAGGCGCTCATATACTTTCAGGAAATGTATTTCAACCGACAGCTTTAAATGAACTTATTCCAGATTGGAAAGAAAAAGACTGTCCTCTCAACGTTCCAGTTAAAAAAGATAAGTTAATGTTTATGTTTGAAAAATTCAGCTTCCCTATTCCTTCATTTGTAATGCCACCCATGAATAATCATGGAAATTATGTAGCCAGTCTTGCAAATCTTTGTCGATGGCTTGCAACCCAGGCAGAAGATTTGGGAGTTGAAATATTTCCCGGTTTTCCTGCAAGTGAGATCCTCTACGAAGGAGATAAAGTTGTTGGCGTTAGAACTGGAGATATGGGTGTTGGTTTAAACGGAGAACAGAAACCAGGATACGAAGCAGGGATAGATATTAAAGCTAAATATACAATATTTGGTGAAGGCTGCAGAGGTCATCTAGGTAAACAATTAATATCAAAATTTAAATTAGATAAAGATAAAGATCCGCAGCATTATGGAATTGGATTTAAAGAAATTTGGAAAATTAAGGATGAAGTGCACGAAGAAGGTCTTGTTATCCACACGAATGGCTGGCCTAGTGCTAAAAATACTCCCGCTGGATCTTACCTCTATCATGCAGATAATAACGAAGTATATTTAGGATACGTCGTTCCACTGGATTATGAAAATCCTCATCTTAGTCCTTATGATGAATTTCAAACTTGGAAAACTCACCCATCAATCAGACGTTATCTAGAAGGAGGAGAAAGAGTTACTTACGGAGCAAGAGCACTTATTAAAGGTGGTCTTCAATCACTACCAAGCATGGAATTTCCGGGTGGTGTTTTAGTAGGCGACAATGCTGGAACACTGATTTTCTCAAAAATTAAAGGTTCTCATACAGCTATGAAATCTGGAATGCTTGCTGCAGAAGCCATTTTTAAAAATATTGATAATGATAGCAATCTTCAATTCAATGATTTAGTTAAATCAAGTTGGATTTATGAAGAGCTCTACAAATCAAGAAACTTTGGACCCATGTTCCATAAGTTTGGTGCTCTAATTGGAGCTGCCTTCAACGCAATAGATCAATTGATATTCAGAGGCAAACTCCCTTTCACTCTAAGACATACAACTCCAGACTATGCCTGCATGAAACCTGCCGCTGATATGCCAAAAATAGAATATCCAAAGCCTGATGGTAAAATCAGTTTTGATAAGCTTAGTTCTGTATTTCTTTCCAACACTTACCACGAAGAAGATCAGCCTTGTCACCTAACACTTAAAGATTCAACCATACCAATACTTCAGAATCTGCCTATATATGACGAACCTGCACAAAGATATTGTCCAGCTGGTGTTTACGAAGTTGTAGAAAAAGATAATGAACCAAAATTTGTTATCAACGGACAAAATTGCGTTCATTGCAAAACATGCGATATTAAAGATCCATCTCAAAATATTACTTGGGTAACCCCCGAAGGTACCGGTGGTCCTAATTACCCAAATATGTAATGAGATGTATTACACCCTATACTTTATTAATATTACTAATAGGGTGTTCAACAGAAAATCATCAGGCTCAATTTAATTCTCTGCTAAATTCAGAATGGGAAAGAATGATAGCTGATAACCCAGTCTATGCTTCTAGCATGGGAGACCTTACCAACAATACAAATTGGTCGGATACTTCAATTGAAAAAATTAATTCAAATCATCAGATTGAATTACAAGTGTTAAGTCAATTGGAAGAATTTGAGACAAAAAATTTTAGTGAAGAAAATCAAGTTAATTATCTTCTTTTTAAAAAACAATATGAAAATTCAATAGAAGCTCATACATTTAAAAAATTTTTAATGCCATTTAGTCACAGGGGCGGTATTCAATTAGAACACGAAACAACGAGCATAATTCCCCTTAGAAATAAACAGAATTTTTTAGATTGGATTGAAAGACTTTCAAAAATAAATACGTTAATTGATGATGCAATTGAAAAAGCAAGAATTGGTATTGATCAAGGGATTGTTCCGCCAAGATTTCTTATGGAAAAAGTTTATAAACAAATTGCATTGCAAGTTTTTATTGAACCAAAAGATAGCCCTTTCTATAGAGTCTTTCAAAACATAGATAACGAGATAGATTCGTCTAGGGAAATACAATTAAAAGCCCTTGATGTCATAAAAACTAAAGTGATTCCTGCTTATGCTCGTCTTCACACATTTTTTAAAGAAGATTATTTACCTGCTTGCAGAACATCCATCGGTATAAAAGAAATTAAAAATGGCAAAGAATATTATGAATTCTTGGCAAGGAAATTTACCACCACTAATCTTACTCCATTAAAGATTCATGAAATTGGATTAGCAGAAGTTGATAGGATTAGAAAAGAAATGGAGGCGGTAATAGAGGAAGTTAAATGGGATGGTTCGTTTAAAGCTTTTTTAGATGATTTACGTTCTAATCCTAAGTTTTACTATGATACTTCAGAGGATTTATTTGAAGCATACCTAGCAACATCAAAAAGAATTGATCCTGAATTAGTAAAACTATTTAAAGTTCTTCCATCAATGCCTTATGGACTAAAACCTATTCCTATGGAAAGTGCTCCCGATACGACAACTGCTTATTATCAACGTCCAGCTGCAGATGGTTCTCGTGCAGGATATTACTTTGTAAATCTTTATCGACCTGAAGTGAGGCCTAAATATGAAATTGAAGTTCTTAGTGTACATGAAGCGATGCCTGGACATCATTTGCAAATTGCGTTGGCAATGGAATTAGATTTACCAAATTTTAGAAAATATGGAGGCATAACTGCTTATGTTGAGGGTTGGGGACTTTACAGTGAGAGACTTGGTTATGATTTAGGTCTTTATCAAGATCCATACTCAAAATTTGGTCAACTTACCTATGACATGTGGAGAGCAATAAGGCTTGTCGTTGATACGGGAATGCACTATTTTGATTGGAGCAGACAGGACGCTATAAATTATTTTCTTAATAATTCAGCTAAAACAAAACAAGATGTTTTGAATGAAGTTGACAGATACATTAATTGGCCTGGTCAAGCACTTGCATACAAAATCGGTCAACTAAAAATATTGGAACTAAAAGCAAATGCAGAATTAGCATTTGGAGATAACTTTGATATTAAAGACTTTCATCACGAGATTTTAAAAAGAGGAGCCTTGCCCCTTGATACTCTTGAAAAATATATCAATGAGTGGATTGATAATAGCACTAATTAAATTTGTTTTAAGCAACCTCGCCTAGGCTAAATAAACAGTTAAAACTTTTTAATATTAGCTCATCTGAAGAATCATTTTCCTGGCTAAGAGCAATATCTATCAAAGAGTAGTAAACAGAGCGAGAGATAAAGCCCTCTATCCCATCTCTGACATAAACAAATGGAATATTTTCATTTCCAATCTTCTTAAGTTCCAATTGATGTTCTTTATCTAAAGGTATAGATAAATCTAAGTTTGTTTTTAAAATAATTTTTGTTTTACTATCATCAACTTCATAATCAACAATCATATAAGGAGCAAGATCAACTTTAACAGCTACTTTTTCAACAGGTGTGACCAAGAAGTATTTACTATTCTCTAATTTTAAAATCCTAGAAAACAAAACTTTTAATTTTTTTCTATCTATGATGGATCCTTGGTAAAACCAATTCCCTTCCCTATCAATCTTCATCTCAACACCTTGGCATAATTCTGGGTTCCAAAGATGCACTGGAGGAAATTCCTCTTCAATTGAATTGACTGAATTTAAAAGTTTAGCGAAGTCCATAAAACGTTTGAATCAATAATAATATTCCTAAACCCAAAATAAACAAAGAAGAAATAATCTGTATGTTATTAGAATGCTTACTAAAGACATTCCCAAAAGAATCGTGAGTAAGTGCAAAACTTACAAATGAAAACCATCCAGCCGTCACGATAGGAAAATAGAGTAAATATATTAATGCTTCAAAAAAATTAGGGCCAAGATTTATTAAAGAGAACAGGGAAACAGTAAATAAAAACGCTTTAACATTTAATAAGTTAGTAATTAACCCAATAAGAAATGGGTTCTGTAATAAAGATTTTGGTTCGTTGCTATCTGAAGAGCTTTTAAAAATAAAAAAACCTAGGCCTATATATAGTAAATACAAGCCACCAAAAATTTTAATGAATAATTTTGCTTCATCACTGCTATAAATTAACAATGAAATTCCAGAGATAGCAAAAAAACAATGAACAAATATTCCAAAACCAATGCCAAGAGCCGTAAAAATACTTGCTCTTCGACCCTTAGTGAATGATTGATGGAAAATAATAGCAGTGTCAGGACCTGGTGACATAACAGCTAACAAATGTGCCAAGGCTGCAGAAAAGAACATCATACAGAAATAATCTCAGGTTCTATTTCTAGTTCAATGTTAAATTCTTTGAGTATTTTAGATTTGATTTGATTAAGTAAATTAATGACTTCATTAAAAGATGCGCCGCCGTTATTAATAAGCACAAGAGAATGATTTTCGTAAAAACGTAAAGTATCAGGAATTATTAAGTCAGATTCAATAAGCTCTATAAGTCTGGCTGAGCTAAACTTGGTATATTCACCGTCTTGATCCCACCTATGACCATCCAAAAAAGTATGATCAAAATGATTAGTTCTTACTATGGGATTTTTAAAGATACTTCCTACATTAGGCTGCAACTTCGGATCGGGTAATTTAGAATTTCTGATATCTTTTACCGACTCAGAAAGCATTCGAGGTGTTATAGAGGATGCATCAATTGAGTTATCTTTTAGAAAATCACTTAATGCTGGGTAGCTTAAGTTAGGATCAAAAGATTTATTAAATATAAAATTTACTTTTAAAATAATGTAATTTTTTAATTTAAAAATTGAATGACGATATGAAAATTTACACTGATCATTATTCAACTTTTCAACTTTTCTTGTGCTTAAATTAAAACATTCAACGCTTTCAATGAATGAGCTTATTTCAACTCCATAAGCACCGATATTTTGCACAGGTGCAGCACCTACAGATCCGGGGATATGAGTCAGGTTTTCTATTCCATATAGTTGATTTGTTAAACAATATTCTATTAATTCAGCCCAATCAACACCTCCACCAACTGAAATACAATCTTCATGAATTTCTATTTCTGTTAATTGAACCTTAATAACAGTTCCATCAAAATAATCATCAAGAATTACATTTGTGCCAGCTCCAAGGATCAAAAGTTTTTTATCATGTAAATTTTCTATTTTTGATAAATCATCTAAGGAATTTATACTGATAAAATTTTTTGCATTAGCCTGCAAGCCAAAAGAATTAGATAACATCATTTGTCATTCTTTTTGGCAAAAGTTATCGCTGCTTCTAAATCTTCTGGAGTATCAATTCCAATAGGAGTATCGTAATCAAAATCTTCGACAAATATATTAAACCCGTTATCTAAGAATCTTAATTGTTCCAATCTTTCTGTTTTTTCATTTGCAGTTTGATCTAATTTACTTAGCTCTTGAAGTGTTTGATTGGTATAAGCATATATTCCTAAATGCTTAAAATAATTTTTATAATCAAAAGAGAAAGAGTTAGGTATAACTGAACGAGAAAAATAAATAGCTTTTTTTGATTTTGATCTTACAACTTTAACTTCATTTGGATTTTTAATATCCATTTTTTCATTAAAGCCAATGCATGCTGTTGATATGGGGGCATCTTTACTTACAAGCATTGGTAATTTATTGATAATTTGTAAAGGCATAAAGGGTTCATCACCTTGTAAATTTAAGATTGGAGTATTCATAGGGAGATCTATTTTTTTTGCTGCTTCAGCAATCCTATCCGTACCAGATGCATGATCCTCTGAAGTCATTACAACATTAGCACCAAGAGATTCTACATGACTTTTTATCTCAATATTATCTGTTGCTATATATGTATTTATTGCATTTGATGAATGAGCTAAATCAATGATTCGCGAAATAAGTGATCGACCATTTATTGAGATCATAGGTTTATTTGGTAGACGAGTTGAAGCAGCTCTAGCTGGAACAATAATTACAAAACGATTAGTCATTCAAAGTAAATATTCTTTCTTCAAGCATTCTTGGTATGTCTTCTTCAATTGGGTAACCAATCTTGCATTTAGAACATTCAAGATACTTTTCCTTATCAATTAATTTAGATTTACATCTAATACATCCCATTAGTTCGAGAACATCTTTATCTATCATTCAATTTTTCCACTAACGTATCAATAAACTGAGGCTCTATTTTAGACTCAATGCTTAAATACCAAATCTTAGAGTTTTTAAAATGCTTGCATTTAGCTGCATCTTTTTCAGTCATAAGGATTGGCAGATGATCGAGGTAATATAAATCTCTTTTGCTGAATTTATGATGATCTGGAAATGGATTTTTATCAAATTCAAATCCTAGCCTTAATAGTAAATCAAAAAATCTATTAGGATTTCCAATTCCAGCAATAGCATGAACCTGATTATGCATCGGCCACTTATCAACAGAATATTCTTTACCAGAATTTAAATGAACAAATTTAGTGGGACTTAGTGTCATTAGAATCTCATCCCCTTCTGTGGGACCACCATTATTAACAATAAAATCAACTTCATTCAATCTTGATTTTGGTTCTCTTAATGGGCCTGCTGGGAATGCAAAACCATTACCAAGTCTTCTGACTCCGTCAATAACAGCAATCTCAATATCTCTCCCCATGGCATAATGCTGAAGTCCATCGTCTGAGATTATGACATCAATATCATAATTTTCTTGAAGTTTTTTTGCAGCCCTTGATCTATTCTTATCAAGAAAAAATGGTAGGTTTAATTTGGCTAAAATCTGAGCCTCATCTCCAGTTTCTTTATGTGTACTATCATTGGTAACCTCAAGTGTTGTTGAAAATTTTCCGCCATAGCCTCTACTTACCAATCCTGGTTTATAACCACGATTAGATAATTCAGAAGCAATAAACTTTACCAATGGAGTTTTTCCAGTGCCGCCCATTGAAATATTTCCAACAACAATTATTGGAACAGGAGAATTCCAAACCTTTTTTGAGTTTTTTATGTATGATTTTTTTCGGAATTTTACAAAAGAAGTAAATAAAAAAGTTAAAGGTGTTAAGAGATAAAGCCAAAAACTTTTTCTATACCATGCATCAATTAAATATCCCTGCTCTACAGGTTCTTCTGTAAAGGTTGGAAGGTGCTCCTGCCTTACAATTCCTCTTGAAGATTTATCTATGTCACCCGAATCATTAAATTTATTTTGGTACAAACTTTTGTAGATTCCATCTTGATCTAACAATATTGAGTGAGTGCCTGATTCAGCCACTGAACCTTGATCAAGCACTAAAATTTTGTCAGCATTTTCAATGGTAGAAAGTCTGTGAGCTATTACAATGGTAGTCCTGTTATTTATTAACTTTTCAATTGCTTCTTGAACTATTAATTCAGATTCATTATCTAAAGCAGATGTTGCCTCATCCAAAATGATAATAGGCGAATCTTTGTAGAATGCTCTTGCTATGGCTATTCGTTGACGTTGACCACCAGAGAGAAGAACACCATCATCGCCAATTTCAGATTTATAACCCTCAGGAAGTTTAGAAATGAATTCATTGCAACCTGAAATTTCAGCAGCTTCAATTAATTTATCTTGATCAATATCACTTTCTCCGTAAGCAATATTTTTTTCGATGGTATCATTAAATAATGTTGGAGATTGGTTAACGATTGAAATACATCGACGAAGATGTGATAGCTTATAATCATGAATACTAATGCCATCTATAGAGATATCGCCTGAGTAATTAGAGTAAAACCTAGATATTAGACTTGCGATAGTTGATTTTCCAGATCCTGACTTTCCTACAATGGCAACAGTTTCATTCTGAGAAATTTCAAAATTTAAATTGCTCAGAACAAATTCCTTAGAGTTATATGAAAAACTGACATCTGAGAATTTAATATTTCCAAGGATACTTGAATCAACTTTGCCTGAATCTTCTTCATCTTTTTCATCTAATTGATCAAATATCTCTAATGCTGCTGCTAAACCTTTTTGTATAACTGCATTAATATTTGAGAGCTGCCTAATTGGTTTAGCCATTAATCCAGCAGCAGTTATAAATGCAACAAAATCTTCTGCTTTCAACTCTATACCTAATTGAGAGCCTAAAGCAAAATAAGCCACTATTGATAAGGAGATTGAGACTAAAAGTTGAATAATCGGAGTAGCAAGATTACTTGTAGCTTCTAATTTTAAATTTTGATTTTTATTAGAGGCATTGGCATCAAAAAATCTATCTTTTTCATATTTTTCTGCATTAAATGATTTGATCTCAAGATTCCCATCGACAGCCTCAGATGCAACATGAGTTACATCACCCATAGCAGTTTGAATAGTCTTAGCTAATTTTCTCAGCCTTCGTCCTGCTACATAAACAATCAATGCTATAAAAGGGGTTGTAATTAACAAAAGCAAGGTAAGCTTCCAATTTAATGTGAGCATATATACTAACAATCCAACAAGAAGAAATCCTTCCCTTACAAGAGTCTTAATTGCATTTGATGCAGCTCCAGAAACTTGAGTAGTCGTAAAAGTAATTCTATTAATAAGTTGACCAGACTGATTTTGGTCAAAATAAGTTTTTGGAAGATTAATTAATTTTGAAAAAAGCTCAGATCTTAAATCATGCACAATTCCAAAACCTACTCTTGACATGAAATAATTACCAACAAAGAAACCTAAGCCCCTTCCAGCAGCGATAAAAATTAATGCTAAAACAAGATAAATGCTAAAATCTTGTTGATCGGAATTAATAAATTCAATAATTCTTCTTATCCATTCAACAGCTGCAATATCAGCAGATGCAAAAAGAATAAAACCTAAAATACTTAAAAAAAATGAAAATTTAAATCTTAAAGTATATGAGAATAATCTTTTTAAGGGGCTCATAGCTAATCATTATAAGTTTTAATCTGCAGGTTTTGAAATCCGAGTTGCTGCAGGGCATCCATCAACGCGATCACCCATTCGTGATAGGCTTTACTCTCGATTGAAAGAATTACAACCTCGGATTTAGAAAAACTTGCATTAACACCAGCTATTAATAGATCAATCTCCGTCATAGAAAATTCTTGGTCATTTACAATGAGTTTACCTGAATCTAGCAATATGATGTTTTGTGTATTGTTTAATACTGTAGATGCAAAAGATTCAGTTTTAGGTAAATCTAGGGTGAGATATTGGTTGGTTTCAATTTTTGATGTAACAACAAAAAAAATTACAAGTAAAAAAACAATATCAATCAATGGGGTAATTTCAATGGATAATGCTCTGTCTTTGTTATTGTAAAACTTCATTTTTTATACAAAAAGTCTAGAAAAATAGATGTATTTGATTGCAATATTGACATTAAAATCAAAGTCTTTTGATCGAAATATCTATAAAATATTATTGCTGGAACAGCAATGATAAGTCCAAACGCAGTAGTAATTAATGCCTCTGATATACCAACTGCTAGTAAATCTGTGTTTGCAGAACCGTTAATATCAATATTACTAAATACTTTAATCATACCTACCACAGTACCTAAAAGCCCTAATAAAGGACTGATGCTTGCAATAGTGCTCAACATTGATAGATTTCGTTCAAGTAGTATTTTAATTTCAGAAGCTTTTTCTTCAGCCTTTACTTCAACAAATTCCCTTGGATATGATTTGTATTGATGACAATGCTGAAGTAAGTCTCCAAGATGAGATGTAATAGAAATATCTTGCTGATTTTGAAGATGAAATGAGTCCTTCTCGATAAGATTTTTAACCTGTCTAAGCAAACCCTTTGGGGCAACTAACCTTCTTTGCAAAAACCAAAGTCTTTCTAAAACAATGGAAATAAGCAGAATTGAACACACAAGCAAAGGCCATACAAACCATCCCCCAGATATTAATACATTATTCATCTTATTTTGACACTAAGCCCCCATTCTCTATACGAAATACTTTATCCAGTTTTTGAGCATAATTTAAATCATGAGTTGCAACCATAATACCTATATTATGATCTTTCGCTAATTTTATTGTTAAATCTTGAATTACATCTGCATTTTCATGATCCAAATTACCTGTTGGTTCATCCATTAATATAAACATAGGCTCATGAACAATAGCTCTTGCAATAGCAACACGCTGTCTTTCTCCACCTGATAGCATGTAGGGATAATTATTTTGTAATTTATCTATACCAAGTTCATGCAGAGTTTCAAATATTTTTTTTGAGTTTTTATTGATATCTTTACTATTTGATATCTGAAAAACAAGATTACAGTTTTCAAAAACAGTAAGATCATCTAGCAAGTAGTGAAATTGATAGGTATAACCAAATAATTTATTTCTCATAATACTAAATTGCTTAGCATTATTTATTGACAAATTAATGTCATTAAAAAAAATTTCGCCACTATCTGGAAATTCTAACCCAGCAAGTATTTGAAGAAGAGTTGTTTTGCCACTTCCTGACGATCCAATAATTCCAATTGTCTCCCCTTGAATGATATCAATTGATATATCAGACAAAACTTGAGCATGGTAAGCTCCAGTCTTAAAAGCCTTGAAAATATCTGTTGCTACAAGCTTATTCATGGCGCAGAATTGTTACAGGTTTTAATTTAGCTGCTCTTGCAGCTGGAAAATAAGAGAAAATCAAACTCATTGCCAAAACAGATAAACATATATATACAAGCTGGGTCAGTCTAAATTCATAAGGAAAATAATTAATAAAATAACTATCCATCAAGCTTCTATTGCTAAAATTTTCAATAAAATTAATAAGCTCATCAATGTTCGGTGTAACTATTAGACCAATTATTAAACCGAGTAATATTCCCGTAAAAGCAATTATGAAACCTAAATTAATAAAAATTAAAGTTAATTGATATTTTGAACAACCCATAGTTTTTAAAATTGCAATTTCTTTTTCTTTTGTCTTAACTGTCATAACAATAGTAGACAAGATATTGAAGGCAGCAACTGTAATAATTAAAAAAAGCATCAAACTAATTAATCTTTTTTCTAATTTAATAGCTTGAAATAATGTTCCATGAGTCTGCTGCCATGATGTAAAGTAATAATCGTTATTGTCAAAGATAGATTGAGTTAATAATTGAAAGCCAATTGAATTTGCTGCGAACAAATCATTAGTTTTTACTCTGATTCCTTGCGTTGATTTTGGTTCAAGGTTAATAATATTTGCTGCTAAATCATGGTGAATTAAAACAAGAGACTGATCTAGCTCCGCTTTGAGCTCAAATATACCCGTTACCTCTAAAGTAATAGTTCTTGGAAATGTTCCTAAAATAGATGAACGAAGGTTTGTTGTTGTGATACTTACAGTCTCACCAACGCCTACTCCTAAATATCTCGACAACCAAGCGCCTATAATGATTCCATTTTTAGAAGTAAGACTCTTCATAGATCCATCAATTAAAAACTCTGGAAGAATTGACATATTTGATTCAATTTCTGGTTTTATGCCGGTTAAAAAAATCCCTCTCGATCTATTTTTTGCACTCATTAAACCTTGGGTTTCAATATAAGGACTAACCCCTATGACATCGGCTGAATTACTTATATCACTGATTAATTGATCATAGTTATCAATATTATTATCGGAACGAATAACTAATTGAGGGACTACTCCGAGCACTCTTGTTTGTAATTCCTTTTCGAATCCATTCATAACTGACAAAACTATAACTAGAGCTGCAACCCCCAAAGATAATCCTGCAATTGCCATTAATGAAGTAAAAGACGCGAAAGCACCTTTTTTAGATCTAAAGTACTTGTAGCCCAAGTAAATAGGCAATGTGTTCATAGATACTAGGTGATTTGTTTTAACACCTTTTCGATATTGCCTTTATATGGAGGACGAATTGCAGATAAAAGCTTGTCAAACCGAGAGCCAATTTGTTTATAGACTGCTTTTGCATTGCTAAAAGTCTTGAAACCCTCTTCCCCATGATAGCTCCCAATTCCTGAAGGCCCTACACCACCAAACGGAAGATCTTCTTGCTGAATATGACCTAAAACATCATTAATAGTTACGCCTCCTGAAGAAGTCCTGGATAAAACTCGGTCCTCTTCATTTTTATTAGACCCAAAATAATATAATCCTAAGGGTTTATCATTAGCGTTAACATAAGAAATAGTCTCATCCACCTCAGAAAACTCTTTGACAGGCAGTAATGGACCAAAAATTTCTTCCTTCATGATTTCCATATCATCAGTAGGATTCATAACCAGCGTTGGTGGAATTTTGAATGCCTCTTGCTGAGAAAAATCCTCATTAGCAGGATTAATCTCATCAATATCAGCGCCCTTCTCCTTTGCGTCACTAAGAAGACCCTGCAATCGATCATAATGTTTTTCATTAATAATTGAGGTGTAATCATCATTATGTTTTAGATCAGGATAAAACTCTGCAACAGCTTCTTTCATGCCAGAAACCAGTTCGTCTTTTTTATCTGAATGAACCATAACATAGTCTGGAGCTAGACAAATTTGACCAGCATTCATTGTTTTACCGAGCATAATTCTTTTTGCAGCAATTGCACTATCAGCAGAATTACTGACTATGACAGGAGATTTGCCCCCAAGTTCAAGTGTAACTGGAACTAAATTTTCAGAAGCAGCTTTCATAATATGTTTTGCTACCGCGCCACTGCCTGTATATAAAAGGTGGTCAAACTTTTGTTGTGTAAAGGATGCACCTACATCAGGACCTCCAAGAATTGTTGCAAACTCTTCTTCATCAAAAGCAGTGTCACATAATTCTTTTAACAAAGCCGATGTCTGCTCTGTATACTCACTTGGCTTATGCATAATCTGATTTCCAGCAGCAAAAATTGATGCAGCAGGTGAGAAAGTTAAAAAGACCGGAAAATTCCATGGAGAAATCATCCCAACTGTGCCAAGAGGTTCATAGTCTACAGAAGCTTTAGCTCCTAGAAATCCAAGTGGAAAATTGGCTTTTCTTTTTGAGCCAGCCATCCACTTTTTTAGATTCTTCTTAGCATATTCAATGCTTGGAACAATTGTATAAACATCTGTAGCCATAGACTGATTCTTAGATCTAACACCAAAGTCTTCATTCAACGCATCTACAATTTTATAGCGATTTTCCATTATCAATGACTTCATTCTATCCAACCTATCAATTCTCAATTCATAGGATGGGGGTCCATTTTTAATAAAAAAAGCTTTTTGTTTGCTTAAAATTTCTTTCATTTGTTGATGTTCCATATTTACCTCTTTAAGTTATTTTAGCCTAACAATTCAAAATATGATTTGTTATGTCGATCTTTTTGCTTTATCTGAATCATTTGTTTTTTTAATCATGCTTCTAATTTGAGACCAGTCATCCTCAGACATTTTTGAAAGCTGCGAAAAAGTGCCTCCGCCTGAGAGATACTGAGCACCATCTAATGCAATAGTTTGTCCTGTAAGATATTCACAGCCATCTGCCATTAAAAAAGTGGCCAAATTTTGTAATTCGCTCATTTCTCCAACTCTACCCATTGGAATTGTGCTCATTGAACCTGAATCCTCAAGAGCACCTTCGGGACTTAATCGTGCCCAAGCACCTTCTGTTGGGAATGGACCAGGAGCGATAGCATTTATCCTAATTCCATAAGGACCCCATTCAACAGCAAGAGATTTAGTCATTGTATGTAAAGCTGATTTTGACATTGCAGAGGGTACAACATAGGGAGAGCCTGTCCAAACCCAGGTTGCAAGAATAGAAATAATTGAACCTTTGATATTTTGTTCAAGCCATTTTTTACCAACAGCATTAGTTACATAAAATGTGCCATGAAAAACAATATTTGCAATTGCATCAAAACCTCTTGCCGATAAATCCTTGGTTGGTGATATAAAATTACCAGCTGCATTATTAACTAAACCATGAAGTGGACCTTCTTGGAAGATAGTCTCAACAAAATCTTCAACATCCTGGGGTGAACGGATATCCAAGGGTTGAAACCTTACACTAGCATCATATTTATCTTTAAATTCTGCAGCCGTATCTGCAAGAACACTCTCTCGTCTTCCACAAATTACAACCTCAGCTCCATGTTGAATATAATGCTCAGACATCTCTTTTCCCAGACCTGTTCCGCCACCGGTTACTAAAATTTTCTTTCCTTTTAATAAATCATCTTTAAACATAACAATCCTTATTTTTTATCAACAATGTCTATGATAGCTTGAACCCAAGCATCTGAAAAATTTAATGAAGGTACATAATCAAGAATTTGGCCACCTGCATTTATAAAAAGTTCTTTGTATTCATCACCAATTTCAATAACAGTTTCTAAGCAATCAGCTGTAAAAGCTGGAGAAAATACAAGAACTTTCTTTATACCTTTCTCAGGATAACTTTTTAAAACATCATCAGAAAAAGGCTCTAACCAATTATTTGTTAATCTAGATTGAAAAGTAACCTCATATTTGTCTCTGGGAAGAGATATCTTTTCTGCGATCAGCTTTGAAGTTTCATAAACTGCAGATTTATAACAATAATAGTTCTCCTCATTAACTTCATGCTCACAATTTTTTCCATCACATTGATTATCAGCATAAACTTTATTTACCTGAGAGTTTGGTAGGCCGTGATAGCTAAAAACAACTTTATCATAGTCTTGGTGGTTAAAATTATTTGCAGCTACAACCCATGCATTTATAAATGAAGGATGATCATAGTATTGTGATATGAATCTAACAGAAGGAATAACCCATTCTTTTGAGATCTTTTTAGTAAGCTCTTGAAAAACACTGCCAGTGGTAGCTGAAGCATAGTGGGGAAATAACGGAAGGACTATGAGTTCAGAAGGGTTTGTTTTTTTAATTGCTTCCAAAGTTTTTTTAATACTTGGTTTTTGATAGCGCATTGCAAAATGAACATTGTATTTATTTTGGTTTGAATTTAATTTTTTAGTTAACTCCTCAGTATTTTTAAGCAAGGGAGAAACGCCACCTGAAAGATCCCATAATTCTTTATATATTTTACTTGATGCAAATGATCTTATTGGACAAATAATAAGAGTCACTAAAATAAATCTAAAAAAGGAAGGAATATCGATAACTCTTCCATCCATAAGAAATTCTCTGAGGTATTTAAATACATCAAAATATGATGGAGAGTCAGGAGTCCCTAAGTTAATTAATAATAGTGCTGGCTTGTTCATGATTTTTTAGTCTCGGATGCAATATTATAAATAATAAAGATACAAAACATAGGAAAGCACTAAAAAAATATAAATACTCAGGACTAAGTTGGTATATTGGCATAGCAATAATTGGCGTAAGCACATGGCCAATTGGCATAACTGAACCCAAATAACCAGCAGCCTTACCCTGATTATTGGGACTTTGAGCGAGCGATAAAGAAGATGCGTTTGCAGGTCTAAACATGCCTGCGCCTAAACCATTAATCATCATAGCTAAGTAAAATAATGCTATTGAAGTAGAGAATGCGGCCATAGTGTATGATACCAATGTAAGAAAAGTCCCGTAAGTCAGTAATTTATCATTACTAATTGGTTTTATATCAGTAAATATATATTGGCTTACAACTGTTGATAATGAAAGCACAACAAATGTTAAGCTAATTACTAATGGTAGATCTTTTTCGTTAGAAAAAACATCTGTTATAAAAAATCCAATTGACTGCAATAGTGATGCTTGACAAAGTGATGAAAGCGCAGCGATAAATAGAAACGGCCAAACACTTTTATCTTTAAATGATAGCTTAGAAAGCATATCCTCGGCTTTCTCTTTTAATAAAGTTGTTTTAGGAAATGTATAGAAAATTCCTAAAGCGGAAATAAACCCACATGTTGCAAAAATATAGAATGGTAAAGGTTTTGAATATAAAAAAAGAAATCCGCCTATCATAGGACCAATTATCGTCCCAACTAAAAAGCTCGATTCAAGCCTTGCAAATTTCTTTGTTCGTTTAGTTCTCTCTGAAATATCTGCAATATATGCAAAAGCAGCAGGCCTTGTAGCTGAGCCAATAAGTCCATTTATTAACCTACCAAATATTAATAAAGGTAAAAGGAAAACAAAATCTAATAAATTTCTTTCAACAAGAAAAAGCGGAGTAATTAAAGCAATGATTGAAACTGAATAGCCAATTAAACCTATGACAGCAATATTTCTTCTGCCATATTTATCAGATATTCTCCCCCACGAAGAACTAGTTACAGCCCATGCTACTGCTGAGATAGAAAAAATTAATGATGTTTCAACAACTGATAAACCTAAATCTCTAGCTAATGGTGGCACTAAGACAAATGCAAAGGATTGACCAAGGCCAACTGAAAATAAACCAAATTTGAGCCAAAATGAAGGTTTATACAATTTTATTTATGCCCAAGGCCTCACGTAATCTTCCAATAAGTTCTTGCGCTTGAGGACGAACTTTTCGTGCCCCTTCAGAGAATAAGTCATTTAATAAATTTGGTTTATTATTTAATTCAAAATATTTTTCTCTAATAGGAGATATTTCAGAATTAATAATTGAAAATAGTTTTTTCTTAGCATCACCCCATCCAATTCCATCCTTGTATGCTTGATTCATTTCGTTAATTTCATCAGTGGTAGCAAAAAATGAATATAGCTGAAAAAGAGTGCAGTCTTTTGTATCTTTTGCCTGACCAGGCTCTAATGAATTTGTAATAATTTTTGAGATAGATTTCTCTAAATCTTTTTCTGATGATAGAAATGGAACAATATTGTTATAAGATTTACTCATTTTTCTTCCATCAATTCCTGGAACTGATACTTCATTCTGAATAATGGCCTCTGGTAACACTAATAAATTTGAATATGAATGATTAAAAGTACCAGCTATATCTCGAGTCATTTCCATATGCTGAGCTTGATCAGGTCCAACAGGTACATGTGTTGCATTAAATATCAAAATATCTGATGCCATCAATACTGGATATGAAAATAACCCCATATTAATAGCTTTATCCTCATCATTTCCAGCTTGAGTATTTTCAGCCGTCATTGATTTATAGGCATGAGCCCTATTTAGCAGTCCTTTGGATGCACTACAATTTAAAATCCATGTTAATTCATGAACTTCTGGAATATCAGACTGCCTATAAAAATTAGAAATCTCAGGATCTAAGCCTGATGAAAGCCAAGCTAGAGCAACATTTTTAACGCTTTTCTCAATTTCGTCAGGATTATTTTGTTTTATCAAAGCATGATAATCTGCAAGAAAAAAATATGAATCATTATCTGGCTCTACTAAATCAAGCGCAGGCTTAATAGCGCCTAAATAATTTCCGATATGAGGAGTACCAGTTGTTGTAATACCTGTTAAAATTCTTTTCTTCATTTAAGATAATTATAAACATCAAAATTAACTATTGTGGAAACTCACAAAACTTTATTTAACTCACTAGACAAAGCTGAAAAACATTTTGAAGCTGGTCAAATAAAATTAGCACAAAAAATTGTTAGCGAAGTTTCAAGATTAATAAAAGCGGAGGGAAAAGTTTCGAATAAATTGAGACATAGATTTAATTTTATGTCTGCTCAATCTAGATACTTTAATGAAATCTCTTCATTTGCGACAAATCCAAAAAGAAATGAAATTATTGAAGAGATTGAAAAATTAATCTCTAAACCTTTAGAAAATCCCAAAAAGCAAGCTAACGAAATTCATAGTTTACAAACAAGATGGCAGTTATTAGATCAGACTTCCAAACCAGCAAGTCGCGATCAATGGATGAGCTTTAAAAAGCTTACAGATAAAGCATGGGAGCCATGCGCACAATATTATGAGGAATTAAAAGCTATTAAAATCTCTAATGCTATGGAGAGAATGAAAATAATAGAAGATATTAATCAATATACTAACAAGTATTCTGGAAAATGGCCTGGATTAATTGATATGACTAAATACTTAAGTAAAACTTTTCAGTCATGGCAAAAATTTGCTCCAGTGCTCGATGAAGACTTCTCAAAATTAAAATCCGAATTTCACCTTTCTAGAGAGCCAATCAATGATGCTATCAAAGATCAAGAAAATAAAAATTATAAGATCAAAGAGTCCCTAATAAAAAAAGTGGAATTAATTAGTGATGATGATAATCAGGTGTGCATACAAAAATTTAAAAAAATTAAACGTGAATATCAAGAAACAGGTCCAAGTGGGAAAAAAAATGAGCCTCTTTTATGGAAAAAACTAAACGAAGCTGCTGATAAGTTTTTTGTTGAAGAAAAAGCAGCAGCAAATGATGAGCTTGCTCTTATTAAAAATTTATCAAATGAGCTCAGGGAAGATAACAGCAAGGTTAATAAAATTAAAAGTCAAATTAAAGATATTGCTAAAGTTAGAAAGTCTCCAGAATTTATTAAACTTCAGAAAGAAGTTAGAGCATTCGAAAAAAAACAAATTTCAATAATTCTCGAAGATAAAATAGAAGCATATAAAAATATTCTTAATAATCTTGAGAAAGGAGATGCGCAAAATGAAATTATTAATAAAGATATTTTAAAGGTATTAAAGTCCCCTCTTTATAATGGAGATGAAGATGCTTTACTTGAAAGTGTAGTTAAGCTTGAGCTTATTGCACAAATAGATCCGCCAAAGTCTAATCAAGCTCTCAAGCAAAAGATAGCCTTAGAGATGTTACAAAATAAATTTTCAGGGACAAGCATCTCAAAAGATGATGTTAAAAATCTATTAATTAAGTTTATTAACAACCTTCAATCACACAAAACTAATGCAAATGAAAATAAGCTTTGGAAAAGAGTGAATGAAGTTTTTATTAAGGTTGCTGATCAACTTCCTTAATCTTTAATACATTCATCCACTTATCAGATCTAAATCTAGAAACATATAAAAAACCTTTTACTATGTAGTCAGCAAGGAGGGTTGAGAAAATTATTTCTATGCTAGCATCTAGTAAAAAGAAAATTACCGCAAGAAATACTCTTATAAAAAGTAAACACGTTAATGTAATTGCTAGGGGGGTTTTAGTGTCGCCTGCGCCTCTAAGTGCTCCACCAAGTGAAAATTCTATTGCCATTAGTGGCTGCATTGATCCTAGCAACCATATAAATATTACAGTTAATCTTACTACTTCATCATTATCAATCATAAATCTTGCCAACGGCTCAGCAAATGTAGCAATAATAACTCCAAAAAATGTCATAGAAACTATAGAGAGTCTCATTGCTCCCCATCCAGCTCTTTTTGCTTGATTTTTATTTTTAGCACCGAGGTGCTGTCCAACCAATGTAGCTCCAGCTATAGAAAAACCAAATCCTATAACAAATGAAAAAGATAAAATTTGAACTCCAATTCCGTAAGCTGCGTAGGCTTCTGTTCCATAGAATGCAACTAAAATAAGAAAAGCTGTAATACCAATTTGAAAAATAACTTGTTCAAGTGCTGCTGGCAAACCCACTTTAAAAATTTCTTTCACTCGATCTAAATCTAGATCAAAGATTGTTGAATATCTAACAGATAATTGATTTGATAACCAAAATACTATTAATAATAGCGCTCCTATAACAAATGAAAGACCATTTCCAAGAGCTGCGCCAATCACACCATATTCAGGAAAACCAAGCCATCCATTCACGAAAACTAACATAAAAAAAATAGCAAATAAATTCATAATCACACCAATAAACAAAGGTGTCTTTACATCTCCAACAGCTCTCAATGCAGTAATTAATGCCATTCCACATCCAAATGCTATATAAAAAGGTGCAATAGCTTTTAAATAATCTGAGGAGTAAATTAGAGCTTGATTTTTTAGGCCGAAAAATCTTACGAGTGGTTCAGCAAATTGCCAGATTAAAAATGCAGAAATAATAGATAAAAAAATTACCAATTGAACAGTTCTAGTAAAAAAAATTCCTGCCTCTAACTTATCTTTTGCGCCCCAATGTCTCGCAATTAATGCTGTTGATCCAGCTAAAACTCCGGTTAAAATAGCTTGCAGAATAAATGTAACTCTTTGGCCTGTTACTGCTGCAGCAATTGCATCAGGTCCAAGACCTCCAACTACTTTAATTGCAACGATTGAGCTAGTAGCATAGAAAAGATTTGTAAGAATTGAAGGCCACGCGAGTTTCCATACACCCATTGACCCTTTAGGGATTTTATCTCCCCCATCTAAAACTTCCAAAATTAAGAGTCTTTTATTGAGCTAAGGTATATAACACCAAACAAAAGGGTCATAGAAAATGCAACAAATGGAGAATCATTAGAATTAAGAATTTTATTTCTGTAGACAACACATTCAACCAAATGCGCAATAAGAAGCAAGTAGAATATCCCTGAAGCCAAATAAAATAACCATCCGTTGAATGGTTCAAAAAGATTCACTATCCCAAATGCCCAAAGAAATAACGTGATTACATGTGCTGCTTTCATAATTAATAAAATTAATGTTTTAGTGATTTAGTTTAGCAAGAATTTGTTGATGTCTATATCTATCTATCTTATATAATGAAAATATTCCAAATGGAATAATCATTAAAATTGCAACTAATGGACCTTGAACCATTGCAAGATTGAATATATTTTCTGCAGAAGGTGTGACATCAGTTCCCTGAGGAAAATTTATAAATTCTAAGGTAATGCCGGCCATTAAAATTCCTAAACCCGTATTCAATTTACCAATCAAAGAGCTTGAAGCAAACATTAATCCTTGCTGACCTATACCACTTTCTAATTCAACTTCATCACTTATATCACCCAACATTGATTCTCTTATAATCGCACTTGAGGATAAACAAGTATTTGCAACATATACAAATGGAATTGTTGCGTAAAAAAGATTCCAAGTGCCTGTATCTGGAAGTAAGTTATTAATAAACAAAATTATGGGTATTGGGGGTATTAAAGCTGCAAAAGAAATCGCAATTAATAAAATAGTTTTTTTTTCAATTATTTGAACTAATCTAGGAACTATTAAGTACGCGCTTAATGTTGATAGAACATATATGCCTAAATATGAAGCTAGCATAATTGATTTAAATTCCCAGAAATATGTGTTCATATATATCTGCAAAGAACTTCCCATGCCCCAACTAATTGCAATAAACAAATATCCAAAGAAGAATATTAAAAAAGATTTATTTTTTAAAGCAATAAAAATTTGATTTAGTATTAACTTTAAATTGAAAGTTGCTATTTTTGCATCGGAATGATTGCGATACTTTAATGTTCCAAAGTATGTAAGCAAGACTGAAATACACATTATAGTTGCTCCAGTCATACCGTAATAGATCCATGGATCAGGATTCTTTGTTCCAGGCATGTAATCAGGAGTATCTTTGAAAAATATTGTGTAGGCTAAAAATGCATTAAATAAACCACCAAACCATCCTAGAAGCTCCCTGGCTGCAAATATTGATGTTCTTTCAGTGTATGATCTTGTCATTTCGCTTCCCAGTGATCTATGTGGTACTTCAAAAATTGTCATGCCTAATCTTGTTAATAAGGTAAAACTTAGCATCCATAGAAATAAATGTTGTTGAGATAGCTGCCAAGAAGTCTGAATAGAAAAAAGCATGAAGTAAGACAATGCCATCGGAATCATACCTAGTAAAAAATATGGATGTCGTCTTCCTAATTTATGTTGAGTTCTGTCGGATATGACTCCCATTAATGGATCTGTAAAAGCGTCGACTAACAACGCTATAAAGATTGCTAAACTGGCTAATCCTGGGGTCAGGCCTATGATATTAGAATAAAAAAATAAAAGGAAGAATGTAAAGGCGTCATTCTTAACTCCATTTGCGATTGCTCCTGAGGCATAAAAAAATTTTTCTTTTGCTTGAATAGCCATGCGATATTGTATCGAAAAAAATTATGTTTTCTGTTTAATTGTTTAGAAATTTTATTAGCTGAGATTGGAATTTTTTAAAAGCCTTCTTATCAAGTAAATGGCCCATTCCTTCTACGATAATAAGCTCACTTGAGCCAATAAGTTTATGCGCCTGATATGCATTTTTAACTTTAATTAATGGATCAATGTCTCCATGAATGATTAAGGTTGGAGTCTCAATAGATTTGATTAATTTTTTTCTATTTTTTGAACCAACAATGGCAGCCATTTGTCTTATAAAACCCCCATCGTCTCCTCCTCTTTTTATGTATGAACGCATATCTTCTCTAAATTCTGGAGTGTCATAATTAGTATCAGGTGTCCCAATTAGCCCAAAAAGTTTAATAGATTGCTCTATCCTGCCCTCAATGTCATCTTTAGCAGCAGATCTTTTTAATAGTTGTCTTGTGATCTTGAATTCTGGTCCATTGAATGGATTGGGGGTTGATGCTGTAGATGAAATCATAGTAAATGACTTAACTCGAGAGGGATAATTAGCAACCATCACTTGAGAAATCATGCCTCCCATGGACATTCCCAAGATGTGTGATTGATCAATTTTCAATTCATCAAGAACAGATATACCATCGGATGCCATATCAGCAATTGAATACTCGGGATTAATTGGAATGAATAAAAAATATTTTAAATAATTTAAGAATTGAGATGGCTGTGAGGAGAATCTTGTTGAAAGACCAACATCTCTATTGTCATAAACAATGGGTCTAAAATTATTTGCCTGTAGTTCATCTATTAAAAAATCAGGCCAAAGAGTGAGTTGAGCACCTAATCCCGTGACTAGCAATATTGGCTCTCCAGAAGGAGGTCCATAGTCCCTGTAAGCAATCTTTGTATTTTCATTTAAAGCATAGCCTTCATTAAACGACGATGCATCAATGCAAATAATTAAAAGGAAAAAAATGCTGAGTTTATGTTTGAAATGCATTTGCTCTTACTTTAACGTTATTTCTGATTGCGCCCCAAAACAATGAAATATCAAAGTTGTGTAGATCTCCATTAGGAGCAAATGGTTTGATTTTATCAATTAATGGTCCTCGAGTTTCAATCATGAAGTTTTTAGAATACCTGGCTTCAAAGTCTAAATCATCAATTGAATCGATCGATATCTTAGAGTGTTTATGTTTTGTAGCAGAATAGTCAGTTAGAAAAGAATTATTTGATCTTAGTCTAATAACAATATTATTTTTGTCATGCTGCCAATCATTATTTGAAGTCCAGCATAAAGGGTTTTGACACACTATTGGCTGTTCCATGTTTTCAGTTGTCCATCCATCGGGTAACCAAAACATTGAATGGGCTCTGCTTCTAGTAAATCCCTGCAAACCTGTGCTCCATGAAATTATTGATTTTTGATCATCTGCAGATTTAGAAATGAAAAGATCAGGATATAAATTATTGAAATGCTTTATTGGTAATATGTATCCAATCAAATATGCTGCAATAAATTTCTGCCTATTTGGATTCATGGAAATATATTCGTGTACAAGTCGTTGTCCGTGCAATGCTCCTTGGCTATGGCCAGCTATAAAAAAGGGTCTTCCAGAATTGAATTTTTCCATATATACATTAAATGCATTCACAACATCAGAATAGGCAACATCTTGAGCTAAAGCTCCGTTTGACTGTGTATCATAAAATGAAAAATATGTTGCTTGTCGGTAGTAAGGAGCATAAACGTTACATGTTTCTGAGAATGCAGATGCTTGAGATGCTAGATGACTCCCAGTCCTCTCATATGAGGCAGAATCTTCTTCAAGTGGCTCATTCCAATGTTTTAAAAAATAACCGGTTGGATGAATATAAAAGACATCAAAATTTTTAATTTCCATGGAAGGTTTATTATCAGGTGATAAGTTATGTAATCCATCTTGCTCAGGCAAAGCTGCCCAATATGATTTATCTTCATAATTTGGCGCTTTTGGAATTTCTTCATCAATAAAGTCTTTTTCAGGCTTTACGCTATCTATAAAATTTAGAAAGTTTTCTTTCATATTCATTTTTAATAGATAAATAAGTTTTAAAGTTTAATAAGTTTATTAGTTGATGATGCAGTAGCAATCAATTTATCTTCTTGATGAAGTGAACCAGTTGTAAAAACAATACTCTTTCCTAGTTTCTCTATCTTTGCTTTTGCAGTAAAAATACCCGGTGATCCTGATGCAAGAAATGCAACATTAATACCAAGAGTTAGGGGATTATACTCTCCTTTTTTTACGAAAATTAGTAGATGTGCCATAGTAGTATCAAGCATGGCTGTAATAAACCCACCCTGCACTATCTTTCCATCAGAATGCGTAAGCTCATCACTGATCTCAAAGATCATTGTTATAGATTCATTACTTTTATTAAATTTAACGTCTTTAGATCCGAGAATTGATAAAAATTTTGGAGGATTATTTAGATTTATTTGGGAGGATGCCATTGGCTTGTTAGTGTAATAAAATAGTAATGCTAAATTATAGGTGAAATTTATGAGAATCTTTACATCATTAATATTATTTTTTTTAATATCATCTCAGCTCGGTGCTAACTCCCTAGACTTGGCGGATAAAAAAAGAATTACAAATCATTTTAACAATTATGTTGATAATGGGAGTCTGCCTAATATCTCGATTTTAATTAAAAAAGATAATAAAGAAATCCTTCGTCATACTCATGGATATGCTGATATTGAAAAAGGAATAAGTGTAAATAGAAAAACAGTTTATAGAATTTATTCAATGACCAAGCCAGTTACAGGCGTTGCAATTATGCAACTCATTGAGAATGGAAAATTGAGGTTAAATGACAAAGTCTCAAAATATATTCCTGCCTTCAAAGATACTAAAGTTATAAATCTTGATTTTCAAGACTACGTTCTTAAGCCAAAAAGAGAGATAACAATTAGAGACCTATTAACTCATACAAGTGGGCTCACATACAGTTGGGCTGGTGAAGGTCCAGTCAACCAAATATACAGAAAGTATAATATTCGTCCATATTATTTTGGTGCATTGGATGCAGAATTAAACAAATTTCCAGGAAATACCTGTCAGTTCTCTGCTGCTGCAGCATCTGCGCCCTTACTTCATAATCCAGGAGAAAAATGGTCATATGGAATTAACATGGATATTTTGGGGTGTGTAGTTGAAGTCATTTCTGGAATGAACTTTGCTGAATACTTACAAAAAAATATATTTGATCCTCTAGAACTTAAAAGCATTGGTTTCTCAGTCAATGAACGTGATAAAGATTCCTTTACAACTCTATATACCTCAGGAGCCTTTTCTCGAGATGGTGAAATTGTAGCTCCCTCTGGTTTAAATCAAGCAGAACTTATGTTTTCTAAAGATCTGCGACCAATAGATGCTTTTGATAAGTCACCATATCTTACAAATTCCTCAAAACTATATGATGGTGGTTCCGGCTTAGTTTCAAATATTGATGATTATAGTAAATTTGCAGAGATGCTTTTAAATGGCGGCATCTTAAATGGTGTCAGAATTATAAGTGAAGCATCTGTAGATTTAATGGCAAATAATCATCTTTCAGATGAAATCTTAAAAGATGGGTCTGCATTTGGATTAGAAGGAGTAGGATTTGGTTTGACAGTTGGAACTATCATGAATCCTGGTGTTGCTGGAACTTTTTCTTCTGAAGGAGAATTTTTTTGGGGTGGAGCAGCAAGCACGATTTTTTGGGTTGATAGAAAAAATAATGTAACAGCTACAATGATGACTCAGTTCATGCCATCAGACAAATACCCTATAAGAGAGGAACTTAAAACATTATTGTATTCTAGTCTAAGCAACTAAAACTGGCGGAGAGACAGGGATTCGAACCCTGGAAACCCGCGAAGGTTTGCTGGTTTTCAAGACCAGTGCATTCAACCGCTCTGCCATCTCTCCGTTCCTTTGGATAAAGCATTTTAAAGACTTTTAGAAATAAGTAAATGTGACATGTGACCCTTATAATCTCTAAAAAATTTCTTATATTAATATTATAATATCTTACTTAAAACAAATTACTTAAATACAAAGTAAGGCACTTAACATGATTCATAAAGACTTATTAAGTTCTATTGGTAACACACCAATTATAAAAATTAAAAACATAGCACCTAAAAATATTAATCTTTTTGTCAAAGCTGAGTACTTCAATCCAGGAGGTTCAGTAAAGGATAGATTGGCTTTAAGTATTATTGAAAAAGCTGAAAAAGAGGGATTATTGAAACCTAAACAAACTGTTGTTGAAGCGACAAGTGGCAATACTGGAATTGGATTGGCGATGGTATGCGCAAACAAAGGCTATCCATGCGTGATGACAATGCCTGACAGTACATCTATAGAAAGAAGAAAATTAATGCGATTTCTTGGAGCCAAAGTTCTATTAACGCCAGCATCTGAGGGAACAACTGCTGCATATAATCTTGCCAAGAAATTATGCAAAAAAAATAAATGGTTTTATGCCAAACAGTTTGAAAATGATGCGAATGCAGATATTCATGAAAAAACAACTGCTATAGAAATTTTGAATGACTTTAAAGAATTAGGATTAAATTATTGGATATCAGGTTATGGAACGGGTGGAACTTTTAGTGGGGTCTCTCGTGTTCTAAGAGATCAATCACCAAAAACAAAACTGGTTATCACTGAACCTGAAAATGCTCAATTGGTTAATAGTTTAATAACACAAAAAAGGAATCAGGACGGATCACCTGCAAGTGCGCATGATTCATGGAACCCTCATCCAATCCAAGGTTGGACACCTGACTTTATCCCTTTAGTGCTTCAAGAATCAATTGATAAAAATTATTTTGATATTAATATACCTGTCACAGGTGAGGATGGAATTTACTGGTCTCATCAATTAGCTTCCAATGAAGGAATAATTACTGGAATATCTGGGGGATCAACATTTGCAGTTGCAATGAAAATAGCGGAGGAAGCCCCTGACGGGTCAAATATCTTATGCATGCTAGCAGATACTGCGGAAAGGTATTTAACATCTATATTGTTTGAAAAAATTGATTCTGAAATGAATGATGAAGAAAATGAAATTTTAAATTCTATTTAATTTTTTTTGCAGGAATTCCTGCTACAGTTGTCTCTTCCTCAACATCCTCAAGCACTAAACTTCCGGCAGCAACCACAGAGTTTTTACCAATTGTTACATTCCCTAATATCGTACTTGATGCAAAGATAGATACGCCCTCTTCAATTTTAGGATGCCTATCACCTCTATTAAAACCTTTACCACCTAATGTAACACCTTGAAAAATTGAAACGCCCTTATTAATTTTAGAAGTCTCACCAATTACTACGCCTGTAGCATGATCAATCATCACAGAACTATCAATAGTTGCTGCTGGATGAATATCAACACCAAATACTTCAGATGATCTATTTTGGATATACAAAGCCATGGTATGCCTATCATTGTTCCACAAAATATTGCTTGATCTATATGCAGCTAACCCCTGGAAACCTTTATAAAAAAGAAGTGGCGTAGATAAATATTTACAGGCCGGATCATTTTTACGAAAAAATAAAATATCTTCAAAAAGACTTTCTTGAACTGATTTTTTCTCGTTGTATGAAGACAAAATTATTTGATAAAGATCAATTGATGATAACGCATCATTATGAAGTTTTGATGCGAGGATTGCTGCTGTTGCTTCAATTATATTATCCTTAGATAAAATTAAGCTCTCAAGATAATCCTTTAATGATGGCTCAGCATCTATTCTTAGAGAAATTTCTTCTTTTATATCACTCCAAATATTACTATTCATAATTTTTGAGAGTTATTGGTGTTCTTGATTAATTAAACCGTATGAGGTGCAGCAAAAAACTTATTGATCAGGGGTACAAATGATTCTAGAGAATCAGTTTTATACTCAGGATCAAATGCTGCTTGATCCCATTCATCTGTGAACTCAATTGCTTTTTTATACCAAGACTCATTCACATATTGTTTACGTAAATCTTGTGGTTTACCCATATAGTGATAATAGTGTTCTCCTTGAAAATCTTGATGAGTTCTTATTATGTGATATGCATCTTCACTGACATACGGCTTTATCATTTCAGCAGCTATTTGGCCGTGGTTTGGCACATTAATTACCTTTCCAATATCATGAATTAAACTAATAAGTATCATCTCATCGTCAGCTCCAGCTCTTCTTGCCATTGTTGCCGTTTGTAAGGCATGATGTAATTGATCAGTACCAAAACCAAGCGTTAATTCTTTAGCTTGCTTTAACATTGAAATAATTCTTTTTGGCATATCAAATATGTGGGGCATGTGCTCTTCACTGATATGCTGCCACTCTTCTTGAGTGCTCTGGTCCATTCTTGTAAACATAAATGATAATTAAATTGATTAGAATTACTGATAAATTAACTTATTCAGAAGAAAAAGGCTAGATTTGAGCATAAATTTGGCATCATAATTTAATTTCTTAACTCTATGATTTCAAAGGCATTCTCATTAATTACATCTTTATCAAGTGTAACTTTATAAGCATTCTTATTTTTTTTAAATCTTATGGTTTGTTTGGGTGTCTCATTAACAAAATGAAGCGCAGCCCCTCCCTCAATTCCATACATAAAATTAATATATTTTTCTTCAAGTAGTTTTTTTGTTGCAGGCCTTCTTTCAGGCTCTTCATCATAATGAGGAGCACAGTTTCCAGGAATGAAATTCATGCATTCGATCAGTTTAAGCTCGCTTTCCCATGAATCAGTTAAACCATTTTCAAACCAACAAATTGCACCAGCACTTACCCCACTCATTATTACACCACGATGATAAGCATCTTCAAGAATTATATCTAAGCCCCAGTCTCTCCATACAGCTAACATACTTTTTGTATTTCCTCCTCCAACAAAGACAGCATCCTGTTTTGCAATATGCTCTTGAAGGTCAATAGTTCGTTTAAAAAAACTTATATGAGAAGCATTACATTTTAATTTTGAAAAAACTGAATAAAAATTTTTAATATATTGTTCTAAGTCACCTGTAGCAGTAGGAATAAAACATATATTAGGTATTGTCTTACCTGTTAGATTCAAAATATATTGTTCTATAAGTTTAGATTTAGTGGTTCTACCGAAGCCTCCTCCACCAATAGCTATTACTTGACGCATATGATTACCTAAGAGATATTAGATTAATGAAATTTAGTCATAAATATATCATTGTTGGTGCTGGAAGTGCAGGATGTGTTTTAGCAAATAAACTTTCAGAAGATCCTAAAAATTCTGTTCTTTTGATTGAGGCCGGTCCACTCGATTCTTCATATTCTATCAAGATGCCCCTTGCAGCAAGTTCATTGTTTAAGAGTAAAAAATATGGATGGGGCTATGAAACTGAGCCTGAAAAAAATCTAAATAATCGAACAATAAATTGGCCAAGGGGAAAAACGTTGGGAGGAAGTAGCTCCATTAATGGAATGTTATATGTTCGAGGTCAAGCTGATGATTATGATAATTGGGAACAATTAGGAAATAATGGTTGGGGCTATCGTGATTTACTGAAATATTTTATTGCTTTGGAGAATAATCAAAATCATGAAGATCAGTTTCATGGAAATTTTGGGCCCTTGTGGGTTGAAACATTCCAGCCTATTCTTGATGCATCTAAACAATTTTTAAAGGCGTGTTCAGAATTTGGTTTCAAAAATAATAGTGATTTCAATGGAACAGATCAGGAAGGATTTGGACAATATCAAGTAAATATTAAAAATGGAAAAAGATTTAGCGCCGCTGATGCATTTTTAAAACCAATATTAAATCGACCAAATTTAGATATATTAACAAATACCTTAGTTGAAAAAATTATCACCTCAAACAAAAAAGTAATTGGTGTAAAGATTTCCAATAAGAAGTTTTCAGGAGTAATAGGATGTTCATCTGAATTAATTCTTAGTGGGGGAAGTATTAACTCACCCCAAATACTTATGCTATCTGGAATTGGCCCGAAAAATCATCTTAAAAAATATCAAATATCTCAAGTTCACGACTTACCTGGAGTTGGTCAAAATTTACAAGATCATCTTACTGTGAATTTAAGTTATAAGGTCAATGGATTAAAAACATTTAGTGAGCTAATGAAGCCATTTGCAATGGTTAAAAATCTCTATGAATATTTTATTAAAAATACAGGATTAATGACCTACCCTGCATCAGATATAGGTGTATTTTTTAAAACCAATTCAAATGAAAAAACACCAAATGCACAAATTCACTTTGCACCTGGTGCCGGTGAATACAAGAAAAGTGGGGCCATGAAACCTACATCTGGAATAACAGCATCAATATGCAATTTAAGACCTGAAAGTAGAGGGCACATTGAACTACAATCCTCTGATCCAAATATTGCTCCAAAAATCTATGCTAATTATTTAACTGAAGAAAAAGATATCAAGCATATGATTGAAGGAGTAAATAAAATTAGAGAAGTTTTCAATACCACAACCATGAAGAATCTAGGAGCAACTGAAATTCAACCGGGGTCAATTTATCAAACAGATAATGAGATTGATGAATTTATTAGAAATGAGTCTCTGTCTGTTTATCATCCAATTGGAACCTGCAAAATGGGGAATGGGACTGAATGTGTTGTCGATCAGGATTTAAGAGTAAAGGGTATAAGAGGCTTAAGAGTTGCAGATGCATCAATATTTCCAACCATAATATCTGGAAATACAAATGCAACATGCAACGTGGTTGGGGCTAAATGCGCTGATTTAATATTACAGAGCAATTAAAGTAACTCCTCGAAAACTATTCGTCCACCAACAATGGTATAAATATTCTTCACGTTTAAAATTTCTTGCTCTGGGATTGTCATAATATCCTTATCAAAAACAGTAAAGTCTGCTAACTTACCAACCTCAATTGTTCCCTTAATGCTATCCTCAAAAGAAGCGACAGCTGGCCATATGGTAAACATTTTTAATGCTTCCAATCTAGTTAATCTTTGATTTAGGTTCCATCCCTCAGCGTGAAATCCATCAACATCCTTCCTAGAAATGGCTGCATAAAATTCAATTCTTGGATCGCCAATTTCAACAGGGGCATCTGAACCCCCTGCAATAATTAAACCTTGATCTATGAGATCTCTCCAAGCATATGCATTGTTAATTCTCTCTAATCCCAATCTGTCAATTGCAAAATGTAAATCACCAATTGCATGAGATGGTTGCATAGCAGGAATAACATTTAATTCAACAAATCGTTTTTGATCAATTGGGGTAATGTTTTGAGCATGCTCTATTCTCCATCTTGGCTCAGAAATTAATTGATCATTATTTTTTGCTTTTTCAAAGGCATCTTCATACCAATCTAAAACAACTCTGTTTCCGTTGTCACCAATAGCATGCGTCGCTATTTGTATGCCCTTTTTTAATGCTTTAGATAATCTTGGTTTAGTCTCTTCTTCGCGAAAAATAAAAACTCCCTTGCCATCATAATCACTATATTTTTCAATTAGTGCAGCGCCTCTTGAGCCTAATGCTCCATCTGCATACATTTTAATTGTTCGAACCGTTAATAAATTTTCTGAATCAATAATGGGGCCTTTTTCAAGAAGTAAGTCAGCTGGCTCTCCATCACTGACCATAAAATAAACTCTTTGCAGAAGATTATTCTCTGATTTAATTTCATTTAAAATTGATATATCTTTAAAAGTTCCTCCAGGAACATGTATTTGAGTCCATCCTAGAGCCACATTTCTTTGAAGTCCCTCTAGAAATGCTTTTTTATCATCGTCACTTGTTAATTTTGGTATTAAATCTGCTATCAAATTCATAGCCATATCAACCAATAAACCTGTCGGTTCACCATTATCATCTTTTTCTATAAAACCGCCTTGAGGATCAGGAGTGTTAGAATCTATATTTGCAAGTTTTAAAACAATGCTATTAACAACAATGGCATGACCATCTGCCCTCTCTAAAACAACAGGATTATTTGGAGAAAAAGAGTCTAGATCCCATCTTGTTGGAAATCTTTTTTCTGGCCAAGTTTTGTCAATCCATCCTCGCCCTATAATCCAATCATTAGGTTGTTTTAAAGATAAGTAATTTTTAACCGCTTTTAAAGTTAAATCTAGAGAGGGTATTCCTTGTAAATTAAGAGTTAATTCTCTATAGCCAATTCCTTTTAAATGTCCGTGTCCATCAACAAATCCAGGATAAATAAAATATTCTTTTAGGTTAATAACTCTGGTACCACCACACTCATCATATGCAGTAATTTTTCCTTTATTGATAAATGATATCTTAGAGTCTTTAACCCCAATACTTCCAATAAATGATTTATCACTTAAACCATCATAAATAGATGCATTTTCAAGAATTAAATCAGCTTGATTACATTTTGAATCTGCAATTATTGATGAGGCATAAATTATAAATACAATGAAGAATGTTATTTTCATTTAAAATTTATGCGTCTTGAGCAGTAGGCCTTATAACTATTTCATTAACTGAAACTCCTGAATCTAATTGAAGAGCATAAATTATAGACTCTGCGACTCTTTCCGCAGGTTGAGCAACTTCTCCAATGCCTCTACTCATCAGAGCCTCTAACATTGATTCGTCTTTTATAGAGAATGCAAGCTCTGTCTTAAACGCTCCTGGATATATGCAGGTTACTTGTATCTTGCCAGAAGACTCTATCCTTAAACCTTCTGAAATAGCTCTTACTGCATATTTAGTTCCAGAATACACTGCACTTCCTGGCATCACTCTTTTTCCAGCAACTGATGAAACATTTATGATTTGCCCTGACTCCCTCTCAAGCATATGTGAGTAAACCGAATCTATTCCGTACAAAACGCCTTTAATGTTTACATCAATCATTTGGTCCCATTCATCAGTTCTTCCCTTCTTGAGAAGCGATAAAGGCATAATTCCTGCATTATTTACTAATGAATCAATTCTTCCAAAATTTTTAATGCCATAATCGGCCAAAGCTTGCATTTGATCTTTGGAAGTTACATCAGTTACTTTATAAATTGATGAATCAGTGCCCAACTCGTCGCATAATTCCTTAAGTTTATCTTCTCTTCGTGCGCCAAGTACTACCTTGGCTCCCAAAGCAACGCACATCTTTGCAGTTTCTTTTCCAAAACCTGAACTTGCACCAGTGATCATAATTATTCTATCTTTTAAATCATTCATTTATTCTCTCCCTAAAACATCATGAGTTTTATAGTAACCTATAATTCTTTTTTTCCACTTATCAGTGAAATTATCAAATTCATTCTCACTAACAAAAAATTCTTTAAACAGTAGATCTCTATCTACCATTAAAATAGCAATGGAGTTTATCTGAGTTCCATGCATAACATTATGAGCATTTGCATAAGCTGCTCCCTGTAAAAAATAATCTTCAATCCAATCTTTTCGTTTAATTTTTTTTGCTGTCTTAAAATCAATAATAGTTGGCTTGCCTTTAAACATGCCAATACAGTCTGCAGTTCCAGCATATAATCCATCAACAACTAAACCAGATTCTAGACCCCAAACTTCATCTATATCATTAAGACAATCATCAATAAACCTCTGAGCAATTTGTTGAGACATCAAGCCCATTTTATCATCCGTGAAGTTTTTCCAATCTTTACCATATAGGTAGTTCTCAATTGCGAGGTGAACCGCGGTTCCTATCGTTGTAGCCTCATCGACAACAGCTCTTGCTGCCTTTGGTCCAACGCGCCGCCTCCAGGCATCAAGACCGCTTTTATCACCAGTTGCTGAAAGAATAGTTGTGACTGAAGGAACTAGATTTTCTTTAGAATCTCGATAATATCTAACATCATTTTTTTCTACCCTAACTAATTCGGGGTAAATATATTTATTTTTATACATTAGATTTAATTAATTGAAGCGCCTCCATCAACTGAAATAATTTGCCCAGTGATGAAAGAGGATCTATCAGACAAAAGAAATGAAACCAATTCCCCAACCTCCTCTGGTTCACCGATTCTTCTTAACAAGGAGGATTTTTCAAGCATTTCTTTAGCTTTTGGTTCAGCTTTAAAATATTCTCTTACACCAGGTGTATTTATTGTTCCGGGTGATACAGCATTAACTCTTATGTTATTTCTTGCAATCTCTTTTGCAATTGATTGTGTTAAATTATTTACTGCTGCCTTACTTGCGGCATATATTGAATTAAATGCATATCCTTTTATAGCTGAATTAGATGAAATATTTACAACTGAGGCTGAAATAGCTTGCTGCTTTAAAAATCTTATTTCCGCTTGAAGGCACTTCCATAGAGAAGTAAATGTTAAATCAAGTGTTGCTTGAACATCTTCAAGAGAGTAATTCTCAACAGGACCAATGCCTTTTGAAGAAGCAGCATTATTACAAATACAATCAATCTTATTAAATTTTACAATACCAAATTCAAGCATAGATTCAATCTCATCTGAATTAGTAAGATCTGCTTGAAAACTAAATGCAGAATTTGGAAATTTGGCATTAATTTCCTCAGCCACATTTTCTGATGATTGCTGATTAAGATCTACAACAATAACCTTTGATCCTTTTGAAGCAAGGTTTTTAGCTATACCTTCACCGATGCCTTGACCTGCACCTGTAACTAGAGAAACTTTATTATCTAAATCCATCATCTTCCATGAAGTCTGTTCATTAAAAAATCTAGGATGTAATTATAAGTTTTCATCTTATCAGTTTCATTAAGAGTTTCATGTCTAGCTCCTTCAATTAGATAAAGCTCTGAATTGCATTTAAAATTTTTTAAACATTCATGCAATTTTACTGCGCCCTTACCCATATTACTAACAGGATCCTTAGTGCCAGAAAAAACTAGTAAAGGAATTTCTTTATCTAATAATTTCAAATTTTTTTTCTTAAAAACCTCCTCTATTCCATAGATAACATCAGTCCATAGTTGATTTGAGACAACAAAGCCACAAAGTGGATCTTTTGTATAATTATCCACGCTCATTCTGTCTCCGGTAAGCCAGTCATTAGGAGTTTCTACATCTCTAAATTTTGAATTAAAACCTCCAAATATAATTTTATGTAAAAATTTACTATAGCCATCTTTTCCAAGCCTTAATGTTTCAAAGTTTAAAAATATTTTTTGTAATGCGGTCTGGATCGTGTTTGGATAGCTTGATCCAGATATCAAAGCTGCATCAAAAGAAGACTTTTTTTGCATAGCTGCTAAACCTATCCAAGAGCCCATGCTATGACCTAATAAAATTTTTGGAATTTTAGGGAAAAGTTTATTAGTTTCTTCGTGAACTGTAATCAAATCCATAACAACTAATTCCCACCCATTAGCATTATCAAAAAATCCAATCTTTTTATCAATAATCCTATCACCATGACCTCTGTGATCATATATAACTACGTGATAGCCATATGCGTTAAAAAAATTTATAAAATCTATGTATCTCCTCTTATGCTCTGCCATGCCATGAGATATTTGAATTAAGCCGATAACATCAGCAGCAGTTGAATGATAAAGATCAAATAAGTGATTTGATCCCGATATTGTATCTAATGGTATTTTCTCCATAAGACTATAAAATAACATGTAACAAGGGGAAAGATATGGAAGATATATATATTTCAGGAACTGGAGTTTGGACTCCTCCTCATAAAATATCTAATGATGAACTAGTAGAATCATTCAATAAATACGTTGACTTATTTAATGCAGAAAATGCAGATCAGATTGAAAATGGATCTATTATTCCCTTAGAGCACTCATCCAGTGAGTTTATTGTTAAGGCATCAGGCATAAAAAGTAGATATGTCATTGAAAAGGATTCTCTGTTAAATCCGCAACGAATGAAGCCTTTAATTAAAGCAAGAACTGATGACGAATTATCATTTTCAGCAGAAGTATGTGTAAAAGCTGCTAAGCAAGCATTAAAAGATGCAAATTTAAATGCTGCTGACATCGATTGCGTGATTGTTTCTGCTGCGAACCTTCAAAGAGCATATCCTGCGGTTGCTATTGAAGTTCAAAATGAATTAGGCATCGAAGGCTTTGCTTACGATATGATGGTTGGCTGCTCAGCCTCTACTTTCGGAATTAGCAATGCTTATGCTGAGATAAAAGCTGGAAAATCGTCAAAAATTCTTGTAATTAGTCCTGAAATAACTTCTGGGCATAACAATTTTAAAAATAGAGACGGACATTTTATATTTGGAGATGTTTGCACAGCAGTTGTTATTGAAAAGGCTTCTAAAGCAGAAAATAAATTCAAGATTATTGATACAAAACTTAAAACTTCATTTTCAAACAATATAAGAAATAATTTTGGTTATATGAATACTATTGAAGATAAAGATTATTCTGAATCAGAACAACTTTTCTTTCAAAATGGAAGACGTGTATTTAAAGAGGTAATGCCATTTGTATCCTCGCTAATTTTAGATCAACTCAATGAGCAAAATCTATCACCACAAGATATAGAGAGGTATTGGCTCCATCAAGCAAACATTAATATGAATGCCTATGTAATTAAAAAGTTGTTGGGTGATGATTTTGCTTCTGATCGAGCCCCAATTGTTCTTGATGAATATGCAAATACAAGTTCCGCAGGGTCGATAATAGCTTTTCATAAATACAATCAATTAGAGGAAGGTCAAAAAGGGATTATTTGCTCTTTTGGAGCTGGATATTCAATTTGCTCAATATTGCTTGAAAAAGCCTGAGAAAATGAAATATATTCTGCCAATTATGGTTGTCCTAACATCAGTTATAGGATCCCTTGCAAATACTTATATAGGTTCTGATGATTGGTATACAGAACTGATTAAAAGTCCATTGAATCCACCAAGTTATGTTTTTGGAATTGTTTGGCCAATTCTATACATAATGATGGCTTTTGTTTCTTTTAGAGTTGCAGATAAAATTAGTTCTATCTTTATTTTTCAATTAATACTTAATGCAGCTTGGTCTTGGATATTCTTTTTTTTTCAAGCTCCTGTAATAGCATTTGTCGATATAGGTATTCTGATTTATTTAAACCATAGAATATTAAATATTATAAAAAATCAATCTAGTGTTTTATTTTATCTGTATCTACCTTATTTTTTATGGCTAATTTTCGCAGCTTTTTTAAATGCGTCGATTATATGGCTAAATTAGTAAGCCTATGACTAATCCAGTCATACATGATGCAAGAGTTGCTCCAATAAGAGCTTTCAAAGATACTTTAATTAAATCATTTTTTCTTTCAGGTGCCATTGCACTAATTCCAGTTACAAGGATTCCAACCGAAGAAAAATTAGCAAACCCACATAAGCCATAAAGAATAATAAGTTTTGATTTATCAGACAATAAATCTGGTTCAATATTTGCAAGTGCGCCATAAGCTACAAATTCATTAAGAGCAGTTTTTAAACCCAATAATTCAGCTCCTACCAATGCTTCTGATGTAGGCACCCCCATCAACCAAACAATCGGAAAGAAAATATAGCCTAAAATTAATTGTAGAGATAAATCATTAAGTCCGATCCAGTTTCCTGCAATCCCAAGAATTGAGTTAAGTAACGAAACAAGGGCAATGAAAGCAATTAATATAGCTGCAACATTCAAACAAATTTCAAGACCATCCCTTGTACCCCTAGTAATTGCATCCATAGAACTGTCATAAACCTTAGGCACAGAGCTTCCGTCAAAATTAGTTATCTTTGAAGACGGGATCATAATATTGGCATACATTATTGCTGCTGGTATAGATAAAATTGAGGCTGAAACTAGATGCTGAATTAGATTTATATCTGGAAATTGAGGATATAGCATTGATACTAACGCAATCATGATAGATCCAGATACAGTGGACATACCTGCAGTCATCAAAATTAATAATTCTTTCTCGCTCATCCTAGATAAATATGGTCTTACAAGAAGGGGTGCTTCAACTTGACCCATAATGATATTTGCAGTTGCTCCCAATCCAATGGGGCCGCCAATATTAAACAATTTTTCAAATATTTTGGATATTGACCGAATAATTAGTGGCAATATATTCCAAAACCAAAGCAATGCGGAAAGACTAGATATTACAATGATCAAAGGTAAAATTTGGAATGCAAATATCATTGCATTTCCTTGTCCAGATTTTTCAAACGGAGACAATGAGCCATTGCTAAGATAGCCAAATACAAATTCAGCTCCCTCCTGAGTAGCTAACTGCAATGCAGTAACACCCTCAGAAAGATATGCAAAAATTTGAACAATGAAAGGTATCTTTAGAAGAGCAAAAGCTAAAACAATTTGAAGAAATATCGCAGCAAGAATATGTTTATAGTTAATTGATCTTATGTTTTGTGAAAAAGGTATGGCAATCAAAACAAGACCTATAAAACCAATAACAATTTGAATTATCGATATTATTGTCATGATTTAGTATAGCTTAATTGCTCTGAGTCTCTCCTCTAGGAAGTCATGAGCGCTTATAGACTCAGGTGAATCATCAACGATGGAACACAGTTCTATATCAGGTGAAGGATGGAGAAAGAAAGGCATGCTATAACGGGACGAAGATTTATCAATATTGTGATCAACAACACGATGGCTAGTGCTTTTTAGTTTAGAACGTGTAACTAACTGCATCATATCTCCAATATTGCAAACTATTGATTTACTCCTTGCCTGAATTGGTATCCATCCACCAGAGGGGTGTTGAACTTCAAGGCCAGACTCCTCAGCACCAACTAATAAAGTGATTAAATTTATATCCGCATGAGCTCTTGCTCGCATGATGTTTGTATTATCATTAATAGGTGGATAATGAATTAATCTTAATATTGAGTTACCTTTTAAAGCCCAGTTATTAAAAAAATCTGGATCCTTGCCTAGGATAACTGCTATAGCGCTTAAAACCTTTATTCCAAGCATATTAAGTTGATTGAATAGCAGATCAAATTGGCCATTAAAATCTGCAAGCTCGGAAACAAATATGTTTTTAGGAACTCTATCATCAAACGATTCATCAATGACTGGGCCATGATGCCAAAATTCTTTTAAATCAGGAGTTTTTTCACCAACAGCTGTTTCTTTTCCAAATGGCGTGTATCCCCTTGCGCCTGCTACTTCAGGGTGAGCATAGTTATTTTTTATATCTTCAGAAAGATCAAAAAATTCTTTACTTACTTTATAGCTAGAAGCTAAAACCTCATCCTTAATGCCATGATCTGTTATTGTGAAAAATCCGTGGGTAGTTAGCGCCTCATAAAGACTATCAATGGTCTCTTGATTTCGATTTTCAATGTCTGGCATTGAAAAGACTGGAATTGAATTAAATGACATTAAAATTATTTTAACAAAAAAAAAGGCGGTATAACCGCCCTTTTTTTATTGTATAAACAAACTTATAGCGAAAATCTATAAGTGAATCCTAATTGAGCTCTCCAAATACTATTCACTGCAGATTTGCTCAAATCAAAAGGATCATTTGGATTATATCTAAATGCATAATCAGCTCCTCTGCTGTTTCCATAAATGTACCTAGATAGATCTGATGTCAGTTGAAAATCTAAGACTGGAATTTTACCCGTGAAATCACCGTAGAAAATCTCACCCTCATTATCATCAATTAAGTTGAGTAAATTTTCGATTCCCAGTGAGATAACAAACTCATCATCATCTCTAAATCCAGGAAGAACCTGCGTGATTTTAAGATCCAATGTAGTTTGATATGGGAATTCAAATGCTCCAGGAGGAACAATTTGACCTGCATAATTAGCGAGACCATAAGTGTTGTAGAGTAGATCTAAAATCTCACCAGCTACTGCAAGATCAGGAGATGTACAAGAAACGAAACAAACCAAAGGATCATCTACACCACTGGGTATATATAAAAGTTGCGCACTGTCATCATTAGTTCTTCTCTCATGACCGAATGCTTGAGTTTGATATCTGCCTGGGCTTGAAAAAGTGTCAAAGGTTAGTGTTCCAGGTAGGCCAGATTTTCTTTCAAAGAAAAGATTAAAAGTGGTTGGACTTTCGGGACCAAAGAAGTAATGCGTTGATGATAGAGTTGCGAAAAGTCTATGCTCAGTTTCATAGATTGATCTTGAAGCAGGTCTATACTGGAAATCTGATCCAGGACATTTTCCATAATTTGAATGCGATGTAGAAGATTGCATACTACATATCATGTCGATATTTTGATGAGTATATCCAATAGAGAATGCTCCCTCACCATCATTAAAAAACCTTGACATTTGAACTGAGAAAACTTCACGCTGAGCACCGCTATTAGTATACAAACCAAACTTTGTGGTCTTAAACTGCGACTCAGATTGACTTAGTATTGGTCTTCCATCCGGTGCGGTAAGAACTGCAGGTAAAGCCCTATCTCCTATAATGCCAGTACCAGCATCTAGAATTCTGTAATTTGCCTCATCTTGCTTAGAGTTTAAGTAAGTAGATGTAAGTAGCCAGTCACCCATTTCTCTCTCATATGTTAGGTTGAATGTCTGAGTCTCAGGCCATTCAAAACTTGGTGCGATAAAGTCAACTTTAGCTGCAAGAAGTGGAGCATTTGTAATTGCATCATTAACACAAGCAGGCATGGTTGTTGTTACGCCCACTAAAGGGTTACAGCCAGCAGCTGCATTTGCTTGATTGTATGTAGCAATTCTGACCCCATCATTGGTGTAGGCATTTGATATCCAAACCGTAGGTAACTTAGAAGAAAAAGTTCCAAATAAACCCTTTAATCTGCTGACCTCATCAATTTCATAATCAAAACTTAACCTGTAATTAATCAGATTAGTTCCAGCGATACCGCCATTTGCAAATCCATATGTATCTACAAATCCTTGGTTAACAGCTGGTGAGTCGTCGGAGTCGAATTCATCATATCGAACACCAACCAAAACATTTAGTTTTTCAGAAATATCTATTTCATCTTGTATATAAAAAGAATCTAAATAGTACTCAAACACAGCAGCGCCGCCTTGTTCGGATAGAGTTCTTGAATTTTGATGTTCAAAGCTTGAAGCAATTTGCGCCTGATAATTAGCTATACCTTCAAATTCATATCCGCCATCCTGTGCTTCAATGAATACATTATAAATATCCCATAATTTATTTTCATACCCAAAGGTAAACTTATGATTACCCATGTAATAAGTACCTTTTAGTTTAGTGAAAGTTGTTTCAGTGGCTAATTGATTAGCTGATCTAAATATATCTGGTCCTAATTCACATCTTATACCTTGTGCACCGCAATCATTAATTTGAAAAAAAGGAAGCCCCTGACCTACTGGAGACATTTGCGATGTAAGTTGTTCTTTGGTTGAGTAACTAAATTCTGTAATGAAATCATCGGACCAATTCGACACCAAAAGCATGCCAGTGGTTTCAGTTACTTCACCCTTTTGATACTCTGCAGAAGAAAAAGTCATAGTGCTTGAGCTGTTGTTAGCTCCATTAAGTTTGCTGCTGTCAACTTCTTTGTAGTTGACAGTCAATCTATGTGCATCATTTAAATCAAGATCTAATCTTACAGTTGTAAATTCTTGCATGGATACATTTGAACTGGTATAGCCCAACGGATCAAAACCATATACATCCTGGGTAATTTGTCTAATATTGGCAACTTCATCGGTTGTAATTCTGATGTTATTAGGAAGACCTGAGCCTATTGGCCCGTGTGTGATTGGTTTTGAAATCTCAGCTTCTTCGTATGTAACATAAAAGAAAGCCTTATCTTTTATAATTGGTCCACCAAAAGCAAAACCTTCTGAAGTATCATCTAAATCAAACGTATAGACGTCGCCATTTGATTCGTCACCCATGAATGAATCTCCTCTATCATAGCTAAACACCTCTCCGGTAAATTCATTGGTTCCTGATTTTGTAATAACTTCAATTACACCACCTCTAAAACCAGAATACTCTACAGAAGCTGGTGCTACTTTTACCGCAAGCTGTTCAATAGCATTAAGCGAAATTGGACTTCTTTGAGAGGGATACCCATTGGCATTTAAGCCAAAATCGTCATTAAAAGATACTCCATCTACCCTCAGATCGTTTGTTCGAGGATGAGCTCCTGCAATAGAAATAGCCTCGTAATTCTCTTCGGCATCATCGAGAGAAACGAGCGGGTTCAATCTAATAAAATCTTTTAAATCTCTTTGTACTGAAGCAGTTTGTTCAATATCCTTTGAAGTTAATGCAGTTCCAAAACCATAACCGGTATCAAGAGTTGTTCCAGCTGATGCAACTACCACCACCTCATCGATTGTTTCTAGGACAAAATTAATTCTTTTTGTATCTCCAACAATGAGAGTGATTCCTGATACAGTCTCAGAATTATATTGACCTGATCTTACAGTTACTTCATATGGACCACCAGGCTTTAAACCACCAGCATTAAACCTTCCAGTTGAACTTGTTGTTCTTGAAAAGGTTGAATTTGTAGGTGTGTAAGTTACAGTTACACTAGCACCGCTTAAGGGAGTTCCAGAAGAGTCACTAACTACACCAGTAATATCTGAAGTAAGTTCTTGTCCTAAGGCTGGGATCGCAATCAAAGATGCAATCATAAAAAAGTTACGTAATGATTTCATAATTTCCTCTAAAAATTAAAATAAAGACGACTGATTAATTCTATACCTGTTTTATGATTATGAAAAGGAACAATTCTGCAACATTATGTAAATTTTTATCAAACTTCAATATGCGAGAAATTTGTATAGTCTTGAAGGGCTTCTGGGATAGAAATTTTACTTTTTTGATCAAAATTATTTTCAATAATTGCAATTAGAGCTCTGCCTGCAGCCAATGCAGAACCGTTGAGTGTGTGAACGAATTTTGATTTACCTTTTTCTTTAAATCTCATTTTAGCTCTTCTTGCCTGAAAATCAGAACAATTTGAGCATGAAGATATCTCTCTAAAGGATTCTTGGCTTGGAATCCAAACCTCAAGATCATAAGTTTTAGCTGCAGAAAAGCCTAAATCTCCAGAACATAGTTCAACAACTTGATATGGAAGATCAAGCTCAATAAGCACTGCCTCAGCATGAGAAGTAAGCTCCTCTAATGCCGTGAATGAATGATCTGGATGACAAATTTGCACCAACTCAACTTTTTCAAATTGATGTTGTCTTATCAACCCCTTTGTATCTTTTCCGTAACTTCCAGCCTCAGACCTAAAACAACTTGTGTGAGCAGTTAACTTTATAGGGAATTTATCAATATCTAAAATCTTGTTTCTATATAAATTAGTTAAAGGTACTTCAGCAGTTGGTATTAAATAATAATCATCGCTGAGCTGAAATAAATCATCTGAGAATTTTGGCAGCTGACCCGTAGAAGTCAAAGATGCTGTATTAGCAACCAAGGGTAAGTAATGCTCTTCATATCCGTGCTCTAAAGCTTTATCTAACATAAAAGCTATTAAAGCTCGTTGCAATTTAGCTATCTCTCCTTTTAAGACTGCAAAACGAGATCCAGCCAAGAGATTAGCTGATTCTGTATCAATCATAGATGTTATATCTAGATGATTTTTTCCTTTAAAAATTTTTGGCTCTCCATGCTCCCTAATTTTTACATTATTCTCTTCATTTAGGCCTATTGGAGCCGATGCATCCACAAGGTTGGGTATATCCAACAATAAATTCTCCAAATCTAGCTGAACTTCACTCAATTTACTTGAGCATACCTCAAGATCATTGTTTACAGATTTAATTTTTTTGCTTAGCTTTGGATCATCCTTACCTTCTTTTTTCAATAACCCAAAATCCTGCGAAAGGACTTTACGCAGTGCCTGCAAATCCTCAGTTTCGGTTTGATATTTTTTTCGATCAGATTCTAAACTTTCATATAAATCATAATCTAAGTCATAATTTCTAGATTTTAGATTCTCAATAACAATCTGAGAATTGTTTTTTATTAAGTTTGCATCAATCATTTTTCTAAGATGTTTTAAACAAATAAAAAGCTAAAAATGTTCCTACTAAGCATGAAATTATTGAGGCTAAAACGTACATTAAAGCGTTCAGTTCTTTTCCATTGTATAGCAATTCAATTGTTTGCTGTGAGAAGGCTGACATTGTTGTAAAAGATCCAAGAAATCCAACAATTAATAAATAATAAGCATTTGATTTGAAGTCAGAAATATATGCCATTGCAATGCCAATAAAAAAGCATCCAATAAAATTTACAAGCATTATTCCACTTGGCAGCATAAAAAAATAAAAATCTTTCATTGAGTCATTAATTAAATATCTTAGCGGAGCGCCTAATGAGCCACCTAATGCTATAAAAAATAATTTTGTAATCATAACGGTTGCAGCTCTATTCCATGCTCTACCCCAAGGGAGTCTGTGTATCGAATAAGTTCAAGTTTATTTTTAAAAAATAAAAAACTGACTAAATTATTCTGCTCAAAAGACATAACTTCTATTGCATCATCATCAACAATATTTACTCTGTATGTTGGATTGTTTTCATCAATGCCTTCAATTAAAAGGTTAAGAAAAAAATTATTGGCTTGATCAATATTAATTGATTGCTTTTGATCTAAGTACAAATCATGAATCTCAATTATGCCGCCTTCGATTCTATAGTTTTCTTTAAATGGAGTAAGAATATTAATTGTGATTCCAGTTTCATCAAAAAATATTTTGCCTGAGGAATTATCTATTTTCATAGCGGACTGATTTAATGATCTCTCAATAAAGGCGTAATTTTTTTTGAGTTCAGCGTTAAGCAGTGATAAAGAAATTTTATCTTCGTTAGCTAAAACTGAAAAATTGATAGCAAATATTATTAAAAGTGAGCGAGCAATCATTACTGCTTGGGAACCAAAACTTCTCGACTGCCATTGCTGCTCATTTCTGAAACTAATCCTGCCACTTCCATGGCTTCGATTATCCTAGCTGCTCGGTTATAACCAATTCTTAGTTTTCGCTGAACAGCAGAAATTGATGCTCTTCTGGATTCTATAACAAAACTCACTGCTTCATCATAGAGTTCATCATTTTCATCAGATGAGTCTGAGTAATCTGCATCAGACCAACCAGGAATGGGCCCTGTTTCCTGCATGTCAGATGTAATCTCATCTAAATAGTTGGGTTCAGATTTCTCTCTCCAACTGTTTACAACTCTATGAACCTCGTCGTCACCAACAAATGCACCATGAACTCGTTCCGGAACACCTTGCCCTGCAGGGAGGTATAGCATGTCACCTGCTCCCAGAAGTTGCTCAGCACCTCCTTGATCAAGAATGGTTCTTGAATCAATTTTAGAAGATACTTGAAATGCAATTCTTGACGGAATATTAGCTTTTATAAGTCCAGTTATAACATCGACGGAAGGTCTTTGAGTTGCAAGAATGAGATGAATTCCTGCTGCCCTGGCCTTTTGAGCAATTCGTGCAATGAGATGTTCAACTTTTTTACCTACTATCATTATCATGTCTGCAAACTCATCCACCACCACCACAATAGAAGGCAATTCCTCTAAAAGGATCTCCTCATCTTCCCGAAATGGATCAACTAATGGCTTACCAGCTGCATTGGCTTCAGCTACTTTTTGGTTAAATGCTGAAAGACCTCTAACACCCATTTCGGACATTAACTTATAACGTCTATCCATCTCAGCTACACACCATCTCAATCCATTCGATGCATCATTCATGTCTGTGATAACTGGCGTTAGTAGATGTGGTATCCCCTCATATACTGAAAGTTCGAGTATTTTAGGATCTATCATTATTAGACGAACTCTTTCAGGATCAGATTTAAATAATAAACTCAGTAACATCGCATTAAGTCCGACAGACTTACCCGAACCAGTGGTGCCTGCAACTAATAAATGAGGCATTTTTTCTAAATTAACAACTATAGGTTTGCCAGCTATGTCATGACCTAGGGCCATCGAAAGAGGAGAGTGAGAGTTATGGAATGTATCAGAGGACAATATTTCGGTTAAACGAACCATCTTTCTATTTGTGTTGGGTATCTCAATTCCAACAACAGACTTGCCAGGTATTACCTCAACAACTCGAACGCTTGTTACAGCAAGAGACCTAGCAATATCTTGAGCTATATTTGTAATTTTGCTTGCTTTTGTTCCTGGGGCTGGTTGAATTTCAAATCGAGTTACAACTGGTCCTGGGATTACAGAAACAACAGATGCTTCAATTCCAAATTCTTGGAGTTTTAGTTCAAGTCTATCTGCAACCTCGTCAAGTTGTTCTTTGGTAAGAGATGACCCATCGTCAAGAACTCTATCAAGAAGATCAGTTGAAGGCATCTCTTGGTTGAAATTTTTATCTTTAGATTTAAAGACAGTAGATGAGCTAACGGATTCACTTTTTTGAGCTTCAGGTTTAGTTGGTGCACTAGAAATTTCAGCAGACTTGTCCTCTCCCTGAGGAGATTTAGCTGCCAGCGGGAGGTTTAATTCTCTTGGTTTAACCTCTAAAGTGGCAGGCTTTGGAGCTATTTTATTAATAGGTTTAAATTTTGAAATATCAATTAATCTCAGTGAGTTAAATATAAATTTTACTAAGCGAATAAATTGAGATGTAAATTCTAGGAAAAAATATTTGGTGGTTTTCCCAATGGTATCTATAAGAGATAGCCAAGAAAATGAAAAAGTAATAGAAAGCGAAGCAAGAAAGAAAATTACTATAAATATTAAAGAGCCAACAACGCCAAAAATATTAGATAGATTGGAAAAGATTAAATCTCCAACCAAACCCCCAGATGAAGACTGTGGAAAGTAATCACCTGAATAATAAAATTCACATAAAGTTGCAAATGAAGAAATTAAAAAAATTGCTGAAGTAATTTTAATGACTTTATGAAACCTATCTGTTTGTTGATAGAAAAAAAGTGATTTTACGGCAGCGAAAGATATGATTACTAAAAACAAATATGCGCCTAACCCAACAATAGAGAATAATGCATCAGAAAGGTAAGCTCCAAACGGTCCACCAAGATTTTGGATATTACCTGACAAAGAGCTAATAGAAGATAGACTTGGATCGAGAGAAGAATAAGAAACAAGAGATATTAAAATATATAAAACTGAGCCCAAACAGAAAAATGCAAATACATTTTTTAAAGTTCCAATTGGCAAATTTGATTGCTCTTGTTTTTTAGCGATGATTTACTCCTGTTTTTAATATTATATTGAGATATGGCTTATTTAGTTACAAAAGATAACAATTTCTTTAATCTCTATCTTATAATTCACACATGGAATATCAACATCATAAACTTATTATTTTGGGATCGGGACCAGCTGGCTATGCAGCAGGCATTTATGCTGCTAGAGCAGGACTAGAACCACTATTAATTACTGGAGCAGAACAAGGAGGTCAATTAACTACTACTACAGACGTAGAAAATTGGCCTGGAGATCATGACGGCCTCCAAGGCCCGGAATTAATGGAGCGAATGAAAAAACACGCAGAAATGTTTGATGTTTTAATTGTAAATGATCATATAGACCAAACAGAATTATCTGAAAAACCTTTTAAGCTCAAAGGTAGTCAATATTGGTCATGTGATTCACTCATTATTTCAACTGGAGCAAGTGCTAAGTATTTGGGTTTGCCATCTGAACAAGAATTTTTAGGCAAAGGTGTTTCTGCTTGTGCAACTTGTGATGGTTTTTTCTACCGTGATCAAGAGGTTGCAGTGGTGGGAGGTGGCAATACTGCCGCTGAAGAAGCTTTGTATCTTTCTCGTATTTGCTCCAAAGTCCATCTAATTCACAGAAGAGATAAGCTTAGAGCTGAAAAAATTCTTCGAGATAGAGTTGCTGACGAAGTAGACAAAGGAAAAATTGAGATGCATTGGAATTCTCAATTAAATGAAGTTCTTGGAGATGAAAAAGGAGTAAACGCAATTGAAATATTGACCGACGATAATAAGAAAAAGCTTGATCTAAATGGAGTCTTTATTGCAATAGGTCATCATCCTAACACTGAAATTTTTAAAGGTCAGCTCGAGATGAAAAACGATTATATTACTATTAAGTCAGGAACTGATGGCATGGCCACGTCTACTAGTGTGTCTGGAGTATATGCAGCAGGTGATGTCTCAGATCAAGTATACAGGCAAGCCATTACCTCAGCTGGATTTGGTTGCATGGCTGCTCTAGATGCAGAAAAGTTTTTATCAGAATAATTACTGACCAGAAACCCAAAAAACCATACCTACTACAAAAACAGCTATGAGAGTAATCGCAACTCTTGAGTCTGATTTGCTGTCTTCATTAGCTTCTTGTGATTCAAAATATTCATCATATTTATCCGGCATATTTATTCTCCATGTTTTAAGACTACCCTGCCTTGTTGACCGCCTTGTAAAATAAGATCAATTTCTTGTTGCAAGTTTTCTTTGGTTACAACTTTTATTATCGGCGAAAGGTCTAATTTCCACTCGTTGGCAAATTTCCTCCAAACGTTAGTTTTAAATTCCAATGATGATTCTGCTGAATCAATACCCGCAAGTGTTATTCCTCTTAAAATAAATGGAAAAACTGTAGTGTTCACTTCAATACCTGCAACATTTCCACAACATGCAACAACACCATGAGGTGAAATTTGAGTGAGCATTTTACTTAATATGTTTCCTCCAACGGTATCAATTGCTGAAGAAAATAATGCTCTCTCCATAGGTTTTACAGGTCCCTCTAAAAAATCATCGCGCAAAATTACATTTTTAGCACCAATTGATTTTAGAAAATCAGCCGAAGATGACTTACCAGTTAACGCTGTAACCTCTTTATCTAATTTAGACATTAACATAACACCAATAGAACCTACTCCACCGGTAGCTCCCGATACTAAAACAGGAAGATCTGATTCCTTTGAAGATTCATATATTTTTAATACGCTAGCTGCAGCTGTTAACCCAGCAGTACCTATAGACATAGCTTCTATGCTTGTCAGAGCTGATGGCTTTTTGACAACCCAGTTAGCTGGAACATTTATAAACTCACCAAAACCTCCTGGTGTGTTCATACCCATGTCATAGCCGGTAACTAAAACTTCATCACCCTCAACAAAGTTAGAAGAATTGGCATCAGAAATTGTTCCTGCAGCATCAATTCCTGGAACAAATGGATAGTTTCTGGTCACTCCTTTATTTCCAGATGCTGATAAAGCATCCTTATAATTTAATGAAGAACAAGAAACCTGTATTTGAACAAATCCATCTGACGGCTTTTCCAGCTCAAGTTTAGATATTGAGGCAGAAAAAACTCCGTCTATCTCCTCAACATAATATGCTGAGTATTTCATTATCTTGGCTTCATTCTCATAGCTGAATCAAGTCTAATTGTTTCACCGTTCAAATATGTATTTTCAACAATATGTGCAGCCAAATTGCCAAATTCAGAAGGAATGCCAAATCTGTGAGGAAATTGAGTTGATTCAAGTAGTGGATCTCTTACCTTATCTGGAGCTAATTTCATCAACGGCGTGTCAAAGATACCTGGTGCAATAGTGTTAACCCTTATTCCATGCCTTGCTAGATCTCTTGCTGCAGTTAAAGTTAAGCCAATTACACCGGCTTTTGATGCGCTATAGGCAGATTGTCCAATTTGTCCTTCATAGCCAGCAATTGAAGCAGTATTGATAATTACACCTTTTTCACCATCCTCACCAGCCTCGTTTTTATCCATCAATTCTGCAGCTAAACGCATTACATTAAATGTTCCAACTAAATTAAGATCAATAATAAATTTAAAGTGGTCCAGGGGATGGGGTGCATCTTTACCAATAATCCTAGCTCCATATCCAGTACCGGCGCAATTAATAGCAACGTGCAATTTTCCAAACTCTTCTGCTATTTTTGACATTGCGTTTTTCACAGGCTCTTCTTCCATGATGTTAGTATTAATATATTTAACCTTATCATCACCCAGTTCAGAACAAATAGACTTTGCATTGTCATCGTTAATATCCAAGATCATAACTTTTGCACCTTGATTAACAAAATGTCTAGTTGATGCTTCACCCAAACCAGATGCTCCCCCAGTAATTGCAATAACTTTATCTTTTAATTCCATTTGGTGTCTCCATATTTAAAGGAAATTATACCTACCAATTTCAAAAAAAGATCCCATAAGAAAGTTAAAAATTCGATTGGCACGATTATTGCATTTATTTATATGTAACTTCATAAATATATAGGAGAAATTATGAAAAGATTATTATTGCTAGTTGGCATGCTTGCTATGCCCTCTTTTGCAGCTGTTAGCGCTAATGTAGCCTTTACTTCAGATTATGTTTGGAGAGGTATGACACAAAGCGATGGCCCTGCAATTCAAGGTGGTTTTGACTTTGAAGCTGAAGGTGGTTTCTATGCAGGTATATGGGGATCAAATGTTAATTTTAATGATGGTGCAGGTAGTGAATTAGATTACTATGCTGGTTACGGTTTTTCTGTGGGTGACGTTGGTGTAGACATTGGCTACATTGCATTCGATTATCCTGAAAATCAGACAGGTCTAGATTTTGAAGAAATCTATCTCGGTCTTTCATTTGGTGATCTTGGCTTATTCTTTGCTTCTGGACAAGATGGTGCTCCAGATTACACAGAGGTTTCATATGGAATTGGGCCAGTCTCATTATCATATGGTACTTATGACGATGTTAGTGACAATATAACTCTAAGTTATGGTTTTGCATGTGGTTCATACGAATGTGGATTAACAATGTATGACATGACTGATGAAGGATATGGAACTGGAGATGAAGACGGTATTTTCTTCTCAATTGCAGCAAGTTTATAAGAATTTATGAAATTAGTTGTAGCTATCATCAAGCCATTCAAGCTTCAAGAAGTTCGTGAAGCGCTTGTTGATGCTGGTATTGAAGGGTTAACTCTCTCCGAAGTTAAAGGGTATGGCCGGCAAAAAGGCCATACCGAACTTTATAGAGGAGCTGAGTATACAGTAGATACTCTTCCAAAGATCAAACTTGAAATATTGGTCGAGGACGAAAATCTAAGTACTGTAACCGATACCATAACTTCCACCGCTGGTACCGGAAAAATAGGCGATGGAAAAATATTTGTAACAACCGTTGATGATGTCATCAGAATTAGAACTGGTGAAACAGGCAACGAAGCCATTTAATAATTAAATAAGGAGGATTATTATGGATGAAGTAAAATTTGCACTAGATACGTTCTATGCAATTATGTCAGGGGCGCTTGTCATGTGGATGGCAGCTGGATTTACCATGCTAGAAGCAGGGTTGGTTCAGAAAAAAGATGTTTCTGAAATTGTAACCAAAAACCTTGGGTTATTTTCAATAGCATGTGTCATGTACCTTGTGTGTGGATTTGTGCTTATGTACCCATCAGACGCAGTATTCGCAATATCTGGTGGCTTAGATGATGCCGGTGAAGCAATTGTATATGGTATTTTGCCAGCGATTGGAACATCCTGGGGCTTAAGTACTGATATGCCTCTCGATGAAATTGGTATGGCATATGGTATGGATTACTCACAACAAGCTGACTTCTTTTTTCAAGTTGTGTTTGTTGCTACCGCAATGTCAATTGTGTCAGGAGCTGTTGCTGGAAGAATGAAATTGATACCGTTTTTCCTATTTGCAATTGTCTTAACTGCTTTTATCTACCCTACTCAAGGATACTGGAATTGGGGTGGTGGATTTTTGAGCACTCTTGGATATTCTGACTATGCAGGATCTGGCACGGTGCACCTTTTAGGCGCAGCTGCTGCCTTAGGAGTTGTTACTCTTCTAGGACCAAGAAATGGAAAATATGGTTTTGACGGATCTGTTAATCCAATGCCGGGATCAAATATTCCCCTAGCAGCCTTAGGTACTCTTATCCTGTGGTTAGGTTGGTTTGGATTTAATGGTGGATCAGAGCTTGTTATCAGTGATGAAGCAAGCGCTATTGCAGTAAGTCAGGTATTTTTAAATACTAACATGGCTGCAGCCGGTGGAGTCCTTGGAGCCCTAGTACTCAGTCTATTTATGACAGGTAAAAGTGATGTAACCATGGTAATAAATGGTGCCATTGCTGGCTTGGTAGCAATTACAGCTGGACCAAGTGCGCCAACTGGTGGTGAAGCAGTAATTATAGGGTTTATCGGAGGCTTGATTGTATATGGTTCAATCTTGTTCTTTGACAGCATTAAGGTAGATGATCCAGTAGGAGCAATTTCAGCTCACGGAACTGCTGGAATATTTGGTTGTATGGTTGTACCTTTCACTAATGGTGATGCATCATTCTTGTATCAGTTCATTGGTGTTGTATCCATTGCAGGGTTTGGTTTTTTAGCTAGCCTTGGAACTGTTTATGTAATAAACATGTTCATGCCAATTAGAGCTACTGATTCTGAGCAAGAAGCTGGTCTAGATGCTTCTGAAATCGGAGTTGAGGCTTACCCAGAATTTAAGTAAAACTTAAATCACATAAAAAACCGTCAATTATTGTTGGCGGTTTTTTTTTGCATTTAAATTGTGCAAAAATGAGTAAATTCTGATCAAATATCGTACAAACAGCTATATATTGATTTAATTAAGTGCATAATAGTGCAGGTTCTTGTATTAACTATTCTAAATTTTTATAAGGGGAAATGATGAAACTAATATCTGCAATTATTAAGCCGTTTAAACTTGAAGAAGTCCGCCAGGCTTTACTGAATTTTGGAGTCGAAGGTTTAACGGTAACAGAAGTTAAAGGTTTTGGTCGACAAAAAGGCCATACTGAATTGTATCGTGGAGCTGAATACAAAATTGATACTCTTCCAAAAATTAAATTAGAGATCATTTGTGATGATGAGAAAGTTTCTTCAATTGTTGATGTTATCTCTAAGTCTGCAAATACTGAAAAAATTGGAGACGGAAAAATTTTTATTACTAATGTTGAAGAGGTAATAAGAATTAGGACAGGCGAAACAGGCAGCGAAGCTATTTAATTAGGAAAAAAAATGAAATTATTAAATTACTCTCTTGTCGGTTTAATTACTCTTCTCTCACCAGCAGTGCTTTCATCTGAAATTAATGCTGGAGATACGGCCTGGATTTTAACTGCTACTGCTTTAGTTTTATTTATGACTCTTCCTGGGCTAGCACTTTTTTATGGTGGGCTCGTTAGATCACAAAATGTGTTGTCAGTCCTAATGCAATGCTTTGCAATTTGTTGCATTGTTTCTGTAATATGGGTTGTTTATGGCTACAGCCTAGCATTCACCGGTAATGGTTCTATTATTGGAGGAACTGAAGCTTTTTTCTTATCTAGTTTAATGAGAGATTCTGTTTCTGGATCTCTTCCTGAAAGCCTATTTGTTGTTTTTCAAATGACATTTGCTGTTATTACACCAGCTTTGGTTGTTGGTGCATTTGCTGAACGAATGAGGTTTAGTGCTATGTGTATTTTTACTATTCTTTGGGTAACTTTGGTTTATTTGCCAGCATGCCATATGGTATGGGGCGGAGGATACCTTGGAAGTATTGGTGTCATTGATTTTGCTGGAGGTTTAGTGGTGCATGCAACATGTGGTGTTGGAGCTTTGGTTGCCGCGATAGTGCTTGGCCCTAGGAAAGGATTTCCAGGTGGCTCATTGATTCCCCATAACAGACCTATGGTAGTAATGGGAGCAGCTATGCTGTGGGTTGGATGGTTCGGATTTAACGGTGGTAGTGCTGTAGCAGCAGATTCAAGTGCTGCCATGGCTATTTTAGTTACTCATATAAGCGCAGCAGTTGGCGCACTAACTTGGATGCTAGTAGAATGGCTCAAAACTGGTAAGCCTACAGTAGTTGGTATAGCCACTGGTATGGTAGCTGGACTAGCCACCATTACGCCTGCCTCTGGTACTGTGGGTCCTCAAGGAGCCCTTTTGGTAGGTTTTCTAGCAGGCTTTGTATGTTTTTATGCAACTCAAATCATTAAGGGTAATTTTAAAATTGATGATTCATTGGATGTTTTTCCTGTTCATGGAGTTGGAGGTATTTTAGGAATTTTAATGCTTGCATTCGTTGGTAAACCAGATGGATTTCTAGGATCTGGTGCTACTGGATTTGATGCATCTGTATTTGAGCAATTTATGATCCAGCTTCAAGGAGTTTTAGTGATTTGTATTTGGACTCTAGTATTTTCTTGGATAGCCTTGAAAATTACCTCGTTCATTACAGATTTAAGAGTAAGCGATGAAAATGAGCATCAAGGCCTAGATTTAACAGAACATAATGAAAGTAGCTACATTACAGGCTAATCTAATTTTAGTTTTCTAATCACAGGATTAGCGTATTGTTCTAACAATTTCGAACGTACGCTAACTGATAATGACTTTGTTCTGCCATCTAATATTTCCTGTGCTTCTTTAATTTGTTTAGTTGAGTAGCTTGTTTGCACTTGCCAATCCCAACCAAGCAAATTACACGCAGCAAAATTTGTTGGGTAGAGCTCATACATTTTTACTATTAAATTAGTTATTTTATTTGAAATTTCTTGATAATTGTCACTGGGTTCAAATTGCAATGGCTCAGATATATTTAATGTGACATTTCCTTTAAATCCAGTTATCCCATTGGCAATACTTTTAAGATCTTCATCTTTTTGTTTAACATAGTGATTTTTGGATTCATATGCATCTAGCTCTAATGCTTTCAATTGATCATTTGGATCGAACTCATATGAAATAGATACCGGCACTACTTTTAAAGAATTAAAATAATCGGCGATAGATTTTGATTTTCTCTCTGTTAGATGAATCATTTTTAGTAATGCTGGATCAGTTTCATCAATCCCATCCTTGGCTCTTCCTTGTTTTTGAGCAATCCATATAGAATCATTATCTTGAAAGATGCTTTTATTGATGAATTGAGAAGCAAGCGACAAACTAGAATAAATTTCTTTTTTTGTTGCTCCAGATCTTTGAATAATAAAGCTTTTATTTAATCGAAATAAATCAGATGCCCATTTCTCCTCCATAAGATTATTTCCGACAGCAATATTAAATGTTTTAAATCCTGATTGATAAAGATTGAGCGCAAGAAGTGCTGCATCTAATGTAATATCTCTGTGATTAGAGATAAATAAATAACTATCATTTTTATCAAGTTGATCTAGCCCATTTACTCGAAAGCCATTTATGGATTCTTCGACAACTTTTTCCATTAACTTTTTAAATAATTTTTGATAATCATCAATTGTATTAATTATTTTTGCCCTAGAAATAAGCCTTTGCTTAATAAAAAACTTAAAAAAAGGAATTTTTGAAAAAATTCCTGGAAATTGTAGGCCTATTAAAGCATTTATGACTGATTGATTAGATGTTAGTGACGATAGGACCTCTGCTACTTCAGAGTCAACATAAGGCCTGATATCTTTGAAAGGATCCATAACATTAGGCTAGAAGCTGAATCATTACTCCAGCTGCAACTGCAGAACCAATTACTCCAGCTACATTGGGACCCATGGCATGCATTAATAAAAAGTTTTGGGAATCATTTTCAAGCCCTACTTTATTTACAACTCTTGCAGCCATTGGCACAGCAGATACTCCAGCAGCTCCAATTAGGGGATTTATTTTGTTTTTGCTAAGAACATTCATTAATTTAGCCATCAAAATACCTGATGCTGTACCGATCGAAAAAGCAATAATTCCTAAAGATAGAATGCCAAGCGTTTCAGGAGTAAGAAACTGATCCGCTGCAAGTCTAGACCCAACAGCTAATCCTAAAAAAATTGTAACTATATTAATGAGTGAGTTTTGCACCACTTCGCTTAACCTTTCGACAACTAAGGATTCTCTCATTAAGTTTCCGAAACAAAACATGCCAATTAATGGAGCAGCACTTGGGAGCATCATGCCAACAAGAAAAACCAATATAATTGGGAATATGATTTTTTCTTTTTGAGAGACCTCTCTTAATTGAACCATTCTAATTGTTCTCTCAGAATTTGATGTTAAAAGCCTCATAATCGGAGGCTGTATCAATGGAACTAATGCCATATATGAATAAGCAGCAACAGCAATTGCTCCTAAAAGTTCTGGAGCTAAAATTGAAGATACATAAATTGCAGTTGGTCCATCTGCACCTCCGATAATTCCTGTTGCAGCAGCTTGCTTTAAGGTAAATGAAACTAAACCTAATTTATTCAATAACAATGCGCCAATAACGGTAGCAAAAATACCAAATTGTGCTGCAGCTCCTAATATTAATGTTTTAGGATTAGCTAACATTGGACCAAAATCTGTCATGGCACCAACACCCATAAAAATTACCAATGGGGCAACTCCTGAGCCAATCGCTACATTATAAAAAGTATTTAGGATTCCTGACTTATAACCTAACTCTGCTGCATATTCATTAAGTAGCCATAGCTGAGAATGTGAGGCTGTTTTAAGAAATGATGTTAAAGATTCTCCATCAATTACTGAGACTAATGACATAGCTCCAGCTAACTCATTAACATCAGAGTAATAAATTAACTTTTCTATTGGGCTAAGGGCTAAGCCAATTTCAGGAATGTTTGTAAGAATTGCGCCAAAACCGATAGGTAGCAATAATAGAGGTTCAAATTTCTTACTAATAGCTAAATACAGTATTAATAATCCAACCAATAGCATTATTGATTGTCCAGAAGTTAAACTGAAGATTCCTAAATTAGAAAATATTGCTTCTAAGTTCATTAACTTTGAATTTCAAATAAAGGATTGCCAGGTTTAACAATATCTCCAGGCTTAACAAAAATTTTTGAGATGATTCCAGCTGAAGGTGCCTTGATCTCTGTCTCCATCTTCATAGCCTCTAGTATGAGAATGGTTGTATCTGCCTCGACAGAATCTCCCTCGGAGGCAATTGTTCTAAAGATATTTCCACCAAGAGGAGCCTCTATGATTGTTCCAAGTCCAGCTTCAACTAATGGGCTGCTGTTAACTTTATTTACTTGCGATCCATCATTTATTATCACTGAATTGTCAGCTTTAAGAGTTACCGAATATTCTTTATCATCCACGCTTACAAGATAAGAAGAATCGGTTAATTCATGAATATCTAATGGCTCAGGTTCAAAGTAATCTGGATTATCAACGTTTGCTAAAAAATTCATTCCAATTTCTGGAAACATTGTATAAATGAGGACATTTTCATCAGATGGTTCTGACAGGAGATTATTTTCAGTCATTGCCTTTTCAAAATCTCCTTTTGCTGATTGATAATCATCATTCAACAAGTCAGCTGGTCTGCAGGTAATAACAGCGCTATCACCAATAGCCTGTTGCTGCAAATCTTTATCAACTGGTGCAGGAGTTTCTCCATATTCACCTTTCAATAAAGATTTCACTTCATTAGTAATGGTTGAATATCTAGAACCAGACAAGACATTGATAACAGATTGTGTTCCTACAATCTGTGAAGTAGGAGTAACTAGGGGAATAAAACCTAGTTCTTTTCTAACTTTTGGGATTTCCTTAATAACGCTATCAAATTTATCTATTGAATCTTGAGCTTTTAACTGATTTTCAAGGTTTGTAAGCATCCCGCCTGGAACTTGCGATGCTATGATTCTTGCATCCACACCCCTTAAAGATCCTTCAAATTTCTTATATTTTTTTCTAACTGACTGAAAATGCTCAGCAATAGGTTTGAGGTTTTCAAGATTTAAATCTGTCTCACGATTTGTTCCATCAAGAATGCTTATCATTGTTTCTGTTGGTGTGTGTCCATATGTCATACTCATAGAAGAAATTGAAGTATCTATCACATCTAATCCTGCTTCTATTGCTTTTACACCGGTAGCTACTGAAAAACCTGTGGTTGCATGACAATGCAAATGAATAGGAATTTCAAGCTCCTCTTTCAGTTTAGAAACTAACTCAAATGCTACATAAGGCTTCAATAATCCTGCCATATCTTTGATTGCCAATGAATGCGCGCCCATATCTTGAATTTTCTTAGCAAGCTCTACCCATAAATCGATAGTGTGAACAGGACTTGTTGTATAAGAAATAGTTCCTTGCGCATGGCCATCTGTACTAATGACTGCTTGTAATGCTTGATGCATATTTCTTGTATCATTTAAGGCATCAAAAACCCTGAAAACATCTACGCCATTCTTTTTAGAGCACTCAACAAATTTATTCACTACATCATCAGAATAATGTTTGTAACCAAGTAAATTTTGCCCTCTCAAAAGCATTTGTTGAGGAGTATTGGGCATCATTGATTTTATTTTCCTAATTCTTTCCCAAGGATCCTCACCTAAATATCTAATACAAGAATCAAATATAGCTCCACCCCAAGATTCAACTGACCAAAAACCAATGCTATCAAGATCCTTCAAAGCAGATTCCATATCAGAGTATCTGAATCTAGTTGCAAGCAAGGATTGATGCGCATCTCTTAATACCAATTCAGTTACACCAATTTTTTTAGAATCTGTCACGATCTAATACCTCCTAACACTTCTTTTATAATTTTATGATGAATATTATTTTGCTCAACTAATAACGGATCAAAGCTCTCTTCGGCTTTATTTTGAGTTAATACAGAAAAGATGATTCTTAGTATATTGACTGAAATTATCAGCAACACCAAAAAACTGAATACAACAACCATTCCGCTATATAGCAGATTCATTCCTTCCTCTATTAAGATATCCTGTTCTTCCATGTATTACTTATAATCTTGGTACGAATTTAGTGATTTTACACTAATCTCAGTACAATAATAAAATGTCTATACACCCCTATTTAAATGTTTCAGGTGTAGCAATTTCTGCTCACCGAGGTGGCAGTATTGAAGCACCAGAAAATACTATCGAGTCTTTTATGTATTCTCTTGAAATTGGATCTTCATACATTGAGACAGATGTTCAACTATCATCTGATGGAATTCCATATATTTTTCATGATGATGACCTCAGTAGATTATTTGGAAAAGATATGATTTTTAATTCATTGCATAGCGATGAAATAGATAAATTAATGCTTTTTGATAAATATAAAATTCCCACACTCGAATCAACTCTCATTAAATTTCCTAATACATTGTTTCAAATAGATGTAAAAACTGATGAGGTGGTTCTACCAGCATTGGAGGTAATAAAGAAAACAAATTCAATTAATAATGTCTGTATAGCAAGCTTTAGCAGTAAAAGGCTAAAGCAGGTTCACGACCTTTATCCTGAAATTTGTTTGTCTATGGGTCCAAATGAAGTTTTGAAACTTTTGCTAGCCAGCTATGGTCTCTACAAAAAGAAGGTTCCAGGTAACTGTTTACAAATTCCTATATATCAGTATGGAATAAAATTAGTTACAAGGCGATTTATACGATACATTCATGAAATTGGATTGAAGATTCACGTGTGGACAATTAACGATGAAGATACAATGCAAAAACTGATTGATTTAGGCGTAGATGGAATTATTACTGATAGACCTAAAGCTCTTAAAGATCTTTTATCAAATCATTAACTCTGAAGAAATTTTGCAAAGATTTTTCTTGCAAAAATGTACATCGGAATAATAACGCAAGAAGTAATTAAAATTTCTAACCAAGTAGAAAATTGCAAGAATTCTCTTATGAACCCTGCCAAAAAAAGACTTACTAGACCTAGCAAGCTATATAAAATAATTGATTTTCGACTAAAGAGATTCATGGTTGCTTTTAACTTTTAAAAGAATAATCGCGCCCATGATAAACAGTGCTGCTATAGGTATCAAGCCAAATCTTGTATCTTGAAAAAAAGTTACAAATATTGCTACCAATGCTGGTCCCATAAATGCACCTGCTCGACCAAACATATTATAAAATCCAAAATATTCTCCGGATTCACCTTGCGGAATAAGAGTAGCATAATAGCTTCTAGAAATTGATTGAATGCCTCCCTGAATAGCGCCAACCATTGATGCGAGGACATAAAACTCAACAGCATTAGATAAAAACGCAGAATAGGCTATTACAATAAGATAAAGAGAAATTGTGAATAATAGTGTATTTTTCTCGCCAAATTTATATGCAAATTTTGACCACAATAAAGTTGTTGGGAAAGCCACAAATTGAACTAATATAAGTGCCACAATTATATCGCTGCTAGGCAACCCTAGGTTGAGCGCAAAATCAGCTGCCATTGCCATAATAGTGTGTACTCCATCAATGTATAAGAAGAAAGCTAATAAAAAAATGAAAACATTTTTTTTAGAGGAAACAGTTCTTAACGTATTGATTACTCTTGAATAGGCCATTTTAAAATGTGACCCAGGTAAACTAACTCCCTTATCTTGAATTTTTAATAAAATGGGTATTAAAAATAAAGTCCACCAAACAGACACGCTTAAAAAGGACCATCTCACGGCGTCTGCAACACTAGATAAACCAAAAAACTCTGGTTTAATTGTCATGGCTGCATTAATAAGGAATAAAAAACCTCCTCCAAGATAACCAAATGCAAATCCATAACTAGATATTCGGGCAATGTTATCTTGATTAGAAACTTGAACTAACATCTTGTCATACAAAGTATTACCAGCAGCAAAACAATAATTTGCTATACCAAAAAATATTAAAGCTTGAAGCCAAGAACCAGCTGGTATTAAAAATAAAATAGCTACAGAGATTATTGATATTGCGCCAAATCCAGAAAATAAAATTTTTGTTGTTCTAGAAACATCAGTTATGGCACCAATAAATGGAGATGTAAATAAAAGAACTAAGTTTGAAATTGTTAATCCCCATCCAAGGTAGGCAGTTTTTACTTCAGCTTCAAGATCAGAAGCCCAAAAATCATTAAAAAAAATTGGGAAGAAAGCTGCTATGACAGTTGTAGCAAATGCAGAATTACCGCCGTCATAGAGAATCCACGCTTTAGCTTCTGCAGAGAGTTTAGCTTTGCTCATACCAGCATTGATTATTTTGATCTAAAGATTTTTTTATCATCCCGCGATAATACAAGCAATTCAAATGACCTAATGATTCACCAGTTGCCATAATTATATTACTGTCATCAATTTCTCTTTTAAATAAAACATCAAAAACGTCAACAGCTCTTTTAGGAGTTTTCAAAATATTATGAAGTTTCTCTAGAGATGTTTCATGGTGATCAATTAGAGCTTTAAGTCTTTTATGAGCGCCGATAAAAGGTCTTCCATGACCAGGTAATACTAATACAGCCTCAGGCAAGATTTTTGACAATTTATGACAGGATGCAATCCAATCTTCTACTGGGTTGGCTTCAGGCTCAGTTGGAAAAGTACCAACATGAGAGCTTATAGTTGGTAGAAGTTGATCCCCACTGATAAATACATTTAATTCCTCAGAAAAAAATGATAAATGTTCCATAGTGTGCCCTTGACCATCTATAACCAACCAATCTGCCCCATTAATATCAATGACATCGCCATCTTTTAATCGATTGTAAGAGCGCGGCAATGGATGAACAATAGAACCAAAAAAACCAAATCTTTTAGTAAAAGCATGAATTTGATCTTTGGTCATGCCTGCTTGAATATAAAATTCAATTGCATCATTTGGAACATCGTTTCCAGTATCAGCAGACAATATTCTGCACTGTAAATAATCAGTTCTACTCATACTAAAATTTGAATTATATTTTTTCACAAACCAGCCAGCCAGACCAATGTGATCAGGATGCATGTGCGTTGCAATAACATTTTTTATAGAAAGTTTTTCTTTTTTAATGAGAGCTTTCCAAAGCTTCATGGTGTCATCTAATTGCATGCCTGTATCAATGAGAGTTAGGTTGTCTTTATCACCCACAGTCCATAAATTCACATGATTTAATGACATTGGTAATGGCATTCTTATCCAATGGATTTGTTTATTTATCTGATGAAAAATTCCATATTTGGGAACTTCATCAATAGGAAATTTTAATCTTGTTTCTATACTCATAATTTGATTTAAGAATTATTAGATGGTTATACTTAATGAATGGATGAAGATACACAAACAATAAAAAATTTAGGATTATTTGTTATTGGCATAGGTGGATTCGTTTTTCTAATAGGTATTGTAGCCTATTTATTTAACCTTTAATTTACCTGGTTCAGAACCGCGCCTAAGAGCTCTTAAAAATTGATTGGCTTCAACAGGCTCTGTGACATCATTTTCACGTATATATTCACTGCTCCAAAACTCTTTCCAAGATGGGAATAAGTCATGAAAGTATCCATCATAATTATCTTCGTCCGGCCAGCGCATTTTTTTATTGCCAAGGGGTGGTTTGTTTAAATCTGTTGCATACCAGTACATAGGCAGTCTTTTTTTAAAAAGCCAGGTTCCATTTATTCTTTCGTATGAATCCCAATAAAGCATTTGCATAATAATCCACTCATTATTAGTTTCATGTTCATTTTTTGAATAGACCAAGCCAATAGCTGAATTAGGCGTCTCGAAATCAATAATGTGATTTCCTATGTGATGAGAAGTGCCCGTAAATTTATCTCTAAAAGTTGCATCAGCCCATTTTTTTAGAGCTTGACGGCCACTCTCCTCTTTACCCACTCGAACATCTGGAACAAAAAGATTTACATGCATATCAATATCTCGCATATCTAGAGTTACAGAATACTTGGCTGCTAATTGCCTAATTTCATCAAGCGATTCAAGTCGATCTATTCTCTCTTCAATTGACATTTACTAACCAGGTGGCCATTGAAGTGGTCTGCCGCTTAATAAATGCAAATGAAGATGAAAAACACTTTGGCCCGCTTTGGCTCCGTTGTTTGTAACCAATCTAAAGGTTTCATCTAAACCAAGTTCTCGAGATATTTCACCAGCAACCCACATTAAGTGACCCAGCAACTCTTTATCTTCTTCTGAGGCATCGGATAACTTAGGAATGGGTTTTTTTGGAATAATTAATAAATGGGTAGGAGCCTGAGGATTGATATCTTTGAACACAAGAGACAGATCATCTTCAAAGATAATATCGGCAGGGATTTCTTTATTAATGATTTTTGTAAACAATGTTTCCATGAACTTATATTAAGAATCTAAATAATCTAAAACCAACATAAAATACGCCAGCAGAAATTCCTAAAGCTAAAACTATGACCAGTAAATCTCTTAAGGATTTTAAGAATTTTCCCTCGGGTGTATTTTTTAATAATTGCTGCACCAAAAAAAGAAGAGCAATAATGGTTAAGAATAATATTAATAAAGTAATCATAATTATTTAAATATAGAACCTACTGAAACTACAAGCAAGGCTAAAGCAATCGCCCATAAAGAACAAGCAATTAAATCAGCAACATAAAATCTTTTTAATTTTAGATCAGTCACTCCAAGCATAAAAGGTACCAAGGGTCTTATTGCAGGAATAAATCTTCCAACCAAAACTGTATAAGGGCCAAAGCGATCTAAAAATTTTTGTGCTCTATGAAGAGGTTTTTGTCTTTTTTGAATAAACTTTGAATTCAACAAAGTAGGTCCAAGGGATTTACCAACCAAAAATCCCCCGACATCGCCAACATGAGAGCCTAAAAGTGCAATTCCACATATCCATGGCAAGGTTAATAATTCAATGTTGTACAAATAGATACACAAAGAAAAAAGAATTGCGCTCGGCATAAAACTTCCAGTGATAATCATTGATTCCAAGAACCCAAATAAAAAAACTAGCAGCCAACCATATTCTGGATTAGATTCTAAAAATACTTGAATTCTTTCAAAAGACATAAGCTATTAACTTTATTTATTAAAAAACTTTTCTACAGCTTTTAAGTTATCTTCAGAACCAAACAATTTTTTCATTGCTTTGGTTTCCATTGAGCGAGCCTTAGCAAGTTCTTCTAACATAAATGATTTTAAGATAGTTTTTGTTTCTATAATTGAGCTAAGTGATTGTTCCTTTAACTCCCGTGCATAATTATTAGCTTGATCTAGAAAATCATCACCAACATATTTGGCTAGACCTAACTCAAAATATTTTGTTCCATCAATGGCTTTAGATTGAAATAAAAGTTGAGCCGCTTGTTGATATCCAAGTGCCTGAAATAATAGATAAGAACTGCCAACCTCAGGGGCTAAACCTAATTCAGAAAATGGATATTTTATTTTTGTATTAGGAGAAATAAAAACAGCATCAAAATGCAATAAAATGGTTGCGCCTCCTCCTACAGCAGCCCCCTCAACAGCTCCTATTAATGGTTTTTTAAAATTTATTAATGCATCGATACAAGTTTCAAATGGCTCTTCGTATTCAGCACCCCCATCTCCCATCATGCTATTTAGATCAACACCTGATGAAAAAGTATTAGCCGAACCGGTTACAATCACTGAATAGACCTCTGGATCATCACTTGCTAGATTTAGCTCGTCCCTAAACATCGCCCACAATTCAGCATCAAATGCGTTCTTTTTTTCAGGGCGATTAAAAATTAAGGTATGAATACCTTCTTCGGTCTCTGTTAAAAGTTTACTCACTTACCTTTGAAATTTGGTTTTCTTTTTTCTGCAAAAGCAGTTAGACCTTCCATCATATCTTCTGTGGAGAAAACGGGTTGCCCTATTTCTAATTCTTTTTCCAATGCTTCTGATTCTAGATAGCTCTCATCAATTTCTCTTAAAGATTTTACAATCGCCTGAATAGATAAAGGTGCATTTGCACTGACGGTTTCCGCAATTTCCATGGCTTTCTCTAGAGCAGTTCCATCATCTACGATATGACCAATCAGCCCAAATCTTAATGCTTCTTCAGAGGAAATTCTCCTCCCAGTTAACAATGCTTCCGCTGCCAGAGTGTATGGTATTTGCCTTCTAAGTCGAACAGTCGAGCCACCTAATGGAAATAAGCCCCTTAAGGGTTCTGTTAAACCAAACACAGCACTTTTTCCTGCAACTCTAATATCTGTACCCTGTAAAATCTCTGTACCTCCAGCAAGTGCAAACCCCTCGACTGCTGCAATGATTGGTTTATTAGGCCTGTTGTGCCTTAATAGAGATTGCCAATGTAAATCAGGAATTTCTTTTAATTTTTCCATCATCTCAGAATCTTCATTTCCATCCTTCATAGCACTTAGGTCAGCTCCAGAACAAAAAGTACCGCCTGCACCAGTCAAGATAGCGCATCTTAAATTGGAATCTTCATCAAGTTTTCTCCAAGCCTCATATACAGTCAATAACATGCCTGGACTTAACGCATTTCTTTTTTCGGGACGATTAAGTGTGATAACCATGATATGGCCTTTTTCTTCTACAATCGCATGCTCGGTATTCATAAATATCTCCTAACTAATCAAGCGATGATGAGACTATCCACATCGCAAAAAATTGTGCGGCTCCACCATAAGCATGTCCCATTGCAACTTTCGCATCCTCAACTTGATGATCATTTGCCTTACCCATAACTTGCAAGGCTGCTTCACCAAAACGAATCATGCCCGATGCTCCAATTGGATTGGACGACATAACTCCACCAGACATATTAAAAGGCATTTCTCCATCTATAGCCGTTGCATCTTTATCGGTCAGTTTCCATCCTTCTCCCAGACCACAAAATCCTAAATTTTCCAGCCACATTGGCTCATACCAAGAAAATGGAACATAAATTTCTGCACAGTCAATTTCCTTGTATGGATTGGTTATGCCTGCCTGATCATAGATATCTTTTGCGCAATCAATTCCAGCCTGAGGATTAACCTCATCTCTGCCTGCGGACAAAGTACCCTCAGATCTCACAGCCATTCCTTTTATCCAAGCAACATCCCTTGAACCGACAAGATCTTTGGATGTAATTACCATGGCACAGGCTCCATCGGACGATGGGCAACTCTCAAGATATCTTAGTGGCTCCCAAAGCATAGGGGTATCACTTACCATTTTTTCATCTATCCCTGGAATATGAAGATGAGCTAGTGGATTCTTGAGTGCATTCAAACGATCTTTAACTGCAACCTTCCAACCAATGTGTTCTGGAGCATCGTATCTGCGGATGTACTCTCTTATAAATGGAGCAAAATATCCCCCAGCGCCTGCATTGATATGAGGAGAATATGGGTAACGTGGGGATAATGCCCACGTTGCATTTGATTCAGATTGTTTTTCAAATGTTACAGTTAAAACTGTTTTAAATTGTCCTGAGCAAACATGGGTTGCGGCAATAACACCTGTGCTCCCTCCAACACTTCCAGCAGTATGGACTCGGAGGACCGGCTTACCGACAGCTCCAATAGCATCGGCTAAATATAACTCAGGCATAACCACACCCTCAAACATGTCTGGTGCTTTACCTAATATAACAGCGTCTATTGCATCCCATTCAATATCAGCTGCTAACATGGCATTATCTATTGCCTCTCGGACTAATCCACCCATGGATACATCCCTTCTTTTGGCATCATATTTAGTTTGTCCAACTCCAATTACACCCGCCTGAATCATGATTTCTTCTCCAAATGAACAAGCATGTTATGTTGTAAACATGGGCCAGATGATGCATGCGCCAGGCCATTTGTGAAATCATTGGATTTTAATGACTCGTAAGTTTTGCCAATTGCATCCAAACCTGCACACATCATGACGTTACCAACTAATGGTCCGCCTGATAAATTTGTTGGAACATCACTAAGATTTAAAACGGATTGTAAATAAGGCACCTCATGGCTAAATTGAGTATGTAACTCAGCAACATCAAATTTTGTTTTTTCAAGTTTTAACTGCTCAATTGAGGCCAGTATCCCAGTAGGTTTTGAAAGATCACGTGAACCTATATTTGATGACTCAATTCTATGATCTATGCCTTCAATGAAAATAGGATGATCAGTGAATTCATATGCTTTTTCTTCTGAGGCAATGATCATGGCAGAAGATCCGTCAGATATGGGAGGACAATCAAATTCATTGAGTGGAGTAGAAATTTTCTCACTTGCTAGATATGCTTCTTTATCCACCAATTCAGTAACAAGGGCATTTTTGTTATTTTTAGAATTAGTTCTTGCATCAATAACTGCTGTAATCATTTGCTCAGGAGTTACGATATTTTTTTCAAGTAGCACTCTTGCCTGTATTGCAGCCAAACTTACTCGATCTGGCCAAAGAGGTGAAATGTAATAAGGATCCATTTGTAATGAAATTATTGAATCAAGTCTGCCTGGAGAAGACTTACCAAATCCGTAAATCAATGCAGTATCTGCATCTCCCATTTGAATTTTCAGCATTGATTCATACATCGCCCAAGCTGCATCCATTTCTACATGCGACTCTTTAATGGGAGGATTCGTTTGAATGGCAGATAAACCTTCAACAAATGCAAATGCGGCTCCTTGCAAATAATCACAGCTACCTGAGCAGGTAAAATCTATGTTGTTTTGACTTATACCTAATTCATCAAACAGCTGATGAACAACTGGCATGATAAGTTCCACCTCATTTAAAGCTCCCGCATTCTCTAAAATGGGGTGTTGAGCATATCCCACGATTGCTACTTTTTTCATGATTCTTGAAACCTCAATGTTGCAACATCAACATCTGGTTCATCTATAGGAGTAAACCATTTGATGTTCTCTAATGAATGTGTCCATTCATCTTTAGGTTTCCAAACTGCTTGTATCCGCATTCCAATTCTAATTTCTTCAACATCAATTCCTTGAATGAGATGCAAAAAAGAAATGTTAGCTCCATCGAGCCTGATCATTGCACAAACATATGGCGGCACAATGGGATTACCCGGAATAGGAATATGCACGATGGTAAATGATTCAATGCAGCCTTTATCAGTCAATGGAACCTCAATATTTGTTGCCACTCCACATCTTGGACAGCTGCCTCTTGGCGGCACATACACAGCGCTGCATTTTGGGCATGACTGGCCTACAATTTTGCCCTCTTTTACTTGATTAAGAAATCGGGTGGTGGCTGATCCAGCTGTATAGTGATATTCCAAATTTATTGGAGATTCAGCGTAATCTTTTTTTTCTTCTTCGCTCATTTTTCTAAGGTAAAAAATTTAATATCAGTTATGCGATTCTCAATAGTTGCAGACCAATTTGCTGTGACCCTTGATCCAATTTTTAAGTCCGCCTCATCACACTCGGTAACCATATGGAGCATAGATGTATCAGCTCCATCCAATTTGATTAAAGCAAATGCAAATGGATTTTTAATTAAGTGATGATGTTTTGGCTCTTCAATCCAACTAAATGATTCGATCACTCCGCCAGGTCCAACTTCTACTAAGTCACTCAATGATTCATGAGTCTCCGGATCAAATTCAGCAGCCGGAGCATACACCTTTCCAGTACTGCTTTTTGTGCCTAAGATTTTTTGTTCTGCTAAGGCATTAAAAAATTTTGACATAAGAGGACCACTTGAACGCTTATAATTATAGGCAAGCTCGAAGGGAGCTCTTAGAAGATCTTTTTGATCACTCATTTTCTTCAACCATTGTATTTTTAGATGTGTCTATTAAAACATGTTTCATCAATTTACCGGAAGCATTTCTTGGCAATGGCGAATCAACAAATTTCCACTTAGAGGGCACTTTAAAGTCAGCAAGATCTTTTGCCACCCATGCACTTAATTCTAAATCGTCAACATCAGATTTCTTTGTATACACAATTGCCATTACTTCCTCACCCAAATCATCATGAGGTATTCCAATAACAGCTGACTCCTCTACTCCTTCATGAGAATCTATGACTAATTCTATCTCCTGCGGGTAAACATTCTCTGCTCCCCTTAAAATCAGATCAGTTCGTCTAGAAGAAATATAGTAAAGAGATTTTTTCTTAAATCCCCAGTCTCCAGTTTTTAGCCACCTATCCTCAGTTAATGAATCTTTAGAAGCAAGAGTATTGTTATAGTAGCCAAGCATGACTGAGGGGCTTTTAACATATATTTCACCCTCAATTGAGTCCTTATCTATCACCTCCCCATCCTCATCTCTTAGCTGAACTTGAATTGTTGGCATTGGCTGCCCTGGGGAAGCTGGTTCATTTTTAAGATTATCTCCCCAATTAATAATTGTAATGGCGCCAGATTCTGTAAGTCCGTAGCCATATCCAAAACTATGCTTTGAGTTTGGAAAGACATCTTTTGTTCGCGAAATTAATTCTGGGGGCATTGGTGCACCTCCCCCACCTACTACCAGTACACTCATCATTTTTAATCCTTGTTCCTCTGCATCATCTAAGACTCTTTTTAGGGCAGTTGGAACTGCTCCTCCCCATGATGTCACATTATATTTTTGGATTAACTCAATGACTCTACTTGCCAAAAATCTCCCGTCATAAAGCAAGGTTGTAGAACCTGCAAATAGACTCGTAACAGCTCCTGCAGATAATCCTGACACATGAAATAAGGGTGAAGTAAGCAGAGTTGTTGGGGTGTTCTTGGACCAATCGATGCCTTTACTGGAGGAATCTTGGGATACGGCAGCTCCTTGAAGCATTTGGAGCGTTGAGTTTGCAATCATTGATCTATGAGATGTCATGACGCCTTTTGGGGTGCCTGTGGTGCCGGATGTATATAAAAGGCATGCGCATTCATCTTCCTCCACTCGAATAAATGAATCAAGTGCTTGTTCATGTGCTGAGAGATCATGCTGCTCAAATATCATGACAGGATGCTCAAGTGTTTCATCAATTCTTTCAAATCGCGCTTGATCTGCAACAACGACTTTAGGATCTGCATCATTAATTGCTTTAATTGCCTCAGAACCTTTCCACCAACCATTCAATCCGCAGGCAATTGCACCAAGACTGACTGTGGCCCAAAAAAATATTATCCACTCAGGTGAATTGGCAGCATATATAGCCACCCTATCTCCTTGTTGAACTTCATATTTAGTCTGAAGAATATGTGCAGCCTTTTTTACAAAAGTTAAATGTTGATTGAAGGTAATAACTTGGTCTTTAAATATTAAATAAGGTTTGTCGCCATGTGCTGCAGATGATTCAATGAAATCCACCAATGACTTAGGCCTATTTTTAAAGACATCCATCTGTACTCCAAGAACATTTTCTTGATGAATTTCAAAAAAAGGTTGCTCGTTAATTAGGGCTTGAATATATTTATCTGAGTGCAACATTAGGATTTAACTATCTTATAAATATATTCATTAATCAACGAGTATCAATAGGATTTTTTTTGTCAAGAAATCTAATCATTTAATTTATATTGTTAGAAAATTCATGATTCGTTATAGTGGATTAGATAGAACTTTAAGAATAAATTTTTATAAATAGATATGTCGACTAACAAACCTCAACCATTGGCAGTGATCACTGGCGGAGCCTCTGGAATCGGTCTAGGCGCAGTAAAACGTTTTTTAAAAGAAGGATATGAGGTATTGAGCTTAGATGCTAATAAAGAAGCTGGAGATAAATCAATCAATGAGCTTAAATCAGATACTTGCAAAGTAAATTTTATTCATTGCGACATTACAAATCATTCTCAAATTGAGTCTATTTTTAATGTCCTATTAGAGGAAAAACGCCCTGCTAAAGTACTAATTAATTGTGCAGGCATCAGCCCAGCATTGAATCCCTTACACGAATACTCAGTAGAAGAATGGCTCAGAACCATAGACATAAATTTGCATGGAACTTTTTATGCCTGTAGAGAATTCTTAAAGCTTGCTAATGCGATGAACATTGAAGAAGGTTCCATTGTGAATGTGGCATCGATAATGGGAACAAGAGCCAGTGCAGCGCAAGCTTCGTATGGTGCCTCCAAACATGCCGTGGTTGGTCTCACCAAATCAATTGCGCAAGACTACGCAACGGTGAACATAAGGGCAAATGCAATCGGTCCAGGTGTCATAGATACGCCAATGAATACAGAATTGATGAAAGATGAAAATGTCATGCAATACCTTTTGCAAAGAGTTCCTATGAAAAGAGTGGCTTCTGCAGATGAAGTGGCTAATTTAATATATTTTTTAGCATCATCAGAAGCATCTTATATTACAGGATCTTATTACCCCATTGATGGTGGGTATCTTGCAAGCTGATATTTTTACAAATAAAACTGTCTTAATTACAGGTGCTGCCAGTGGAATTGGTAGAGGCTTGGCATTGCATGCTGCAAAACTTCAAATGAATGTAGTCTTAATGGACCTCAACAAAAATGGTTTAAGTGAGACTCATAGCCTTATGGCAGATTGTCCATCGATGATCATCCAGTGTGATGTATCTAACTTAGAAGACTTTGCAAAAGCGAAAGAACAAATTGAAAGTGAGTTTGGCACAGTTCATTTCCTATTTAATAACGCAGGAATCTTTTTAGAAGGTAGAGCATGGAAAGCAGACCAAAAAAACTGGCAACGAATTATTGATGTAAATTTAATGAGTGTGATTTATGGCTTAAATCTGTTTGTTGATGAGATGGTTGCTAGCCAAGAACGCTGTCACATTATCAATACATCATCTATGGCAGGTATCATTGTTGGCCCTGCGCTTGCTCCTTATACAACGACCAAGCATGCAGTTGTGGGTTTAACCCGAACCTTGCATGAGGATTTACTAGACAATGATAAGGTTGGGGTGTCTGTACTCTGTCCTGGATTGGTTCAAACCAACATCATTGAAAGAGATCACCTTGGATTAGATCTTGACGAATCCTCAATTGACCAACACGAAAGCGCCAAGAATAATGCTCAATGGCTTGCTGATGGCGTTAAAGAAGGCATGAGTCCTGAAGACTTAGCTATCATTGTTTTTAAAAAAATTGAAAATGATGAATTTTGGATATTAACTCATCCAGAGTTCGTAGAGGTTTACTCAGGTTACTCAACAGAACTTATTGAATCAACAACCAAAGAATAAAACTACTTACTTTTATTTATAAATTTAAGAATGGGATTAAAAGGAACAATTTTAAAATTTTGATTCTTCAGCTCTTTTCCATCAAAGTTGTAACCGTCCTGAGCAACAAATAGACCTTTGGAAAATTTACCTCTTAGATTGTAATTGGTGACGTCGATCCCATCAGTTTCTGATGTGCCGTCAATGCCTTGGGGGTCATCGTCAATAGTAAAACTTGAGATAAATTCGTGAGGATAAATTCGATTATAAACGTTGTATTTATTATCTCCTTGGGATGAAAGTAATATATAACCCTCTTTTTCAGAAGTTTTATAGATTGTAAGCCCCTCTGGATCACCGCCAATATTTCCCTCTCGAGAATCCACAATGAAGGGACTTTCAAATGGAAATTCATTATTTAAGTTGTAGGTTTTTAAAACTCCATTCACCTCTTCTTCTGAAATAAAAACCGTTTTATTTTCATCATCAAAAACGCAACCCTCTGATTCGCCTCCATTACTGAAAGTTCCTATGAGTGTTCGAGTCTGGGGTACCCACAACTCAACGCGAGGACCCTTATCCTCTGTAATAAAAACAATGGGCACTCCATCTATTAAGCCAGCACAAATACCATAGACATCTATATTAGTAGGTATGGTTATTGACTGCGTAGATAAATCAAAAAGGTTATCTGAATAAACAATATTTTTAAAAAATTCTTGCTGACTAAATTCCCAAAACTCAATTGATTGAGCTGTTCTATTTGATGCAGCTACATAAATTTTATTATCAGCCTGTCTAACGTCTATGTTATTTATTTCGCCTAAAGAAGCATATGAAATTTTTTCTCCAGAAAGATTATATAAATAAACTCCTGCTCGCTTATCAGTTCCAAAAATAAGTGATTGCGCTGGATTACTAAAATTTATAACTATTGCTGGATCATCTGCGGCATCTCCACTCGATGCAACAGGCTCTGTCTCAGCAATTGCATTAATCAAGTAATCACTGGAGCAACTTGCTAAAAAGAAAATACTTAAAGAGAAGATGAGCTTTACAAACCAAGACATGTCTACATTGTAACGCTAATATAAAATCATTAAAAAATTTTAAAATTTATATTCTAGCCCTATGGAAAAAATGTCTTTCTCTTTTGAATTATTGGATGACTCCAATTGAGAATAGAATGTAAAAATTTTAAGATATTTTTTAAATTGGTAATCATATCCAATTGTGGTTTGTCTTCCTGTGCCTATCTTCATGTTTGATGATGAGCGTTGAATTTTAAACGTTCCCTTGGAGCTTATTTTTCTGGATAAACTAGTGACATGCCCACTATCACTTTGACCTGATACAAGATTTTTAGTTTTTTGAGCCAACAATCCAATCTTAAATTTATTAATTGGAATTAAAATTGAGATTCTCGAGCTATCATAACCTTTCATTGATTCATCAATTCCTATAGCTGCTTGAAAGGCATCGCCAGAAAAATTTATTGAATAAGATTTATATTTTTTTCCTGATGAGGGATTTTTAATACTATTAAATGTTGCAGAAATCATGTTTTTGTATTTTGGGGTTGTATAACCAATAAAATCTTCAAGCCGATTTTCGCCATGTAGAATATTTTTAATATCGGGTGCAAGATCATTAAATAAATCAATTTTTAATTGAGACTTCTTAAGCGCTGAATCGTGGGTGCCTGCAAAAAGTGTCCCTATATTTGATTTAATACCAAGGAATGTATTCCGCTGTTTGAGAGTACCATCATCTCCTCTAGCCTTTCCATCTACAGGATCAAACTGATACTCTGCTTGATAAATTAATCTAAGATTAGAATTTTCAGAAAAAGAATACTCACCTTTTAGCCCTAATCTTGAAGAATTATTTTTAATATCAGTTTTGGTTCCCATGACATCATTGGAAAAAGACTGAGCATCAACAAATATTTTTCCGTACCAGGTAGGCGATGCAAAGACACTATTGCCTAATAAAAAAAATGAAAATGCAATAATAAATACCTTATTTATAAAATATCTAGAGGGCACTTCCTACACTCCGAAAATAATCCTGAGTAAAACGTAAAATAAAACGGTAAATGCAGCTCCAGCTGGAATTGTTACTAACCAAGAGGCAATAATTCTTTTTATTGATGAAAAATCTAAATGCTCAGCACCCTTAGCTAAACCAACACCAATTACTCCTCCAACCAGTGTATGAGTTGTTGAAATTGGAAAGCCTAAATATGATGCAGCAACAACTGTTGATGCTGTAGCCATCTCAGCTGAAAATCCAAGACTAGGTGTCAGGGCTGTAATTTTTCTGCCAACTGTTGTAATAACTCTTGATCCAAGAGTGGCTAAACCAAAAACAATTCCAATCGCTCCAATAAATAGGACCCAGGGACTAATAGCAGCTTTAGATCCGATTTCTCCAGTGTCTACAACACTTACAATTGCTGCCAAAGGACCAATTGCATTCGCAACATCATTTGATCCATGTGCAAAGGCCATAGCACTAGCGGACACAACCATTAATATACCGAAAGCAAATTCAATGCCACCCTCTCGCATAATTTGTTTTTTATTGGTTCTTAAGAAAAAAGCGGTTGCAAGCCCAACTATTGAGCTAAATATTGCAATAAATAAATAGACTTCATTATCAGTGAACTCAACTCCAACATGCTTTAAGCCCTTTCTTGCAGTAACAAGTGAAATGACTACAGCAACAAGAAAGCTATAAAAAGGGATGTACCTTATCGCAGCTTCACCAGGATTAGATCTTTCTAAAATAAGTTTTTTAGCAGAAATATATAAACCAAACGCTAATGTTGCCGAAAATAATGGAGATGTGACCCAACTCATAGCAATATTACCTACTTTGCTCCATGAAACAGCGTCAACGCCTTTGGTAATCAAAACAAATCCAATAATTGAACCAACAATAGTATGAGTGGTTGAAACGGGCCAACCTCTCAAGCTAGCTAAATACAACCAGGTTCCTCCAGCAAGAAGCGCTGAAAGCATTCCAATAACAAAAATATTTGTTTGATCTGCGTATAACTCTGGATCAACAATCCCTTTTCTGATGGTTGAAGTAACCTCTCCGCCAGCTAAAAATGCTCCAAGAAATTCAAATATTGCTGCAATAATTATGGCTTGTTTTATAGTGATAGCTCTACTTCCAACTGATGTTCCCATTGAATTGGCAACGTCATTTGCCCCGATGCCAAACGCCATGAAAAAACCAATGAAACCAGCTATAAGTAATATTGTGAAAGGATCTAAAAATAAAGTTTCCATATTTTGAAATGTAAGATAGTTAAAATATGAATCTTATTAGAGAAGATTTATGTGAAAATATGATTAATTCTTTGAAACAATTTTTAGTTTGTTTGCAACAAAACTATGAAGCAAGTGACATAAAAATGACACAAATATGCCTAAAAATAATTTCTGATCTTAGAAAAATTTTATTTTTAAGAGAAATAGACTATAGCTGTTAAAACTACCCACATTGATAGAAATCCAAACAATTGCATTTCATGTGCTTTTGAAGCCTTTGGTAGCAAGCCATGTTGCTTAAGAATTTTTTTTGTATTCATATTTACTGTTTCTATGGTGACACATTTATGTCACAAGAATGACACAATACACTATTTTTTTTTATTGTGCTAGTTTAATTGTTTTTTTAACAACAAATGTCGATAATAAATTATGCAAAAACCAAAACAGAAAAGAAGCATTGAACGCATAAAAAAGATTTTAGATGCATCTAATGATCTGTTAGAAGAAAGCAACATCGAATCACTGACTATTGCAAAGATTTCTATGTTTGCTGGTTTAAAACGAACCTCAACATATAAATTTTTTGAAACTCCTGATGAAATCAAGTCAGCTCTAATTAAAAGATATTTGGAGGATTGTAATCAATATCTCAAAAGTAATTTAAGTCAAAACCCTGAGGCGGATTACATGCTTTGTTTAAAGGAATGTGTGATTTTAATTATTGAATTCTATCGAAATAATCCGGGAGCTCAAAAACTACTATTAGAAAATACTGTCTCGCCTCCCATGCCGAGTTCTGATCTATATGAAATTGCAGAGACCATTCAAATGCATATTGAGCAATCTATCGGGCTACCAAGTATGTTTAACAAGTCTGGTGTATTTCTAGTTGTGACTCAAATCATTGTGTCTATTCTCTCACTAGACGTCAAAGAGACCACTAAGCTAACTGAAGTTGGATTAAATGAAGCGGTGAGAGCTGCAAATGCTTATCTTTTGAGCTGCATCGCCACACCTGCCTAAGGTCTCCCAGCAAAAATAACCTTTAGCAAATCTTCTTCTAATTCCAAGTTAATTGAAGAACATCCAACAAATGTTGTTTCCTTGATTAACCATTTATTATCAATTTTTTGATATACGTCATGATACTCACCTTGCAAGGTTGTAATTGTCTTATCATTTGTATTTATTAAATTATAGGTTAGCGCCCATTTTCCAGTAGCATTTTCGGCATCAATGATATTAATTAGTGGGTTATGTGCTTGATGAGATTCAAGCATGTAGTCATGACATGCAGCTTCTTGGAAAACAGCTGCTAGCTCATCTCTATTTGAAAAGGAGCCAACTGGACCATAATCAATCATGCATTCAGAGGCCACAAATGTTTCAATCATTGCATCGACATCTTTTGAATCGCATGCATTTAGATATGTGTGTTTCAAATTCTGAATAGCTAAAGTATCTTCTAATGCTTGAACACGTTTTTCTAGATCTTTGTTCATATGAATATATTAATACTTATTCAGAACTTATTATAAAATTTTATTTTTCTTAAGTTAAAAAATGCAATCTCAAGCTACAATAACTATTTAATAAATTCTTTATTAGATAAAACCTTAAATATTATTTATGCTCATTTCATTTGATCAAAAAGAATATCAAAAACTCAACGATAAATCGTATCAACTTGAAAAAAGAAGGCTTCAAATTGAACTTCTAAAGCTTCAAGAGGATGTGATAAAAAATAAACGGAGAATTTGTATTGTTTTAGAAGGAAGAGATACAGCAGGCAAAAGCTCAGCATATAAATTTTTTACTCAATACTTAATTCCAAAAAACTTTAAATATGTAAATCTTGGCATACCAACTAAATGGGAATCTGCACATTGGTTTCAACGATGGAAAAAAGTTATTCCTAAAAAAGGTGAAATAGCCTTTCTTGACAGATCTTGGTACACAAGAGCATTAACAGAACCAGTCATGGGTTATTGCAGTGAAAAGCAATATAGAAATTTTATGAATCAGGTCCTTTCGTGGGAACAAAATCTCATAGATTCTGGAGTTGAAATTATTAAATTTTATTTTTCATTATCTAAAGATCAACAAAAGCGAAGAATGAAAGCTCGCAAACATTCGGAACTTAAATATTGGAAACTCTCTCCTAATGATGAGCGTATCGTCACCAAATGGGATGCATTTACACTATACAAAGAACAAATGTTTGAAAAAACTTCTCCCGATTTTTCTCCATGGATTGCAATCAACGCTAATAATAAAATGATTGCTCGCCTTACAGCGTTAAGATTTTTACTTAATCAAACAGATTATGAAAACAAAAAACTTTTGAAACCCCTTACATGGTCAAAAAATATAAATAACTATAAAGTTTTATTAGAGGGAGTTGAATTTAATAACTTAGACTATGAGCAATATAAGATTTTAAGCAAATATATGGATGATGATTAATGAAGATTGCATCGATTGACATAGGGACTAATGCTATTAAATCAAAAATATTTAAAACAACTCCTGCCTCTATAGAGTTTGTTCAAGGGATCAGATCGCCGATCAGACTTGGAAGTGATGTATTTAATCAGGGAAATCTTAGTGAATCTAAACTTGATCAAGTAATTAAAACAATTCGTGAATATGAGGAAATATTTGCGCAGAACCTTATCACACAATATGAAATCGTGGCTACCTCCGCATTTAGAGATACAGAAAACTCTGAAGATGCAAGAAGATATATAGAAACGGCTATTAACCGGCCTTTGAGAGTAATATCTGGACTAGAGGAGGCAAAATTAATTCGATTTCATCCTAAAAGTAATACCGGTAAAAATAAGATTTTTGTTGACTTAGGAGGAGGCAGTACTGAATTCTTTATTCGTAATAACGAAGATACTATTATTCGATCTTTTCAACTTGGAGCAGTTCGTAATTTACTTGGTAAAGATGAAAAACAAGAATGGAATCGCTTGGAGGAGTGGCTAAAATCTATTAAACCAAAGAAAAAATTAATTGGTATAGGTGGAAACATTAGATCATTTCTTAGCGCACATAAAACAAAAGACATGTCATTAAGCGAATTTAGAAAAAAAGTGAAAAAAATATCTAAACTTACTGCAGAGGAAAAAATTAAAAAATATGCATTTTCTCCTGATAGAGCTGATGTTATAGATCACGCTTTAAATATTTTTAAATTTATTTCAGAGCAATTAGAAATTCAACAAATAACCTCTACAAAATGGGGCATATCAGATTCCATTGCAATTAAACTATTTCATGAAATTTATTCCAACAAAGTAACAATTTCAAAATAGCATATAACTCCCAGTTTATTATTATTATTGTTATTAAGATAACTATGAGAGAGGAATGGTGAACCAAAATTCAGAGCCGCCCTCTTTTCTCGTCTCAACTCCAACTTCACCTTGTAAATTATTAACAAGATTCCTAACTATCGCTAGACCTAATCCGCTACCCTGCTTAGTATTAGCTCTGGCTTTAGCTGTCCTATAAAATCTCTTGAAAACAAATCTTTGTTCTTCTTCAGGAACTCCCTCTCCTGAGTCAAGAACTGAAATTCGAATAAAATTGGCCTGCTTTCTTGCTCTAATCTCAATAACTGTATTTTCTGAACTATATTTGAATGCATTATCTACAAGATTATTTAGAACTCTTTCAATTGCTTTAGCATCAGTTTGAACAACAACATCACTTTGTCGATTAAAAACTAATTCAATATTTTTTCTTTTTGCTTTATTTGTAAATGATGAAATTACAGTATCAACAACCTGATTAATAATTATTGGTTCAATAACAAATTTTAAATCTCCATATTCAATACGTGATAAATCAATCAAAGATGTCACCATTTCACTCAAACGATCTGCATTATGTAAGATAGCTTTTGAAAATGTTTTTGCATCTTTAGAATTCTCTAGTGCCCCACCCAACAATGTTTCTGAGTTTGCTTTAATAACGCTTACTGGAGTCCGAAGTTCGTGTGATAAGTTTGAAACGAAGTCTCTTCGCATTGAATCCATCTCTCGAAGCTGAGTTGTTTCATGCACGACTAATATTAATTCTCGCGTTGCCTTGGCTTTATTCATATGAGCCAATATCCATTTGGTATCATCACCATCAGTATCAATCTCAAATTCACTTTCATGTTGACCTTTTTTTAAAGCTTTTTTAAAAATTTGTTTTAAAGGTGGTAAATTTAGATCAGCGATAGATTTATTCAAGATTTCATCCAATCCCAGAATTTGCATTATCTGATCATTTCTAAAAGTAATAGTTCCATCTTCATCAAGAACCATAATCCCCTCACCTAAACCATCCAGGACCAGTCCAAACTGATCTCGCTGCTTAGCGATTAAAGAAATTTGTTCTCTTAAGTTTGACGAAATAGTAGAAATGTTTCTTGCCATAGAACCAATTTCGTCCGAGCGTTTGATCGGAAGAGATTCTAAATCTTTTTTCTTATAGCTTCCTGCAGAAATATCAGCTGCAGCTTTTTCAAGATCCATAAAGCTGCTGCGAATATAATCCCCAGCTAAGACACTTGCTAAGATTGCAACAATTAGTCCGACAACAACTATAAGAGTAATTGAATTGCCCAGCGAGGCTAAAATCTGATCTAAACTTTCATAGGGAACTGATATTCGAATAACTCTCTCTGCATCATTTGAGGTATCTAACAGTGCAAAATAGAACATTTCTTTTTTAACTGTAGAGCTATATCTCTTGCTAGATCCATAACCATTTTTGAATGCAGAAATAATTTCAGGTCTATCGCTGTGATTATCAAGATCATCAATTTTGCTAGCTTCCACATCTGAGTCAACTATTACATAACCATCTTTTAAAATAATGGTAATTCGTGAATCTGAGGCTGCAGCATATTCATCTACTTGAGCTTTTAATTTAAAAAAGTCACCTGCATCTATAATGTTAGCAATTGATTTTCTTAAGATCTTCGCTTGTCTAGAAAGCTCTGTTTCAATTTGATCTTGAAGCTTAAGAGATAAATCTCTTTCAGCAACAACAAATGAAAGGGAAATTCCTATAAAGAGACATGAGAGAGTGATAAAGAAAATGCGGGTGCGAATGCCCATATTAATTAAGCTGAATCTCTAGAAAATCTGTAACCTACACCACGTATGGTTTGAATATGATTGCCGACCGATCCAAGTTTTTCCCGTAAACGCTTGATGTGAGTATCAACAGTCCTTGTTGTTACATCGGAACTGTATCCCCATACATCTTCGAGGAGCTGATCTCTTGTTTGTACTCTGCCTTTTCTATCAATCAAATGCTTCAACAATCTAAATTCCAATGCAGTAAGAGAGATCTCATTTCCGTTGATATAGGCTTGATGTGCTTCAAAATTTAAGGTCAATTCACCAAATGAATACTCATCGTCTTCAGAATTGTTATTAGATGTAGGTCCTCTCTTTAAAATAGCTTTAACTCTCAGAATTAATTCTCTTACACTAAATGGTTTAGTTACATAATCATCTGCGCCTAATTCAAAACCAACAACTCTATCAACTTCTTCAGTCTTAGCAGTTAGGATGATAATAGGAATATGTTTTGTTTTGTCATCAGATTTAATATCACGACATAAGGTAAGACCAGAACCATCCGGCAGCATTAAATCTAAAATAATTACGTCTATTTGATTTGAAGCTAAAGCTTTTTCACCCTCTTCTATTGATCCGGCCTGAACTACTGTAAAAGATTCTTTAGTTAAATTGTAATCAATAGTTTTTCGAATATCCGGTTCGTCTTCAATAATTAAAACCTGAGATGACATATTTACTTACTAATTTAAAATCCCTTTATACAATAAAATTTAGTGAGAGTTAATCGCATTATGATTGATTTTTCTCAATGGACACAAAAATGTCGCGCAATTGTGTCTTAGAGAACTTACCTGAAGCGACTCTTGGAAGTTCTTCATGACCAATTTGTATAATTGAAGGTATTTTGAATGATGCAAGTTTGTCTTGTAAAAAACTCTCTAGCTCAACTTGAGAAAGGTTTGTGGAGGGTTTCAAGCATATTGCAACACAAAGAGATTCTCCTAGTCGCTCTTCTGGAATACCAAATACTGCTGCCTCTTGCACAGATGGATGATCATAGATAGCGGTTTCAACTTCAATGCATGAAATGTTTTCGCCACCTCTAATTACCATGTCTTTAACACGATCTACAATATAAACAAACCCATCATCAATGTAACCAAGATCGCCAGATTTAAACCAACCATCATCATTAAAAACCTCTTTGGTTGCCTCTTCGTTTTTCCAATATCCCACCATGTTGGCTGGACTTTTAATGACAATTTCTCCTATTGCTTTGGGTTCATCTAAAAAATTCCAATTCTCATCAATAATCGCAACGTCTGTTACTGGGGGTATTGCTCTTCCACAGCTGCCAGGATGATTAAGGTAATCTTTGCCTAAATTTAATGTGCCTGCTGCATTTGTCTCAGTAAGGCCATAACCTATTGAAGGTTCGCTGTTTTTAAAACCATCTTTTAATTTTTTTACATGCTCGGGAGGCCTCGGTGCCCCGCCTCCACTGAGCTCTTTAAAGGTTGAAAGATCATATTTTTCTCTATCTGGATGAGTTAACAAGTCCCAAGTTTGCGTGGGAACTCCTGTGATGGCGCCTATTTTTTCATCTTGAATGAGTTGCAATGCTGCGGTTGGATTCCACTTAGGCATCATCACCATCTTTCTTCCAGCAATGATACTCATCAAAAATCCAGAGTGACTCCCGGTGACATGGAACAATGGGACGCAATGCAGAATTGCAGATTGATTGACTGGAGTTGTTTCTGTTTTCTCTGGAGTTTCAGTTTGATTTTCTGCAGCTTCAACCTCCCGCTTTAAGGTGGTGACCAATGCCCAACTAAACAAGGTGGCTAAGATGTTGCGGTGGCTTGAAAGCACGCCTTTTGGAAAACCAGTAGAGCCTGAGGTATAAAAGATGGTTGCATTATCATTTGTTTCAACTGTGCTTTTAAACTCATCCGATTTTGATTCGATAAAAGCATTAAACTCTGTGAAACCATGGTCATTGGTTTCAGGCCTTACGATAATCTTTTTAAGCTCTGTAAATTTTTCTAGCCCCTGAAGACGTTTTTGATCGCCAATTAGAATTGATGCCTCGGAATTCTCTAAGCCATATGAAATTTCATTTGGCACCCACCAAGAATTTAAAAGAACACAAACTGCTCCCATGGAGGTTATGGCCATAAAAGAGATAATATACTCAGGATTATTTGCCATGCAGATAGCCACACGATCGCCTTTTTTAACTCCAACATCTTTTAATGCATTAGCAGTTTGGGCAGCCTTCTTATGTATATCTTGAAATGAATATCGCTCGTCATTAAAAACAATAAATTCCCACTCTGGGAAAAGTAATCCAAACTCAAAAAAAGCAGTTAGAGTTTTGGGGGCATTGGTAAATTCACGATAAGTGATACCTGAATCATGCAACTCCTCATGAAAGGCAAAAACTTGATCGGAAGCAGTTAATCGTTCTAGAGTTTCTGAGTATTTATCTGTCATAATAGAAGTATAAAATTTATTACAATCGTAAACTATTATGCTAAAAAACAGAACTTCCTTGCTTGTTGTACTCTTCTTGTTTGCATGCGGTGGTGGTGGTGGTGGTGGCTCAGAGCCAACACCAACAATATCAGTGGCTCCAACTCCCCCGCCCGCTCCAGCTACACCAACATTTGACGAATTAAAAGCAGATTTTGAGGGCTACTATGAATATAGAAATCACTATGGCTTAGCGGCTATAAATTCCTCTTCAGCACATGCAAGGGGAGCGACAGGAGCAGGCATAACTATTGGTATTACTGATTCAGGGCTTGATGTAACCCATGCTGAAATAGATCAATCAAGAATTTCTTCAAACAGTGATTTGGAGTACTCAAATTATGTACCAAATACTAGGCAAAAAAGACATGGAACTATGGTTACTTCCATTGCGGCAGGAAATTTAGATAAAACTGCTCAATCTCCTATGCATGGTGTCGCATTTGATTCCCAAGTTCTTTTTGTGGCTATTCAATTAGCTGAGCCAGATCCTGATTATGATCCCATTGACCTAGGAGACACTGATTCAAGCGGAGAAGTTACCAACCCAGGTGACCTTGCGGCAGAGTTTGCTGGAATAGATAATTTTTTTAGCTCGTTGTTTGAATTTTATAATTTTTATAACACAGATATTGTAAATAACAGCTATGGGTTTTCAGGAAACATAATTGACTACACAGAATCTCAGGTAAGAACTGCTTTTCCAAAAACCATTCTTGAAATGTCGCAAATTGGCACTCCAGATGAAGATAAGACTATCTATGTTTGGGCAGCTGGAAATGCTGGTGGATATGCAGACCAAGGAGTCAATTATTTCCATCCAGAATTATTACCTGGGATGGCTTACTTCATAGAAGAAATTCAAGGTCATTCAATTGCAGTCGTGTCAGTTGATGAAGACGGTCAGATAAGCGACTTTTCAAGCTTATGTGGAGTTTCTAAAGACTATTGTATTGCAGCTCCAGGCGGAAGTGTGAATGTAGCATACCCAACTTCTGCTGATGATTATGGAATATATACAGGTGATACCACAGACCCAAACTATAACAGTTGTGTTGAAGATAACTCTTGTTATGCAGCTGCAGGTGGAACCTCCTTTGCAGCCCCATTTGTAACCGGAGGCTTGGCTGTTATGGCACAGTATTTTGAAGGACAGCTTGGTAATACTGAGCTTGTGGCTAGGCTTTTTGCGACTGCTGACAAAACTGGTGTCTATAATAACCCTGAAATTTATGGACAGGGGCTGATGGATCTTGCTGCAGCAACTGCTCCAGTGGGTCAAGTCAGCGCAATGCTTGGACACAACTTGACAGGACCAATGATATCAGCTGCCTTTACATCCATTCATCTTACCAATCCATCATTTGGAGATTCAATTTCCAGAGGCATAAATAATGAAACTGTAATATTTTTCGATGAACTCCAAGCTCCATTTCGAAGACCTTTAGCAGGTATTATTTCTGACTATAGAAATCAAATCATGAATCTAAATGGTTATGATGAGACGGATAATTACAATACAAAAACTTCTGTTACTGGGGATAGTTTTTTTCAAGTTGGACTATCTTCTTATTCAAATCATAGTACCGAACTGATAACGCCCTATCATTTGTTAAATATTAAATCGGATAATGATCAATACTTTGCATATTTTAATTACGAAAAAAATACTTTCATGTCTCACGGAATTAACGCTGGCTGGGCATTGGGCATTTTCCAAGACGAATTCTTAAGATCTAAAATCAATCTTAGGTCTAAATTTAACAATCCATGGATGAATTTCACAGCAGCTGGTACTTCTATAGGATCCATCAAAGATATCGATGAAAATTTTAATATAGCTTTAACGATTTCAAGTGGCAGAAATAAATTTCAGTCTAATGAAATTTTTGGTGACACCAATACAAGCTCTCTTGCAATGATTGAACTTCAAACAAATCTTGGTATCCCATCATTACAACTTGGATTATTGAAAGAAAATGACTCACAGATGGGTCTTAGTGGATCAGGTGCTTTAAATGGACAGGGCAACCAATTAACAAGCTTTTTAGGCATCACTAATTCAATGGATGTATTTGGCGGTAAGCTTTTTGGATCTTTGTACTGGGGCCAAACTGCTGATAGTAAAAATGAAACAGGAATGATTTCAGCAATAAATGATATTCACTCATCTTCATTTGGTCTTGGTTATTTAAAAAATTCCATTTTCCAGAAAAATGATCTGTTAACTTTTACCATCGATCAGCCAATCAGAGTCGAATCAGGTAATTTGAATCTTGAAGTGCCTGTCTACAGAACTAAAAAGAAGAATGTCTTATTTAATTCACTGGATATTAATTTAAGTCCAAGCGGAAGAGAAATTAATTCAAAGTTAGAATACTCATCCACATATAAAATTTTAAATTATGGCGTTGCGCTCGGTTACAAATCGGATCCATATCACATTAAATACATGAATGATTATTGGTATGTTTCTTTAGGATTTGATTTTAAAATATAATCTTTTTTTGGGGGAGCATGAAAGAAGGATTTAACAACGAGGTCATTTACATTACTGGTGCAACTTCAGGAATAGGATTTGCGTCAGCAGAACTACTTTTAAAAAAAGGTGCGACTGTAGTAATTACAGGAAGGAACAATGAAACCCTTTCGAATGCTCAAAAGAAACTTCATAAAATTTCATCTAATGTAATAGCTCATAATATTGATGTTAGTAATGAATCTGAAATCGTTGAATCGCTTCAGAGTGTTTACTCTTCTTGTGGCAAGATTGATGGACTGGTAAATAACGCACCATCTATTCATGTGGGAAAAATTATAGACCTTGATCTTGCAGCTTGGAAAACTAACTTTAAAGCTAATTTAGATGCTGTATTTCTTACAACTAAGACTGTTTTGCCTTGGATGATTGATGCAAAAAAAGGCTCAATTGTGAATGTCGCGTCTGTTGTTGGCCTTAAAGGAGTTGAGTATATGTCTGCGTATGGAGCAGCAAAGGCAGGTTTAATTAATTTCTCTCGGGCAAGTGCTGTAGAAGGTGCCCCATACGTAAGAGTAAATTCTATTGTTCCAGGTGCTGTAGATACACCTGCAACAAAACGTGCAATACCAGACGATGATATGATGGCTAACACTATTAAAACTATACCTTTAAAAAGAATTGCTGAACCAATAGAGATAGCTAACCCTATAGCTTTCCTGCTAAGCTCTGACGCATCATTCGTTACTGGAGCAAGTCTAGTTGTAGATGGTGGAAAAACTGCGGATTTAAATGCTGGTAACTGAAATTAATCCAAATGACGAACTTTGGCTTTCAAAGGTTGAAGCGCCGCAAATTATTACTGATGCAAATTTATTTGCATGGGATGATGAGGCGGATCTGGTGATCGCTGGCTTGGGGGGTGCAGGTATTGCGGCTGCTAATGAAGCATTAGATCAAGGTCTCACAGTTATTGGAATTGATAAGACAAATGGTGGAGGAGCAACAGCAAAAAGTGGTGGCGTGTATTACGCAGGTGGTGGGACCCCTATCCAAATTGCTGCTGGTGTAGAAGATTCTGCTAAAAATATGTTTAATTATCTTATTCAAGAAACTGGAGATATAGTTAAAAAATCTACATTAAAAAACTTTTGTGATACTTCGGCTGAGAATACTCAATGGTTGATGGATAATGGCGTTCAATTTGATCCCTCCTATTATAAAATTAAAACCAGTTATCCAGGCGCAGGATACTTTTTATACCATTCAGACAACTCATTGGTTCCTTCATATATGGAGAAATCTATTCCAGCTCCCAGAGGCCACAGAGGCTTTGAGGAAGGTCCTTTCCGGCCTATTGGAGTCGGAGGAACTATTTATTATCCATTAAAAAAATCTGCTTTAAAAAAAGGATTAAAAATTTTCCCACAAACAGAAGCAAGATCACTGGTTATCACTTCCGAAGGGAGAGTTGTTGGAATGAAAGTGTTGATGCTTCCATCTGGAAAACTTGCAGACAAGCATAAAAAACTTGTTTCAAGAGGCGAAATGTTCCAAATGCTCCTACCACCATCGTATCCAGGATCTAATCTATTACAGCTTATTGGGAGTTTTTTTATTAAAAAAGCAATGAAAATTGAAGACAACTTTAGAGAAGTTAAATACATAAGAGCAAAAAAGGGTGTTTGTCTTTCAACAGGTGGTTTTATTTTTAATCGTCAAATGGTCAAAGAGTATGCTCCTAAGTACTATGCTGGAATGCCATTGGGCACATCTAATGATCAGGGTTGCGGAATTAGACTAGGGCAAAGCGTTGGCGGAAAGACAGATCATATGAATCGAGTAACTGCTTGGAGATTTTTAAACCCTCCCCTTGCATTTGCACAAGGTATTGTCGTGAATAAGCATGGACAAAGATTTTGTAATGAGATGGTTTATGGTGCAACTCTTGGAGATGCCATGTGCGAGGACAATGAGGGCAAAGCATACTTAATACTAAGCGCAGAATTATTTATAGAGTCTAAAGAGCAAGCAAACAAAGCTCTGCCTTTTCAAAGGGACATGGCTAAAATGTTGATGTATTTCAATGCCAAAAAGAAGACAACACTTGAAGATATTGCAAAGGTTTATGATCTCCCAGCAGAAAATCTGATATCTGAAGTAAGTAAATATAACGAGGCAGCTAATTCAGGTATCCCTTGTGAATATGGTAAGGCTGCGACAGATGTTAAATTCCTTAAGGGTCCTTTTTATATTATGGATATTTCTATTGATTCAAAGCTGGCACCATTAACCACTTTAACCCTCGGGGGTTTAATGGTAAATGAAGAAACAGGTGAAGTCTTGGATCAAAACAAAAACGAAATTAAAGGTTTATACGCAGCAGGTAGAACTGCAATTGGAATCTGTTCAAATATCTATGTATCTGGGCTTTCAATAGCTGATTGTATTTTTTCTGGGAGAAGAATAGGCCAAAATTTAGGAAAAGGACAGGAATTATGAATTTAGATTTTGCTTCAGTTTGGGAAATGGTTGCAGACTTAGTGCCTGAGAATGATGCTCTTATATGTGGTGAAGAAATAGTTTCTTGGAAAGATTATGATTATAGATCTAGCAAAGTTGCATCTGCACTTGTTAAAGCTGGACTTGGACCTAATTCTAAAGCGGGACTTTATTTAAATAATTCGAATGAATACTTAATTGGACAAAATGCTATTTTTAAAATTGGTGGTGTGCCAATAAATGTAAATTATCGGTACGTAGAAGAAGAGCTAATTTATCTGCTGGATAATTCTGATGCTGAGGCAGTCTTTTACCATGCATGTTACAGCTCAAGGATAAATGAAATTGCCAAATCCTTACCTAATATAAAAGCTTGGATTGAAGTGCCTGATGGAAGTAAACCTGACTTTGATCATGCCATGCAGTATGAAGAAATATTACAAAATTACTCTCCTATGCAGAGAATTTCTAGAGATCCTGAAACCGTATATATGCTTTATACCGGTGGGACAACTGGTATGCCAAAAGGAGTGATGTATAAACAAGGGGAATTTTTAGCGTTTTTATTTAGAACCTTAAAAGCCATGGGATACGATGTTCCAGAGGATCTGAATAATTTAGAGGAATCCATTAAGACATCGAAAGCAAATGATCAATTTATAAAAAGTTTGGTTGGCTGTCCATTGATGCATGGAACTGGTATGTGGTTAGGAGCCTTCCTTCCATTGCTATTGGGAGGAACAGTTATCACAACATCTAATCTAGGTTTTGACTCAGATAAATTATGGAAACAAGTACAAGATAAAAAAGCAACTAATATAGTGATTGTAGGTGATGCATTTGCCAAGCCAATGTTAGATTCTCTGAATGCAGCAAAAGAAACAAATAATCCATACGATATAAGTTCAGTGCAGGTTATTATCTCCAGCGGGGTAATGTGGAGCTCTGAGGTAAAACAAGGTTTATTAAGTCATCATGACATGACTTTAATGGATACCATGGGTTCTACCGAGGGAGGCATTGGTAGTTCTGTGACTACCAGAGATAATCCTTCTGAAACTGCAAAATTTTCCATCAATCCAGGAGTTATTATCTTAGCCGATGATGGAGAAATACTTGAACCAGGTTCAAAAAAAATTGGGTTAATAGGCACATCTGGATTAGTGCCTGTTGGTTATTACAAAGATGAAAAAAAATCTGCTGAAACCTTTAGAGAAATCAATGGCACTAGATATAGTTTCCCGGGAGATTATGCAAAGTTTGCAAGTGATGGAACAATTACTCTTTTAGGCAGAGGTAGTAATTGCATAAATTCGGCTGGTGAAAAAATCTATCCTGAAGAAGTTGAGGAGGCGCTAAAGAAAAATGATGATGTTTTTGATTGTCTAGTTGTAGGCATGCCAGATGAAAAGTTTGGACAAAAAATCGTTGCTGTTGTATCAACGGTAGATAACAAGGAATTAGATCAATTGCAACTCATTGAAGACACCAGAAAAACAATAGCCGGCTATAAACTTCCAAAAGCAATCATTTTTACAAATGAGGTTCAAAGAGCTCCAAATGGAAAAGCAAATTATAAATGGGCTAAATCTTTTGCTGAAGAAAAACTTTCATAAATTATAAAAATACTATGGATAGATTTAAAGATAAAACTGTGATTGTTACTGGAGCAGGGTCTGGCATTGGCAAATCTACTGCTCTAAGGTTGGATGCTGAGGGAGCAAAATTATTAGTAATTGATATCAATGAAGAGGAACTTGGTACAACTCACTCTATGTTAAAAAATCAAAGTTCAACCTCTCACATAATGAACATAGCCTCTCTAAATGAAACAAAAAAATTTTTTAAAGATTTCCAAGAAACAAATAAACAACTTGACGCACTAATCAATGTTGCTGGAATTTTACGTTTTGATAATTCGCATGAGGTAGAAATTGAAAATTGGAATAAGATTTTAGAAATAAATTTAACTGGCACATTTTTTATGTGTCGCTATGCTCTTCCATTACTTCTTGAGAGTAAGGGAGCAATTGTAAATGTTTCCTCATCGGCAGCCATAGGAGCCCATGCTTGGACTGCAGCCTACAGCGCTTCAAAAGGAGGAATAAGTGCTTTTTCAAAGACTCTAGCAGTAGAGTATGGAATGCGTGGTTTAAATGTAAATTGCGTATGCCCTGCATCTATTCAAACTCCAATGTCTACAAACCCTGATATGCCAATCGATATTGACACACGTTTATTAAAGAAAATCATGCCTCTTGATGGGGTAAATAGATCTCCAGATGATATTGCCAGTACTATTGCATTTTTAGCATCTGAGGATGCTATTCATATCAATGGAATAGATCTCAGAGTTGATGGTGGATTATTAACATGAGGGCAAAATATATTTGCTTAACTATATTATTTCTGCCTTTTATTCTTTACGCATCTATTTTTAGTTCTGATTCTATTGTTCACCCAGAAGTTGATCAAAATGGCATGGTTGTATCTCAGCACTATCTAGCATCAAGTGTCGGAGCCCAAATTCTTGAAGATGGAGGCAATGCATATGATGCATCTATTGCTGTAGCTTTTGCCTTAGCTGTTGTTTTACCGAGAGCTGGAAATATTGGCGGCGGCGGATTTATGGTCATGTATGATGAAAAAACTAATAAATCTTATAGTATAGATTACAGAGAAAAAGCTCCAGCTTTGGCAAGTAAAGACATGTATCTAAATGATGATGGTTCAGTTAACAAAAAAAGAGCTAGAGAAGGGATTCTATCAATAGGCGTTCCTGGAACCGTTTATGGAATGTGGGAAGTTCACAAAAAATTTGGCAGTCTACCATGGGAAAAATTGCTTGATCCTGCAATTAAATTAGCTGAGGAAGGCTTTATTATGTCTCCTTTTATGGTTGATGCATTAAATAGAAGATATAAAAAATTAAGTAATTATAAAAATTTTAAAAAAATATTTTATAAAGAATATCCAGTACAGATGAATAAAAGATTGTTGCAATTAGAGCTTGCAGATACTTTAAAAATTATATCTGAGAAAGGTGTAAAAGGTTTTTATGAAGGCGAAGTAGCAGACAAAATTGTCTCAGATATGGAAATTAGACAGGGCCTAATAAGTCAGCAAGATCTCAAAGATTATCGTCCAGTTTGGCGGGAACCCTTAAAAGGAAATTTTAAAGAATATGAAATAATTACTATGGCTCCGCCATCATCAGGTGGAATTCATATCATCCAAATGCTAAATATTTTAGAAAATTTTAATTTAGAGGAACTTGGGCATAATTCAGCTGCATATGCATCTCTTCTTTCTGAAGTCATGAAATTTGCTTATGCAGACAGATCAAAATATTTAGCTGATCCTGATTTTTTTGAGGTACCAACGTCTAAACTTATTAGCAAACAGTATGCTCAAGCAATTTTTAAAAAAATTAAACTAAACAAGGTTACGCCCTCATCTGAAATTCTTCCTGGAAAATTAATTCCATATGAAAGTGAGGATACAACTCATTTTTCTGTGGCCGATAGTTTTGGTAATGTTGTAACAAATACTTATACCCTGAATTCAGGCTATGGATCTGGTGTGGTCATTTCAGGCACTGGCATTATTATGAATAATGAAATGGATGATTTTGTTTCAGCACCCGGATTTCCAAATCAATTTGGGTTGTTGGGGGGTGAGGCAAATAAAATTGAGCCATTTAAAAGACCTCTTAGCTCAATGACTCCTACTTTAGTATTTAAAGATTCAAATCCAATTATCGCTACAGGGTCTCCAGGAGGCTCAGTAATAATAACTGCAGTACTTCAATTTCTTCTAAATATGCTTGTTTTTGATATGGAGATATCTGACGCAACTGTCATGCCTAGAATTCATCATCAGTGGGTCCCAGACATATTATTTCTAGAGAAAGGATTTGATATAAATCATGCGAGAGAAATAGAGTCTTTTGGTCAAAAAATAATTTCCACAGGTCCCAGAACTTCATTAGAAAGCCTAGAAATTCAAAATGGATTATTCTATGGGTTTGGAGACACTAGAAGACCTGATTCTATGGCTATAGGATACTGAGTAATGGTTGACAAAATTTTGGTAATAACCGCATATGCAATTCCAACTATTGGACTTTTGATTGTATGTTTTTTAATATCTCGTAAAAAATAATAAGTGTTTTGAGATAATTTTTATTTCTAAATTAAAAATTAAATATATCTGAACTTTTTAGCAATCGACTTGTCTCAATAGTATGTTGGTTAAAATTTTCCTCTAAAATTTTCCCTAAGACCAATTAGAGCGGGCTGGCCATGCCCGCTTGCTCCTCTGGAGTAAAAACTATTGTTTAGTGGAATTATTTGAAATATTTTTTATCTCTTTTAAAACGGTCTCCCAAATAGCCCATTCTTCAGTGTTTAGATTCGCGGCGTACTCTGCTGCTCTTAGCATAGCAATTGATTCTGCATCCTCGCCGTATTGTGAAATCAGATCAAGTGCAATTTGGTTAATATCTTTCATGAATTTTTAATTTATAAGCATTTTTTTAGGTATTTGTAACATTTTCCATAACAGATTTCACAGCGTAAATAATAATATTTTTTATGATTAAGAAATATGTTAATAGCATAAATTACTCTATGATGAATAAAAATTTCTATAAAATGAATTTGTTGATATTGTTTTCAATTATAAAAAGAGTGATGGTTTAATGCATGTGTTTTGGTTTAAAGATTCGGTAGCTGGACATCTTAAACAAGTTAATGCTTTACTAACGCAACTTCAAAAAGAAGTTCAGTTTTCACTATCCTCAATCAATTGCGAAAAAAAGAATAATGATGTCGATATTCTTCAATCCACATTGATGAAGGATGATAAGGAAAACTTTCCTATTGTTCTTATTGGAGCAGGCCATGGGGTTTACCCTAAAATTATAAGTTCAAAAAAATTTATTAAAGAAACCTTAGATTTAGATTCAATCTCTATTGCTATCATGTGTCCCTCGAGAAATATAACTACTTTTGATTTAATATGTGCTCCAGAACATGATTTTATTAAACGAATAGTTCCAAAAAACGTCATTACATATCAAGGGGCGCTTGCCTCACCCTCCTTCACAGTCTCAGATGGTAAAAAAGCAATTATTGCTATCGGGGGCAAAAGCAAACATTACAAGTTTGACGAAAAAGTAGTTTTGATGCAGTTACAATATGTTTTAAACATCCATCCAAATCATGACTTTAAAATCTTTAACTCAAGAAGAACACCTCGATCTTTAAATGCTCAAATTGAAGATGAATTGAAAAATTTTAGTAATGCAAGATTCATAGATATTAACCATCCAAATGATGTTTCATTTGATGCAAGTCTAAATGAATCATCTTTGAAGTTTGTTACGCCAGATAGTGCAAATCTGGTCTTTGAATCACTTTCAACGCATGGAAAAACATATTTAATTCAAATAGAAAGTCCAACTTATAGAAGATGGTTTGGTTCTAAAAAGATTAGGTCCACTATGAATGGGCTAGTAATTTCAAAGCGAGTTGGAGTAGTAAGTCTGCTTGCAAAGAAAAAAAACTTAAATATCTCAAAAATTGAAAATCCACATCCTATTTTAGAGCCGCTTGCAGAAGTGGAAAAAGTTTCATTTGCAATTCAAAAATATCTTCGTGATTGATAAGCAAAAATTTAAGTCATCGAAAAGAGGAAAAATAATTTCAGTTGGTCCTTTAGAGATTAATAGTGGTTTTGATTTACTAATTCAATCATGGATTAACATTAATGAAAAACTAGAGATCATTGGCAAAGGGAGTCAAGAATCTTCACTTAATGAATTAATTAAATCTAATGGTTTAGATAAAAAAATTAAAATTAAAGAAAATGATTCAGTTAAAAAAATTTATGAAAAATTTCAAAATGCTAAATGTTTAATCATTCCCTATCTAAAAGAAGAAAATCTTGATCTAATTCGTCAAGCATTGAATTACGAAATTCCAATAATTGGAACAGATTTATATGAAATTTCTAAAATAATCCCTAGAGAATTCTTAGCTACACCAAAGGATTTAAACTCTTTGCAATCAGTGATTGAAGAAATAGTTCCCATGTTATCTCAGTTTGATATCTCGGCAATTAAAAGAGCGGTTATAGAAAATTATTAATTAATTCTTGATTTTCGATGGTCTTTTAATGCTTGTTTATATAATGCAATGGTTTGATTTGCTTGATACTTTTTTGTAAATTTTTCAGGTATTGATTGAGGGCAATCTTCTTTTATTAACGCTGGTATTCCTTCTATAAGGGCCCTTTCATCTTTATACGGAATAAGCCCTACTGGATTAATTGCATTGATAGATTCTCCAACTCCACCTTGATTCCATCCCATAACACGAGTGCCACAAGCAGCAGCTTCAATAATTGTTCTGCCAAATGGTTCAGGCTTAGATGATAGGTTAAAAACTATAGCGGATATTTTGTATATGCTAGCTATGTCCTTTCTTGCTCCACAAAAAGTAATTTGTGATTCAAGATCATTTTTTTTAACAAGCCTTTTTAACGAGTTTAGGTAATTTTTCTTATTTGGACTTACTGGCCCAGGTATAAGACCATGATAATTTTTGCCTTTTAAATTCTTAATTAAACTAATAAAAGATTCAATTCCCTTCCAACTTGTAATTCTTCCTGGAAGAGTTAATAAGGTTTTATCTTTTGTTTGCGGAAATTCATCGAACCAATCTTTCCTCCATTCTTCAGGCACACCGGAAGTATTGAATTCCTCTAAATCACAACCACGATAAATTAAGTGTAAATTTTCTTTATTGACACGATAATTTTTTAATACATAGTCATTAACAGTTTTGGAAATAGTAATAATTTCATCCGCGTAAGACATTGATTGACTATAAAAAGGTTTGCTGTATAGACCATGAAAAGTTGAAATGACCAAAGGTCGCATATCTGAATAATTTTTCAAAGCTAGAAAGTTAATCCAAGCAGGAAATCTTGACCTTACATGAATGATATCTGGTTTAAAGTCTATGTAAATTTCTTTTAATTTACGAAATTGCTTTAATGCTTGAAAATTTTTCTTTGCAATAGGTAAATTAAAATGTTGCGCGCCATGTGACTTGAGAGATTCTTCTAAATGTCCGCCAGCAGACACAACTCCTGAAACATGATTATCGGCAACAAGTTCGTGCGAAAGATCAACTGTGCCTCGCTCAACTCCCCCAATTTTAAGTTCGGGTAAAAGTTGAAGTATCTTCATGTTTTACTCAAAACGTAAGGCAACAGCTGGATCTAATGCAGCAGCTTTTTTTGCAGGCCAAATTCCAAAAAATAAGCCAACACAGCCTGAAAATATTACTGATCCAATGATTGCAGAAAAAGGTATAGTGAAAACCCAATCTTGAAAAACTGTGACTAAGAAATACAGGCTTGAGCCAAAAATTACTCCAATAATGCCTCCAATAATACAAAGAGTCACAGCCTCGATAATGAACTGAAGTAAAATTGCATTTTGTGTAGCTCCTAAAGCCTTTCTTAAGCCAATCTCCCGTGTTCTTTCAGTTACAGATACCAACATAATATTCATTACACCAATGCCGCCAACCATAAGACTTATTCCTGCAATACCAATTAGCAATCCAGAGAAAATAGCGGTTGCTTGTTTTCTTAGATCAGTAAATTGTGACCAGTCATTAATTCTAAAATTATTTTCTTCTCCCGGGCCAATATCATGCTCTCTTCTTAAAACTCTTTCAATTGATATCATTGCTTCTTCTGGAGTGTAGGTATTTGGAACTTCAACTCGAATTGAATCAACTCTATCTCGACCGAATAATCTGTCGGACGCAGTCAGAAGTGGAACATAAATAATATCATCAGGATTTGACCATCCAGTTGCTCCTTCTGGTTTAAGCACTCCAATGATTTTGAAAGTAACGCCATCCATAACAACATCTTTACCAATTAACATTTTAGAAGATGTTTTTAACTCTGTACCAACGTTTGAACCTAACAACGCCACTCTTTTACGAGCAAGATCATCTCGCTCGGTGAAAAAATCTCCGCTATCAATTTCATATCCCTGAATATCAAAATAAGTTTTTCTGCCGCCAATAACAGAAATGGTCATACTCTCACTTCCATATTTTAAGCTTTTACTTCCTCTAATTTCAGGAGAAACTCTCCAATTAATTTCCTTGTCTTCAATGAGTGCGTCAGCATCAGAAATTGTTAAAGGAGTAGAGCTAATTTTTTGACTTCCTCTGCCTCTGGATGGATAAACAGATAAAGTACGTGCAGATACATTAGTAATTGAATCATCGATTGCTCTTTGTGCGCTTGAGCCAATACCTACCATAGCTATTACTGATGCCGTGCCTATAACAATTGCGATAGTTGTTAATAGAGACCTAAGCAGATTTGCTCTGATAGAATCTATAGCTGTTGTAATTGATTCATCTAGTACCATAAGTTAACCAAACCTACCTTTGATTCTTTCAGAAAATTTTTGTTGATACTTGATGAGTCCTTCACTTGGAAGTACGTATACCGTCTCATCAAACTTTATGCCTTCCTTAACTTCAACATAATTAAGATCTGTTTTTCCAGTCTTTATCCATGTTGGCACTGCTCCTTTTTTTGTTTTTTTTAATACAATGAATGCATCAAAATTTTCACCCTCAACTTTTTTTGCAAGAAAATTTCTTAATTGATCTTCTTTGATATTTAACAATGGAGCAACAGACAGAATATCTTTTCTAGTTCTTAATGATCCAGCAGGTAATGCTATTGCTACTTTTTCATTTAGTATTTCTATTTCAACATCAGTATTCATTCCTATCAGCAATAAATTATCTTTATTTTCAATATCTATCAGCACAGGAAATGTTGTCACATTTTGATCGACTTTAGACATGGGTTCAATTTTTGATACCACTCCAAGAAATTTTTTATCTCTGTATGCTGAAACTTTTAATGTTACCTCTTGGCCAATTGAAATTTTACCGATATCTATCTCGTCAATTAATGCTCTAACCCTTACATTGTTTAGATCTGCCATCTCCATTAACAAAGTACCTCCTCCCACAGCTGATGTAGGTGAGGTAATTACTTGACCGACCTCAGCGGGCCTGCTGATAACAGTTCCAGCAATAGGTGACCTTACACTGGTGTCGTCTAAAGCTATCCTTGCGTTTTCAAGAAATACTTCTGCTCTAACAAGTTGCGCTCTTGCAGAAGAAAATGATTCTTGAGCATCTTCAAATGATTTATCTGAAATATTGCCTTCTTCATGCAATCTTTTTGAGCGCTGAAATTGATTTTTTGCATTACTTAGACGTACTTTGGCGACCTCAAGATCTGCATTTGCTTGGGCTAAAGTGTTTGTTGGAGTTCTTTGATCTATTCTTGCAAGAACAACTCCTTCTTCAACGTAGTCTCCAATTTCTGCTCCTAAAAAAAGTATTTGTCCTGATGCTTTAGATTTAATTTCAATAGAAGAAATAGCTTCTACAGTTCCTGAAGCTTCGACTGTTAGCTCCAGTTGCTGAGATGCAGCATCTTTTAAAGCATAAAATTTAAATTCTTCTTCCTCTTTGCCACCACCGCAGCTCACAACAAGAATTAGAAGCAATAATAAACTCATTCCTTTAAAAATTTTGTTACTCATACTTAATCCTTTTTAACGTCTGATTCAATCAGTCCGTCTTTAATATATATTACCCTTTGTGCCTCAGCAGCAATTTCATTCTCATGTGTAATCAAAATTATGGTCTGACCTTGTTGATGAAGATTATGGAATAATTGCATTACATCATGTCCAGTTTGACTATCTAAATTACCAGTGGGCTCATCAGCGAATAGAATAGAAGGATTATTGACTAAGGCTCTTGCAATAGCAACTCTTTGTTGCTGTCCTCCTGAAAGCTCAGATGGTTGATGATTCATTCGAGACTCAAGCCCAACCTTGGAGAGTGTCTCTCTTGCTTTTTTTAACTGATCGTCTCTGTTGAATCCAGCATATTTTAAAGGCAGCATGACATTATCAAGAGCGCTATTTCTGGCTAATAGATGAAAATTTTGAAATACAAACCCAATTTCTTTGTTTCTTATGCCTGCCAGCTCATCGCCTTCCAATGTACTTACTTCTTTATTATTTAAATGATATGTTCCATTAGTCGGGCTATCTAAGCATCCTATAATATTCATTAGTGTAGATTTACCAGAGCCAGATGGACCCATGATTGCTATGAATTCTCCCTGCCTTATTCCAAAAGTTACTCCTCTCAGGGCCTCAACTGTTTGTGAGCCTAGAAGATAGTGTTTGGTAATATTATTTACTTCTATAACATTCATATGTGAATTTCATGGTATGTAGAGATAATTTAAATATCAAGTTTACTTGACATTGAAGATCACTCGAAAGCGGCAATGTTTGTCTGGAGATTACCTAAAATCAAAGCATGGATATCATGAGTACCCTCATAAGTATTTACGGCCTCTAAATTCATGGTATGTCTCATGACATGATACTCATCAATCACGCCATTTCCTCCGTGAATATCTCTAGCCATTCTTGCCACATCAAGAGCTTTACCACAATTATTACGCTTGATAAGAGAAATCATCTCGGGAATCATTTGCTCCTCATCAATCAGCCTACCAACTCTTAATGCAGCTTGTAAACCTAACGTAATTTCTGTCTGCATGTCAGCCAATTTTTTTTGCACTAATTGTTTCGAAGCTAAAGGAGTTCCGAACTGAGTTCTGTCCAGAGTATATTGGCGCGCAGCATGCCAACAAAATTCAGCCGCTCCCATCACACCCCACGCAATGCCATATCTTGCAATATTTAAGCAGGAAAATGGGCCTTTAAAACTTTGAGCCAGAGGAAGAACATGATCGTCTGGAATAAAAACATCCGTCATAAAAATTTGTCCAGTTGTAGATGCTCTAAGAGCAAATTTACCCTCTAGCACTTTAGCTTCAAGACCTTTAAATCCCTTCCTTGCAATAAAGCCTCTCAGGACTCCTTGCTCATCTTTAGCCCAAATAACAAATACATCTGCAACCGGAGCATTTGTAATCCAGGTCTTTGAGCCATTAAGTTTGTAGCCACCCTCAACTTTTTTAGCATTTGATAGCATGCTGCCTGGATCAGAGCCAGCATCAGGTTCAGTCAACCCAAAGCAACCGATCAAATTCCCTGCAGCCATTTCGGGTAATAACTGATCTTTTTGTTCATCTGAACCAAACTTATAAATTGCATACATTGCCAAAGAAGATTGAACACTGAAAGCAGAACGATAGCTTGAATCTACTCTTTCAATTTCTCGAGTAATTAATCCGTATGAAACATAACCAACTCCTGCGCATCCATAACCTTTAATAGAAGCACCCAAAATACCAAGTTCGCCCATTTCTTTATATATTTCAGAATGAAATACTTCATTTCTATTCGCTTTTAAGATACGCGGCATTAATGATTTATTACAATATTCACGGACATTATCGCGAATCATTCGCTCTTCCTCTGATAGTTGGCTATCAAGTCGTAATAAGTCTTCCCAATTATTATCCATAATTTTTACAAAAAAAAGCCTTGGTTGATGCCAAGGCTTTTTATTATATTCTAATACTAGAAGCTATAGTGCAAATCCATACCAAATGTTCTAGGAGCATCAAAATAACCAACAGTTAAATAACCAAATCCAGGTCCGAAACTAATGGCACTAGATTTATGATAATTATTATTTAGGTTTCTGACCCAAAAATTTAGTTGTAAATTTTCCATTGGCTCAGTTAGTACAAGAAGATCTGTTTTTGAATTTGTATCTATGTATGTTAATTCAGTTCTGAAATCTTGTGAGTTATATGGAAAAGATGCATGCTCATCCACCCTGGTATGATCTAGACGAACTCTATAAGATCCAAAATCTTTCTCCAAGGATGCATAAAGAGTCTTCTCAGGAGAATAAGGTATGTTATTTACAAGAAAACCGTCTTGAGCTCTCTTATTGCCAGTTGTTTCAGCATCAAGAGTACTGAAGTTAAGCGTCAGAACTGTAGAATCATTAAGCATAGTCATTGATTCAACCTCAAGGCCAGAAATGCTAGCTGATTGATTGATAACTTCAGAAGCTGCAGCAGCGTCTGCGTTAAAATATGAAATCTGCATATCCTCATGCTCATTATCAAAATAAGCAATATTTAACATCATTCGGTTATCCAAATATCTTCCCTTTAGTCCAAGTTCAGTAGACTCTATAGTTTCTGGTGCATATGGAGTTGATGCAGCAAATGGATTTGAACTCTCTGCATTAAAACCACCGGCTTTGAAACCCTCTGCTACTTTAAAATAAACATTGGTATTCTCACTGTAATCATGCTCAAGAATAAAAGTACTTGTTGTATCATCAAAACTTCCCTCACCACTGGCAGAGATAATTCCAACATACTCCTTAAAACCCTCTTTATCCTCTTCAGTAGATCTTGCTCCCAAGGTAAGTGACCAATCCTCTGCAAATCTGTAGCTAAATTGACCAAATATAGCCTCTGACTCACCAGCACCTGAATAATTCTGAACAATTGCCGAACCACCCATAAAGTATGATTGAGGATTAGAGGTATAAGCGTCATCTTCAAGCATGTAATAACCTATTACATAATCCATATTTTCTGTAGAGCCTGAAAGCTGTAGTTCAAATGTTTCAGCTTCATAGTCAGTATCTCTTGAAGTTTCCGCTATATTAAATGGGCCACCATCTAAATCAAGGCGATCAAACCAATCAGTTTCTCGTTTTGACCAGATTGCTTTAAGAGTACCAAGATTAGTATCTCTTGAAACAGTAAGGCTAGTTCCTTTAACAACAGAAAGCTCTGACGTTAAAGTATCATTATGAGACATTGATTGACGTTCACTGTTTGCAAAAAGTTCGATAGGAGCGACTTTTAACCCACCAGTTAATGGAGATGCGCCAAGACCAAATGCAGCACTCCAATTTGGAATTGTATAAGTCAATTGAGCAAATGGAGGAACATTTTTTTGATCTGTTTTGTCAGTAGTAAAAGTTACGCTTGTTTTATCACCTTCATAAAGATAGGTAAATTTGTAACCTGTTGAATCAATAGCATCTAATTTATCGTTCGCTGAAACAGTGTTAGGAACAACACCATCAAAGGCTTGATAAGGAGAATCATAGACTCTTACATAACCAGCTCTTTGTTTCTTATTAACTACCAATTTAGCAAAACGATTTTCACCTAACCCAAAATCGGTAATAAATTGAGCCTGTCTTAAGCCATAATTACCAAGAGTTAGCTTTGATGACATCCCTTCCCCTGAGGGCTTTTTACTAATGAGATTTATAGCTCCACCAAGTGTATTTCTTCCATATAAGGTTCCCTGTGGACCACGAAGAATTTCAACTCTTTCTAAATCAACAACATCAAAAATTGATCCTTGGCCTTTCCCCAAATAAACGCCGTCCAAATACATACCTACAGTAGGCTCCCATGTAATTGCAGGATTTGTGGTAGAACCACCACGAATTGCTATTGTTGCTGCAGTATTATTAGATGGAGTGTTGATAATATGTACATTTGGTGCCATACCAGCAAGATCAACGACATTGGCTATGTCTAAGTCTTCAATAGTGGAGGCAGTAAGCGCGGTAATCGCGATTGGCGCATCTTGAAGAGACTCTTCTTTTTTCTGCGCGGTAACTACAACCTCTTCTAACATTGAACTCTGTGCAGTTGCATTGAATACAAACATTAGAGGTATTAAAAAAATAATGTTTTTTAGTTTATTCATGAATATTCCCCAAAATAAATGAAATAATGGGCCTATTATTACAAAAATAGACATTTTTTGCATCCCAAAGGATATTTAAACAATTTTTTTATACATTAATCGTTAAATCCCTTCAATTCTAATAATTCCAAATCTTGGGTAAGAAAAAACAATATCACTAGTATTTAAACTCTGTGAGACAATCTCGATCATCTTGTTGCTGTTACCGCATATAATTATTAAGGGAAAAAGGTGTTGATACTGGAAGATAAAATTTATTACTTCATCACTTACGTCTTGATGTTTCACGCCATGAAGATCTAGGTGAGTAATTCCCCTTTCTTCAAAAATTCTCATTTAAGAAATGTTTTTTATAATAAAAAAATACTTAGGCTTTTTTAAGTAATGGGCTGTAATTTATTTTATCAGGTATTTCCTCAGCACCAGGAACTCCTCTAGCTATCAAAAAAGGCTTCAGAGCAATGATTGCCTCAGCCTCACTCCAATGACCAATGTTAGGATGAAGATGGTGAACAAAATGGAGTTGCATTGAATGGGTTAAATATCTTGGTATGTATTTAAACATATAAAATTTTGAATCCTTATATCTGCCTACCCCAAGGCCTTGATGGGGATACCATGAGAAATTTAGGGCTGTGTAAAAAGTACCAATCTTCCTCGGTAAGAACCATAAAAATAGGGTTTCAAGCGGGAAGATTACAACGAGGACCAATTGAACAAATCTTTGTACCCAGCTTACAAGCAGCCCACGGCTGAATTTATCTACAAAATTTTTATCACCTTTGTGAACATCATAATATTCCTGATATGCCCTTCCAGGGCCCTGGAGAGTGTACAAAAACACCTCCCAAGGATTTTTGCAGCTCACAATACCATAATCAATATCTTTTTCAGGGTTATTTGTATTTGCATGATGCTTCATATGAGTTGCCTGCATTATTGGATATGGATACATCAATGTCATTAACGATACATGGCCGATTAATGTGTCAAGCCACTTCTTTTTTTTATTACCACGAGAATAATTTCCATGCTGGGCTTCATGGGAGGGTAAATAAGCAAGACAGGCACAAATAGAAGCAACAATAAATCCTACAAGTAAAGAAATATGATTATTGATTACCAAAAACCATGTTGATAACCAAACTAATGCTTGACCAATTCCAATTAGCATCATTTCCCACTGGAACCTTTGAGCGAATTTCCTAGCAACTTCTTTTTCTTTTTCAAAAGAAAATTCTGCGGGTATGTTTGAATTATCAAATCTCATATCCAGCGACCTCTATATTTTGCAACTAAACCAAGCATTAAACCTAATAGATACGGAAACAAGTTTATATTAAGCACTGAAATATTTAGAGCATTAAAAATAGAAAATTCGTTAAATATGCTTCCTAAAAAAATTAATCCAAACCCAACCATGCCCCAGTTTTCAATTAGGTCTGATAATGATTCAACAAATGCTTTCATTTTGAGTAATATTTATAAATTTGTAACTACTGTCATAACGCCCATGTGTCTTGAGTTATGGTAATAATAGCTAATTTTAAAGGTATTTTTTAAAATTGATACTTTCATTTTCAATATTTATATTAGACTTAATAAAGCATATAAATTGTTTATTTATGTATTTTTTTTACCTATAAATTAGTATTTACTGTCATAACGTCCATGCGTCTTGCGTTATGATGATTGTAATCATAAACAATCTCATTTCCTAAGCTAATATTTGGAAAACGTTTAAATAATTCTCTTAACATTACCTCTGTTTGAGACCTTACTAGTGTAACGCCAATGCAATAATGTGGCCCTTGGCCAAAAGAAATGCTCTTATCATGGTCTCTTTTAATATCAAACTCTTCTGGGTTTTTATACATTTTTGAATCCATTCCTGCTGTACTAGTTATCAATTGAACCATTTGACCTTTTTTAACATCAAAACCATTAATATTTACATCTTCAGAGGCATATCTTGCTAATCCTGTTTTTCCGGATGATTCATATCGAAGTGTTTCAGATATTGCTCCTTGAACAAGGCTTTCATCATCTTTTAAGGCTTGTAATTGCTCCGGGTGTTGAAGTAATGTTTTGATTAAATAGCTATGTAAATCAACTGCTGTATCAGAGCCAGCTCCAAGGACTGCTCCAACTAGAGCACACATTTCCATGTTTGAAAGTTTTGAGCCTTGATCCTCAGCAAGTATTAGGGTTGATAAAAAGTCATCTCCTGGATTTTTTCTTCTTTCATCAATTAATTCATTTAAAAGATTTAAGCCTTCCGGCACTCCCTTGATTGCATCTTTTCTCTCTTCAGGAGTTAACATGGGATTTATGCCTCTAACAACTCCATATGCCAATGAATCAAAAATGGGAAATTTATCTCTTGGAATTCCAACTAAGCTAGCTATTGCTTGAGTGGGAACTATTTCAGCAACCTCAGCAGCAAAATTAAATGAATCAGGAGTGCCTATTTCGTCAAACCTTTCCTTGACTAAAATAGTAAATCTCTCTTTCATTTGTTCCATGATTCTTGGAGAAAAGGCAGGTAAAGCTAGTTTTCTTAATCGCAAATGATTTTTACGATCTAGAAAGAAAAGATTATTGTTCATAAGTTTTTCAAAGGGATCCATGTCTTCGATAGCTTTTTTTTCTGGGGCATACTCCCACAAGTTAAAGTCTGTAGACAGTCTAGGATCTAAGAGACACTTCAGTATATTTTCATGACCAGTAACTAGCCATGCTTGCCATTGATCGAAGCGTGAAATTGGATATTCTGAACTTAATTTCTGAAGCGTAGGAATAGGATCATGAATAAAATCTTTTGACGAGGGATTAAAAAAATGGTCTACAGTCTGTACGTTCATATTTAATTAAAATTTTAAAAAATATTTGGATTGGGTAAATCACTTCTATTGATAATTGAATCCACTCTATCCTTAAAGGCCTGTTCACTTTTCTCACTAATTGGATTGATCCAATAGTTGCCTAATTTAATTTGGGATAAACAAAATGAGGCCACTTCCTCTGGTTCAGTTGTTTCCATCTCAATGCCCATTGAACTCATCATCTCTAACATATCTTCAACAGAGGATATTGGATGCTCAGGAGCATCTAGATCTCTTGCAAGTTCTTCTGGTCGATTACGTTCTGCAGAAAAAAGTTTGGTTCTAACTGTATGAGGGCCTGGAAATAAAATTGAGACTTTTAAATTGGCTCCAGCTTGATCAAGTTGTAACTTTAATACTTCAGTAATGCTTGAGACTGAAGCTTTTGAAGATGTATAGATAGGTGTTGAAGGTAGATTTATAAATGCGCCATTGCCAGAGCAGGTATTAATAACTCTTGCTTCCTCACCGTGAGCAAGCATATCTGGAACAAAAGCTTGGATCCCGTGAAGAACTCCCATAACATTTACCCCATAAGCCCATTGCCAATCATTTGGTTTTGTATCCCAAATTGGAAGTAATTCTGCAGGTGCAACTCCTGCATTATTAAAAAGTAAGTGGACAGGGCCATGCTCTGATTTGCACCATTTTGCAAGTTCATGCATTGAAGATGAGTCAGAAACGTCGGCAACTTTACAAAAAACTTCCAATGATTGTTCAACTAAAGTTGCAGTTGAGGCCTCAAGACTTTCTTGCTCAACATCAGTAAGAATAACTTTAGCCCCTTCTTTTGCAAGAGCCTCCCCAATTGCAAAACCTACTCCTGATGCACCACCGGTAACTACAGCTAACTTGCCATTAAAATCTTTCATAAAATATCCTATGCAGAATCGTACCTAGAATGCATGAATGGAATGTAAGACATAGCATCAACTTCTTCCATCACAGATGCATTTGAAGAAGAAGTTCCCTCTTCCCATGTAAGCGAAACCATTTCTTTAACAGGCAAATCAACAACCGGATCAACTGGAGATTCTCTTAAAATTATTTCTCCATCTATTTTCATGTGAACTGACTGTGTTCTATGCATATTGATTTTTACTAATAATGGATTTTGATCTACTGGTTTATGTTGCTCGCATGAGGGAAAAACCTTAAAGCAATAGACTTCGTCTGTAAAAGAGCTAGTTTCTAATTCTTCTGTGGCTTTACCTTTTAATTCAAGATAAGTAATGCCATGCCGGGTTACAGTTGCAAGACAGTCATCTCCATCTTTAGAGGCTGTAACATCTGCAATTTTCTTTGGCTCTCCGTAAGTTTCTCTTCCACCAACTACAACTCCTTCTCCTTCCATTGGCATGGTGATCTCATAGATGCCCTCCTTTCCCTTATACATGCAATTCACTCCAAAAGTAGCAGCACCAAAATCCATGCCACCATTAAGATCAACAAACACTCTCGAAATAACTACTCTCACCATTGGATCTGCATGGGGCTCTAGTGGAGCTGGAATTAGTTGCTCAACAAGACCTGGCTCTGTGCGATACCAAGCTTTGATTGCATTCATATTTGCATCAAAAAATTCTAAGTTATTTTCTGCAGCTTCAATTAACTGTTCTGGTGTTTTTACAAATCTTAATTCAGACATTATTTTCTCTCCCTAATTTAATTCATTTTAATGATACATTTTATGAAATATGTATGACAATAATATAACTCGTAATTTATCAATATGCATTTATTAAAAAGCGATAATTCGAATTAATTAATATATATTTATTATAAAAATATATTTTTAAAATTGCATTAAATTAAATATAATTAAAGCAATAACAATTTTTAAAGGAAAAAGAAAAATGCCAAAACAAGAGTTTCCATTCCCAATGCCTGATGGTTGGTTTTGTGTTCTAAGAAGTCACGAACTAAAAAACGGTGAAGTTAAGTCCGTTAAATTTTGTGAAAATGACATAGCTGCATTCAGGACAGAATCTGGAAAAATTGGAGTTTTGGACGCTTATTGCGGGTATTCAGGTATAAATCTAGCATTGAGTGGCAAGGTTGAAGGTGAAACGCTTTCATGTCCTAAGCAAGGAATCAAATGGGATATTTCTGGATCATGTGCTGACATTGCTTCAGATAGTAGCGTGCCAGAATCTGCCAAAGATTTAAAAATATTCAGTTACCCTGTTGTAGATGTAAATGGTTTTATTTGGGCATGGCATCATCTCAATAAAGAGGCACCTCAATGGGAAGTTCCTCTTATAGAGGGCTTTAATGGTGATGATGAAAAATGGGGGAAAGTTCATCATTACGATTACAATATCAATACTGTGTTACAGGAAATTGCTGAAAATGATGTTGATCAGGCTCACTTTCCTAAAGTACATGGTTCACCAAGCCTCCCTGAAACTGAAGCTATTACTGAAGGTATTTATAAAAAGACAATTGCTGAAACATTAATGGATCCTAACAATGATAGCGTTTCAGAAGAATACAAAGTCGAGAATCATGACATGTTTACCACAACTTTTACTAGAGAGTCTTGGGGGCTAGGAACTGTAGGATTAAAGATGGTTAATCTGCCACCAAGTGGCGGTGAGTTCATCATGGTAAACGCTTCATGCCCAGTGGATAATTCTAATTCAATTCTTCGATGGTCAATGAGGGTGTCTAAAGACATCGAAGATGAACTTGGAATGGCAATTATAGATGGCATAGCAAATGGAGTATTAGATGATATGCCTATCTGGGATAATAAAAGCTATGTTTCGGATCCTATTCTTTGCGATGGAGATGGTCCAATCAACAAATTTCGTAAATGGGTTAGTCAGTTTTATTCTGTGCCATTGCAAAACTAATCTTTGGCAAAAGTTCACTTTTTTTACTCAACCATGAATGCAGGCAAGTCTACTGCCTTGCTTCAATCTAATTATAACTATCACGAGAGAGGAATGGAGACTTTATTATTTCTTCCTAAAATTGATGCAGAAAAAAATAATGGAAAAATTCACTCTAGAATTGGTTTAGAAGCTGATGCTGTTTCAGTTGATGTTAATTTCAATTTTTTTGATTATGTTTCTCAAAAACAGTTAGCTCAATCAATTAGTTGTATTTTAATTGATGAAGTTCAATTTCTATCAAGAGAACAAATTAGGCAAATATGTAAAGTAAGCGATGAGCTGAACATCCCAGCAATGTGTTATGGAATTCGTACTGATTTTCAGGGCAATCTTTTTGAAGGAAGCTCTGAATTACTTGCATTAGCAGATAACTTTATTGAATTAAAAACAGTTTGTCACTGTGGAAGAAAAGCAATCATGGTAATCAGATTAGATGAAAATGGAAAAATTGTTAAAGATGGCGATCAAATTAAAATTGGTGGCAATGATTCATACAAGGTATTATGTAGAAAACATTTTAGAGAACTGACCCAACTTATTTAAATTTGGCTATCTTTCACCCCTCTTAAAATTCTTAAGATATGCATAGGATGGATCGCTAGAATCTGATGCTCCAATGTTTGCACCCTCAATCATTGGATGTGATAAATTTACCTTTGATGGATCTGCTACATATGCCCAATCTGCATCTACAGCTCTGCTAGAAAATTTCCAAATACCTTCCCTTTTTTCATATTCATCAAAATATCTTCCGCCAATCAAGACATCATAATTCCCTAAATCCGAGAGCACTTGATGAAATGCGATAATGTATGTCTCGCCTTCTGCACGTACTCCATCAAGCTTAATATTATGAGTAGTAACATTATGATGAAGAATGCTCATTGGTTTTTGGATTTCGGGCAGCATATCAATAAACTCCATAGCTTTTCCTTTAAAAAAAGACCCATGATCATCAAACGCATCTTCATGATAAAGACTGCGCATTAGTTCATTGTCGTGGCGATCAGCTGCTCTACAATAGATATTCACGAGCTCTCTTATTGCATCTTTATCAATAATTTCTTGGATTTTAGTATTAATATCATTCATAATTTTCCTCGTAAATGAAAACTACCCAACAATATAAATCATTATTTTCTCCATTCAAAATTAATGAGCTTGAATTTAAAAATAGAATTTTGCTAGCTCCTATGGGAGATAATCTTTGTAATAAAGATGGCTCAATCTCAAAAAAACAAGAAAGTTATTTTCTTGCCAGAGCCCAAGGAGGATGTGCTGGAATAATCCTTGGCTCAGTTGGTATCAGCAGACCAGCAGGACAAGCTACTCCGCTTGAGTTATCTCTAGCAACTAATAGTTTGATAGAAAAATATAAGAAATTTGTAAAGTTAATGCATGCAAACAATTGCAAAGTAATTGCCCAAATTAAGCATGGAGGCTCAAAAGCTGCATATGCTGCATCTATTGGTGTTCCATTCCTAGTTCCTTCAATGAAAGAAATGTCTCCTAGAGACATTGAATATGGAAAAAGCATGGTTGAAAAGTTAACTCCTATTGAAATGAATGAGTTTGTGTCAAATCTGAAGGGTGCTGGAAACTTCAAAGCTATGAATCAAGAAGATATTGAAAAAGTAATTGAGCAGTTTAGGGATGCTGCTGAAAGAGCATTCAAATCGAATATTGATGGTATTGAGATACACGCAGGACATGGATACATAATCTCAAGCTTTCTTTCAAGGGCAACAAATCTAAGGACAGATCAATATGGGGGCTCATTGAAAAATAGAATAAGGCTTCTAGATGAAATTATTGATGCAATTAGAACAAAGGTTCCAAGAAATTTTCCAGTAATTGTTCGCTTGGATGGTGAGGAGATTAATATTAAAAATGGACTTACTTCAACCGAAGTATGCGAAATTGCAAAACATATAGAGTCTAGAATTGATGCTATTCATGTAAGCAGCTATGCTAATCCTGCGTCGGGTCCTGATTTTACAAAAGCTCCTTTAAATCATAAAAAAGAAGGTTTTATTAAAGTAACAAGTTTAATAAGAAATGCTGTTCAAATTCCAATAATTGCAGTGGGCAGAATAGAACCACAAAAAGCAGACAAATACATTTCAGATGGAAAATTTAATTTTCTTGCTATGGGCCGAAAGCTTTTGGCTGATCCTGAGTTACCGAATAAATTAATCAATGACGAACAAGATAAAATTAAACCATGCCAATATTCTTATGAGTGCGTCAGCAGAATTTTTCTTAATGGAAAAATGGTATGTGCATCTGATGTTGGATTAGGGAAAAAAGACAAAAAATTTTCTCAAAAAGACTTAGATATTATCGGTGCCGGCCCTGCTGGATTGGAACTTGCGCTTCAAGCTGCGAAAAGAAATATAAAGGTTTCAATATATGAAAAACAAGGGTTTATTGGTGGCAATCTAATTGGAGCATCTTTAATTTATGAGCCTTACAGGCAATTATTAAATTATTATCAAGCCTCTGTTAAAAATAAATTAATTGACTTGCATCTAAATAACGAAATCTCATCAGATGAAATTGAAAAGAAGCTTTTAGATGATCAAAAAATTATTATTGCATCAGGGGGCGTCCCTTCCGCGTCCATTACTACCGCTGTTAATATTCAATCCTGGTTGCAACCCTTTATCATCGAAGCAAATGGTGATATTAATTCTATAAAACATAGCATTAAAGAAAAAAAATATGGTGATTGTGCCATCCTTGGCACAGATACCATTCAACTTCATTTAGCCTCTTTTTTGAGCTCAATTGGGATTAATGTTTTTTTAGTTAAAAACAGTGAGCCCATTGGAGGTTCAATGCCGGTTGTATTGAGATGGAAAATTTTAGATGAATTAGCTAATCAAGTCCCTGTAATTTCTGAAAAGGACTTCTTAAAGAGAGAGTTTGATATTGCACTTGATGCTGTGTTTAAATCAAAAGCTAATTTTCAAAATGTTGAAACCATTGGTGATTCAAAACATGGGTTGGCCTATTTACCTCAAACTGCTAAAGATGCAGTGAGTTACTTTAAATAGTTCTCTAAATATTTAAAGATTCTTTTACCCCAGGATGAATTATTTTTCCATTTTGAATATTAAGTCCATTTAATAAATGTTTATTCTCACCCAAAGCTTTAGTTATACCCTTTTCTGCAATTTCCTGAATAAAAGGTAAGGTTGCTTTATTAAGGGCATTGGATGCAGTTAATGGAACAGCTCCCGGCATATTAGTTACACAATAGTGCAGAATTCCATCATGTAAAAAAGTTGGATTATCGTGGTCAGTAGGTTTACTCGTCTCAAAACATCCGCCTTGATCAATAGAAATATCAACCATCACACTACCATCAACCATACTCTTTAACATTTCTTTTTTAATTACCTTTGGAGCTTCTTTGCCGACAACATACACAGAACCAATTACAAGGTCAGAAACACTTATGGCATCTTGAATTGAATCAGGAGTAGATAAAATATACTCCACATTCTCATCCCCATAAACTTTTTTTAAGTTATCTAAAACTGACTGATCTAGATCAATAATTTTGACTTCAGCATGATTTAATATTGCTTTAGCAATTGCTTCTTTGCCTGCGACTCCAGCCCCAATAACAGTTACTATTCTTGGATCAATGTTACTAATTAAAGTACCCCTACCATTATTGGGCTTAAGCAAATGATATGACCCAACAACCATGCTTAATTGTCCAGCAATTGCACTCATTGGAGCTAATAAAGGGAGAGAGCCATCTGTAGCGGTTACTGTTTCATATGCAATACCTGTTACTCCAGTTTCAAGTAATTTTTTAGCTTGAGCTAAATTACCTGCTAAATGAAGATAAGTAAATAATGCAAGATCTTCCCTTAAAAATTCAAGTTCTTGTTCAACAGGTTCTTTAACTTTGATTATAAGATTTGCATTTTTAAAAACTTCTCCAGCTTCCTCAAGAATGATAGCTCCAGATTCACGGTATAAATTATCTGAAAACCCAATCGAATTTCCTGCTTTAGATTGAACATAAATTGAATGGCCAAGATTCGATAAGTATTTCACCGAATTGGGTGTAAGGCCTACCCTATTTTCATTATTTTTGACTTCTGCTGGTACTCCAATTTTCATAGGTATAACCTAATATAATTTTTGAGTGATTATAAGAAAAAAAAATTAAATTTTGTGAATTAAAAATTTTCCCATGAAAAATAAGATGTGTCACGAAAATCATTTCCACGAATCTGGACAGTTACATTCATAAATTCGCCATCTACTATAAATTTATTATTTAGATTTACAAGATCCTGTTTGGATGTATTTGCAATATGGTTGACTACTGTTTTAGTAGAATCAAAATCATAGTTTCCGTCTTCCCAATCATTAAGAAGCGAAGAAACTTCTACATAAATATTTTCCGGCTTCTGATTAAGATCCTCTAAGAGCGCTGTCTTTACATTCTTGATGGTCTTACTATCAATATTTTCAAGAGCTGCAGCGAAGCCATACTGAAACTCCATCATTTTTTCCTTTAAATCTTGAAGTTCCGTGTTATCGCTCACAATAGTCATACCAATAACTGGATAATCATGAATATCATAATCTAAACTAAAAACTGAGTATCCAAGTTGTTGATTTGACCTTAACTCATTGAAAAATGAAGGGCTGAATAATTTATTGATCATGGCAAATTGTGCTTCTACCTTAAGGGATTTTTCAGGATATATATAAATATCTGTCATACCAACACCATCTTTTGGCGTAGTCACCTTCGTGACTTTTCCTGTTCCAGCTATAACTGCAAAATTATCTTCCATTTTCCAAGGTGTAAACTGAGTAGTATCGCCATATGCATCTCGCATTTTATTTGCAAAACTTATAATCTTTTCTGGACTTTCAATTCCATGGGAAAAAATATCAATAAATATTGAAGCTGTATATTCATTATGAAAATTTGTTAGTCCCTCTAAAGTTGCCCGATCAAGAGCAGCTGATATTTCATTCTTAGAGAAAAAGAAAGGGCCTTGTTTAGTTGCTGTAGCAGCATAATAACCAAGCTGAGCAGAAATACCTTGCTCAGAAATGCTATCAAACGAATCCCTTAATGCTTTTATGCCATCTTTAAGATCACGCTCAGTATATTTAAAATTTGCAAATTTAGTTAAAAGTTCTGAAGCATATTTTATTTGAGTTGATGTCCTTCCAAACAATCCAAAAGTCGCGTTTCCGTTAGGATCATAATTAGCAAAGATACTTACACCATTCCGTTGAAAAGCTCTTTGAAAGATCAGTCGGTGTTTTTTTCTAAAAACGGCATTTGAAATAAAAGCATAAGTTAAATTTTCAGCGCTACTTGAAGGAACAGACGATTTAAGATTTATGAACAGAACACCCTCTCTGCCCATAAAATTTTTGGTATGCGATAAAAATGCTTGCACGCCTTTTTGATCAATAATTTTTTTTGGAGTATCGTATTGACCTGATGAAGTAAATAAAATTTCATCATCCTCATCAAGATTAATAACTTGTGGCTCGGGTAAACTAAGATCAGTAAACAAAAGACTTGAATCATATTTTTCGAAATTCAAATCGGTAACTCGATAGCCTCCATCGGCATATTTTAGATCTATCTGAACTTCTTCATCAGGACTAATATGATATATCCTTGCTGATTGAGGTGTCATTTTTGATAAAACATTTTCTATAGCAGCAGAATTATAGTCAGATGTAATATATGAATAATCAATAATATTTTTATGAGGAATATCATAAATATCAAAAGCAAATTGAACTGCTAAGCTTAAAGCCTCAGGAGAACTATAGTCTTCAAATTGAATTTGATTAATTCCTGCTAGTTCATCAAAGAATTCTTTCTTAATTCCATTAGCTCTAATTAAATCTATGTAGCGAAAGGTATTTTCAATGATAATATTTTTATTATTAAGGCCTTTGTCAGTTAGTGTATAAGATATAAAAACTGATCCATCAGCGCCCCAAAGTAAGGGATCAATGCTTGCTGAACCGCTCTCAATCAAACCCTCTTCGTTTAAAAAGCTCATTAGTGAATTTGGTTCTTGGGAATTCAATAACATCTCAATATATTCATTAGGTTTAGATCGCCACAGTGAAGAATTGTTAACCACAGGAAATTCAATAGCTAACTGAGGTGATTTAACTCTGCTTCGAATATAAATGTTTTTACCTAAATCCTGCTTTCGATAAGAGTTAGCTGACGTTAATGGACGGTCAATATTATTATTTTTAATTTTTGCAAAATATTTTGTTGCTAATTTCTTGAGTTCTTTAGGACTTTGCTTGCCCACCAAAACAAGCTTCATAAGATTAGCTGAATAATACTTTTCATAAAAACTATTAAGGTGTTTAAGGAGCTCTGTCTCATTGCTTGAAAGAGTATCTTTATTTCCTACACCTAGCTTCAATCTGGGATGCTGTGGATTGCCAGTATTAGCAGCTGTACGTTGTTGTATGAATGAGTCGCTTTGTCTACTCAAGAGCCATTCAGAATTAACTGCATTAATTTCCTTACCAACCATAGTAGGATCAAATAAAGGATCTTTAACTGAAGAGCTAAGCCTATCTAAAGCAGCAGCAAATTTTGAGCTGTTAATTGAAAATAAATAAGTGGTTTGCTCAGCAGCAGTAAAAGCATTAGTATTTCCACCATTTTCTTGAATGAATTGCATATATTCATTAGGTTTAGGATATTTTTTTGATCCCATAAACAACATATGTTCAAGAAAATGGGCAATTCCCTGAGCATTATCAGGATCTTGAAATTGCCCAACTCCAACACTCAAAGTGGCCGCAGAAGTTACCAAATCAGGATCGCTAACCGTTATGACGTCAATGCCATTTTTAAGTGTAAAAGTATTATATAGCCTCTTGTCTGCTGGACTTTTATTGACGGAGCCATCTGCATAAAGATCTTGTCCAAATACAAATATAAAAATAAAAATAAAATGGAATATACTCTTTTTCATATTAAAAAAATTAAAACTGAATAAGTAAAGTTTACTTTACAATTAATAAAATTGCATTTCTTAGTTTAATCCAGCCATTGCATTGGTACTTGTTGTTGGGGATTGAAAACATTTTCAGGTCCAAAAGCAGGCATGGCTTTCATCGCCATATCTATTTGCGCTTGAGATAAGAATTCGCTTGCAGTTAATTGAAAAACATCTAACCCTCTAACAATCTCTGTAGCATAAATTTTTCCACGGTAATAGTAGACAGACCAATATCCTCCAGTTATTAAATTTTCTTCATCAATAGGGCCCCTATCAAAGAATCCGATTTCAATAGGATTATCTGAATCAGTAAAATCCATTAAAGATATTCCTCCCTGATACCAAGCTTGAACAAATATATCTTTTCCTGGGACAGGAATAATTGAACCATTATGAGCTACACAATTTTCAGATTCTTTCTGAGGAGCAGGCATTTTATAATGACTTTTAAAAATTAATTTTTTATCAACTATGTCATAGATAGCGTTTGCACCCCAATTCAAGGGATCCCAGGCTCTACATCTAGGCCTTCCTCCGCCACCCCATTCGTCTGTAAAAACTACTTTTGTTCCATCATTATTAAATGTTGCTGAGTGCCAGTAAGCAAAACCAGTATCAGTAACTACGTCTATTCTATGAGGGTTATATGGATCTGAAATATCAAACAATATCCCATTTCCTGAGCAAGCTCCTGCTGCAATATTAGCAGAAGGAAAGACTGTTATATCATGACACTGATCAGTTCTTGATGTTCGTTGCGTATCATCACCGTGATCGCCTCCACGCCAAAGTCCAGCTAAAACACCTGTCTGATTGTCAGCGAAAACAGTTGGGCTACTCACAATCTTAGATTCTTCAGGATGCTGGATAGGGATTTCAATAATATCTATCCTAAATAATGCAGTCCTGTTATCTCCAGGTATATCCTCAAAGCAGGATTCTAATTCTTCCTGATCTCGGACATTGGAAGTGCCAGAATTGTAAATAATAATCCTTTGATTATCGGAACTCATGCCTACGACAGAATGCGTATGGGAGCCTCTACAAGTTTGCACCAGGCCAACTTGTTGAGGTTGCAATAAATCTGATATATCAAATATTCGAATGCCTCTAAATCTTTCTTCTGAAGGCTCCGAATTTACTCCCTCTAAACCACAATCAACCCTACCTCTGTTTTGTTCAACAGACATGATCAATAAATCTCCAACAATAGAGACATCTCCTTGACCACCTGGACAAATTACAGAGGACTTTAACATTGGTATGCCATCATCATTTAATTCATAAATGTTAAAACCATGATAACTTCCAGCAATTAGGATATTATCTCGAAACGCCATGTCGGTATTTGTAAAACTAAGCATGGGATATCTGCTGTTTCTGGATCTCTGTTCGATTGATTTAGGTTCATCAGAATCATCTGCGTTATCATTTGTTGTATCCTGAGGTCTTAACTCCATAGGATTGCTAGGGTCAAAAAAACCAACGGGTTTTTTTAATGAAACTAATTTTTCTAAGTTATATATAGCTTCATCTGCGTGATATAAACCTGCTGAAAGGTTTGCCCTTGGATCATCAGATAAACCTATTAAGAGGCCATTCATTCTTTCAATTTCAATAGCCTGATCATTTATTAAATCAGCTACAAATTCATTTAATATGGGATCATAAGCCGTACCAGATTGATCTCTTAAATCATCTACCATTTCAATTGCTCCATCGTGATGATTGATCATTAACCTTAAGAAAAGTCTATCGAATTCAACGCCATCACTCTCTTTAAGCTGAGAAATTTCTTCAGGTGATGCCATCCCAGCCATCTTCATCATTTCATGATTGTGAATATATTTAGAAGATTCATTTCTATCCTGAAGCCAACTTTTCATAAATAACATTTCATCTTCCTGGGTAGAATCAATTCTTCCAGCAAGATCAAGTATATTTTTTGAATTAGTTCTCAATGGAGCAAGTCTAGACATCACCATAGCCTGATCATGATGCATAATCATCATCTGTAAAAAATGGACATCATGCGAGTTATAGCTTGTATCTGCTATTGCGATTGCTTTTTGCTCATTGATTTCAATTGATTTACTTCCGGGAGCACTAGGCAGAATAATTGGAGCACTCATCACATAAGATGAAATAATTAAAGTTAGAAATAAATTAATTTTTTTCATTTTTTCATATAAACACTTTATAAAAAAAGGGGTCACATAGACCCCTTTTTAAGATATTAGTTAATATTCTTAATATTCGTACCTGAAACCAAATCTAAATGTTCTTGGAACGAAATAACCTGGTAGGTAACATTCATCACCTGAACATTGTTGATCATTAAGGTTAGTTACACGAACTACAAATGACATATTCTCATTGTAGTCATACACAACACCACCACTAAATGACCAGTAGCCATCCATTTCAAATGGGTATGTTCTGCCGGTGCTACCATCAGCGTTCATGTAAACATATTTATCAGGCTGAGTTTCTTTGTTCCAGTAGAAATCAGTTAAACCACCATCAGTATATACACCGTCGACATAGACATACCAATCATCATATGACCAGTCCCATGTATGAAGGAATCTATTTTCAGGCTTAGAAAATGCTCCAGTAGTATCAACTACAGGTGAAGCAGCGGTTGCCTGGAAAGCATCCTTTTTCTCTTGATATCCTTTTAGATTATATCCAATGTTACCAATACCACCTTCGAAGATATCTTCAACATCAATATCATATGCTAGCTCAACAATATAGGCTTCATAGTCGTATGTTGAACCATTAGATGTTCCACCTTGCACACCAATGGAACCGGGATTGAAACCATCCATTTGATTGTTAGAGAGACGGAATACCTGAGAACAAAATGAGTTCGGGAATGAACTTGGATCAGCGTCATAACAAGCTGACATAACTTCATCAGGATTCAAATCAATAATTGCATCTGTTAAGTCAACAGTAATGTAGTCAAGAGCAATTCTTAAGTTTCCTGGAATTTCGACCGCGGTAAACGGAAGATTTGTTGGGGTGTAAATAACACCAACATTTAGTGAATCAGATTTTTCAGTTAACAGATTTGGGTTACCACCTCTATAAGTGAAAATTGATGCAGTTTCAGCTGTTGATGCAAACGGCTGAACAATTCCAGCTGCAGAACAGTTAGCTGCTCTATTTTCTGGTGCGGGACCAGAATTTACATTTGATCTGTCGCATGGATCATCAATGATATAGCTAGAAATAAATTGCGGCTGGAAAGCCTCTCCAATAGCTGGAGATCTAACTGTATTTTGCTGATTTACTCGAAGGGCTAATGCTGAATTTACTCTAACAACCAATGAAAGACTGTCTACATTATCCTCGCCAGAAACACTATGATCCATTTCACGGTAAGCTCCTGAAAGAGTTACTTCTTCAAGGAATGGAATATTCATGTCTGGAGAAACTATTGGAGCAACTACCTCCATATAAGTATCTGAAGTAGAGAACTTACCAGTTAAGGCGGTCATACCACCAGAACCTTCTGCAACATATGCTTCATCAATTAAAGAATCTTTGAATTTGTATGATTCTGTTCTTTCTTCATATCCAACTAGAACTGAAAGTTCACCAGCTGGTAGATCTGCAACAGGTCCAGAAATATAACCAAAGTTATAATTTTGTTCTGTTGTTGTTCTGGTTGAAACCATGCCACCTACATAATCGATGGCAGCATCAGACATCTGTGTGCCGTCACCGAAAGGATTTAATGGCACACAATCACCTGGTTCACCTAGTAAAAAGTAAGATGGGTCAGTTGTTCCGCCTGGTTGCATGTAGGGGTTTTGGAATACATCGTTAGTGTAGGCACCTGCACCTAGCTGATTATATCTGCAGTCAATAGTGCCATCAGCAAGAAGAACAGCATCAAGAGCTGCAAACAATCTTCCTTTAATAATATCAGGTCTTGAGGCTACTCTTCTAGATTCACCGTCTGTAACACCTGCTGAGTAATTGAAAGTTCTATCACCCATATCGAAGTCACCATCGATTCTTAGATTAAAGACTCTGTTATCAACGTTATCTTGATCTTCTCCACCTAATGATTTGTAATATGGACCCCAAGCTTTACCAAATCTAAAAGTTTCGTTGCCATAAGGGCTAGTTCCATTAGGTTGCACTAAATTAGCACAAATAAATGCAGAATCTTCTGCACTTAAGAAAGGATGATTACATTCAAGCACAAGTGTATCTGAAGGGGATCCAAATAAACCTGTGTTGTAAAAACCTTGAGTGCTTTCGTCAATAGCTTCATATGAAGTTAAGTAAACGGAACCTGAAACTCTCATTCTAGGTGTAACATCAAATCTACCTGTAGTTACATAGTTAAACTTCTCAATTGGCACTGTATAACGATCTGGATCATGTCTTAAACCGAAGTTAAGACCATCACCGCCTCTATATCTGAGGGATCCATCAGTTGAGATACCTGGTGTATTAATTTGTAAAGCTCCACTTGGACCAAAACCATAAAAATTAGTTAATGGAATTCCTGGCTCAGTTACACCCAATACATTTGGACCGTAACCAAGTGCGCCTGGAGTGTCGATAAGATCACCAAAAGCTATACTACCGTTTGGACTTATACCAAAATATGTGAAAGATTCACATGCAGGAAATACAAAATTTTGACCAGGGACTCTTCCGTTAGAGTCAGTTCCTAGGGCTTTACATTTAACATCTTCGGGGATATCCATCACTCTTGATCCACCAGTTGTTGTGTAATCTAGAGAGAATGTTAAATTAGCTTTGCCATCGAGGAAGTTGCCACCAAAAAGCATTTTATATCCTCTTTGAAGGTCTAGGTCTTCAAAAATATTATTATGGTTATATTGGAATTTGAATCCTTCAAAGTCATCTTTAAGAATATAATTCACCACACCAGCAACTGCGTCAGAGCCATAAACAGCAGCACCACCAATGTTAATAACTTCCACTCTGTCAATTAACATAGTTGGAATGTTGTTAACATCGACCTGGCCACCACCATAACCGTTAGAGGAAACAAATCTATTTCCGTTAACAGTTACAAGTGTTCTTTGAGAACCAAGTCTTAAGTTATTAATTGCACTACTCCCAGTAGGACCACTTTCGGTTCCTGCAGCAGACGGCAATCTTGTTACGGCAGAACTTGCATAATCAAAAAGCCTATTTTCAAAATCCTCACCGGTTACAATAGTAACTGGTACTGGGCTTTCGAAAGTAGTTTTTGATTTAATTCTTGAACCGATAATTGTTATTTCTTCAACTTCTACAACCTGCTCGACATCAGCATCATTGCTGGTATCTTGAGCAAATGCAGTTACTGCAAATAACCCAAACAATAAAAAAAGTTTGTTTTTCATAATATCCCCTTTCCTTTAATTAAAAAGCTGTATGCACAGCTATGCCATAATTTTGACAATTCTGTGACAAAAATGCCTTAAAGTCAATAAATTTGAGCAATTTTGTAACATTAAAATTCCATAAAAATATTACTTAGTTTTGTAAAATATTTAAATTTTTGATTAATTAAAAAATTTTTTAACTGTTAAGTCAGCAATTTCTTGAATTTTAAGCGTAGTTTTTGCATCGATGCCCTTCTTTCCATTCGTGCCCTTTACTTCAAGATTAAAAAGAGTTCCAAACACAACCGATGCAGCAAGGTATGTGCCCTCTTTTGAAGGATGTCGAAAATCATCAGTGTAAAGGTTAATTTCTGGATATTTCTTTTCAAAGGCATGGAATGCTTCGCCCACTGGTATTAAAAGAATATTATTAACCTTTGCAGCTTTAAAGAACTCTTCTCTAAGCCCCTTAATCATAGATGGTTTATTTTTATATGGCCATGACATGAAAAGGATTGGCTCCATCCCCTTAGCTCTAATGATTTTTGTATATTTAGCAACATTCTCATGAAAACTTTCATTGGTCTCTGGATGAATTGGGCAGAGACTGCAATCCATAAAGATTACGGCATCAATTGCGGTATCTTCTATGTTCACATACTCATTATCATTAGCAGTATCGATTCTAAAATTCCCAATATTTTCATTATTTAGATATGCTTCTAGTGGATGCCATGACAAGGAAGATCCATTGATGGTAATTGAACGCTGCTTTAAAGTTTGATTTGATCTATGATTTTTTACAATTGAACTTACGTGATTATGAAGACTATTGTTGTAATAAAAGAAACTATTACCCACATACATTATGGATTCAATCTTCTTACTCTCTAAGATTTTATTTGATACATCAATAGGATTTGCAAACATTTGAATGCTTGTGAGCATTAGCAACAATGGATTTAATTTAGTTCGCAAGATTAAAAAATAATTTGTATAACTCTATGATACATGAATTAGAAAATACATAGTTTACTTAATATAAATTTTATATATAATATATTATAATTATAATTTATTATGTATTCACTTATTAAAAAAGGTTCTATGCGTATTTCAGATGCGTTTGCTTTTTCAATGACAAGATTCTTCAGGCTCATTGCCGATAGTTTTTTTTTAAAAAGGTATGGACATAGAGCTGTAGTTTTAGAGACAGTTGCTGGTGTTCCGGGTATGGTTGCTGGAGTTTGGATGCATTTTAAAAGCCTAAGAAGAATGAAAGCAGGCTATGGAGAGCAAATTAGAGAGATGCTTGCGGAAGCTGAAAATGAACGCATGCATTTAATGTTTTTCATTGAGATTGCTCAACCAAACACTTTAGAAAGATTTATAGTTCTATCCTCTCAGCTGGTTTTTGGAATATTTTATCTTTTTATGTATGCGTTCTTTACAAGAACTGCGCATAGAATGATCGGTTATTTTGAAGATGAAGCAGTAAATAGCTATACCGAATATCTTAATATGGTTGAGACAGGAGAGTTAGAAGACAGCCCCGCCCCTCCTTTAGCTATTAATTATTATAAGCTTGCAAAAGATGCAAAGTTATCAGATGTAATCAAGTGCGTCCGAGCTGATGAGCAGCATCACAGCAAAACGAATCACGAGTACGCAGATAATTTATAAGATTGATTGGTGGAGCTAGGCGGGATCGAACCGCCGACCTCTTGCGTGCCACGCAAGCGCTCTCCCAGCTGAGCTATAGCCCCAAAAATGTATGAATTATATATCACTAATATCTGTGTAGTAGATTTTTTGATATATTGATTGTTCATGAAAAATAGACCTGTCCTAATTGGTATAGGTTGCTTACAACAAAAAGGATCTTTTGCTGAACTTGATGAAGCATTAATTTTGATGGAGAAAGTAACCTTAGCCGCCATTCAAGATACAGAAAATTCTGAAATTATTAATTACATAGATGAAATTCAAATCCCCAAAGGATATTGGACGTACAGAGACCCTGGAAAATGGATTGCTGATAAGCATGGATTTTCTGTTGCAACAACCAGCGTTACCAAAATCGGTGTGCTGCAACAGAACTTAATAAATTCAGCATGTAAAAAAATTATCAATGGAGAAATTAGGGCAAGCTTGATTGTTGGAGGAGAGGCTAGGTATAAGAAAATTCAAGCTTTAAAAGAAGGAATAGATTTTGAAGAAATGAAATTACTTAAAAATCCCGATCATTATGTAAAAGCAAAAGAGGATTTATATGTGCCTGAAGAGCTTGATGCATTGGGCATGATGGCAGTTGGGTACTATGCTGTTATGGAGAGCGCAATGCGACATAAACAAAAAATTGCACTGGTCGATCATGAAAAATTTCTTGGTGATTTCTATTCAAATTTTTCAAAAATTGCTTCAAAAAATCCACATGCATGGAATCAAAAAATCTATTCCTCAAATGAAATTCAAAAACCTTCGATAAGCAATCCTAGGATAGCTTATCCGTATAATAAACTTCATAATTCTAGCTGGAATGTTAATCAGTCATCAGCCTTAATCTTGACTAGCGAAAGGATCGCAGACAAGCTTAATATACCCTGCTCAAAAAGAATCTATCCATTAATTTCAAGCGAAACCAATCATATGGTTGGTCTTATACAAAGACCTGATATGACAAATCCTATTGGTCTTAAGCTGGCTGCAGATTTCATCCTTAAAACAACTAAGAAAAATAAAATTCAACCAACAATCTATGAGCTTTATAGCTGCTTTCCTATAGCTGTACAAATGTTTTCAAAAGCATTAAATCTTTCAGATGAGATCATTGAAACTATAACGGGAGGCATGCCCTTTGCAGGCGGTCCTTTAAATAATTATATGTTACACGCTACTGCTCAAATGCTGCTAAAAATTCGTGAGAAAACAGAGGAGATAGGTCTAGTGACAGGAGTTTCCGGAATGATGACTAAACAATCACTAGCTATTTGGGCTAAAGAACCCTTAATGGATTTTGAATCTAAAGATGTAACCAAGAAAGCCGAAGAACTTGAGGTTGCTGTTCCTATCTCTAGGCAAACAAAAGGTGAGGCTATTGTGATCGGTTGCACTAATCTGTATGAGAAAAATAATGCATTAAGAGCAGTTTTTTATGCAGAAGATTCCAAAGGTCACAGATTAGTATTAATATCTAATGATAAAGAAATTATTAAACAAGTAGAAAAAGAAGAATGCGTAGGTTTAAAAGCAAAACACTCATCCAATCAACTATTGTCTTTGGATTAATTTCATCAATTTATTTAAATGCTGACTCAGGCCTTGATAACTCTCTAAACAAACATCAGAAAACTTTTGAGACTGTCGCATTAAAAATTTGGGATTGGGCTGAAGTTGGCTATCAAGAATTTAAAAGTTCGGCACTTTTAAAAGAAGAATTATTGGCAAATGGATTCAACATTCAATCTGGAGTTGCAGACATACCAACTGCATTCATAGCAGAGTATTCCAATGGAGGTCCTGTGATAGGGATTTTAGGAGAATATGATGCCTTGCCTGGACTAATGCAAACATCTTCACCCTTTAAAGAGAAAAGAAATGATGTCATTGCTGGTCATGCTTGTGGACATCATCTTTTTGGTGCGGCATCTGCTTGGGCTGCTATTGCAATTAAAGAATGGCTTGTTAAGACAAATACTTCTGGAACAATTAGGTTTTATGGAACTCCTGCAGAAGAAGGAGGATCTGGTAAAGTTTACATGGTACGTGCAGGATTATTTGATGATGTCGATGCCGTATTACACTGGCATCCAAGTAGCTCAAATGCAGCAAATGCCGAATCCTCAAATTCAAATAAATCTGCAAAATTTAGATTCACCGGTATCTCAGCCCACGCTGCTGGGTCTCCGCATAAGGGTCGATCTGCTCTAGATGGAGTTGAGGCTATGAACATGATGGTAAATATGATGAGAGAACATATTCCTCAAGAATCAAGAATTCATTACGTTATTACTAAAGGAGGTCTTGCGCCAAATGTAATACCTGATTTGGCTGAGGTTTATTACTATGTGAGGCATCCAAGAAGGGAAAAAGTTCAAGAAATATTTCAATGGGTAGTTGAAGCTGCAGAAGGCGCTGCCATTGGAACACAAACTGATGTTACATATGAAGTGATGCACGGAAATTATTCCAAGCTCCCCAATCAAACTCTTCAAAAGGTTATGCATAAAAACCTTCTATCGCGTGGAGGAATTCGGTATTCAAAAGCAGAACATGAATATGCAAAAAAAATTCATCAAACTTTAATCTCTCCTGGAAGTATGATTGGAGATCAAGAAACTGTAAGACCTTATTCGACAAGTCATACGTACGGCTCAACAGATGTTGGGGATGTCAGCTGGGTTGTTCCACAGGCTGGCTTAAGAACTGCAACGTGGGTTCCTGGAACGGCAGCTCATTCTTGGCAGGCGGTCGCTACAGGTGGCCATTCAATTGGCTTAAAGGGAACTAAGCTAGCTGCTCAAGTCTTGGCTGATACAGCAAAAGATCTATTTTCAAATCCTGAAATTATTACCTTGGCAAAAGCTGAGTACACTAATACAGTTGGTCAAGATTTTGAGTATTATCCTCTTCTTGGGGAAAGAAAGCCTCCCTTAGACTACAGAAAATAATACAAAATTTTTTTATTATCAAAATATTTACTTTTAATAGGCCTTATTGATATATTTAGAGTACAAATTTGGGGAAAATTATGAAATTTTTAAAATTAGCTTTAGCTACATTAGTTATACCATTTTCAATTAATATTTTAGCTCAAGAAAATACTTCTGATCTTGAAGAAATTGTTGTTGTGGGAACGCAAATCAAGGGCGCAGATATTACTGGTGTTCTTCCTGTAACTGTAATGAGTATAGAAGACATTGAGGCTCTTGGTGTATCCGACGGAGATGAATTAGTAGAAAACCTTGTTGAACAGGGTCTGAACTTCTTCAATGAAGCTGAACAAGCTTCAGGGGGAGTAAACGCTGCCAGAGGAGATACTGGCGCCTATAACATTAGAAGCATGGGTGTGGGTAATACACTTACTTTGCTTAATGGAAGAAGAATGGTAAATAATGCTGGTTATCAAACTGAGTTCATTGGCGGAGACTTTGTTCCAACCGTAACAGTTAATACAAACCTTGTTCCAACTAACGGGCTTCAAAGAGTTGAAGTGCTGCGAGACGGTGCTTCAGCAATTTATGGTGCTGACGCTGTTGCTGGCGTTGTGAATAATGTTCTTCAAACAGATTATGTTGGTCAAAGTCTTTCTGTCAGGCTTACTGGTTATGAGCATTTTGATGCAACTAATAAAGATTTAACTTATAAATTTGGGTTTGATCTCAATGATGGAGCAACTAATGTTGCAGTTTTCTTAAGTCAGCGAGAGAGAGATAGAATAAGAGGTTCAGAAGATGAAAGATGGTACAGCCAAGATTATGAAAGATATCTTGCCGCTGATTCACCCTTCCGTGGTTCAGGATTAAGAAACACCAGTACATATGGTTGGTTTCAACTTGATTTTAGTGGTAGAGGTCCTGGTGAATCATGGCATGCTTCCAATGATGGGGAAGCTGAAATGGCTAGTGCAACAGATCCAAGAGGTGGGAGTGCGTTATGTGCCCTTCCAGGTGCTGCTCTGACTGGCTTTGGAACATGCTTATTTGATACTAACCTTGGTGATAATAGATCTAACCAAAGAGGAAGTGGTGATTACCGAGGTGAGATGGAAAGAAGACAAGGATTTGTTTTTATAAATCACGAATTTGATAATGGGATGGAGTTTTTCTCCGAATTAGCTCATTACAGTTCTGACTCTAATAGAGCTATATCAGCAGGAAGCCTAACCTCGAGTATGTTAAGCATTGCTCCCGATTATTACTGGTTTTCACAATTACCTGCATCCTTAAACTTTCCAACTAATAGATCTGTTGCACTTGATGGTTGGAGACCCTATAACTTGAATAGAATAATTAATGTTTCTAAAGAAAGTAGCCGAATACTGGTTGGCATGAGAGGAACGCTTGAATCAGGTTGGGACTGGGAAGCTGCAGTTGTGGATGCAACATCAAAATCTAAGGATTTAGCAAGCAACAGAGCAACCTATCCTCTAATGTATGAGCATTTTCAGGGTGCAACAAGATTAACCCCTAATGCGTTTAATATTTTTGATACAAATTGGGAAACAAATAATGGTGCTGGAATTTTAGCTGATGTTAGAAGAGATGATGAGTCTACTCTTGAGATGATAGATTTTAAAATGAGTCATCCAGAACTATTTCAGCTTCCAGCTGGTCCGGTGGCAGTACTTTTTGGACTAGAAAGAAGAGAAGAAACCTATAATGATGATCGTGATCCTCTTCTTGATGGAACTATAACCACTCAAGATTGTTGTGGAATAACATCTAAAACTAGATCTCACCCCTTTAGATCTGCAGCCTTAGGTTCCAGTCCAACGGTTGACGTTTATGGAGAAAAAACAGTTGATGCTGCATTTGTAGAATTTGTGATGCCTTTAACTGAGAAGCTTACTGCTCAGGTTGCTGCAAGGCATGAAGATTTTTCTGACTCTGATTCTGCTACAGTAGGAAGATTAGCGCTTGGATATACTGTAAATGAAATATTAAGCCTAAGAGCTTCATTTTCTACAGCTTTTCGACCACCTAATCTAATACAAGTGAACCAACCTTATGTTACTCGAACTGGTACAAGAGAAGATGCTGTTCAAAAATACAGAATATACATAAGAGAAGGCGGTCAAGTTAATTCAGGTGGCGGATTTGCAAATGACTATACAATTTCTAACACTCTGCATTATCGACTTGGGAATTCAAATCTAGAGCCAGAAGAATCTGACAACGCCACACTTGGTGTAGTAATTACTCCTAATGATAATTTAACAATCACAATTGATAGATGGTCAATTGAAAAAGATAATACCATTGGTCTATTTGGAAGAAATAATTCTAGTGTTTATGATCTTTTACTTAGATTGCAAAAAGGTATTGGGGGTGCAACCACAGTTGCTGAGATGCTATCTTTTTGTGAGGGGACCAATGTCCTGCAGTCTACAACAGGTAAATATGCAATTGCTGGCTCGACTGTTCACAGGGACAGCAATCCAAGCTCATCATATAACGAAGAGTTCTTGAATGCTGGAATATGTCCTGCTGGTCAACAGGATGTTGTTTATGAGCCTTATTCAAACTTAGCTCTAAGAACCATAGAAGGTACTGATTTATCTGTTTACTATGATATAGATACAGATATTGGTGATTTTAGAATTACTCTTCAGTCATCTGTGACAGATAAGTTTGAACAGACTCCATCTGCTAAGTTTTCTGCAATAGCCGCTGCTGTTGCTGATGGAACATTACCTGCTTATACAAATCTTGAAGGATTTGGTGATCTGTTAAATGTGGAAACTACTGGAACGGATAGGAAAGATACGTTAAAAATTAATTACCGTCGAGGTGATTGGGGCGCATCTCTTACAACACTGAGGCTTGGTACACTAAATGATACTGGTGTAAGGGATGATGATGGAAATCCATGGAAGATTCCTTCAATGACTACAAGTAATTTAAGTGTATACAAGAACTTCAATTTAAGTGGGAATGATGCCAGACTTAGATTTATGGTTAGAAATATTGCCGATGAAAGAGCGCCATTAGCTGACGGCTTCTTCGGCTTCTATTCTGATATTCATAGAGATGATGGTAGACATTACTATTTAGATCTTAAGATAGACTTCTAAAGTCAAATAAAATTTAAAGGGAGCCTAGGCTCCCTTTTTTTATCTATTGCATGTACAAATACTATTTAATATTTTTTTTAGCCTTTACTTCAAGTGAAATTAAATCCGAGTCACTAAATTATGAGTTTAATAATTGGTCAGGGAAGCCATTATCATTATATGTAACAAAACCAAAAAGAATTAACTCCCAAACAAGGCTCGTTGTAGTGATGCATGGAAGAAAAAGAAATGCAGAAGAATATCGTGACCAGTGGATTGAGGCCTCAAATGACTTAAATCTTTTAGTGGTGGTTCCAGAATTTAGTAACAAAAATTTTCCTGAGGTATGGGGTTTCAATTATGGTAATGTCAAAACAAAAACTTTAGAGCCTATTCAAAAAAATCTTCATGCTTTTAGTGCAATCGAGCCAATAGTTTTGGAAGCACTTAAAAAATTTGATTTAAAATCAAATCAATGGGGTATATATGGACACGGTGCCGGTGCTCATTTTGTTCATCGCTATGTTCTTCATCGACCTGATGCTAAATACACACTTGCCATAGCTGCCAATCCTGGATGGTATCTTTCTATGACAGATCAAAAATGGCCCTTTGGGCTTTCAGAATCCGGAATTACAACTTCACAGTTAAAAAAAGCAATGAATAAATACTTTTTGTTGATGTTAGGAAGATCTGATATATCCTCAAAACCCAATACCGCATATGTTGAAAAAAATTGGGGTGTTATTTCTCAACAAGGTGAGCATCGATTAGCAAGAGGAAGAAATTTTTTTGAATCTGCAATTGTTAAATCCAAAGAAGTAAATCAATTTTTCAAATGGGGAATGGTTGAAGTTCCAACAAAAAAAGGTCATGGTAATACCAAACAAATGGTTCCATATGCAGCTGAAATGTTTTATGCGAGGTTAAAATAATGCAAGCCTATAAAAAAAGAGGTTTTTGGATCGGCTTAGCAACTTTCTTTTTTATTCTTTTTTCGCCTAATCCAGAATCTCTTTCTTCAGTTGGATGGGCCGTGGCGGCAGTAACTTTATTAATGGCTATTTGGTGGGCCACTGAGGCTGTTCCCGTTGCAGTTACTGCACTTTTGCCACTTGCTTGCTTTCCAATGCTTGGAGTTACTGATTTTAAAACTGCCGCCCTTCCATATGCTAATCCAAATATCTATTTATTTATGGGTGGCTTTATTTTAGCTTTAGGAATTGAGTCCTCAGGTCTTCATAAACGCCTTGCATTAAAGATGCTTATTGCTGTTGGTAATAGTGGAGCTAAACTTATAGGCGGTTTTATGTTTGTATCAGCAATAATAAGCATGTGGGTAATGAATACCTCCACTACGTTAATGCTGCTCCCAATTGGTCTTGCTGTTTGCGCAAGTGTAGCTGAAACCATTCCAAATTTTTCTCAAACAGATAAAAGAAATTTTGAAATTTCACTTCTATTAGGTATTGCGTATGCTGCATCAATAGGAGGAATGTCAACCTTAGTTGGAACAGCTCCAAACATAATATTTGCAGGTTTCATGCTAGAAACATATAGTCTTGATATCTCTTTTACTGATTGGATGAAGCTAGGAGTTCCTATTGCGACAATCATGCTATTTTCTTCGTGGTATGCAATCACAAAAATTGTCTATCCAGTGAATTTCATAGCAAGCATTGAAACGAAGCTTCAGCTTCAAAATATGCTCAGCGATTTAGGCCCTCTAAGCAAAGATGAAAAAAAAGTTTTAATCATTTTTTCTTTAGCAGCAAGTGCATGGATGTTTAGAACACTGCTTGATAATTACGCCCCATTTTCTGGTCTTACAGATGCTGGCATTGCAATAATTGCGGCATTAAGCTTTTTTTTAATTCCTTCAGAAAATAAACAAACAGATCTTCTTACTTGGGAACAGGCAAATAAGCTGCCATGGGGCTTACTTGTTTTATTCGGCGGTGGATTGTCTCTTGCAGCATCCATTGGTTCATCAGGTCTGGGTGGATGGATTGGTCAAGCCCTAACAGTTTTAGAAAATGTGCCTTCAATTGTTCTTATATTAGCAGTAGCAACCATGATTATATTTTTAACAGAAATTACATCTAATGTAGCAACAACCTCTACTTTCTTGCCTGTTGTTGGTGCTGTTGCTGTTGCTTTAGGCATTGCCCCAATATCTTTAACGATTCCGGTGGTTTTAGCCGCAAGTTGTGCTTTCATGCTTCCTGTAGCTACTCCACCCAATGCAATTGTTTTTGGTTCAGGCAAATTAACAATTCCAAATATGATCAGAGCTGGTTTTGCACTAAATATTATTGGAATATTTTTGGTTACTCTATTTGCGTTTTTTCTAGCTCCAATGATATTTTAATTTTTATGTCTTACAGAAATCTCATCTTTTCATTTCTATTTATATCAATAAGTTCTTGGGCACAGGTTAGATATATTGATTATCCATCACCCTTCCACTCAACTATTGGGAAATTAGGCATGGTTGTTTCTCAAAATCAAGCTTCTTCAAATATAGGTGTAGAAATTTTAAACATGGGCGGGAATGCTATTGATGCAGCCGTTGCGGTTGGATTTTCTCTTGCGATAACTCTTCCAAGAGCAGGAAACCTTGGTGGCGGTGGTTTTATGCTTATTTATTTAAGTGATGAGCAAAGGACTATTGCTGTAGATTTTAGAAGTGCTGCCCCGGGTAATCTCACGGAAAAAGATTTTTTATTTTTAAAAAAAAATTATGACCAACGAAGATACGGCTATAAAGCATCAGCTGTCCCTGGAACAGTGGCAGGTTTATTGGAAACTCACAAACGATATGGCAAATTGTCACTAAAACAAATCCTACATCCGGTTATTACACAGGCAAAAAAGGGAATATATGTCAGCTATGACCTCAATCAAGCGATTGGAAGTGCTGACCAAATAAAATTAGATGATGAATCTAAAAATATTTATTATCAAAACGATGTGCCACTAATGGAGAATGAACTTGTAAAAAGAACTGGTTTAGCCTGGGCCTTAAATGAAATTGCAAATAATGGTCAAGAGGCTTTTTACTCTGGTTCGATTTCAAAAAAAATTGTTAAAGCTATGAAACAGAATAATGGTTATATTTCAACAGAAGATCTCAAAAATTATAAGCCTAGATTTTCAGAACCTATTCTTACAACTTATAGAAATTACAAAATTTTTGCTCATCCTCCGCCTGCTGGAGGAGCTGCAGTACTGCTTGAAGGATTGAATATTATTGAAAACTTTGAAACTGATGAAATGGGTCCAAACTCGGCAGATTTTGTTCATATTTTTGCAGAAGCACTGCAGCGAGGACACATGGATCGATCCAGATATATGGGAGATCCTCAATTTTATGATGTGCCAATAGAAAAAATCATTTCTAAACGAAGAGCTAAAGCTCTTGCAAAAGATATTAATTTAAACTTGGTCACAAAATCAGAATCGATTAACCCAGAATCATTATTTGAAGAAGGTGAAAATACTACTCATTATTCAATTATTGATGGTGATGGTAATGTCATTTCCAATACATATACTTTGGGATACTCTTTTGGCTCTGGAGTAACAATTCCTGGAACAGGTATTCTCTTAAACAATCAAATGAATAATTTTGCATATCAATATGGAGAATCTGATGTAATTGGTCGATCTGCAAGTGTTGGTAATAGATTTGAATCTGGAAAAAGGCCTATGAGTACTATGTCTCCTATCATAGTATTTGATGAAAATGACTCTATAAAGCTTGTTACGGGATCTCCTGGAGGTGCTTTAATTCCAGCAGCTATCTTGAGAGTGCTGACTGGGATTATAGACTTTGAATTAACTTTAGGTGAAGCGTCTATGCTTCCTAGAATTCATAAAGATTGGCCGAAAGAAAATTTACTTTTAGAAAGAGGTTTTAGTAAGGATACTATTAATATTCTTCAATCATTTGGTCATAAGATCGAAGAATCAAAGACAATGGGTTCTACTCAAAGCATTTTAATATCCTCAAAGGGCGTTGAGGGTTTTGCAGACCTAAGAAGACCTAATGCAGGAGTGGCCATTCAAAATGATTAAAGCTTTAGCATTCATTCATAAAAAGAATGATTTTTCTGATAATGACTTTAAAGATTATTACGAAAAAAATCATGCTCCATTAGCAACATCTCTTCTAACTTTTGAAGGTTATGAAAGGAATTATATTAGCACTGAGATCAATCCTCTGTATTCATCTCTTGGATCTATTAGTATTTTCCAGTATCAATCAATTGAGTCGTTAAAAATTATAGAAGAGAAAATGTCTTCAAATGTAGGAGATATCCTAAGAGAAGATGAACTAAAATTTATGAACGTCGAAAAAAATTATTTTGTGCTTACTCAGTCAGTTCAATTAACAGAACAAGAATTCAAGAAAAAAATTTTTTATCCTTGTAATAAGATTGAAGACTTGGATTCATTAAATTCTTATGAAGGTTTAAAGCAAATCTCTGAAAACATACTTCTTGAACCAAATGATATAAAGGGCATCGCTGAGTATGGAATTTCTCAAAAAACATCCTTTGATACTCTAGAAAAATTGATACAAGAGCATCCTAAAGCAATAATTGCATCTTGTGTTTCTTAGTTCTTATGAGAAAGGTACTCTAACGCAGCATTAATTCTTTTATTAACCTCTTCTAGATTAAACAATGAGAGAGTTAATCCTAAAGAGGGAGACTGAGTGGAGCCAGTCATAGCAATTCTTATTGGTTGATTTAATTTGGGAGTCGGCAAGCTTAATCCTGTTTGTGCCTCCTTTAAAGCTTTATCAATTGAATCTTCACCCCATTCTTCGAGACCATTTAACTTTCTTTGAACATATTCTAAAACCACCTCTGATCCAATTAAAAATTTATTTGCTGCTTTATCATCATAAGAACTTAATTCAGAAAAATAGGGTATTAAATCTTGCGCTACACCAAGAAGATTAGGTTTTGAACTTCTCATTGCTGCAATGATTTCATTATTATTTTTCTTTTGCATGTAATCAAGACCAAGCGCATCTAAAAATGGAATCAGTCTATTTTTAAAGTCATCAAAAGATAAAGCTGCTAGATGATGATTGTTTATCCAATCAAGTTTGGAGGGATCAAAAATAGCGCCAGCTTTTTGAACTTCTTGAATTCTAAAATCTGAAATTAAATCGTCTAAATAGAAAATTTCTTTATCGCCTTTTGACCAACCTAGCCGAGCAAGCATATTTATCATAGATGACTCTAGGTAACCTTGGTCGAAGAAATCCTGTAAGCTAGTTACAGCATTCCTTTTAGATAATCTTTTTTTATCCTGCCCTAGAACCATTGGCAAGTGTGCATATTCAAGAGAATCATAGCCAAGTGCATTTTGAATATGGATTTGTCTTGGCGTATTACTTAAATGATCCTCTCCCCGAACAACTGTCGTAACTCCTTGATTAAAATCATCAACAACATTGCATAAATGATAAGTCGGAGATCCATCGCTTCTTAAAAGAATTAAATCATCTAGTTCAGAATTTTGAAAAATTACTTCGCCTCTTACCAAATCATGAAAAACTAACTCGCCATCTTGAGGTGTTTTAAGTCTTAATACAGAGTTATTTGTTCGTTCAAGACCGAGATTTCTACTTCTTCCGTCATACATAGGTTTTTTTCCGGCTGCTTCCTGCTCTTTACGCATCTCATCAAGCGTTTCTTTTGAACAATCACACCAATACGCATTACCCGAATCTAAGATTTTTTCTGCGGCCAGCATGTATAGCTCAGATCTTTCAGATTGACGAACAGGAGTCTCATCTGGATTAATTCCTATATCGGACAGCCCTTTTAAAATATTTTCTTCAAACTCTTCTGTTGATCTTTCAGCATCTGTATCCTCAACTCTAATTAAAAATTTTCCTTTATTTTGTTTAGCGTATACATAATTAAATAAAGCTGTTCTGACTCCTCCTATATGCAAAGGCCCAGTTGGGCTTGGTGCAAATCTTGTTACTTTTGTCATGAAGAATCTCTGTTTAAATTAATCTCTTGCATTCTTTGATCATTAGCAACGATATCTTCTTTAGAAATCTTTACTTTGGATATAGGAAATTTTTTAAAATCAACGCTTAAATTACTTGTGTTTGTATCTGTGTTAGAAGTTGTATTGGATGATATAAATTCAAATTTACTTTGGCCACCTGTCAGGTGTATGTATACATCAGCAAGAATGTTTGCATCTAATAAAGCTCCATGAAAACTTCTATCATATCCACTAACTTCAAACCTTAACGCTAGAGCGTCCAAAGAATTTCGTTGACCAGGAAACTTATTTCTTGCCATCAACAAAGTATCTTCAACATCACATATTTCTTCAAGAAATGGATAATTTGAGGACGCTCTTTTTAACTCAGAGTTAAGGAAACCTAAATCAAATGAAGCATTATGAATAACTAATATACTGCCTTCTATAAATTCTAAAAAACTTTCAGCTATTTCTGAAAATTCTGGTTCATTTGCAAGTCTTTCCATTGAAAGACCATGAACTTTTTCAGCCTCCTCATCAATAGATCTTTGAGGATTGAGATATGAGTGAAAATGCACATCTGTTCTTCTTCTATCTTCAAGTGCGACCGCCCCAACCTCAACAATCCTATGACCTTGATCAACTTCAAGTCCTGTTGTTTCAGTATCAAGAACAATAAGTTTTTTTGTCATAATATAGAATCAATTCCTTTATTTGCTAATAGATCAGCCACCTCATTACCAGGATCTCCAGAATGGCCTTTTACCCAATGCAATTGCACTTGATGATAAGCCATTAACTGATCTAATTGTTGCCATAATCTTTTATTTTTAACCTCTTTTTTAGCAGAAGTTTTCCAATTATTTTTTTTCCAATTTTTTATCCATTGAGTTATTCCATCCATCACGTACTTTGAATCAGTAAATAACTCAACATTACAAGGCTCTTTTAAAATTGAGAGTCCCTCAATGGCAGCAGAAAGTTCCATTTGATTATTTGTTGTATTATATCGTCCGCCGAAAATCTCCTTCTCGGAAGAATCAAATTTAATTAGCGCGCCCCAACCTCCTGGACCAGGATTGCCTCTGCAAGCTCCGTCTGTGTAAATAATTACCTCTTTCATTGTTAGGAATATGACATCAATACTAATGACTATTTTATTTTTAAAAGCTTATAATAATAATTATATTTGGTTAATTGTAACTAATGAAGATAATCTTTCTTTCTACTCAAGAAATTCATTCTCAACTTAATATTCATATAATTTAGAATTATGAAAATTTTTATAATTGCTTTAGCAATGCTTTTGATAACAAGTTGTGAATTACCTTCAGTCATTAAAGCTGATCAATATATTGAGCCTATTCCGGAAAATATTACAGAAAATATTCTAATTGCTGATGATGTTTGGAGCCGCATAAGAATTACCAGTGAAAATAAACAAGGGTACTTAGATAAAAAAACTATTGAATATATAAATGCATATCTTAAAAATCCAGATCAGCTTAATTTACTTTTCGAAAAAGGCAGGTACTTTATATACTTTGTTCTTGAAGAGTTAGAAAGATATAGTTTACCTCCAGAATTAGCACTTCTTCCATACATTGAGAGTAGCTATGATCCATTTTCAATATCCTCATCAGGAGCAATGGGAATTTGGCAGTTTATGCCTGCTACCGCAAGAATTTATGGTTTAAAAGATAATTGGTGGTATGAACAAAGACATGATCCCTTGGTTTCATCAAGGGCAGCAGTAAGATATTTAGCTTATTTGCATAATAGATTTAATAAAGATATCACATATACTCTTGCTGCTTATAATGGTGGGCCAACTCTTCTTGAAAAGCGAATTAAGCTTAATAGGCAATCTGGCAAACCAACCGATTATAAAAATCTTAAATTGCCCAAACAAACATTAGAATATGTTCCAAAATTTATGGCTATAAAAGAATTAGTTATTAATGCTGAAAAATATGGAATTAATTTACCAAATTTCCCAAATAAACCTGTGCTTGGTTCTATTGAGCTAGAAGGTCAGGTTGAAATACTAGCTTTTAGTGAGTTTGCCAATTTAAAGCCTGAATTTGTATACAAATTAAATGCCGGATATACAAAATGGGCATCTCCTCCTGGAAAAAAAACTTCTTTTAATATTCCAATTGAGTTAGAGAAAGAACTAAATCTTAAAAAGGATCAGTTCATTCAAAAAAACCAAATTAACTGGGTTACGCATAAAGTTTTATCGGGAGATAGTCTTTGGAAAATAGCTAGACAATATGACACAGAGGTAAATATATTAAAGAAAGTTAATTATTTAAAATCCAATATTTTAAGTCTTTACCAAGAGCTACTTATTCCTCTAAGCAACGATCAAAATCAAGCATTTATTCCCTATCAAGCTCACATTATTAGTGAAGGTGATACATTATGGAAACTTGGCAAGAAGTATAAAGTGGCGCCAGCTGAGATAGCAAAAAATAATGGATTGAGATTAAATACTCCTTTAACAATAGGAAAAGAATTAAACATAGGAAACAAAAATATTTATCGAACAATCAATTCAAAAAAAAGAACCATCCTATACAGCGTAAAACAGGGAGATAGTCTTTATCGAATAGCCGATATTTTTAATATTGAGATTTCAGATATAAAAAAGATTAATGAGCTAGAAAAAAATGAGATTACTCCTGGTCAAGTACTGAAAATTATAATTAAGGCTTTTTAATCAGAGGATATTTTTGGATCTAATGCATCTCTAAGACCATCGCCAAAAAAATTAAGGGCAAATAATGTAAGTGTGAAAGTTAACCCCGGATAAATTAATAACCAAGAATACTCTTCCATTGATTCAACACCATATCTTATTAACGTGCCCCAACTGCTCATAGGTGGCTGAATACCAAGACCAAGAAAACTTAAAAATGCTTCAAGTAGCATAACTTGAGGAATTGTTAAGGTTGCATAAACAGCTATAGGTCCAAGAATATTCGGAAATATATGTTTTCTAAACATTTGAATGTTTGATACTCCCATAGCCTGAGCAGCTAAGACATATTCTTGAGTTTTAACTGTTAAGACTTGTCCTCGAACAATTCTTGCCATGGTAAGCCACTCCACCGCTCCGATGGCAGCAAATAACAGCCATATATTTCTTCCAAAAATTACCATGAGTAAAATTATAAAAATAATAAACGGAAGACCATAAAGAACATCTACAATCCTCATCATCACAGAATCAATTCTTCCACCAAAATATCCTGCAACTATGCCCCAGCTGACGCCTATAACTAGCGCAACACTTGTAGCAACAAAACCTACCAGCAATGAAACTCTTGCGCCATACAAGATCCTGCTGAAAAGATCTCTGCCCAATGTATCTGTACCAAGTAAAAATTCAGAAGAAGGAGGTTGAGCTCCTAATTCAAGGTTTTGATACGAATAAGAATGAGGTGCAATCCATGGAGCAAAAATTGCAAGGAAAATTAAGACTAGTAAAATAATTCCACCTGCCAGAGCTGCTTTGTTTGCAAGCAATCTTCTCCATGCATCCGACCATAATGAACTTTCTTGATTCATGTTTGACTCCTTGCACGAGGATTCATCAACAAAACAGCAATATCAGATAATAAATTAAAGAATATTATTAAAGTAGAAAAGAAAATAGTAGTTCCCAGAATCATTGTATAATCTCGATTAAAGGCAGCTTCAACATAAAAACGTCCAAGCCCTGGAATTTGAAAAATAGTTTCAACGACAAAAGACCCGCCAATCAAGCCTGCAACTGCTGGGCCTAAAAAAGAAACCACTGGAACCAACCCCCCCTGCAATGCGTGCTTAATAATCACTTGATACTCTGGTAAGCCTTTTGCTCTTGCTGTTCGAATATAATCTTGACTGAGGGTCTCTAGCATCCCTCCTCTGCTCAGCCTAGCTATATAAGCGGCATATGCAGCCCCTAAAGTAATGGAAGGTAAAATCTTATCTCCAGGCAGTGAATCCCATCCAGAAACAGGTAAAGCCTCAAGATAGATTCCAAAATACAATACCAGCAAGGGTCCTAGCAAAAAGGTTGGCATACAAATTCCAATCATAGCTATTGTCATGGGCACATAATCTAAAAGTGTATTCCTCTTAACAGCTGCAATGACTCCCGCAAGACTACCAATAATCATGGCAACAATAATTGCGTAGAAAGCTAACTCAAAAGTAACTGGTAAACCAGTAAAAATCATCTCGGTTACCGAACGTCCTGGATATCGAAATGACGGACCAAAATCTCCTTGAACTAGATTAAACATATAATCCCTATACTGAATAATTAAGGGAGCATCTAAATTGTAAACAGCATTTAGATTTTTCATGACCTGAGGAGGGACTACTTTTTCAGCATCAAAAGGCCCACCTGGGGCCATTCGAACCAAAAAAAATGTTAATGAAGCTACTATTAAAATCACAGGGATTGCGATTGCAATTCTTTTTAAAATAACTTGCAGCATTTATAAGATTATCTTTCTAAATAGATAAATTTAGGATGATGTGTGTCTAGTAGATTAGGATGCCAACCCTTTACGTCATCTGATAATTGATATTGTCGGACGTATGTATAAATTGGAATGATAGGCATCTCACTTATTAATAATCTTTCAGCTTCCATAAGATATTGATATCTTAATGACTGTTCATTTGTGGAATTCGCCAATTCTAATAACTGATCGTATTCTGCATTCTCCCAGCCAGTTTTATTGTTGCCTCTGTTTGGTCTCAAAGTATCAAGGAATGTATTCGGATCTTCATAATCACCTATCCAACCTGCCCTTGAAATTTGAAAATCGCCAGTCATTTCCCTTGCTAAGTATACCTTCCAATCTTGATTAACTAATTCAACTGAAATTCCTAAATTTTCTTGCCACATTTGCTGAATAGCTAAAGCTATTTTTCTATGACCCTCTGATGTATTAAAGAGTATTTCTAGCACTGGAAACCCATCACCATTTGCATAACCAGAATCTGCAAGCAATGATCTTGCAAGCTCAGGATCGTATGGAACATCAGTGTCTGGCTCATACCCAGCAGATCCTGGTGGAGTAAAAGAGTAAGCGGCTGCTTGACCACATTTTGAGACCTTTTCAACGATTTGTTTTCTGTTAATTGCGTAAGCTAACGCCAATCTAACATCTTTATTTTTAAGAATTGGATGAAGGGTATTTATCCTATAAAAATAAGTTCCCATATATGGTTCAATTCTGAGGTTAGGGTTTTCATTCTCAATATATATAGGGCATTTTTCTAATGGAACTACATTTGTTACATGTAATTGCCCTGCTCGAAACATTCTGTCTTCGGTTGATTCGTTAGAAACAGGGAAGTACCTAATTTCATTCAACCTAACTCTATCAGCATCCCAATACAATGGATTCTTTTCAACAATGATTTGCTTGTTCAGTTCCCAAGTTTTTAAATTCATTGGTCCGTTGCAAACAAAGTTTCCCGGTCTAGTCCACTTACCATTTCTATCATCAATAGTCCCATATTTCAAAATAGTTTCCTTGTGAACGGGATATGTACTGTAGTGGCTTAAAAGTCTTATAAAGAAGGGCGTAGGATTTTTTAGCTCAACTCTAAGCTCATGATCGTTAATCGCGCTTACTCCCACATCAGAGAAATCACTAGTTTTGCCCTGATGAAAATCTTCAGCACCCTTCAAATAATAAAGCATATCAGGATATTGAGACCCAAGTGATGGAGTCAAAATTCTCATCCATGACCAAACAAAATCTTGAGCTGTTACTAGATCTCCATTTGACCATTTAGCATTCTGATTAAGAAAAAAGGTATATCTTTTTCCGTCCTCACTTATTTCCCATGACTCAGCAACGCCTGGAAGATTTTCACCACCCTTTGGATTTGCAATTGTTAAGCCTTCACAAAGTGAAATAAGTAAATGATGCTCCGGCACACCAGTGACAATATGAGGGTCTAAACCCTGTGGCTCACTCCCATTACCGAACAAAAGGGTTTGATTTTCCAGAGCCGAATCAATAGGAGATACGTTTCCACCACATCCGTAAAAAATAAATAGAATAAGTAATATGTTAAAAGTTTTCACGGACTATATTATATGAAAAAGATTTTTAAAAAGCCGCTCTAAATAGTTAAAAAATAATAAAAAGAGGGGCTTAATAGCCCCCCTTATTATTATGATAAGATCTTAAAGCTCAAATGTAGCATTCAAGAATATATATGTTCCCAAGGCGTCAAAATATCCTGGGAAAGTATTTCCATTTCCAGGTGCAGTACCAGCGCTAGATGTATAGACAGGGTCCTCATCAAATATATTGCTAGCACCAATGCTAAATCTTAGACTATCATTAAATTGATAATTTACAGTGAGATCAAGATATGTTTTGTCTTCAATATCAATCGCGGTTGAATTAAGGTCATCGGTCTCACCTAAATATCTAATGCCAAGAATGTAATCTAAATCACCTCGTGTGAGAGAAGCAGAATAATTTCCAGCAAATTCAGGAGTAGGGTTTTTACCACAACTTGCACCGTAATAACCTGCACACTCAAGTTCAGCAGCGCCAGGTATAGCTATAAAAGTATCTGAATCAGTTATGGTTGAAATACCTTTAAGATCAACTATACCAAGAGGTGTCTCAAGTGGATAAGTAAATATAATGTCGTAACCAGTCAACCCTTGCTCAGAAACATTGGTATTAGTTGTTATGATTTGACCTGGAGACACCCATAATGTTCCAGCAATTGGATCTCTTTGAATTAAATTACAAAATGTTGCATTCCCTGTTTCTAAACATTTTGTTAATGAAGTTGAAGCAGGAATGGTACCAATACCATCTGTAATTTCAATATCAAAATAATCTAATGTTAGAGTCAGTCCAGGAACAGATGAAGGAGTCCAAACAAAACCTAGGGTTAGAGACTCTGATTCCTCTGGAACCATATCAGGATTACCACCGGTCAAAATATTATACTGATCAGCCGGCGATTTTAGATCTGATCCATAATCAACAGCAGAAAGGCCAGTTCTTGCACATTCAGCTTGTGTATAGCTTGGGCCAATTCCTGTTTCTGGATCAGTACCACAAGGATCAGGATCTAAGTCTGTAAGACTTGAGCCTTGGCCTCTATACAATTCCGTGATTGATCCATGACGAGTAGCGGTTTGAACAGTACCTCTAACTGATAACTGATCATTTACTTGCCAATAAGCTCCAAGTTTGAATGCATCAGTATCATTGTCAGTAGAGTAATCAGCAAATCTAGCTCCAGCTTCAAGATTAATATTATCTGTAACAGGAATACCTAATTCAAGAAAAAATTCTTTTACATCGTATCCACCTGCAAGAGCAACAATTGGACCGCCTGCTCCAGTTCTGTCAGCAGCTTGTGCAGAAGCATCTGGACGATAATCTGATTCAAGCTCTCTTGACTCGTAACCGAATACAGCACTCACAGGAGAAGGAGCTCCAGGAAGAGAAAAACCTGTTTCACCTTCAACAAAAGCTTGAAAAATTGTTTCACTAGAATCACCTAGGATAAAATTCGGAATAGCCATGTATGTTTGAATTGCTGGATTAGCATCCCAAATTGCTTGAATGCCTCCATCACCGGGCAAACCACC
>CACKEY010000002.1 GCA_902599315.1 uncultured SAR86 cluster bacterium | reverse complement strand
TCTGGCGAAGCAGGAAAAGAAATTATTTATCGTAATGCAAGCAGAAGACCTCAAATAATAAAGGAGGTTGTACAAGGACTTGATAAAAAGCTTACCATTGATAGTAGAGTTCAGTTTTATGCCTATAAACATCTTTCAAATTATATTCAGGCTAACAATGCTAAAGGCGGCAGTGCTGTGGTTCTTGATAATATATCTGGAGAAATTCTTGCAATAGCAAGCTTCCCTTCATACAACCCAAATAGTCCCCAGAGAAAAATTAAGAGAAATAGAGCTTTAAATGATGCTTTCGAGCCAGGATCAATTATTAAACCTTTAGCTGTAGCCAAGGGAATTGATATGGGCATAATTTCCAAAAATCAGGTAATAAATACAAGCCCGGGATTTATTAATTTAAGTGGTAGGGTCATATCAGATCCAAAGAACTATAAAAACATAACTGTCAGTGAGATAATTGCTAAATCTAGTCAGGTTGGGGCCTCTAAGTTAGCTTTGCTGGTTGGCATAGAAGGTTTGATTTCAGGCTACAAAGAATTTGGTCTTTCAAGACCGCCAAACATATTTTTTCCTGGTATTGCATATGGAGTCATTAATTCAAGACAGAATATTACTGATCATGAAGTTGCAAGTATTGGATTTGGATACAGTATGACAGCATCCTCTCTGCAATTAGCTCAAGCATATTCAGTGTTTGCTAATGATGGCTATCTCAAAGATTTTAAAATATTTATTGATAACTTTAATTCTTCTTTTGAGCAAAAGGTCATAAGAAGTGATACCGCAGAAGATATATTAGATTCTTTAAAATTAGTCATATCAGATGGAACAGGAAGTCTAGCGAAATTAAAAAATTTTGAAGTCGCAGGTAAAACTGGAACATCTCATAAAGCCAGTTCAAGAGGTGGATATGATCAAAGTAAATATATAGCTTCTTTTGTAGGAATAGCTCCATTAAAATCTAGAAGACTAACGATTTTCGTAAGTATTGATGAGCCGGGATTAAATAATTATTCTGGTGGCAGCGTAGCTGCCCCATTATTTGCAGCTATTGCCAGCGATGTCCTTAGTTATCTAGATGAATAAATTACCCATTATAAAACCCTTCATTAATTCAAATCTGTTTGATGATCTTTGTGTCTCATCTATTACTGATGATTCAAGAGATGTTCAAGAAAACTCTTTGTTTATTGCTAGGCAAGGGGTGGGCTCACACGGAAATGAGTTTATAGGGGATGCTATTCAAAAGGGAGCGTCCTGCATTATTACAGATCGGGAATTAGGTGAACAAGTAGATATACCAATTCTTTATTTAGAAAATTTGGAAGAAAAGATCTTGAAAATTCTTTTTAGCTTTTATGACTTATCTGAAGATGATTTTGTTTTTCATGGAGTAACAGGAACTAACGGGAAAACAACAACAGCATTCATTGCTCATAATATTATCAGAGCTCTTAATAAACCTTCAGTTTACATTGGCACTTTGGGAGCTATGGTAAATGATAATCTTTTGAAGACAAAAGGTAACACAACACCTGGGATATTTGAGATATTTCAAATTTTGAAGATTTGTAAATTTCATCAAAAAATATCTATCTTCATTGAGATTTCTTCTCATGCATTAGCACAAAAAAGGCTTGGAAATTTACCTTTTTCACAAACATTACTTCTCAATATTCAATCTGATCACCTGGATTATCATAAAACAGAATCAAATTACATTGATGCAAAATTATCCATTATCGAACTTAATAATAAAAATCCTACAATTATTTTTATAGACAAAATTCAAGATTTGCTTAAAAATTTTTCCGATGATCAAAAAAAACAACTTTCAAAATCACAATTCTTAAGTTCAACTGATACTTCAGCAGCATTTAAGTATTCTCTTGAATATAATCCAAGTGGAAGTTCAAATATAAAATTGCGTTTTCCTAATTTATGCTTAGATACTCAGGTTTCATTATTTCTCAAATACAATGCAGAGAATTATATTTCAGCAATTGCCCTAATTGCAGAGCAAATCTCTTTGGATGAATTTGAGATTGTTAGAAGTAATTCAATCAAGCTCCCACAAGGAAGAGGTGAGATTTTAAAATTAAGAGAGGGAAATATATTGATTGATTTTGCTCATGACCACCAGTCTATTCAAAATATTCTTTCTGAATTAGCTAATTATCATGATGAAATAATTTTAGTTTTTGGATGCGGTGGAGATAGAGATAAATCTAAAAGATCTAAGATGATGAAGATAGCTCAAGATTTTGCCAGCAAAATATTCTTCACATCTGATAACAATCGTTATGAACCTTTTTCTTCAATTGTTAAAGATGCAATGGCAGGGAATTCTTATACAAGTATTGAAATTTTAGAGGATAGGAAGGAAGCCATTAACTTAGCACTTCAATGCTTAAATAAAGAAAATATATTGGTAATATTGGGTAAAGGTCATGAGACTTATATGGATGTATCTGGAAAAAAAGTACCGTTTAATGACAAAGATTGTGTTCTAGAAATCTTAGACAATGAAATTAATAAATAATACAAAAGACTTGTTAACGTTCCTTCAACTTAACGGCGAAACAAATTTACCAATTAGTAATTTTCAAATAGATTCAAGGAAAGTAAAAAAGAATTCAGTTTTTTTTGGTCTGACTGGCTTAAAAGAGGATGGCAGCTTTTATGCGGAGGATGCAATCAACAAAGGAGCATCATTAGCAATTATTAGAAAGAGCAAAATTTCAAATTCTATAGCTTTTTCACCAAAAATTATTTCAGTTAAAAGCCCTGAAAAAATTTTGATTAATTCTGCCAAGATGGCAATTGAAAGATATCAAGGGACAGTTATTGGGGTTACTGGCAGCAATGGAAAAACAACAACTAAAAACATTTTAAATACTTGCATAAAAAATAGTTATGGGACTCACCAAAACTACAATAATGAAATTGGCTTACCATTGTGTGCTTTGGAGCTGGACTCACAAAATAGCACGGCAATTTTTGAGATGGGTGCAGCTAAACCAGGCGACATAGATCTGCTATCAAAAATAATTAAGCCAAATATTGGCATTATTACCCACATAGGCCATTCTCATTTAGAGGGATTGAATTCGGTTAAGGGTGTCCTTCAGGTAAAGTCTGAGCTTATAAAAAACATTAAGAAAAATGGCTCCGCTATTGTTCCAAACGGTCAATATGTCGGTTATTGGAAAAAAATGAGGAATGACATTGTATTTTATACATTTGGTAAAGACTCCACGGCATCTTTTTTCCCATCTCAAATTAAGATGACAAAAGAAGGCTTATCCTTTTTCATTGAATCAGCCCATTTGAGGAAAAGAGTACAAATAAAAACAAAACTAATAGGGATGCATAATGTATTAAATATTCTTGCTTCTTTTGCAGCAATTCATGCTGCTAGGTTAAACACAAAGGACTTTACAGTTGGCTTGAAAGGGCTAAAGAATTCACCTCAACGTTTAGATTTAAAATTATGGGTTAACCAATCTACGGTTATCGACGATTCATATAATGCCAATCCTGATTCTATGAAAGCTGCATTAGATGTTTTGTGTCAATTTCAAGGAAGAAAGGTTGCAATCCTTGGGGATATGAGAGAGTTGGGGAGATTTAGAAAAAAACTACACATTGGATTGGGAGACTATGCCAAAATACATGGAGTTAATTGTTTGATTGGATATGGAGATTTAATCCGTCATACAGTATTTGCATTTGGCAACAATGGTTTTTTCTTTAAAGATAAACTGGAGTTAGTAAATTTCTTGAAAAAAAATCTTAAAGGAAAGGAGACAATACTATTAAAAGGCTCAAGATCAATGCGAATGGAAGAAATTCTAAACTTATGGAAATAATATGATCGAATTATTTGGCACTTGGTTAATGACATATGATTCTGGCTTCGATGTACTTCGTTATTTAACCGTTAGAACTATTGGAGGGACCCTTACAGCGCTAATGCTGTCAATTTTTCTTGGTCCAACCCTAATTAGATTTTTAACAAATATTCAGTTCTCACAATCCATTAGGGGGGATGGGCCTGAGTCACATCTTGCAAAGACTGGAACACCTACTATGGGAGGCTTAATTATTATCTTCTCATTAATTATTTCAACACTGCTCTGGTCAGATTTTCAAAATCCATACATATGGATTCTTATATTTATTACCGTCTCATTTAGCTCTATAGGATTTCTAGATGACTGGTTAAAAATAAAGGAGAAAAACTCAAATGGTTTAAAAGGAAAATATAAGCTCATCTTGCAATTTCTTTTTGCTTTGCTCGCGATGTTATTCATGTTGCAAGTTTCCCCAAATGGAAATGAACAAATTTTTATTTTGCCTTTTAATAAAGAATATATTTTTGTAATTTCTCCCTTTATTTTTCTGTTAATTAGCATTTTTGTAATAATTGGTTCATCTAATGCAGTTAATCTAACTGACGGTCTAGACGGACTTGCAATTTTGCCATCAGTCTTGATAGCGGGTGGTCTTGGTCTCATTGCTTATGCATCTGGAAACTTGATTATCTCAGATTATTTATTCATCCCATTTAACCCGCTTAGTGGAGAGTTAATTGTGTTTTGTGGGGCCTTGATTGGGGCTGGCATAGGTTTTCTCTGGTACAACACATATCCTGCTCAGATATTTATGGGCGATTTAGGATCTTTAACACTTGGAGGAATTTTAGGCACCCTAGCAGTTTTAATAAGACATGAGATAGTATTTGCAATTATGGCAGGAGTTTTTGTGATGGAAACTTTGAGCGTTATTATCCAAGTAGGCTCATACAAATTAAGAGGTAAGAGGGTCTTTTTGATGGCCCCAATTCATCACCATTTTGAATTAAAAGGCTGGGCTGAACCAAAGGTTATTGTTCGATTTTGGATTATAACTTTTGTACTTGTTTTGTTTGCACTTGCAACCTTAAAGCTCAGATAACCCTCAATGAAATCCCTTATTTTTGGTTATGGAGTTACAGGCCAATCCATAGGAAGGTATTTAGAAAAAAAAGGTAAAGCTTTTGAAATCTATGACCAAAATGTGAAAGGGCCTAATATCTCGAATAAGTTGCCCGATCAAAAAAAATTAAATTCTTATGAGATGATTTATTTGAGCCCTGGAATAAATATAAAGAAGATTTATCCAAATGGAGAATTTGATAAAATTTCGTATTTAACTGACATAGATATTTTTTTTCAAGAAGATAAGTCTTTCAAAATTGGAATAACTGGAACTAATGGAAAAAGTACTTGCTGCTATCACTTGCATCAGCTTTTAGAAGAATCTCAATTAGTTGGGAATATTGGCGCACCAGTTTTAGATAATATTAATTCCTGTCGATATTCAATAGTTGAGCTTTCTAGCTTTCAGCTTGAGAAGATGAAAGAGATTCAGCTAGATTTAGGAGTTCTCTTAAATATTTCTCCTGATCATATTGACCATCATGCAAGTTTTGAAGAGTACAAGAAAGTTAAAAATAGAATTAAAGAATCAAAAAAAACAACAGAAGAGTCTAATCCAAAAAAATTATGGTCGATGATTACTGGTAGACCTCGAAGATTAGTGCAAGATATTGAGTTAAAAGATTTGCCTCATAGGCATCAGCTCATACCCACGAATGATCATATGGTATTTATCAATGACTCTAAGGCTACTAATTTGAATGCACTTCAGTTTGCATTAAATAAAATGTCTAATCCTTATGTGTTGATCCTTTGCGGAGATCCAGATAAAGAACGATATGAAAGCTATGAAATTGAAGGTCCAACAAGGGTATACATTTTTGGTAATCATGCAGAAGAAATATCAAAGAAAATATTTCACCCAAAAAAAATCTTGTTCCATAATCAAGGTCTTTCATCTGTAATGAGATCAATACTTAAAGAAAAATATGATTTTCAAACTCACATACTTTTTTCACCCGGACATCCAAGCGGTCAAGATTATAAAAACTTTGAAGAGCGAGGGGATCATTTTATAAAGCTTGCAATGAGTTCAAATGATTGATCGCAATAATATACTAATTGTTCTTCCATATTTCTCTTTGTTGTTTATCGGTTTGATAATGGTTGCATCTTCAAGCATTTTTATATCTGAGGACATCTATGGAACTCCTTTTCATTTTGCTTCAAGGCAAATAATTTTTTTTATTATTGGCGTCTTTGCAACAATAATTGCTTTAAGCATGCCATCAAATTTATTTTTAACATTAGATTGGGCAATTTTAATTGGTTCTTTGTTATTACTTATCGCCCTTTTTTTTCCTGGGGTTGGCACAGAGGTCAATGGAAGTCTTAGATGGATTAGAATTGGCCCAATAAATATTCAACCCTCAGAAGTAAGCAAGATAGCTTTAGTGATATATATTTCAGGTTATTGCGTTAGAAGACTAAGTGAAATTAATACTTCATTGGGTTTTGTAAGGCCTTTAGTTGTGTTGGCACTTTTTGGGCTTCTAATTATGTCCCAACCTGATCTTGGATCAACACTTGTAATTGGAGCATTGGTAATTGCAATATTGTTTTTTGCAGGAATTTCATTTTTGCAGTTTTCACTTTTAATCTTGCTTATGGTGGCATTGGCTGCTGTTGCTGTGTATCTAGAGCCATATAGGTACATAAGATTTATTTCATTTACTGAGCCGTTTGAGAATTTTTATGGACCTGGATGGCAATTATCAAATGCACTAATTGGCATCGGGCGGGGCGAATGGTTTGGTCTAGGTTTAGGGAATAGTCTTCAAAAAAATTTATATTTGCCCGAGCCACATACTGATTTCATTTTTGCTGTAATTGTTGAAGAGTTTGGATTAGTTGGAGGATTAATTGTAATTTTTTTATTTGCATTATTAATTGTTGGCATTATTAGGACATCACTAAAAGCACTGGAGCTAGGAAAGTTATTTCAAGGATTGCTTGCTTTTGGAGCAGGTATTTTGATTGCAATTCAAGTAGTGTTTAATATAGGAGTAAATCTTGGAATCCTGCCTACAAAGGGTTTAACTCTTCCCTTTATAAGCTATGGGGGCACAAGCCTAATTATATTTATGTTTTTAATGGGCCTAGTTTTAAGAATTAATTTTGAAAATAAGTCGATAAAGTAATGAAATTTTTAATCTCTGCAGCAGGAACCGGAGGTCATGTTTTTCCAGCATTAGAATTTGGCAGAGAATGTATCAAAAATGATCATGAGGTTCTTTGGATTGGAACGAAAACTGGTATAGAAAATCGAGTTCTCCCAAAGAACATAAAATTTTTAACCATTCCTATGATTGGATTTAGAGGAAAAAATTTAATTTTTAAAATTACTTCCTTAATAGGTTTAATAGTCTCAATTTTTAAAAGTATTTTTTACATAAAAAAAAATAATATTGATTTTATCGTTTGCTTTGGGGGATACATCTCATTACCAGTTGGTTTATCAGCATGGATTTGTAGAAAGCCTCTTTTCTTGCATGAGCAAAATGCAATTATGGGCACTTCCAATAAAATATTAAAAAGATTTTCAAAAATAGTTTTTTTAGGATTTTCAATTAATGAGCCGATTTCAAAAAAAACGATGCTCGTAGGAAATCCTATTAAAAAGTTGGAATTATCATCTTTCACAAATCATAATCATGATCCTGTAAGGATCTATATAACAGGTGGAAGTCAAGGCTCTGAATTTATAAATAAAAATGTACCTATTGCTTTAAATCAATTAAATATTCCATTAGAAGTGAAGCATCAATCCGGAAATGGAAAATCTTTAGGGATAAAAGAATTATACTCAAGCAATATTTCTATAGAGGTAGAAGAGTTTTATAACTCACCTCATGAATTAATTTTATGGTCAGACTTTATTATTTCTAGAGCAGGCGCACTCTCTTTATCAGAAGCCATTAGTTTAAAAAGGGGGTCTCTCATGATTCCTTTGCCATCTGCAATTGATAATCATCAGCTTTTAAATGCTAAATATATCTCAGATTTAGATATGGGGTTGATCCATACTGAGCTTGAATCTTTTAAATCCCTCTCACAAAAACTTAAACATATTATTAAAAAAAAGCTTTATTTGAAATGGACAAAGACTGAGACTAATTTAGACCATTTTCAAGCTGCGGCTACAATGCTAAGTTCAATTTTAAAATTTAAAAATATATGACTACTTTAGGATTTCAAAAGTTTAAAAAAATTCATATGATCGGTATTGGTGGGTCGGGCATGATTGGGGTTGCTACGATTTTACAAAAAAGAGGTTTTAAAGTTACGGGTTCAGATCTTGTTATAACAGATGAGTTAAAGGAATTAAAAAAACTTGGTGCTAAAGTTCAAATTGGTCACGAACCTAGGCTTATTAAGAATGCTGATTTGGTTGTTGCTTCATCTGCAATATCTAAGAGAAATTCTGAGCTTTCATATGCCAAGAAATCAGGATTAACTATTATTCCTAGGGCTGAGATGCTTGGAACTCTGATGAAACCGTATCGAAGTATTGCGATTGCTGGCAGTCACGGCAAGACTACTACAACTAGTATAGTTGCAAGTATCTTTAACGCTGCAAATTTAAGTCCTACTTATGTCATTGGAGGCCAAGTATTAAGCGTTGGAAGAAGTTCTGAACTTGGAGAGGGCGACTATATCATTGTTGAGGCTGATGAAAGCGATGGATCATTTCTTCATCTTCAACCTGATATTGCTGTAATTACAAATATAGACAACGATCATTTAGATTTTTATGAATCAAATCAAGAAAAATTAAATCAATCTTTTTTAAGTTTTGCCGAAAATTTACCTTTTTATGGTTATATTTTAATCAATTTAGATGACTCAAATATTCGAAAAATTTCTAAAGATATTCATAGAAGACAAATAACATTTGGCTTTAGTGCAAAAAATAGATTTCAAATAACTGATATAAAGCTAAAAAACGGCGTTCAAAAATTTCAAATAATAGACCACAGCAATAAGAAAAATTATAAATTTTCTACCTATTTAAGTGGTAAACATAATCTGTGCAATGTTACTGCTGCTATTTGTGTAGCAATTGAAGAAAATATTTCTACCAAGAAAATTTCAAAAGGACTAAACGATTTTAAAGGTGTAGGTAGAAGGTTTGAGATTTCAAATCTTAGTTTCTATGATCAGCCTCGAATTTTAATAGATGATTATGGCCATCATCCTGTTGAAATTTCAGCAACCATTCAAGCAATACGCCAAAAATTTCCTCGTAAGAAAATATGCATGATTTTTGAGCCACATAGATTTACTAGGACTCAACAACTTTTCGATGATTTTGTGAAAGTGCTCTCCCAAGTAGATAGCTTATTGCTTTTAGACATATATCCTGCTAGTGAAAAACCAATCAAAGGAATTTCTTCAAAAAAATTAATTTCTGAGATAGCTAAAAACCATAAAAATGCTGAATACATTGGAAAGACTGACCCTTTGGTTTGGCTGCAATCAAATTACGAAAGTTTCTCAATTTTAATTACACAAGGTGCTGGAACTATATCAAAATTAAATAAAAAGATTAAACAACATAAGTGGCAATAGAAAAAATTACAGTTTTATATGGCGGAGAATCCTCCGAGCGAAGTATATCTTTGGAAAGCGGCAAATATGTATTTCAATCAGTTAAGCATTTGGGCTATGAGGCTGAATTAGTTGATTATCCAAGTGAGTTTTCACCTGAAAAATTTTTGCAAGGTGATTTTGTTTTTATTGCTCTTCACGGGCAGGATGGAGAGTCAGGAGAGCTTCAAAGCTTCTTGCAACAAAATAATATTCCATATACCGGAAGTGGTTATGAAGCTTGTAAAAATACTTGGAATAAAGATACTTTTAAAAAAATATTAAGAGAAAATGGAATTCCGACCCCAAATTGGATTTCTGTTCCCTCTTTGGATCAATTTAAGGGCAATCTAGATGATTCAATTTTTGATCAATTCAGACCATTCAATGAAATTTTTTTAAAGCCAACAGAGGATGGATCAAGTATAGATGTTTTTAAATTATCAACTAATAATGAATTAAAAAAGGCCATTAGCGATAGCTTAGATTCCAAAAGACAATTTATCTTTGAAGAAAGTATAGATTTTAAAGAACTCACCGTCCCCATTCTTAACGGAAAATGTTTACCTCCAGTAGAGATAATAACTAAAGAATCTTTCTATAATTTCAATGCAAAGTATGTTAGTGAGGATACTGAGCTTATTGAATTTATAATTTCTGATAAAAAGAAAATTGAGCTTGAGCAGATTTGTTTAAAAACACTTAATATAGTCAAAGCTAGTGGCTGGTTAAGAGTTGACCTTATGCAAGACAGTAATCAAAACTTTTATGTTCTTGAGGTCAATACAGTTCCAGGGATGACATCTCACAGTTTATTTCCTAAATCAGCAGAATCAATTGGGTTATCATATGACGAGCTTGTTAATGAAATTATTAATGCTGAAATTTAGACTTTTATTAGTTTTTTTTATTGCCAACATTATTCTTGGTTGCTCAGATATCTCAAGCCAAAAGACAATTGTATTTTTTGAAAATCCTCAATTTTTAGAGCAAGAGGAGAACCTGGTAATAGCTTTGGGGGATATAAATTCACACAAAAATCTCTATAAATTTTTAAATAATCAAAACTGGATTAATTCATTCTTGATAAAGAAAAATCTTTTCAAACCTTTAGAAATATTCATTGAGTCAAAGGAGCCTAAATATATTTGGCAAGAAAAGTTTTATTTAGATAAAAATTTAAGTAAATTTTCATATTTTCAAGAGCATCCAGATTTATTACACCTAAATACACCAATTGAATTAGTTGCTGAATGGTTAAAAGTTGAAAAGCAGTTTTATGAAGTAACTGAAGCTTTTAATTTAAAAATTTCTTCCGTTAGTTACACTGAAGCAGAGGGTTGGTATTTTAAAACTAGAAACAATTTACGAATCAATATGGGTTCTGATCTCTCTATTAAGATTTTCGAAAAGCTTTCACTGGCCTTAAAATATATTTACGAAAAAAACTTAACTCCGAGTATTATTGATTTAAGATACAGAGATGGAGCAGCTTTAAATTATGGGAAATAATGGAATTAAAGATCCAGACTATGTTGTCGGATTAGATATTGGTACTTCAAAAGTTGTATGCATTATTGGCAAGTATGTTGATCAGCAAGCTATCGAGGTTGTTTCGATGGGTTCTTACCCATCTAGTGGATTGAAAAAAGGCGTTGTCGTTAATATTGACGCTACTACAGATGCAATTCAAAAATCTTTAGATCAAGCTCAAGCATCATTTGATGGAAAAATTAAGAATATATATGTTGGAATTGCAGGGAATCATATTCGAAGCTTAAATTCGCACGGGATTGTGGGAATCAAAGATAAAGAAGTTGAGGCCAGTGACATAGATAGGGTTATCGAAGCGGCTCAAGCAGTAGCGATACCATCTGATCAAAGAGTCCTTCATGTCCTTCCTCAAGAGTATGTTATTGATAATCAAGACTCTATTAGAGAGCCTCTAGGTATGTCTGGAGTAAGATTGGAATCACACGTTCATTTAGTGACTTGCGCAAATAACGCCATACAAAACATAGAAAAATGTGTTAAACGCTGTGGAATTGGGGTTGATGGATTTGTTTTAGAGCAATTAGCTAGCTCATATTCAGTTCTATCAGAGGATGAAAAAGAGCTAGGTGTTTGTTTAGTAGATATTGGTGGAGGCACTACAGATATAGCTGTATTTAATTCGGGCTCTATTTCATTTACTGGAGTGATACCTATAGCAGGCGATCAAGTTACAAGTGATATAGCTGTTGCCCTGAGAACGCCAACTGCTCAAGCAGAAGATATCAAGCAGAAGTATGGTTGTGCTGCAGCCGAACTTACTCAAGATGGAGAAACATTAGAAGTAATGAGAGTGGGAGGAAGGCCACCTGAAGACTTATCAAGAAGATCTTTGGCAGAAATTATCGAGCCTAGATATGTTGAGCTATTTGATTTAGTAAAAGCAGAAATTAAACGCAATGGATTTGAAAGTAAAATTCCTGCAGGAATAGTGCTTACGGGAGGAACTTCAAAAATGGAAGGAGCTGTTGCACTAGCTGAGTCTATTTTTCAGACAAGCGTGAGATTAGGAATTCCAGAGAAATTCAATGGAATGGAGTCTGTTCTTAAAAATCCAATTTATGCAACTGCTTTAGGTTTAATTGGATTTGGTTTTGATCAAATTAAGCAGGGCTATACTTTAGAGAATAACAAAACATTTTTGGATAGAGCTTTTGGCTTCTTAAGAAATAATTATTGATTGCCGGATGCATTTAGCATAAAATCTCCGCTCCTTGGTTTTTTGATAATCAAAAAATCTTTTAACCCATAAGGAAAACATGAATAATTACGAACTAACCTTAATACTTAACCCTGACTTATCAACTAAATTTGATTCATTTCAAACCAAGTTTGAGAAAACTTTAACCACTGCAGATTTTAAGATAAATAAGCTAGAAAATATTGGTCGCAGACAGCTTGCTTACAGCATTTTAAATCATAATAAAGGTCATTATGCTATCTACCAAATTGAAGGGCCATCTGAGGCAGCTCTGGAGCTTGAGTCTAAACTAAAATATGATACATCTGTAATTCGTCACCTTTTATTAAAAGTAAACACACCATCTCTTGAGGACTCATTATTGCTGACAGAATCAAAAGAGTTAAAAAAAACTTCTCAAGATGATGAAAAAAATCAAGAAAAATTAAAATCTAATTCAGAGAAAAAAATAGATGAAGCCTCTGATGAAGAACCTTCTTCTAAAAAATCTGAGGACAGTGAATAATAATGACACAATCAAATAGCAAAAATTTCAATTATAAAAACATTGAGCTCTTGAAAAAATATATAACTGAGACTGGAAAGATTATCCCTGCGAGAGTTTCTAATATTAGTGCAGCAGAGCAAAGAAAACTAACAAAAGCTATTAAGATTGCTCGTTTTTTAGCTTTACTTCCTTACACAGATTCTCATAGATAGATTATGAAAATTATACTTACAGATAAAATTCAAAAACTAGGTGAAATTGGAGATGTTGTAGAGGTGAGCTCTGGATATGCTAGAAACTTTTTAATTCCAAAAAAGAAAGCTATGTTCGCATCTGATGAAAACCTTAAGTATGTTGAGAGCAAAAAATCTGAACTAGCTGCAGCTTCAGCAGACGAGATTGCTAATGCTCAAAGCAAAGCAGATGCAGTCTCTGGACTAAAAGTTGAAATTAAGGTTCCAGTAACTGATGAGGGAGCATTATATGGATCTGTTGGAACTAGAGAAATTTCAGAAGCTTTTGGTGTAATTGAACACGTAGTTGACAAAAGTGCAGTTCAATTGCCTGATGGTCCATTAAAGGAGCTAGGAGATTATTCAATCACACTTTTGTTTCATCCTGAGGTTTCATGTATTGTTGAGGTATCAGTTCAACCTGAATAGTTGTTATCTTAATAATATGATGTAAAAATCATATTTATGCCTAGTAACCCAATAGAAAATACTGAACAAGTAAGAGATCTTGAAAGAGCTATTCTCGGCGGGTTAATGCTTGAAACTGAGCGTTATGATGCTGTAAGCGAAATTATTGAATTTTCAGATTTTGAAGGTCAAGATCATCAAAATATTTTTCAATCAATGGGAGAGCTTGTTAACTCAAATAAGCCATTAGATCCTCTAACTGTATCCGACAGATTGGATAGCAAGAATCTTCTTACAAGAGCAGGAGGAAAAAATTATTTAATAGACCTTGCTTCCTCAACTCCATCAGCTGCAAATTTAGAAGCATACGCAGGACTAATTAGACAAAAATCAATTTCAAGAAGATTAATGAAGATAAATTCAGAAATTTCTGAGCTGATAATAAATCCTCAAGGCAAAGATGCAGAGGAGCTACTTGACGAAGCTGAAACAAAAATTTTTTCACTTAATGATGAAGCAAGCAGAAAATCTACTGATATCCAAAAATTGGATGAATTAATCCCTCAATCAATTGAACGAATGCACGAAATTGCCAAGAGTGGATCATCTTTGCTGGGATCTTCAACAGGATACAAGGATTTAGATACTAGACTGCAGGGACTTCAAGATGGAGATTTGATAGTTATTGCTGCAAGACCAAGCATGGGTAAAACAGCATTGAGCATGAACATTGCAGAAAATTTTCTCATTAATAAAGAAGTTTCAGGTGGAGTTTTGATTTTTAGTCTTGAGATGCCAGCTGAGTCTTTAACCACAAGGTTGCTTGCCAGTAATGCAAAAATTGACCAGCAAAAAGTAAGGTCTGCCTCTATGAATCAGGATGAGTTAAAGAAATTTATGGAATCTTCATCAAAACTTAAAGATTTACCACTTTATATTGATGACAGCTCGTTGCTATCACCAATGGAGCTTAGAGCTCGGGCTAGAAGAATTAATAGGCAGGATCCAAATGGCATATCATTGATAGTTGTTGATTATTTGCAATTAATGCAGATACCAACATCTCAAGAAAACAGAGTTAACCAAATTTCTGAAATTTCTAGATCATTAAAGATGCTAGCTAAGGAATTGAAAGTGCCCGTAGTTGCACTATCTCAGTTAAATCGAGCAGTAGAGCAAAGACCTAATAAGAGACCTATTATGGCAGATCTGAGAGATTCAGGTGCAATTGAGCAAGATGCTGATGTAATTTTATTTATCTACCGTGATGAGGTTTACAATGAGGATTCTGAAGAAGGCAACAAAGCTGAAATAATTATTGGCAAACAGAGAAATGGACCTATCGGGAAAGTGAATCTTACTTTCTTGAAAGAATATACTAGATTTGAAGACTTTGCAGTTGACAGTTATTACGATTCCATACAATGATTGAGCCAAATTCTGAGCTCATAATTGACTTTGAGCTAGTTAGAAAAAATATTCAAGAAATCAAAAAAAGATTACCCAAACATTGTAACTTTATGGGAGTCATAAAAAGTGATGCATATGGCCATGATCTCAAGATAGCAACTAACGCAATTAAGGATGTTGTTGATGGTTTTGGAGTCGTAAGGTTAGATGAAGCATTAGTTATAAGAGAAAACTCTTCTAAACCAATTTTAGCAATGCAGGGCGTTTATTCAACTGATGCATATAACTTACTGAAGCAGAATGATATATGGTCCGTAATACACTCAACTTTACAATTACCATTAGCTAAGCAATACAAAAATAATTTAATTTTTTGGATCAAGTTAAATACTGGAATGAATAGATTAGGAATCAATTTAAACCAACTCAACCAATTTAAGTCATTTTTTACAAATCAAAATGTTTTAATGACTCATTTAGCATGTGCTGATAATCCAAGTGATGAGTTAAATAAAATACAACTTCAGAATTTTGAAAATTCGTGGAGTCAAGCTAAAAATGAAATGAAAAGAAGTGTATTGAACTCGGCTGGTGTATTCAATTTTCCAGAATATTCCTATGATTGGGTAAGGGTTGGAATTGCTATGTATGGTGGGCTTGACTTACCGAATCTAAAAACAGCAATGAAGTTTAGAAGTCAAATTATCTCAATCCAATCATTGGATACTGGACAAAGAATAGGCTATGGAGGAAGAGTGAAAACAAAAAAACCATCAAAAATTGGCATTGTCTACTGTGGATATGCTGATGGGTTTCCTCAAACTGCTCAAGATGGGACTTCTGTAATTGTGAATGATCGGCTTACTGAAATTTTAGGAAGAGTAAGTATGGATCTTATATCTATAGATGTTTCAGAAATTCCTGATTGTAAAATTGGTGATTGGTGCGAATTATGGTCTTCTGATTTACCAATTAGCGAAAATGCAAAAAAAAATAATTTGATTTCCTATGAACTTATGACGAAAATGAGCAATCGAGTTAAAAGACAATACTTAAATATATGAAAATTAATTATCTAGACAATAATCCAAGAGAAATTCAATTAGAAGAGGATCTCCCACCATACATGAATGAGGGAGTTGCTGACGATATTGCTGAAATTTTTAGCACACCATTATCAGGTGCATATAATTGGGATTACACAATACAAGATAATAGAATAAAAAAACTCTATGAACTTGGTAAAGAGCTTAATTGGAACGTAGAGCTAGACATAGATTGGAACAGACCATTAAATAAAATTACTGAACCAACCCCAATTTTTTGGGATGAATATGAACCTTATACAAAACTTTCTGATAAGAAAAAAGTAGATTTTTTAAATCATAGAATTGCTTGGAGTCAAAGTCAGTTTCTGCATGGAGAACAAGGAGCTCTCTTAGTAGCCTCTCAGCTAACCTCATGTGCTCCAACCTATAATGCGAAACTTTATGCTGCATCTCAAACTTTTGATGAAGCGAGACATGTTGAAGCATTTAACAAATACATTCAAACAAGAACAAAAATGATGTATCCAATTGGAAATGCCTTAAAGTCAATACTCGATAAGATTCTCACTGATCCAAGATGGGATTTAAAATTTATTGGTATGCAGATAATAATTGAGGGATTGGCACTAGCTGCTTTTCAAGCATCAAGAGAGCTAACACATGACCCAGTTTTGCGAGATATGCTTGGTTTGATAATAAGAGATGAAGCAAGGCATGTTACTTTTGGAATCAATTATCTTGAAGAGTTTGTTGATACTTTAAGTGAAGAAGAAAAAGAAGAAAGGGCTCAATTTGCTTATGAGGCTTGTTGGCTTAGTCGTGAAAGGCTTTTATCAACAGACGTATATGAACATTTTGGTTGGGATGTTGAAGACGCAAGACAATTTCAATTAGGAACAGATATCAACATACATTTCCAAAAGCTTCTTTTTCAGCGAGTCATGCCAAATTTAAGAAGAATAGGTTTACTAAGAGATTCTGTTAAAGGTAAGTTTGAAGATCTTGGAATTTTAGAATTTGCGTCATCAAAAAGTGACGCCGAAATTGACTGGGCTGATTTATCAAGACCTCTATTTGAAGAAACTGCCTAAGTTAGTTTTTATTACATTCATAATCTGATATTCTGTATTCCCATCATAAAGAAAAAATTGATGGCTCAAACAAAGTACATTTTTATAACCGGTGGGGTTGTTTCATCTCTTGGAAAGGGTATCGCTGCTGCTTCTATAGGAGCACTCTTTGAGGCAAGAGGCTTAAAAGTATCATTAAATAAGCTTGACCCTTACATCAATGTTGATCCAGGAACCATGAGTCCGTTTCAACATGGAGAAGTTTTTGTAACTGATGATGGGACAGAAACAGATCTAGACTTAGGTCACTATGAAAGGTTTGTAAGATTTCAAGCAAGTAAAAAAAATAACTTCACAGCTGGAAAAGTCTATGAAGAGGTTATACAAAACGAAAGAAGAGGAGATTATCTTGGAGGGACAGTTCAGGTTATTCCACACATCACTGATGAGATCAAACGGAGAATTAAATTAGGTGCTAAGGGCGCTGATATTGCTTTAGTTGAAATCGGTGGCACCGTTGGTGACATTGAAAGTCAGCCCTTTATTGAAGCAATAAGACAAATGATGTTAGAACTTCCTAACAGCTCTACTGCTTTAGCTCACCTTACCCTAGTTCCATACATTCAAGTATCTGAAGAGCTTAAAACTAAACCTACTCAACATTCTGTAAAAGAGCTCAGATCATTAGGTTTACAGCCTGATTGTCTTATATGCAGGCTAGAAAAAGAATTGCCTCATGATGAAAAGAAAAAAATAGCTTTATTTTGCTCTGTAGATCCGAATAGTGTTATTTCTATGCATGATGCAGAAACTGTCTATTCAATTCCTTTGCTCTTGCATTCACAAGGAGTAGATAAAATTCTTCTGAAGAAATTAAATTTAACCAAAGTTAAATCACCAAAATTGAATGACTGGAAAAAAGTTGTTGACGCAAAAATAAATCCTAAAAAGAAAGTTTCTATAGCAATTGTTGGAAAATATGTTGATTTAAAAGATTCATATAAATCATTAAATGAAGCACTTGATCACGCAGGCATTAAGAATCTTGCTAGGGTTGAAATTAATATGATTGATGCTGCAAAAATTACGAAAAGAAATGTGTCAAAAATTTTAAAAGCCTTCCAGGCTGTTCTAATACCAGGTGGATTTGGTACTAGGGGTATTGAAGGTATGATAATTGCCTGTAAATATGCAAGAGAAAATAAACTTCCATATTTTGGAATTTGCTTGGGAATGCAAATTGCAATTATTGAATTTTCAAGAAATATCTTAAATTTAAAGAATGCCAATAGCACTGAATTTAATAAAAAAACAAAATATCCTGTAATAGGCTTGGTCACAGAATGGAAAGATGCATCTGGAAAGATAGAACACAGAACAGAAAATTCTAACTTAGGAGGTACAATGAGACTTGGTGGTCAAAAATGTTTAATCAAAAAGTCTTCTCATTCATACAAACTATACAAAAAATTAACAATCACAGAAAGGCATCGACACAGGTATGAGGTTAATCCAGAGTATAAAAAAGAATTAGTATCTAAAGGAATGGATATTGTAGGAACATCTCTAGATGGGAATTTAGCTGAAATGATAGAGATCAAAAAACATCCATGGTTTATTGGGTGTCAATTTCATCCGGAATTTACCTCAAATCCAAGAGATGGACATCCAATATTTAACGATTTTATTGCAAAAGCTATTAAGATAAAAAGATGAACAATATAAATTTAAATAACTTTAATATTGGAAATTATGAACCCATGACCCTTATGGGGGGAGTAAACGTTTTAGAATCTGACTCAGTAGTAATGAATGTTGCTGAAAAATTTGCCGAATCAACCAAAGATCTAAATATCAATTGGATTTTTAAGGGTTCATATGATAAGGCGAATAGAAGCTCAATTTCGTCTTTTAGAGGGCCAGGAATTGACGAAGGCTTAAGAATGCTTGAAAAAGTTAAGTCTGAGTTCAATGTTCCTATAATTACTGATATCCATGAACCATCTCAAGCTGAACAAGTGGCTGAGGTAAGTGATGTAATCCAGATTCCAGCATTTTTATGCAGACAAACTGATTTAGTTATTGCAGCAGCAAAAACAAATAAAATTATTCAGTTCAAAAAACCACAATTCTTATCTGCAATTGAAATGAAAAATGTTATTGAAAAATGCATGCAAGCTGGAAACAAAAAGGTCATTCTATGTGAAAGAGGCAATTCTTTTGGGTACAACAATTTAATAGTAGATATGATTAATTTTCAAATTATGAAAGAACTCGAAGTGCCAGTTATATTTGATGCAACTCATTCACTGCAACTTCCAGGAGGTCTTGGACATGCTGCAGGCGGAAGAAGAGAATATTTATTGCCATTGGCAAAAGCAGGCTTAAGTCAATGTATTGCTGGGCTTTTTATTGAAGCTCATCCAGATCCTGATAATGCAAAATGCGATGGTCCATGTGCAATCTCTTCTGATGAAATCTCTAAAGTTCTAAATCAACTTGTAGCCTTGGATGAATTTATTAAAAATCAATTCAGAGCTGATTAATGTCAATTATTAGTTCTATCCAAGCTATTCAAGTTATTGATTCTAGAGGGATGCCCACTGTCTCATGCAAGGTAGAACTTGATAACGGCTTAAATTCAATCTCAATGGTCCCAAGCGGGGCATCAACTGGCTCAAGAGAGGCTTTAGAATTAAGAGATGGAGCAAAATCATTTATGGGCAAAGGCGTCTTAAAAGCGGTTACAAATATTCAAGAAATAATTGCTCCAGCACTTATAGGTATTGATGTTAGAAATCAACAGGAAATTGATGAAAAAATGATTATTCTTGATGGAACTAGCTCAAAATCAAAGTTGGGTGCAAATGCTATTTTAGGAGTCTCCCTTGCAGTTCTAAACCTAGGAGCAAAAACACTTGGTGTGCCACTTTTTCATTACATTAATCAAGTTTTTAATAATATAAATGGTGAAAATCTTGAAATGCAAATGCCTATGCCAATGTTAAATATAATTAATGGTGGACAACATGCTGATAATAACGTTGATATTCAAGAATTTATGATAATGCCAATTGGAGCAAGTAGTTTTTCTCAGGCAATGCAATGGTCAACAGAAATATATGCAAATTTAAAGAAACTTCTCCAAACTAAAGGTCTGAGTACCAGTGTTGGAGATGAGGGGGGGTTCGCACCAAATCTTTCTTCCAATACAGAAGCAATAGAATTAATTATTACCGCAATTCGAAACAATAATTTAGTGGAAGGCAAAGATGTTGGAATTGCTTTGGATTGCGCAGCCTCAGAATTTTACGATAATGGAATATATAATCTCAAAGGAGAGTCAAAAAAGTTAAATTCAATTGAATTCACTCAGTATCTTGAAGAGTTAACAAACAAATATCCCATTTTATCAATTGAAGATGGTATGGATGAGAATGATTTTAAAGGATGGAATCACCTTACCGATGTTCTAGGAAAAAAATGCCAGTTAGTGGGAGATGACCTTTTTGTAACAAATGCTTTTGAGCTTCAAAGAGGCATTGAGGAATCTCTAGCAAACTCAATTTTGATAAAGTTCAATCAAATTGGAACAATCACTGAAACTATGAAGACTATACATCTTGGAAATCAACATGGGTTTAAGTCAATTATTTCCCACCGATCAGGAGAAACTGAAGATAGTACTATTGCAGATCTTTGTGTTGGTCTTGGTTCGGGTCAAATCAAGACAGGTGCGCCTTGCAGGTCAGACAGAGTGGCGAAATATAATAGATTATTGTGGATTGAGGCACAGCAATCTGATTTAAATTTTGCAAAAAATGTCATTGGTTAAAATATTAAACTTAATCTTATGCTTCCTGGTGATCATTGCCTTATATAATCTTTATTTTGGAATTGATAGCAAGAAAAATTTTTTAAGTCTTCAAAGTGAAAATCAAGAATTATCAGATAGAAACTCAGCTCTCTCTGAAGAAAATTATATTTTAGAATCTGACATTCAGAGTAGACAAAACAGTGATGCTCATGCAGAAAAATTTGCTAGGGAGGAACTAAATTTAATCTTTGAAGATGAGCAGTATCTAAGTTTTAAAGACAATAATCCTGATGAACCTCAAAAATAATATTGCAGTCATTATTCCAGCAGCTGGATCAAGCAGTCGCTTTGGTGGAAAAATTTCTAAACAATTTATCAAAATTGGAAATGAAACGGTCTTAGAAAGATCTGTAAGTAAATTCTTGGAAATCGAGTCTGTGAAAAAGGTGTATGTTGCTGTTGATCAGAATGAGACCCTTATAAAATCTCAGTCATTTATAAATCATCCGAAAGTTACTATGACTTTTGGTGGAAGCTCAAGAAGTGAATCTGTCCATAAGGCATTTTTAGCTATTGAAAATGATATGGATACTATTGTTATTCATGATGCAGCCCGACCATGGGTGAGCCAAGAATTTATCAATGAATTATTTCTAGAATTCATGAAAGATCAATCAATTCATGGTCTATATCCAGCAATTTCAATTAATGATTCTTTAAGAATGAAGAAAGGTGATGACTTGATTCCTGTTGATAGGGAAGATTTTTTGTCTATTCAGACCCCACAAATATTTAAAAAAGAATCTCTTGAGATTGCATTAAATCAAATGATAAAACAAAATCTTTCTTTTACTGATGAATCACAAGCAATGGAAAGTGCTGGTTTTAAAATTAAAGAAATTCCTGGAGAAAGATCTAATTTAAAAATTACATTTGCAGATGATATTCCTTCAAATGTTGATAACAATCATAGAATTGGTAGAGGTGTAGATTTTCATAGATTTAAGCCTGGAGAAGGCATAACCTTAGGAAATGTTTTTATAGATTGTAATTTATCTATTGTCGCTCATTCTGATGGAGATATTGTTTTACATGCATTATCTGATGCATTGCTTGGTGCAGGAGGATTGAAGGATATTGGATATTACTTTCCAGACACAGATATAAAAAATAAAGACCTTAGCAGTGTAAAAATTATTGAGGAATCTTTAAGGTTACTAGAGGAAAAAAATTTGCAACCTCATAACATTGATTTTGTTGTAGTTTGTGAACAACCAAAAATCCAACCTTATGTAGAGAGCTTAAAAAAATCCCTTTCAAGTATTTTAAACATTGGTGAGGACTGTATAGGAGTAAAAGCAACTACAGCCGAGGGCATGGGAATTATAGGTGAGGGTAATGGCATAGCAGTTTTTGCAATAGCTTCATTAGAGCATATCCGATGAATATATTGCTTACCAATGATGACGGTTATGATGCATCAGGAATTACAGAGCTGCATAAGTCTCTTAGTAAAGACCATAATGTTTATTTAATTGCTCCTAAAGAAAATTGTAGCGGCATGAGTGCAGCAATTAGTCTTAGAAAAGAGATAGAGGTAAAAGAAATTTCAAAAAATATTTTTTCAGTTGATGGAACTCCCGCGGACTGTTCATACCTTGGACTATTGTCAGTGATTCCAGACTCTATCGAGATGATTGTTTCAGGAATTAATTTAGGAGCAAATCTAGGCGAAGATATTTTTTATTCTGGTACAGTTGGAGCAGCAATAGCAGGCCGCAGGCTTAATTATGTTCCTGTAGCCTTTTCAGTAACTGCCTTTACTCCAAAAAACCTATCATTCATTTCAGAGCAAGCTAGTATAATTGTTAACCAAGTGAGCAAGCTCCCAAATGATAAGAACATAATTGTAAATGTTAATTTTCCCGATCTTTCATCTTCTAAGCTTAATGGAACAAAGCTTACCATGTTAGGAAAAAGGGGTACTCCCGATACTCCTGATTTAATAGGATCTAATAACTCTTCAAAATTTTATAGTTTTGGTCCTTCAGGAAAACTTCTTCCTAACCAAGTAGATACTGATATTCAAGCAATTGATGATAATTATATTTCTATATCAATTTTGGACTATAACCTTAGCGTTGACGCCAGCAATTGGAATTTTTATAGAGAGGTTTTTAATTGTGAGTAGCTCAGGCTTTACTTTCACAAGAGTGAAAGATCAAATGATTCAAGAATTACTTGATATGGGTATAAAAGATTTTCGAGTTCTTGATTCATTAAGTCAGGTCCCAAGACACATATTTTTAGATCAAGCTTTATGGAGTAGAGCTTATGAAAATAGAGCATTAACGATAGGTTATAAACAGACAATCTCTCAACCTTATATTGTTGCTCGAATGACTGAACACTTGATTGCCCACACAACTAAAAGAGGTAAAGTTTTAAATAACGTTCTAGAGATTGGTTCAGGTTGTGGATACCAATCTGCTGTTTTATCTAATTTTGCGAATGAAGTCTTTGCTGTTGAGAGAATCAAGCCATTGGTAACAAAGTCTAGAGAAAATCTTAGAGAGCTTAAAATAAGAAATGTTACGGTTAAGCATGCTAATGGTTTTGATGGATGGGAGGAAGATAGCAAATTTGATGGAATAATATGTGCTGCTGCTCCGAGACAATATCCAGAAGAGTTGGTTGAGTTATTAGAGGTTGGCGGCAAATTAGTTATTCCAGCGGGAAATGAAGGCCAGCAAAAACTATTTGTAATCACAAAAAAAAGTGAGACAGAAAATGAAGAAACTATTCATGAAGAGGTTGCATTTGTCCCAATGTTACCTGGCATATCCAATGGAGAAATATAAAGGTGAAAGATCAAGTCAAATATTCTCTTGCTGGATTTTGCATGGGAGTTGCTGAATTAATACCAGGGATTTCAGGCTCAACTGTTGCGGTAATTTTTAAAATTTATCCAAATCTCATGACAATCTTGAGCCAACTAAGGCTAAAGAATGTATCTTTAAACTTTTCTTTGATTTCTCAGACATTTCAATTTCGTGTGTCGATGCCACTTGTATTTTCAATGCTTGCGGCAATCTTTTTGTGCTCCAATTTAATTAGTTTTTTAATGAATAATTATGAACAATTATTCCTACATTTATTAGGTTGGCTGATGATGTTTTTATCAATTTATGTAGCAAACTTCTTCAAAGCCTCATTAAAAAGATTCAATTTACTTGTTTTTTTATTTTTAGGTATTTTGATGGGATATTTTTTGCAAGAATTAAATATTAATTCTGGCGCAGTAACGCCATTATATTTATTTATCAGTGGAGTAATTGCTTTTTCATTTTTTTTAATTCCTGGCATTTCTGGAAGTGCCATATTGGTTGTTTTAGGAGCCTACAGTCCTGTCATTCAAGCTACTGCAAATCTCAATTTTTTATTTTTATTTCCATTTGCATTGGGTTGTTTAATTTCACTTTTGATTCTTCCCAAGTTAGTTATGTCTCTATATGTAAAATATGAACAAAGATTAATGTATATTTTTTCTGGTCTAATCTTTTCTTCAGGCTATTTTTTACTGTGATTAAACATTTTAAAAATTATCTAATATTTTTAATTTTTGTTATTTCAGGCTGCTCATCACTGAATAGTTTTAAAGAAACTTATCAAAAATTTTTACCAAATTCTCAAACTTCTTTTTATGTTGTGCAACCTGGCGATTCACTTTGGTCAATTGCATTAAAATTAAACATCGATCAAAAAGCTTTAATTACTAGAAATAAGCTAAGTAAACCCTATGTAATTCATCCAAAGCAAAAATTACTCATAAGCAAAGTTGATAGTTTAGATCTTTCTATGGAAAGCAATTCATCAAAGCAATGGCATCATCCTCTAAATGATGATTTTCAGCCTTCAAATTTTGATGATGGATGGATAGTTTTTGAGCAGCCTAGAGGTACGCCAATTTTTTCTATTGAGAGTGGAAAAGTAGAGGTTGCAGGTCCGGATATTCCAGGATATGGAAATCTAGTAATGATTTCTCACTCTAATAACTATTTAAGTATATATGCTCACTGCGATAAATTATTTGTTGAACAAGGTGATGAAGTTGATAGAGGTTCGATTGTTGCTCGACTTGGAAGCACAGAGTCGCAATTACCTTTATTAAAGTTTCAACTTCGAAAGAACGGTAAGCCTATTGAATCAGATAAAATAAATTTTATTTTTTAGTCTGATTCAGGTTCTGATTGATTAAAGTTACAAGTCATTTTTGCAACAACTTCACCTTCAACTTTCAAAGATAATGGAACAGCTCTTCCTTCCATAGTACCAGCGACTACACATTTTTCTATGCTCTCTTGAACAATGGAACGGACAGTCTCAGTAAGCTCTTGAACAGTCAAATCTGAGACCTTTCTATTATCTTGATCTGAATTGGCGAGGGCAGTAGTGGTAGAAAAAAGAAATAAAAGAATAAATTTCATAAAATCTATGATAGCCAACCCCGACAGAAGTGACGGGGTTGACAATTTTTCCTAGTTAAATTTGTACGTTAAATTTAATTGAAAGCTATTAGAAGGAAATTCAATATAATTCGAAAAATCATTTAAATGATTGAAATTATAATTACTTTCAAGAAAAGTATTATCTGATCCAATAGATATTCTGAGATTACTTTCTTTATATCTTCTTACGAATGCAGATTCAGTTTCATCTTCATCTGTGTCTCTGTTCATAAAATAGACTAATGCTCCAACGGCAATAAGTGCTGCTGCGCCGCCACCGCCGCCACCGTAGCCACCACCGCCACTACTACTGCTTCCACTTGAACTGTCACCGCCAGTCCCACCATGATATGAAGCATAGGTTAGTGGTGAAACTAATAGACACAAAACTAATGCAAAATTCTTCATCATTTTCTCCATTTTTAATTAAATTAACTTATCTGGGCGTCTATTGTTTGTAAGATTTAATCGTGTCCGATCAGACCAAGACAATAGCAAGGCAGAATTTGGAAGGGCGTCTATCGTATGTAAGATTAAATCGTGTCCAACTTAATCAAGACAATAGCAAAACTACACTAATTATTTTTTTGGCGACTAAATTTTATTTTTCAAGTAAAAAAATAATTTATCTTTCTAATAGGTGCTTTTTATCTTTTATTTCTGCGAATTCATCAGCTTCAGGGAGCTGTTCTTTTTCTTCTGTGATGTTAGGCCACACCTCAGAAAGCTCTGCATTAATTTCTATAAAATCGATTTGATCATCTGGAAGCTCATCTTCAGAAAAAATCGCATCTACAGGACATTCAGGTTCACATAGAGCGCAATCAATACATTCTTCTGGATGAATAACTAAAAAATTTGGACCTTCATAAAAACAATCTACAGGACATACCTCCACACAGTCAGTATGCTTACATTTAATGCATGATTCTGTAACTATAAATGCCATATTTTGTGAAGAAATAATAGATTAAAATGGATTTTAGCAACGACTTTCAAACAAGTCAGCACCAATTTGATAATATTTATTTTACTTTTGCAATATTTATTATATACTGTATAAATATACAGTAATAGGGAGAACGTTATGTCAGACAAAGAAAAAAATTTAAGTGAAGCAATTTCTCAGATAGAAAAGCAATTTGGGAAAGGGACAGTTATGAAGATGGGAGATAGGGAAATAGTAGATATACCCTCTGTTTCAACTGGCTCGATTGGTTTAGATATAGCCCTTGGAATAGGAGGTTTACCAAAAGGAAGAGTCGTAGAAATTTTTGGCCCCGAATCATCTGGAAAAACAACTTTAACACTTCAGGCAATTGCAGAATGTCAAAAGGCTGGTGGAACAGCAGCATTTATTGATGCTGAACATGCTCTTGATCCAAATTATGCTGAGAAATTAGGAGTTAATGTTGATGAATTGCTTCTTTCTCAGCCTGACACTGGCGAACAAGCATTAGAGGTAACTGACATGCTTGTAAAATCTGGAAGTGTTGATTTAATTGTTGTTGATTCAGTGGCTGCTTTAACTCCTCGTGCTGAGATTGAAGGGGATATGGGCGATCATCACGTTGGATTGCAAGCACGTCTTATGTCACAAGCATTAAGAAAAATAACAGGAAATATTCAACGATCGAATGCGATGGTTATTTTCATTAATCAGATAAGAATGAAAATCGGTGTTATGTTTGGAAATCCTGAAACTACTACTGGAGGCAATGCCCTTAAATTTTATTCTTCTGTACGTTTGGACATTCGCAGGATAGGCGCTGTAAAAGAGGGCGAGGAAGTTGTCGGTAATGAGACAAGAGTCAAAGTAGTTAAAAATAAAGTTTCACCTCCATTTAAACAAGCCGAGTTTCAGATAATGTATGGAGAAGGTATCAATACAGAAGGAGAAATAATAGAGCTTGGCCAAAAACTTGAACTAGTTGAAAAATCCGGTTCTTGGTATAGTCATAATGGAGAAAAAATAGGACAAGGCAAAGTTAATGCCAGCAAGTTCTTAAGAGAAAATACCAAAATCAGAGATGCGCTCGTAAAAGAAATAAGAAAGGCATATATACCTTCAGCAAAGAAAGCTACAAAAAAATAAATCTTATTAAAAGCTGTATTTAGCATTAACAAACTAATTAGTTATAATGCTTTAACAATTTTTAAATTTAGAGATATTTATGCCAAACAATGCCTATATAGTTTCAGCTGTAAGAACAGCTGGCGGAAAGAAAAACGGAAGTCTAAGTCTATGGCATCCTGCAGATTTAGGTGCAAAAGTACTGGATGAATTGGTTCAGCAATCTGGAATTGATCCGGAATTAATAGACGATGTGATCTTTGGATGTGTTGATCAAGTTGGAGCACAATCTGGAAACGTGGCTCGAAATGCGATTCTCTCCTCAAGCCTACCTGAATCAGTGCCTGGTACTTCAGTAGACCGACAATGTGGATCATCCCAGCAAGCCATTCACTTCGCAATTCAAGCAGTAATGTCTGGCACTCAGGATGTTGTGATCGGTGGAGGAGTAGAAGTAATGTCTATGGTTCCGATTGGTGCAAGTATTAAGGATGGTTTTGATGCAGGTCATGGTCTGCCATTCGACTCAGATGGAATGAAAGATAGATATCCTGGAATCTTTTTCTCACAATTTAGTGGTGCGGAGCTAATGGCAGAAAGATGGAACTTGTCTAGAGAGGATTTAGATAAGTTTGCACTAAGCAGCCATCAAAAAGCTGCTGCCGCTGTTGAAGGAAAATATTTTGATAGAGAGATTCTTCCTGTTCAAGCTAAAAATGCTGAAGGAAAAAAAGATATGGTCTTGAATGATGAGGGTATTAGATATGATGCTAGTTTTGAGGCTTTATCGGGATTAAATCCTGTAACTGAAGGTGGAGTTATTACTGCTGGTAATGCTAGTCAAATTACAGATGGTGCAGCCGCACTTTTGATATGCAATGAAGACGGGCTTAAAAAAGTGAAATCAGATCCAAGAGCAAGAATTATTGGTATAAGTGTAGTTGGCGATGACCCAATCTTGATGCTGGGTGGACCAATTCCTGCCTCTCATAAAGTTTTAAAAGAAACAAAGCTTACAATTGATGATATTGATCTTTATGAGGTGAATGAAGCTTTTGCTCCTGTTCCGCTATCTTGGGCAATTGAATTAAAAGCTGACATGGCAAAACTTAATGTCAATGGTGGTGCTATGGCCTTGGGTCATCCTTTAGGAGCAACTGGAGCTAAATTAATGACAACTCTTCTTCATGAACTTGAAAGGACTAATGGTAAATATGGTCTTCAAGCTATCTGTGAGGGCGGTGGAACTGCTAACGCAACAATTATTGAGAGAATCTAATTATTTTCTTTTTTGAAGTACTCGAATATAGTTTCAATGTCATCAATCATACCGATTGAACTTTGACCATCCCTATGTCTCAGTTCTATTTCATTTTTCTCAGTATATTGTTTGCCAATTATGATATTAATTGGTATCCCAATTAATTCTGCATCTTTCATTTTCGTTCCAAAACCGTCATTTCTATCATCTAAGATAACTTCATATCCCATAGACGATAATTTGTCGTATATATCAATTGCAGCTTGTGCAATCATTTTGTCTTTTCCAAATCCTATCGCAATAATGTTTACTTCAAATGGAGCAATTATTTCCGGCCAGATAATACCTTTATCATCATTATTCTGCTCTATTGCAGCAGCAACCAGTCTAGAAATTCCTATCCCATAACAGCCCATAAAAATAGTTTGAGATTTACCTTCATGATCTAAGACATTAGCATTCATTGCGTCTGCATAAATTTCTCCAAGTTGAAAGATATGACCAATCTCAATACCTTTTCTTATTTCAATAGTCCCAGTACCATCAGGCGAAGGTTTTCCCTGAAGGGAGTTAATGTCCTCACCCTCACCAAGTAAAAGCTCTGTGTTAATTGCAAATTCAGATGAATCACTAACAGCAATTGTGTCTTCACCATTTTCAGCAAGTACATGAAATTCTTCAGATGCATCACCACCAATTGCACCTGAATCAGCTTTTACAATTTTATATTCTAGGCCCAATCTTTCTATTATCTTTTTATATGTTTCTTTCATAAGAAGATATGATTCATTTAAAGAATCTTTATCGATATTGAAGCTGTAAGAATCTTTCATAAGAAATTCTCTTCCACGCATCACACCATAACGAGGTCTTATTTCATCTCTAAACTTTGTTTGAATTTGATAAAGATTTAATGGCAGTTCTTTATAACTTTTAACATTATTTCTTACCAAGTCAGTTATAACTTCTTCATGAGTAGGTCCAAGGCAGAAGTCTCGGTCATGCCTGTCTTGAAAACGCAAGAGTTCTGGCCCCATTTTTTCCCATCTTTTAGTTTCTTCCCATAATTCTCTTGGTTGAACCATTGGCATTAAAACCTCTTGAGCGCCAGATGCATCCATCTCTTCTCGGACAATATTTTCAATTTTTTTCAATACTCTTAATCCAAGAGGAAGCCAAGTATATATTCCTGAAGTTACCTTTCTAATCATTCCCGCTCTCAACATTAGCTGATGACTTATAACTTCTGCGTCTTGAGGAGAATCTTTTAAAGTAGGTAAAAAAATTTTAGACCAAAACATTTTTTATATTTGAAATTTCATTTAGTTTATAATTTTATATTTTTTTAGGGACTTATGCCGATTTATGAATACAAATGCTTGAAATGTGGGCATCAATTCGAAGTTATTCAAAGATTTTCAGATAATCCTGTCGAAATTTGTCCATGTGATAAAAAAAATAAAGTAGAAAAATTGGTTTCAGCCCCATCCTTTAGGTTAAAAGGTGGTGGCTGGTATGAAACTGATTTTAAAACTGGCTCTAAAAAGAATATAGTAGATAATAAAGATGAAAAACAAAGCCAGCCCAAAGAAAAAACTAATAAAACTGCTAAAGCAAAAAAAATAGATAAAAAAACTTAGACAATAGAGAGAAATATGCGTTCACATTATTGCGGAAATATTAATAGCTCAGATATCGGAAGTGATATTGAGATTTCTGGATGGGTTCATAAAAGAAGAGACCATGGTGGCGTAATTTTTCTAGATATTCGTGATTTGTATGGCATAGTTCAAGTAGTTTTCAATCCTGATTTAAAAGAAATATTTGAAATTGCAGATTCTTGTAGAAGTGAATATGTTGTAAATATTAATGGAAAAGTTAGAAAGAGAATCGAAGGTGCTATAAACCCAAAAATGTCAACGGGTGAAATAGAAATAGAAGCAACTTCTTTAACTATTTTTAGCTCAGCAGTGACCCCACAGTTTCCATTAGATGATTATCAAGATGTGAATGAGGATATAAGATTAAAATATAGGTTCTTAGATTTGAGGCGGCCTGATGTAAACCAGAGATTAGTTCAGAGGTCTAAAATAACCTCAGAAATCAGATCAATCTTAGAAAAACATAATTTTCATGAAATTGAGACACCTATTCTTACAAAAGCTACTCCAGAGGGAGCAAGGGATTACTTAGTTCCAAGTAGGATTCATCCAGGGGAATTTTTTGCGTTACCTCAATCTCCACAACTATTTAAACAACTACTTATGATTGGTGGCTTGGATAGGTACTACCAGATAGCTAAGTGCTTTAGGGATGAGGATTTGAGGGCTGACAGACAGCCAGAGTTTACTCAAGTGGATATAGAAGCGTCCTTCATTTCTAATGAGGATATTTTTGAAATTGCAGAGGATTTAGTTACAACTTTGCTTTCTAAGTTTACAGACTACAAAAAGACCTCTGTGCCAAGAATTACCTATGCAGAATCCATTGAAAAATATGGATGTGATAAACCGGACTTGAGGATTCCTTTGCAACTTAAAGATATTTCTGAGCTTGTAAAGGATGAGGAATTTAAAGTATTTTCTGGTCCAGCAAATGATCCTTTGTCTAGGGTAGTTGCCTTAAAAGTTCCTGAAGCCGCATCAATGACCAGAAAAACAATAGATCAATATACTGATTATGTTGGTTCGCTTGGAGCAAAGGGTTTGGCATATATAAAAGTAGTTGAGCTTGATTCTGATAATGGACTTCAATCGCCAATCTTAAAATTTTTTAAAAAAGAAACAGTGGAATCAATTTTAAATTCATTGGATGTAAAAAATAATGACATTATTTTTTTTGGTGCAGGAAGTGCCAAAATAGTTAATTTATCAATGAGCTCATTAATCAAAAAGCTTGGCGAAGATCTAAATTTAATCAGTTCATCTTGGGCTCCATGTTGGATTGTTGACTTTCCCATGTTTGAAAGAAATAAAGATAATAATCTGACTTCATTACATCATCCATTTACCTTGCCTGCTGTAACTGTTGATGAGCTTAAAAACGATCCAGAAAACGCGTTGGCATGCGCTTATGATTTTGTGTTAAACGGTTACGAGCTTGGAGGGGGATCTTTGAGAGTTTATGAAAAGTCTATGCAAAAAGAAATATTTGAAATTTTGGGAATTTCAAATGAAGAAGCTAATGAAAAATTTGGATTCTTGCTATCAGCTTTGTCATCTGGATGTCCTCCTCACGGCGGTATTGCATTTGGCTTAGATAGAATAGTTATGTTGTTGTCTGATACAACTAATATTCGAGACGTTATTGCTTTTCCCAAAACACAAAGTGCTTCATGTTTGTTAACAGAAGCACCAAGTGTAGTGTCTGATGATCAACTTGATGAGCTCAATATCTCATCAACTTCTAATAAGGAGTAGTATGGCTGGACATTCCAAGTGGGCCAATATCAAACATCGTAAAGCTAGGCAGGATGCATCTAGAGGCAAAATTTGGACTAAGGTTATCAGAGAGATTACTGTTGCGGCTAAGGGTGGCCCAGATCCTGCAGATAATCCAAGACTAAGACTAGCATTAGATAAGGCTAACGCAGCTAATATGCCAAAAGATACTATCAAGCGAGCAATTCAAAAGGGTTCAGGAACCGGAGAAACGGGCGCACTTGAGGAACTAGTTTTTGAGGGCTATGGACCAAATGGAGTAGCCATTCTTGTTGAGACAATGACAGATAATCGAAATAGAACAGTTGCTGATGTCCGCCATGCTTTTACAAAATTTGGAGGAAATATGGGGACCGATGGTTCAGTTGCATATCTTTTTAATAAATTAGGAATAGTTCACGTTGAAACAACTTATGAAGAAGATAAAATTATGGAAATAGCCTTAGAGGCTGGTGCAGATGATTTTACTGCCATGGACAATTATTATGAGATTATTACTTCTCCAGGAAACTTAAGTAATATTATTGAGGTTTTAAAGGAAAAAAATATTGAATCTTTACTGGCTGAAAATACTATGCGGGCAGAAACTTTAGTGAATTTGGATCAAGAAGCATCAGAAAAGGTTTTAAAAATTATGAACTTCATGGATGATCTTGATGATGTTCAAGAGGTACATACTAATGCAGAGTTTCCAGATAACTTTACTTTTGATGAATAATTATGGCTATCAATTCCAGAACTAAAGGCGCTAATTTTGAAAGAGAAATTGGCAACATGCTAGTTGAGCAGTTAGATTTAAAACAGCCGGTTAAAAGAATACTAGAGCAAACACGAACAAAAGAATTGCCTGATTTGAAATTAGGGCGATGGTGTCTAGAATGTAAAAGATATGGGGATGGAGCTGAACCGTCTCAGGATTGGTGGAATCAAGTTTTATCTGCTACTGGGGAGGGAGAATTTCCTGCATTAATTTACAAATTTAATAGAAGACCAATTAAAGTAAGAATTCTGGCTGGAACTTTAATACCAGAACTTGATTTTTCTCCAATGACAATCGATTTAATGTGGGATGATTTTGTAGAAATTCTTCGATACCTTTTCCAAGTAGACATTGAGCAGCATGAAGCCTCGTTTCAAGTGTAATGATTTTTTTTGCAGAGTCTTCGTTGAAGATACTGATTTTCAAGGCTTCGTTTACTATGCAAACTATCTAAAATATTTTGAAAGGGCACGTTCACAGTTCTTAATTGAGAATAATTTGTCTCAAGTTAATGCCAAGACTCAAGGTAATGAGTTGTATGTTGTTAAATCTGTTGAACTAACTTACTGTTATCCAGCAATATTAGAGGACGAATTAATTATCAAAACCGAAATAGAACTTGTTAGTAAAGCAAGAACCTTATTTCATCAATCTGTTTTGAACTCAAAAAATGATACACTCATTTGCGAGGGGGTTGTTGAGGTTTGCTACATTGATAATGATTCAGGAAAACCAAAAACATTTCCTGATAACTTATTAAATTTATTTAAAAATTAAGATGGATGACTTCTCAATTATAGAATTATTTCTTCAGGCAAGTTTAGTTGTTCAGGCAGTAATGGTTGTATTGCTTATGGTTTCAATTATTTCTTGGATTGTTATTTTTGAAAGATACTTTAATTTAAATCGAATTAAAGAAGCCAACAAATTATTTGAGGAGCAATTTTGGTCTGGAAAAGATCTTCATGAAATTTATATAGGCATTGAAGAACAATCAAATGAAGAGTTGGTTGGTTCTTTAAGAGTTTTTAAGAGTGGATTTGGTGAATTTTTAAGGCTTAGCGATGGTCAGCAAATTACAATAGAGGATCTTGAAAGTGTTAATAGAGCAATTAGAGTGTCTTTGGCAAGAGAGGAGGAATCGTTAATGCACCACCTTCCTTTTTTAGCAAACGCTGGATCAGTGAGCCCATATGTTGGATTGTTTGGAACAGTCTGGGGAATTATTAATTCCTTTCAAGGTCTTTCAGATGCAACTCAAGCTACTATAAATGCTGTTGCTCCTGGAATTTCAGAAGCATTAGTAGCAACCGCTCTTGGATTATTTGCAGCAATCCCAGCTGTAGTTGCATACAACAGATTTGCATCTGAATCAGACACTCAACTCCAACAATCATCTATATTTGGTGAAGAGCTTGCCAGCATTCTTTATAGACAAACAGTTAAAGCAAAATCTTGATATATAGGATAGGCAAAAGAAAGAAGTTAAACGCAGAGATCAATGTTGTTCCGTATATTGATGTTATGCTTGTTCTTCTAATAATCTTTATGGTTCTTTCTCCACTTCTCATTCAAGGAATTGAAGTGAATCTTCCAAAAACTGATACAACAAAAATGTCTATTGCTAGTGAGCCTCTTGTCATATCAATTGACGAACTTGGTGAATATTACATTAATTTAGGAGAAGAGCAGCTACCAATTTCTCTTATGGAGTTGAAGAATAAAGCTAAAATTATTTTTCAAGCTAACCCTGATATAGAGATAGTTTTTAAAAGCGATGCAAATGTGCCTTTTGATTTTGTGGCAAAGGGGATGGCAAGCATTCAGAGCTTGGGAATTGAAAAAGTAGGAATTATTACTTCTGGCTATGATAGCTAATTACAGATATCTAGAAGCATCAGTGTTTTCTTTTTGTATTCATGCTGCAATTTTTTTATATCTGTATGGAACATTTGATTCTGATGCGACTCAAAAAATCTTAATTTCTAAACCTCTTCAAATAGAGTTAAAATTTGACTTACCTACTCAGGTCAAAAAGCCGATTCCATCCGTACCCAAAGTTGATTCAGCGGAAGAGAAAGAGTTAACTGAAGAATTAATATATTCAAAGGCTTTTGATGCAACTAAAATTTCATCAATGAATCAAGTAATTACGCAAGATATCTCCGAGCTATTGACTCAAGAAATTGAGGTTGAAGTAAGCAAAGAGCAGCAGGAAATTACAATGTATGCTCAACAAATAATTTTAACTATAGAAGATGCCTGGATAAAACCAAAAAATATTCCTGATGGTTTAATTGCTAATTTAAGGCTTAGAATTCGTCCTTCTGGAAGAATTATCAATGCAGATCTTATAAAGAGTAGTGGAAATATCAGATTTGATAACTCAGCACTTCAAGCCGTAAGAAGAGTTGAAACATTTAATTTCTTTAATTCAATTTCAAAATCTTTATTTGAAAAAGAATTTCAAACAATCTCAATTAGCTTTAATCCCTTATGAAGATTAATTTTTTAATATTCACTTTAGTATTTTTTCCAACATTTTGTTTTGGCGAGCTCTTTTTAGAAATTACCAAAGGCTCTGAAGATTCTTATAAAGTTGCGATGATTCCATTTGAAGGTAATTCAAGAATTTCAAAGCAACTAAGCAACATAATGCAAAATGATTTAATTCGGACAGGAGAATTTTCTATTCTTGATGAAGAATTGCTTTTACCAATTCAAATTATTGATGATGAGCTTATTTACAACGATTGGAAATTGCTGGGAATGGATTATTTGGTGACAGGAAAAATTATTCAAACAAGTAATTCGTTAGACATAAATTATGAGATTTACGATATTCATAAAAAAAGAAAAGTTCGAAGCTCAAAAGTATTTGGTATACCCAATCAAATTAGACAGCTTGCTCATTACGCTAGTGATGGAATATATGAATCAATAACAGGTATTAAAGGTATTGCAGCGACCAGACTCTTATATGTGAATGAAATTAAAGATTCTAAATCAATCTCTACTTATAAACTTATGCTTGCTGATTCAGATGGTAAAAATGAAAAAAATTTATTGACAAGCTTAGAGCCTATTATTTCTCCATCATGGTCTCCAGATGGCAAGAGGGTAGCTTATGTTTCATTTGAAACAGGCATGGCAAAGGTTTTTATTCAAGAAATTGCTTCTGGAGAGAGGGAGGTTGTGCTCTCACAAGATACTCAGATAAGTTCACCTTCGTGGTCTCCAGACGGAAAATATCTATCATTAACACTTTATCAAGATGGAAATGCAGAAATCTATATTTTGAGATTGCGTGATAAAACATTAACCAGAATGACCAAGCAATTTTCAATAGATACAGAATCATCTTGGTCTCCAAAAGGAAATAAAATTTTGTTTACCAGTGGTCGATCTGGCTCACCACAAATTTATGAATTGGATTTAAGAAAATTAAATCCAAAAGCTAAACGCTTATCTTTTGAGGGAACCTATAATGCAAAGGCTTCTTATCTGCCAAAAGAGGAGGGGATTATTTTTGTTCATAGAGCCGACAATGGTTTATTCCACATTGCTCTTAAATATAAAAAAGAAAATTTTATAAGAATATTAACCGAAGCAAAGATGGATGAATCACCTAGTGTTGCTCCAAATGGTAATATGGTAATCTATGGCATTAGAGAAGGAGATTTAAGCATGCTTGCTGGATTTAGCCTTAGCGGAGCAAAATTCAAGCTACCAGCATCAAAAGGAGAGGTAAGAGAGCCAGCTTGGTCAAATTTTTTAAGATAACTTACATTTAATCGGAATTACTATTATGAAAATATCGATCAAGACATTATTTGCATTATCAGTTTTATTATTATTTGCGGGATGTAGCTCTTTGCAGATAACTGAAGAAGCGATTGGAAATCAAAATGTTGCTGGAGTATCTATTTCTTCAAAATCAACAGCTACACAAGCAGTTCTTGCAAACGCAGTAGTTTATTTTGAGTATGATAAATTTAATCTAACAGCAAAATCTATTCAAGCTTTAAAGGGCGTTAGCGATTTAATGGCAAGAAACTCAAAAATTACTCTCTCAATAGAAGGTCATGCCGATGAAAGAGGAACAAGGGAATATAACTTAGCATTAGGTCAAAGGAGAGCAGAGTCAGTTGCTAATTATCTTATTGCAAATGGCGTAAAAAGAAACAGATTAATTGTCAAAAGCTACGGCGAAGAAAGGCCATTAGTTTTAGGGTCTAATGATTCTGCTTGGTCTAAAAATAGGCGAGTTGAACTTAAATAGTTTTTACTTTGATGAAATTTTTTATTGCTTTGCTAATAGCAACGCCTTTTTTTGCTAAAGCACAGGATGTTGATGCCTCAGATATTTTGTTTCTTAAAATTCAAGAACTTGAAGGAGAAATCGCCTCTTTAAGAAGTGAGCTTGAATCACAAGGATATCTTCTAGAAAAATTATTAAGTGAAGAAATCGTTAAATTAGATAATCTTAGTAACGACGACAACTTGTCATCATCTGAAACTGAATCCTTTAGATTTGAAGGTATTAATGATTCAAAAAGCATCGAAGAGGTGTATGATGAGGCCATAACAAACCTTAATGAAAAAGATTTTTATAATGCTAAGCAATCATTTAATTACTTAGCAGATAACTTTAATGATCAAGAGAAGATACCTCTGAGTTTGTTTTGGCTAGGAGAGATTTCATTGCTAGAATCTAACCTTGAAGAAAGCGAGCAATTTTTTCAAAGATTGGCTGCAAATTATCCTGATCACTGGAGAACCCCACTAGCTCATAAAAAAATTGGAGATATCTTAATGATGTCGGGCGAATTAAATGCAGCAAAAATTAAATATCAATACGTAATTCAATCATTTCCTGAAAATTCTGCTTCTTCTTTAGCCTTGCAGTTATTGGAAAATATGGAATAATCACACTTTTTATGAATTCCTTTTCTGGGTCGCTAGCTCAGCTGGTAGAGCAGTTCGCTTTTAACGAATTGGTCACAGGTTCGAATCCTGTGCGACCCACCATTCAACTAAATCGTTAAATTAATTTTGTTACAAATGAGTTCAGCTAGAGTATTTTTTCAAAAAATCTCATTGTCTTTTACTAAAAACTCAGCAATTGCGGGATTTTTTTTCTTTTTGGTTTTATGTTCTTGGTATATCTTAAGACCTGTTAGAAATGAAATGGCAGTTCAGAACTCTGACATTCTTCCATATTTGTTAGGGATCGGAGCATTGGTGATGCTGTTGTTAAATCCAATTTATTCATGGCTTGCATCTCGTAAAAACCTTAGAAGTGTGCTGACAGGATGCTATCTATTTTTTATTGCTAACTTGTTAATATTTATCATCTTATGGGAGGTTTTCGATCTCTCCGATGCCATTTGGTTAAGTCGAATTTTTTATGTTTGGTGTAATGTTTATTCTTTTTTTGTGGTCTCAATTTTTTGGGTAGTAATTATTAATTTGTTTAGAGGAGATGGAGCAACAAATGTTTTCGGCGTTATTGCAGCAGGAGGATCAATAGGAGCTTTTTTAGGTTCTGAGATTTCTAAACAACTAGCGGTAACATTCAATGAGTCAGGAATTATTTTTTTTATACTTATTGCAATCTTTTTTCTTATATCAGCTTTAATAACAGGCTTGATTTTATTAAATCGTCTCTCATTTGTAGAAGGCATAAATGAAGCTGCCGGAGGAAATAGTCTTGATGGTTTTAAAAATTTAATTTCTTCTTCTCAAATTAGATCAATAGGTTTATACATGTACCTATGGACAGCAATGATGACAATTCATTGGATAACATCAATTCAAATTATTAACTCTTGGTCATCGGATGGAGGAGATAGAATTATCTTCTTTAGTAATATTGAGCAAACAGTAACATTGCTTACGCTTATAACCCAATTTTTTCTTACTGCGGCAATTATAAGACTAGCAACTCCAAGAATAATTTTAATGTTTTATGGATTAATATTTATTGGAGCCTTTGTTGGTTATTTCTTAAATCCAACGATTGGGTATGTATTTTTTATAACTATTGTTTTGCGAATCTTTGAATATGGAATTAATAAACCTACAAGAGAGGTAGTTTTTACTTATTTGAAGAAAATGGATCGTTATAAATCTTCGGTTATGTTTGATACTTTTTTGGTAAGAATGGGTGATTTTTCTGGTAGCGGCTTTATAACTCTATTTTCAAAAACCTTTGGAATTGCTTTTTTTTACATCCCATTAATAGCAATTCCCTTTGCAGGTTTTCTTTCTTTCTTGGGATTAAAGATTGCTCTCAAGGCAAAAATATCCCCTTAAAAACCTTTTTTGTTAGCAATTCTTTCTTTTGCATATTTTATCTTTGTAAGAATGGTTTCTGAGGTTTGAAAAGAATGACCAGAGAGTCCAAACGCAAATTGAAATTGATTTAATGCATTTTGAAAATCACCAATTAATAAGAAATATTCTCCTTTACTTAAATGATAACCGACAATGTTCTTGCCTGATCTCTGAATCTCAGAAAGTTGAATCCAAATACCAGGATCCTTATTTTTTTTAATTAGTAAATCCCTTAAAATTTCTTCAGCTTTAATTGATTCATTTTTTGCACTTAAAATTTTAGCCTTTACTATCGAAGCAGGATAGTTCCTTGGCGAGATTCTTAATACCTCTTCTATGGATACCTCCGCACGATCATATTGTTGAGCAGAGAGTAATATTTCTGCTTTAGTAATATTCAAAATTAAATTCTTTGGAAATTTTTCTAATAATTGATTATTCAAATTGGTTGCTTCCAGAAAATTTCCACTTGATTTTAGCGAAGCAATATAAGCAAAGGTATTTTCATTTGAGGGATTATTTTTATATATTGATTCAAAGTACCTCATGGCTGCCTGTGGCGAAGTAGCGTTATACCTCGCTTTCAATTTTCCTTTGATTAACTCAAAATTGAGTGTATTTTTTTTACCTCCTGTAATTTCTAATTGATCTGCTGCATTAAAAGCATCGCTTATTCTTGATGAGGTCACAGGATGGGTTAATAAAAATTCAGGAGGGTTATCACCAGATAATTTACGAATTTTTGCCATATTTTCAAACATTTCTCCCATTGCTTTGGGATCATAGCCCGCAGCAATTATATTATTAAATCCATATCTATCTGCCTCGCGTTCAAATATTCGACTGTATCTGAGTTGTTGTTGAGCAAGCGCGGCTGGACCAGTAATAAAAGCTGTAGGATTATTAGAAACTATTGCTAAGGCAATGGCTGATATCATCACTAATGATGATGCCAAATTTGAGTCTCTTCCACGTAATACATTTCTTGCAAAATGCCTTTGGCTTAAATGTGCTAATTCATGGCCTAAGACAGAAGCAAGTTGTGCCTCATTATCAGCATTTAAGAACAGGCCACCATTTACCCCAATTATCCCTCCTGGTGCTGCAAAAGCATTTAACGATTTGTCATCAATTAGAACAATTGAAAATTCTCTATCCTCCACTTGAGATGTTTCTGAAAGTCTGTATATGAGTAGCTCAGTATATTCTTGAATAATTGGATCATATATTAACGGTGCTTGAGCATAGACTTGTTCTAGGAATCCTTGCCCTAGGATTCTTTCTTGTTCTAGGGAAATAACTCCAGAGACTCTATCACCTAGTTCTGGTAAATTGAGGTCTTTGTTCTGCGCAAGCAAAGGTGTAGAGAGTATAAACAGAATTAGAAGATAAATTTTATGAAGCATTTCTTAAATTATTGAATTGATTGAAAGCTTACACTATTAAGTAATTTCAATTAACATACCATTTTAATGACAAAATTAAATATAAAAAGTGCTTGAAGATCTAAATAATTTATTAAAAAAAATATTTTCTAATGAGGAGACTTTAGTTTTTGCAATCCTTTTAATCGTTGCTTTTTTTATACTATTTTTCCTAGGTAATATACTCACCCCTTTTCTGATAAGTATAATTTTTGCATATTTATTGGTTGGTATGCAGAAAAGGCTCGAGATCACTGGTCTTAGCAGCAATATATCGTTAGTACTTACATATGGATTATTCTTATTACTTGGCATTGCGTTGATACTTTGGCTAGCTCCATTAGTCTATCAACAAACTCAATCATTGATTCTAGAAATTCCAAAATGGGTTAATTCTTCAATGATTTTCATTCAAAATATTCCTCAAAATTATCCTGATTTAGTATCATCAGATCAAATTACTGCATTTTTACAAAGCCTTTCAGGCCAAATTACAGATATTTCACAAAACTTTCTTCAAGCCTCGATAGCGGGCATCCAAAACACTGCAACAATAGCAATAAACTTAATACTTTTTCCAATTTTAGTTTTTTTCTTTTTATTTGATAGGGCTGAAATAATTTCTGGATTTCTAAAAATTCTACCCAAAGAAAGAGAAATGCTTAAGAGTGTATGGATTGAAATGGATCAGCAGTTAAGCAATTATACAAGAGGCAAGGCAATTGAAATTGTCATTGTTGGCTGTGCTGCAGCTTTTACATTTATTCTATTTGGATTGGAATATATTGCACTTTTATCAGTTTTAGTTGGATTTTCAGTCCTGATACCATTTATTGGAGCATTTGCTGTAACCATTCCGGTTGCTGCAGTTGGCTTGCTTCAATTTGGCATTACTTTTGATTTTTGGCTATTAATAGGAGCATATATATTATTACAAATATTAGATGGATATCTTCTCTCTCCTTTATTATTTTCAGATGCAGTGAAATTGCATCCAGTGATAATAATGCTAGCAGTATTTGTTTTTGGTGGATTATTTGGTTTTTGGGGTATTTTTTTTGCAATCCCAATAGCAACTTTAATAAAAGCTATTTGGAATTCTTGGCCTAAAAAGATTTAGCAAACTTTTTTATTTAGTAAGCTCTTTTACCGCGTCCAATACTTCCGCAACATGTCCTTTGACTTTTACGCCTCTCCATTCCTTAATTATTTTACCCTTTGTATCTACAATAAATGTACTTCTGTCAACTCCCATATATTCTCTTCCATACATTGATTTTAGTTTCATTACATCAAATGCTTTGCAAACTTTCTCATCTGGATCTGATAAAAGTTCAAATGGAAAATTTTGTTTAGACTTAAAATTTTCATGAGATTTAATTGACTCTCTTGAGACGCCTAATATTTCAGTATTCAATTTTTTAAATTTTTCGTAACTGTCCCTAAATTCTTGACCTTCTGTAGTACAACCCGGTGTAGAGTCTTTTGGATAAAAATATATTACAAAGTTTTGATCATTAAATGTGTTATTTGAAATAGTTTTATCGCTTGTAGCGTCTGCCACAAATTTGGGACATTTCTTTCCCTCTAGATTTTTAGCCATAATTTCCTTAAAAAGTGTATAGTTTTATTTTTTACTGAAAACAATGATGATGCAACCCCTTCAAGGAAGTTTTGTAGCTTTAGTTACCCCAATGCTCCCAAATGGTGAGTTGGACTATGGATCATTAAAGGATCTTGTTGAATGGCAAATCAAAGATGGTATAAGTGGAATCGTTTCTGTTGGAACAACTGGTGAATCAGCTACTGTCAATGTTGTGGAGCATCTAGAAATTATTGAGAAGACAATAGAATATTCCAACGGAAGAGTTCCTGTAATTGCGGGAACAGGAGCTAATTCGACACAGGAAGCCATAGAACTAACCAAAACAGCTTTTAACCTTGGAGCTGATTATGCATTAGTTGTAACACCTTATTATAATAAACCTAATCAAGAAGGCCTATTCAAACATTATTTAAAAATTGCTGATGCAGTCAATATTCCCCAAATTTTGTATAACGTTCCTTCGAGAACAGCATGTGACTTGAAGCCTGAAACAGTCTTTCGTCTATCTGATCATCAGAATATTATCGGGATCAAAGAGGCAGTAGATGACGAGCAAAGAATGCATGAACTTCTTGAAATTAAAGAAAAATTAAAAGATAAAAAAAACTTCTCAATACTATCTGGAGATGACCCAACTTTTAATTTATTCATGGAAAAGGGAGCTGACGGAGTAATCTCAGTTGCTGCAAATGTCGTTCCTAAAGATATTTCTCAGATCTGTAAATTTAATTTGAGCGAAGAATTTAGTAAAGCAATCGATCTAAACAAAAGATTTCTTAATCTATATGACCTTTTATTCGTTGAATCTAATCCAATTCCTGTAAAATGGGCACTAGAGAAAATGAAAAAAATTGATTCTGGAATTAGACTCCCACTCGTTTCTTTAAATAAAGTTTTTCATGAGGAAATTTCCAATGAATTATCAAAATTAGAATTAATATGAAAAATCTTAATTTTTTTTCTTCTTTATTTTTAATTTATTGGTTTACGAGTTGTTCATATATAACTGGGCCAGAAGGGTTTTTTCCTGAAACTAAAAATGATTTTTTTGATGAGAAATTGTCAGAGGATCTTACTCTGCCAAAAAATGATAGTACTAAAATACAAAAAGATGATCATTATCCTCCGATTGGTTTAAATGAAAATTTTGTTGAGGTTCAAAATATTCCAGCTCCTCGGCAAATTTTTTCTTCAGGTGAGTCTAATGAGATTCAACTTCGTAGATTAGGTGAGCTTATGTGGGTCTATGTGGAGACTCTCCCTTCAACTTCATGGCCCATAGCTAAAAATTATTTTGAAGCACTTTCTTTAAATATCATAGATGCAAATCCTGATACAGGAGTAATACTTGTTGAATTTTCAGATAATATAAATTTTAAAGTTACAATTGAGCATGGTATAAAGGAAGCATCAACCGAAATATTCCTTTCAACTTTTGCCACAGATCCATCTGAAGCGTTAGTGCAGGATCCAGAATTTATACAAGATCAGTTAAGCGATATAGTTCAGTTTTTTGCTAGTTCAGTTTCTTCTTTTTCTGGAACATCTTTAGCAGCACAAAATTTAAATGATCGAAAGAAAACTAAAATTTTTAATTTAAATGATCAAACAATCATAGAGTTAAATCTTGGATTCGATAGAGCCTGGTCGGCAGTAAGCAGAGCGTTAGATGCAGGAAAAATTACCTCAAATGATATTGACAGAGACAATGGATTATTTTTTGTAAGTTATGCTGTGGAGACTGAAGAAGAGGGCTGGTTTTCATTTCTTAATTTTAATAATGATGAAAATAATACTTCCCTATTGCTAGGGGAAGAAGCTGAATTTAAAATAAAGCTTGAAGTCTTGAATGGAAAAACTAACATTTATGTTGAGGCTTTGGATGGTTCTGAAGAAGAAGCTGAGGCTTTAATATCTAAAATTAATGAATTACTAAGTTAAATATTATGGAAAAAATATCGCAAATTACCACCGGAAAAGCTAAATCTTTATATACCACCAATGAGCCTGATCAGTTAATCATGGAGTTTAGAGATGACACATCTGCTTTTGATGGCAAAAAAGTTGAGGCTTTAGACAACAAAGGGAAGGTTAATAATCAATTTAATGCATTTGTCATGGAGTTTCTTGCATCGAAAGGAATAGAAACACATTTTATAAAATTGTTATCCAATCATGAATCCCTTGTTTATAAATTAGAAATGTTTCCAATTGAATGTGTTGTTAGGAATAGGGCAACAGGCTCATTATGTAAAAGATTGGGAATTGAGGATGGCCTGATACTTGATCCACCATTATTTGAATTTTTTCTAAAGGATGATGATCTTGGTGATCCATTAATTAATGATCATCATATTGAGTCGTTTGGATGGGCTACTCAAGAAGATGCAGATGCAATGAGGGACTTAACCCTGAAAATAAATAATATTTTGGTAGATTTTTTTATGGAAGCTAATTTAATTTTAGTTGACTATAAATTAGAGTTTGGAAAACTTGATGAAAAGATGTTGCTTGCTGACGAGTTTACGCCCGATGGTTGTCGTTTATGGGATAAAGATACCCTTACAAAAATGGATAAAGATAGATTTCGTCAAGACCTTGGAAATGTTATTGAAACGTATGGAGAAGTTGGCGAACGCCTTGGAATGCAAATTAAACTTGACTAATTTACTCAGGTATTGATAATACCTGCATGAATTTTACAACTAAAAGCCACTATGCAGTTAATGCTTTGGCAGACCTAGAATATTCATCTGCTTATGATTCTCCTGTCTCTTTAAAAGATATCTCAGCTAGGCAGGGCATCAATCTGACATATCTTGAGCAATTATTCAGAAAACTTAGAATAGCAGGCATTGTGAAGAGTGTTAGAGGCAGAAAGGGCGGATATGTATATGCCACAAGCCCCAAAAATATAACCATCAAAAAAATTATGGAAGCAGTTGAAGAAAATCTAGACTCAACCAATTGCTCAGGTACTTCAACATGTCATTTTGGTAATAAGTGTAACTCGCACAAGCTGTGGGATGACTTAAATAATGTAGTTGATAATTTTTTAAGTGAAATATCAATTATAGATCTTGTAGAAAAGCCTGAGAGGCCCCATATAACTCTTAAGGAAATTCAATCATGAGCACAAAAGTTACACTACCGATTTACATGGATTATGCTTCTACGACACCTGTTGATCCAAGAGTTGCAAAAAAAATATCTGATCATTTAACTTTAGATGGTAATTTTGGAAATCCTGCATCACGTTCGCATAAATTCGGTTGGAAGGCTGAGGAATCTGTTGAGGAAGCAAGATCTCATGTCGCAAATTTAGTTGGCTGCGATCCTAGAGAAATAGTTTGGACTTCTGGTGCTACTGAGGCCGATAACTTAGCTATAAAAGGAATAGCAAATTTTTATCAATCTAAAGGTAAACATATTATTACGTCAAAGATAGAACATAAAGCGGTCTTAGATCCATGCAGACAATTAGAAAGAGATGGTTTTGAAGTTACTTACTTAGAACCAAACGAGGGTGGTCTTATAACTGACGAAGCTATTTTGAATGCAATAAGAGAAGATACTATTTTGATTTCAATTATGCATATTAATAATGAACTAGGCACAATTAATGATTTGGAAAGCATTGGAAAAATTGCTCGAGAAAAAGGAATATTCTTTCACGTAGACGCTGCACAGAGTACTGGCAAAGTACCAATTGACTTAACCACTCTTCCTGTAGATTTAATGTCATTTTCAGCTCATAAAACATATGGGCCTAAGGGAGTGGGAGCATTATTTGTTCGAAGGAAGCCACGTGTAAGAATTGAAGCTCAAATTCATGGTGGTGGTCATGAAAGAGGTATGCGATCTGGCACTTTGGCTACTCACCAGATTGTTGGAATGGGAGAAGCATTTAGGATTGCAAAAGAGGAAATGGATAGGGATATAAAAAAAGTACAGTCATTACATAACAAGTTTTATGATTCTGTTTCCAAGATTGAGGAAATTTATGTTAATGGCGATATGAATAATAAAGTTAGCAATATATTAAATATTAGCTTTGCATATGTTGAAGGAGAATCATTAATTATGGCTTTGAAAGACATTGCTGTATCCTCAGGATCGGCTTGCACCTCCGCAAGTTTGGAGCCATCCTATGTTCTTAGAGCGCTTGGAAGAAAAGATGAGCTTGCATCAAGCTCAATTCGTTTTTCTTTTGGAAGATTTACCACTGAAGAGGATGTAGATTATACATTATCTTTGATTAACCACGCTGTTGATAGGCTTAGAGAGTTATCTCCATTGTGGGAAATGTATTTAGATGGGGTTGATCTAGATACAGTTGAATGGCAAACCCATTAAATATTGGGAGGTATTTATGGCATATAGTAGAAAAGTAATTGATAAGTTCGAAAAAACACTTAATGAGCCTGAAAAATTCAATGTAGGAAGGTTCGATCCTAAAGAAGCCAATGTTGGTACCGGAATGGTTGGCGCACCTGCATGCGGTGATGTTATGAAGTTGCAAATAAAGTGCGAATCTAAAGGCAATACTCACGTTATTAAAGATGTCAAATTTAAAACATATGGATGTGGTTCAGCTATTGCATCATCAAGTGAAATAGTTGATATGCTCATCGGTAAAACTCTTGAGGAAGCTAGAGAAATAAAGAATGTTGAAATTGCTGAGGCATTAGAGCTTCCTCCAATAAAAATTCATTGTTCTGTTTTAGCAGAAGATTCTATTAGACAGGCAATAGATGACTTTGAGCAAAAGCAGTAGTTAAATATGGATAAATTTAAGCCTGAGCAACTTCAATTTTCCGATGTAGCGATTTCACACTTTTCTGGATTGCTTAAAAAAGAAAAAGTAAATCAATCCATCAGAATTGGTGTGAAGAAAGCTGGATGTTCAGGATATGAATATTTTTTTGAATACGAAGAAACTCATGCTCACGATGATACAGTAATCAAGCACGATGATTGTACATTTTTAATTGATCCAAAAAGCTTTGAATTTCTAAAAGGTAGTAAAGTCGATTATGAAGAAGATGGCTTTAACAAAGGTATTAAATTCCATAATCCAAATGCAACTTCAGTTTGTGGATGTGGAGAGAGTTTCACTGTGGACAGTGATAAAAACTTTAGTTCTGAAGTTACTTCCCAAGTAAAAAAAAAATAAAAATTTTACCTCACGAAGAATTTTGTCCTGAGGGTGCTATTATAGAAGCCCTTCCTGGCGAAAGTATTTTAGAGGCATGCCTAAGAAGTAAGATTAAGATCGAGCATGCGTGTGAAATGTCTTGTGCATGTACAACATGCCATATCATTATTGAAGACGGTTTTAATAATTTAGAGGATGCTTCTGATGAGGAAGAGGATCAGCTTGATAAAGCATGGGGGCTTGAGCAAAATTCTAGATTAGGCTGTCAGGCATATCCTGTTGATGAGATGACAGTCATTAGAATTCCAAAATACACCATTAACCTGGTTTCCGAAGACCACTAATGGAAATTAATTGGACAGACATACAAGAAATTGCTATAGAATTGTGTGAAAACTTTCCTGAAATTGATCCTCAGTGGATAAGTTTTCCTGATTTGCATAAAAAAATATGCAACCTGGATCACTTCATTGGTGACCCGAATAGTTCAAATGAGAAAATTTTAGAAGCTATTCAAATGGCTTGGATAGATGAATTAGACTAACTAAACTATAATGTCGCAAAAATTAGGAATCACTCTATGACAATCCAACGTACATTATCGATCATAAAACCCGATGCAACGTCAAGAAATATTATTGGCAAAATTATTGATAGATTTGAGAGTAACGGCCTTAGGGTTGTTGCAGGAAAGTTAATTCACATGGACCAAGACAAAGCTGCAGGATTCTACGCTGAGCATGATGGAAAGCCCTTTTTTGCAAATCTTGTTAAATATATGACATCAGCTCCAGTTTTTGTTCAAGTCCTTGAGGGAGAGAATGCTATTTTAAAAAATAGAGATTTAATGGGAGCCACTAATCCAAGTGAGGCAGAATCAGGAACCATTAGAGCTGATTTTGCTGAAACAATTGATGCAAATGCAGTACATGGATCTGACTCAGTGGAAAGTGCATCTAGGGAGATTTCTTACTTTTTTGACGATAGTGAGATTTTTTAAGTAAGTGTCAAAAGAAAAAATTAACTTATTAGGATTAACTCATGATTCTTTAGTTAATTTTTTTAATTCATTAGGTGAACCAAATTTCAAGGCTTCGCAATTTATGAAATGGGTTCATCAAAGGGGAGTTATTGATTTTGACGAAATGACTGACTTTAGTGCGAACCTAAGAAACCAACTCTTGGAAGTTGCAGAGATAAAACCACCAATAATTGAAGAATGCTTGACTTCACCTGAAGGCACTAAAAAATATTTAATTAAACTTGATTCAGGATCAATGATAGAAATGGTAAAAATACCGGAAAAGAAAAGGCTCACTTTATGTATATCTTCTCAAGCAGGATGCGCATTGCAATGTACTTTTTGCGCTACCGGCCATCAGGGTTTTGAAAGAAATTTGTCGAGTGCTGAAATTATAGGTCAGCTATGGTTAGCAAATTTCAATGAAGAATTTGCTCAACCAATTTCAAATATTGTATTTATGGGCATGGGAGAACCTCTTCTTAACATTGAACCTGTTTTAGATTCAATAAGTTTAATGCAGCATCAAAATGCTTATGGTTTATCGAAAAGAAGGATTACCCTCAGTACATCTGGAATAGTTCCTGAAATAGATAAGCTCTCATCAAGAACTGACGTTTCTCTAGCCATTTCTTTGCATGCCGCAAATAATACCCTTAGAAATGAAATAGTACCCATAAACAAAAAATATCCATTAGATCAATTGTTGAATTCATGTAAAAAGTACCTTAAAGATAAAAGTAAGCGACATACAATAACCATTGAATACATATTAATTGAAGGAGTGAATGATTCAATAGAGCATGCTAAAGAGTTAGTGAAAGTATTAAAAGGAGTCTCATGTAAGATAAATCTGATTCCTTTTAATCCCTTTGATGGCAGCAATTATTCAAGATCTTCCGATAACACTATTCAAGCATTTAAAGATTTTCTAATACAAAAAGGAATGATCACGACTTTAAGAATAACCCGAGGTGATGCAATAGATGGAGCTTGTGGCCAACTTGTTGGCAAGCTTACTAAGAGTATTAGAGGAAAAAATACAGGGAATTCAATTAATCTTATTAATACGTCATGAACCTCAAATCAGCTCAAACTGCAAAAGTAGGCAAAATTTTTAAGGACGCTAGATTGCAGAAATCTTTAAGCCTAACTGAAGTTTCAATTGAAGCAGTTATCAATATTGAATATATCAGGGCGATAGAATCAGGAGACTATTCAGTTTTTCCTGCAAGAACATACGCACTAAAATATTTCGAAAAATACGCTAACTTTCTCTCAATAGAGGCAACGTTTTTTGATATTTTTAATTTAGATTTAATTGAAAAGGCTGAAAGAGAAGAAAAATTGAGAAATCATCCGGAGCCTTTTTTAGAGAAAAATAAAATATTTTCTTCTCTTTTAGTTGTTATCACTTTAATTGCAATTATTTTTCTTGTGATTTTAGGTGATTCTATTGAAGAAAAAAGTGATGAAACCTCTACAAATCCAGTAATGCCAGACTCATTAGAATTGAATGTTGAACCAGAGCAAAGTCTTAAATCTGAAATAAATGAGTTAAATAATCAGATCAATGATTTCTTGTATACAGATAAACTTGATTCAAATGAAAGCAATGTTAATGTTTATTCAATAGAGCTTGATGAATGAATAATTCTTGGATAAAAAGAAAAAAAACTGATCATATATTTGTCGGTGATGTCGGTGTTGGTGGCGATCATCCAATATCTGTTCAATCCATGACAAATACAAATACTGCTGATGTTCAAGCAACTGTTAATCAGATTGAACAATTGCAAGCAGCTGGTGCTGACATTGTAAGAGTTTCAGTTCCTGATAATGAATGCGCAAAGGCATTTAAAAAAATCAAAGGCTCTGTATCAATTCCTTTAGTTGCAGATATTCACTTTGACTATAAAATTGCTTTGCTTGTAGCTGATTCTGCGGATTGCCTCAGGATTAATCCAGGTAATATAGGTAAAGAAGCAAAAGTTAAAGAAATAATACAAGCTGCTACTGATAATAATATTCCAATAAGAATAGGAGTGAATGCTGGCTCTCTTGAAAAGGACCTCCAGAAAAAATATGGAGAACCAAATTCTGATGCTTTGGTTGAATCGGCCTTGCGACATGTAGATATTTTGGATAAGCATGATTTTTCCAATTTTAAGCTCAGTTTAAAAGCATCAAATATTCAAATGACTGTTGAAAGTTATAGGAAGATTTCAGAACTGCTAGATCAACCATTACATCTTGGAATTACCGAATCAGGAAGTTATAGAGCGGGTTCAGTTAAATCCTCTATTGGTTTAGGTATGCTTCTATCAGAGGGTATTGGAGATACTGTCAGAGTGTCTTTGGCTTCTGATCCAGTGGATGAGGTTAAAATTGGCTGGGACATTTTAAAAAGCCTCAATTTAAGGAGTCGAGGTATCAGAATCGTTGCTTGTCCAAGTTGTTCTAGGCAGAACTTCAATGTTATTGAGGTGGTTAATGAATTAGAAACAAGGTTTGAGGGAATTTCTGAAGATCTGGAGGTTGCAATAATTGGTTGTTATGTAAACGGTCCTGGTGAGTCAAAGGCAGCAGACGTTGGTTTAACTGGAGGACCTAGCAATTTATTATACGTTGATGGATTACCCTCAAAGAAAATTTCAAATGAAAAACTTGTTGATACAATAGAAGAGCAAGTGAAAGAACAACTCCAAAAGAAAAATGCTGTTGAAATAATTGTTAAAGGTTAAACATTGAAAATTCAATCATTAAGAGGCATGCCTGATCTATTTCCCGAGGATCTAGAAAAATGGCATTACTTTGAATCAAAGCTCTTTCAAATCTTTCATTCTTTCGACATTAATGAAATCAGAACCCCTTTGTTAGAATCTACAGAACTTTTTTCAAGATCAGTGGGTAATTCATCTGATATTGTCAACAAAGAACTTTATTCTTTCTTAGATCGTAATAAAGAAAGTATCAGTCTGAGACCAGAAGGTTCTGCCAGCATCATCAGGGCAATTATTCAAAAAAAGCAAGAGCAAGATAAACATAAAGTGTGGTATCAAGGGCCAATGTTTCGATATGAAAGACCTCAAAAGGGAAGATTTAGGCAGTTTCATCAAATAGGAGTCGAATATCTTGGGTTTGATGAAGGAGCTGCAGACCATGAGTTAATATCTATGATTCTGCAGATAAATCAATCATTAGGCATTAGCGAATATACTCTTAAGATAAACCATCTTGGTGATGCGGATGCAAAAGAGAGTTTTTGTAAATCTCTTGTTAAATTTCTTGAGCCAAATGTAAATGAATTGCATGAAAAAGACAAAGCAAGACTTGGTTCTAATCCTTTAAGAATTTTGGATTCAAAAGAATCGTCTACCATAGAATTATTAAAAAATGCTCCTAAATATCAAGACTTCATATCTGAGGAGTCTAAAGTATTTTTAGAAGGTCTTGTGAGCGCTTTTAAAGATCAATGTGATATTCAAATTGATCAATCATTAGTAAGAGGATTAGACTACTATACTGGAATTGTCTTTGAAACAGTTTCTAAAGAGCTTGGATCGCAAGACGCTTTTCTTGGTGGAGGGAGATATGACAATCTCTCAAATCAACTTGGTGGCAAAGATATGCATTCTATTGGTTTTGCAATTGGTGTAGAAAGAATTGTGCAGCTAATAAACATGGATGATTTATCTCAAAAAATAAAAGTTGGATTTATTGTCAGTGAAGAGCAGATTAATAAAAAAACATATAAAATAGCCAATGATTTAAGATTAGCCAATAATTCTATTAGTCTTAATACTTTTTTGAGTAATGGAAGTATAAAATCTCAACTTAGAAAAGCTAACAAATCTGGATGTAGCTTTGCAGTAATTATTGGTGAACAAGAATCAAAGAACAACCAAGTTATATGGAAAGATCTGCGTGAAAAAGGTGAGCAAGAAATACTAAGCGTGCAAGAGTTGATCAACCAATATATCAATCTTTAGGAGAAGTCATGGCAGAGTACAATTCAGATGAAGAAAGATTTGCCGCTGTTATAAATTTTTTTAAGGACTATAAGACGATTATATTGTCTTCACTTGCAATAATATTCATTTCTTTAATTTCTATAATCAGTTTTCAGTCATACAAGGAAAAAAGAAATTCTGATGCTGCAACAATATATGACTCTTGGTTAACAGCTCTTGAATCTAATAATGAAAGCGCAAGAGAGATTTTTGATGAATTGCAAGATACTTTTTCAGGTACGGGCTATGCGCAACTAGCTATTATGATTAATGGTTCAAATCTAGCTAGACAGGGGAATCTTTCTGAGGCATTAGAAAATTTTAGACTACTTTTAGATGATACCTCGGGTTATTTTGGAAATGATGTACTTAATTCAGTAGCTAAAATTAATATTGCAAGAATCGAGTTAAGCAATAAGAATTTCACCAATGTCCTAAAAGTTTTAGATTCTTTTGCTTCAAATTCAGAACATCCAATGGTTTATGAGATAAAAGGTGACGCTCTTGTTGGTTTGAAAAAAGAGGAGCTTGCAATGGAGCAATATGAATTAGCAATAGAAAATGCTCGTAATGAATCGCAAAAATCTATTCTTAATATAAAAATAAATTCCATTGAGTTATAAGAAATGAAAATAAATATAGTTTTTGCAATTACGCTATTTTTTATCTCATCATGCTCAACACTTGCTTTTTGGTCGGACGATGCAGAGGAAGAGACTGCTGAACCTGTCAAGCTGACAAAGATACAAAATCAATACCCAATAGAGGTTAAATGGAAAAGATCTTTTAATGGCGAAAATGATCTAGGATCATTTGTACCATCTTTCTATTCTGACGAAATGATTGTAGCTGACCCTGATGGTAATCTTGTATCGATTAATCCAAGTACTGGCAAAATTAATTGGGAAATAGATCTAAAAAGAAATTTGTCTGCTGGAACTGCATCTGGTTTCGGTAAGATCATTGTTTCTGATACCAATGGTTTTGTGATAGCTATAGATTCAATTACCAAAGAAACCTTATGGGAAAAAAGTGTTGGAGGAGAAATTCTAATCAATGGAGTCATTTCTCCCTCATTGATAATTGTTAAGAATTCAGCAGGAGAATTAGTAGCTTTAGATAGCTTAACTGGCGAGCAAAAGTGGTCATTTAGATCTCAATTACCGGCACTTACCGTTCGAGGAACAGGCGAACCTATTATTGAAAATAATATTGTTTACTCAACTTTCGATAATGGCAGAATAGGAGCATTTGATTTAGATACAGGATATTTTCTTTGGGATGGGCCAATATCTTTTGTTGAAGGCACATCTGAACTAGAAAATTTAATTGATTCTGATTCATCGCCAGTTATAGCTCAGCAATTAATTTTTGCTACAAATTACCAAGGTAGATTAACAGCATTTGATCTTGCTCAAAAAAGACCTGTTTGGAATGCAGAAGCATCTTCTTTCCATTCTCCTGTTATTGGTAACAATATGCTCATGGTGATCCAAGATGATGGCTCAATACTATCTTTTTCAATGACAAATTTATCTCCTTCATGGAGTTCAGAAGAATATCTTCGCAGAGAACTTTCAAATGGATCCATGTATGACAACTTGATGCTTGTGGGTGATTTAGAAGGGTACATACATGTTATTAACACTTTGACAGGTATGACTGTAGGAAGAAGAAAGGTGTCTGGTAATCCAATTGTTAGCATAGTATCGTTTAGAAATCTTGCATATGTAATCGATCAAGAATCTAATATAGTTGCAGTTTCTTTTTAAAATGTATTTGAATAATGTTAAATTCCATAGCAATTCTTGGCAGACCAAATGTTGGTAAATCATCTCTATTTAACAAGTTAACAAAAACACGAAACGCAATTGTTTCAGATTATTCTGGTCTTACAAAAGACAGAAATTTTGGGTATCTATCTATTAAAGATCATCGTTATTTAATAATTGATACAGGCGGTATTGGTTCAGAGGTTACTGAATTCACTGAGGCGATCACAAAACAGGCAATTATAGCTGCAGAAGATTCTAATCTTTTATTGTTAGTTATTGATGCCTCAGAAGAGTTAACACTTGATGACATCAATTTACTTCAAGTTATTCGCAAAATGAATAAAAATTTTTTTGTTGTATTAAATAAAATTGATATAAAAAAACAATCAAATGCAAAACACGATTTAATGCAAAAAGGAGTAATTGACATAATTGAAATTAGTGCTGAGCATTCAAGAGGACTCAAAGAACTGCAAATTCAAATTGCAAAACAATTTGATCATTTGGCTGAAGAATACGATGAGAATAATGGAACAAAAATTGCTGTAATTGGTAGGCCAAACGCTGGTAAATCAACTTTTATAAACCAATTTACAAAACAAAACCGTTTAATTGTATCTAATATACCTGGTACAACTATAGATTCTATTCATGTCCCGTTTTCTTTTAATGAAGAGGATTTCATTTTTATTGATACTGCTGGAATTCGGAAAAAATTTAAACAAAGTCAGGCCGTTGAGTATTTTTCATATGTAAGAGCTATGCATTCAGTTGACGAATCAGATATCGTGTTAATGTTGATAGATGCTACAAATGGAGTTGTAGATCAAGATCTCAGGATTTTAAATCTAGTAAGAAGTTATGGTAAGCCGGTAATTGTAGCTCTAAATAAAATTGATGAATTATCGAAAACAGATATCCATCAATTAATAGAGACAAAAAAATTTCAAAATTCTGCTTTAAGTAATTTGCATGTAATTAAAATTTCTGCATTACATAAAAATGGTTTCAAAATACTTTTTAGAACGCTTTTAAGGGTAAACAAACTGGCAAAAACTAATTTTTCTACTGGACGCTTAAATAAATTACTTAAGAAATTCACAAGCTCAATCAATCTTCCAACCATATCTGGAAGACAGATTAAAATGAGATATGTTCATTTTGGCGGAATACACCCTACCAAATTGATAATTCACTCTAATTTTTCTTCTAAAATCCCATTAAATTTTAAACAATATTTGATCAATTCTTTCAGGAATGAGCTTAATCTAAAAAGCATAGAACTTAAGATCAGTTTTAAAAAGGGCGATAATCCATATGACGGTAAAAAAAATAAATTAACTTCCAGGCAAATTAAAAAGAAAAAACGTCTTGTAAAATATACAAAAAAAAATAAGTAATATTAAATATTTGTAGTTTAGCTACTTAATGTATAGTCTTTAAACCCTTTAAAAACAAACTTTTTTTATTTATTGACAATTAATCTCATATAATTTCAAATCACGCTACAAAAATAGTTTGGGATATAACTTAAATAATTGTTACAATATAATTAATACCACGCAATAAAGGAACTTTTGTCTACTAATCAAAATAAAATTAGGCCTGTATATAGACCAGTATTTATTAACCTAATGCAGATTAAGCTACCTGTATCTGCATTTATATCTATCACGCATAGATTATCCGGAATATATAATTTTTTTGTAACTCTTCCTCTTGCCCTATATCTACTATACTTTTCAACAAAAAGTTATAATGATTTTATGTTTGTTTATAATATGTTAAATAATCCTAATTTATTCTCAACATTTGTTACTTTTAGCTTCCTTGTTTATTTCTATCATCTATTAACTGGATTTAGACACTTGCTTCAGGATATTCATATTGGGGAATCATTGATCACCTCAAGGCTATCTTCATATCTTGTTTTATTTATCTGGATTTTATTATTTTTTGTTGTAATGTCGGGATTATACATATGAATGGTTCGACACTATTTTATCTTGTTCGCTTATCAGCTCTTTTTGTGCTGGGATACTCGCTATGGATATTGAGCTTCATATTAACTAACAAGCCCATCGATTATGTTGCTTGGGTTTCATTCACTAATCAATCACTATTTCAATTTTCAACTACCTTTGCTTTTCTGTTCATGCTCATTCATGCATTCATTGGTTTGTGGACCGTAGGCACAGATTATTTCACCTCAAGAACACTTGGATTTATAAGTCCTACTCTTATCAGATATGCAGATTTTATTAGAGGCGCCTACACAATCATATTTGTAGCTCTGGGCTTTTTAATTGTTACAACAACTTTATTTATTATTTGGAGTTAAATTTTGAATATTTTAAATTCTTCTAATATCACAACACTTGAATTTGATGTTTTGGTTATTGGTGGAGGCGGTTCAGGAATGAGAACATCTCTTGAACTAGCCAAATCTGGATTAAAAACAGCTGTTGTTTCAAAAGTATTTCCAACTAGGTCTCATACTGTCTCAGCCCAAGGAGGCATAACTTGTGCAATTGCCAGTGCTGATCCTCAAGATGACTGGCGATGGCATATGTACGATACTGTTAAGGGATCAGATTACATTGGAGATCAAGATGCAATCGAGTATATGTGTTCTGAAGGACCAAAAGCAGTTTTTGAACTTGAACACATGGGGTTACCTTTCTCTAGAACTGAAAATGGTAGAATTTATCAACGGCCATTTGGTGGTCAGTCTAAGGATTTTGGAAAAGGTGGCCAAGCTGCGAGAACATGTGCTGCTGCAGATAGAACAGGACATGCTTTATTGCACACTCTATATCAGAACAATGTAAAAGAAGGATCTAATTTTCTAAATGAATGGTTTGCAGTTGACTTGGTTCTCAATCAATTAAAAGAAGTTACAGGAGTAATTGCATTTTCTATTGAGTCTGGAGAGGTTGCGTATCTAAAGTCTCAAGCAACTGTCCTAGCAACTGGAGGAGCTGGAAGGATATATTCCTCAACAACAAATGCCCTCATAAACACTGGTGATGGTCTTGGAATGTCCCTTAGAGCAGGTATCCCTGCGCAAGATATGGAAATGTGGCAATTCCATCCGACTGGAATTTATGGCGCTGGATCCCTAGTTACAGAAGGATGTAGAGGTGAGGGAGGCTATCTTATAAATAAAGACGGAGAAAGATTTATGGAGCGATATGCTCCCAATGCTAAAGATCTTGCCGGAAGAGATGTGGTTGCTCGTTCAATGGTTTTAGAAATTCTTGAAGGGCGAGGATGCGGTGATGAAAAAGATCATGTATTTCTTAAGCTTGATCACCTTGGAGCAGATGTATTAAATGCAAAATTACCAGGCATATGCGAACTATCTAGAACCTTTGCAGCTGTCGATCCAGTTTATGAACCAATTCCAGTAGTTCCAACATGTCATTACATGATGGGTGGCACCCCAACAAATATTAATGGCCAAGCATTTAAAATAAGCAGCTCCAATGATGAATATATTCCAGGACTTTTTTCAGTAGGTGAGGCTGCATGCGTTTCAGTTCATGGTGCTAACAGACTTGGTGGTAATTCTCTTTTAGATTTGGTTGTTTTTGGAAGAGCCGCTGGTATTCATATTAATCAAGCTATGAAGTCTGGCGGCGGCGTTGCAGATGCTGGTAAAGATGACATTGATAAAGCGCTTCACAATTTAAATATATTAAATGAATCCTCATCAGGTTATGAAGTTTCAACAGTAAAAAAAGAACTTCAAGAAGTTATGCAGAATTACTTTGGTGTTTTTAGAAGAGGCGATTACATGGAAAAAGGTGTTGCTGCCTTGAATGGTATACGCGAAAAAATTGAGAATCTTCATTTAATAGATAAAAGCGCCGCATTCAATACAAATAGAGTAGAAGCTATAGAATTGCAAAACTTATTTGAGGTTGCTGAGGCAACTGCTATTTCCTCTCTTCAAAGAACTGAAAGTAGAGGAGCGCATGCTAGAGAAGATTATCCTGATCGAGACGATGAGAATTGGTTATGCCATTCGTTATATGATCCCACAACAAAATCTTTAGGTAAAAGACATGTTAATTTTGAGCCTTCTCAAGTTGAAGCATTTCCTCCAAAAGTAAGAACTTATTGAGAGAAAATAATGACAATTAGCATCAATATATATAGATACAATCCAGAAAAGGATAAATTTCCTTATATGCAAAGTTTTGAATTTGAAAAGCCTAAAAGAGACATAATGGTGTTAGAACTGCTCAATCAGCTTAAAGAAAAGGATCCTACCATTTCATATAGACGTTCTTGTAGAGAGGGAGTTTGTGGTTCTGATGGGATGAATATCAATGGAAAAAATGGCCTAGCTTGTATCACGCCATTATCATCAGTTATCAAAAAAAATAAGCTAGATCTTAGACCATTACCAGGCCTTCCTGTTGTGAGAGATTTAGTTGTAGATATGACTGAGTTTTATGCTCAATATGAAAAGATTAAGCCCTTTCTTCAAAACGATACTCCTGTTGATATTGGAGAGAGATTGCAATCACCAGAAGAAAGAGACAAGTTAGATGGTCTTTATGAATGTATCCTCTGTGCTTGTTGCTCAACAAGCTGCCCATCCTTTTGGTGGAATCCTGATAAGTTTGTTGGTCCGGCAGCTCTTTTACAGGCATATAGGTTTATTGCAGATTCGAGAGATACAAAAACTGCAGAGAGACTTCAAAGTCTATCTGATCCATTTAGTGTTTATAGATGTCATGGGATCATGAACTGTGTGAGTGTTTGTCCTAAGGGGCTTAATCCTAATGAAGCAATTGGTGAAATTAAGTCAATGCTACTTTCAAATAAAAAAAACCAAAATATTATTACCTCTGATAAGGCTGGATAACAAATGAATAATATGGAACATCTTCGGTCAACTTCTCATACCGCAGGTGCTCAAAGCGCATATTTGGAATCCCTATATGAGTCTTACTTAGAGGACTCTTCTTCAATTCCTGAAGATTGGAAAATATATTTTGATTCCTTGCCTCAAGTAAATGGTTCAAATGAAGAAATTTCTCATCAAGAAGTTATTAAAAGGTTTAAAGAAGACGAAGTTAATCCTTCAATTCAAAATATTTCAGGGGAAACTCAATCAAATGTTAATCAAACTAAAGTATTTCAAGTAATTGAAGCATATAGAAATAGAGGACATCAAAAAGCAAATTTAGATCCCTTGGGATTAAAACCGATCAGACATGCAGATGATTTAGAGATTGAATTTTATGGATTAGACTCATCAAATCTATCAGAAGTTTTTAACTTAGATTCATTCAATATAGGCAAAAGATCAGCATCTTTGTCAGAAATTTTAAAAGCATTAGAATCAATATATTGTCAGACTTTGGGTATTGAATATAATCATATTTCCTCATTACCTGAGAGATTGTGGTTTCAAAAACGCCTAGAACCCAACTTAGGTAAATTAAATTTTGATCCTGAAGAGCAAAAATATATTTTGAAGCGCTTAAGTTCAGCGGAAGGCCTTGCAAAATTCTTGGCATCAAGATATCCAGGTATGAAAAGATTCGGAATTGATGGTGCTGAATCATTAATTCCGCTAGTCGATAGTCTTATTCAAAATTGTGGAGTATTTGGAGCTGAACAAATTTGTTTTGGAATGGCTCATAGAGGTAGATTAAATCTGTTGGTAAATGTTCTGGGGAAATCTCCAAAAGAACTATTTAACGAATTTGAAGAAGATTATGAACTAGAGGGCGCTAGCACTGGAGATGTAAAGTATCATCTTGGTTCTTCAACCAATATCTTAACTCCTAATGGAGAGGTGCACGTATCACTAGCAAATAATCCGTCTCATCTTGAAATTGTCGATCCAGTTGTCCTCGGTTCAGTCAGAGGAAGACAAGATAGAATCAAAGATAACAACAAAGAATTAGTAATTCCAATTTTAATTCATGGAGATGCATCTTTTTCTGGGCAAGGAGTTGTGATGGAAACCCTTCAAATGTCTCAAACTAGAGGTTACGGAGTTGGAGGCACCATCCACGTCATAGTCAATAATCAAATAGGTTTTACCACTTCAAATGAGGAAGATTCACGATCAACGCAATATGCAACTGATGTTGCAAAAATGGTTGAAGCTCCGGTTCTTCATGTAAATGGAGATGATCCAGAAATGGTAGTTTTTGCTGCAAAATTAGCATGTGAATATAGATACAACTTTAAAAAAGATATTGTTATAGATATGTTTTGCTATAGACGAAGGGGCCACAATGAGGCTGATGAGCCGTCTTCAACTCAACCTATCATGTATCAAAAAATTGCTAAGCAAATTTCTGTGAAAAGAGCATATCAGGAAAAACTCATTTCATCAGGAGTTACTAGTCAATCTGAGTGTGATGAGATAGAAAAAAATTATAGGTCAGCGATAGAAAAGGGAGACTCTGTTGTTCATAATCTTGCTACAAAACCAAATGAGTCAATGTGGTTTGACTGGACTCCATATATGGATCAAAAAGGAGATGTTAAAATCAAGTCTTCATTTGGTAAGAAAAGATTCAAAGATCTTGCTGACAAAGCATTTATGCCTCCCAAAGATTTCACTTTACAAAAGCAGGTAGATAAAATTTTTTCTGACAGACGCCAAATGGCAGAGGGAAAAATTCCTGTTAATTGGGGCTTTGCAGAGAATATGGCATATGCAACCTTGCTCGATCAAGGCTATCCAATAAGATTTTCTGGGCAAGACATAAGACGGGGAACATTTTCGCATCGTCATGCCATTGTGTTAAATCAACAGGATGGAAGAGGCTGCATACCTTTAGTTGATATTGCAAAAAATGCAGATACAACATTTGATGTATATGACTCGCTTTTATCTGAAGAAGCTGTCCTTGGTTTTGAATATGGTTATTCTGCAACGAGTCCAAAAGGACTGGTCATGTGGGAGGCTCAATTTGGCGACTTCGTTAATGGAGCGCAGGTTGTTATTGATCAATTTATTGTTTCTGCTGAACACAAATGGGAAAGACTCTCTGGATTAGTCATGCTGCTTCCGCATGGTTATGAAGGACAAGGTCCTGAGCATAGTAGCGCAAGACTGGAAAGATTTTTGCAACTGTGTGCATACGAAAACATTCAAGTTTGTGTTCCTAGCACTCCTGCACAAATATATCATTTACTGAGACTCCAAACTATTCGAATGATGAGAAGACCACTTGTAGTGATTTCGCCAAAAAGTCTTCTTAGAAACCCAAACGCAGTATCTGCTTTAGACGAACTAACAGAAGGTTCCTTTAAATATGTAATTGATGATCCGGTTGATTCACCCGAAAAAGTAAGCAAAATAATTATGTGTTCAGGAAAAGTTTTCTATGATTTAGCCTCAAAAAGAGATGATCTTGGTTTGGATTCTACTGCCATAATTAGGATTGAGCAGCTTTATCCGTTTCCTTACGATACTCTCGAAAAAATCTTAAAAACCTATAAAAATGCAACAAGCTTTGTATGGTGCCAAGAAGAACCAACAAATCAAGGAGCCTGGTACAACCACAGACATAGACTGCAAGAAGTTATAGATAGGTTAAATTTAAAAGCAGAAATAGGATTGGTCAGTCGTGAAGCTTCATCCGCTCCAGCTGTAGGTTTAAATAAATTACATATTCAACAACAAGAAGCGCTAGTAATAGAAGCTCTAACAAATGAGAAATAAAAATGACAACTGAAATAAAATCACCAACATTTCCTGAATCGGTAGCAGACGGAACGATTGCGAACTGGGTTAAAAAAGAAGGCGATAGTGTTAAGCAGGATGAAGTAATTGCTGAAATTGAAACTGATAAAGTTGTACTAGAGGTTGTTGCTCCATTCGATGGGGTCGTTTCAAAAGTTCTTAAACCTGCTGGAGAAACTGTTCTTAGTGCTGAATTAATAGCAGAATTCAGAAAAGAAGATATAAATCAGGCATTTGATACTTCAAAGAATGAAATTATTGCTGAGCCTGAAAAAGAAAAATCTGTTGAAATCAGCAATGAGATTAAAGATTCATCTATTAAAAATGGACCCGCAGTCAAAAAGCTCTTAAAAGAACATGAGCTAAATGAAAGCGATATTAGTGGATCTGGAAAAAATGGAAGAATTACTAAATCAGATATCGTAAATCATTTGGATGAACCTGTTAGTCAAGATCAAGAGAAATCTATGAGTCCATCCGTTAAGGTTGCATCATCTTCTGATGAGAGGCTTGAAGAAAGAGTGCCCATGTCTAGGCTTCGCTCAACAATAGCCAATAGATTGCTAACTGTTAAGCAGGAAACAGCAATGCTTACCACTTTTAATGAGGTTGACCTAAAGCCAATCAAAGACCTGCGAACAAAATATGGAAATGAATTTGAAGAAGAGCACGGGGTGAAATTAGGTTTTATGGGTTTCTTTGTTTTGGCAGCAGTACAAGCGTTAAAGAAATTTCCTGTTGTAAATGCTTCTATTGATGGTAACGATATTGTTTATCATGGATATCAGGACATAGGAGTTGCTGTTTCTACGGACAGAGGTCTGGTTGTTCCAGTTATAAGAGATGCAGGTAATTTAAGGATAGCTGATGTTGAAAAATCTATTTTAGATTATTCAGAAAAAGCAAGGCATGGAAAATTATCAATCTCAGAAATGCAGGGTGGTACATTTACAATTTCTAATGGTGGAGTATTTGGGTCTTTGTTATCTACTCCTATCCTAAACGCTCCGCAAACTGCAATTTTAGGAATGCATACAATCCAAGATCGTCCAGTGGCAATCGACGGAGAAATAGTAATTCGTCCAATGATGTATCTAGCCTTAAGTTATGATCATCGCTTACTAGATGGAAAAGAAGCTGTCTCTTTTCTAATAGCAATTAAAGATCAATTAGAATCTCCCGAAAAACTTTTATTAAACTTATAAGGTCTGTAGATGTTCGATGTAATTGTAATTGGAAGTGGGCCAGCTGGTTATGTTGCTGCAATAAGAGCTTCTCAATTAGGTTTAAAAACTGCGTGCATTGAAAAATCATCTAGTAATAGTAAGCCACAATTAGGAGGCACATGTCTGAACATAGGCTGCATTCCATCTAAAGCATTATTGGATTCATCCCACCGATATGCAGATGCGCTAAACCATTTATCTGATCATGGAATTAAGGTAACCAAGCCCAAGATAGATATTTCTCAAATGATGGACAGAAAAAATAAAATTGTTTCTCAACTCACGTCGGGAGTCGCCGGGCTTCTTAAAGTAAATAAAGTATCTCAAATTACAGGTAGTGCAAAAATAATTGATTCAAATAATGTTGAAGTTACTAATGAAGAAAAGACTGAATTGTTTAAAACCAAAAATATTATTATAGCTACAGGATCTATGCCAATAGATATTCCTGTTGCAAAGGTAGACAACAAAAATATTGTGGACAGCACTGGAGCCCTCGAATTTAAATCAGTGCCTAAGACATTGGGCGTAATTGGGGCGGGCATTATTGGATTAGAGCTCGGAAGCGTGTGGTCTAGACTTGGATCAAAGGTAACGATTTTAGAGGCCATGGATGATTTTTTACCTATGGCAGATTCAAAAGTCTCTGATGACGTTTTCAAAGAATTTAATAAGCAAGGATTAAATATTAATTTGGGCTGCAAAGTAACTGCCGCAATATCCAATGAAAAAAAAGTAACTGTAAATTTTGAAAAAAATGGAAATCAGTCTGAATTAACTTTTGATAAATTAATTGTTGCTGTCGGTCGTAAACCCTATACAAATAATCTATTTGATGAAAGTTGTGGTTTATCAGTTGATCATAATGGTTTTATTTCGGTGAATGATTTTTGTGAAACACAAATAAAAAATATTTGGGCGGTAGGTGATGTTGTCAGAGGACCAATGTTGGCTCATAAAGCTTCCGAGGAGGGTATTATGGTTGCAGAGAGAATTGCAGGAAATCAAGTTGAAATGGAGTATGACATTGTGCCATCTGTAATCTATACACATCCAGAAGTTGCATGGGTAGGAAAAAATGAAAAAGAGCTCAAGGATGTAGGAGTCGAATTTAAAACTGGGTCTTTCCCATTTGCTGCGAGTGGAAGAGCCTTGGCTACCGGTGAAAGTACTGGTTTTGTAAAAGTAATAGCTGACAAGAGGACAGATACTATATTGGGTGTTCATGCTTTCGGTCCAGCTGCTGCTGATATCGTTCAGCAAGGAGTAGTTGCTATGGAATTTGGTGCCAGTGCAGAGGACCTCGGCTTAACTATTTTTAGTCATCCAACAGTTTCTGAGGCATTGCATGAGGCAGCGCTTGCAGTAAATCAACAAGCTATACACATAGGAAATAGTAAAAAATGAATCTCCATGAGTATCAAGGTAAAGAGCTTTTCGCAAAATTTGGTTTACCAGTCTCAAATAATGCAGTTGTTACATCTCCAGATGATGTCTTGAGTGCATGTAGAGATATTGGTGGAGATAAATGGGTAGTGAAAGCACAGGTACATGCCGGAGGTAGAGGTAAGGCCGGAGGCGTAAAGTTAGTTGATACGCCTGAAGAGGCAATAGAATTTGCTAATCATTGGCTTGGGAATAGACTAGTCACATATCAGACTGATTCTAATGGGCAACTAGTAAGCTCCATTTTAGTAGAAGAGTGTACCGATATTGCAAAAGAGCTTTATCTGAGCGCAGTTATTGACAGAGGTACTCAAAGAATTGTCTTTATTGGCTCGAGTGAAGGTGGAGTCAATATTGAAGAGGTTGCTGAAAAAACACCTGAGAAAATTATTTATGAACCAATTGATCCTCTTACAGGGCCAATGGGGTTTCAGGCAAGAAAAATTTCAAAAGTGTTAGGTTTGGATAATGAACAGTCAAAACAGTTTTCAAAAATGCTTTCGCAATTAACTAAGTTATTTATTTCTTATGATCTCAGCTTGCTTGAAATCAATCCATTAGTAATAACTCAAGGAGGAAAACTTCATTGTTTGGATGCAAAAATTAATATCGATTCTAATGCAATTTATAGACAGCCAGAAATTCAAGCAATGCGAGACCTATCTCAAGAGGATCCTAGAGAGGCTGAAGCTGCTAAAAGTGACTTAAGCTATGTTTCATTAGATGGAAACATAGGTTGTATGGTAAATGGTGCTGGGTTAGCAATGGGAACCATGGACACTATTAAATATTTTGGTGGTTCGCCAGCAAATTTCCTTGATGTTGGCGGAACTGCTACTCAGGAAAGAGTCTCGAAAGCTTTTAAATTAATATTAGCTGATCCTGAAGTAAAAGTAGTTCTAGTTAATATTTTTGGAGGAATAGTCAGATGTGATCTGATTGCTGAAGGTATCTTGGCAGCAATTGAGGAGGTTGGGGTTTCTATTCCAGTGGTTGTAAGACTCGAAGGAAATAATGCAGATATTGGCAGTGATATTCTTGCTAAATCTAATGCTGCAATCGAGAGTTTAAATAATCTTGAGGAAGCTTCAAAGAAAGCAGTGGAGCTTAGTAAATGAGCATATTAGTTGATAAAAAAACACGTCTTTTAGTTCAAGGCTTTACCGGTTCGCAAGCAACTTTGCACTCTGAACAGTCCATAGAATATGGAACCAATATTGTTGGAGGCGTTACCCCAGGAAAGGGCGGGCAGAAACATTTAGATATACCAGTTTTTAATTCTGTTCATGAGGCTGTTGAAGAGGTAGAACCCAACGCATCAATTATTTTTGTCCCAGCACAATTTTGCAAAGATTCAATTTTAGAAGCTGCCGATGCAGGGATAAAATTAATTATCTGTATCACTGAAGGTATTCCAACTTTAGATATGTTGATTGTTAAAAAGAAAGTTGATGAGCTAGATGTAACTTTAATAGGACCAAATTGCCCAGGAATAATCACTCCTGGTGAGGCAAAGTTAGGTATTATGCCTGGCAGTATTCATATGAAAGGCTCAGTTGGCATCATTTCTAGATCTGGCACTTTAACTTACGAAGCTGTTAAACAGACATCAGATTTAGGCTTGGGTCAAAGCACATGTATTGGTATTGGTGGAGATCCAATTCCAGGCACTTCCTTTATTGATGTTTTAAAAATGTTGGAGGCTGATGATCAAACTAAAGCTATAGTTATGGTGGGCGAAATTGGTGGTACAGCTGAGGAAGAGGCTGCTGAATACATTAAAGATAATGTATCTAAACCAGTTATTTCATATATAGCTGGCCAAACAGCTCCGGCTGGAAAGAGGATGGGTCATGCTGGGGCAATTATTGCTGGCGGCAAAGGAACGGCTGCTGATAAAATTAAGAAGTTAAAGGAATGTGGTGTGCATATTGCAGAAAATTTGCTTCAAATTGGAACTAAAACTAAGGAAGTTCTCGGATAGGCCTACTTATAAACTTATTGGCAATATAATTTAGTCTTGGAATTATCATGCTTGCGAATATTGTTAATCCTGTAATCATGCCAACCCAAATGCCTGAAGGACCCATTGGATTTCCAAGTATTCCAAAATAAGTTAAATAATATCCTAAGGGCAGAGCGATAAACCAGTAAGTCAAAATTATCATTAGCATAGGAGCGAAGGCATCTTTATAACCTCTCAGGCTGCCTAGCGCTCCCATTTGCATTCCATCAGGAATCTGAAAAATTGCTCCGAACAGCAAAAGATTAATTGCGATTGAAATAATAGCAACGTCAGAGGAATAAATTGAGACTAGGCTTTCCCTAAATATTAAAATAACCGCCATGTTCAGTATAGCTCCACTTAAACAGATTAAAATAGCAACGTGAGAAGCATATTTAGCTTTTTCAAATTCTACTTCTCCAACTAGATTTCCTATTCTTGTTGCAGCTGCCAGACCAAAAGATAATGGCAAAATAAATAAAACACTTACTATATTAATTGCTACTGTATGGCCACTGATAACAGATGATCCAAGTGACCCAAGTATTAAAGCAGCTCCTGAAAACATACTTAATTCCACAAAGACTCCAAAACCAATAGGCAGCCCAAGTTTTAGGGCTTCTTTTGTAGTTTCTGAGTTTGGAGGTGAAAATTTTGAAAATATTTTTGTTGGCGCATATTCCTTCTTTTTAAGAATCACGAGCACCAAAACAATGACTCCAATAACTATATTTATTGATGTTGCGATTCCACAGCCAACTCCACCCATTGGAGGGATTCCAAAATATCCGTAAACAAAAATAATATCTAGTGGAATATTAAGTAGCAACCCAATGAAAGCAACCCAAAAAACAGGAAGAGTCAGGCCCATACCTTCGCTGTAGCAACGAAGACATGTAAAAATCATATTGGCAATAAAACCATATGACATAGCTTTCAAATAACCATCTGAAATTAGAGCAATATTTTCTTCAATATCAAAAAAAGGAATGAAAAAACTTAAATTTCTATAGAGAATAAATCCAATAAGTCCAAGAGCTATGCTGACCCAAAGAATTTCTCGAACTTTTTGACCAATCTCTTCATATTTTTTTGCTCCAAAAAGCTGAGCTACTATTGGTGTTACAGCAAATAGACATCCGCCAAGCAAAAAATAAAAAGGCATTGAGAGAGCATTACCTATTGCTAATCCAGATAAGTCTAGGGCGCTTGCTCTTCCAGCAACAATGGTATCTGTAACTCCCATACCCATATAAGATATTTGTGAACCATAAATTGGAACACCTATCTTAAGTAATTGTTTTAATTCTTTTAGTAAGTTTTTCAAAAAAATAAGCCCAGAAATTCCTCGGTACTTTATCATACAAGGACCAAATTAAAATTGGAGATATAAAATTAGAAGAGATAGTCGCCCATACTGGTTAAAAAGAATTGCCTCTAAGTTGAATATAAGATATGTCAATAGATTTATTCGACCTCAGTTTAAAAATTTAGGAAAGGGACCAGTTTTTTTTAAGCCAAGATATATCAAGCTTTTTGGTTCAAATATTTCCGTTGGGAATTTTCCTACGTTTATTTCTGCTCCAGATGATTATATACAAATAACTAGTTGGGACACTGGTGATTGGAATGGAGAGGTTGAAATTGGGAATTACGTTTTAATCTCTCCTGGTGTAAGAATTATGGCAGCTGATAGGGTTGTAATTGGAGACTCTTGTATGTTTGGGCATGGAGCCTGTATCACTGATGCTGACTGGCATGGAATTTATGATAGAACAAAAGTTGTCGGTGATCCAAAGCCAGTAACCCTTGAAGAAAATGTTTGGATTGGAGAAGATGCAATGATTTGCAAGGGAGTAAAAATTGGTAAAAACAGTATTGTCGGAGCCAGATCAGTAGTTACAAAAGATATTCCTAAAAATACTATTTATGCAGGCAATCCGGCAATATTTATCAGAGATTTAGATGAAGGCGAATTTACAACCCGCAAAGATTTTTTTAAGAATCCAGTTAAGCTTGCAAAAGATTTTGACTTACTTGATCGCTATACACTAGGTCAAAATTCATTATTTGGATGGATAAAAAGTATTATATTTAGGGATAAATCTCATTGATCAACATAGCAGCTGATTTCCAAATTCCTGAAATTAAATCTAGATTAGATGATCTACTAGATACTAAATATTCATTAAAATTTTTTGATTCAAGCACTGTATCAGCTTTTGATCTTAAAAATATTGATGCTTTATTTGTTCGCTCAACACTCTCTGTAAATCGTGCGCTTTGTGAGGGTACAGGAGTTAGTTTTATTGCTTCCGCAACTGCAGGAGTTAATCATTTAGATATAGATTTTTTAGAAAGTGAGCATATTGCTTGGTCATATGCTCCTGGTTGCAATGCTTATAGTGTTATTCATTATGTATTAGCGGCAATAGGAGAGTTGATTAAAGACAAGCTTTTTCAGAAAAATCAGAGCATTGGCATACTTGGTTATGGCAATATCGGAAAAAGGCTATATAAAATTCTCAAAGCTTTAAACTTTGATGTTTATGCATGCGATCCATTTATCTCAAAATCTGAATTAATTGATTTAGAAAGTTTGCTTGAATGTGATTTGGTGACAGTGCATGTGCCTCTTACTATTCATGGTTCTTACCCAACAATTAATTTACTAAATGATTCTCATATAAAAAAATTATCTAATAAATTAATTATTAATACCTCTAGAGGTGAAGTTGTATCAGAAGCATTAGTCATGCAAGCAAAAGACTTAATTTATATTTCCGATGTTTGGATCAATGAGCCTTCACCATCTCGAGAATTGATACAAAAATCTTACATCGCAACACCTCATATTGCAGGTTACAGCATCGAAGGAAAACTGAATGGCGCCAAAATAATTGCTGAGAACTGCGCAAAACAATTTCAATGCTTGAAAACTGAAGCAGATAAAACTGAGAAAATGCCAAATTGGCCTTATGAGATCAGTAACATTATTCAAGATGTTCATGATATGTCATTTCCATTGGCGCTCTTTAATAGTGAGCTAGATCTCAAATCTATTTCAGCTTCATTAAAAGCTCTTTCTATAGAAGAAATAGAAAGAGGATTTAGATCTCTCAGGGAAAATCATCCGCCAAGGCACGACTTCAATTCATTTTCGTTTAAAAAGATTACTCAATTAGATAAAAAATTAGATATTGAGTTTTTTTATGATTTAGGAAGAGCAGGATATTTCTAAATCTTTTGCCCATGCTGGTGACTTCTCTGCATAGTGTTGATATTCATCCAACTCACTAAAGGGATTTGTAATAACTTTAATAAATTTCTCAATTACAGTGAAATCTGATTCCTCTGCCGCCTCAATTGCTTCTTGTGCCATATAATTTCTAAGAATAAACTTAGGATTATTTTCATTGAGCAACTTTATTTTTCTTTCTGAAGAAGTAATCTCAACTTCCTGACGTTTTTGATAGGATTTAATCCATGCTTTAGCTACATCTGAACTAAGTTCAGCAGTATGATCTTTATTAACTGCCGTCGCAAGATTTCTAAATGTATTTGTATAGTCTAGTTTTTCAGACTCCATAATATCCAATAAACTTTGAATTAAATGAGCATCACCATTCTTAGATTTTCTTAATCCCAATCTTTTTCTATATAACTCTGCAAGACAATCTTGAAAAGTAGATTCATAAGTTTTTAGAATCTCGCCTTGGCATTCTTCAGAAATCAAGGAAGATAAAGCATGGCCAAGAGCTGAGCAATTCCATAAACCTATATATGGCTGATTCTTAAATGCATATCTACCCTGATGGTCTGAATGATTACATACATAAGTAGGTAGGTAATCTTCCATAAATCCAAAGGGACCATAATCAAAAGTTTCTCCTAAAATACTCATGTTATCAGTATTCATAACACCATGATTAAAACCATAAGCTTGCCATTGCGCAATTAAGCTTGCTGTTTGATCAACAATTGACTTAAAGAAGTCTTCGTAAACATCTTTAGTTTTAGAGAAATAATTAGAATAATTATCAATACAAAAATCAGCTAAAGCTTTAACATGCTCTGGTTTATTGTTGTAATGAAAATATTCAAAATTACCAAATCGAATATGAGTTTTGGAGGTTCTTGCAAGCATTGCAGCTGTTTCACTTTTCTCTCTGATAACTATTTCGTCACTTCCAATGATCATCAATGCTCTTGAGGTTGGAATCGATAGAGCATGCATTGCCTCTCCACATAAATATTCTCTTATCACAGAACGCAAAACAGCTCTTCCATCCCCAAATCTAGAGTAAGGAGTTTTACCTGCTCCTTTTAAATGAATATCAATTACTCCTTCAGCAGAATCTGTCTGTCCAAGTAATAATCCTCGTCCGTCACCTAATTTCTCAACATATTGCCCAAATTGATGACCTGAATAAACCATAGATAATGGTTTTAATGATTTGATTTTAAATGAGCCATTAAAGATTTCTAAGAGTTTTTGTGTTTCAACATCTTGAAACCCCAATTCTTTTTTTAACTCAACATTTTGGGTAACCAACAAAGGATTTTTAAATCCTTGCCACATTTGACAAGTATGAAATTCATCAGGAAGCTCAGCATAAGCATGAGGCTTTATTGGGACCATTTATCCTTTAGCAATTTGTATTAAATTACCAACATGATCATCTCTTGAATGATCTACTCCTAAATGCTCAACTTCATTCCACATCGCAGCACTGCATATGGGACTTAAATTATCTTTTAGGGCATTAGCTACCTCTTCACCAGTTCCACAGAAACCAAGCGTCTCAACCATTTCGTCAGTAACAAGAGAAAACATCTCCTCCCATTTTCCTTCAACAGAAAGTTTATGAAGGGCCTCATTTATTTCTTCCCACCCATGAAACTCTAATGCTGGTCTATATGTTCTGGTGGAGGCATAGAAACTAATTCTTGCAGCAACGTTTCTTTTTGCTATTTGGAGATCTTCTTCAGATTCACCAGTAGCAATAAAACCACCCCAGAGTAACTCACATTCTTTAGGGTCTCTTCCTGATTTTTTCGCTCCCTCAATTACTGCTGGCACAATAATATCATTGATATATTTTGGAGAGCACATGGGATGGAGCAGTAATCCGTCAGCCACTTCTCCTGCAATTCTTGCCATACCAGGCCCAAGTCCAGAAACATAAATTGGGGGCACCTCAAAATCCATTGGCGGTGGAGTAAACATTGGTGTCATGAGAGTATGAGTATAATGTTCGCCTTGAAAATCTAGCTTCTCTCCCGTTTTCCATGTATTCCAAATTGCTTTAACCGCTAATATGTATTCACGCATTCTGGGTGCAGGAGGAGACCAAGGTACGCTAAATCTTCTTTCATTGTGCCCTTTTACTTGAGTTCCTAAACCAAGTTGAAAGCGACCATCACCAAAAGATTGTAGGTCCCAACCCATATTTGCTACTGTCATAGGACTTCTAGGGAAAGCTATTGCCAATCCAGTTCTAACTATCATTTTTTTTGAATGTTCTAAACCAAGCAAAACTGGAAGAAAAGGCTCATTGTTAAGCTCGCCTGAAACCAAGGCATCATATCCAAGTGATTCAGCATGTTTGACGATTTCAATCGTATTTTTTGAAAGGCCAGGTATATATGTTTCAATTCTCATATTATTTTATGTTAAGTTTTGAGTTTGCATAATTTTGAGCCCATTGATAATTAGGTTTACCTGATGGCGCTCTTTCAATTATTTCGGAAAAGACAATTTCTTTTGGCATTTTATAGCTAGCAATATACTTAGAAGCGCTTTCTTTTAAATCATCAAGAAGTAGATCCTGCTCATCTCTTCTTTGTATCACAGCAACTACTTTTTGTCCCCATTTTTCATCTTTTACTCCCACAACCAAACAGTCAAAAACATTTGAATGTGCTTTTAGTGCCATCTCAACTTCTTCTGGAAATATTTTTTCACCACCCGAATTAATTGAAACACTCCCTCTACCAAGAAGAGTCATCTGACCATCTTCTTCATATTTTGCCATATCTCCAGGTATTGAATACCTCTCACCATTGACCTCAATAAAAGTTTTTTTAGATTTCTCTTCATCTTTGTAATAAGCCAGTGGAACATGACCTTTTCTTGCGAGATAACCAATAGTTTCTGTATCATCTGGTTGAATTATCTCTAGTGTATCGAGATTTAAAATTTCACTAAAATTTGGCTTGGTGAATTTAGGACCGCCACCTGAGTCTTTTAATTTTCCGTCTTTAGTGTGAATATTTACGCCAGTGGCGCCTGTCTCAGATGAACCCACTGCGTCAATTAAAAATAAGTTGGGTAGATATTCCAAAATAGTGTCTTTAATAGAAGGGCTAAAAACAGAGGCTGTACTTGAAAAAACAAATAATGATGATAGGTCTAAGCCTTTTTTTAATGCTCCTGGCAGGGCATCACAAAGGGGGCGCCCCATTGCATCTCCCATGATGGTAAGATTCATTACTTTCTCTTTTGCAACAATTTCCCAAATATAATCTGCATCAAATGAAGCTTGGTCATTGATTACCAGTTTCCAGCCAGAAAAGAATGAATTAAAAGACTGCCATTGAGCTCCTCCATGCATGAAAGGGGCTAATGCAAGAGCTACGGTTTGATCTTGTAAGCATTTATCTGCGAAGGCTTCAGGTGTTGGGTATTTTTCACCAGTCACAGCATCAATCCCTCCACCAAGAGTCATGAGTACGTCTTCCATGCGCCACACAACTCCTTTCGGCATTCCTGTAGTTCCACCTGTATATAGTATGTATTGATCATCACCAGATCTTTCGACCGTCAATCTTGATTCGCTTTCATTTGCAATCAAGCCCTCGAAATCTAAGTTATTTTCGACAATATCGCCCCCATCAGTTCCATCACTTATACAGACAAAGTCTTTCAATAATGGTAAATCATCTTTAATGTTATTAATTTTTGTAGAAAATTGTTTCTGATAAAAAATAGCTTCTACATCAGCATTATCAATTAAATACTTTAGTTCTTCTTCAACATACCGATAATTTATATTTATTGGAATGGCGCAGAGCTTATATGTACCAAGCATAATTTCCAGCCACTCAATGCAATTAAAAGCATATATTCCAATATGACTTCCTTTTTTTATGCCAAGTTTTTTGAGAGCATTGGCTGCTTTGTTGCTACGAGCATCTAATTCTTTATAAGTTAATCGAGTAGAACCATAAACAACTGCTTCTCTTTCAGGAACTCTATCAACAACTCCTTCAAATATGTCGGCTGCGTTAAATTCCATTAGACTTGTGTTGATTGATTTTCCCAGTAAGGATCTCTAAGTCTTCTTTTATACAACTTGCCGTTTTCATCTCTTGGAAGTTTTTTAATGAAATCTATACTTCTAGGTAATTTCATTTTTGCAAGATTTTCTTGAGCAAAACCCATTAACTCTCCAAGTAACTCTTCTGAGGATTTTTGATCTGAATTTAACTCTATCACTGCTTTTACTTCTTCGCCCCATTCTTCATTAGGGATTCCAAAAACAGCCACATCTGCGACCGCAGGATGCATTAAAAATGTACTTTCAATTTCTGCAGGATAGATATTTGCTCCTCCAGAAATTATCATATCTATTTTTCTGTCGCACAAAAATAAATAACCTTCATCATTTAAATACCCTATGTCACCTACAGTAAAATAAACTTGTTCATCAATAACTAATCTTTCTTTTTTAGTTTTTGCTTGATCTCCTTTGTATTCAAATTTAGTGGCTTCACCTAATTTCATATAAACTGTGCCTTGATTATCAGTATCGGCTTCACTTCCGTCATCATTAATAATTTTTATTTCAGCTCCTGGCCAAGCTTTACCTACTGTGCCGGGAAATTTTGACCAAGATTCTGCGTCTACAACTGTGCCACCACCCTCAGTGGCTGCATAATATTCCCAGATAGAATTTCCCCACCATTCGATCATTGCTTGTTTCGTATGAATAGGACAAGGCGCAGCCGCGTGAATCATTGCCCTGGTTGATGAGCAGTCATATTTATTTTTAATTTCATCTGGAAGCTGTAGCAATCTATGAAATTGAGTTGGAACCATGTGACTGGTAGTAACTCTATATTTGTCAATTAGATAGAGCATTTTCTCAGCATTGAATTTTTCCATTAAAACTACTGAATGCCCATAATGTAAAGCTGCTGAGGAATGAACCAATACAGCAGTGTGATATAAAGGAGAGCCTACGATATGTACATTGTCTTCATTAGGTTGAATTTCAAAAAAGCTTAAAATCATTGCAAACATACTCAAGATATCGTCAGGATCACCTGGAACCAATGCTCTCTTGACACCCTTAGGTTTGCCTGTTGTGCCAGAGGTGTAATTCATTACTTGACCAGCAGTTCTTTCAACTGGATTGCTTGTTGGATGCGGAGCAACAAAATCATCTAAATGAATAAAGCCATCCATATCAGTAGTGCTTATAGAACCTTCTTTGGGAAAATCAATTGCCGCAACTGCTTTTTTACATGTTTCCTCCATTGCTGGCACTTCACCTGAGGCAATAAAGGCCTTTGCCCCGGAATCTTCAAGTATGTATGCAATTTCTGGTCCAGCTAAGTGCCAATTTATTGGCACCATATAAAATCCAGACTGGGCGCAAGCAAGATATGCTATGTAGTACTCAACAGAATTTGGCAAAACGGTTGCAACTACATCACCAGTTTCCACTCCAAAATCTTTTAATGCATGCGTTAACTGATTGGTTTTAGCTAACAGTTCTCCCCTTGTCCAAATTTTTTCTGATGGCTCAACAATAGCAATTTCGTCAGGTTGAGCATTAGCAAATCTATAAAAACCAAGATCACTCATATTTTTTCCAATTTATTTATTCCTCATAAATAATTCTAACTTTGGTTAACCATTAATGTAACCTAAAAATTAAATTTTCTATGTAATAATAACGCCCAAATGGATTCCCTGTTATCAAATTTAAATCAAGAAACCTTATGGCTTTTAGTAGTTCTATATGATTTGTCATTAGCAATCTTTCTTTATAGATTTTTTGGAAAATATGGTCTGTATTGCGCTGTTATACTTGGGATAGTGCTTGGAAATTTGCAAGGCGGGAAGGTAAGCGAATTCACTATTTTAGGTATGCAGTTTAATGTAAGCATGGGAGCCATTTTATATTCAGGCATATACTTTGCTACTGATCTCCTAAATGAAAAATTTGGAAAAGATGAAGCTAATCGAGCAGTCATGCTTGGATTTGTGGCAAATATTGCTGTCATGCTCACACTCGTTCTAAGCACCAAGTTCTTACCGTCAAAATTAACAGGTTCCGCAGCTGAGGTTCATGAGGCTATATCTGTTTTAGCATTTTATTCACCAATTTTTATTATTGGCTCACTAACTGCATATATTGTTAGTCAAAGGTTTGATGTATGGTTTTTTCACTATCTTAAAAATCTGACCAATGGAAAAAAATTGTGGTTAAGAAATAATCTTTCAACCATGGCTTCTCAACTAATTGATACCCTCATTTATCAATTTACATGGGTGCTTGCAACAGATCTAACATTTACTCAGGCTTTTGCTATTTCTTTTGCAAAGTATGTTCTAAAAGTTTTTATTGCGCTTATAGATACAGTTTTTATTTATTGGGTAAGAAATTGGGAAATCAAAACATAGCCTTGATAGATACTCCATAGACTATAATGTAAAAAAAATATATGAACCATGGCTAACAAATCTAAAGAAGACTTAAAAAAGGAACTTTCCAGTGAGTCATACTATGTGACACAAGAGAATGGGACGGAGCCTCCATTTACTGGGCAATTCTGGGATCATTTTGAAAATGGATCATACACATGCATATGTTGTGGAGAAACATTATTTCAATCCGATGCTAAATTTGATGCGGGTTGCGGTTGGCCAAGTTTTTATCAGGCCGCTGACAATAAAAATATTAAAGAGCTAGATGATTATTCTCTCTCAAGAGTAAGAACTGAAATTCGATGTGCAAAATGTGACGCTCATTTAGGCCATGTATTTACTGACGGACCTCAGCCAACTGGCTTAAGATACTGTTTAAACTCAGTTGCTTTAGAATTTGAAAAAGAAATTTCTTCCAAGTAAGTGACAAATAAAACTCTCTCTCAGTCAAATTTTTTTTCTACTATAAAAGTGGGTGGATGGACTTTAGTTTCCAGGATCGCTGGCTTAATTAGGGATATATTTACTACAAATCTTCTGGGAGCAAGTTTCTTTCACGACATTTTTGTTGTTGTACTTAAGATTCCTAATGTTTTTAGAAAATTTTTTGCAGAGGGGGCATTTAGTCAAGCCTTTATTCCAATTTATTCTGAATATCTTGGAAAAAATGATGAAAAAGGAGGGCAAGAATTCTTGAATTCTTTGTTGGGGATTTTGCTTACAGCTCTATTTATTTTTACATCATTAGCATTATTATTTGCTCCAATTTTCATTTTGATATTTGCCCCTGGTTTTTATTTTGATTCTGAAAAACAAGAGTTAGCAGTCAGCCTTTTGAGAATTATGTTTCCATATCTTGCATTAATTTCTCTTGTTGCTTTTGCAGCTGGTATTCAGAACTCCCATGATAAATTTTCTATTCCTGCAATTACACCATTAATATTTAATTTGTGCTTAATTGTTTCAGCCTGGCTAATTGCTCCAAATGTTGAAATACCAGTTATTGCATTGGCTTGGGGAGTATTACTAGCTGGTGTTTTACAGCTCATTTTTCAACTTGCGCCTCTTGCAGCTATAAAAAAAATACCTTTACCAAAAGTTAATTTAAATAATCCCGGAGTAAAGAAATTTTTTATTTTAATTCTTCCTGCACTCATAGCAGGAGGTATAGCTCAGATAAATCTTCTAGTTGATACCATTTTTGCTTCATTATTAGTTACAGGAAGTCCAACTTGGTTATACGTATCTGATCGATTAATACAGTTTCCTATGGGAATTTTTGCTATTGCAATTGGCACGGTTCTTTTGCCGAGTCTCTCAAAAGCATATACTCAAAAAAATACTGAAAATTTTATTTCACAGCTTCAATATGCATTTAAATTAATGTTTTTTTTAGCCGTACCCTCAGTAATTGGCCTCATTTTATTTTCATCTCCTCTTCTTGCAACTATTTTCCAAAGAGGAGCTTTTTTATGGGTTGACGTTCAACAGGCTAGTTTTAGCTTAATAGGATTTGCTTTTGGATTACCTTTTTTTATGGCAATGAAAGTTTTAGTTCCTGCATTTTTCTCACGCCAAAACACTAAAACACCAATGATAGTAGCGCTAATAAGTTTATTGCTTAACATAGCTCTTAATTACCTTCTAGCATTTTTTTATGGATTTGGGCATGTAGGATTAGCCATAGCAAGCTCAATTTCAGCTTTTGCAAGCGTATTGATTCTTACCTTTTTGCTTTGGAGGGAGAGTTTGATTTCTCTGCAACATGCCTTAAGCTTTTTTACTTTTAAAGTATCTATAGCTAGTTTTGCATTAATAGGTTTCCTAACAATTTTTAATCAATACATTGATTTTGAAATGTTTTCAGAATTTCAGAGATTGATTCACCTTTCAGGAGCTATTATTGGTTCCTTATTTATTTATTTTGGAGTAAGTTTTATTTTAGGTATTCGAACATCAGATTTTAGATAATGTATTTAATAAGAGGAATAGGTAATTTAGAAACTTTTCATAAAAAGTTTCCCAATCAATCAATGAGTGGAACTATTGGGAATTTTGATGGTCTTCATCTTGGGCATCAAGCAATTCTGAATCAGGTAATTGAAAAAGCCAATGATAGCTCAAGTGCATCTTTAGTTTTTTTTACAGAGCCTCATGCATCTGAATACTTTGCTTCTAAAGATGAAAACTCTGTGCCTCCGCCAAGACTTTGCCCTTGGAGAGAAAAAGTTAAACTCTTAAAAAACTTTGGAATTGATTTTGCATTCTTTCTTCAATTTAATAAGTCCTTAAAAACTATGACTCCAGAAAGCTTTCTTGATAATATCTTGGCGCAACTTCGCTTAAAGCATTTAATTATTGGTGATGACTTTCGTTTTGGTGCTCAAAGGGCAGGCGATTTTGAATTGCTCAAAAATTGGGGTAGAAATTCTGGTACCAATGTTATTGCTCATGAGACTGTTTCTAATAATGGGGAAAGAATAAGTTCAACTAGAATTAGACAAGCATTACTTAATGATGATTTTGATTTGGCAGAAAGATTGCTCGGGCGACCGTACACTTTTTCTGGAAAAGTTGTCTTTGGTCAGAGACTGGGTAGAACGATAGGCGTTCCAACTGCAAACTTATGGATCCCCAAACAAAGGCTACCCATCGCAGGAGTTTATGCTGTAAAGTGCTTTTTGGAAGGAAAGCAATACAATGGAATTGCCAACATGGGCATAAGACCAACCGTTGATGGATCAAAGCCAGTACTTGAGATTCATATTTTTAGTTTTAATGAAAACATATATGGACAAAGATTGACTATAGAATTTATAAATAAACTTCGAGAAGAGAAGAAATTTGATAATATTGATTTATTAAAAGAACAAATTCTACAAGACATATCACAGGCTAAAAAAATACTGGAATAATTCTCAATGAGTAAAGAATATAGGGATACTTTAAATCTCCCCCAAACAGATTTATCAATGAAAGCTGGCCTACCAAAAAAAGAGCCAGAAATTCTTGCATTTTGGGACTCTATAAACCTTTATCACAAAATTAGAGAGCAAAATAATGGTAAAGAGCAATTCATTCTTCATGATGGGCCCCCTTATGCCAATGGAGACATTCATTTAGGTCATGCTGTAAATAAAACCCTTAAAGATATTACTATAAAGTTTCAGAGCATGCTTGGAAAAGACGCTCCATATGTACCAGGCTGGGATTGTCATGGTCTTCCAATTGAATTAAATATTGAAAAGAAACATGGGAAGACAAGCGATCTTGTTAGGAATAAACAATCATTTATCAAAGCATGCAGAGAATATGCTCAATCTCAAGTTAATCAACAAAAAAAAGATTTTATTCGTTTGGGTGTTCTTGGAGACTGGGAGAATCCTTATCTATCATTAAATAAATCTTTCGAAGCAGATACTGTTAGAGCGCTTGGAAGAATTATTGCAAATGGTCATCTTGAAAAAGGAGAGAAACCTGTTCATTTTTGTATGGATTGTGGATCAGCTTTAGCAGAGGCTGAAGTTGAATACAAAGATAAAAAATCTCATTCAATTGACGTTAAATTTAAAGTATTACCTCAGTCAATTGAATCACTTTGCAATTCATTCAAAATTAATAATATCAAAGATGCTTACTTCGTTATATGGACTACTACACCCTGGACAATCCCATCTAATGTAGCTGTGTGCATTAATGAAAATATTGATTACATACTTGTAAAAAGCTCAAATGAACATTTTATTATTGCAAAAGACCTGCTGGATGCTTGTTCAGAACGCTGGGATTTAGATTTGGAAGTTCTTGCATCAGTTCAAGGAAAAGATATAGAAAATATTTCAATGGCACACCCTTTGTATGATAGGGAATCAATAATACTTCATGCTGACCATGTTACCACTGAAAGTGGAACAGGATGCGTTCATACAGCTCCTGCACATGGACTAGATGATTACTTTATCTGCATTAAGAATGGATTACAGTCAATAAAGGCTTTGGATCATCGAGGGCTTTTTAAAGAAGAATATGGTCAATTAAGCGGACTAAGCACAAAAAAGGGAGATCCTGTTGTAATAGAGTTATTAAATGAAAAAAAAGCCTTGCTGGCTAACAAACAATACGATCATTCATATCCTCATTGCTGGAGACATAAGACACCAGTTATTTTTATGTCAACACCTCAGTGGTTTATTTCAATGAAAAAATCTGGTTTGATTGATGGCGCTGTAAATGCAGTTGCCAATGTAGACTGGGAACCAGGTTGGGGTGAAGAAAGAATACTTGGAATGCTTGAAGATCGTCCTGATTGGTGTATTTCAAGACAGAGAAATTGGGGTGTTCCTATCCCATTAATTATTCATAACGAAACGGGAGAAATACATCCAAAACAAAATCAACTTTTTAATCCAATTGCAGAAGTAATTGAGCAAGAGGGCATTGAGGGCTGGGATAATTTAAATCTAAAAGAATTAATTGATGATCATGAATCTTATTCTAAAGTTCATGACACATTAGATGTTTGGTTTGATTCCGGCGTTACACACATGAGTGTTTTAGATAGGCTTTATGGTTCAAATATTGTCGCAGATTTGTATTTGGAAGGATCAGATCAACATAGGGGGTGGTTTCAATCATCACTTTTAACAGGAATTGCCTCGAAGGGAATGGCTCCATATCGATCAGTATTAACGCACGGCTTTGTTGTTGATGAAGAGGGAAAAAAACAGTCAAAATCTCTGGGTAATACAATATCTCCTCAAAAAATTTGGGATACATTAGGAGCCGATATTCTTCGGTTGTGGATTGCCTCTACTGATTTTAGAAGTGAAATGGTTGCTTCTGACGAAATATTTAAGAGAGTATCTGATCAATATAGAAGAATTAGAAATACCTTTAGATTTTTATTAGGAAACATAAATGACTTTGATGCAAAGATTGATTCAGTAGAGCTCGATAATTTATTAGAGCTTGATAAATGGATTTTGTCAGAACTTTCTTTTTTGCAAGAAGATCTTATTGGGCTATATAAATCTTATTCTTATCATCAAGTAATTCAGCGCATTCACAATTTTTGCGTTAATCAGTTAGGGGGAATCTATCTTGATATTATTAAAGACAGACAATACACAACTCAAAAAAATTCTAAAATTAGACGTTCTGCTCAGACCTGCATGAGCATTATCATAGAGCAACTAGTTGTCCTAGTTTCGCCAGTTCTTTCATTTACGGCAGAAGAAATTTGGCAAGGTAATGCTTTTCTTAAAGCTAACGCGGAATCAGTTTTTTTAACCACTTTGAGAAATCTAGATGATTTTGAAAGTGAACTATCTAAAGAAAATTGGTCTAGATTAATTGAGATAAAAGAAGCAGTTAATCAAAGTATTGAAGAATCAAGAAGTGAGGGAATTATTAAAGGTTCATTGGATGCATCAATAGACTTAACCCTTGATGCTGATGATTTTAAGCTTTTAAATAAATTTGCCACTGAGATACATTTCTTTTTTATAGTTTCTGAATGCATAGTTTCTGAAGGCGAGGCTCTAAAAATTTCTGTTAAAAAATTAGATGAAGCGAAATGTGTTAGATGCTGGCATAGGCATAAATCTGTTGGATCTAGCGAACTTCATCCTGAGTTATGCTACCGATGCGAGCAAAATATAGATGGACCCGGAGAGGATAGACAATTTGCTTAGCATAAATAAGGGCTATTTTTTTATGCTCTTTTTAATAGCAATTGATTTGCTATCAAAATCAATTGCAGAGCAATATTTAGAGTTTGGCCAGGTATTACCCTTGATTCCAATTATAGATTTTCTCTTGGTTTATAACTCTGGAATAGCTTTTAGCATTTTAGATATAAATAATATGATACTAAGTTTTGGACTTTCAATCCTTGGATTAATAATAGTTGGCTATCTTCATGAATTATATAGAGAGCAAGAGTCATTTATATATCGCATTATATTTATATTGATTATTTCTGGCGCATTAGGAAATATTTTAGACAGGTTAATAGATGGGGTAGTCACGGATTTTTTATACTTACATATTGGAAACATCTCATTTTTTGTTTTTAATTTAGCAGATGCATTTATATCCGTTGGAGCTGCCTTATTTTTAATTATGGAATTAAAGAAATATCTCTATAATAGCGAACCATGAAAACAAAAATCCTTCTCGCTAATCCAAGAGGTTTCTGTGCGGGTGTGGATAGGGCAATTGATATAGTCAATCAAGCTCTTGATAAGTTTGGACCACCTATTTATGTTCGTCATGAAGTTGTTCACAATCAAGCTGTTGTTGACGAATTAAAATCTAAAGGAGTTATTTTTGTCGATGAGCTAAGTCAAGTCCCAGAATCTTCATATGTTATATTTAGCGCTCATGGGGTTTCAGAAAAAGTTGAGAAAGAGCCAGAATTATATAATTTAGTCTCTTTCGATGCCACATGCCCGTTAGTTACAAAAGTTCATAATGAAGTGAAGAGACATGCAAGGGCAGGAAGAGATATTATTTTAATTGGTCACGAGGGTCATCCTGAGGTTGAGGGGACCCTTGGAAGACATAATCCGATTAACTCTAAAAGCAAGATATATCTTGTGCAGGACGAGAAAGAGGCTGAATTACTTGAGGTATCACAACCAGAAAATTTAACTTATGTCACTCAAACAACACTCAGTCTTGACGATACTATATCCATAGTAGAAATATTATTTCAAAAATTTCCAAAAATCCTTAAACCTAAAAGTGATGATATATGTTATGCAACTCAAAATAGACAGGATGCTGTGAAGCAACTTGCTTTGGAAAGTGAATTTATTATTGTTATTGGCTCTAAAAATAGCTCAAATTCAAATCGTTTAAAAGAATTGGCTGAAAAATGTGGAGCCACATCTATTTTAATTGATGGAGCTAATGAAATAGATTTCGAAAAGCTTTCTCAATTCAAAAGCATAGGAATTACAGCGGGTGCATCTGCCCCAGAGTCTATCGTTCAAAAAGTTGTGAAAGTTGTAAGTAATAAATTCAATGCAATTCCTGAGGAGCTTGGAGAAAATAAGGAGAACATATATTTCAGATTACCCCCTGAACTTCGATGACCGAATAGAAAAAAATATGAAAATCACAGATGGCATTATTAATGAAGCAGAATTCTGCCCATCGCCCAATTTTGACAATAGATCAGAAAATTCAAACATCGATTTGTTTGTGATTCACGCAATAAGCTTGCCAGAAGGAAATTATAATACCCAACTTATAAAAGACTTATTTTTAAATGATCTAGATCCAGGTAATGATAAATTTTTGCAATCTATTGAACATCTTAAAGTTTCATCACATTTTCTAATTTCTCGATCTGGAAGCCTCATTCAGTTTGTTCCTATCGATAAAAGAGCATGGCATGCAGGAAAATCAAATTATCAAGGTCGTGAAAATTGCAATGACTTTTCAATTGGGATTGAATTAGAGGGATGCGATACTGAGGAATTTACCTCTGCTCAATACGAATCTTTGTCTAATCTAATCAGTCACATTTCAGCTGATTTAAAAATTAATAAGAAAAATATCGTTGGCCATAATGAGATTGCTCCTGGAAGAAAAACAGATCCTGGACCATATTTTGATTGGAATCTATTAAAATCAATGTTATGAATAAAAAGATATTTGGAATTTTGCTGCTTGGCTTTGCCTCAGGACTTCCATACATGCTTGTTTTTTCAACATTGAGTGCATGGCTTAGAGATGTAGGTATTTCATTAACTGAAATTGGCTTCTTTGCTTGGTTGGTTCTGACATACTCATTGAAGTTTTTGTGGGCACCATTTGTTGATAGATATTCGGTAATTGGTTTTAGAATTTTTGGTAAGAGAAGAGGATGGATTCTTTTCTCTCAATTTATGATTTTTTTGTCACTCATAGGTATGAGTTTGATTGACCCATTACAAAATCTAAAAATTTTAGCTTTGGTGGCATTTCTTGCTGCCTTCTTTGGTTCAATTCAAGATATTGCTATTGATGCTTTGAGAATTGAAATTGGCGATGCAAAAGAACAAGGAAATTTAGCAGCCAGTTATCAATTTGGATATAGAGTTGCAATTCTTGTGGCCACATCCATGGCTTTGATTTTTGCTGATTTATTAGATTGGTCATATGTCTATCAGTTAATGGGATTATTGATGTTAATTGGAGCTGCTGGAGCCGTAATTTGTAATGAACCACATAATGATGAGATTGTTATCTTGAGATTTGATGTGGCTCTTGTCGAATCGATAAAAGATTTCTTTAGTCGTTTTGGGCTATGGGCCTCTGCTTTGCTGCTATTAATAATATCTACATACAGGCTGACTGACATTGTAATGGGCCCTATGGCAATGCCTTTTTATTTAGATTTAGGTTTTTCCAAAACAGAAATTGGAGCACTGGTAAAAACCATTGCTCTTTTGGGATCAATTGTTGGTTTTTTCATTGGGGGGCTTTTAATAAAAAAAATATCCTTATTTAACGCTCTTTTAGTTGGGGGAATAAGCGTGCTGATTACAAATTTATTTTTTGCGTTTGTGGCTAGTTCAGATTCGAACCTATCATTGTTATCAATTATAGTTGGTTTGGACAGTTTTGCTGCTGGCTTGGTTGGAACCGTCAATATTGCATTTTTAACAAGTTTGGTTTCTAAAAAATACACAGCTGTTCAGTATGCTTTATTGACATCTTTTATGATGCTTCCAGGAAAATTTTTTAGTGGCTTTTCCGGAGTTTTAGCAGACTATTACATTTCATTAACCTCACTTCAAACTGGCTGGACATATTTTTTCTATTCAACAACAGCAATGTCTGTTCCAGCATTGATACTGATAATTCTTTATAAAAAGACTTATGCGGATCGTTCAGTTTAGTTTTAAAATCATACTTCTAATATCAGTCACTATAATTACCACTCTTTCTATACACGAAGTTAATCTTGAATCCTCACCTAATTTTTTAGATAAGGCATTACATTTTCTCTGTTTCACCTATCTCACTCTTATTACATGGCTTAGTCGAATTTTATCCAAGGATTTGCATGTTTATGTTATAGTCCTCGCCTACGGAATTTTGATAGAGATAGTTCAAAGGTTTTTACCATATCGATCCTTTGAATATCTAGATATTTTTGCAGATTTCGTAGGGATAATAGCGGGATTAATGATTATTAAAATTTTTAAGAATTTATATCCTAAGTATTGAATTAGGATTTTTAAACCCTAAATAATCCATAACTTTAATTTATAGAGTTATTGTTATTTTAATTAGGAGAAATACAATGAAATTGAAACCTTTACACGATAAAGTTTTAGTTAAAAGAACAGATGAAGAGCAAACCACTCCTGGGGGAATTGTTCTACCTGGCTCTGCAACAGAAAAACCTTCTCAAGGTGAAGTTGTGGCGGTCGGTCCTGGAAAAAGACAGGAAAATGGAGATGTTTCTCCAATGGGGGTCAAAGTAGGCGATTTAGTAATATTTGGTCAATACGGCGGCAATGAAGTAAAAATTGATGGCGATGAATATCTTATTCTTAGTGAAAGTGATATTTACGGCATTTTCAGTTAAACATTTATTTATTAACTATTAGGAGAAATTTAATATGTCAGCTAAAGATGTAAAATTTGGAGATTCAGCAAGAGTTAAAATGCTTCAAGGCGTTAATATTCTCGCTGATGCAGTTAAAGTAACATTAGGGCCTAAGGGTAGAAATGTTGTCCTTGACAAGTCTTTTGGAGCACCGACTGTAACTAAAGATGGAGTGTCTGTTGCAAAAGAAATCGAACTAGAAGATAAGTTTGAGAATATGGGAGCTCAGATGGTTAAGCAAGTTTCATCTCAAACCTCTGACGAAGCTGGTGATGGAACCACAACTGCTACAGTTCTTGCGCAATCAATTGTAAACGAAGGTCATAAATCAGTCGCTGCAGGCATGAACCCGATGGACTTAAAAAGAGGGATAGACAAAGCAATTGCTACCGCAGTAGAGTTTGTAGAAAAGTTAAGTGTTCCTTGCTCAGATGATAATACCATTTCCCAGGTCGGGACTATCTCAGCTAACGGAGATGAAGATGTGGGTGGAATTATTGCAGAAGCGATGGAGAAAGTTGGAAAAGAGGGAGTGATTACTGTCGAAGAAGGTAACGGAATCGACAACGAACTTGATGTAGTCGAGGGTATGCAATTTGATAGAGGATATTTATCTCCTTATTTTGTTACCAATCAGGATAACATGACATCAGAGCTAGAGAATCCATTCATTCTTTTACATGATAAGAAAATCTCTAACATTAGAGATATGCTTCCATTGCTTGAATCTGTAGCAAAAGCTGGAAGACCGTTATTGATTATCGCTGAGGATATTGAAGGCGAAGCTTTAGCAACACTCGTTGTTAACAACCTTAGAGGAACTGTAAAGGCTGCTGCATGTAAGGCCCCTGGTTTCGGCGATAGACGTAAAGCTATGCTTGAAGATATAGCAATCTTAACTGGTGGAACAGTAATATCTGAAGAGGTTGGTTTGTCTTTAGAGGGAGCAACAGTGGAAGACCTTGGTACTGCAAAGAGAGTTTCTTTAGATAAAGACAATACTACTATTGTTGATGGGGCAGGAGATCAAAAAGCTATTGTTTCAAGAGTAAATCAAATTAGAACTCAAATTGAAGACACATCATCTGATTATGATAGAGAGAAACTACAAGAGCGAGTTGCAAAACTAGCTGGCGGAGTAGCTGTTATTAAAGTTGGTGCTGGGTCTGAAATAGAGATGAAGGAGAAGAAAGCTAGGGTTGAAGATGCTCTACACTCAACAAGGGCTGCCGTTAAAGAAGGTATTGTTCCTGGTGGCGGTGTCGCATTAGTTAGAGCTTTAGATTCTCTTACCAAACTTAAAGGTGACAATGATGATCAGAACGTCGGCATTAACATTGTAAGGAAAGCATTTGAAGCTCCACTTAGACAAATTGCTGCAAATGCTGGTGAGGAATCTTCAGTCATAGTTGCAAATGTCATTGATGGCAAAGGCTCATATGGTTTTAACGCAGCTAACGGTGAATATGGAGACATGATAGAAATGGGTATCCTTGATCCAGCAAAAGTAACAAGAACAGCCTTACAAGCCGCTGGTTCAGTTGCTGGAATGATGATCACCACTGAAGCTATGGTCACAGACATGCCTAAAGATGAGGCTGCCCCGGCGATGCCTGATATGGGCGGAATGGGTGGAATGGGCGGAATGCCTGGCATGATGTAAGGTCGAGTCATTTTCATTTAAAAAACGGGGATTTATCCCCGTTTTTTTATTAGATTTAACAGATAATTTGCATTAATATATAACTACCACACTTTAGAGGAGTATTAATGGAATTATTTACTGACCAAGCTTTTTTTAGATCATTTCATGTTCTTTTTGGAATAGCATGGATTGGACTTCTATATTATTTTAATTTCGTTCAAACAGAATACGTTAAAGTCGCTGATCCTGAAGCTAAGGCAGATGTTATGAAAAAATTAGCTCCAAATGCACTTTGGTGGTTTAGATGGGCTGCATTTTTTACTTTCCTAACAGGACTAATACTTTTTTATCAAATTACCGTAAGAATTGGGACTGAAATCTTACTCGGAGCAACCATGGGAACTATTATGATGCTCAATGTCTGGGGCATTATATGGAGAAATCAAAAAATTGTGCTCGGAATGAAAGAGGGTGATGTTGCAGTTGCTGCAGCAAAAGCTGGTTTAGCGTCTAGAACAAATACTTTGTTTTCAGTACCAATGTTAATGTATATGGTTTATTCGGCTCACGCTGCCGGTTCTTACATTGCATTTGATAGTTGGAGCAGCACCAGCCTTATCTTAGGACTTATAATAATTTTTGCCATTGAAGCAAATGCAATATGGGGAAAAATGCTGCCACCTATTGCGAGTGTGAGAGCAGTTATTACTTCGTCTTTTATTTTGGCGATTATTTTTAAATTAATTACTGATCTTTTGTAAACCAGAATTAAAAATTACAAGGGAGCTTTAGCTCCCTTTTTAATTTTAATTTTAGAAATTAAATTATCCTCCAACTCTAAAATCTCAAATCTATATGCATCTATTTCAATGCATAAATTTGCTTGTGGAATTTGATCAAGATATTCAGTTATTAGGCCATTAATTGTCTTGGAGCTTTCTTCTGGAATTTCCCAATTCACGTAATTATTCAAATCTCTAATTTTTGAATTTCCATCGGTTAAAATTGAACCGTCTTTAAGCTTAGTAAATTCTCTCTCTAATTCTTCTTTCTCGCCACCAAATTTTCCTACTATTTCCGTAAAGATATCCTCTAACGTTAGCAATCCTTGGATTTCACCATACTCATCAACAACTAAAGAGAGATTATTATCTTGTTGTTGGAATTTATTAAGCTGCATTGAGATAGTAGTACTCTGAGATATAAATGTACTTTCAAATAATAGATCTTTTACATTAGTGCCACCTTTAAGCGCTTCTAAAAATTGATGCGAATCTTTAAGATGAAGCACTCCGATAATGCTATCAATAGATCCTTTGAAAACTGGAAGCTTGCTGTAATATGATGATTTAATAATTTCTTTTGCAGCGCTTACGCTTTCTGTGACGTCTATTCCAATAATCTCTGCATGAGGTGTCATAATATCTTCAACAGTTAATTCCTCCATTCCTAAGATTGATGAAAGCATCTCCCGAGATTGATTAGGTATTAAATCACCATGCTCATCTAAAAGCGTTCTTAATTCATCTGTATTCAGATCATCATTTGAAGCTGATCCTAGAGGATCAACATTAAAAATCCTAAGAATTCTTGAGCTAACAATATTTGTTAACCAAACTAAAGGCTTAAAAATAATAACCAGTAACTTCAAAAGCCAAGAAGATTTAGTAGCAAAATTTTCCGGATAAACACTCGCAATTGTTTTTGGAGTAATTTCTGAGAAGATTAATATGACTAATGTCAAAATAATTGATCCAATTAAAACATTCCCATCAAAATAATCTATCATTATTATCGTTACTATTGCTGAAGCAAGAATATTTGCAAAGTTATTTCCGATCAATATAGATGAGAGTAAAATATCTGGTCTTTGAAGTAATTTTAAAGCTCTTTTTGCACCCTTTGCACCTTTAGACAAATTTCGTAATTTAACTTTATTAGACGCCATCATTCCAGTTTCAGACCCTGATGAGAAGGCAGAAAAGATTAAAAGTACAATAAGTACAATTAATAAAAAAGAGAGAGAGTTAGTGCCCAAGAAGATTTATATGTAGTTAATTAATATAATTGAATTACCAAAATAAGCTAAGAGCACCATCGCAAAAGAAAGAATAGTTCCTCTTACCGCGTATCTTACCTTTAAGTTTGCGTATTTTACTCCTAAAAATGTCAGCATATAAACAATTAATGCAAATGAAGTAAAAATAATTTTAAAGATTAATTCTATCTCAACTTCTCCAATCACCATAAAGCCTGAGATAAGAGATAGAATTAAGCCTAAAAGCCCGCTACCAATCAACAAAAATATTTCATTATATTCTCTTTCAACAGATTTAGAATTTGAGCCAATTTCTCCTTTTTTTATCATTGTTATGTGTCTTTCTAAAAGAGTTGTTTCAAAAAATGTAACAATTAATATCACAATACTGAAGCTTGTTGCAGATAGATGTGTTGCACGCAAAGATACGCCTTCTTCATAGATCATAAGAGTGAGAATTAATACTAAGGCCAAAAATAAACCTATGTAGACCTGTTTAGAAGATTTTAGAGTAGCTCTGGATATAAAATATCCAATAAGCGCTGTTAATGTAGTAAAAGGGAATAACACTAGTAAATTCTTTTTTTGTAATCTTTATATATTAACACTATCAAATTCTTCAAGCTTAACCTAAAATACAAACTTTTCTAAAGATACAATAATTAATTTTTATGGTAATAGTAAGACTTGCAAAAAGTGGAGCCAAAAAAAACCCTTATTATTTTATAACGGTTGCTGATTCCAGAAAACCTAGAGATGGAGCCTTTATAGAGCGTCTAGGTTTTTTCAATCCTTCAGCGAAGGGATCTGAAGAAAGGATGAGATTTAATATTGAACGATTAGATCACTGGATCGCTCAAGGAGCCCAACTTTCTGACAAGGTAAATGAACTCGCTAAAGATGCAAGACTCTCCTCAGATGAATTGCATGAAAAGTTAAAAAGAAAAAAAGATAGAAGACAAAAAAAGAAAGATCTAATTAAGGAAAAAAAAGTTGCTGAGCTAGAGGCACAAGCTAAAGAAGCTGAGGAAGCAAAAGTAGAAGAAGCTCCAGCAGAAGAGGCCGCCGCTGAAGAAGCCCCTGCAGAAGAAGAAGCTCCAGCAGAAGAGGCCGCCGCTGAAGAAGCCCCTGCAGAAGAAGCTCCAACAGAAGAATCTGAAGAAGAGTCTTCAGATGATGAAAAAAAATAGTTCGATAGATAAATCACTATTTGTTCTTATCGCAAAGATAGGCAAGACCAGAGGTTTAAAAGGAGAATTCTTCCTAAGATCATTTGCTGAAAAATTAGAAACCCTCACATCATTTAAAAAATTCTTCTCACTTCAACCATGCACAATGGAAGAAATATTTTTTGAGTACATTAAAAAAAGCAATAACAATATTATTGCTAAATTGAAATCTATTGATGACATTGAGGGTATTAAATCATTTGGGCAAAAAGATATATATGTTCTTAAATCCGAGCTTCCAGAATTGGAAAAAAATGAAGCATATTGGTTTGAGTTAGAAAAAATGCAGGTTCTTAATCTTGAGGGTCAACATCTTGGAAATGTTGATAGAGTAGACAATTTTGGGGCAAACGATGTTCTTAAGGTTCAGAAAAAAAATAAAACTCTTTTAATTCCATTTATTAAAAATAGAGTCATTATTTCAATTAATAAAAAAGAAAATTCGATTCTTGTAGACTGGCAAGAAGATTATTAATTTATGAATATAAATATTATTACATTATTTCCAGAAATTTTTGATTCATTGAAATATGGTTTGCTTGGTCAAGCTTTAGATAGGGGAGATATTAAAATTAGTATCTTTAATCTGCGAGATCATCAAATAAATAAACATGGTCAGGTTGACGATAAGCCTTATGGAGGAGGAGAGGGAATGGTCTTGATGGCTGAGCCTCTAGAAGATGCCATTAAGAAGATCTCTAAAGACAACCTAGGAAAAGTAATTAATTTATCTCCTCAAGGGACTCTTTTAAGCCAACAAAAAGCAAAAGAACTATCAATACTTAAAAACATAACAATTTTGTGTGGAAGATATGAGGGCATTGACGAAAGATTAATTTCTCAATACGTAGATGAAGAGATTTCTGTAGGAGATTATATTTTAAGCGGCGGAGAATTTGCTGCGTTAACGCTTGTAGATACTCTTTCTAGATTTATTCCAGGAGTCATAGGGAATAAAAAATCAGTAGAACAAGATTCATTTAGCCAAGGACTTTTAAAAGGACCAGTATTTACAAGGCCCGAAACTTTTAATTCCTATGATGTTCCAGAAGTTCTAATGTCTGGTGATCACAATAGAATAAAAGAATGGAGAGATAATCAATCACTAATTAGAACTTTTGAGAGAAGACCCGAACTTTTAAGGAATATAAAATTAACAAAAAAACAAAAAAAACTCTTGGAAGAATTGTCATCTAAGGCTATCCTGTAGCACATTTCAGGCATTAACTTATGAGCGATACAAAAGATACAAAGAAAAAAGGCTTTTTTTCTAGACTACTGGGCAGATCAGCTGATTCATCAGATAATGATTCTGAAAGTTCATCAGCCGAATTAGGTTTAACCAAAACAACTAAATTGTCCAAATCTGTGATTTCCAAAATGAAAAAAGCAGATATTGTTGCTGAAGCAGCTCAATTAGGTGTTGATTTAGATATAAAGTTAACTAAAGCTGAATTACTAGAGGCTTGGGACGCTAATTTTAATCAAGACGCAATATTAGAAGAGCCTGTGGCAGAGGAAGTGACAGAAGAGCCCGTCGAAGAGCCTGTGGCAGAGGAAGTGACAGAAGAGCCCGCAGCTGAAGAGCCCGTCGAAGAGCCTGTGGCAGAATCTTTATCAGATTCCAAAGATACATCTGATGAAGTGCCTGAGTTAGAAGCTGCTCCTATTTCAGTGGATGAAAAATCTCCTGCTGAAATTATCAAAGCTTTTGAATCTAATCAATTAAGAGATGACGTACCATCATTTAGACCTGGAGACACTGTTGTTGTCTCTGTTAAAGTCAAAGAAGGTGAAAGAACTAGACTTCAAGCATTTGAAGGGGTGGTAATGAACATTAAAAGTAGGGGATTAAACTCTGCATTTATTGTAAGAAAAATATCTAGTGGTATTGGAGTTGAAAGGACTTTCCAGCTTCATAGCCCAATGATTGATTCTATTAAGGTTAAAAGAAAGGGTGATGTGCGGCAGGCAAAACTCTATTATTTACGTGAAAGATCAGGTAGATCTGCAAGAATCAAAGAAAGATTAGACTAATCCTATGGCATCCGATTTAGAAAGGGATCAGCTCATAGATTCTTTTTTATCTAACCTTCGTCTCGAAAAAGGATTATCTGAAAATACAATTAAAGCTTACTCTTCTGATTGTTATACCTTTAAAAGTTGGCTTTTGGTCCAAAGAAATTCAGTTTTAAAAAAAACAGGTGAAGATGATATTAAGCTATATCTTAAAAAACTTCATGGCCTAAATTTATCGCACACATCAATAAATAGGAAGCTTTCATCGCTTAAACATTTTTTTATTTATTTAAGCAAAAAAAGATATGTTCTAAATAATCCAGTTATAAATTTTTCTGGATTAAAAAATATAAAATCTTTACCAAAGTCTCTTTCAATAAGTGATGTTAACAGTCTTATAAATGCACCAGATTGCTCAAATTTCATAGGATTAAGAGACAGAGCTATGCTTGAGCTTATGTATGCTACTGGGGTTAGAATTAGTGAACTCATCAATTTGCAATATACCAATATAGATTTAAACAGATCTTTAATTAAAGTTATGGGCAAGGGTGGTAAAGAACGAATGATTCCATTTGGAGATAATGCATTATCATGGATTTCTGATTACATAGAATTCAGAAGAAAAAATAATCTTTCTCTTAAATCGAGGGATTTTTTTATCAGTCAGCAAGGCACGAAATTAACTAGACAAGCATTTTGGCATAGGATAAAACATTACCTCTCAAAAACAGGACTTTCAAAAGATGTTTCACCTCATACCCTTAGACATGCATTTGCAACACATTTATTAAATAATGGAGCAGACCTTAGATCGGTTCAAATGTTATTAGGCCATAGCGATCTATCTACAACTCAAATATATACTCATATTGCAAAACAAAGATTGAGCGATATGGTAAAGGAGCATCATCCTCGAGGTTAAATTGATATGAAATTATTATTTTTTATTTTTTTGGTAGTTTTTTCTTTTGAAATAAAATCAGATGAATCAAAAATTGTATCTAATCTTTTAAATGTTCTACCCGAAGGTATGTCAGTTCAAAGTATTAAGAAGTCTCAAATTGAAAATTTATATATCGTCGACATAGGTGATTTGCAGCCTTTATATGTGTCTAAAGATGGAGAATTCTTTTTTTATGGAGAGTTATATGCAATTAATGGTAATCAACTAGAGAACACTACAAAAGATGAAATTAATTTAAAACGAAAAAAAATTCTTGATAATGGACTAGGCAGAGATGATTTCATTAGCTTTAAAGCTACTAATGAAAAATATAAAGTAACAATATTTACTGATGTAGATTGCGGTTATTGCAGAAAATTTCATAACGAGATTACAGATTATAATAATCTCGGTATTACTATAAATTATGTTGCTTTTCCAAGATCTGGATTAGACTCTAATTCTTCCAAAAAAATTATTACAGCTTGGTGTTCTTCATATCCAAAAGAAACACTGACTCAAATGAAACAAGGAAAAGAAGTGGCGTTATCTGTATGTGAAGATCATCCAGTTGAAAAACATTATATGTTAGGTCAAAAGATTGGTATTACGGGGACTCCAGCTATAATTAAACCCAACGGAGAGTTGCTTCCAGGATATCTTTCACCTGAGGAGCTTTTAACTAGATTAAATTAATTATGGCTAAATTAAAAATAGGTATCTGTGGTTGGGGCAATGTTGCAACAGGTTTATATGAGCAACTAACAAATGGTAACGAACTATACTCTGATTGGGAAATATCATGTATTGGAGCTCGACGAGACAATCCTCGGTGCAATCCTGAATCTGTAAAAATTTTAAGAGATATATTTGATGTAGTAAAAGAAGATGTAGATGTTCTTATTGAATTAATTGGAGGAGTTGAAACTGCAAGAGACTTAATATCCGAAGCCCTTAATTCTGGAAAGCACGTTGTTACTGCGAATAAAGCAGTTATCTTTGAACATGGTGAAGAGCTCATAAAGCTGGCAAGAAAAAATAATGTGAGATTACTGTTTGAATCAGCGGTCTGTGCTGGAACTCCAACAATTAAAATGCTGTCAAATGATCTAAGTGCCAACAAAATATCAAAAGTTGCAGGGATGCTCAACGGCACAACAAACTTCATTCTTAGTAATATGGAAGAGGGAGCTTCATATGCAGATGTTTTAAAAGAAGCTCAAGATAATGGCTATGCAGAACCAGACCCAACCCTAGATGTTAATGGTACAGATGCGGCTCACAAAATCGGGATTCTTTCTGCTTTAGCTTTTAATACCGGTCTTCCTTCACCAGAGTTTTATATAGAGGGTATAGAAGAAATTAAATCTCAGGATTTCATATATGCTGAAGATTTTAACTTTACTATTAAGCATTTGGCAGTGGCAAAGCTATCAACTAGCGGAATTGAGCTTCGCAGTCATCCTGTAATGCTTGATATCAATTCAAGTTTGGCTGGATTAAAGGGAGTAAGAAATGGAATTCAATTTGATACAGATCTTTTAGGAGCATTTCATGTTGCAGGCTCTGGCGCTGGAAGAGAATCAACTGCATCAGGTTTAATTTCTGATTTACATGCATTATCTAAGTCTAACGAAGTCTCACCGATGAATTACCCTGATTTCTCAAGCAAGCCCAATATCTTAAATTTCAATGATCTAACATTTAAGTTTTATGTATATTTAGAGGTTAAAGATGAACCCGGAGTCCTAGCCCTAATTAGTAAAACATTTGCTGATCACAATATAAGTTTTGATAAAGTCATTCAAAAAGATCAACTACAAAATGGCAGTGTGCCCTTAGTTATATTCACAGACCCAACAATTGAAAGCGAGATGCAAATTGCTTTAGAGGGTTTGGCAGATCATCCTGAAGTTTTAAATTCTAAAATTATCAGAATTGAGGACCTTTAATGCTTTTTCATTCAACTAGAGGAAAAGACAAGGATAGAGATTTTTCTTCGATACTAATGCAAGGCTTGGCTGACGACGGGGGTCTTTTTATGCCTAATTATTGGCCACAAGTAGATCTAAATGAAATAAAATCTAAACAATCCTTTGTTGAAGTAGCAAAATGCATAGTTCCATTATTTACCTCCTCTTCATTTTCTCATCAAGAAACTTTAAATATCCTAGAATCAACTTGGCACGATTTTGAGCATAAAGATCTTGTTGGAATAAAAAATTTAAATCATGTTTCCGTCCTAGAGCTTTTTCATGGCCCTACAGCAGCATTCAAAGATTTTGGTCTTCAGTTAGCAGCAGCTTTTTTTAATAAGGTATTAGAATCAGAGGACAAAACTGCTATTGTTTTAGGCGCAACATCAGGTGACACAGGCTCTGCAGCAATTGATGCATGCAAAAACTATAATCGAATTAAGAGCTTTATTATGCTTCCGAATGGAAACATGTCAGAAGTTCAACAAAGACAAATGAGCACTATCAAGTCTCCAAATGTCTACGCCTTAAGAATCAATGGCACTTTTGATGATTGTCAAGATTTAGTAAAACTAGCTTTCAAAGAACGTGATTTTTTAAATAAAAATCAATATTTATTAGCTGTAAATTCAATTAATTGGACAAGAATTATTGGGCAAATTTGTTACTATTTTTATGCCTACAATCAATTGCATGAAAAAGGAAAGTTAAGTTTTTCAATTCCAACTGGAAATTTTGGCAATGTATTCGCTTGTTACTCTGCTCATAAAATGGGTTTGCCAATTAATAAAATTTCCGTAGCTGTTAACAATAATGATATTTTGCATCGTTTCTTCCAGAAAAATGATTATTCAAAACAATCAGTCCACGAAACGATATCCCCAAGCATGGATATAAGTGTGGCAAGTAATTTTGAAAGGCTAATTTATGATCTATTCCTAGATAGAAATGCATCTGTGTGTGCTGAAATGTTTGATAATTTCCCAACCAGTCCAATTGATCTAAACATGTCAACATGGAAAAAGAAAGAAGACCTTTTTTCATCAAGTAAGGTTAATGACACGGATACAACAGGCATGATTGAAGAAGTTCATCGTTCAAATGGCTATCTTCTAGATCCTCACACAGCAGTTGCAGCAGTTGAAGCTTTCAAGCTGAGTGATAAAAAAAATCATTATGTTTTATTGTCCACAGCACATCCCGCAAAATTTCCCAAAGTGTATGAAGAATTAAATATTGAAATAAAATCGTCACCTGTTGCATTAAAAGATCTTTTTAAGAAAGATGAGCATCTGCATACTTTTGATGCAGATTATAAAAAAATCACAAACTTCATTAAACTTAATAACTAAATATTATACGTATGAATATACCCAAAATAGTTAAGACATCTCAAGCTGATTTAGAGAAAGTGAAGGGAGTTCTTACGCTAGGTTTTTCATCAGATGCCTTGTTAAGGTGGGTCTTCCCTGATGCGTCTTCTTATCTTAAATGCTTTGATATTTGGATGGGAGAATTTTCAAAAATAGCTTTTAAAAATAACATTGTTTATTCAGAAGAAAATTTCTTTGGCTCATCTCTTTGGCATCCTCCTGGAGTTGAGTTTGATAGCTCAGTTTTGGCTCCAACATTTGAATATGTTCCTGCTGAAAGAATAGAAGTTGTAATCAAATTTTTTGAAGAATTTGAAAAGTATCATCCAAATGATGCTTGGTATTTGCCATTTATTGCGGTTGATCCCTCCCAACAAAGACAAGGCATAGGATCTTTTTTGTTAAAAGAAGCGCTTCAAATGATTGACGAGAAAGGCGATAGAGCCTATTTAGAGGCATCTAATGAAATGAATAAAGCATTGTATGAAAGACATGGTTTTGTAGAAATTGGAAGAGTACAATTTGAGGACTCTCCACCTGCATTTCCTATGATCAGAGAATCAGGTAACTAATTATTCTTTTACAGGCCCAACAAAGAGATTAAAATAGAACTCATGGAAACAGGCGAACTAAAATCTATTCTTGCCAATCTTAGAGACCGCATGATTGATCTCCGGGGGCATCTTTGACGTTGCAAATAAAGAAAAATTATTAATTGATATCAATAGTAAATTATCTGACGAGTCTACTTGGTCTAATTTAGATCTATCTCAGGCACTCAATAAAGAAAAAGCAGATCTTGAAAAATTTTTAAATTCCTTCCTTTCAGTTGATGAGTCTATAAATGATAATCTTGATTTATTGGAAATTGCCATAGAAGAATCTGATTTGGACTCTATTAATGAGATAAATCAAGAAACTAATTCTCTAATTTCCAGCGTAGAAGATTTAGAGTTTAACAGGATGTTTTCTAACAAAATGGATCCTAACTCCGCATTTATTGATATTCAATCAGGTTCTGGAGGAACTGAAGCTCAAGATTGGGCGGATATGTTGCTTAGAATGTATACAAGATGGGCAGAAAAGCATGAATTTACAGTTTCCGTGATAGAGCATTCTCCCGGAGAAGTTGCTGGGATAAAATCAGCTTCACTGTTGATAAAAGGCAGTTATGCTTACGGGTGGCTTAGAACAGAAACAGGGGTGCATAGATTGGTCAGAAAATCTCCTTTTGATTCTGGCAGCAGACGACATACATCATTTGCATCTGTATTCATTTCACCGGAAATTGATGAATCAATTGAAGTTGAATTGAATCCTGCTGACGTTAGGATTGATACGTATAGAGCATCCGGTGCTGGGGGCCAACATGTTAATAAAACAGACTCCGCAGTTCGTTTAACTCATGTTCCTACTGGCACGGTGGTTCAGTGTCAAAATGATAGATCTCAACATAAAAACAAAGACAATGCATTCAAGCAACTAAAATCTAAGCTCTATGAGTTAGAATTACAAAAACAGAAAGATGAGCAACAACTATTAGAAGATAGCAAGTCGGATATTGGTTGGGGAAGCCAAATTAGATCCTATGTTTTAGATCAATCTCGCATTAAAGACTTAAGAACAAACGTTGAAAGTGGTAATATTTCATCAATCCTAGATGGAGATATTGATATATTTATCAAAGCAAGTTTAACCCAGGGAGTATAAATGAGTGACTCAAATATTAGCGGCGAATCCTCTATCCTAGAGGAAAGGCGAAGGAAGCTTGAAGAGCTTAGGGAGCGAAACATTGCCTACATCAATAACTATACTCCAGCAAATTCTTCTAAGGATCTTCACGACGCATATGATCATCTAAACAAAGAGGACCTTGAATCTAAAAAAATTACTAACTTGTCATTGGCTGGAAGAATAGTATTAAAGCGAGTGATGGGTAATGCAAGTTTTGTCACCATAAGGGATGGATCTGGCGATATTCAAGTATACATAACTAAAAATAATATAGATCCTGACTTATATAAAAATTTTAAAACCTGGGATCTTGGAGACATTATTGGTGTTAGCGGCAATTTATTTAAGACCAAAACAGAAGAGCTCACTATCGAGGCGCATTCAATTATTCTTATTACCAAAGCCTTGAGGCCTATGCCTGAAAAGTTTAAAGGCCTTGTTGATGTTGAAATTAAATATCGACAAAGATATTTAGACTTAATGAGTAGCCCTGAATCAAAAGAAGTATTTGAAAACAGATCTAGAATTGTTTCCTCAGTTAGATCCACTATGCTTGAAGATGGTTTTTTGGAAGTTGAAACTCCAATGATGCATTCAATACCTGGCGGTGCTGTTGCAAGACCCTTTGTCACTCAACATAATGCTCTCGATAGAGAACTTTTTTTAAGAATAGCTCCTGAACTGCATCTAAAAAGATTATTGATTGGTGGTTTTGAGAAGGTTTTTGAAATTAATAGAAGCTTTAGAAATGAAGGTTTATCAACAAGGCATAATCCAGAATTTACCATGTTAGAGTTTTACGCAGCATTTGCTACATTCAACGGAACTTTAGATTTTACAAAAAATATAATTCAAACTGCCTCTGAAGCTATTGGTAATAAAAATAACATTGAGTGGGATGGAGACAAAATAGACTTATCTAATTTCTCGATAAAAAGTCTTAATGATTTAGTTTTGGAGCATAACCCTGAATTGAGTAAGGCTGATACAGCTAACAAAGATAAACTAAAAACTTATGCAGAATCTATTAAGATTTCTGTGAAAGATCAGTGGGGCGAGGGAAAAATTTTATTAGAAATTTTTGAAAAAACTGTAGAGGAAAATCTTATTCAACCTACGTTTGTCATCGAGTACCCGGTTGAAGTCTCTCCTTTGTCAAGAAGAAATAATGATAATCCATTAATTGCAGACAGATTTGAATTATTCATTGGAGGCAAAGAGCTAGCCAATGGTTTTTGTGAGTTAAATGATCCTGATGATCAGGCTCAAAGATTCCGTGATCAGGTAAAAGCTAAGGCTGATGGTGATGATGAGGCAATGGGATTTGATGAGGATTACATTACAGCATTAGAGCATGGCATGCCGCCCGCAGTAGGAGTGGGTTTGGGTATAGATAGGTTGGTTATGATGTTAACTAATCAAAGCTCAATCAGGGATGTAATACTATTTCCTCAATTAAAATCTTAAATAATTACCACCTATATTTTTCAAAATTTTCTGGATTGGCCCAACCCTCTGCATTATTCCAACCTCGCTTGTTGTTATAAGTTTTTAGATTGTAGGAATATATCTTTGCTGCGGCGATATCTGCATTATGGGTGAAGCCTAACTCAATAAAGTTTTGATCAAGATCTGTATTTTTTTGAATGATTAGTATTTTTTGAGCCAAAACATTCTTAATTAAACCAATTTGTGTTTTGGATATTGGCATATCATCAAAAATAATGCATAAGTCATTAGGTTCAGCTGCATTATTATCAAGATGCTCAAGACTTAAAATAGATAAACTATCAAGGCTATCTTCACAAATTTCTGCGAAGGAACTTAAATCTTTTTGAGTGATTGCAAGAACAGTTTTTATTTCTTCACGATTGATAATTTCATGAAGAAAATTATTTAAACCACTTTTGCTCATTTATTTTAATAGATCTTCAACAGCAGATCTCTCTTCAATCAATTCATTAGTTGAGATTTTTATTTTTTCTTTAGCAAAATCAGATAGGACAATATCTCTAACAATTTCTACACTGCCTTCTGATGTAGTCATCAGGGGCATTCCGCAAATAATTCCGTGCGGAAGATCATAGCTCCCATCTGTAATAACAGCGGCACTAAAACATTCTCCTGACTTTGAAGGATTTTCACAAGCAATGACTGTATCTAATGCTGCTTTTGCTGCAGAGGTTGCTGAAGAAGCTCCTCGTGAATCAATTACAGCTTTTCCCCTTTGCTGAACGATTGGTAGAAAATCATTGTTAACCCAATTCATGTCATCGATAAGATTTTTGCCTAATTCTCCATTTGAGATGATATTTTCAAAGTCAGGGTACATAGTTGGACTATGATTACCCCAAATAATCATTTTATTGATATCTTCAATTCCTACATTAAGTTTCTTTGACAGCACAGACCTTGCTCTGCTTGAATCAAGCATTGTCATTGCCATCCATAGCTGAGAATCATTTCCAGCTGCATGTCTTCCAATTAACGCATTAGTATTCGCAGGATTGCCTACTACTAAGATTTTGGCATCGGACTTACCATATTTACCAATTGCTTGTCCTTGCCCAACAAATATCCCACCGTTGATTTGAAGGAGGTCGGCTCGTTCCTCAATTTTTTTACCATTAAAAACAATTCCTCTTGGGATGCTTCCAACTAGCAGGAACCAATCAGCATCTTTAGCTGCTGACTCAAAATCAGATGTGTAATTCACATTTCCCATATTTGGAAAATTAGAGTCTTCTAGCTCCATTATCAGACCCTGTAATTTATCAACCACTTGAGGGATTTCAACTAGCTCTAAATCAACTATCTTATCTCCAAAGGTGTGTCCATCAATCAGTCTGGGAATAAGAGAGTAACTTATTTGACCCGCGGCTCCAGTAACAACAACCTTGATTCTGTCTTTCATAAAAATCCTTAAAGTTTATTTGAAGCTATTATATTCCTAAACGTTAGATTAATTCGCGGACCAATGATTTTTTGCGTCTTTTTTATTGAATGTTGCCAATTTTTTTGTGTTCTACCATCAATCATTACTAAACATCCATGTCTTTGAGGAATTGATATTATTTTTTTTGAAATTTTATTTCTGAAATATAAATTTCGTTCACTACCGAAAGAAATAGAGGCTATAGTTGGATTTGGACCAAGCTCTTTTTCATCATCTGAGTGCCATCCCATAGAGTCTTTGCCGTCCCGATAATAATTGGCAAGCACAGAATTAAAATCAATTTTTGTTTCTTGAAAGATCTTTTCTCGAATTATCATTAGTTCTTTATTCCAGTTTTGTCGGTTAAGCATTTTGCCAGAATATTTATAATCACATCCCTCATCACCAATCCAGCATTGCAATCTGGGTATCTTTAAATTTTTGCCAAACATTTTAATCATCATAGACTCCCACGGAAGATTTTCTATAAGTCTATTAAGTAATTCATTGGATTCATTTGAATCAAAAAAATTCTCTTCTACTCGAATTTTTAGATCGTTGTGAGCTACAATTTCATTGTTCATAAAATAGTAAGTATAAATATGTTTTTATATATTCCAATCGGTAGATTTAATGACTAAGGTAGTAATTGTTGGAGGAGGGCATGCTGGTGCGAATACAGCCTTTGCTCTTAGAAAAGATGGGTTTGACGGAAATATTAATATCATATGTGACGAGAGTCATTTGCCTTATCACAGACCTCCATTATCTAAGGATTTTTTAAAGAAAAAGATTGAAGAAAACAAGCTTAGTTTTAAAAAAGCAGATTTTTATAATGACCAAAATATCTTAGTAAATCTTAATACGAGAGTTCATACCATCGATCTTGAATCTAATAAAGTATGCTCAGATGATGCTTCATTTGATTTTGATTATCTAGTTTTTGCTACTGGTGCTTCTGCAAGATTGTTACCAATGAAAAATGCTCAGGCCAAAAATTTATTCTATTTAAGGCAGATTTCAGATGTTTTATCTATGCAAAAAGTTATTGCTGCTGGTAAAAAAATAGTTTTAATTGGAGGTGGTTACATAGGTTTGGAGGTGGCATCCGCAATGATTGAGTTGGGATTAGATGTCACAATTTTGGAGTCAGAGGATAGAATTTTAAAAAGAGTCACTAGCCCTGAGCTTTCTAAATTTTATAATGATTTTCATTCCAAAATGGGTGTGAAAATTATCTGCAACACAAAATTGAATGAACTAATTGCAGACAATGAAAACATTAATACTGTATGTTTAGAATCAGGTGAAAAAATTGAAGCTGATATGATTTTAGTTGGAATTGGAGCAATCCCAAATGTTCAATTAGCAGAATCAATTGGTCTTGCTTGTGACAATGGCATTAAAACTGATCAGTTCTGTAGAACCTCTTCCCCAAACATTCTCGCAGTCGGCGATTGCACATCCTCATTTAACACTCTTTTAAATAAAGAGCTAAGGTTAGAAAGTGTTCCCAATGCTCTTGCTCAATCAAAAGTGGCATCCTCCTCGATAGTTGGAAATGATCTTTTTAATAATGAGATGCCATGGTTTTGGTCTGATCAATATGATTTGAAACTACAAATGGCAGGCATATCAGGTGGTTATGATGAATGTCATATTCTAGGAGATATTTCCTCGGCAGAATTTATAGCTTGTTATGGAAAAGACGGATACTTAATTGCTATAGATAGTGTAAATCAGTCTAAGCAATTTATGCTTTTTAAGAGAGCTCTTTCAAATGGCTTTAAATTAGAGATGGAGCTTATAAAAAATGAAAATTTTCAACCTGAATCAATTTTTTCAGGCTCTAATTAGATAAAATAGACAAAACCTATTGGGAGACAATTATGACAATTAGATTTGATGACAAGGTAGCGATCGTAACTGGTGCTGGTGGTGGTTTAGGAAAGCAGCACGCTCTCGAATTTGCTAGAAGAGGAGCAAAGGTAGTTGTTAATGATCTTGGTGGAGCCGTTGATGGTTCTGGAGGAGCCAGCGATGCAGCAAATGCTGTGGTTGAGGAGATTAAAGCTGAGGGAGGCGAAGCAATATCGAATGGATCAAGCGTTGCGGATAAAGCTGGAGTTTCAAAGATGATTGAGGAGACCATGGAGAAATGGGGTCGGATAGATATTCTTGTAAATAATGCTGGAATCTTGAGAGATAAAAGTTTTCATAAGATTTCTATAGAAGAATTTGACCAGGTTATGGATGTTCATTTCCAAGGAAGTTTTTATGCTTCGCATGGTGTTTATCCGATAATGAGAGAGCAAAACTTCGGTAGAATTATTTTTACAACTTCATCTGGAGGCCTTTGCGGCAATTTTGGACAAGCAAATTATGGGGCAGCAAAAATGGGGATGATTGGCTTAATGAATTGTCTAAAAATAGAAGGTCAAAAATACAATGTCTTCTCGAGTGCTGTAGCTCCAGTTGCGTTATCAAGAATGACAGAATCTTTATTTCCTGAGGGCATCGGAGAGAGGTTTATGCCTGAATATGTTACTCCTGCTGTGATTTATCTTGCTAGTGACGAAAGTGAAAACGGGGCTATTATTGGTGCAGGTGCAGGTGTTTTTACAAGGTTCAGAATTTTGGAGACAATGGGCCTAGCTTTGGGTACTGGCGAGGAAATGACACCAGAAAATATAGCCGCTGGCTGGGATTCAGTTTCTGATATGGATGATGCAAGAGAATTATTTAGCGGTCCTGAACAAACCATTAAAATTCTTGAACAGGCAGATAAATCTTAGGCTGAGAAACTTGATCTTTCAGACATTAATTTAGAATGCCTTTTTATTTCCGGATAATCTTCTAAAGTTAATCGATTCAAACCAATAAAGAAATCAGTGGTTGTTATCATCTGAATATCTGCAAAAGTGAATCTGTCGCCCGCAACAAATTCCGCTTCCGCAAGCGCTGCATCAAAGTATTTGAGTGACTTTATCCCGATAGTCTTTTGAGTTTCTCCATATTCTTTATTTTGTATTTCCATTTCAGACATACCAGGGTGAAGATGTCTGAATGCCATTGCCAAAGGTATCATCAACTCGTTATAGATTCGAGCTTGCCACATTTCAATTGAAGCAATTTCTATGGCATTTTCTCCAAATAGATTCGGCTCTGGGTACAATGACTCAAGATATCGGCATATAGCCGTTGATTCTATAATCACAGTCCCGTCATCTAGCTCTAGAGCTGGGATCCTTGAGTTTGGTGCAATTGCTCTATATTCAGGTGTTTTATGTTCACCTGACATTAAATCTATATTAATAATCTCAATATCAGATATGTTTTTCTCTACCATAAACATTCTTACTTTTCTGGGGCTATTTGCCATTTCATTGTTATATAACTTCATTTATTTATATCTCCAGCTTTTTTATTATTTACATACCCCTTAAAAGCAATATACGTTTGAATCAAATTAGCAATTACAAATGCAGGCAAATCAACAAATATGAACACCAGTGCCCCAGCAAATCTGCTTATGCCTGTCAAAATATATCCATTTAGCCTCGTTTCATGTTTAACAGAACTTACTAACAAGAGGCTTAGTATGCTTAGGAGTAAAATTATCCACTGACCATACTGTAAAAAATTCTCAATCATGATGAATCCACTTTTGCTAATTTTAGGTTGTTTTTTTCTGCTATCTTCCAGTCTTTAGGTAATTTACGTGCAACTATTAAAAAACTAATTATTGATGGTATAAACACACACGAAACCACGGTCATGGCATACCTCATCGAATCGAGCTCTCCGCTATTAGTTTTAAAAACGTCAATCAACCAACCAGATAGAGTTGGACCGAGACCTAAACCAATCATATTTAAAATAAAAAAGAATAGTGCGGTAGACATTGCTCGCATATGAATGGGCGCAAGAGTTTGCGCAATTGCGAAACAGGGCCCAAGATAAATCCCCATAAAAACTAAGAATAATGATGTAAAAATAAGGTTTATTTCTACTGATGGGGCCCACCAAGCTGTAATTCCTATTGGCAAACAAAGTGCAATAGATATTGCCGGCAGCCATCCATACGCCCTAATATCTTTTTTGCCCCACTTGTCTGCAAGCCTTGCTCCAAAAAAGGCGCCACCTGCATAAGTAATACCATTTATTACACCAAGAATAATTACAAGCGTTTTAAAATCAAAGCTAGGATCTAAGGTGACTAGAAATTTAGTATGAAAAGCTGATTTTGAGTAGGAAACAAAAGATCCGAAAGCGATGCCAAAACACATTGCCCACCAAGCAGGTATTTTCAGAAGAGTTTTTAGAGATTCTATGAATGGTGGTTTGATAATTTGTTTTGTTTCATCAAATTCCATTGCACCTCGAATAGGTTCGGGGATTGTTAGTTTTACAACTACCGCTAGAAGAATGCCTGTTATCCCAAGAAAAATAAAAATCTGTCTCCAGTTTACTTCTTCATCAGTTGCTCCTATTAAAGAGGCAGTGACAAAATATGCTGCCATAATACCTAGCGGAATACCCATAGAGTAGACACCCAATGCGCTAGCACGCTCTTCTTTAGAATACATGTCTGAGATGATTGAGTGAGAAGGAGGGCTGCCACCAGCCTCCCCAATGCCAACTCCCATCCTTGCAAGACCTATTTGGATAAAATTAGTAGCTAGGCCAGTCAATGCAGTAAAGCCACTCCAGGTAGCTAACGCTATGGAAAGGATATTAACTCTGTTATATCTATCAGCTAACCATGCTATTGGGATAGCAACAGTTGTATAAAAAATTGCAAATGCTAATCCAATCAGCAAACCCAGTTCTGTATTTGTAAGATTTAGATCCTCTTGAATAAAAGGAGCTAAAATTCCTACTATTTGGCGATCGATGAAATTAAATCCATAGACAATCGTAAGCAATATTAAAACAAAGTTACGATAGCCTTTGTTAGGCTGAATATTTTCAGTCACAAGAATACCCCTAGTTATAGATGCTTAATTATAGCCTAGAGATTAAATTTTCTTATATTATTCCCAGTTAAGAGCCCCACCAGTTTGATATTCTATAACCCTAGTTTCAAAGAAATTCTTTTCTTTTCTGAGATCCATGATTTCCGACATCCAAGGAAATGGATTAGTAGCTCCTTTAAACTCTTCTTCAAGGCCAATTTGTGTCAGTCTTCTGTTGGCAATGAATTGAAGATATTCTTCCATCATAGAAGCATTCATTCCAAGCACGCCTCTTGGCATAGTATCTCTTGCATACATGATTTCAAGCTCCGTGCCCTCAAGAATCATTTGAGCCGCTTCGCTTTTCATCTGCTCGTCCCACAAATGAGGATTTTCAATTTTTATTTGATTAATAACATCAATTCCAAAGTTAACATGCATAGACTCATCTCTTAGAATGTATTGGAATTGTTCGGCTGTACCAGTCATTTTATTTCGTCTGCCCATTGATAAGATTTGAGTAAATCCACAATAGAAGAAAATTCCTTCTAGCACACAGTAGAAGGCAATCAGATTTCTCAGTAACTGCTTATCTGTTTCTTCTGTTCCTGTTTGGAAGGTTGGATCTGAGATTTGTTGTGTATATTTCAAACCCCATGCTGCTTTTTTTGCAACACTTGGTATTTCTCTATACATATTGAATATTTCACCTTCATCCATACCTAAAGATTCAATACAGTATTGATAGGCATGTGTATGTATTGCTTCTTCAAGACTTTGTCTGAGAATATACTGCCTGCACTCAGGATTGGTGACCAGTCTGTAGAGAGCAAGCACCAAGTTATTTGCAACCAAAGAGTCTGCAGTTGAAAAGAACCCAAGATTTCTTTTTACAATAGTTCTTTCATCCTCAGTTAAACCATCTTCAGATTTCCAAAGAGCAATATCTGCTGTCATATTTACTTCTTGAGGCATCCAGTGATTAGCGCTACCATCGAGGTATTTTTGCCATGCCCAATCATATTTAAATGGGACTAACTGATTCAAATCAGCCTTGCAATTAATCATAGCTTTATCGTCCACCTGAACTCTTCCAGCTGTGCCTTGCATTTCATCGAGTTCTTTGATTCCTTCTGATTCATCAAAGTTTTCTATAGCTTTTCTTGCAATTTCGGCTCGAGAGCCTTCTTCAATAGATACTGGTTCAGCAGCTTTTTGCGTGGGCGCTTCTTTCGCCATCTCTGGCGCTACACTTACTGCCTTTGGAGCAGTATTTTTAATTGCTGGGGCTACTTGAGCTTCTTCGTTATTATATTCATCCCAATTTAACATTTTCTTCTCCTTTCTAATTGATTATTGACAAGCTTCACAGTCAGGGTCATCCAACGAACATGCTTCTGGTACTGGCGCTGGTGTACCAAGTTCGTGGTGAGCTTCTGGTGCCGTCTCAGCCTGAGCGCTTACAGCGTTTAAGCTGCCTTGGTTAATAGTAGATTTTTCAGTTGTTGTCGCAGCTATAGATCTTAAGTAATAGGTAGTTTTTAATCCTGAATACCAAGCCATTCTATAAGTCAGATCAAGTTTTTTTCCGTTAGCATTTCCAATATATAGATTTAGTGATTGCGCCTGGTCAATCCATTTCTGTCTTCTGCTCGCTGACTCAACAATGTATTTCGGCTCCACTTCAAATGCTGTTGAAAAAAGTTTTTTAATATCATCAGGAATTCTAGATATTTCGCTTAAACTACCCTCAAAGTATTTAAGGTCATTAATCATGACGTCATCCCACAAGTTCAATGCCTTTAATTTCTTCACTAGATGAGGATTAACAATTGTGAACTCGCCTGACAAATTCGATTTCACATATAAATTTTGGTAAGTTGGCTCAATAGACTGAGTCACTCCTGTGATATTAGAAATTGTTGCAGTAGGTGCTATAGCCATGACATTGGAATTTCTCATGCCATCTTTTTTTACTTTTGCTTTTAACTTATCCCAGTCTAGGGTTTCAGATCTATCAACTTTTATATATTCGCTGCCCCTATTTTTTTCTAAGATATCGATTGAGTCCTTTGGAAATATTCCTTGACTCCAGAGAGAGCCCTCATAAGTGGGGTATGTACCCCTTTCCTTTGCTAGCTCACTAGATGCATGAATTGCATAGTAGCTTATTACTTCCATGCTTCGGTCTGCAAATTCAATGGCAGCATCAGAGCAATAAGGAGCGTCTTGCATGTACAACGCGTCTTGGAATCCCATAAGACCCATTCCAACTGGACGATGTTTTAAGTTTGAATTCTTTGCTGTATCTACAGAGTAATAATTAATATCAATTACGTTATCAAGCATCCTTAAAGCGGTTGTAACAGTTTGTTTTACTTTTTCTTGATCTAGTGCGCCGTCTTTCATATGTTGTGGAAGATTGACTGAGCCTAGATTGCATACTGCTATCTCATCATTGCTTGTGTTAAGAGTTATTTCAGTACACAGATTCGATGAATGGATCACTCCAATGTGCTGCTGGGGAGAACGCAAATTACATGAGTCTTTGAAAGTAATCCAAGGGTGACCGGTTTCAAACAGCATAGTTAGCATTTTTCTCCATAGGTCTTTTGCAGGAATTGTTTTATGTTGATCCATTTTCCCCTCGGCTGCCAAAGCCTCATATTCTTCATATTTTTTTTCAAACGCAAGACCAGTAAGATCATGCAGATCAGGCGTTTCGCCTGGAGAAAATAAAGTCCAGCTAGCATCGGATTCAACCCTTTTCATAAATAGATCAGGGACCCAGTTTGCAGTATTCATGTCATGGGTTCTTCTTCTATCGTCACCGGTATTTTTTCTAAGATCTAGAAACTCTTCAATATCTAAATGCCATGTCTCAAGATAAGCGCACATTGCTCCTTTTCTCTTACCGCCTTGATTGACAGCAACGGCCGTATCATTTGCAACTTTTAAGAAAGGAACTACACCCTGACTTTTTCCATTCGTCCCTTTGATGTAAGAACCCAATGCTCTTACTGGCGACCAATCATTTCCAAGTCCTCCTGCCCACTTGGAAAGTAAAGCGTTATCTTTCATGGCACCAAAAATTCCATCTAGATCATCTGGAATGGTTGTCAAATAGCATGATGACAATTGAGGACGCAATGTACCGGAATTAAATAGAGTAGGAGTTGAGCTCATATAGTCAAAGCTTGACAGTAATCTATAGAACTCAATAGCCCGTTCTTCTTTTTTATCTTCCTCCATTGAAAGACCCATAGCAACTCGCATAAAGAAGATTTGCGGTAGTTCATATCTTGTATCTTGGTAGTGAATAAAGTATCTGTCATAAAGAGTTTGCAGGCCTAAATAGGTGAATTGATAATCTCTATCATGATCAATGGCTTTACCAAGTTTCTTAAGATCAAATTCTTTGAGTTTAGGATCAAGCATTTGAAGCTCAATGCCTTTATCTATATAGGCTTGGAATGCTTTTGGATAATATTTCTCCATTTCTGGGTGTGAGCTTTCTTCTGCTATATTTAAAAATGTTAACGCTTCACTTCTTAACTCATCTAGAAGGATTCTAGCTGTAACAAAACTATAATTTGGCTCTTGTTCAACTTTCGTCCTCGCTGACATGACAAGAGACGACTTCATGTCACTGACAGAAACTCCGTCATAGAGATTCTTTATGGACTCTTCAAGAATCAAGTCTGCACTAACATCCTCCAATCCATCGCATGCATGATTTACAACAGCTGCTAGTCTATTGATGTCTAGAGGAACTAGAGTTCCATCTCTTTTTGTAACTGATATTTCAGGAGCATTGATAGTTGTTTCTTGAGGGGCTTCTTTTGTTCTTTCTGTAGCTCTTTCCTCCCTGTAAAGAATATATTTTCTTGCAACTACATATTCCTCATTGCGCATAAGCTGAAGTTCTACTTGATCTTGTATCTCTTCAATATGAAGAGTCCCACCTGATGGCATTCTCCTTTTAAAAACTTCTTCAACATCTGCCGAAATTTCTTCTACCTTTATGTGAATTCTTTCGCTTGCAGCTGCGTTACCCGACTCGTTTGCGAGGAAGGCTTTGGTGACAGCAACTTTAATTTTGTCTTCTTCAAATGGAACCACCTTTCCATTTCTTTTTATTACTCTCATCTTTCCTGGAGCCGTTATGTTTATTTCATCTGATGCCAGCGCCCCCGCAGCTCCTTGGACAGCAACCTCTTGAGTTTTATTTAACTCTTGTATTGTCATTTTATTTCCTCTAAATTTTCTTTCGTTGGTAAATCTTTCCAAGATTTATCAATGGGTGGGGTTAAAATGTCTTTTTTTGATATATTTTTTAACCAAAGACAATGTTCTTACATTGTGAATAAATAATCAAGTAAAAAACACAATATATTGTGAATTCTTTTAATTTTTACACAATATACTGTATAAATGGTGTTTATTAATTGTTAGGAAAAAGTTAGTAAATTGTGGATAAATTTGTAATAAGGGAGTCAATATGTCGTTATTAGTTGCAATTGATCAAGGAACAACAAGCACCAGAACGGTCGCTTTTGATCGCGATTTAAACGTAATGCATTCTGAGCAAAAGGAGTATTTATTAAAGTACCCAAAAGATGGTTGGGTTGAAATCGAGCCTGGCGAACTAATGGCTTCAGTTCATAATACTCTTGAACCAGTACTTGAAGCTTGTGACGATATTATCGCCCTCGGAATTACCAATCAAAGAGAAACAACTTTAGTTTGGGAAGCATCCACTGGAAAACCTATTTATAACGCAATCGTCTGGCAGGATCGAAGAACTGCAGAAGATTGCATGAGATTAAAAAAAGACGGATATGAGGAAATAATAAAAAATAAAACAGGTCTCTTGCTTGATCCATATTTTTCAGCAACAAAAATTTCTTGGATTTTAGATAACGTTGATGGGGCAAGAAAGAAGGCTGCAAATGGTGAGCTAAGATTTGGAACAGTTGATACCTATTTGTTATGGCAATTGTCTGAGGGAGTAATATACAAAACCGATGTAACAAATGCATCTAGAACTAATTTATTTAATATTCATTCAAAAGCTTGGGATCAAGAACTACTCGATATTTTTAATATTCCGCCATCAATTCTTCCAGAAATTCATGCATCTGACGCTGTTTTTGGAGACATCACTAGACAGAATAGAACAATAAAGATTACAGGTGTTATTGGAGACCAACAAAGTGCTTTGGTTGGACAAAGATGTTTTGAGCCAGGCCAAATGAAAGCAACTTTTGGAACCGGCTGTTTTTTAATGGTTAACACCGGCGATCAATCTATCCCATCAACCTCGGGTTTACTGAATACATTAGGATATGGCATTTCTAATAAGACCCCCTTTGCTTTAGAGGGAAGCATTTTCTCAGCCGGGACCATTATCCAATGGTTAAGAGATGAAATGAAATTTTTTCCTGATTCACCAAAAAGTATTGATTTTTTAAGCACAACAGGGAACTCAAAAGATATTTATTTCATTCCAGGCTTTACAGGAATTGGAGCTCCACACTGGAATTCTGAGATCAGAGCCGCACTCTATGGAATAACCAGGGATACATCACAAAAAGACATTACTACTGCGGCTTTTAAAGCCCTTATTTATCAGGTAATTGATATTAAAGACGCGCTTTCAGAAGACGGCATTGAAATTAAAAACTTATCCATTGACGGTGGAATGGCTTCAAATAAGACGTTTTGTCAGCTGCTTTCAGATTATCTTTGTCAAGAAGTAAATGTACCTTCTAGCCTAGAATCAACTGCAATAGGGGCAGCAATCACTGCAGGATTAGGAGCAAATTATTTTTCTATCAATGAGCTGCATGGAGGCGAGAGCAGTTCTGTGATATTTAAGCCTCGAGAGGGAATTTTTGATCCTGAGGATTTAACAAAGTGGAGAAAGTTTCTCAGCATCCTCATGGCGGCATACAATTAAAAGGTATCCTTGACCATTTAGATTTAAGAAAAAACTCTCCAGAAAGCTTTCAGAGGACCCTAAGGCAAATATTTTAAGGCACGGTTGTAAAAAAATATAATTAAATGCCTTTGACTGTTTTTGTTTATTATTTATTGTAATAAAATAACTTCACTTTTTATTAAGTTTCCCCCTATGAAATATCATGTTTAATTTTAAAACTTTTAATAATATTGCAGAGGATGGCCTTGAGATTTTACGCGAAAATAATTTTCAAGAGGTCCCCGAGAATCCAGATGGTTTACTGCTAAGAAGTCATGCACTTACGGAAGAAGATTTTGGGGAAAATTTAAAATGTGTTGCTCGAGCAGGCGCCGGCACAAACAACATCCCTATAAATGAGGCAACCAAACAAGGAATAGTTGTATTTAATACTCCAGGAGCAAATGCAAATGCTGTAAAAGAGCTAGTGATATGCGGCATGTTGCTATCCTCACGAGGTATAATTGAAGGCATTGAGTTTGCAAAAAAACTTGATCTTAAAGATTCCAAGGGACTTAATAATGCAATGGAAGCTCAAAAGAAGAGCTTTGCAGGTAATGAGCTCGATGGAAAAACACTTGGAATTATTGGATTAGGGTCGATTGGGTCGATGCTTGCTCAGGCCGCTCAAACACTTGGAATGAAATTGATCGGATATGATCCATATATTTCAATAGAGAGTGCATGGAGGCTTCCTCGAGAGGTTGGAAAAGCTGAAACAATGGATGAGCTGTTGCAGCATTCTGACTATGTTTCACTTCATGTTCCTCTTGCGGAGGAAACAAAAAACCTTATCAATAAATCAAATCTAAACAAATTCAAAAAAGGAGCAAGGCTGATCAATTTATCAAGGGGCGGGATTGTAAATACTGCTGATGTGATAGAAGAACTTGAAACTGGGAATTTAGGAAGGTTTGTTACTGATTTCCCAACTCCTGAACTCATAAAGCGTTCTGCTGAAAAGAATGATGTGGTGCTTTTACCTCACTTGGGGGCGAGTACAAAAGAAGCTGAAATAAACTGCGCTGTTATGGCTGCAAATCAGATGGTCAACTACCTGAAACATGGCACAATCGTTAATTCTGTGAATTTTCCAAGAATTTCTTTGTCGAGAGGCACTCATCATCGTCTAGTGATAATCAATCACAATGAACCAGGTATGATTAGCAAAATAACTGATTCTATTGCTGAATGTGGTATTAACATTGCTGAAATGACTAATAAAAGCAAGGATAAGATAGCTATCAATTTGATTGATCTAGAGCTTGAGGCCAGTTCTGAGCTTATTCAGCAGCTTGAATCTGTGGAGCATGTGTTGAGCGTAAGATCGCTGAGTATATGAGCTTCTAAAATTAGACATAATTTTCCACAAAACTTTTATCAAACGGTACAATTTGATCCTCTAAACCATCTTGAACTTTATTCGCCCAATCTGGGTCAGATAAAAGGGCTCTTCCAACTGCGATGAGATCAAATTCTGATTTATTTAACTTTTCATGAAGGGTTTTTAGATCGACCGTTTGCGTTTGATGATCGCCAGCATAAAGCTTAATAAAATCTTTATCTAAACCAACGCTTCCTACGCTGATGGTTGGAAGCCCCGTTGCCATTTTTGCAACTCCTGCTAAGTTAAGACCGTTAGGTTCGAATTCCCCTTCCCAAAAACGTCGATTACTGCAATGCACAAAATCTGCACCTGCACTTTTTAATATTTGAAAGAATTCATTCAGCTCATGAGGCTCAGATGTTATTTTGGCATCATAGTCTTGTTGCTTCCATTGAGAAATCCTAATTCCAACTTTGAAATTCTCAGATGTATTCGACTTTGCTGCTTGAAGAATTTCTGATGCAAATCTGGATCTGTTCTTAATGGAACCTCCATATTCATCGTCTCTGTGATTTATTTGATCCCAAAAAAACTGATCTATTAAATATCCATGTGCTCCATGAATTTCTACTCCATCAAATCCGAGCTCCTCGCAAGCTTTTGTATCCTCGGAATAAATATTTATTAATTCTTGTATTTCTTCATGAGACATTTCATGTGCTACTTTTTTTCCTGGGCGCACATAACCAGATGGAGTGAATCCAGGAACTTCTGGATTAGGTGGCATACCAGGTTTTCTTATTCCGCCCACATGCCATAATTGACAGAAGATAGATGAATTATTTTTATGAACTTCGTTAACAACTTTTTCCCACATTCTTTTAGCATCATCAGATTCTAAGTTTGGACAATTCGGATAGCCGCTAGCAGCATGATGACTAACTTCAACTCCCTCGGTAATGATCAATCCTACACCTCCATGAGCCCTCCTAGCATAGTAGGTTGGAGCGTAATCTTTAGGCACTCCATTAGGGGAAAAATTTCTTGTCATTGGAGCCATTACAACTCTATTTCTTAGACTTAAACCATTCATGTCATATTCTGAAAAAAGAATGTTTTTTTGGTTATTCATATGGAAAATTTATGGTAGGTATAAAGAGAATCTATTCTAGTTTATTTTTTTTTAAAAAAATACTTGCCCACAAAACAAAAAAGTGTTATTTGGAGTCTAGTATTTCTTCCAATCAAAACTGCAAATTCAGGTCATTTTCATTGTAAACTACTGATATAAGGTATTTTTATTAGGAATTGATTAGTTTTTGATCAATTTAGATAAAACCTTTACAAATAAGTCTAAAATATAAGAAAATTAAGTTATCCCAAGCTTTATCCACAGTTTCTGTGGATAAAATTTAAGCATTTTTAAAGAGAAATTTTTTGAGTATTTTAAGTTTTCCTGATGCATGGTTAGAGCCCCTTGGCAAAGGATTTTGTTCGAAATTTTTGTCGGATATAGAATCGAAATTAATTCAAAATCAAGAAGAAAAAGTTACCATTTTTCCTCCAAATAATCTCATATTTCGCGCTTTAAATTTAGTAAGCTTCAAAGATGTAAAAGTATTAATTCTAGGACAGGATCCTTATCATGGTTTTGGCCAAGCAAATGGACTATCCTTTTCTGTAAACCAAGAAATACCAATTCCTCCGTCCCTAAAAAATATTTTTGTTGAACTTAAAAATGATTTAAATATACCTATTCCCTCACATGGTGATTTGACCTATTGGGCCCAACAAAAAGTTTTGCTTTTAAACTCTTCATTAACAGTTGAGATGGGTAGACCAAATTCTCATTCAACATTAGGCTGGGATAAATTGACAGATAAAATTATCAATCAATTGAGCAAGAGAGGAGATATGATTTTTGTTCTATGGGGTAAATCTGCTCAAAAAAAATATACTTTAATCGATAAAAAAAATAATGAAATTTTAGAAACCTCTCATCCATCTCCTCTTTCCGCCAATAGAGGATTTTTTGGATGTAAGCACTTTTCAAAAATTAATAATATTTTAAAACGAGAAGGAGCTGATGAGATAGATTGGCAATTAAAATAGTTAGTTTCTATATAAAACTATTTATATTGCCAAGACATGATGAAAAAAACTTATCTTTATCTTGGTATGTTTTTCCAATAATTGTAAATTCTGATACTTCCTCTTTTTTTGAATAAACAATCAACCTTGTTTCTTTTTTCAATTTACCAAGATACTCCATACGAGCAATGATCTCTTGACCCTTAAAACATCCTTTCTTAAAACTCACCCTTGTAATGTGCTGACCAAGTTCATGCGGCCTATATTTTCCTTTTTCATTGAAGTTAATTTGATGATCTCCTAAAAGCTTTCTATTAAAAGCCCAATCAATCAGCTCAAGAACATTCTTAATTTTTTTGTCATTTGCAATGATTAAAGATAATAATGCTTCATCTGACTGAAAAATGATGTGCTCATCTGAAAGTATATTTTCATCTTTATTTCTTGTAACTCCAGTAACTTTCAAATCAAGGAGTACTGCTGAAACTTTGTAAAATGGTAAAAATTTACTTATTTCGTCCAAGAAAATACCTTTTGAAGATTTCTCGATAATTATTAGCCATCTATTTTTGTCGAAAATAATTTCAAAATTACATAGAACAAACCCTTTTTCATCACATAATGATGATATCTGGCCAAATTGGTTAGTTATTTGAGTGCAATCAGATGTTACCTGTCCTTGTAAAAGTGTTAAGACAGAGTCAAAATCACCATCTAGATGAATTACAGTTACGTTATCAAGATTAACGGCTCCGAATTTTAATAGCTCAGAATTTAACAATTAATTATAAAAATTTTTAATAGAGATATTACATTAGCTTAGAAAATGAATACAGAAATAAATAAAACAAAATGGAAGTGCAGAAGAGGGCTCAGAGAGCTGGATCTTTTATTTAGGAGATACAGTGAAAATAATTTGGAATCTCTTTCAAAAGAAGATTTTGAGATGTTTAACAGTATTCTAGATCTTGATGATCAACCCCTATATGATTTTATTTTTAAAAATCAGTCTCTTAATAGCCCTGATAAAGAAAAATTTATCTTAAATAATTTAAAAAACTTTATACACAAGTGAAACTATTCGATTTTCTCTTTGTCAAAGCTCGTGAGGAATCTGATGGGAGTTAGTAAAGGAGATGAAATGTTAATTAATGAAATAAAAGCTGGAAATGAAATGGCCTTTGAGGCTTTGGTATTGAAATATACTCCTAAACTTATGTCAGTTTTGACTGGATATACTAAGTCAAAGGATCATGCTGAAGAATTATGTCAAAAAACATTTATTAAAGTCTGGCAGAAAATCAATACTTTTAAAGGTGAAAGCTCTCTATTTACATGGATTTACAGAATAGGAATTAATTTAGCAAAGAATGATTTTGCAAGTAGATTTTCCAAAAATTCAAAGTTTACAGAAAGCTTAGATCAAGATCAGTATGATTTTCCAGAATATCGATCTCCTGAAACAGAATTAATCGCAGCTGAGTCTGAAATTAAAATGATGCAATTCATCCAAAGCCTTGATGAGGATACAAAAACTGCTTTTACATTAAGGGAGATAGAGGGCAGAACATATGATGAAATAGCCAAGATACTCAATTGTCCAATCGGTACAGTAAGATCAAGAATTTTTAGAGCAAGGCAACTAATACTAGAATTTATGAATCAGGAGAATATTTTAAATGGATAAAAATTTAGAAAAAATGTCTGCATTGTATGACGGCGAGTTGTCACAAAATGAAATGCAAGAAATTATAAAGAAGATGGATTCCGATGAGAGCATGAGAAATGCCTTTTATAAATTTGGATTGATTTCTGAATTGATGCAAAGGCATTCTGAGCAGCAAAAATCAAAAATCACATACCTTCAAAATTATTACAGAAAACTTAATCCACTATTTACTAATTTAGTAACAGCAGCTGCAACAGTTTTGCTTACTCTAATTGTTTTATATCAGTTTGATGATGACAGATTTAAGGTTGATAAGGAGACTTCATTTCGGCTATCTTCTGCAATTTCAAGTGATCAAGCTAAAATTCAATTGCTTAATGCTGATCAAAATATAATGGAGCACATGATTCAAATAATGCAATCGAATCAATCAAATAAATCCCAACAGCTTTCTAAAAATTGGATTCCAGTTGGCTTTTCTGTAAGTCCAAATAATCCTAATCAATATTCAAATGGAAGAAATAATTTATTTTTTCATCTTGAAAATAAACAACTAGGTATTAAAAATGTAAAATACTTTAAAGCAAATAATAATTGGATATATTTAATACCCTTAAAAGATGGCAGGCTCTTGACTGCTTACGGAGATATTCCCCCATCAATAGCAGATCAGATGATTCAATCAATTTATCAAAGGAACTAATATGAAGCTGTATCTAAATAAGGTTGCTATTTTATTTGTTATCGCATTTTCATCCCTCACTAGTGCTGCTTTGCCATCTAATATTTCTGATTTGGTTGAATCATCAGCTCCCGCTGTTGTGAATATAACCTCTCGTAAAGAGGTAAAAATGCAGAATTCTTTAAGGGGTTTTGATGAATTTGAAAGATTCTTTGGCATCCCCAGAGGAAGAGGTTTCCCTCAACCTCAACAACCTGAAACAAGAGAAGCGGTTGCTTATGGCTCCGGATTCATTTTTAAAGGTGGATACTTGCTAACAAACTTTCACGTTATAGATGAAGCTGAGGAAATTACTGTGTCTTTAAATGATAGGAGAGAGTTTTCTGCGGAAGTGATTGGTATAGATCCTCTTTCAGATTTAGCAGTCTTAAAAATTGATGGTAAAAATTTGCCAAAGGTTTCTATAGGCGATAGTGAAAATTTAAAAGTAGGTGATTGGGTTGTTGCAATTGGATCGCCATTTTCATTTGATTTTTCAGTTACCGCAGGAATTGTTAGCGCAAAAGGACGGAGTATACAAAATCAAAATATTGGTAATTACGTTCCATTTATTCAAACTGATGTTGCCATTAATCCAGGCAATTCTGGTGGCCCATTATTTGATTTAAATGGAAGAGTTGTTGGAATTAATTCACAAATTTACTCACGAAGCGGAGGCTATCAAGGTTTAGCTTTTGCAATACCAATAGATGTTGCTATGGAAGTGGCAAGCCAAATTATTAATGATGGAAGCGTTGCTAGAGGATACCTTGGTGTAAGAGTTGGTGAAGTTGATAATGATCTTGCTGAGGCTTTGAGCATGGAAAAACCTTATGGAGCGCTTATCACTGATGTTGAAAAAGGCGAGTCTGGAGACGATGCAGGCCTGCAAGCCGGAGATGTAATTATCGAGTTTAATGGAAAAGAGATTAAATTTGGCTCTGATTTACCTCATGTTGTTGGGAGAATTCAACCAAAAACAAAAGCAAATGCAAAAATTATTCGTGATGGAAAAAATGTAAATTTAAAATTCACTCTCGGAGAATTACCCGCTGATGAAAGAACATTTATTCCTGCAAAAACCGAAATTTCGTCTGATCCGCTTGGTCTTAAGATAGAAGATCTTTCTGAGGAAAATTCTCGACCAAATGATCCTGAAAGCGGGGTATTAGTCTTAAGAGTAAACAATGGATCTCCTGCTTACGGAAAATTGACAAGAGGGGATATTATTACCGAAGTTATATCTCAAGGTAAGCGGCATACAATTGAAGATGCTGAATCATTTGAGGATCTTGTAGAGGAATTTGAAGAGGGTGATAAATTAGCCATTGTAGGGCGTCGCAATAATAATAGATTCTTTGTTGCAGTAACAGTGGATTAAATTCATCTTAAATGCATCAGAAAAGCTGATAAGAGATCAGCTTTTCTTATAGAATAGTCATGCATTAAACAGAAGATGGATAATATTAGAAATTTCTCAATCATCGCCCACATCGATCACGGCAAATCAACTCTGTCTGATCGATTGATAGAATTTTGTGGCGGTCTTTCACAAAGAGAAATGTCTGAACAAATACTTGATTCTATGGATATAGAGAGAGAACGTGGAATCACAATCAAAGCACAAGCTGTAACTCTTGATTTCGATAGAGATGGAGAAACATATCAACTGAACTTTATCGATACCCCTGGCCATGTAGATTTTTCATATGAGGTTTCTCGTTCTCTATCTGCATGTGAGGGTGCTTTGTTGGTTGTTGATGGGTCGCAAGGAGTGGAAGCGCAAACATTAGCAAATTGCTATACAGCAGTAGATCAAAATCTTGAAGTGTTGGCAGTTATCAATAAAATTGATTTACCTCAATCTGAGCCAGATAGAGTCAAGCAAGAGATCGAAGATATGATAGGGATTGATGCAACCTCAGCGCCTCTAGTGAGTGCAAAAACTGGTCAGGGCATAGAAGAACTTCTTAATCTTTTGGTAGACAATATACCTTCTCCAGAGGGTAATCCTGACGGAGATTTTGAAGCATTAATTATTGACTCATGGTTCGATGCATACCTTGGAGTTGTCTCTTTAATCAAAGTTATCAATGGTTCTATTAAAGAAGGTCAAAAAATAAAGGTATATTCAACTCAGCAATCATACATAGCTGATCAAGTTGGCATTTTTTCCCCAAAAAAGATTGTAAAAAAAGAATTAAACGTTGGCCAAGTTGGTTATATGGTTGCAGGAATAAAAAATATTCAAGGAGCACCTGTTGGCGATACAATTTTAGATTCAAGAAATGATTCATCAAGTCCATTACCTGGTTTTCAAAAAGTTATGCCAAAAGTTTTTGCTTCATTGTTTACTGTTGATTCGGATGAGTATGAAAAATTTCGTGATGCTTTGTCCAAATTAGTGCTTAATGATTCTGCATTAATCTATGAGCCCGAGGTTTCTGATGCATTAGGTTTTGGTTTTAGGTGCGGCTTTTTAGGAACCTTACATTTGGAAGTTGTTCGCGAGCGCTTAGAGAGAGAATACGATTTAAGTTTAATTTCTTCTGCTCCTTCAGTGCAATATCAGGTTTTAAAAACAGATGGTGAGCTCATTGATTGTGACAGTCCATCACAGTTACCTCCAATGAGCAACGTAGATGAAATAAGAGAACCTTTTGTAATTGCAACAATTTTAACGCCGAAAGATTATGTTGGAAACGTAATTACACTCTGTACTCAAAAAAGAGGCACCCAAAAAGAAATGACATATTTTGGCAATCAAGTCTCCATTGTCTTCGAAATACCCCTTGCTGAAGTAATTATAGATTTTTTTGATCGATTAAAATCTACAACTAAAGGTTATGCATCAATTGAATATAATATATCGGAATTTCACAAATCAGATCTAATAAAACTTGATGTTCTTTTAAATAATGAGATCGTAGATGCTTTATCAATGATTATTCATAAAGATTTTGCTATGAGCAGAGGTAGACAGGTCGCTAAGAATTTACAAAAGTTAATTCCACGTCAAATGTTTGATGTGCCCATTCAAGTTGCAATAGGATCAAAAATTATCTCTCGAGAAACCGTAAAAGCTTTTAGAAAAAATGTCACTGCAAAGTTATACGGCGGCGATGTAACGCGTAAAAAGAAATTACTTGAGAAACAGAAAGAAGGAAAGAAGAAAATGAAACAGTTTGGCAGAGTATCGATACCGCAAGAAGCCTTTTTGAATTATTTTAGCTCAGGAGACAAATAATGTTTGCAGATCCAATTTTTTTATTATCACTGGTGGCACTGTTTTTCCTTCTTGGACTTTGGGTTTACCAAGTTTTACAAGATACATTGACTGATCAAAATCAACAATTAATTTATATTTCTGGTTTATCGGCATCGTTGATAGGGATTTACAGAATTTTTATTAACGCTGGGGACCTTGGATCAGTTCTGCTGATTGGCTCAGTTATTTGTTTAGTTATCTATTTCATTGGTCTTATAAGTAGAAATGGCTTACTGAAAACAACTGGGCGGGGATGGTTTATTCCGGTTTTCTTAATATTTGTTCTGCGTACATTTGCCTATGAGCCATATCAGATTCCTTCTGGGTCAATGATTCCGGGCCTAAAAGTTGGAGACTTTATTTTAGTAAACAAACATAGTTATGGTCTTAAAATTAATAGAGTTGGTGACGCATTCGCTTTATCTGCAGATCCTGATTATGGAGATGTTGTTGTCTTTATTCCACCTCATGTCAATGTTCCATATATTAAGCGATTAATTGGAAAGCCAGGGGATACAATCGGATATTTAAATAAAAAGATTTATGTTAATGGCCAGCCTGTTGATCAGGAATTAATCTCAACTAGCGCAGAAGAAACATTTTTGAAAGAGACTGTTGAGAATAAAGATAGAATCATAAGAATTGTTGGAGGAAGTGCCTCTTACCCTGAAGAATTTGTAGTTCCAAACAATCATTATTTCGTGATGGGAGATAATAGAGATAATTCAAGTGATTCCCGATATTTTGGATTCGTTCCAAGAGAAAATTTTATGGGCACTGGCCAACTAATATGGATGACATGGGAGTGTTGGACCTGTCTGCCTTCGTTTGAAAGAGCTGGCTTTATTAAATAGATGCAATGAAAAAAAATACTCTTGCCATTAAGGATTCGTATTTACAATTGCCTCTTTTTAAACAAGCATTTGTCCATAAGAGCTCTTCACCAGATCAAAACAATGAACGCCTTGAGTTTTTAGGTGACGCGGTTCTTGAAATTTTTATATCGGAGTATTTGTTTAATCGTTTTAGTGATTTGAATGAGGGTAGATTAACTCAAATGAGAGCTTCCTTAGTTAATACCAAATCCCTTGCTAAAATTTTTTTAAGACTTGATTGTAAAAATTTGCTAAGTACCTCGAAAGGAACAAAAAACTTGGATGAGACTCATAAATACTCAATTTATGCAGGCACTTTGGAGGCATGCATAGGAGCAGTTTTTATAGAACTAGGTTTTGAAGAGAGTAAAAATTTTATTTTCAATCTTTTTAAAAGTGACTTTTCTAATCTTGATGAATTCATTGATTTGAAGGATGCAAAATCAAGACTGCAAGAGGTTTTGCAAGCATCTGGGAGGGAACTTCCAAAATATTCCGTTGCTGTAAATAAAGAAGGCAATAAATTTAATTGTACTGTAATTTTTAATGATGAGACCTTTCAAGCTTCTGCTGCATTAAAAAAAGAGGCTGAGCAGAAAGTCTCGGAGTTAATTTTGCTAAGAGTCAATCAATTATGACAAAACAGTTTTGTGGCTATATATCAATTGTTGGAAAACCCAATGTCGGCAAATCAACTTTACTCAACACCATACTGGATAAAAAAATATCTATTACTTCACGTAAATCCCAAACCACAAGAAATAACATCATAGGTGTTAAAACTGATAATGAATTTCAGATGATTTTTCTAGATACACCGGGCATTCATATGCAGGCAACAAAAACTTTAAACAAAGTATTAAATCATTCAGCCCTGAGTGTCATACAAGACTCAGACTTAGTTTTATTTCTTCTGCATCGAACTTCATTACATAATCAGGACAGACAGGTTTTAAATAAAATTAAAGAAAGCAAAGTTCCAGCTATTTGTGTTCTAAATAAAGTGGACCAAGTAGAGAATAAAAATGATTTACTGCCATTAATAAAAGAAATTGATGCAGTCTATTCTTTTTTGGATTATGTTCCTATTTCAGCCAAACATAATGATGGGATAGGAGATTTGCTAGGATGCATTAAAAAAGCTCTCCCAGAAAATAATCATTTATATCCATCTGATTCTGAGGAAAAAGAAATTCCAGATAATTTTTTTATCAGCGAGCTAGTAAGAGAAAAGATAATTCGTTCATTAGGAGATGAATTGCCTCATGAAACCTATGTAGCTGTTGAAACAAAAGGCATGGAAGGGAAAATGTTGTCTATAGGAGTTATCATATATGTTGCACGCGATAGTCAAAAAAGCATTGTTATTGGACACGAGGGCTCAAATTTAAAAAGAATAGGACAGCAAACAAGGATTGAGCTTGAAAAAATGATCCATAAAAAAGTTTTACTAAAAACTTTTGTTAAAGTTAATAAAAATTGGAATAATGATGCTCAATATTTAAGTAGCCTTGGAGTAGGCAGCAATCAAGATGCCTCATAATTGGGAGTCTTGCTTTCTCTTGCATGCTAGGTCTTTTGGCGATACTTCTATCATTGCAGATATTTTTACAGAGTCCTCTGGAAAAATTTCAATCATGGCCAAGGGCGCAAAAAATCCACGTAGTAAATTCTTTGGTCATTTGCTTCCTTTCTCAGCACTGAATGTAATTTTCACTGGCAAATCTGAGATGAAGACTTTAACTCATATAGATTCAAACTTTTTTTCTCAATCTATCAAAGGTCCCCACGATCTTTATACATACTTATATGTAAATGAGTTAATGATTCGATTATTGCCTAAAGGACTCCCTAATCAAGAACTATATGATCTATACCAAAACTTCGTTGAGCTTGCCAGGGCAGATGCAATTTCCGAATTAGATTTGAGAGTGTTTGAATTAGATCTTCTGGATGTTCTTGGTTACGGAATAAATTTTGATACAGATACAAAAGATAATTCAGAGTTTCAAGATTCAGTTATTTATTCATATATTCCTGAAAAGGGTTTTCATAGTGCAGGTAATGCTGAGGGTTTTAGGGCTGAAGAAATTTTAAAGATTAAAAATAGATCACTAAAAGGCATGGATAAGTTAAAATTAAAAAAGCTTTTGCAAACTGCAATCAGCGCATGCCTAGATGGCAGAGAATTAAGCAGCAGGAAGTTTTTTAAAAAAATTAAAATATGATTTATGGAATAGGAACAGATTTAGTAGATTTAAAAAGGATAAAAAAAATCAAATCTTTATCTGCTTTTGCTAAAAAAATTTTGGGTAATCAAGAGCTCAAAAAGTATCACCAATTAACTGATGGATGCAATCAATCATATTTAGGTAAACAATTTGCCGGCAAAGAGGCCTTTGTAAAGGCCTTAGGCACAGGCTTTAAAAAGCCAATCTATCCCAGGGATATTCAAATATTAAGAAACTCTTTTGGTCAGCCCCAGGTGTTACTATCTGATGCAGCGAAAACTTATGTTGAGGATTTGGGCATCACGAAGACCCATGTTAGTCTAGCCGATGAAAGCAACCACCTTATTGCATTTGCAGTTTTAGAAACATGAATAAAATTCTTCTATTAGGGCCGCCTGGTGCTGGAAAAGGCACTCAGGCAGACCTTATTTGTAAATCTTTAGCTATTCCTAAAATAAGTACAGGTGACATGCTTAGATCATCCATCGCCTCTGGAAGTGAATTAGGTAAAAAGGTAACAAATATTATGAACTCTGGGGCCTTAGTTTCTGATCAGATTATTATTGAGTTAATTTTAGATCGAATTTCTCAGCCTGATTGTAATCAAGGCTTTCTATTTGATGGTGGCATAAGAACAGTAGGCCAAGCAGATTTGTGTGTCGAAAACAATATTGAGTTTAGTCATGTCATTGAAATTAAAGTCGAAGACAACGTCATCGTAGATAGAATGTCAGGAAGGAGGGTGCATCCTGGTTCAGGTAGAAATTATCACCTTGTCTATCAACCACCTAAAAAAGAGGGTGTTGATGATATTACTGGGGAGCCTCTTATTCAGAGAGATGATGATATGCCTGCAACAGTTATGCATCGCTTAGAAGTCTATCAAAATGAGACTAAACCTCTTGTTGCGTATTATAAATCACTTGAAAGCAAGAGTTCACTTAAATATGTTGCCGTAGATGGCTCTCAAGAAGTTGAGAAAGTATTTGAGGATATCGAACGTTCTTTTTAGTTGAATGAAAATTCTGTCATTTGATTTAAGCGGAAATTATTCATCGATATCTTTTTTAAACGATGAGGAAGTCAATACTTTTACGCAAACTCATGATCAAAAAAAACGACCAGACTGGGATAAACTCTTTGAAAGTATAGGATTTGACTCTAATGAAGGCCTTGATGTTCTTAACGGTATAGCATTTGCTTGTGGTCCTGGTTCATATACTGCTCTTAGAATCACAGCTTCATTTTTAAAAGCTATTGCTGAAATAAAAAAACTTCCTTTAGTTCCTGTTTCTAATTTAGAGTCTATCGCAAAAGAATCTTCCTATTGGATAAACGAAAATAAAGCAAAAATTTTTGTAACCATTGAAGCCGATGCAAACGAAAGCTATTTTTGTTCTTATGAGAAAAACAATGATGAGGTTGTTGCAATCGAAGAAGAATCAGTAATCAAAATGGATCATTTATTAAAAATTTTAGATGAGGAGGATTGTTATTTTGCTGGGTCAGGTTGGCCAGAACAGATAGAAAAACATTCTAACTTTTTATCACAAGTTATTGGAAGTGCTGAGTCTATTGCAATCATTGCAAAGAAAAAATTAGAAACTAATCAAGACTTTCTCCCTGAGGATGCAAATCCGGTATACCTAAAAACACCTGATTACAAAAAATCATGATCGCAGATTTTTTTCTAGCCTTAGTTCTTGCATTAATTCAGGGCTTGACTGAATTTTTACCAGTCTCAAGTTCAGCACATTTATTATTACCATCACTAATTTTTGGAACAAAAGATTTTGGGATAGTTTTTGATATATCGGTGCATGCCGGTACTCTTGCAGCAGTAATTTATTATTTTAAAAAAGAAATTCAGGGCTTGGTTCAAGCATGGAAACCATGGACAAATAACCGAGATCAACAAAATTATTTGTTGGGGTTAAACCTTTTAGTAGCAACCTTACCAATCATCATTTTTGGATTAGTTTTTTCTGATTTCACAGACTCTAGATTTACCAATACAAACTCAATTGCATGGACGAATCTTATATTTGCTGCTTTGTTATATTTAGTTTTTAGGACCTCTGCTCAAACAAAATCTTTGACAGAGTTAACATTGACTGCTGCATTGTTGATTGGTTGCTTTCAAGCTTTAGCTATTTTCCCGGGAGCTTCAAGATCCGGTATGGCCATAACAGGCGCATTACTTATAGGTTTAAATCTAAAGGATACATCAAAGTTTGCATTTTTACTGAGCATACCAACAATTTTGGGAGCTTTGATATTAATGTTTTTAAAGGGGGCCTACTCACTAGAGTTAAATGATTTGTTAATAATCCTAACGGGTTTTTTTGGCTCAGCTTTTGTAGCATTTTTTACAATAAAAAGTTTTCTTAAATTTGTTGAAAAAATTGGCATGACACCATTTGTTTTGTATAGAGTTGCATTAGGAGCGGTTCTTTTGCTTCTATGATTCCACCCCTTATATATTCATCAGATAAATGCAAATCTTCAGCTGAGACTCTTGCAACTTCTATTGGAACCGCCTCTAGTGATGAAAAAGAAATGATTCAACATTGTCACCTTTACCTTTCAGAAACAGGTTTATCGTTTTTTCATCCAGAAGCAAGATCAACTAAGAAATTTAAAATTGATTTTAACTCTGGCAAAACACTTTGGCGGACAAATCGGGTAGAGCACGAAAAGCTTATTAAAAAGGCTCTTGGTAAACATGAAGCCCCATTAAGTATTCTTGATTGCACTGCTGGCATGCTTCAGGATACTTTGTTGTTCCTGAGCTTAGGTCATAAGGTCACAGCTTTAGAACAAAGTAAAATATTATTTTATTTATTAAATGATGCGATTAATCGCAGCAATGATAAGACAATTTTTAAAGCATTGACGCTTATTAACACAAATGCCTGCTCATATATTTCAAAGAGACAAAAATTTGATGTTATTTATTTTGATCCTATGTATCCGACGAGCAAAAAAAATGCACTTGGCTCTGGTCAATTAGAATATTTGGCTAGAATACTTGCTATAGAATCGATAGAAAACGATTCAACTCAAGATTTTGAGCGCTTGATTTCAATGCCAATAAAAAAAATGATTGTAAAGAGGCCTATCAAAGCTGAACCATTTTCTAAAAAAATTAATTACCAAGTTCTTGGTAAAACAACTCGATTCGATATCTATATTTAAATTAATCTCTTGTTTGTCCGTTGCCAGAGACGATGTACTTAAAACTCGTAAGTTGATCTACACCCACTGGTCCTCTGGCATGAAATTTTCCAGTTGCGATACCTATCTCACCACCAAGACCAAATTCACCACCATCAGCAAACTGAGTTGAAGCATTGATCATAACAATTGCACTATCGATAGAATGTGTAAACTTGGTTTGATTGTCTTTATTCTCACTGATTATTGATTCAGTATGTCCTGTCCCGTATTGCGCAATATGATTAATTGCTTCATCAACATTTAAGACAGACTTTAAACTTACAATTGGAGCAAGGTACTCTGTTGACCAATCTTCTTCAGTTGCTGGTACTGATCTTCCATCAAAATCAATTGTTTTTTCACAGCATCTTATCTCACAGTTTAATTCTGATAATGACGCAACAATTTTAGGCACAAAAGACTTTGCAATCTTATCGTTTACGAGTATTGTTTCTACAGCCCCACATATTCCAGTTCTTCGCATTTTAGCATTTAAACAGACTGCTAAAGCTTTCTCTTCATCTGCATGCTCATCTATATAAATATGACATATGCCCTCTAAATGTCCAAAAACTGGAACTTTTGCAGATCTTTCAACCTCTGCAACAAGGCTTTTGCCTCCTCTTGGCACTATCACATCAATTGAGCCATTAAGTCCTTCTAACATGAGGGTTGCAGCATCTCTGCTTTTGGATGGGACTATCTGAATGCATTCTTTCGGAAGATCAGCAGATACTAATGCAGCTTGAAGAGAGGCGACGATCGCTTCAGCAGATCTAAGACCATCTTTTCCACTTCTTAGTATCAGTGCATTTCCTGATTTAAGGCATAAACCTCCTGCATCGGCAGCAACATTTGGTCTGCTTTCAAAAATTAACCCTATCACGCCAAGGGGGGTAGCAACTCTAGAAATATTTAATCCATTTGGTCGATCCCAAGTTGCAAGAACTTTTCCAACTGGATCTCCAAAAGATTTAATTGCCTCTAACGTATCGCATATTCCATGAAGCCTTTCATTATCTAAAGCTAAGCGATCAATAAAGGCTTCATCTTTATTGTTTTCTTTTGCTTGCTGAATATCTGCTTTATTAGCCTCAAGAATTGTATCAGCATCTTTTTGAATTGATTTAATAGCCAAATCAAAAAATTTATTTTTTTGATCACTGGATGTAGTATTTAATATTGAGCTAGCAATTTTTGCCTTTTGGCCCATTTCATCAAGCAATAGGGAAAGCTCTTTATTCATTTCTTTATAAACCATGTTGATTTTTTTCTTTTAGAAAGACCCCTGATTGGTTTCTTATTATTACCTGATGTAATTACCATTACACAGTTATTTTTTAAACAAATCTCCGCTGCTTCAATTTTTGAAATCATTCCGCCTTTACCCATGTAACTTGCTTCGCCTGCCATTTTTTTTATTTTAGCGTTAATTTTAGATACTTCTGTTACCAAGACACCTGATTTTTTTGAAAATATATTCTCTTGCGAGGTATAAAGCCCATCAATGGTTGACAAGACAACTAACAAATCAGCATTTACTAGTTTTGCAACTTTTGCTGCTAATAAGTCATTGTCACCAAATTTAATCTCATCAGTTGCGGTGCTGTCGTTTTCGTTAATAATTGGCAAGCAGCCCATCTGTATGAGTTTGGTAACTGTCTGTTTTGCATTTTGCGATGAAATTTTGATTTCAGTATCCCTAGGGGTCAAAAGCATTTGACCGATGGGAATAGAAAATTTATTCAGTTGTCTTTTCCATGCTAACATTAATTCAATCTGACCATGGGCAGCCATTGCTTGAGAGTCTGCGAGAGTAAGATTCGAAGATGTCTTAATTTTTTTTCTTCCCAAAGCAATTGCACCAGAAGAAACGATTAAAATTTCTTTATCTTTTTTTAATAGCCAGGCTACATCTTCACAAATTGCTGCAAGAATCTCTTGATTCAGTTTGCCATTAGGTTGAGCAATAAGAGCAGAGCCCACTTTTATGACTATTCGATTATATTGCCCAACATCTCTCATTTTTTCTCTTAAGTATAATGGTGCCCCATACCTGAGTCGAACAGGTACTCCCGAAGGAACGCGATTTTGAATCGCGCGCGTCTACCAGTTCCGCCAATGGGGCACGGCGGTCATTGTAGCCGAGTTCAACATCTTTTAGAATTAGCTCCTCGCATGAAAACTGAAAAATTTAACTACACTCTTCCGGAGCACCTTATCGCTCAATATCCAGCTGATAATAGGACTGATTCACGGCTATTAGTTGCTTTAGATTCAATAGAACATAAAAATTTTCATGATATTGGAAGTTATTTTAATAGCGGTGATCTTTTAGTCTTGAATAAATCCTCTGTTATTCCTGCAAGAATATTTGGTAAAAAAATTTCAGGGGGAAAAATAGAAATTTTATTGGAACGATTTCTTGCTAAGAAACAAACCTTAACTCAAATAAGATCATCCAGAGCACCAAAAGAGGGCGATGAATTAGTTTTTACATTCGAAAATAAAAAATTTTTTGCGACGGTTAAAGGTAGAAAAAAAAATTTTTTTATTATAGATTGGTCAACAAATCCCCAATCGCTTTTTCTTAAATATGGCCAAATTCCCTTACCGCCATATATGACCAGAGAAGTAGAAAAATTAGATGAGGATAGATATGAAACCGTATATGCAGACCCTAAGAAGAGAGAATCAGTAGCAGCTCCAACTGCTGGCATGCATTTTGATCAAGAACTATTGTCCAATCTTCAAAACAATGGCATTGAGTTTGGATATGTAAATTTACATGTTGGTGCGGGAACATTTCAGCCGGTAAAAACAGATAATATTGAGGATCATGAGATTCATAAGGAGCTTATTGAAGTAGATTTGGATTTGATTAATCAAGTCAAGAAAGTAAAAGCTAGCGGCGGTAAAATTATTGCTGTTGGGACAACATCAATGAGAGCCCTTGAAACGGCATTTCAAAATGAGCCCTCTGAATTCATAGGAGAAACAGATTTATTTATTTTTCCAGGCTATGAGTTTAAAGTGGTTGATCATATGATTACTAATTTCCATTTACCAAAATCCTCATTGCTAATGCTTGTTGCTGCCTTCATTGGCTATAAAAAAATGATGGACATATATAAAATAGCCATCGAAGAAGAATATAGGTTTTTGTCATATGGCGATGCCATGTTATTGAAAGATGATGCAATTTAAAGTTTCATCTACCTCCGGATATGCCAGGCGGGGGGAATTAAGTTTTTCAAGAGGTAAAGTGCAAACTCCTGCATTTATGCCAGTAGGTACAAACGGAACGGTAAAAGCTCTAGAGGTTGAGAATCTTGAAGAAACTGGTTCAGAAATTATTCTTGGAAATACCTATCATCTCATGCTCAGACCAGGGGATGAGTTAGTGAAACAATTCGGCGGATTGCATAAATTTTCTAATTGGGATAAACCGATTTTGACAGATTCAGGAGGTTTTCAGGTTTGGAGTCTTGGAGATCTTGCAAAAATTACTGAAGAGGGCATCAGTTTTCAATCGCCCTATGATGGAAATAAGTGTTTCATGAGCCCAGAGGATTCAATGCGCATTCAAGCAAATCTTGGCTCAGATATTGTTATGGTGCTTGATGAATGCACACCATATCCTGCTGAATATGAGCAAGCCAAAGCTTCAATGGAACTATCTTTAAGTTGGGCCAAAAGATCTCGCGAGGCTCATCAATCTGACTCTGCTTTATTTGGAATAGTCCAAGGAGGCATGCATGAGGATCTTCGCGAACAATCACTTGATGGTTTAATGGACATTGGTTTTGATGGAATAGCTCTTGGTGGATTAAGTGTTGGTGAGCCTAAAGAAGACAAGACCAGGATTCTAAAATTCCTAGCTCCTAATTTACCATCTTCAAAACCTCATTATTTGATGGGAGTAGGAAAGCCCGAGGATATTGTTGAAGCTGTTTTTTTTGGAATTGATATGTTTGATTGTGTCTTGCCGACAAGAAACGCTCGTAATGGACAACTTTTTACCTCCTATGGCGTTTTAAATATTAGAAACGCACCGAGCAAAACTTCAGATGATCCAATTGATCCAGAATGTAATTGCAAAGTATGCAAAAATTATTCTCAAGGGTATTTAAACCATCTAGATAAAACCAATGAAATGCTAGGCTCAATATTAAATAGTTTTCATAATATTTATTATTACCAAAATCTTATGCAGCAAATTCGAACAGCTATCGAAACAGATACATTCGCCAAGTTCATAAAAGACTTTTATAATAAGCGGCATTTAGAGGTACCAGAGCATTTAATCTAAGGAGATTGTATGAATGAAACACAGCAACTTTTACCCTGGTGGTTACCAGATCCAATAATCGTATTTTTTTTAGGGTTTTTGGCTTTGATGTATTTTATGACTATTCGACCCCAGCAAAAACGCATGAAAGCATTGCAAAGCATGATGGATGGTCTTGAAAAAGGCGATGAAGTTGTTGCTGCCGGAGGAATCATAGGACGTATTAAAGACATCAATGGGCCTTATGTTTCTATTGAAGTCAGTGAAAATATTACTTTTAAACTTCAAAAAAGCGCTATATCTAATACTTTGCCCAAGGGCACCATTGCATCTATAAATTAATAAAAAAATTATGAATAGATTTTCAATATGGACTTATGTATTTATTTTGTCAGTTCTGTCCATTGGCATTATCTATTCCTTACCCAATTTATATCCTGCCAAACCAGCTATTCAAATTGCCTATACTGATTCAGGCAAGTCTGCAGATCAGCAATTATTAATTCAAGTTAGAGAAATTTTAGACAATAAAGATATTGGAACTGAATCTGTTGGATTAAAAGAAAACAACATTGTTGCTAAATTTAACTCCTTGGATGATCAGCTTGCTGGTAAGGCTGCTTTGCAGAGAGCATTACTCGATCAAGCAATTGTTGCTTTAAATCTTGAACCTTCAACTCCCCAATGGTTGAGAGATATTGGTGGAGGACCTTTGAAGCTTGGTCTCGATTTATCAGGAGGTGTGCATTTTCTACTTGAAGTTGATATTGATAGCGCTTTGGACAACCGTCTTGAATCTTTGTTGAATGAATATAGAAAAAAATTTCGAGATGATCGGATTAATGTTGAGAGCTCAAGAAAGGACAATAAAGATTTATTATTTTCATTTAGTAGCGATGAAGATTACTCAAAAGCATTAAAAATTTTTACTCAAGATAACGTTACACCTCTTGGTACGTCTTTATTTGATTTAAGACCAAATGCATTAAGAAATCTGATGGAATTATCCTATTCCCAGTCTGCAATTAAAGAAATAAGAGATTATGCGGTTGGACAAAATCTCATGACTCTGCGCAACAGAGTGAACGAGCTAGGCGTTAGTGAGCCGATCGTTCAACGTCAAGGAAGCAGCAGAATCGTTGTTCAGTTGCCTGGAGTTCAAGATACTACAGCAGCAAAAAAAATCATTGGTAAAACTGCTAATTTAGAGTTCAGGCTTGAAGCTGCATCTACCTCTTCTAGATTAAGAAAAGAAGAATTTGATTTTCAAGATCAAAGAATGGGCTCCGCTTTTTTAGAAAAAAATATTATCGTTGGCGGTGAGAGAGTCACTAATGCTAATTCGGGTTTTGATGAAAGTGGCTTTGCGCAAGTCAATATTACTCTCGATATGCAGGGTGGAAGATCGATGCAAAAAGCTACTAATGGAAATATAGGCAGACGCCTTGGTGTTTTGTTTGTAGAGCAAAAAAATAAATCTGTTTTGAAAAAAGATTCAAACGGAGAAGATGTTATCGAGCAGTCTTCTTATATTGAGAAAAAAATAATAAGTTTGGCAACTGTTCAAGCGGTGCTTGGAACAAATTTTAGGATTACTGGGGTTGGATCACCGCAAGAAGCCAGTGAGCTAGCTTTGCTGTTACGTGCTGGTGCTCTTGCTGCACCCATGAAGTTTGTGGAAGAAAGGACGGTTGGTCCGAGTTTAGGTAAAGAGAATATTGAACTCGGAGTTAGATCTATCATCATTGGGTTGCTGTCAGTGATAGCATTTATGCTCTTTTACTACCGCTGGTTTGGACTGGCAGCGAATATAGCTCTTTTTGCGAATGTTGTTTTGATAACTGGTTTTATGTCTTTGTTGGGTGCCACTTTAACGCTTCCTGGTATTGCAGGTATTGTTTTAACAATTGGTATGGCTGTTGATGCTAATGTTTTGATTTTTTCCCGTATTAGGGAAGAGCTTAAAGCTGGCAAAGAACCTCAAACGGCAATCCGAGAAGGTTTTTCTAGAGCCTTTGTAACCATTGTTGATGCAAATGTAACAACTTTGATAGCTTCCATAATTCTTTATGCAATCGGTACGGGTCCAGTCAAAGGTTTTGCTATTACTTTATCGATTGGAATCTTAACTTCAATGTTCACAGCTATCTTGGGTACAAGAGCCATCATTAATATTATGTATGGAAATAAAAATTTAAAGGAGCTCAGAGTCTAATGAATCTAGATATTAAATTCATGAGCTATCGAAGATTTGCAACTATAGGTTCTTTGGCATTACTCATACTATCTATTGGATCTCTGAGTTTCAAAGGGTTGAATTTAGGTTTGGATTTTAGCGGCGGAACCTTGATAGAAGTTTCCTACGATGATGCAGCTGATTTGTCTGATATAAGAGACTTGATGCTTAACAATGGGTTTGATGATTTTCAAGTTGTTAATTTTGGCTCTAATTCTGATGTTTTAATCAAAGTTGCAGATAAAGATGGCAACAGCCAACTTGGAGATGTCATTTACAAATTTCTACAAGATGCAGATTCGTCAACAGAACTTAAAAGAATTGAGTTTGTGGGTCCTCAAATAGGTTCAGAGCTAAGAGATCAGGGTGGTCTTGGTATGTTAGTGGCCTTGGGTATGATCTTGCTGTATGTGGCTTTTAGATTTCAATATAAATTTGCTTTAGGAGCTGTGGCAGCGCTTGCTCATGATGTCGTAATTATCTTGGGCTTGTTTTCTATTTTATCGTGGGATTTTGACCTTACTGTTCTTGCAGCATTGTTAGCTGTTATTGGCTACTCATTAAATGACACGATAGTTGTCTCAGACAGAATGAGGGAAAATTTTAGAGGAGAAAGAGGCTTTGAGCCTGAAGAAATAGTTAATCGTTCAATAAATCAAACCCTTGCAAGAACACTCATTACCTCATTAACAACTTTGCTTGTTTTGTTGGCGCTATTTATATTTGGCGGCGATATGATTCGAGGTTTTAGTCAGGCTTTAATAATCGGTGTTTTGATTGGGACCTATTCATCGATCTATGTCGTTGCAAATATGCTGCTTGGGCTTTCTATAACCCAAGATGACTTAGCAATCCCAGAACCTGAGGGTGCTGAGTTTGATGATATGCCTTAATTGGCGGTAAAGTTCGGCTTGATGGCCTCCAGCATGGGTTTGAAGCATTTCGGAGATGCGCATAAATAATGATCACTTTTTTTGTAATTAGGATTGCCTAGAAAATCACTGGTTAATGCGCCAGCTTCTTCAGCAATTAACATTCCAGCAGCTACATCCCAAACTCCAAGCCCATTAGCCCAAAATCCATCTAATCTTCCTGCTGCAACATAGGCCAAATCCAAAGCAGAACATCCTGATCTTCTAATTGTTAGGCTATGTTTGTAGAGCGCTCTGAATGTAGCAATATTTTCAAAGTTATAATTTTGTGTTGCGTTAACATGTGATGTGTTACCTATTAATGCATCTTTCAGTCCATTTCTGTTGCTCACTCTAATTCTCTCTCCATTTAATTCAGCTCCCTTTCCTTTTGATGCACTAAACTCTTCTCTTCGGGTTGGATCAATTATGACAGCATGTTGAGTTTGTTCATTCACAACGCAAGCAAGCGAAATGCAATACTGAGGATAACCATGAATAAAGTTAGTGGTTCCATCAATGGGATCTAAAATCCAAGTTGTATCTGAAGTATTTATTTCATGCCCGGACTCTTCACCAAGGAAGTTATCATTTGGGTAGTATTCTTTGATTTTTTCAAACACCATTGTTTCAACTCTTTGATCAACTTCAGTCACATAATCGGTAGGGCCCTTTTTCATGACATCGAGTTTATGAACTTTTTTCACAGCAAATTCTAGCTCAGCAGCTCCGATGTTTGCAGCAATGATAGCTACATTTAGCAATGCAGGTTTTGACATGTCGCATATTGTAGCGGAAATGACGATAATAGTTATATGAATGCTATGAATAGTCTTGTTCAAATAGTTTTGGTTGAAACATCGCACCCAGGAAATATTGGTTCGGTGGTCAGAGCAATGAAAAACATGGGTTTAAATAATCTAGCTCTTATCAACCCGAAGAAATTTCCTCATCAAGAAGCAATTGCTCTAGCTGGCAACGCAGTTGATATTTTAAATAAAGCTAAAACATTTACTTCCATTGAAAGCGCTGTGCAACATTCAAAAGTAATTTATGCAACCTCAGCCAGAGAGCGTGCCATAGATTGGCCAATTGTAACAGCAAGAGATGCAGCTGATGAGATTCATGAATTAGTTACCAATAAAATTGAGGTATCTATTTTATTTGGTCGCGAGGATAGGGGGCTTACCAATGAAGAATTACAATTAGCTAACAAGCATCTTATCATTCCTGCGCATCCAGAATATCCTGTTTTAAACATTGCAATGTCAGCTCAGGTGATTTGCTATGAGCTTTATCAGGCTTCACAAAATGATCCCGTGAGCAAATGGCAAGATTTTCCAGCTTACACCTCAGAGGAATTGAATAATCTTATTAAACACTTTGAAGATACGGTTACAGTTTTAGAACTTGTAGATCCAGAAAATCCAAAGCAAATCATGACTAGAATGGAAAGAATGTTTCGAAGACTTTATCCCGATCAGATGGAGGGAAATTTTTTACGTGGCTTTTTAAAAGCTATAAATAATAGAATTAAATAAACCTTCAAGGGTTTTCATTAACTTTTTTAGGTTTTATAATTGCCGCAATCTAGTCCCGTTCGTCTAGAGGCCTAGGACACCGGGTTTTCATCTCGGCAACAGGGGTTCGACTCCCCTACGGGATGCCAATTTCTTTGACAACCCTATAGATACAATGTTTATAGGGTTCTTTTTCTTGGCATTGAGTCCATGAGGAGTCCAATTAGAGCCAAAAGAATCAATAAATAAAATTTCAAAATGAGTCCCTAGTTGAGTCCATATTGAGCCCACTCGTGTAATAATTTTTAGTGTATTATTTAGAAATGGACGATATTGATACTAAAAAGTTATTAAAAGTATTTATTGGGGATATGGACCCCTTTAAAAAAAATTTAATAAAAATATTTATTGGTGTTGTATTACTAATGCTTATCTACAGATACATTTGATGTGTGATTTATGAAAAACATCCGCCTTAATTTGATGGTTAAAAATGTTTCATAGTTACATGCAACATTTCGAGATAGCTTCCCTAGCTATTTATTCAATTATGATCCTATATTTAAATTTTGTTGCTAAAGGCAGGTGGAAGTTAACTCTAAGGGTATTAAACACTGTACTTATTCTCCAGTGGATTTTCTTTTGTTATTTGTTTCTCAACATACAAGGTGATGAGTCAATTTATGAAGTATTCAATAGTCTTCGAGGCTAATATTAATAAATAAAAAAACTTCTACTAAATAACTTTGCTATTTTGCTTCCACAATTATGTGTATAAATTTGACATACATAATTTAAGTGAGAAAATAAAGTTATTAAAAAATTATCTGGAGAGATATGAAAAAAATTATAATCTGCATACTAACAGCAGGATTCATAACAAATTGTGCAGTTGAGAATCCTGAAAACATCAATACTGATATTACCCAAACATATTTTACAGAGTTCATGGCTTGCAAGGCTGGTCCTGATCAGAGCACAGCAACAATGACAAGCATGATTGGTGAGTGGCAACAGCTACTTGAGGGCGATAGTCTTGTCGGATCTTGGGGCTATGCACCAGCAGTTGCAACAAATTCATCTGAGGATACCATTTGGTGGGAATTGCAATGGACATCTCAGGATGACGCAAATATTGCATGGGAAGCATGGTCACAGAATGAGGATGCTGCTGAATGGGAAGAAAAATATAGCACTGTATTAGATTGTGATGGAGAAAATAGGCAATCATTCGATACAGCTTATCCTATGGCATCAAATGCTTTTGGCGAATTACCAGAGTCAGGATATTTTTACGCTGAAATTCTTTTTTGTGAATACGAAAATGGAGGCTCAAAAGAGGACGCATTAGGGTTTTTAGCCGGATTTAATAATGCAGTGAACAAAGGCGGTTATGAAGGTACTTCATATCATTACGGTAATTATTTCCAACAAGGGAATGAAGAGGGTTTTTTGTGGGGAAATTTTACCAATAGCAAAGAATCAATGGATCAAGCCACGGAAGCATTTGAAGCAAACGTCAGAGACGAAATGTTTCCAATTTTTAGTGAATTTGCATCCTGCGGAGATGCAACGGATTTATACAATGGATACACTTTGTACTGGTCAGAAGATAAAGACTTTATGCCAACATTTCCTTCATCTTAGAAAATTTTTTGAAGCCCTTTAAATAGGGCTTCTATTAAAGAATTTCTTCTCAATTTCTAAATGTAAATCAATTAGGCCTAACTGCAATAAGTCTAATATTGCCAAGATTTGTTTATCGGTAGACTTTTCGTTAAGTTTGGCAGCTTGTTTTTTAATTTGAATTAGCTTTAGTTTAAGGTTTTCAGAATTTGGGAGATATTTAGTTACAGCTATAAGTCTATTTATACAAAAAATGATAGACCTTGGAAATTCTTTTAATTTCACCATGAAGTCTAAAACATTACTGCGTCTCAATTCTCCTTTATTAATTTTTTTAAATGACTCAAACCCATTCACTGATTTAAGAATGCTCATCCATTGAAGATTTTCATAATATTTTGGGATTTTTGTATCTTTTCTTAGAATTTGATCCTCAATAATTCTTGACAACATGTCTGCTCGCTCAATAAATCTTCCCAATTTAATAAAGTCAAAAACATGATCTCGATGCATTGCATCAGATATTGTTGCAAAAAAAGTCTTTGAATTCCTGATAATTTGATGCAGAACCTCAGTGTTATGATTTTCTTCATTAGACAAAGAAAATTCTGAGTGTAATTTATTAAATTGTTCCCAGGCAGTTTTAGGAAGCATGGTTCTGAGATACCTTGAATTATATTTTGCCATCTCTAGTGAGTAAGTAATTGATCCAAGATTATCTGAATTGTAAATTACAAAGTTTAAAACAACATTCTTCATTGCCGAAACACTTGAACTGTAAAACATTTTTTCATCAAGCAAGATTGAATTGAACTGCTCTAAGTCACTAGTAATTTCAACAAGATGAATGAAGTCTGAGACACTATCATGAGGAATATCTAATAATAGATCGAAGTTAACGTTTACTAATCTAGCCGTATTTTCTGCTCTTTCGATATACCTTGAGAGCCAATATATTTTTTCAGCGTTGCTTGAAAGCATCAATCTGCAATCCAAGTATCTTTACTTCCGCCGCCTTGGGAAGAATTAACTATTGTAGAATTCTTTTTCATAGCAACCCTGGTCAGCCCACCTTGTGTTACAAATGAATTTTTACCAGATAAGATAAATGGTCTTAGATCTAAATGACGTGGCATTATCTTTTTATTTATCAACGTTGGTGAGGTTGAAAGCTTTATTAATGGTTGAGCAACAAAGTTTCTAGGATTATTCAATATCTTAGATTTATACTTTTTTAATTCTGATTTTGATGATTGAGGCCCAATGAGTATTCCATATCCTCCCGATTCATTGACAGGCTTGAGGACTAATTTTTCGATGTTGTTGGTCACATAATTTAGGTCTTTTTTAAATGCACACACATAGGTTTTGACTTGAGAAATAATCGGCTCTTCTTTTAAAAAAAATTTGATCATTTTGGGAACAAAAGCATAGACAGCCTTATCATCTGCAACACCTGATCCTGGAGCATTTACTATTGCTATTTTTTTATTCTTCCATGCATTATAAATTCCTGGAATTCCTAGTGAGGAATCTTTTCTCCATACTTTAGGATCAATAAAAACATCATCGATTCTTCTATAAATTACATCAATTTTTTTGGGACCATTTATTGTTTTCATCAAAACATTATTACTCCTAGATACGTATAAATCAGAAGCCTCTACTAGCTCAACTCCCATTTGTTGAGCAAGATATGAATGTTCAAAATATGCAGAATTAAACACTCCTGGAGTTAAGACAACAATTTTTTTATTTGCATTTGTGTTGAAGGATGCTTCACCAAGGCATTTAAAAAGTTGAGAGGGATAATCGTCAATTGGATTTACAGCATAACTATTAAATAAATCAGGAATAACTCTTTTCATGATATTTCTATTTTCGAGCATATATGCAACACCTGAAGGTACTCTTAGGTTATCTTCTAGGACGAAAAATTTTCCCTTATCATCTCTTATAAGATCTGTTCCACATATATTAGACCAAACCTTATTTTTTGGCGTTATGCCCATGCATTCAGGTAGAAAGTTTGATGATTCTAAAATTAGCTCTTTTAAAACAGGATTCTTTTCAAGAAAAACCTGTTTGTTATAAACATCATTGATGAAATAATTTAAGGCTTTGACTCTCTGAATTAAACCTTTTTGAATTAACCTCCATTGATTTGATGCAATAATTCTTGGGATTAAATCTAATGGCCATGATCTATCTTGCAGTTCATTTGCGTCTAATTGGAAGGTAACACCCATAGAAGAAATAGAAGATTCACAAAGATTTGTATAATGAACTCTTTCAGATGGAGAGAGTGAGTGAAAAAAATCTATTGAACGCTTATATCCTTTGCGTGGAGAAGATTTGCTATCAATATACTCATCAAAAAAAATGCTTGATTGATAAGAAAAAGTTTTATTCATTTTTAACTCTAATGGTGCAATAATTATGCCAATAAAGTATGTTAATTTAAAATACATATAACTAATGACTTACTGCATAGGAATAAAAACAAACGAAGGTTTGGTATTGGCTTCTGACTCTAGAACTAATGCTGGATTGGATAATTATTCAACTCATAAAAAAATGTTGTCTTATTCTGTCGGAGATAGGTGCATTGTCTTACTTACGTCTGGTAATCTTTCTACATCTCAATTTGTTTATAAAACTATCAGAGAAGATCTAGAAGCTACGAATCCCACCACTAGTTTAAATACCTGTAAAAATTTTGATGAAATTGCCCATTACATAGGTATGCTCTCTTGGCAAAGATCTAATACTGATGGTGTTTCAGTCAATACAAATCTTGGATCAAACTTTATTTTAGGAGGCCAAATCAAAGGTCAGGAAACTGAGATGATGATGATTTATCCTGTTGGAAATTATATAAGGACCTCTGAAATCAAACCGTTTCTTCAATTAGGGGAAACCAAGTACGGTAAGCCGATTTTGGATCGGCTAATACGAAATGAGTTGTCCATCGGAGATGCAGCGCGTTGCGCATTAGTTTCTTTTGATTCAACCATGAAAAGCGATTTAACTGTTGGTCCACCCATAGACTTAATAACTTATAAAGCTGACTCTTTTGAGATTTCACAAGAGGATCAGCTTCAATTTAAAACTCCATTTTTTGCTGATCTTTCAAAAAAATGGTCTGATGGGTTATTGGACTTATTTGGATCTCTGCCAAAGTTTGACTGGGAGAAAAAAAAATAACACAGTTTTAACCTTGTTGCTCAATCAACCCGATACATAATAGTTTTCTTACCATCCAGGAAGTTTGCTTCATCCTTCCTTATAGCCTCTATAACATCTGCATGTGTTCCTCTTTCAAAGAATAGGTTTAAATCTTCCTCATTCTGAAAGGTAAGTTCAGTTATAACGTTAAACTGACTTTGTGCTCCATCTGATTCTAAGGGCAAAGTATCACCAAGCAAATTAGATTCAAAAAGATAAGTTCTCGTATAGCCACTTAATGAGGGAAAAAGGCTTTTTATTAATGGTGCATGATTGGTCTCGTAATAAATTTTAAAGTCCTGCTCAGAGATGGAAGGTTTTTTGCTGATTAGTGCTATAAGTTTTGGCATGATTTCTCTCGCAGTCTTTCTTTGCTCTCCAATGAATTCATTTTCCAACCATTGGAGGTAGCGATATACATATAGTGTGTTCTGCCTTGATACAGTCTCTCATCATTATTGTTATATCTACTGTAATCAGCACAAACTAAGTATTTATTTTTCTTTATTTTTTGTACTCCAATATCATCAATAATGCTATAAGCATATCCCTCTTGTATGTTGGCTTTTAAATCTTTGTATTGATTAATTACCTCCTCATTAGTTTCTGCAATTGGCCCGAATGAATCGAAGTTAACTGGAGGCTCAAAATGACTGGCAATACCTTCAAAATCGTTAGCGATAAAATCATCAATATATTTCATATATGCTGACTTTATTTGCAGTTTGTTGAGGTTATCTAGCGCATTTTCAAGCTCAGTGATTTTATCCTTATTTTCAAAAGTATTAAAAATAAGCAATGTAATACAGATGGCTAAACATCCATTGATAAAATTTTGTATATTCATTTTTTCTCCTGATAATTTTAATAATATAATGATTCATAAAAAACCTACAAAATTTTCATATTTGTAACTTAAAAAATCTTTAATACTTGTATAGTCTCTCTATGGATAAAAGTAGAAGAAGTTTTATAAAGTTTACTGGGCAATCATCAGCATTATTGACTCTCTATGCATGTGGCGGCATTTCAGCTAAGCCAATTTTAGAATCTTCATCTACTCACTCCACAGTCGCAAATTCAGATTTTTGGAGTGGGGCATTAATAAGAGATCCAAATGAACTATTTGATCTACCTTATGGTTTTACTTATAAAGTTTTAAAAACCTCAAATGAATTAATGAGTGATGGTATTCCTTATGGAAGACGGCCAGATGGAATGGCTTCATTCCAATTAAGCAATGGAGATATTGCATTGGTAATTAATCATGAGATTGATGGAAAAGATTATCATTTAAATCCATCAACTGCTTACCAAACGTCAAGAGGGATTCCTCGTTCTGGGGGAACAAGCACACTAATATTAGAGCCAAATGGTCTAAATTTAAGAAAATCACAAAGAAGTTTATCTGGAACAGTTGATAATTGTGCAGGCGGTAAAACTCCATGGAATACATGGATATCATGTGAAGAAACAGATGAATTAAATCATGGCTATGCATTTGAGGTCGATCCAGAGTCTAGTTCACTAATGGGTTATAAAAGACTGACTAACATGGGAAGATTTAGACGAGAGGCTATTGCTGTTGATTTAAATGACTCTCAAGGATGCGTCTATCAAACAGAAGATGATTACAAAGGATTGTTTTATAGATTTACTCCTCAATCTCCAGGAATACTCGATGGGCCTGGGCAATTACATGCTTTAGTCATTCCATCTGTTGCAAATACTTCTAATCGCCGTGGAGAGATTTCTGTTGGGGATTCTTTTAATGTTAACTGGGTTCCTATTGACGATCCTGAGGCTAAACATCATAAAACTAGAGATCAGGGCAAAATGCTAGGTGCTTCAATTTTCAGTGGCGGAGAGGGCATTATTTTCACAAATAACAGAGATAATGAAAGTGTGATCTTTTTTACATGTAAATCAGCTGGTTTAAAAGGCTATGGTCAAATGTGGGCATTTGAACCTAAACATTCAAAAATTACGCTTTTTTATGAATCTAGAAGTAAAAATGATTTTTGGAAAGGGGACAATATAAATACTACACCATGGGGAGATTTAATTATTTGCGAAGACAATGATAGTAATGCTTGCAAGTTATTAGGATGCACACCCAATGGCCATATGTATAGTCTTGGAAGAGTATCTGGTAATAAAAGTTCTGAAATAGCAGGTATATGCTTTTCTCCGGATGGAACAAAGATGTATCTCAATATTCAAGATGAGGGAAAAACTATTGTCATAGACGGTGATTGGAATTTAATAAAAAAATATCGAGATTCACTAGACACTAGTTCTGTTCATTATTATTAATTTTTTTTAATTCATGATTTGAATCTTCTATAAGTTTGATTATATTTTGATGAATAATGATTGCAGTATCAGGTCCCAATGAAACTACTTCACCATAAGTTTCCTCATTCTCGCCATATATCCATGGAGCTTCTTCATCCCATTCACTTTTTGGGATGATATAACCGATAGCATCATTTGCTAAATTCACCATTAGATTAAGTTTACCTGGTAGTTGACTCCGCAAATGTGGTATCTCTTGAGGAGTTATCGAGTAATCAGCGCCTTGAGGATTTTCTATACCACCAACAGCGATCTCTGGATAAAGCTCTCCAGGTATGCCAGTTATGGTTAAATCCCCTAATTCTATAAATCCTACTTCACTTAGATATCTAACAAATGGTGGTTTTAAACTCAATTTCGGATCACTGTCGATAATGCCAAGTAAAGTACCTAATGACAGCATAAAATTTTCTATGCCAAATTCTAATTCCAGTGCACTTACATTTAATTTTGGCTCAGGAGATGGATGAAATTTGCCTGCATGAAAAGCATCTATAACACTGTTGGCTAGGCTATAGCCATATGCACGGGCTTTTTCATGACTTGGTTGGGTAATTGTTTCTTTTAAAAAAGGATCATAGATTGGATCCGTTGGGCCTGATGTCATTAAGCCACCAATATTCCCTGTAAGCCAAAGTGTGATTCCTCCAAGCCCAGGTTTAACAAGTTCATTATCATAGTAAATACCCTCGCTGATACCTCGTCTTAAATAGCCTGCAACATCAGAGGTTAATTCTAGATTCTTATCCCAAGTAAGTTCAACGTGAATTCCAAAATTTATCATTGAACCTATGATTGAGCCATCGGGACGGTTAAATAATACTGCTCGAATGTCATTATCTATCACAATTGGTTTGCGTTTATCTTTGATAGGGGTAAGAGGATTAGTTGGAATTAATGCTAGGCTCATTTGTGCAGGCTCTAAATTGTCTATAGCTAAATCTAAAGCAATTAAAAAATTTTGTTTGAGTTGTTTCATATATTCGTCATCAACACCACTTCTAAAAAAACCTGGCCCCCAAAGACCTTGAGTATCTGGACCTTCGTGATTATGTGTTGCATGCACCATGAGATAATCTAGACCCCATTCAGAAGGGACATCTTCACGCACGCTAAGTACAAATTTTCGCATCAATCCAATGGTGTCAGCACTTATGATTCCAATTCGAGTTTTGCCATCATCAATGACTATGGCCACTGCCATCAGATCGTCTTTAATTCCTTGAGCAGGGCGTTTATTTTGAAAGCCTGCCATCCACACAGCATCAAATTGGCCATTGCCATTGACATCAGTCCATAAATCAATATCTGAATCAAATTGAGCATCGTTATTTATATCTTCCCACTCATCAATCAGACTCGGTGTGATTGAGATTTTTGCAAATCCAACTTTTAATTCTTTTGTATGAGCTTGATTAATTGAAACAATACTCAAAATTAAGATAGTGAAGAGGATATTTTGTATAGAACTAAGACGCATTAAAATCTTTAAAGTTAGTCAATCGATTTTAATGGTTTTTTATCCCTAAAGAGCATTAGTAAGGGGATAAAAAATATCCATGTCTTATGATAATTCATAGGAAATAATCTCTGAGAAAGATCTAATAGCTTTGCATCCAATCCAACAAAGATTTTTGTTTTGTTTTTCTTTACACCATTTAGGATTATTTTTGCTGCTTTGCTAGGATGCATGCCATTATTTTTAAAAAGCACGCCCATCTCTTTTTTTGACTTAGGAGGATGTTTGCTCAGCATAGATGATTGAGCATTAATTTCTTGAGATTTTTTAAAGTCTTCTTCAGTCATCTTAGTAGCAGAAGCAATATTTGTTCCAATATGCCCTGGATGGACACAGTGTATTTGCAAGTTTGGGTTTGTTTGTTTCATCTCCAATGCAAGACTTTCTGTAAATCCCCTAACAGCAAACTTAGACGCATGGTAGACAGTTTGTCCAGGCACAGCAACGATGCCAAATATTGATGATGTGTTTACAATGGCAGCTTTAGAGTTGTTAATCATGTGAGGTAAAAAAGCTCTAGTACTATTAATCACACCCTCAAAATTGATGCTCATTACCCGGTCCCAATGATCTTCATCCATGTCTTTAAAATATGAACCACAGCCTACGCCTGCATTATTAAAAACTAAGTCTACCTTTCCATGATCTTTTATGACTTTCTTGGGAAGCCCCTCAATTGATTGTTTATTGGAGACATCTAAAATATGTGAAGATACCGACACATTATATTTCCTCAACATAGTAACAGTTTCGTCTAACGTTTTTTCATTAACATCGCAGACACATACATCAGATCCATCTCTTGCAAGTAATACTGCTAAATATCTACCTATCCCGGAGCCAGCTCCAGTTATAACAGCTACTTTTTTTCTAAAAGATTTCATGTTTGATTTCCAAAATCCTTTAAAATAACTGTTTGAAAATTATTAAATACATTCATTCTTTTATTATATTCGCTTTTATTTATGGGTGTAATTCTGACAACTTAGATAAAAAATTTAATTGCAATGGAGTAACCGTAAAATTTAATAATTACGAGAGATTCTTCGAGATTCAAGGAGTTGAATTAAGTAATAAAAAAGATTTCTTTATGAATCAAATTACTATTTTTGGCAAGCTCAATGAAAGTACCATTGATGAGACATTAGTAACTTTCAATAAGATCAATAATACACTCGAGCTTAAAGACTCAAATAGAATTCTTTATGAAGATTGTATTGAAATAGATGATAAGAAGATTGACTGATTTGTGAGAACTATTTCTCTTTATTTTTCACAACTAAATAGAGCATCACAATTAAAGCGATATTCCCGATAACATATGTTGTAAGACTCATATGCTTAAACCTAGCCCAAAGGTCTCTTAAAAATCATTTCTGCTTCATAAGTTCTTGATTTACCACTTTCCTCAAATCTTTCTAATTCGTAATGCAGTTCAGATAAGATAGTTACACTGACTAGCTCCCATCCATCCTCTCCAAATTCTTTGATCATTTGCTCTGATTGTGTTGTGCCATCTGATTGAATCGAGAGCCCTGATGCAATTGGCAGAGTTACTTTAATAAATTTATAGTCCCATCTTTTCATCACTTGAATTATAACTTGAAAGCTTTCATGCAGAATATCTAATTTTTTAATTTATATTTGATAAACTTTTGAAATGAAAAACTATTTATTACTAAGCATTTGTATTCTTGGAATTAACTGTTCTGCTGACATCATTGGTAAACCTAAAATCACTGATGGAGATACCATTGTTATTAACGATATAAGAATAAGATTTACTGGAAGTGACGCTCCGGAGAGTTATTTTTTTGGTAAAACTCAAACCTGTTTAGATGCTGAAGGTAAGGAGTGGGAATGTGGCAAGGCGGCCACAGAAAAACTTAAGCAGCTTATCAATAATCAGACAGTTCGATGCACAGATGAGGGACAAGATAGGTATGGCAGGACTCTGGGTATATGTTATGTAGGCGAAATGGATCTTCAGGCTGAGATGGTAAAATCTGGCATGGCAGTTGCGTACTTAAGATATTCAGATAGATATGAGAAGCAACAAAATCATGCAAAAAAAGTTAAGGCTGGAATGTGGGCAGGAGAATTTTTAGAGCCTGAAACCTGGCGAAAAAACAATAGAAACTAAAATTTTTTTGTCTCTATTCTTCAGCGGTAGAAGTTTTGAGCGTTATCTTCTTCCAAAATTTATGTAAAAAATAAAACCAAAATCCGTTTATTACTGGCTCGATTAAAGCATCCATTGCGGCAAGATCAAGGGTTGTTCCTGTAATTAATAGAGTGCAGGCCATGGCAATAAAAATATGACCCACTGTATAAATGCCTGCTAAAAGTAAACTATCATGCTCTAAAATTCTTTGAGTTATTGCTGCTTTAACCATTTTTTCCTTGATTTTATTAAATTTAAAATTTCTATAATGTCTTTGATTTACATATCATTATTCAAACATATTTTTTCAAAATTTATAACTAATTATCATTAATTTTAGGAAAATCTGCACTTATTGAAGTTTCTTCAAATTCATCGATTTGATTCAATAAGGCGCTTAGTTTTTCTTTATATGTAGCAAGAACTCCAGCACCCAGCAAAAGTTTGTCAGGTGGATTTGGATCTCTTGAGAGCTCAAAAATAATTTTTGCAGCCCTGACAGGATCTCCAGGCTGTTTACCATCAATATTTCCAATCATGTCAATTCTTTGTTTGACATGTTCGCTATAGTCATCTATTTCAACATTACTCCTTTTCATTGATCTGCCGGACCAATCAGTTCTAAATGCGCCTGGCTGAACTGATGTAACTGAAATATTTAGTGGTCTCAGCTCTTTATCCAACGCTTCCATGAGACCCTCTAGAGCATATTTTGATGAACTATAATAACCGGTTCCAGGATTTGCCATAATACCTGCCTGCGAGGAATTATTTATTATTCTGCCAAATCTTTGCGCCCTCATTCCTGGGAGCGCAGCTTTTGTGAGCTCGAGAGCTCCAAAAAAATTAGTTTCAAAAAGCTTTCTTACTTCTTCATTTTCACCTTCTTCAATGGCAGCTAGATAACCATATCCAGCATTATTTACCAAGACATCTAAACCGCCATAAACTTTTTTAACTATCTGAATTGATTCTTCAATTTCATCTTTATTTGTGACATCTAATTTTATTGGCAACGCTGTTTTAGGAAATTCTTTGCAGATATCCTCTATATCTTTAACGTTTCTAGATGAAACTCCCACAAAATCTCCTGCATACAGTGCCTGCAGCGCAATTTCTCTACCAAATCCAGATGAACAGCCAGAAATTAACCAAATGTATGGAGTCTTTTTCATCTCATTCATGATTTAAGAACTAATCAGTTCTCCAGCTGTAACTCTTTTCTCTTTCTTGTAATTGATTTAAACGTTCTTCACTTGAAATTCTATGATCATCAGTTATTTCATTAAGGGCATCACTGATTAGTATTACTTTAGATTTTGCAAACAAATTTTCTCCGACTATTTCATTGGGAAAACCTGACCATCTTAAAGTCAAAATACCCTCAGATAAGCCGGATGGATCAAGCCAATTAAAAACTTCTGGATCATTAACACTTAAAATAAATGTATAGGTTCCATCCTGATTGATTTTTGCTTGAGAATTATTAAGACTCCCATTTTTTGTCACAATATTATTTGTTGTCCCCCATATGTTGGTAATGGGGGCTATAAAATACTTTGCACCATCCAAATTAATATCCAATTTTATACAGTGATCAGAAGAGGGCAAAGCAAAATGACCAAGCAGATACACTTGATTTCGAAGAGCTCCGTCAGTATCCCTATCAATTTTAAAACTAAACTCATTTACTGGTTTTGATAGTGCCTGTTGATTCCATCTTGTAGTATTTGCAGCCCATTTATGCATGTAGGCTTTTACAGTTTCTAACCTTTTCTTTTTATCAAAACATTTTCCAGATCTAGAGCCTTCCAAAATTTCAATTTCGAGCATATTTGGCCTATCACTAAGCCAGTCAATCATTGTGTCTCTAATATAAAATTCCTTAGCACCAGAGGTAGTTTGAATATGATTTTTACCTCCTTCGTTACTTTTTGGATTAACAAAAATTTCAAAGTTATTTTTACCATCTACTTTTATGTTATTTCCAGAAATTAAACCGATGGTTTTCATATTCTCATCCCAAAGAGTGAAATGATTTTCATTGAATAATTGTTTACCCAGTTTTCCTCGAATGACATATGATTGAGATTCGCCAATTGGAATAACTCTATAAACTGAATCAGGATTATCTATACCCCATCTAGAACCAGGAATATTTTGATTATTAATTATATGAGGGACTCTGCTGATCGTCACAACTTTTGGAAAGTTTGGATCTTGATTAAGTGCCCAAATTACAGCACCAAACATTACTTCTTCAAATGCATCATCAAAACAACTCATCATAACCTCGGAGGGTTTTACTAGATCGAGCCAAAATGAACGCACTAATTCTTTTTGTTCTTGGATCTCCTTGAGGCTATAAATTTCAAGGGCCTCTAATTCATGTTGAATTTGTGATTCGGTATTAATTGGATTATTGGTACTAATTAAACTACTCATTTAGAAGTATTTTTGCGGCTAACTGAGTATCCATGTACTCTTTGAGTTGAATAATTTTTCCATCTCTTATTATTAATAAGAAGTGATACTTATTGTTATATGACTGACCAGATGCGTGAATTGATTCGCCACTTACTTCAACCGCAACTCTATCAGCCTCTGCAGTCATCCCGGTAATATTAAAGGTTATACCATTTGGAAATGCCGCGAGTATTCCTTGAGCAAACTCAACAATCTCTTTTTTAGTTCTTGTCCCACCTATCGCATTATCACCAGCTGTCCAAATTATTGAATCATCTGTGTAAAAATTTAGATAATCTTGAGTACCAGAGCTTAAAGAATCAAAGAATTTATGTGCAAGTTCTTTATTATTATTTAAAACATCATCCATCTTATAAATTCTATACTGAATTTATAATTAATGAGCAAACTTAAAAGATTTTTTAAGACGATTAAAGTAAAGAATGCTAAAGAAATTTAGTAATTGAAAGATATATAATACTTTAAAAATATACTTCGCCAATTAAAAACCCACAAACAAAAAAGGCTGCCGACCAGATAGGATAATTATTACAAAACTTTATTAAGTTATTAACATATTCAAACATTTTGACTCCATAATTACCATATTTAAAGCAATTATCGTGCCAAATATTTAATATCAATTGGACCTATTCATTCAGGCTTTTTAAAAGGCTTTTAGCAGCGAAAGATACCAGTATTGCAAAGGGAACCCCGGTAACTATTACTGAGGTTTGTAAAGCACCAATTCCGCCTCCAGCCAGAAGCACAATTGCAATCACTCCAAGTGATATAGCCCAAATTATTCTTAAAATCATAGGAGGCTCATCTTTAGTATTTTCTTTTTTAGACGCAGTTAACATAGAGGTTACCAATGCCCCAGAATCAGAGGAAGTTACAAAGAAAGTTAATATAATTACTATTGCAAGTCCCATCAAAATTTGCGGAAAAGGAAAATTTTCAAGAAAGACAAATAGTGATACGGTGATGTCATTATTAATTGCTGTGCTCAGAGAAGTGGGTTCTATAAATTCTTGATAAAGTGCGGCGTTGCCCATAACACCCATCCAAAGAAAAACAATTGAGGAAGGAATCAAAACCGCACCTATTAAAAATTCTTGAATTGATCTGCCATAAGATATTCTGGCAATAAATAATCCTACAAATGGAGACCATGCAAACCACCAAGAGTAATAATAAAGCGTCCAGCCATTTTGCCAAGAGGAATCTAAATAACCGTTAGTGTTTGTTGATAGACTCAATAAATTTTGTAGGTATGAGCCTAAGTTTTGAACCAATCCATCTAATATGTAGCTCGTTGGTCCGCCCAAAAAAATTATTGAGAGCAAAATAGCACATAGAATCATATTCAGTTGAGACAACCTTTTGATGCCTACCTTCAAACCTAAAACAACGCTGATTAGACCCATCAGAGTGATGACTACAACAATTCCTACTGTAGTTATGAAGCTTTCTTCAAGTAATTGCATATAACCAAGCCCGGAGTTAATCTGATTTGCTCCCAGGCCTAGCGAGGTTGCAATACCAAATATTGTAGCGATTATTGCAATAACATCTAAGGAGACTCGTCCCCAAATATTTTGTGTAAACGTGCCTGAGAAAAAAGAGCTCACTCGAAAGGGTAATTTTTTATTGTAAGTAAAATATGCAAAACATAAGCCAACAATTCCATAAATTGCCCAACCATGAAATCCCCAATGAAGATAGGCAAGGTTCATTGATAAGTTGGCTTTATCTGAAAAGGATGCTCCTTCTTGATGGATCACATTAGAGCTATAGTGAAGAACAGGCTCAGCTACTCCATAAAATAATAAACCAACTCCTAATCCGGCACTAAAAAGCATCGCTATCCAGTTAACATTAGAGAATTCTGGTTTAGCGTCAGGTCCCCCAAGTATGATTTTTTTATGTTTACTTAGGGTCAAATATATAACAAATACTACAAAACCATTTGCCAATAAAATAATTAGCCATCCTAGGCCGTCAGAGAGTTGTTGTTGGATGTCTGCAAACAACCTATCAGCATCGCTTAAGTTATATAAAGTAAGCCCGATAAATCCAAAAATAAGGATTATAGAAAAAAGAAATCGTCTTGGAGCAATATTTTTAAACATTTTGCATAGAGTCTACTTAAAATGCATGAAAAATACGTATTTTAGAAAATAAAGGGTGTTTTTTTGATATTTACTTAAAATTTAGAGTTTCATTTGTTATGGTTAAAACATATCTCTTTTAGAGAAAACTCATAAAATTGATCCTGTGGGGAGGAATCATGTCAAAAATAATTAAAAAAATAACGAATAAAGCATACGAAAGTAAGTTTTTTGAAAATTTTGGTGGAAAAATTCTTTCTGCTATTTCTACTTTAGCCATTATAAATGCTTCTGCATACAGCGGTTACATTTCAGCACAAACTCAGGCCACCATCGAAGAAGTTGTGGTTACTTCAAGAAAGAAAAGTGAGAGTTTGCAAGATGTCCCTCTTACTGTAAACGCTTTAGGTGAAGAGACACTTGAAGAAAAAGGCATTAATGTCTTTGAAGATTATTTACTGCAGTTACCTGGAGTTACTGCTGGTGGCTCTGGTCCAGGGCAAAGCACCATTTATATAAGAGGTCTTGCTTCCACTACCCCCAATTTAACAACAGCCGGTGTGGGAGGTTTAGCTCCAAACGTGTCTTTCTATCTCGATGAGCAACCCCTAGCTTATCCTGGAAGAAACTTAGATGTTTACGCAGCGGATGTTAATCGTATTGAGGTTCTGTCTGGACCCCAAGGAACTTTATTTGGCGCTAGCTCACAGGCTGGTGTTGTCAGAATGATAACTAATAAACCAGTTATAGGTGAATCAGCAAGCAGCTTAGAAGTTGAATCAAGATACATGCCTGAGGGTGACATGGGTTCTAAAGTTGAATTTATGACAAACGTACCTTTAAGTGATACATCAGCACTAAGATTTGTTGCTTACAGAGACAGAAGAGGTGGATACATTGATCAAGTTGCAGGCTCTGTTAGCGCATATGACTCTGCTGCATGGCGACCAGCTGGAACTGTAAGATCTAATGGTCTTCCAGTCAGTCAAGGTAGAGATGGTTGGAGAGCAAATGCTGATTTATCGAATGTTAATATCCCAAGCGTTGATGCAATTGTTGAAGATGATGTTAATACAACAACTTACGAGGGTTTCAGAGCAAGCATTAAATCTGAACTAAATGATAACTGGGACGCTCTACTTTCAGTTTCGACTCAAACTATTGAATCAGATGGTGTCTTCTTTGCAGATCCTACATTAGGTGACTTAGAGGTTAATAGATATCATGATGATCATATCGAAGATGAGTTTGACAACGTCAGCTTAACTCTTGAAGGTTCAATTGGTGATTTAGAAGTTGTATATGCTGGTGCATATACTGATAGAAGCTCTGATCAAAGAATTGATTACACAGATTATCTTTTTGTCGGCAAGTATTTACCATATTACATCTGTGATTACTACGTAACTTATACTACTTTTGCTCCTGGAAATGTTCCAACTGGTGATTGTGGAACTGCTGACTTGTATGTTGATTCATTGGTAGATTCTGAGGTCCAAACACACGAGCTAAGAATCAATGCTCCTCTAAGCGATACCATGAGTTTAACAGCAGGTGTATTTATGAGTGACCTAGAGCTTACAGAGCACAATATGTTTACTTATCCTGGTGCTCTTGTAAGTGATATAGGCTATGGACTTAATTACGTCTTGACTGATACTTCGGTCACAGGTGTTCCACTCACAGGATCTTCCTCTTGGGCTGGTGCAGGCTGGCATTCAGGAAGAGGCCCTTATTCTCCTCCAGTGATGTTCATAAATGATATTAAAAGAACCGATAAGCAGCTAGGATATTTTGGTGAACTGAGTATCGATGTTACAGAGACATCAGAGTTGACACTTGGATTACGTTATTATGATATCGAAGTAGATTTAGAAGGAAGTGCTAACTCTTCATTCTCCACTGGTTTCATTCCCGCAGGAGCTGATCATAATGACCGTCAAAGATATGGAACGAACTTATCAAATAAATACAATGGACCTGGAGGAAATTCAGGTAACCCAGCACTGGATGCAATGGACCATCCTGATAAGGCAGAGACTGATGGAACCATCGGAAAAGTAACCTATTCATGGAATCCATCTGAGGATCTCATGTATTACGTAACTATGTCAGAAGGTTTTAGACCTGGTCTTTTAAATCGTCCTGGTGGGGACTCCACAGGAGATGGCAGTTATACGGTTCCATTCATTACAGAATCAGATGAAGTAACCAATTATGAGTTTGGTATGAAATCTATATCTAGCGATGGCCAGCTAAGATTTAATGGAAGTGTGTTTATGGTCGATATTGAGGGCTTACAAACCTCAATTCTTGATCCAAGCATAACTAATTTGTTCTTCTCAGATAATGCTGCCGATGCAGAAATTACAGGAGTAGAGGGAGATTTTGTATATTATCCTAATCTCGATGGTTGGATGATTTCAGGTGCTTTTTCACTTTTAGATACTGAAATTACAAAAACTCTTACTTCTTCAGGAGATGTTGTTGCTGGAAAAGAGCTAGCTTTTGCTCCAGGCATGCAAGGCAATGTCGCTGCAAGGAAAGAGTGGTCTATGAGTGGCGGAAATATGGGTCATTTCCAAGGACAATTTGTATTTTCTGATGAAAGTTATTCAGATATTATTGAACCAAACAAAGCTAAGCAAGACAGTTACAGCTATCTAAATCTAAGAGCAGGTATCAGTAATGATATGTGGTTAGCAGAGGTTTACATTGATAATGTTACTGATGAAAGAGGTGAGATTAGCAACAATTATGTCTTTGACAGAATGCGTGTAACTTATATCAGACCAACAACACTTGGTGTAAGATTTAAGCGCAACTTTTAATTTTTAAAAGCAATATTAAAAAGGGAGCCTAGGCTCCCTTTTTATTTTTGTTAAAATAATTTCAAATGAATACAAAAGAATTTAATTCAGACGATGCTTCTCTTTCGGTAGATCTAAGTGAGGCTAGACAGGCTGTAAAAGAAAATAGATTTAAAGATGCACTTGGGCTTTTCGAAATAATCCTTAAAGAAGACCCAAACCACATAGATAGTTTATATCTAGCATCGGTGTCATCGAGATATTTAAAAAAATTCGATGATTCAAAAAAATATATTGAGCAACTAATGATCATCGCTCCTGACATGGGAAGGGCATATCAGGAATTGGGACACATCTATAGAGATATGGGAGATGAAACTAAGTCAGTTATTCACTACAGACAAGCCTGTGAACTTAATCCTGCATTATTAGCCTCTTGGAGCTCGCTTTATAAATATTTCACAAAAAAAAACAATCAACCAGCAGCAGATCATGCTCGTGAGCAAATTGAAAAACTTCAATCTTTGCCATCAGCTTTGCTTTACATTGATCAAATCATGAACGAGGGTAGACTTGGTATGGCTGAAAGGCAATGCAGAGCATTTCTTAAAAAGAATCCAACCCACACTTATGCGATGTCTCTTTTATCTGAAATCGCAAATCGTTTGGGTTATTTTGATGATGCTGAGTTTTTACTTGAAAAGGCAGTAGAGTTTGAGCCTAATGATGGTGATCTGAGAATGAAATATGCAACGATTTTAAGAAAAAAACAAAAATTTGCAGAGACAATGGAGCAAGTAAATATTCTATGTGACCAGTTTCCAGACAATCACTCATATCAAGCTCAAAAGGCTAGTGAAATAATGCAGAATGGGGATCATAAAGAGGCTATAAAGCTACTGGATAACATATTGCAAAAGAATCCATACAATTTTAGTACATTTACTTCAAAGGGCCATGCTCAAAAGACACTTGGACAAACAGATCAAGCAATTCAAAGCTATCAATCTGCTTATAAAATAAAACCAGATCATGGCGAGGCTTTCTTTTCACTTGCAAATTTAAAAACCTATTCCTTTAATTCAGATGAGCTAAATGCAATGAGAGAACAGGTAAAGAGAATTGATTTAGCTTTGAGAGATAAGGCATATTTTCATTTTGCCCTTGCACAAGCTTGTGAATCAATAGGCGAGTTTGATGAAGCTTTTTTTCATCTTGAAAAGGGTAATAAAATCAAGAATGATCAAAGTCAGTATTCTATTGAAAGAATGGATGAAGAGCTTCAAGCTCAAATAGATGTATGTGATGAAGCTTTTTTTAAGAAACTGGGAAGTGGAGGTTATGAGACAAAAGATCCTATATTTATTTTAGGTTTACCTAGAGCGGGTTCAACACTTATTGAGCAAATTTTGGCATCCCATTCAATGATTGATGGAACTCTTGAACTCCCAAACATTCTTTCAATTGCCCAAAGTTTAAGAGGGGACGACATTTACGGAAAATTAGGAAATTATCCTAAAAGCATGACATCACTTACTCAAGAACAGAGAAGGTCTCTTGGAAAGAAATATATAGATGAAACCAGGATGCATAGAAAGGATGCGCCCATGTTCACTGATAAAATGCCAAATAATTTTAGACACATCGGCTTAATTCATTTGATTATGCCAAATGCAAAGATTATTGATGCAAGAAGATACCCACTAGACTGTTGTTTCAGCATGTTCAAACAATTATTTGCTCAAGGCCAAGAGTTTACTTATGGTCTTGATGAGGCAGGAAATTATTATAAAAATTACGTCGAGCTTATGAATCATTGGGATACGGTTTTGCCTAATAAAATCTTAAGAGTAAATAATGAGGACGTCATTGAAGATCTTGATGGTCAGGTTAAAAGAATGCTTGATTTTCTGGGCCTACCCTTCGAAGAGGAATGTATTTCATTTTACGAGACTGATAGATCTGTAAGAACTGCAAGCTCTGAGCAAGTAAGACAGCCTATTAATAAATCTGGCATGGGTCGCTGGAAGCCATATGCCAAAAACTTAAAACCACTTTTAGAAGCCCTTGACAAAGATTTGCTGACAAAAGAAGACATTTCTTTAATTAGCTGATTACGTTATATCTATTTTTCGATGTCAATTATTACTGTAAAAAACTTAACGAAAAACTATCCAAGTCCAGAATCAGCCAATGAGTTATTTACGGCGGTTGATAGCATTAATTTAAACATTGAAAAAGAAGAAATATTTGGTCTATTGGGACCAAATGGAGCTGGTAAAACTTCAACGCTAGAAATGTTAGAGGGATTAAATAAGATCGACGACGGATCGGTTGAGATTGATTCTATTAATGTCGAGTCATCCCCATATGCTGTTAAAAAAATTATCGGTGTTCAGCTGCAATCAAGTGAGTATTTTGATCGATTAAATTTATCAGACTTAATTAATCTCTTTGCTGCACTTTATTCAGCTTCAGTTGAGCCAAGAGAGTTACTTGCTAAATTTAATTTGGAAAATAAAATCCTTGCGAAACCTGATGAATTATCAGGAGGGCAAAGACAAAGGTTCTCCATTGCCTGTGCACTAGTCCACAATCCAAAAATTTTATTTTTAGACGAACCAACCACTGGATTAGACCCTCAAGCAAAAAGAAATATATGGAAAATTGTTAAAACTCTAAATAAGGCCGGGATGACAATTGTTTTAACTACTCATAACATGGAGGAGGCTGAATATTTGTGTGATCGAATAGCCATCATGGATGAAGGCTCTGTTATAGCTCAAGACTCTCCTAAACAACTTATTAAAGATTACGCAAATAATATCCCTGAACGCACATCCCGTGGCAATTTAGAGGATGTTTTTTTGGCATTAACAGGCCATGAGTTAAGAGAAACATAATGTTAAGTAAATCTCAAATATTTCTTGTAAGCACTTTCATTAAAATTTACTACAGAGACAGACAATCATTAATTTTCAGTATTATTTTTCCATTAATTTTGATTGGAGTATTTTTATACGCAGATGGTGAGCCAAGTCCAACAAACTTAGGCTTAGTCAATCAGTCTCAAAATGAATTGTCTTTAAAATTTACAAAATTATTAGAAGATAAAAAAATATTTTTAGTTCAACAAGGCACACTTTCTGAGTTAAAGGATAGTTTGAACTCAGGAGATATTACTGCTCTAATCATTATTCCTGAAACTTTCAATCAATCGGGAATAGCTCAACTAAAACTATTACTTGATGCTTCTCAAGTCAGGCAGGTGGACTTTATAAAAGATTCTATTGAGTCTACTTTACTCTCAATTGAGCGAGAGATAAGAGGCGCTCAGCCAATGTTTGCTTTGGAGCTAGAGGACATCAAATCAAGACCTCAAAGATACATAGACTTTTTGTTACCTGGAATTCTGGCATACATGTTAATGAATCTTTGTGTTGCTGGAAGTGGATATAATCTTGTTGAATATAGAAGAAGAGGGATTTTAAAAAGATTATTTGTGACACCAATAAAGCCGAAGGACTTTATAATCTCGATTGTTTTGGCAAGAATGTTTATTGTGTTAATTCAGCTTTCAATAATTCTTGCTCTGGCAGTTGGATTGTTGGATATAAATATCATTGGAAGTTTAATGTCACTATTTGGAGCAGTAGTCCTCGGCGCATTTATTTTTCTATGCATCGGATTTTTTTTAGGAAGTTTGGCAAAAACACAAGAATCAATTCAACCAATTGCATTACTTTTCACATTTCCTCAACTGATTTTATCTGGAATTTTCTTTCCTATTGCAAGCCTACCAGGGATTTTGCAACCCACAGCTCATATTTTGCCGCTGAGTGTTATAGCTTCTTCTATCAGAGATATTGCAAATGATGGAGCAACTTTAATAAATTTTGATCTCAATTTTCTTGGAATTATTCTATGGATGCTAATTAGTTTTTTTATTGCTACAAAATTTTTTGATTGGCAAAAAGTAAACTCTTAATTTTTAAAATAGATCACTATTTGACTCTAAACTAAAACCTATCTTCAATAATTCAGCATCAGACCAAGCAGCCCCAATGATTGAAATTCCAACTGGCAGGCCATCAATTGTTGCCATGGGAATAGTTAAATGGGGATATCCTGCAATAGCAGCAAAAGCACCATTCCCAAAGCTCATTTGGTTAAACATCGCCGACCTATCTCCACCTTCATAATCAATTTTCCACGCAGGGTTTCTAGTTAAACCAATAAAACCATCAAGATTATTTTCTTCTAGCAGCCTATCTAAGTCATTTCTAACCGATATGACCATTTGTAATGCTTGTTTATATTCATTAATCATGCCAGCAGTCTCAATACTTTTTTGAAAAATTTCCTGTTCAAAATAGGGCATCATTGTTTCTGCGTTCTTATTATTAAAATCAATCAAAGATTGGACTGTTTTAATAGAGCTTTTTGACTTTGAAAGATAACTTTCTAAACCAATTTTAAATTCATACAGTAATAAGAAGTATGAATCCTCGCTGGGATAGACTCTAGAATCATCTATTTCAACAATTGTGCCGCCGAGCTTAGTAACTAGATTGGTAATTTTTTCAAGCAATTGATTTGCGGCTTCGTAATTTTCTCCAGATCTAAGTAACCCTAATCTTTTTCCAAAAATACTATTTTTATCTAATTCACTGGTGAAGTTATAATTAAAATCTTTTGGTATTAAAAAAGTAGCTGTATCTTGAATGTCTGGGCCTGCAATCGCTTCTAAAACCTCTGCAACTAACTTTACAGATTTTCCCATGGGACCAGCTGTATCTTGAGTGGATGATATAGGAATTATGCCCTGCCTACTTACTAGTCCAACTGTTGGTTTAAATCCAACTATCCCATTGACTGAAGCTGGACAAGATATCGAGCCATTTGTTTCAGTGCCAATTGCAAGATCAACCGAACCAGATGCAACAGCAACAGCCGAGCCAGAGCTTGATCCGCAGGGATTTAGATTATCGCCATAAGGATTTAATGTTTGGCCGCCATAACTAGACCAACCACTTATAGATTTTTCTGATCTAAAGTTGGCCCATTCACTTAAATTAGTTTTTCCACTGATGTGAAAACCTTTTTGTTTAAGTTTTTTAACAAGAAAGGCATCTTTTTCTGCAATATTGTCTAAAATTGCTAAAGATCCAGCTGTTGTAGGGAATCCTTCAAGATCAATATTATCTTTGATAACTATGTTAGTTAATTCTTTATCAGAACTATCGTCTATAGTTAATATGTATGCATTGAAAGGATCTTCGATTGCATGCAAATCGCAATGAATATATACAAAAAATAATACATTAAAAATATTTATTTTTTTCATATCTTAATCTTATCTTGGTTTTTTCAATCAATAAATGCTAAATAAAATTCATCACTTAAATGCACTAAAAAGTTGCAAATTAATTTATAAAATGCATACTTTTTAAACATTTTTAAATATTTAGGGGAAAATATGTTAAATAAAGCTACTTGGATGGTTGCAAGACTATCCTTAATTACAATTATTGCTGTTAGTTCTTTGCTTTCAGTAGATTCATTTGCTCAAGATGCTGAATTTGTAGAAGAAGTTGTCAGCATTGGTACTCGTGGTAAGCCTAGATCAGTTTCTAGCTCTCCAGTTCCTGTTGATGTTCTCAGCGCTGATGATATTAGTAAGACAGGTACAGATGACCTTCTTATGCAGCTTCAAGGCAGCATTCCTTCATTAAATGTTCATTTGCAGCCAATCAGTGATGCTGCGAGTATGATTCGTCCTGCAAACTTAAGAGGTTTGTCAGCTGATGCTACTTTGATCTTCACAAATGGTAAACGAAGACATCACGCTTCAGTTATCGCATTCCAAGGTGGTGGTGTGAATGATGGTTCACAGGGTGCAGATATTTCAGTAATCCCAGCTATTGCTCTCAAAAGAGTTGAAGTACTCAGAGATGGTGCTTCAGCACAATATGGTTCAGATGCTATTGCTGGTGTTATTAACTTTGTGCTAGATGATATCTCTGAAGGTGGAACCCTGTCTTATAAGATGGGTGAATATACCGAAGGTGATGGCAATACTACCACTATTGCTGGAAAATACGGCATGCCTCTTGGTCAAGATGGGTTTGTTACAACCAGTTTTCAGATCAGACAAGCTGATGATACTTCCAGAAGTCAACAAAGACCTGACTGTGCAGATTTAACAGCAGGTGGAAACACTGCTGTTGCAAATCCTTGTCAGATTTGGGGTGCTCCAAAAGTTGATGACGATGTGACCTTCTTTATGAACACAGGAGTTACGAACAGTGATGGCTCAGAGTCATACATGTTTGGTAACTATTCAGAAAGAGATGTTGATGGAGGATTCTATTATCGTAACCCAGATGGCAGAAGTGGTGTTTTTACAATTGGTGACTTCAGAGCTGTTGGAAACGTAGATGGCACTTGTGCATATGGAACAGGTGATTCAGGTCAAGTTGATCCATCTGATTATGCTATGCGGGATGCTATCATGGCTGATCCAAGTTGTTTTTTAATGAATGAAATTGCGCCAGGAGGGTATACACCTAGATTCTTGGGTAACATTACTGATACTTCATTAACAATAGGTAGAAGAGGAGATATTACTGAAGGTTTTTTAGCTGGTCATTCATATGATCTAAGTGGATCAGTTGGTAGAAACGAAGCTGACTTTGGCTTGAACAATACTGTTAATCCTTCTATGGGCCCTGATACACCTCGTAATTTTTACACTGGGTCTTACATTGAACTGGAAAAAGTTTTTAACTTTGATTTAACAAGACAAGTTGATTCTATGACAGTTGCCTACGGTGCAGAGTGGAGAGAGGAAACTTTTGAAGTTATCTCAGGTGAAGAGGCCTCATGGAAAGCAGGCAAATATGCACTTCAAGGATTCAATGTTGGTTCTCACGGGTTTGCAGGATTTTCTCCTGATTCTCAAGGTGCTTTTACAAGAAGAAGTTATGGTTTATATGTTGATTTAGAAAATCAAGTAAGTGATGATTTCCTTCTTGGCGGTTCTTTTAGGTATGAGGATTATTCATCATTTGGTGATACTAACGACTTTAAATTAAATGCAAGATATCAAGTTTCAGAAAATCTAGCATGGCGTGCTTCAACAAGTACTGGTTTTAGAGCTCCAACTCAAGGACAGGTTAATGTTGTAAACACTCAAACAACACTTGTTGATGGTCAATTGACTCAGGCTCAAACATTACCTGGGTTTAAGTTAGGCGCAGGGCAGTTAAAACCCGAAGAGGCTACCAATACGTCATTTGGTGTTGTTTATAATGCAGGAGAATTATCACTAACTGCTGACTTCTTTGTAATTGAATTAGAAGATAGGGTTGCATTAACCAGTAATGCAGCTCCCACCGCTGCTCAGGTTACAGCTATGGGTGCAGCAGGTATTCCTAATCCAGAATTAATTGGTCAGGTAAATTACTTTACTAATGATTTTGATACTGAAACAACTGGATATGATTTAGTTGCAACTTATAGTACGGTCCTTCTCGGTGCTGATGCTGACATAAGCGCTGCATGGAATCATACAGAAACAGAAGTTACAAATGCTGGTGCTGTAACTGGTGATTCAAAAATCAAAAGATTAGAGGAAGGTCTTCCTGAAGATAGAATGACAATTACGGTTGCTCAGACTTGGAGTGATAAAGTTAGCTCATTTGTAAGAGCTAATTATTACGGTGAGTATTATGCAGTGCATGCAGATTGGTTTGGCACTGACTCAGATGCTGAGTGGACTGTTGATGCATCTGTAAGCATTGATCTATCCGATAACTTTTATGTTTCAGCAGGTGTTCAAAATTTATTTGATACAGAAGCTTTAAAAATTGAAGGCTCATCAGGTGCTGCAGGTGAGGGCGTTCCAGGGAATGTACTCGGAGCAATTTATTATGAAACTTCTCCATATGGCATCGAAGGTGCTTTCTGGTACGTTAAAGCTGGATATAATTTCTAAGATTTTATCTTGAAAATAAAAGGGTGCTTTTGCACCCTTTTTTTTAAATTATTTTTCAGATATTGCAGAAATACTATAAAGTCCGACTGATACCGCAGGACCTATACCAAATGCAAAGATTAGAGTCGCAAGACCAATAGTTCCGCCCAATTTCCAACCAATTGAAATTATAGTTAATTCAATAAAAGCTCTTACCCAGGCAATTGGTAAGTCTGATACTCTTTGAAAACCTGTCATCAATCCATCTCTCGGTCCAGGGCCTAAGTTTGCAATAAGATAAATTCCACTTGCAAAACCTACCAACAAAGTTCCAAACACAGCTTGCAATACCTTCATTAAAAAATCTTCTGGTTGAGGCAAGTATGGCAGTGACCACTCAATCACAGCTGCAATAATTACTACATTTAAAATCGTACCAATCCCCGGTGTCTGTTTTAATGGTATCCATAGCATTAACACACACAAACTTATCAAAAAAGTAAGTTTACCGATGCTTAATCCAATAGTTTTGGAGAGACCCTCAGCTAAGACTGTCCATGGACTCATGCCAGCCCCAGCAGTAATAATAATTGATTCACCTAATCCAAATAATGCTAAACCAAAGCAAAGCATGAAAAGGGTTATAGCTCTAGGTTTATAATTTAAAGGTTTTTTTGAGCTCCAGTTTGCTTTAGGTACAGATTTTATTAAAAAAATTTTCATTAATATTTCAGTGTAAGTTAAGAAACAAAAAATTACTTTCATTTTCAAAAAATTAATGAGAATCATGTTTGTTAAAATATAATTCCAAGTATGAATAAATCTGATTTATCAAGAATAATAGAGATGGCCTGGGAGGACAGAACTCCCTTTGATGCTATCGAAACTCAGTTTGGCCTAAATGAGCAAGCCGTTAAGGAGCTGATGAGAAGCAATTTAAAGCATTCTGCATACAAGAATTGGAGAAAAAGAGTTACTGGCAGAGTAACTAAACATAAAGCAAAGAGGGGGTTTGAAGTTGGCCGTCATAAATCTTATGATCAAAATAAAATTAAATAAACTGATCAAGTTCTGAAATAAAAATTTCTTTGTTAAAAATTTTTACATTTCTTAAAATTGAAGTTAGTATATTTTTTATGTCTATTAAAAAAAATATTATGAAATACACACTTTTATCCTTAGTTTTAATATCAACAATTTCTCTGCAAGCAGGTCATCACGAAAAAATGATGGATGCAAAAGATGTAGTAAAAAAAGCCTATGCAACTTTTGCATCTGGTGATACAGAAGGGTGGACAGCCCTCCATGCTGATGATCTTACCTTTACTGTATTTGGTAACATGCCAACAACTGGAAAACATGTTGGGCCTGAGGCAGTAATTAAAAATGTTTTTGAGCCTATTGCAGTTCATTGGCCAAATTTTAAAATCGAACATAAAGCAATCTACTCTGACGGAAACATGGTCTTTGTGCACTCAGATATGACTGCTGACGGCTTAAGCACTGAAACATTACATATGTTTAGAGTTGAGGAAGGAATCATCCAAAGTTTTACTGCATTTGATGACACCGGTTCGATGTCTGAAGCAGTTGTAAATTAATTAAATAGCGTCTCTTAAATTTACAATATTAATATCGGCATTTTAAAAAATGGCCTCTAAATGAAATCATCAATTGCACACGTATTTTTTTTTACAATTTTTTTATTTTTTTTAAGCGGTTGTCAGGTTAAAGAAGTCAGTCCTTATGCTCAAGCTAAAAATCCATATTCTCATCTTGGAGTTGAAGGTTACACAGGCGTTGCATTAACATCCTGCTTGGCGGTATCTGGCCCACCTGCAGGGAGACCAGTAAGAGCAAGAAAATTAAAGGACGGAAATGTAGTTGAGGCTGGCGCACCAGTCTCTCAGCTTGATTACTTTGATTGTGTTGACCAAGAACTTCATACTTTAGGCAGGGATAAACATGACAAAGAATCTGATTAAAATCTAATCTAAAGCTTTTCTTACAGCATCAAGTAGATCCTCAGTGTCTTCTAATCCAGCAGATATCCTAATCAGATTTTTCTTTATACCAATGTCTTTTTTTTGCTTGGGACTGAGTGCTGCATGAGTCATATTATATGGATGGCCAACCAGACTCTCAAATCCCCCTAGTGAACCTGCAAGCGAGAGAATTTTTAGATCATCAACAAACTTTTTGACCTCTGGCAAACCATTTTTTATTTCAAAGCTAAGCATTCCACCAAATCCGCTTTGTTGTTTTTTAGCAATTTCATAAGATGGATGATGTTTAAGACCGGGATAATAAACATGAGATACCTTTGGATGATTTGACAAAAGTTCCACCAATGCAGAAGCATTTTGTTCATGCTGCTTCATTCGTAAGCTCAATGTTCTAAGACCTCTCAAAGTCAGGTAACTATCAAAAGGGGATCCAGTAATGCCTAAATTATTTGCCCAAAACTTTAATTTGGATAAAATCTTCGCATCATTAGTAATTACAGCTCCCCCAATAACATCTGAATGACCATTTATGTACTTTGTTGTTGAGTGCATAACAATATCAGCTCCTAACTTTAATGGATTTTGAAGAGATGGGGAGAGGAATGTATTATCCACCGCAACTAAAGCATTTTTCTTTTTAGACTTTTTTACTATTTCCTGAATATCTACAACTTGCAATAAGGGATTAGATGGAGATTCAATCCATATTAAATCTGGATTTATTTCATCAATAGATTTATCTATAAATGACTTATTGCCTTGATTAAGAAAGTAAACTTCAAAAATACCTTTTTCAGCAAGAGATGAAAATAGCCTAAATGTTCCTCCATAACAATCATGGGGAAGAATTACTTTGCTTTTAAGCTCCAAAATATTTGCTACCAAAGAAATTGCTGCCATGCCTGAGCTCAATATTTCTCCACCCAAACCATCTTCGAGGTCTGACAATGCTTTTATTAAAAGATCTCTAGTCGGATTTTCTTGCCTTGTATATTCATAAATTGGTTCTTTTCCAAGTTCTTTATATTCAAAATTAGTACTAAGATATATTGGTGGAACAATAGACCCATATTGCGTATCAGTTCCTATGCCTGCCTTTGAGGCAATTGTTTTTTTCTTAAATTTTTTACTCATATCATTATTGAATCATTATTCATGGACCCATGAAAGAAAATTATGATTTCAGATCTCAAATTTATAAAATATAACTTAATTACAAGGCTATTTCTTTTCTTATATTCTCGTATAATCCTCTGCAATAAAAATCCTTCATGAAAAAAGACAAGATAAGAAACATAGCAATTATTGCCCATGTTGATCATGGCAAAACTACATTAGTAGATAAATTACTTCAACAATCTGGAACATTAGATCGTAAAAATATGAGTACAGAGAGGATTATGGATTCTAACGATCAAGAGCGAGAAAGAGGTATTACCATTCTTGCAAAAAATACAGCCATAAATTGGAATGATTATAGAATTAATATTGTTGATACTCCTGGTCATGCTGATTTTGGTGGAGAGGTTGAAAGAGTACTTTCCATGGTTGATTCAGTTTTATTGTTGGTTGATGCAGTAGATGGCCCGATGCCCCAAACAAGATTTGTTACACAAAAAGCATTTGAGAAAGGGCTTCATCCTATTTTGGTCATAAATAAAATTGATCGACCTGAAGCAAGACCTCACTGGGTTCTCGATCAAGTTTTTGAGCTGTTTGATAATCTTGGAGCAACCGATGAGCAGTTAGACTTCATTACTATTTATACATCAGCAATTAAGGGATTTGCTGGCCATGAGCCTGATCAAATGGCAAGTGATATGACGCCTTTGTTAGATATGATTACAGAGAAGGTTTCTGCGCCAGAAGTTGATCAAAATGCACCATTTAGAATGCAAATTTCGGCTCTAGACAGTAACAGTTATGTTGGCGTTATTGGAATTGGTAGAATTACTGGTGGTTATGTTAAACCAAATGATAAAGTGGTTGTTGTTAATAAGGATGGTATTGAACGTAAGGCCAAAATTCTTCAAATTCTTGGTCATCATGGGCTTGAGAGGGTTGAAATTGATGATGCGGAAGCCGGAGACATTGTCTGCATTACTGGAATAGAATCATTAAATATTTCCGATACATTATGTGACCCTGAACATATTAATCCTATGCCGCCTTTATCAGTAGATGAGCCTACTGTCAGCATGATATTTCAAGTTAATGATTCACCTTTTTGTGGTAAAGAGGGCAAATACATAACATCAAGAAATATCAAAGAAAGACTTAATCAAGAGTTAATTCATAACGTTGCTCTTAGAGTTGAGGATGGAGAAAGTCCAGATCAATTCAAGGTTTCTGGCCGAGGAGAATTGCACTTATCAGTATTAATTGAAACTATGCGAAGAGAAAATTTTGAATTAGCTGTTTCTAAACCTCAAGTAATTCAAAAAGAGGTAAATGATGAAATCCATGAACCATATGAAGTTGTTGTGATTGATATAGAAGAGGCGCATCAAGGTGCAATTATGGAAGAAATGGGCAATAGAAAAGCAGATTTACAATCATTAGAAATTACAGAAAATGGACGAATGAGACTTGAGTTTATGTCTCCTTCAAGAGGATTAATTGGATTTCGATCACAATTTCTAACCTTAACAAGTGGCAGTGGAATTTTAACTAGTGTTTTTGATCATTATGGAATTGCAAAAAAGGGCGAAATTGGAAATCGCCAAAATGGTGTAATGGTTTCAATGATTGCTGGAAAAACTTTGGCTTATGCATTATTTAATTTACAAAACAGAGGAAAGATGTTTGTAGGCCATGGCCTTGAAGTGTACAAAGGCCAAATAGTTGGATTGCATTCCAGGGACAACGATTTGCCTGTAAACCCAACAAAAGCTAAGCAACTTACAAATATAAGAGCAGCCGGCACAGATGAAAATCTTATACTAACTCCTCACATTGAACATACACTAGAACAAGCTCTTGAGTTTATTGAGGACGACGAGCTGGTTGAGGTAACTCCAAAGAGTATAAGACTTAGAAAAAAAATTATTAGATAAAAATTTTAATATCAAAGATTGCTTCTTTTACTCGATAACACTTACTATTAGAAGATCATTATTCATTGAAAACCTGGGATGCTTTTAATTGCTTAGTTTTATATTTATATCGCTCGTTTTAATTTCCCTTTTTTTGGGTAATGCAGCCTTATCTATATTTTTAGGGGTTCTGTTTAACTATTTTTTTAATCCTTCCAAAAATTTTTTTAGTAGGCGTATTAATACTCTGCCATTACAGATTGGCATTGTTCTTTTGGGAGCAACTATAAGCTTGCCGTATGCACTTAACGTGAGCGCAGAATATTTACCATGGGTTTCATTTTTCGTGATAACTTCTTTTATTGCAGGACTACTTCTTGGAAAAATTCTTGGCATTCATCAACGTATTGCCTTTTTGCTTTCATCAGGCGCAGCTATTTGTGGTGGAACTGCTATGGCTGCTGTGGCTCCAATTATTAAAGCTAAACCTCAAGAGCTTTTGATCGCAATGACAATAGTATTTTTATTAAATGCTATTGCGATTGCTTTATTTCCTATTGTTGGAAGTTATTTCGAGATGACTAATTTTGAGTTTGGCGCTTGGTCTGCACTAGCAATCCATGACACAAGTTCAGTGATTGGATCTGCAGTAACTTATAGTAGTGAGTCTGCTCAAGTTGCAGCCACATTAAAGTTAGGAAGAACTTTATGGCTAATACCATTGATATTAATTGCAAATTGGATATTTAATAAACAAGCAAAAGCAGCGAAGTTTCCAAGATTTATAATATTTTTTGTTGCGGCAATCACTTTAAATACTTTATTAAACTTTAATAGTGACATGATCAATCTTCTTCAAATATCCAGCCAAATTTTTCTTTTGTTTGGATTATTCTGTATCGGCAGCCAGTTTGATATAAATGAGATTAGATCGATGGATGTAAAACCTTTAATGATGGCCTTAATTCTATGGGCAGCAGTTATTCCTTCAGCTTATTTTCTAGTGAAATATTTTTAAGTTTATTTGAGTTAAGATAATATTTGAATGTTAAATTGGTGAGAGATAAATGAAAAATTTTGAAAATAAAGTGGCTGTAATTACTGGCGCAGGTAGTGGCATTGGTAGGGGTATCGCTGAGGCATCAGCTGATAAAAAAATGCGACTTGTTTTGGCAGACGTAGATCAAGCTGGTTTGGATGAAACTCTTGAACTTGTAAAAAGTAAAGGAGTAGAGGCAATAGCCAGAGTTGTTGATGTAAGTAATTTGAATGAAGTTGAAAATCTTGCCAGTCAAACTTTTGAGACCTTTCAACATTGCCATCTTCTTTTTAACAACGCTGGGGTATTGGGTCCTGCACCATTAAGTCAAGTAAATCGAGATATGTACGATTGGCTGATTAACATAAATCTGGGAGGCTGCTTTAATGGAGTACACGCTTTTTTACCTCAAATGCAATCTTCTGGCGAGGAATCACATATTATTGCAACCTGCTCAACATCTGGATTTATCGCTTATCCAATGTTAGGCCTTTATTCTGCATCAAAATTTGGAATCAGGGGCTTAATGACATCTTTAAGAGCGGAGTTAAATGGTTCTAATGTGGATGTCAGCATTGTTTGTCCTGGTGAGGTAACAACCAATATTGTAAATAGCACATTTGATAGCTCTCAAAAAAAAGATATTGAGCATAAAGTTGAAGATTCAGATGCTGATCCTAGGGCAATGCTAGAGGTAGCAGCTGAAGATGCACATAATACTTATCCAATATCACCATTGGAAGCAGCAAAAGCTATTTTTTCAGGTATTGAGAATAAAGATTTTTATATATTTACTCACAAGGGTTATAAGCGCCAATTAGAAGAGATTTCTACTGAATACCTTCAAGCTTTTGATCAAGCCATGTATCAATAAAAAATACTATGCTCAATAAAATATTACTATCTTTGGCCTTGATAAGCTTTATCGCTGCGCTAATTTATACTCCGAAATTGTTAAGAGTATACAAAATGATTAATTTATATGAGCAAGACAAAATAGCCTTCAACTTTATAAATATGGATAAAGTTTTTCAAATTGGCCCAGCGATTCCTGCATCTGGCGAACCATTTATATTTAATAAAAAAGAATTTAATTTACCGCAAACTTATTACTTTGATGACAAAGATAGAAATTTAATGGACGCATTAGATTATTATGAAACAGATGGGTTGATTGTTTTAAATAATGATACGATCTTGTATGAAAATTATTGGCATAATAATAATCAGACATCTCAGCATATTTCATGGTCTGTAGCAAAATCTTTTCTTTCAGCTTTAATTGGTATAGCAATCGAAAGAGGTCAGATAGAAAGTATTAATGATCCAATCACAAAGTATCTTTCAGACTTTACAAATACCGGTTACAACAATGTTTCAATCAAGAATTTGTTACAAATGTCATCAGGCATAAAATTTAATGAGGATTATGCTGACTATAACTCAGACATTAACAGGTTTGGAAGAACGATATCCTTTGGGACATCAATGAGAGAGTTTGCAAAAACTTTAGAAAATGAAAAACCACAAGGTACCTACAATCATTATGTGAGCATAGATACTCAAATGCTCGCAATGCTTTTACAGGAAGTAACAGGCAAGACAATTACAGATAACCTCAAAGATGATATTTGGCAGAAGATCGGAATGGAGCATGATGCTTATTACATGATTGATAATTCAGGCATGGAAGTAGCTTTAGGTGGCTTAAATGCTTCATTGAGAGACTATGCTAAATTTGGACTTCTGTATTTAAATAGAGGTTTTTGGAACGGAGAATCAATTGTCCCCGCTGAATGGGTTGATGCATCCCATAGACTTGATGAGGAGCATCTCAAACCAGGAGAAAATACCTCTTCTTCAAGCGCATGGGGCTATGGCTATCAGTGGTGGATTCCAGGATTTCCAGATGATGAGTATATGGCTTCAGGCATATATAATCAGCATGTTTTTATTGATCCAAAAAGTAATGTTGTTATAGCTAAAACTTCATCAAACTATAAGTTTCCTCAAGAAAAAGATCGTTCAAAAGATGAGCACGTTGCTATCTTTAGAGCAATATCTACTGCAATAGCTGAAAACTACTAATTATGTTTTCAAGAAGAAAATTTATATTTTTTTATGGATTTATTTTTTCATTGAATTTACAAGCATGGTGGGAGACTGGTCATAAAATGGTTTGTGATAAAGCATATGAATTATTAACCCCATCAACAATTAAAACCATTGACCCTTTAATTAAAGAACTTGGTTCTTTTGGTGAAGCATGTCTTTGGGCTGACTGGATTAAAGCTGAAGAGAGAAAAGAAACCAGATCTTGGCATTACATAAATCTTCCTGATTCTGAGCAAAATATTTATAAAGCAAAATGTCCTCAAAATGGATGCTTGATTTTTTCATTACATGAGCAAATAGCAATTTTAGAGGATTTATCAAGTACGAGACAGAATAAAAAAGAAGCGTTATGGTTTATTGGCCATTTTATTGGAGACATTCATCAACCCATGCACGTCGGTTATCCGCATGATCGAGGAGGCAATGATCACTCGCTAGAGTTTACCGATGGACGTCAGACAAATATGCATAGTTTGTGGGACGGACAAATTATTGAACATATGGAGTTTACTCACAGTAAGAATTATTTTCCAAAAAAAGTTGATGAGAAAATTAGTCAATTCTTGAATGTATTTCATTCAAATGATATTGAATCTTGGGCTCAGGAAAGCAGAGACCTTGCAATGCAGCCATCTGTTGGTTATAGAGATAATGAGTTAGAGGTTGTTACTGATGTGTATATGGAAAATCACTTTGATATTATTAATGAAAGAATTGCGCTAGCTGCTATTCGTCTCAGTCAATTATTAAATAAAATCTTTCAAGACAGTAATTAAATCTTTAAATGCGCAGATTTTTAAAATATTTTAATTCACCAAAAAAAACAAAATTGATTTTATCCTTAGATGGAGGTGGAGTAAGGGCCATTGCAGAAGTTGTATTTCTAAAGCAGTTAGAAATTGCCTCTGGAAGGAAAATTTTTGATTTATTTGATTTTTTTATTGGCACTAGTGCCGGAGGAATTAATGCATTGCATTTTGCTGGACGAGGATCTGATTGCTTTGAGTTGGAGGAGTTTTGGTCAAAAGAAAATTTAGCTAAAACTATGTCAAAATCATTCTGGGATAATGCATCTTTTCTTCAAACTAAACCTAAATATGATGGAATAGGGAAGCGAGATGTCCTGCTCGAATATTTCCAAGATCAATCACTCGGAGAGGCTAAAAAATCCGTTGCAGTTTTAGCATATGATGTTGAAAGTCGAAAACCTCGTTTACTCAGCTCATATGATTCTCCGGGTATAAAAATGGTTAGCGCAGCAAGTGCAACAAGTGCTGCACCTATTTATTATTCAACTCAAGAAATAGATGATGGAACTTGGTTAATAGATGGTGGAATAGTTGCTAATAATCCATCTTTGCTTGGTTATTCTGAGGCCAAGAAACTTTTCCCAGATTATGAAATCAAGGTTCTCAGTATTGGAACTGGGATAAATAGAAGAAAAATTAACGGAAAGAATTCTGCTAAGTGGGGTGCCATAAATTGGTTTAATCATGATATTTTGGGGATTATGCTTGAATCTAGTATGTTTGATGAAATTGCCAGTGACTTAATGGGTGAGAACTACCTAAGAGTTAATTCCTCCACTGGTCTTGTAAACCGAAGAATGGATGATACCTCTGAAGTAAATCTCGAGCGAATCAACTTAATGGGAATGGAGTGGTGGTCTGATTTTGGTGATCAGACACTAGACTTTTTAAATGTTTAATATATTGAGTTTTATTTCTAAAAATACGTTACACTGCTTTTTTAATTTTCATTAGATAGGAATAATATGAATATTTATGTTGGAAACCTCCCATGGAGTATAGACGACGCCGCTCTTGAGCAAATTTTTGCTGAGCATGGCACCATTACATCAGCTAAGGTTATAACTGATCGTCAAACTAATCGCTCTAGGGGCTTTGGTTTTGTTGAAATGTCAGACGGCGGTGAAAATGCAATCCAAGCATTAAATGATGCCGAAGTTGAAGGTAGAAAGCTGGTCGTTAACGAGTCACGTCCTAGAGATTAATTTATGGGCTACCTTGGGCTGATTGGATTATTTGGTCTTATCGGTTTAACAGGTCTCCTTAATAAAGTTCATCCAAGTCAATCCGGTAGCTCAATAAGATTGTTGAGTGTATTTGGATTATTGGGCCTAGTTGGATTTTGGATTCCCTCTTTTGGAGCTTGTGGTGCTTTTGGAGCTTTTGGGGTTTGGAATCATCAAAACAAATCGATTTCACGATTTGCTCATCTTGGTTGGCTGGGAGTAATTGGTTTATTTCAAACTCTTAGCTTCTATCTTTTGTAGATAGAACTAATAAACCAGCGCCTATCGCTAGGTTCTTTACAAAATTTTGTATTTCATGAGCTTGAGTAGGATCTCCTTCAAGTGTCCAAAAATTATGAATAAAAATATTTATAACAACTGTTAGAATGAAAAGTGTCAGTGAGGCTATCCTCAAACTTCTTCCAAGAATTAAACATAGTCCGCCTAATATTTGAATTCCTATGGTTAATGGTAACAGTATTGAACTAAATGGAACTCCTTTTATTTTCATCAATGCAAGCGTTCCGGCATAATCAAATACTTTGCTTAATCCTGGACCAACAAAATATAAGCCCAACAAAGATCTTCCAATAATTAAATAAAAATTATCAAATTTTTTTATCCATTTCATTTAACGCTCTATTAAAAATACTAATGCTAGATTAACATTATTAAATACATTGGAGATTTTAATGAAAAATTTTTTTAACACTCTCAGCTTATTTTTATTAGTTTTTAGTTTTTCTAATTCTGTCTTTGCACTAAATAAAAATGAATCATTGCTTGAGGCGATAAACGATCCTAATAGAAATCCTGCATATTCAAAGAGAGATAACTACAGAAATCCTTATGAAACACTAACTTTTTTTCAAATTAACTCATCTATGCATGTCTTAGAATTGTCTGCGGGAGGCGGATGGTACACTGAGATATTAGCCCCATATTTAAGAGCAAATGGAAAATTATCTGTAACTCATCATAATCCAGATGCTGGAGGCTACTATATGCGCTCTAGAAACTCTTTTGATAAAAAGCTAGCTTCAAATCCGTTATTTAAAGGGGTAAAAGTAATTACTGCAGACGTCCCTCCATCAAATGCTTTCACTGAACCTGAAAGTCAAGATCTCGTAGTTACATTTAGAAATCTGCACAATTGGTTAGGAAGCGACTCTATGAAAGCTGTGATGCAGGAGGCATATAATTCTCTTAAGCCTGGCGGCTTTTTTGGTGTGGTCGAACACAGAGCACCAGAAGGATCCTCCATGGAATTTATGAAAAAAAGCGGTTATGTAACCCAATCATTGGCAATTAAAAAAGCTTTAGAAGTAGGATTTGAATTGGTGAGAACATCAGAGATTAATGCAAATCCAAATGATACAGCCAATCATCCTAGAGGAGTTTGGACACTACCACCATCCTTTAGATTAAAAGAAAAAGATAGAGCTAAATATGAGTTAATCGGTGAATCAGATAGGATGACATTGCTTTTTAAAAAATGAATCTTTTGCCGTTGTAAAAATGTGTTTTTTTTACTTATATTTCCTTTAGATTCACTCCCTTGACAAGGCAGACAATATAGCGATAATTCGGGTTAACTTCTTATTATTGGGGAATAATATAATGAAATTTTTCAAACTATCCACGTTGATATTGCCTTTTTTTGTATTTGCAGATAATCCTATTGCACCAGCAGACATCGACACAAAAGAACCAGAATCAACAGAGATAATTATCGCTGAAGTAGAAAATAAATCCATAAAAGTCTCAGGTTATGACACTTCAAGCACATATACATCTGATGAAGATGGAGTTGAAGAGGTTGTTGTAACTGGAATAAAAAGAAGTTTAGAAACAGCAATTGGAATTAAAAGAAACAACGTAGGAATTGTTGATGCAATTACCGCAGAAGATTTTGGTAAGTTTCCAGATGGTAATTTAGCCGAATCACTAGCAAGGGTTGTAGGTATTGGAATTGATAGAAGTAATGTTGAAGGTGAAAGGGTTGCTGTTCGTGGCTTTGGCCCAGAGCTTAATTTGGTCACACTAAATGGAAGACAAATGCCAACAGTTCCAGGTCAATGGGGTGGAGGCAGATCATTTAACTTTGGTGATATTTCTTCTCATGGAGTATCAGCTGTTGAAGTATACAAATCAACTAATAGCAGATTGCCATCGGGCGGCATTGGCTCAACTATTAATATGGTTACAACAAAACCTCTAGCCATCCCAGGTGATTTAACCTCTTTTAGTGTAGACATGCTGAAAGATACGTCTAGTAAAGAAGGTACCAATCCACTTGAAGCTGCTTTTGTGCATAGCTCGAATAAAGGTAAATGGGGCTATGCAATTTCAGGATCTTTTCAAGATAGAAACAACAGAGAAACAGGTACCAGAGAATCAAATTGGATTACTGTAGAGGATCTAGCTTTGATTGAGGGTTATTCTAGGGTTGATAAAAATGCAGCTGGCATTACTAATAACAATCAAAGAGCAGATGGTAAAACCTTCTATCAAGAGCCTTCTGCATATCAATTTAAAGACAATGATCGCTTAAGAATAAATGGTCAAGTAACCATTCAGTATGAATTTTCTGAAAATTTAGTTGCTACTGCAGATTACACTTATTCTAAAGTTGAATTTAGTTCAAATGGTCAGATGTTTGGCTCATGGTTGGGTGGTTGGGGAACTCAACAAGCAACTATTAATTCAAATGGAGTTTATACGGATTTGGTAGTTGGCGACAGGGGCTACGATCATCAGTTAATTTGGGGTGATACAGAAAACTTAAACGAATCGATAGGGTTTAATCTAGATTGGAATTACTCTGATTCATTAAAATTTGAGTTAGATTATCATGATTCCTCTGCGGAAAAAGATGGTTCTGAAATACCAAATGAAATGGGATTTGCTACTCCAGCTGATGCTGTGATTACCCATACTAATGGAGGTGCCAATGGTATTAATTCATTTGTGTATAACAAAGAATTTACATCATCTGATTTTGTTCATACAGGGCTATTTTACAGAGATGCTGAAAAAGAAAATCAAATGAAACAATTCCAATTTAATGGAGAATGGACAAATCTAGACGGTGGCTATTTAAAATCAATTGAATTTGGGATTTCATCCATTGAATCTGAGTTTAGAGATCTCCGCTCTGAACTAGTGACATCACTAAATCCTGCTGTTGCAGCATCCGCAAGTATATTTACTAGAAGATCTCTTAAAGGATTCTTTGATAATTTTGATGCAGGAAATGGATATTATTTTGAGATAGATCCAAAGGTCGCTAAAAATAACTGGCAGGGTCGTGTGGGACTTTTCAATGCAGGGCCAGTTGATACGAATGATAGAGTTGAGGAGACAATCGACTCGATGTTCATTCAAGCCAACATGGAATTTACAGTTAATAATAGGCCATTAAATGTTGTTGCTGGCATAAGATATGAAGAGGCAGAGGTGCTAGCCACTGGACTTGAATCTACACCAACAAATATTAGATGGGATATGATAAATGGTCTTCAATATCTTACTGGCGGACCAGTAGATGCTCCTAAATCAGGAAGTAATGACTTGGTACTTCCTCAAGTATCAATGGCATATTCATTAGATGACGAGCAAGTACTAAGATTCTCTGCTGGACAAACAATGGCAAGACCTAGTTTGCAAGATATGAGATCTTCTCTAACGTTCAGCAACAGAGATTTCTTTACTCCCACTGCATCAGGAGGAAATCCAAGTTTAGAACCACTCAAATCAACTAATTATGATATTGCTTATGAATGGTACTATGACGAGGGTAGTTATTTTGCAGTTAATTATTTCTATAAAGAAATTGAAGATTTTATTGAAAATCAAATTAGCTCTGGCGAGCTTTATGGTCTTAGAAATCCTGCATATGGAGAAATTGGTCAGTATGCACAAAATTGTGTGAATGCTTGGGACCAGGCTGGAAGGCCTGATACTGGTTTTCCTGGTGAATGGGGATCAATGCATTGTGTTTCTCAACAGGCTCTATGGGCTCAAAGTTGGATGAATACTCAACAACATATGGGTTGGGTGGCAGTTGCAATGTCCAGAGGAGTCGACGTTTCAGGTGGTTTCCCTTTCGGAGCTTGTGAGTCTGGCGGATGGTGGAGATGTGAGCCAGGTTACATTGACGCTACATCAAGCGATCCATTGGCTGTATTTGAAATAACCAGACCTGCAAACATTGCTACTGGAGAAGTTGATGGTTTTGAATTGGTACTCCAACATTTATTCGGTGATACAGGATATGGTGTTCAACTGAATGCTACATTTGTTGAGGGCGGAGATGTTGATATTGATAGAAACGCAATCGGCAGACAATTTATCCTTCCTGGTCTTGGCGACTCATCAAATGCTTCGGTTTTTTATGAGGATGAGAAGATCACAGCAAGAATTGCTTTGAATACTAGAGGCGAAACAGTCGCTGGCTTTGGGAACTACGATCAGCCTTTATACGTGATGGAGCGAAATCAGATTGATGCTTCATTTGCATATAGACTTAATGAGCAAGCATCAGTTTTTGTTGAGGGCCAAAACCTTAACGACGAGGATACAAGACTATATGCAAGATATCCTGAGATGCTTTTCTTAGCTCAAGATCACGGTCCAGTCTATCGCTTAGGTTTTAGATATAAGTTCTAAAGAAGCTTATTGAATTAAAAAGAGGGCAGTAGCCCTCTTTTTTTTTGAATCAAAACAAAATATATTCATTTAGAAAAATCTTTCCACTCACGAAATCCACCCTCCAAACTTTTTACATTCTTAAAACCTAAGTCTAAGAGAGTTGAACCAGCTAACGCAGCTCTACTTCCACCGCCACAAAATACTACGATTGGCGTATTAACATCCATAGATTCATCATTTGGACTTAACTTCATTTCAATAAGGCCCCTAGGAATATTTAAGGCTCCATCAATACTTCCTGTTTCTTCAAGTTCTGAAGATTCTCTTACATCAATTAGCATCAAACCATCTGTGTTTGCAGCCAATTCCTCACATTTAATCGTAGGCACAACCATGTGTGCTTCTTTGATCAGATCTGCAAGAGTTTTCATTTATTCATTATCTACCTCTAAAAATCTTCTATCAATATAAGACTAACTAAATAGATACATATTGTTTACAAAAAAAACATAAAATTGGCACAATAATTGCTTTATAATATGTGTATTATTTAAACATAAAATAGATTTTTCGTATGAACATATCTATTAAAAATAAAGGATCAATATAATGAAAAAAATTCTACTTTTTGCTGCTATCTCTTTACCTTTCTCCACATCTGCAGAAATAGCAATTCAAGATGGTTATGAAATCCAAGGCAGAATATTTTCTGTTAAAACTGCAAAAAAATATTCCTCTGTTGAGGGATGTTCAAAGTATGCTCTGACAAAATCAAAGGTCCAAGGCTTTACTTTTAATAAAGCATCTCAAAAGTGCACTTTATTTAAAAAAGTAAGAGGTCTTAAGCCAGATTCAGGATCTGTGTCTGGAACAAAATAAATTATTGTGATTCTCTCAGGGGAGCTTTAAAGCTCCCTTTTTTGTTTTTATCCACGAAAATATGTAAGATTTACATTTTTTGAATACTTACGTATATGAAAAACGAGCAATCATCTAACACCCTTCTCTGTATAACTGGAAGTATAGCTGCATATAAATCTGCTGATTTGGCAAGATTGTTTAAGAAAAATGGAGATAATGTCAGAATTTTAATGACAGATTCTGCATGTGAATTCATTACGCCTTTAACAATGCAGGCAATAAGTGGAAACAGTGTTCATCGAAACCTTCTTGATGAGACTGCAGAACAGGCCATGGGTCACATTGAATTAGCTAAATGGGCTGATACCATTTTAATTGCTCCATGCAGCGCTGAGACAATATCTAGACTATCCTCTGGAAGAGCTGATGATTTATTAGGTGCAATAGTCTTGGCTTCTAAAGCTCAAATTTATGTTGCTCCAGCAATGAATAAGAATATGTGGTCAAATACAGCCACTCAAAATAATGTTAATTCTTTGCAATCTAGGGGAATAGTATTTATTGGTCCTTCAAAAGGTGAGCAAGCCTGTGGAGATAGTGGCTACGGGAGAATGTCAGAGCCTGAAGAAATTTATGAGACTATCAAAATGTCAGAAAATAAATTCTTAAATGGAAAAAAAATTATTATTACAGCCGGCCCAACAAGAGAACAAATTGATCCAGTAAGATTTATATCAAATAATAGCTCTGGAAAGATGGGTTTCGCGCTTGCTGAAGCTGCCTCCAAATCAGGTGCAGATGTAACTCTTATAACGGGTCCAGTATCCTTAGAATGTTCAAATAAAATATTAAGGATTGATGTCAAGACTGCTGCTGAGATGTATGTGGAATCAAAAAAATATATAACTGATGCTGATATTTTTATTGGCTGTGCAGCTGTTGCAGACTATAGTCCAGTAATTCAAAATCAAAATAAAATTAAAAAATCATCTTCAAAGGATATGCAAATTTTACTTAAAAAAAATATTGATATCATTGCATCACTATCAAGGGAATTTCCAGATAAAAAATTTATGGGGTTTTGTGCTGAAACAGAAAAAATAGAGGAACATGCAAAAGTTAAACTGGTTGAAAAAGGTTTAGATTTCATTGTTGCCAATGATGTTTCAAAAAAAGACATTGGATTCGACTCTGATTTTAATGAAATTAGTGTGTTTACAAAGGAATCTCATACTCATTTTCATAAAGCATCAAAAAATCTTTTAGCAGTTCAGCTCATAAATATGCTAAGTAAAAATAATCAATCCATTCATTAAGCATGTCAGCGCATAACGCCCAATCATTGATCACCATTGATACTCTCAATAACCTAAAAACCAATGGTGAAAAATTTACATGTTTAACCGCATATGAATCAACTTTAGCAAATGTAATTAGTTCTGCTGGAGTTGAAGTTATATTGGTTGGTGATAGTTTAGGAATGGTTATTCAAGGCCATGATAGTACTTTGCCAGTAACAATGAATGATCTTATTTATCACCTTAAAAATGTTAGTAGAGGAAATATTAATTCTCATTTGATGGCCGATATGCCATTTATGAGTTACTCAACAAAGGATAAAGCTCTAACAAATGCTGCTTTGCTGATGCAAAATGGAGCACACTCAATTAAATTAGAAGGAGGTCGTTGGATCTGTGACTTAACGAGCACCTTGGCAGAGCGGGGCATCCCAGTATGCGCCCATATGGGGTTAACACCTCAATCAATTAATCGAATTGGAGGCTATTTTGTACAAGGCCGTGATACAGATAAAAAAGAAGAAATGATCTCAGAAGCCAAGGAGCTCGAATCTGCAGGAGCATCTCTTTTATTGCTTGAATGTATTCCAAATGATTTAGCAGCGGAAATTACAAAATCTTTATCTATTCCAGTTATTGGAATAGGTGCAGGCGTCTCAACAGATGCTCAGGTAATGGTAATCCACGATTTGCTTGGTATTTCATGCTTAGAAAAGCCACCAAAATTTATTAAAAACTTCCTTGCTGAAAATAATTCTGTACAAAGCGCAGTAGCTGCATATGTTAAAGAAGTTAAAGCACAAAGATTCCCAGCAAAAGAGCACACTTTTTTTTAACTTTGCAAATTATTAATTCAGCCAAGGATTTAGATAAATTTCTTCAACAATCTAAAGAAATTAATTTTGTTCCAACCATGGGCAATCTTCATGCAGGTCATTTGAGCCTTGTATCAGAAGCAAACAAATATAATGGGATCACTCTTGTCTCTATATTTGTTAATCCTCTTCAATTTGCTCCAAATGAAGATCTAGACATCTATCCAAGAACAGAAAAAAAAGACTTGATAAAATTAGAGAATGCAAATTGTGATGCAGTTTTTTTTCCAGAACCTAATTTTGCTGAGGGCGCCAAAAAATTGTATGCAAACTCAGAACTATCTAAAAAACTGTGTGGAATCTCAAGGCCACACTTTTTCCATGGCATTATTTCAATCTTAAATCACTTTTTTCAGTTAATTAAACCGAAAAATGTTTTTTTTGGATTTAAAGACTATCAACAATTTTTGATCGTAAAAGATTTTTTAGATAAGTCAAAATTAGATACTGAAATTCATGGAGTACCTATTGTAAGAGAGCCCGACGGACTTGCTATGTCTTCAAGAAATAATTTATTGAACCCTGATCAAAGACTTATTGCATCAGAATTATCAGTGATTTTAAAAAACACTGCTCAACAAATACATACTCGAAATTTAGAATATTTAAAGGTCGAAGCTATAAAAAAGCTGGAAGAATTAGATTTTGACGTTGATTATTTTTCTTTTTGCAATTCAAATACTTTAGAAGAAATAGATGAATTCGAGCCAAACACTTTATTAGCTGTTGCTGTAAACCTTGGAGGAGTAAGGCTTATAGACAATTTTCTTATTAAATAATGTTGGATTTTAGGCGTTTTTCTTGCATACTGCTCAACCTATGGAAAGAGTATTGCTTAATTCAAAGCTTCATCGCCTAAACGTAACTCAAGTTGAGATTGATTACGAGGGCTCGTGCGCCTTGGACACTAATTTTATCCACGCAGCAAAGATGTCTGAATATGAAAAAGTCGAGATATATAACGTTACCAATGGAGAGCGCTTCTCAACTTATCTCATAGCCGCAGAAGCTGGTTCAAAAACAGTCTCTATCAATGGTGCTGCAGCTCATAAAGCGTCTCCTGAGGATATTATTATTATTTGCTCATATGCATCAATGCCTGAAGATCAAGTGCTTAATCATAAGCCCAATTTAGTTTATTTTGACAAAACAAATGAAATTGTAGAAATCAAGTCATCAATTCCAACCCAAAGAATTAGATCTGTATAACATCCATCAAGAATGATGGAACTTCAATATTTATGAAAAACTTTATTACTACTCAAAATTGGTCTAGATCAGAACTACAAGATATCATCAATTTCGCTATTGAGTTAAAAAACAATCCTTATCAGCCTTTGTTAAAGAATAAATCAGTTGCGCTTTTATTTTTAAATCCATCAATGAGAACCAAAACTAGTTTTGAGATTGGCATCAGTGAATTATCTGGCACTGCAGTGTTACTGCAGCCCGGCAAAGATGCGTGGTCCATTGAATTTGAAGAAAACATTGTAATGGATGGCGAGACTGAAGAACATGTAAAAGAGGTTGCTCAAGTCTTATCTTCTTATTGTGATTGTATTGCTATAAGAGCTTTTCCAAAGTTTATAAATTGGAATCAAGAAAGAGACGACTCTGTTATTAACAGTTTTGCAAAATATTCTTCAGTTCCAGTCGTAAATATGGAAACTATAGAGCATCCATGCCAAGAACTTGCACATATTTTGACCATGCAAGAATATTATGGAGATCTTCAGGGTAAAAAATATTTGTTGACCTGGACATATCATCCAAATCCGCTTAATACCGCCGTGGCAAACTCGAGTCTTCTTATAGCAAGTAAATTTGGAATGAATGTAAAATTATTATGTCCTTCGAAGGAGTATCATCTTGATGATAGGTATATCAATGCTGCAAAGGAGAATTGCTCATTAGAAAATACAGACTTTGAAATATCCTATGACATTGAAAGCGCTTATTCTGACGTAGACATTGTTTATGCAAAAAGTTGGGGATCTTTAAGTTATTATGGTAAACCAGATGAACAGGCATCCTTAAACAGTAAATATAAACATTTTATTGTTGATGAATCGAAGATGAGTCTCACTAATAACGCTGTATTTAGTCACTGTCTGCCATTGAGAAGAAATGTTAAAGCAACTGATGAAGTCATGGACGCAGATTATTGTTTAGCGGTCAATGAAGCTGCGAATAGAAAACATGTTCAAAAATCAATCTTAACTAGAATTTTATAGGTATTGATAATGAGTAAAAAAGTAATATTAGCGTTTTCAGGAGGTTTGGATACAAGTTTTTGTGTTCCTTATTTGATTGATCAAGGCTATGAAGTGCATACACTATTTGTAAACACTGGTGGAATTTCTGCTAAAGAAGAGCTTGCTATAACAAAAAGAGCAAATGAGTTAGGCGCAAAAAAACACATTAATCTAAATGTTGAAAAAAGTTTATGGTCTGAAATTTTAATTCCATTGGTTCAATCCGGAGCTTTGTATCAAAACAAATATCCAGCATTGTGTTCGGATAGATATTTAATTGTTAAAGAGTCAATCAAATTATGCAAAAAACTTAATACAAATAATATTGCGCATGGCTGCACAGGCATGGGAAATGATCAGATAAGATTTGATTTATCCATTAGAGCTCATGGAAAGTATAATATTATTACTCCAATTCGAGAGATACAAAACATTACAAAAAATGTTAGGGCATATGAAGAGGACTATTTAAGAGACAAGGGTTTTAAAGTTTCGTCTTTGAATAAAAAATACAGCATCAATGAAAACTTAATGGGAGCTACCATATCGGGAAGTGAAATTGATGAATGGAAAGAGCCATTAAGCGAGAGTTTTGTACTCTGTAGGTTGCCTCATCAGTATCCTAAAAAATCAAAGATCTTAAAGATAAAATTTTTGAGAGGAAGAGTTATTTCAATAAATAATAAGAAAATGCAGGGAGCTGATTTTCTCAAAATATTGAATAACTTAGGAGGTTCTTTTGGTATTGGCCGATCAGTTTTTTCAAGTGATACTATTATTGGTCTTAAGGGTAGATTTGTATTTGAAGCTCCTGGCATCACAATTTTAATGTCTGCACATCGAGCATTAGAAGAAGCTGTTTTAACTGATAAACAAAATCTTGTTAAAACACAAATTGGGCAAGAGTGGGTAAATCTTGTTTATCGAGGTTTTTATTTTGAGCCTTTACGTGAAAATCTTGAAGCATTTTTACTAGATTCTCAAAAAATGGTTTCAGGAGAAGTTACTCTAAAACTTTCTCCGGGAAGTGTTGATGCAGTTGCTGTCTCATCAAAAAACATCCTAAAAAGTCCTGAGGGTGAATACGCTCAGTCTGCAACCTGGTCTGAATCTGAGTCTAAAGGATTCATTAAATTGATCGGTCAAAGCACATCAACCTGGGCATCGATACACAAGAAACAATGAGCACCGATCTAGATCTCTGTTTGAAGCATTTGAAATCTTTGGTTGGATTTGATACTTCTAATCCTCCACGCAAGATAAAGGAATCTGGTCTAATAGCGTACCTAAATTCATTAGACTTTATTGATCCTCAAATTAAAGATCATGGAAGCGGCTCTTTTAATATTTTTTTCACCAAAGGTTCTCCAAAATATCTTGTTAATGTTCATTTAGATACAGTGCCAGCTGGAGATGGATGGGAATCAAATCCACATGACTTAATAATAAAAAATGAAAAAGCATATGGACTTGGTGTTTGTGACATCAAAGGTGCTGCTGCATGCATACTAGCCCTTATAGAAAAGGGCTTATCTGATTATGCAATTCTATTTTCTACTGACGAAGAGGCTGGTCAAAGTACCTGTGTTAAAGAATATATCAAATCAAGACCTGTTTTTGAGGGTGTAATAGTAGCAGAGCCAACTCAAAATATGGCTGTAACTTGCCATAGAGGAATCGTAACTGGAACTCAAGAATTTTTTGGACACGCTGGTCACAGCTCAGATAAAAGAGCTATGGCAGATAATGCAATTCATAAACTTACTCATTGGTCACAGAAAGCTTTAGAAGTTGCTCAATCTCATGATAGCTCCTCATTTGGAGAATTAAACGGCATTGCTTTTAATTTAGGAATTGTTGAAGGTGGCATTAAACCAAATATTATTGCTGATCATGCTCAAGTAAAGTTTGGTATGAGGCCTTTACCTGGCCAATCTCATGATGATTTATTAAATGAAATTAATGCTCTAACTGAAAAGGATTCTAAATTTACAAAGGGATTTATTGCTCCTGCATTGCCATCATCTGGTGATATAAATAGTTTAAAAATGTTCGTTGATGAATTGGGTTTAAATTTGTCACCACCAGTTAATTTCTGGACCGAAGCATCTTTGTTTAGTGAAGCTGGCTATCAAGCAATTGTATTTGGTCCCGGTAACATTGCAGATGCACATCAGCCTAATGAATCAATTGACTTAGATCAACTTAATCAAGCCTTAATTAACTTTAAGAAACTAATCAAATGACCCATCCTTCTAACAAGTTTATAAAAGACACCATTTTAAAACTTCTTAGCGCCATTGGATCTGAAAAAGAAATAAATAAGTACATTGAAAAATTTTCTTCTCCAGAACAACGCTTTGCAGTAATTAAAGTTGGAGGTTCCGTTATTGATAATGACCTAGAAAACCTAATATCTTCATTGGTTTTCTTAAATCAGGTCGGTCTCAAGCCTGTAATCTTGCATGGAGCGGGTCCAATGCTATCGAAAGCCCTTGAAGAACAAAAAATTGATTTTTCATTTATAGATGGACAAAGAGTTACATCTGTTGAAGTAAGAGATGTTGCATGTTCAGTGTTTGGTGAAACCAATAAAAAAATAGTTAATTCTTTAGAGGCTCAAGGGGCAAATGCAAAAGGCGTCACCTCAAACGTATTTGAATGTATTATGGATAATGCTGATCTTGGGTATGTAGGTTCAATTCAGTCGGTAAATCATCAACTCATCAACGAGATATTAGAATCTGATTCAATACCAGTAATTGCGCCTATTGGTTTTCAAGATGACGAGAAATTAAATATTAATGCGGATATTGCAACTGTTGAGCTTGTAAAAGCTATTAATCCATATAAGGCCATATTCTTATCTGATACCGGCGGTATTTTTAATCAAAGAGGCCAATTAATACCTAATATTAATTTAGCTCTTGAATACGATGAATTAATGCAACAAGAATGGCTGCATTCAGGAATGAAATTAAAACTTGAACAGATTAAATCTCTTTTAGATTTTCTGCCTAAAACAGCATCTGTTTCAATTACTGAACCAATTAATTTACCCAAAGAACTATTTACTGATTCTGGATCAGGCACTTTAATAAAACATGGCTATAGTGTTGTACAACATCAACTTCCAGAAAAAGATATTCAAGAGCAATTTAGAAATATCATTGAGAAATCTTTTAGCGGCAAGTTAGTAGATAATTTTTTTGAAAATCCAAATGATTTAGATATCTTCATGACAACATGCAAAAGGGCATCAATTGCAATCTCCAATGACTTTAAGGTTCCATATATGGATAAGTTTGGTGTTATCCCTGAGGCAAAAGGAGAGGGTTTAGGGGCTGGGATTTGGCATGAGATGAGAAAAGTATATCCTCAAGTATTTTGGCGTTCTCGAGCAAGCAATCCAATAAATAATTTTTACATGTCTATTTGTGAGGGATGTCAAAAGCAAGATGAGTGGCATATTTTTTGGATCGGGATTTCAGACTATAGCGCACTTAAAGATTGTATTGAGTATGCTGTAAATAAACCCAAAAGCGTGATTTAAATGAGCTATAAGAAAATTGGTTTGATAGGGGGGAGAGGTTATGTTGGCCAAGAAATAATTTCTTTACTGAATAATCATAATCAACTAAATATTGTTTCAGTTTACTCATCATCTAAAGCTGGACAGCCACTGAATATTGATTCATTGGGCGAAATGACTTATCAGGATCTTGCCCTAGATAATATCGATTTTGGCGATGAGGAGGCATTCATTTTAGCTTTACCTAATATGGAATCTCAGGGGTATGTTGACTTGATTACAAATTATAACTCTGAAGCAATTATCATTGATTTGAGTTCCGATCATCGTTTTGATGAGGATTGGGAATATAGAATTCCAGAGTTATGTGATCCTGTCAGCTCAAATAAAATTAGCAATCCAGGATGTTATGCATCCGCAATGCAGTTTATGATCGCACCCATTCTTAACATTTTAGTTGGTCCAGTAAATCTCTTTGGAGTTTCTGGATATAGCGGTGCAGGTGCATCCCCAAATCAAAGAAATGACAGAGAATTGCTAAATGATAATATTATCCCTTATTCACTTGTTAACCATCTTCATGAGAGGGAAGTACAAACACACAGTTATCCAAATATTTTTTTTACACCTCATGTTGGTAATTTTTTTAGGGGCATCATGATGACTGGTAATTTTTTTCTTTCAAAACAATCTGATCCTGACGAAATAATAAATTTATTTATTGATTTTTATGAAGGCATGAACCTTATTTCCATCCAAGAATCACCTCCAAATTTACAGAAAGTTCAAAATACTTCGGATGTAATAATTGGAGGCTTTGAGGTGGATCAAGCAACAAATAGGCTGACATTTTGCTGCGCACTTGATAACCTGCTTAAAGGAGCAGCAACGCAGGCTATTCAAAATTTAAATTCTGCATTTGGGTGGGATGATAACGCAGGAATTATTTAATTATGAAACTTTGGAATCAAAACTCAAAAGATAAAAACTCTGCAATTGATCATTTCTTATCAAGTGAGGATATTGCTTTAGATCAAGAATTATTTTTATATGATATTGAAGCATCGATCGCACATACACATGAATTAGAAAAAATTAATATTTTTACTAAAACTGAGTCAAAGAAAGTAATCTCTTCTTTAAAAAAACTTGGAAAATTATTTCAAACTAATAAATTCAAACTGACTGCTAAATATGAAGATTGTCACTCTGCAATAGAGAATTTTTTAATCAAAGAATTAGGATCAGTAGGCAAGAAAATTCACACTGGAAGAAGCAGAAATGATCAGGTCATGGTAGCTATGCGTCTCTATGCAAGAAAGAAATTGGATGAAATTCAGTTAATTAATCTAAAAGTTGCTAAAGCCTTTCTTAAAAAGTCCGAAAAGCACTCCAGTGATCCCATGCCTGGTTATACTCATCTTCAGAGAGCCATGCCTTCATCTTGGGGTCTTTGGTTTGCCGCTTTTGCTGAGTCGTTTTTAGATAATGCAGATTTGCTGTCAAATACAAAATCCTGGTTAAATGTTAATCCTCTCGGAACGGCCGCTGGTTATGGGGTCAATCTTCCTATCAAGCGAGACATATCTACTAAAGAGTTAAACTTTAAAAGAAAGCAGTTAAATAGTCTTTATGTCCAAAATAGCAGAGGGAAGTTTGAATTAGAGCTGATTGGTGCATTAAAACAGCCGATGCTTGATATCCGAAAGTTTTCATGGGATGTGAGTCTTTTTTTATCTCAAGAATTTAACTTATTAAGTCTACCGCCTATTTATTCAACAGGTTCATCTATAATGCCTAATAAGTCTAACCCAGATGTTATTGAGATAATGAGAGCTAACTACTCTATCTTAGCAGGACACTATTCTGAATTAGAAAATTTAATTTCTTTGCCTAGTGGATATCACAGGGATTTACAGCTTACCAAAAGGTCTCTTATTCATTCAGTTCATTGCGTTCTTAAAACAATGAATCTATTGCCTGACTTGGTGAGCTCTATAAAAATAAATACTCACAGATCAAATGAACTTATTGATCAAGATATGTTAATGACTGATCAGGCATACGCAATGGTTCAATCTGGTATCCCTTTTAGAGACGCATATTCAAAAGTTAAATCTAATCGAGACAAAAAACTATCATCAAAAAATATTTCTAGAAAAAAATCTTCCTCTGGGTCTGCATATAATTTAAATTTGCGGGTATTAAAGTCTAGATTTATTAAGCTATCTAAAAATAAGTAACAGTTTTTGATTTTAATTTTTCTTTATGAGAATATTAAATCAGAATGAATAAAGCTATCAGGATTCAAAAATCTGAAGCTGCTAGAAATAGACGACATAAAAGACGCGATATTGCTGAGAAAAAACTTCAAAGTGAATATGACCGTCTTCGAAAGTTAAGAAAAAAAAGATAGTTTTTAGCTGCTTTTAAAATCTTTACAATTAAGTTACAGGACCTTTTTATTTTAAAAACATTGCTTGCACTCTGCATATCAAAAGTTTTTAATACATTTATGAATCAAACACGATCTTATTTAGAACGATGGCATCAAGGTTTAGAGTCTCAAGATTCTAATTTTTTAGATGAAATCCTTGATGACTCCTGTGTTTTTACTTCTCCAATAGTTTTCAAGCCAATTGAGGGAAAAGAGATGTCTAAACTTTATTTAATGGGCGCTGGACAAACCTTTGATATGGAAAGATTTAAATATGTCAGAGAGTTAGTTGACGGCTTAGATACAGTATTAGAATTTGAAACTTATATTGATGATATTTCTGTTAATGGAGTCGATATTATTCGTTGGAATGAAGAGGGTAGAATTACTAATTTCAAAGTTATGATCAGACCATTGCAAGCAATCGGTGCTTTGCAAAAAAAGATGTCTGAAGCTTTAGAAAGCTTTAATAAATAATTTTTTTAATAAAAAAAGGAGCCTTCCAGCTCCTTTTAAAAAGTTTTTAATTAAATCCTAAAAAGAGTAATTAACGGTTAATCCATAAGTTGCATAATTATTTGGATAGCCAAAAAATGTAGTACTTGAAAGGTCAACTACAGCGGGGAAAACTGATGTAATGAATTCATCATCGTTAATATTTTTACTCCATACACTAATTGATAAATTGCCTTTTTGCATTCCAGCTGAAAAATTAAGCGTGTCTTGCTCTCTAAATCCATTTCCTCTAGATTCCAATAGTGCTTGAGCCGCAGGATTTTCTGTCAGCACAGCTTCACTGGAATAAAGATGAGAAAGTCTCATGTATCCATCCCAGCCATTTCTATCCCAATTCCAAGTAACACTGGAAGAGATAGTATCATCAGCAATATTTGAAGGCACCGTACCAGATAAATCTCCAAATGCTGAGCCTGTGAAGGAATCATAAATAGGATCTATGAAAGTTCCACCAATCGCAATATCAATATTTTCTGCTGGTGAAAACAGCAAATCAAATTCATAACCATCGACAGATTGTGTTCCGGCGTTTGCAAGCACAAAACCTGTTCCGATGAATGTATTTGACTGAAAGCCTTGGATTTCTTGATCAAAAATAGCGACATTAAGATAACCAGAGGGTAAATAGATTTTTGCACCAAGCTCCATCACCTCTGCTTCTTCTGGACCAGCATATCTTCTCCCAACTGTTGTATTTGGATGAACTGGAGTTCCAGCAGCAGCTAAGGCTGCAGTTTCAGCAGCATCTGGTCTTGAATCTCTGGATATAATCCATGCTGACGATTTAAAACCTGTTGAAATTCCTCCATAAATTGTTGCTGCATCGTTAATTGCATATGACAATTTAAATGTGTAATCAACATTATCATCTTTGGTTTTACCGTCTTGAGCTGCATTTGGAAAGTCTATAAATTTAGGCAACACCTGAAGTGGCTTGAATGCTAGAAACGGGTTAAAGTCTGGATTATTTGCTAATACTGATGCTTGAGCTGGTGGGATACCAGCACCGATTAATGCGCCTGTTCCAATCGCAACAAAGTCTAAAGCAGATAGTACAGCTGTGTTTATTTGCTGATAGGATACTGTTTTTTCATCTTCGATATAACTTACACCTACTAATGCATTTAAACGCTCGGTAACGTTGAAATCTAGCTGCATAAATAAGGACATGGTTTCATTATCTTGTGAAGCAGTTTCTGTATTACCTTGTCCTTCACCATATATCGACCCACTTGGAAGATTAAGCAGAGCCTCTAATCCAGCAAAAGTACCTGGAGCAAGAAACGCCTCAATATAATTTCTCCACAATGGTCCTAAGTATATTGATTCATTAAAAGCCATATCCTCCTGGTAGTAGTAACCCCCAATCAACCAATTTAGTTTTTCGTTATCATTTGAATACAATCTAAATTCTTGAGATATAGCATCTCTATCATTGCTGATAGGACTTGGATTTACTAAAGATCCTCCATCGAAGTCAACATCTTGAACACTATAGGTAAAGGTATTTCTAAAGGCAGAGATACTTTCAAGCGTCATACCCTCAAAATCTTTTTTGATATGCATGGACAAACCAGAGTTATCACCCTCAGTTTCCGGATCAAAGTCATAAAAAACTTTCTGAGTAAACACATTATTAGGAATAATTCTTCCGCCCATAAGCGATTGAATCTGATTTCCAACACCATAAGATGTACTTCCCACCGCACAACAAGTTTCATCATATTCATCATAGTCAGCTGTTAGTCTTATTGATAGATCATCAGATGGTTGAAATAACAACTCACCTCTAAATCCAAATCTATCTCTATTATTCATATCACTTCCAGTTGTCACATTATCTGTATGTCCATCAGATTGATGAACATTAGCGCTAAGACTATATGCTGTAGTTTCATTTAACGGACCTGTAATATAACTTTTTACTTTTTTTGTATTAAAGTTTCCTAATGTAGATGACACATATCCTGATCTTTCAAATGATGGCTTTTTGGTAACAATGTTAATCACACCAGCAGAAGCATTTTTTCCAAATAATGTACTTTGTGGTCCTCTTAGAACCTCAATTCTCTCGAGCACTGGCAAATCAGAAATCTGTGATTGCATGCTTGAGCGGTATACGCCATCAATGAATAATGCCACAGAAGGTTCAACTCCAGGATTGTTTGAGCCGTTTCCAAACCCTCTAATAAAAAAAGTGGCATTAGTTGATGATTGGTATTGCCTAGTTTCTAGAGAGGGAACAACTGACTTAAGGTCAAACATATCAGTGATTCCAGCTTTTTCAATTGTATCTGCGTTTACAACAGAAACTGCGACAGGCACTTCCTGTAATGTTTTTTCAGTCTTTGTTGCAGTAACTATTATCTCTTCAACACTTTGAGCATTGATATGTGAAATTTGCAATAACAAAAAAATAGCACTGATGCTAAGAAGTTTATTTTTCATATTCCCCCCCAGGATAAGAAATCTTGCAAATTATATTATAAATTTGATCAACTGGAAGTATTTATATGATCTTATTGATACGTAATTTTTTTAAATGAATCTAAAAAAAAAAGGGAATTCCTAAGAATTCCCTTTAATACAATTACCTAGTTCTTAAGATAAAGCAGGGGGGTAAGGACTAGAAAGAGTAATTGAACGTTATGCCATAAGTCTCAGGCGAGTTTGGATATCCATTAAAAGATGATGCTAGCGGATCACCAACTTCTGAGAATGTAGCCATTAAATATTTATCATCATTTATGTTGTTACCATATAAAATAATGTCTAAATTGCCCATTGATATTCCTGCACTAAAGTTAAGGGTCCCTTTGGTTTTTTTGCAGAATCCAGCTGCGCACATTACCTCATTATCACCTGGGTTTAATCTGGTCCAAGTAGGTCCAGAATAAAGATGATTCAATCTTACATAGCCATCTATTGCGCCTCTACTCCAATTGTACGTAATTGCACTTGTAAGTGAATCATCATGAACATTCTCAGGCTTAGTTCCACTCATGTCCCCAGCTGATGAACCAACGAATGAATCATAATTTGAATCCATTACTAATCCACCAAGAGTTATGTCAATATTTGAGACTGGAGAAAACAACAAGTCAAATTCAAAACCTTCTGATGATTGCAGACCAGCATTAGCTAATATAAAACCAGAGCTAACAAATACATTAGATTGAAAGTCCTCAATTTCTTGCTTAAACGCTGTAATGTTTAGATAACCAGTAGGAAGCCTCATTTTCATTCCAATCTCATAAACTTCTGCACTTTCTGGTCGAGCATATCTTTGACCCGCTGATGTGTTTGCTGGAACAGGAGTGCCTGCAGCAGCGAGTGCAGCAATTTCAGCAGTAGATGGAAGTGAGTTTCCTGTAAGGTTCCATGCAGAGGATTTAAATCCAGTTGCAATTCCACCATAGACTGAAATATTGTCATTGATCAAGTAGGTTAACTTAGCGGTATAATCAACATTATCATCAGTTGATTGACCATCCTCAGCAGCATTAGGTATTGCAACTAATTGATTAAGAAATTGTAGACCCTGAAATGCAAGCAATGGATTTGTAGCTGGATTTGCTCCTATTGCTGCAGCTACTGGTGGAGGAAAGCCTGCTTGAATAGCTTGTAATGTTCCAGCCCCTACGAAATCAAGTTGAGAAAATATATCTGTATTTAATTCTGAAAGAGTAGCTTTTTTTTCATCTTCAATATAACTTGCTCCCAGAATTGCACTTAATTTATCGGAAAGATTAATGTCAACTTGAGCAAAAAAAGTTGTCGTTTCAGTATCTTGAGTTCCTGAGACAATACTTCCAGTTCCGGCTTGTAATATTTGAGATGATGGGACTCCAAATAGAGCACCTACTCCTGCAAGCGTTGCAGCTCCACCAGTTTGTTGAGCAACAAAGATGTCCATTAATGGTCTCCATGCCGGACCCCACAATACATCACCATCATATTCAAGATCCTCTTGATAATAATAGGCTCCTACAAGCCAATTTACTTTTTCATTATTATTAGAGGCTAATCTAAATTCTTGTGAGACTGCATCTAGATTTGTATTTGTAGTTCTTGGTGTGATCATAGGAGCGCCATCAAAATCTATATCAGCAAGATCATAACCATCTGAACTTCTTGAGGAGGTAATACTAGTCAAAGTCATATTTTCCATCTCTTTAACAATGTTTATTGTTATTCCAGAATTTTCACCTTCTGATGTGGAATCATGATCATAATAGACAGTGTCATGATAGGGATTGCTTGGAGGAGCTTGTGCTCCGAGCATATAAGTAATTAGTTTAGTTGGGCCCGCCGCAACATTTCCTGCCCAACAACAGAATTCATCATACTCATCATAATCTGCGGTAACTCTTATTTCTAAGTCATCAGAACTTTCAATTAATAAGTCCGCTCTTACTGAGTAACGGTCTCTGTTATTCATTTCGCCACCTGTTACTGCATTTTTTGCAAAGCCATCACGAGTATGATTTGCAATATTAAGGCTATAGGCTACAGATTCACTGAGTGGACCAGTGTAGTAAACTTTCGCTTTTTTTGAATTGTAGTTTCCGATAGATGCAGAAACTTTTCCATAGCTTTCAAAAGAGGGTTTCTTTGTAATAATGTTAATCACACCAGCCGTTGCATTTTTTCCAAACAATGTACTTTGTGGACCACGAAGAACCTCAATTCTTTCTATTTCAGGGAGGTCGCTAATACGTCCTTGAGCTTTTGAACGATATACACCATCAATAAATAAAGCTACTGATGGTTCAATTCCAGCATTATTAGCCCCATTACCAAAGCCCCTGATAAAGAAGGCTGCATTTTTAGAGGTTTGATATTGTCTTGTATCCAGAGAGGGCACAACTGTCATTAAATCAAATGCATCAATCACGTTAGACTTGGCGATCTCATCTGCGCTTATAACGGATACAGCAACTGGGACCTCTTGAAGTGTTTTCTCAGTCTTTAATGCAGTAGTTATTATCTCCTCTATTTCATTAGATTGAGCAAACAAATTTTGCCCAAGAAGAGCTATTAAACAAAATGCATAGATATTTTTTTTCATAATATTTTCCCCAAAAAAAATGATTAGAATCCAACTAAAGATGATTTTAGAGTGATTTTCTAAAATAGATACTTTCATTTTTAATATTTATATTAGATGTCAAAGACAATATGAATTATTTATATATGTATTTTTTTTAAACATATATCAAATTAATGTTTATCTTTGTTTAATATTTAAATTATTTATAACTTGAACGTAATTGGAAGAAATGATAATTAATTTGTGTAGGGACAAATTCAGTTCACTAATGCAAACTCATGGAATTTTATCCTTTAATTGACGAAAAGCCTATTCAATTAGATTTTAGAATTATTGAAAATACAAATATCGATAAAGCTATAATTAATCCAATTATTAATAAATCTTTTGAAAACCCTCCATAGGTTTTGCTTCTTCCTTCTTCGTGAATTCTCTCAAATTTAATACTCATTCTTATAGCATTTAGGAATAGACCAATAATAGAGGCATAAATAAGAAAGCTCAAAAACACCCATACTGGGTGACCTTCAAGCCAAGAGATTTCAAAACTCAAAACTTCAACGAACTCACTTAACTTTAATTTCATATGTGAATTTGATTAGTCAAGCTGAGGTAATAAAGTGGAAAGGTGTTCGTAAGCAGCATTCTTATATTCAGGATTTGCACCAGCCATTACTTCTCCTTTTGTTGCACAACTTTCATAAGCTTGTCTTCTTAGCTTGGGATCAGAGAAATCAAGAAATTTATTATTTGGGTCATAAACCTTCTTTGTTTCGGCATTGAGTTTCAACTTACAATTAGCCCAACTATATGCATCAGGTATTAGTCTTAGTGGTTTTGGACCATCAAATGAATGAAAAGAATTTGGATACAACTCAATAAACGCATTGCCTCCCTCAGCATTTATTTGTTTGACCAAATCTTTGCAAGGTTGTGGCGGCGTCCAATTATCTTCTTCACCAATATAAATTTGCATTAAATCTTTATCCCATGAATTAAGATCTGGTAAGGCCAAACAACCTGGATACCACATCAAATAACCGGAAAATGATGCCCCAGATTTATTCAAGGCATTTTGAAGAGGTAGCCAAGAATTAAAGAGGGTAGCTGTGCCACCTAAACTCCATCCCGCAGCATAAATTTTTTGATTATCTATTCTTGGATCATCCCACAAAAGGTTTAAGGTCATTGCCATATCATATATAACGGTTTCACTGGTAAGATTAATTTGATTACCAACTGTACTTTTAACATTTCGAGAATCAAAAGGATGCATAGCAAATACAATAAAATTTGCTTTTCTAATTTGCTCTAAATATTTTAAATGATGAGAGCGCCAGTTGTATGAACCATGTGAGGCGATTACAAGGGGATATTTTTTTGCGGAGTCATAATTATCTGGAAAATGCATAACACCAAAAATTTCTACATCACTCTGAGTACTGAGATTAGAATTAAAAATATTTTCAAAACCAAGAATATTTTTGGAAGGATAAAAAATTTTTTCAGTAAGATGTGCAGGCTTTTCATTTTTTAAATCACTACAGCCCGCTAAAAAAAATAGTATTGTTAATAAAAGAATTTTCATTGAATTACCTTACATCATAATTTGAAATATTAGCAAAAAAGCTTTACTGACAGTTTTCTATTTTGCTTGAATGCTTAAGACCTTGGATGTATATTATCCAATCTCTAAAGCGGGAATAGCTCAGTTGGTAGAGCGCAACCTTGCCAAGGTTGAGGTCGCCAGTTCGAACCTGGTTTCCCGCTCCATTTTTGATAATATTTACAAGAGTCGAGAATTATTTTTTATGAAAAAATTACTAGATTTAATATTTTTTGCTTTACTAGTTTCGAGCTGTGTTTCTAGTTCTACTCAAATTAATAATCAAACAGAAGAAATGTCAAAAGATTTGCTCTGCGAAAATGGAAAAACTCAAAGCCCTAATTCACCTGAAAAGAATTGTTTATCTCAAGAGGAGCTTAAACAATTAGAGGAAAAGAAAAGAAGAGACCTTTTATCCGAGCAGCGTAGACGAGCTCGTATGGGCAGTTAAAGAATTCCTTTTCTTTATTTTGATCTGCACAGCCAACAATTTTTATTTATTTTGCTCAAGTAAATAATGGGAAACGAACCATTCATTGCCTTGATCATGCGCAAATAACATTTCGCAGGCTAAAAAAAATAATCGCCATCGTTGATACCATTTATTTGCATCGTCGTAATGAGCGTTAAATAAATCAATAATTTTTGTTTTGTTGGCGTAATGATTTTGCAGCCAATGTCTGCATGTTTTTGCATAGTGTATGCCATCAACTTTCCAATACTTAGTCACAAAAAAATCATCATTAAAAAAATCAAAAATGTCAGCTGAGGGCATAATCCCACCTGTAAAAAAATATTTTGACATCCAGTCTGAATCTCCCCTTATTTCATAAGGATAAGAATGCTCTTTATGATTAAAAATATGAATAAATAACTTCCCTTCAGAATTCATCAAATTTTTGAGATTATTAAGTAATTTTTTATAATTTCTGACATGCTCAAACATCTCAACTGAAACAATTCGGTCAAATTTATGCTTAAAGCTAAGATTATTAATATCCTGTTTTTGCGGCAAAATATTTTTAAGATTTTTTTTCTTTGCCTCTTGCTTTATGAATTCAATTTGATCACTTGAATTTGAAATACAAGTGAAAACACTTTCAGGAAACTTTTGTGCAGCATAAATTGTAAAACTGCCCCAACCACAACCAAGATCTAAAATTTGCTGATTAGAGCTTATCTCTGCTCTAGTTATTGTTTTTTCTATCATATTAATTTCAGCTTGCATAAGATCATTGCTTTCACTTTCATACCAACAGCATGAATATTTCAAGTTATCGCTCATAACATACTTAAAAAAAGTAGCTGGTACCTCATAATGTTGTTCATTGGCATCATTTGTTGAGATTGCAATAGGACTATTTTTGAGTTTTTCAAAAAAATCTAATTTTGCATCTGTTTTAATACTTCTTTCATTAGAAATTTCTTTAAGGCGACTCATCAAGATTCTTTTGATTGCTTTTTTAAGAATAAAATCAGGAAGATATCCTTTTTCAGCAAGTTGAATTCCACTTTTTATCATTTGATAAGTTTAGTTAATGATGACAAATAAACAAGCAAGAAAAATTAAGTATTTGAAGTCATTAAAGTAAATGTCCCTCATGATCAATGCATAGAACTCCTTTTAATTACCTATATGATGTTGTTTGCAAGTCAATTAAGTTAAAGCTCAATTCATTTTGGTTGAAAATTAAATTTTAATAACTATTTAAGTATCCAATGATCGACCTAATAATTTTAAACAGAAATTTAAGAGTACAAGATAATCCTGCAATCTACTTCGGCTCAATGAGATCTAATTATTTAGTGATATATCTTTATGACGAGGTATATTGGAATGGAAACGGCAAATCAAAAAGGCAATTGAAATTTTCTAATGATTGTTTAGCCGAGCTGAATGAAGACTTAAAAAAATTTAATAGCAAAGTTAATATTTTTGAGGGAACTTTCGATGAACTTCAAATTTGGATTAAAAAAAACTTTGATGATTTTGTTATCCACATAAATCACTGTACAGATATCAAATACTTTAGAGATGGATTTTTAAAATTTAGAGATTCATTTCTTGGAAAAATTAACATTTACAATGATTTTGGTCTTCAGTTAATTAAACTTGACAGAGACTTGTGGTCAAATAATTGGAACAAAATTATGAACTCACAATTACTAGAGAATCCCAAAAAATCCAAGTTAGAACTTGAAACAAAGTTATTAAATTTTTCTAACTTTTCAAACAAATTTAAAAATTCATTTGTCAATTTAGACAACATACAAAAAGGAGGATCATCTCAAGCATACTTATTGTTAAAAAGTTTTTTATCTGAACGATGCAAAGATTATCGAGTTAAAATGTCTAGTCCTATTGAATCAGAGCGAAGCTGCTCTAGGCTATCTCCACATTTTACATTTGGTTCTATTTCAATAAGAGAGGTTTATCAGGCATTAAATAAATATTACTCACAGTCAGAAAATAAAAGTGATCTTTATTCATTTAAGAAAAGGCTTTATTGGCACTGTCATTTTGTTCAAAAACTTCATACTGAGCCTGAGCTGGAGTTTTACTCAATGCATAGAGCATGCGACCAGCTCAGATTAGAGCATGACGATGAGTTGATAGATAAATGGATCAATGGTGAAACAGGTTTTCCTTTCCTCGATGCGTGTATGAAATATCTGCACAAATATGGATGGATAAATTTTAGGATGAGGGCAATGATCATGTCATTTGCCTCATACAATTTGTGGCAACCTTGGCAAAAAACCTCACCACTATTAGCTCAGCTTTTTACTGACTATGAACCTGGCATTCATATAAGCCAAGTTCAAATGCAAAGCGGCGTAACTGGAATTAATTTACCAAGAATTTATTCAGTTTCTAAACAAAGTCATGATCAAGACCCTGATGCAATTTGGATAAAAAACATATTGCCGCAATTAAGCGAGGTAGATCCAAGCCTTATTCATGCATCAGAATTAAATCATTTATATATACCTAAAATTATTGACCTAAAATCCTCTGCAAAGGATGCAAGGGAGAGGGTATGGAGTATTAGAAAAAGCAAAGAATTCAAAAAAGAGGCTGCTGAAGTTTATTACAAGCATGGCAGCAGAAGAAAAAGGAACCTTAGGAAATAATCTTATTCCAGCACAGTACTTTTTAAAGAAGCTTAATTAGCTTGGTATCTTTCAAACCATGCAAGGATATGATCAACCTTTGTTATAAGTCTCGATGGTCTGCTCGCTATGCCATGTGATGTTTCAGGGAGTCTTATCATGGCACTATCAACACCTTTTAATTTTAAAGCTTGATAAAATTGCTCAGTTTCAGAAATAGGCGTGCGCCTATCATCTTCTCCCGTGAGCAACATGGTTGGAGTTGTTACATTCCCAACCAATGAAAGAGGTGAGCGTTTCCAATAATGCTCTAGATTCTCCCAAGGTGGCCCAGGAAATTGATGATAAATCTGACCAACCATCGAATCGGCTGTTAAAGTCTTACTCAGCCAGTTTATAACTGGCTTAGCAGCTACGGCCGCATTAAACCTGTCTGTGAGCCCTATAGCATATGCAGTAGCTATTCCCCCAGCACTTCCCCCAGCTATAAAGAGGTTACTCTCATCGATAAAGCCTTTATCAATTAATGCGTCAATCCCTGACATATGATCAGCAAAATCCTCAGAGCTTGAATATTTATATTGTAATAAAAGAGCAAAGTCCTCTCCGTAGGATAGGCTGCCACGATAGTTGTTATAAAAAACAACGTATCCCGAAGCTGCCATAATCTGAAGTTCTGCAGAAAAATAAGGACCATAGGCCAAATGTGGACCACCATGAATTTCTAAAATAAGAGGGTATTTTTTCTGTGGATCAAAATCTGGAGGAGTAATGTACCAACCTTGTATCTCTTGATCATCGAAAGAGGAGTTGTAAACAAGCTCATTGATATCACCAAGTTTTAGCTGATCCAGTAGATCATTATTTAGCTCAGTTAATACATTAACCTTACCATTCATTAAAACTGCTACATCAGCGGGTCTGTTTCCTCCTCCATATGTAAAGGCAATATTTTGAGCAGAATGATGATAGCTGCCTGAAAGATATGGTCGGCCAAGTGTTGTTCCTCCCAGACCATTTGTAATGTTCTTAATTTCTCCATTAAGCATTAGTTGACCAATCTTTCTGATACCTCGTTGATCATATGAGAAAAAGATTGAGCGATTATCATCTGACCACTGCAGATTATCTGCATCACCATCAAGATCTTTTGAAATAATACGTTTATTGTTCCCATTAATATCCATAATAGCAACTTGATTAGGCGTATATGCAAGAGGACGACGTTCCTCAAAACTGTAGGCAATCATTTTTCCATTGGGTGAAATACTCGGTGAGCGCTCAGCTCCAACTTCATCACTAATTTGTATAAGATCTTTTGTGATGATATCAACTGAATAGATATCAGCTTCATCACTGACTAGTTCCCAGTTTTCAGATCTATGAGCAGAGAAAAATATTTTTTGACTGTCAGGAGCCCATGCAAGTGATCCATAATGATTAAATTCTCCAAAAGTAAGTTGCCTTGCTGAGCCACCATCAGATGGAACGATAAAGAGATGTCGGTATGCAGGTTCCATTATGCCTTGTCCATCCCATTGATATCTGGTTGATGTAACAGTAATAGGCTCTTTAGCCCATTTTGCTCCCAAAGGCTTATCTCGAGGCTCAGCTATTGATTCTGATTCAGATTTAACATTCATTGTAAATGCTAGCCATTTACCATCTGGTGACCAAGATAAACTCGACGGGGATTGCTGCAATTGAGAAATAACTGCTGTTTCTCCATCATCCATCCAACGCACATGAATTTGTTGAGATCCACTATCATTTGAAATGTATGCAAGTTTGCTTCCATTTGGAGACCACCGAGGAGACCTGATGCTATTCAATCCAGAATAAAGTGGTCTATGATCATTTCCATCAATTGAGATTTGCCACAAGTTTGAACGCTCGCGATCTTTCATGATATCGTTTGATTTTCGAACGTAAACAATACTTTTTCCATCGGGTGAAACACGAGGATCAGTTGCCCATTCAAGGTTAAAAACATCCATTGGATCAAACAAAGGTAAACTTTCCTTGGCAAAACCTGAATTAACTGTCGTAAAGAAAAGTAAAAATGTAAAAAAGGATTTCTTTATAGATAGAAAAGTATTGATTTTATTTTTCATTGCATCAGCATAATTGATAAAAATATTCTCGAAAAGTAATTCCTTAGAAAATAATCTCTTTTGATTGAGTTTTAAAAAAATTAAATTCTAAAAAACACATTTATATCTTTAGTGTTATATTAAATTTGAATTTAATTATTGGAGAAAAAAATGAATTTTTTTAAAATACTTTTAATCATTCCATTTTTTGTGAGTTTTCAGATATTTTCTGGTCACCATGAAGAAGAAAAGGTCAGCATGAAAGCTATGACAAGTAATATCGAAACTGCTAAATCGTGGATTGATGCAGGCTACTCAGACAAAGATAGTTTTTTAGCTGTTGTAAAAAAACATATGTCTGATGATGGTTTTAATTATCCTGGAAGATTCATTGGTTTTGGATTTATCTTTAATCCAAGCAATGATCAGATGGTTGTAAACCGGGTCATTGAAAATAGTCCAGCTGTCGGAGTTTTGCAAGAGGGCGATACTTTCGTCTCCGTTGAAGGTGTTCCTGCAACTAGAGAAAATAGAGAAAACGGAGTTTTATCTTTTGCCGGACTTCCTGGCAAGCCAGTCAAAGCTGTTGTAAATAGAGACGGTGAGAATGTAAACGTTTCATTTGAAAGGGGATTGGTTAGTCCAAGATATAACAAAGCGCAAGTTGTAAATAACATTGAGTCTTCTGATGCTGAAGATTGGGGTGCTGATGAGTATAGAATAATTGAGGTTGCTGCAAATAGAAAAAATAATGTTGTTTATGCATGGACATGGCATAAGTTTACAGATGATATTACAGGACTTCAGTTTGAAGAAAATCAAGTTACAAGATTTCAATTTGATGACAGTGGTCAAGTAATTGCTCGAGGAGACATGTCAGAGGAGGCTCTAGTTCAAAGCCAATTAGGATTTAAAGTTTCAAGATAAATATTTTTTTCAATGAAAGGGAGCTTTTTGCTCCCTTTTTTACATAAAATTCACAAAATATACATGTAATTTTTTTACATATCTTGCATACTTAAGAATCTTAATTTTTTATATTCTGGAGAAAAAAATGAAGAACTTATTTTTAATTACCTTAATAGTTTCTAGCTTTTTTGTTAATTCACAGGAAGTTCCTGATCCAATCAGGGCTGAATACTTGATGTGTAATCTAAATGATGAAAAAAGCATGTATGATTTTATGCAATGGTCTAAGTCATGGAATGAAGTAATGGATGCAACGGATGAATCTGGTTACGATGCTTCTGTCATGGTTCCAAGATATCGAACCCCACTTACTGATTTTGATATGTTTTGGGTTGGACATGCTGATTCATCAACAAATCTTGGAAAAGCATTAGATAATTGGTTTGGAGATAACTTTAAAGATGTAAGAGACTCTATTCCGGTTACGTGTGTTCAAGCATTTAATGCAGTTCAGTGGGTTTTGGAGTCAAACTTCAGCCCTGAAGATTTGTCAGATGCTTATCCAGTCTCTTATCGTTACTGCAATCTAAAAGAGGGCAAAACACTTGCAGACGCTTTTATAAACCTAAGCAATCAAATGAAAATATCTCATAAAGCAGGGATTAAAAATGGGGCTCGCTTAATTGCACCTGGTAACGGCAGCCCAGCTGAACTTGCTGAATATGATTTTGTTTTATCTTATGGCTCACCTAGTTGGGAAGAGTGGGGTAAAGCTATTGATCATTACTGGTCTGATGTGAATGATACAGTTCAAAATAAAGCAGTTAAAGAAACATATTCTTGTGAAAATTCAAGGATGTATTCAGGGACTTTAATTAGATAAAAATATCTAAGGATTTAAAAAGAGGGGCAAGATGCTCCTCTTTTTATTGTATGACACTATTTATGTCATACTTTGAAATAATTCCCAGATTCTTTTGCTGGAATTCGGACGATTAATTCTAGACTGTTATCAATAAGTATCAAAATTAATAATGTAATTGGATTAATTTTCTTCTAGCCATACATTTTTATTTGTTAGACTATATCTTTGTTTTTATTTCATAAGCGAGAATATAGTGCCAGACAAATATATCAACAAGAGATCATTATCAGTTTCAATAGATTTAGAAGCATTTCTGAAATCAGAAGTATTGCCAGGATTGGACTTATCTGAAGATCATTTTTGGAACAGTTTAGAAAATATTATTAATGAATTTAGCCCAAGAAATAAAGAGTTACTAGATATTAGAGAATCTATGCAGGGTAAAATTGATGCTTGGCATTTGGCTAATCCAGGGCTAGAAAAAAATTTTGATGTTTATAAAGATTTTCTAAAGGACATCGGCTATTTAGTTCCTGAGGGCGAAGACTTCAAAATTTCAACTGATAATGTCGATCCAGAGATTGCATTTATTGCAGGACCTCAATTAGTCGTTCCGGTTATGAATGCAAGATTTGCTTTAAACGCCGCCAATGCTAGATGGGGCAGTCTCTATGATGCTTTGTATGGCACTGATATGATCTCAGAGGATAATGGTGCGTCAAGAGCAGGTGCATACAATCCAGTTCGTGGAGAAAAAGTTATAGAATTTGCAAAGAATTTTTTAGATGAAAATTTTTCATTAAATGATGCTAGTTTTTCTGATGTACTTTCTTTTTCAGTAAAGGATGATCAATTAGAGTTTGGATTAAAGAATGGACAAACTTCAATACTTAACAACAGTGATCAATTTCGAGGTTTTCAAGGCTCACCAAATCTTCCCTCTTGTATCTTGCTCAAAAACAATAATCTCCATGCTGAAATTCAAATAGATCCTGAACATTCTGTGGGCGCCACTGATCCTGCTGGAATCAAAGATGTTTTATTAGAATCTGCAGTTACAACGATTCAAGACTGTGAGGATTCTGTTGCGGCGGTTGATGGAGAAGACAAAGTTACCGTTTATAGAAATTGGCTTGGCTTAATGAAAGGAGACCTTCAGGAAACATTTATTAAAGGCGGTAATGAAATGACTCGTTCTCTTAATCCTGATAGAGATTACATTGCACCAGATGGCTCCAGCTTTAAATTGCCAGGTAGAAGCCTCATGCTTGTAAGAAATGTTGGACACCTGATGACTAATCCAGCAATTCTCGATAAGGATGGCAATGAGGTTCCTGAAGGAATACTTGATGCAATGTTCACAATCTGCATTGCAATGCATGATATTAATGGTAAGGGAGAAATAAAAAATTCTAGGACTGGTAGCATTTATATCGTGAAGCCAAAAATGCATGGACCTGATGAGGTGCAATTCACTTGTGATCTATTTTCAGCGGTTGAAAAAGTTTTAAATCTTGATCAGTTGACTGCAAAAGTAGGGATCATGGATGAAGAAAGAAGAACCACAGTAAATCTTAAAGAATGTATTCGTGTTGCTAAGGATAGAGTAATTTTTATTAATACTGGATTTTTAGACAGAACTGGAGATGAAATTCATACCAGCATGGAGGCTGGTCCCATGATTCCTAAGGCAGATATGAAACAGCAGCCTTGGATTCTTGCTTATGAAGACTGGAATGTTGATTCCGGCCTTGAAACTGGATTTAAAGGCAGCGCTCAAATTGGTAAAGGTATGTGGCCAATGCCTGACGAAATGTTAAATATGTATGAAACCAAAACCATGCATCCAGAATCTGGAGCAAACTGTGCTTGGGTACCGTCACCGACTGGCGCCACTCTTCATGCAATGCACTATCATCAAATCTTAGTTTCTGATAGACAACAGACTATTATGGAGCGACCTAAGGCCAATATTGATGATATTCTCACTGTTCCTTTAATGGAAAATCCAGAAGGGCTATCAGCTGAAGATATTCAAAAAGAATTAGACAATAATGCCCAGGGTATTCTTGGTTATGTTGTTAGATGGGTTGATCAAGGAGTAGGTTGCTCCAAGGTTCCAGACATTAATAACGTTGGACTTATGGAGGATAGAGCAACATGCAGAATATCTAGCCAACATATCGCAAATTGGTTGCATCACTCTATTTGCACTGAGGACCAAGTTATCGATACCATGAGAAAAATGGCTATTGTTGTTGATCAGCAGAATTCTGGGGATCCCTCATACCTACCAATGGGTCCGTCATATGATGGTGTTGCTTTTAAAGCAGCATGCAATTTAGCCATAGAGGGAAGAAGTCAACCCAGCGGTTACACTGAACCTATATTGCACGAAATGAGGTTAAAATTTAAAGCTTAATGAAAGCATATTGGATCACGAGATGTCATGTGCATAATTCAGCAGAATATGATGAATACATTAAGCTTGCAGGACCAGCTATTAGCCAATATGGAGGCACCTTTCTTGTTCGTGGTGGTGATCAAATTGAATTAGAAGGTGGCCCATATGAGAGAACTGTTTTGGTCGAGTTTAATTCAATGCATGAAGCCAAGGTATGTTATGAATCAAAGGAGTATCAAGAAGCTTTAAAGTACTCTTTACATTCCTCCAATCGTCACGTTGTTCTTGTTGAAGGATTATGATGAGCCATGAAGCTGCCTATAAATAAAATTAGTGCCAAAATCCTTTTATTTTTTTCAGTTTTTTGGACATCAAACTTGTTTTCTGAAGAATTATCAGACGCCGAAAGCTTTTTCAGTCGCGAGGCTCCAGCTTACCCAATTGCTGACAGCCTTCTTGGATGGATAGATTCACGAAACATTACTTCTTTAAATGGAGAGTGGACTTACATAATTGATCCCATGAACAATGGTTTGCCTGAAGCCTCCTTTTTTGGTGGATTTCCAAAAAATAAAACTCAAAAAACTGGCATGGAGTTAATTGAATACAATTTTGAGGATGCAGAAAAAATCCAAATTCCAGGTGCCTGGAATGCTCAAAATGAAAAATTATTTTTTTACAGAGGCCCGATTTGGCTTTTTAAAAAATTTAATCACTCACCAAAAGAAAATGTTTTAACTCATCTTTATATTGAAGGCAGCAACTTTACAACAAAAGTATTTGTCAATGGTTCTGTTGTAGGTCAGTTTGAAGGTGGTTATGTTCCTTTTAATTTTAATATTTCTCAATTTCTAAGAGATGGCGAGAACATCTTGTTGGTTCAAACAGACAATACTCTTAGTGAGTCCAGCGTTCCCACTCACAAGACAGATTGGTGGCCATGGGGAGGCATTGTTGGCGATATATATCTTGTTGAGACTCCTAATGAATATATTAGAAATGCATATTTACAACTTAATCCAGATAATTTTTCTGAAGCTCTTTTTAAATTACAAATGGCAACTACATTATCAGGAAAAAAAATAATCTTGGAAATTCCTGAGCTTAATTTTAAAGATGAATTTGTAACGAATTCTTCAGGCTTTATTAAACAAAATATCACAATTTCTCCAGAACTTTGGTCGCCATCAAATCCCAAGCTCTACAAAGTAATTATTTCGACACAAAATGAATCAATTTCTGATGAAATTGGGTTTCGTTCTATAAAAACAAAAGGTCAAAAGATATATTTAAATAACAAGGAAATAAAGTTTAAGGGAATCTCAATGCATTCAGAGCCAATTGGTGCTTCTGGACCAGCTTTTTCAAAAGAGCATTTTAAAGAATTACTTGCTACAGCCTCAGATTTAAATATTAATTTTATTAGAGCGGCGCATTATCCTTATACCCGTCATTTGGCAAAGGTTGCAGATAAGATTGGGTTAATGTTGTGGGAAGAAATTCCAGTTTATTGGAATATTGATTGGAAAAATCCTGCAACGTTGAATATAGCAAAGAATCAAATCAATAGATTGGTGCAAAGAGATCAAAACCGAGCATCGGTTGTAGTTTGGTCAGTAGCAAATGAAACTCCTTTCTCAGTCTCACGAATGACATTTTTAGATACTTTGTTAGCAGAAATTAAGAATTTTGATGAATCTCGTTTAACTACGGCGGCTCTTCTTTCCGGAAACGAAGAGCAATTTAGATCGTTGGTAATTGTCTTGGCATTACAGGGTGTTAAATCTCAATGGGTCAATCCAAGAGAAAAAATAAAATTAAAAGCAATTTTAGATCAGGCAAATATTCCGACTGATACAGAGTTAAGTTTTTCTATATCAATTGATGATCCATTGGGTGAAAACGTCAATTTGATTTCATACAATGAATACTTTGGTTGGTACTACGTTACATTTTTTACAGAACAAATGATGATTCCTGAGGGAACTCTTAGAAGATTAATGTTTGAGGTTATGCCAGACATTAAAATTAGTTCTTCATTTGATAAACCCATACATATTTCTGAATTTGGTGCAGGTGCTAAATACGGAAATCACACTGATAAAATATGGTCAGAAGGATATCAAGCTAAGTTATATGAGCATCAATTAGAGATGCTTTCCAAGAATCCTCAGATTCAGGGAATCAGCCCTTGGATCCTTAAAGATTTTAGAGCGATGTTAAGACCGCTGCCTGGCATTCAAGATTTTTATAACAGAAAGGGATTGATTGATGAGAGTGGAAATAGGAAAGAAGCTTTCAAAATTTTAGCTGATTTTTACAAAAATCAATGGGATCAACAAATCATAGAAAATTAATTATATTTTTTTAAAAAAAGTGTTGACACTTTTTCCTAATCACGTATATTTAATATACCAAATCGGACTGACCTACAAACAACTGCAGACGGGAGTAGGGGAGAAAGAGGAGGAAGAGACGAAGGGTGAAAGCGATACTAAGAGTCGACGATAAAAAAGAGCTTAGTAGCCCACCAAGGAGGAAAGAGAAAGCCTCTGAGGAGCTAAAGAGATTCTCACTTTAGACCCCTTCCAATCTCGATTGAAAAGACAGAGCTTAGCTCTGTTTTTTTTTGCTTATAATTTTATTGTTAACTTATGCAGCAAATATGAAAGCATTAATTGTTGAGGGTGGAGGAAGCCGAGGAGTTTTTTCATTTGGAGTTACTGATACATTCATTAAAGCTTCTTACAATCCATTTTCAATTCATTTAGGTGTCTCTAATGGGGCCGTCGTTCAACTTTGGTATTTATTAAAAGTAGCAGATTATAACTTAGATAAGATGTTATTTTCCGCTTCTAAAAAGTATGTAACTTATTCAAATATATTTTTTAACAAAAGTATTATGAATTTTGAAAGACTCTATCAAGATGCTCAAAAGGTTTTTCCAATCGATTTTGATCGGCTTCAAGAAAATTTAAAAAATAAGAAATTTGTTATTGTTGTATCTGATGCAAAAACAGGCTCTCCTGAGTATATTGAGTTAACAAGGGATGATTATATTAATGAAATGCTTGCAACTGGAGCATTACCAGTGCTAATGAAAAATCCAATTTGTTTAAACAGAAAAAGGAAATTTGATGGTGGTATCACTGATCCAATACCTGTTAAAAAAGCATACGAAATGGGAGCCAGGGAAATTGTAATTATAAGAACATATGAACAAGAATTTATTAGAAAAGTTAAACTAGAAAATTATATTGCTGCATTAGCTACAAAATCCTATCCCAAAATTTCTCAAGCATTAAAAACAAATGCAGCAACATATAATTCTGCACTTGAGTTTATTAATAATCCTCCAAATGACTGTAAGATTATACAAATTTGCCCTCCAAAAAGACTTAAAACGAAACGAGCAACTATCGATCATGATACGTTGAAAAATGACTATGAAATTGGAGTAAATGAAGGATCAAAATATATAAAAAATTTAACTTAAGTCACTGTTCTAGAGTCTTTTTTTCAAAAACCTATATTTTTTTATTCATAGGTGTTGACTCTATTTGCTAATGGCGTATATTAAATAGACCAACTCGGACTGACCTACAAGCAACTGCAGACGGGAGTAGGAGAGAAAGAGGAGGAAGAGACGAAGGGCGAAAGCGTTATTAAGAGTCGACGATAAAAAAGAGCTTAGTAACCCACCAAGGAGGAGAGAGAAGGCCTCTGAGGAGCTAAAGAGATTCTCACTTTAGACCCCTTCCAATCTCGAATTGAAAAGACAGAGCTTAGCTCTGTTTTTTTTTGTCTTTTAAATTACCTCAATAACTATCAAGCTATTAATTTATAATTTATTTTCGGATTATGTTTCAATTAAATTTATTTCAACGATAATACCCTCTTAGACATCTCAGGGGGAACATTTCATAAATGCTTTTTAATAATTTAGATATTTTTATTGTTGTAATTTATTGTGTTGGCATTGTAACAATTGCTCAATATGTTTCTAAGTCTAAACAAGGCCAAGAGAAAACTGCTGAGGATTATTTCTTAGCAGGCAGATCACTTCCTTGGTGGGCAATAGGAGCCTCTTTAATAGCTGCAAATATTTCTGCAGAACAAATTATCGGTATGTCAGGACAGGGTTTTGTGGTTGGGATGGCAATTGCTACCTATGAGCTTACAGCTGCGATTGCATTAATTGTAATGGCAAAGTTTTTTTTACCACTTTTCTTAGAGAAGCAAATTTATACTATGCCTCAATTTCTTGAGCATCGATTTGATAACAGGGTTAGTCTTGTATTGTCTTTCTTTTGGCTAGCCGTCTATGTTTTTATCAACCTGACAAGTGTTTTGTGGCTAGGATCCCTGGCAATAAATTCATTAACAGGATTAGATCTATTTTATGGATTAGTGCTTTTAGCGACTCTATCTTTGGCATATTCATTATGGGGCGGACTTAAAGCTGTGGCAATGACTGACATCATTCAAGTGATTTTATTAATTTTTGGCGGTCTATCTGTCTCTTATATAGCTTTGAATCAAATTTCAGATGATGCAGGAGTACTCATTGGATTGAGCCAAGTTTATCAATCACTTCCTGAAAAATTTGACATGATTTTATCTTTTGATCACCCTGCATATAAAGATCTTCCTGGTGTATGGGTTTTGATTGGAGGTTTATGGATAGCGCATTTTGCATACTGGGGATTTAATCAATACATTACTCAAAGAGCTCTGGGTGCTAAATCTTTACCAGAGGCCCAAAAAGGGGTCATGTTTGCTGCTTACTTGAAGCTCTTGATGCCATTTGTTGTTGTCCTTCCAGGGATTTGTGCTGCAATTATTTATCCTGGACTTGAAAAGTCTGATCAAGCATATCCAATGATGATGGCATTACTTCCAAATGGTCTTTTGGGGCTCACTTTTGCCGCTCTTGTTGCTGCCATCGTCTCTTCACTTGCATCAATGACAAATAGTATTAGTACAATTTTTACAATGGACATTTATAGAAGTTTTACTAAATCAAATCCATCTCAACAAAGATTAGTTTCAGTTGGCAGAAATATTGCTTGGATTGCATTAGTTATTGCTGTAATTTGTGCGCAGCCACTTCTTGGAAGTATGGAGTCAGCATTTCAATACATTCAAAACTTTACAGGATTCTTTACACCAGGAATTTTAGTCATATTTTTAGTCGCTCTTTTTTGGAGAAAAGCTACAACTCTCAGTGTTTTAGTTGCAGCGATAATGTCCTTAATTTTATCTTTGGTAATTTTTCTCGTTTTTCCAGAATATCCTTTTATTCATAGAATGGGGATTGTATTTCTAGTTTCAGGTTTTGGTTGTTACATTACTGCATTACTTCAAGGGTATTCCAATCAACCTAAAGCAATTGACCTAGTTGATATAAATTTCAAAACAGAGTTTTCATTTAATATAAATACTATAATCATCTGCGTGATCTTATTCATTACTTATTTTTTACTATGGTAATGAATTCTCAAGATAGTTTTTCTGATAAAAAAGTCCTACTTATTGATATAGGTGGAACCAACATAAGAACAGCTACAGCTGAAATTGGTAGCAATGAAATAAATAATGCTTCAAAACAAAATTTAGATTGTTTAGATTCATTTGATCAGATTATTCAAAACCTTTTAAGCAAAGATCAAAATATAAAACATATAGTTTTTTCTGTTGCTGGTCCAAAACTTCATCAATCTATTACGATGACAAATAGAAATTTTGAAATAAATGAAAAGACTATATTAAAAAAATTTTCTTTAGATTCTTGTCATATTCTCAATGATTGGGAATCCATTGGCCATGGCTTATCACTTTTTGATACCAGAGAAATGAGCTTCATAAATAAATGTGATGGATTTAATCAGACGTCATTGGTTATAGGTCCAGGTACAGGTCTTGGGGCAGCTCAAGTTATTAAAGATAACATTGTTCTTCCTACAGAAATTGGAAATAGCTCTTTGACTCTTCCAAAATTATTTGAAGATTTTGAACCTAGAGCTATTGAAAATTTTAATATTATTGAAAGTATTATATCTGGAAGAGGGCTAAAACAAATATATAAAATTTTCTCCAACGAAGAAAAGTCATCTGAAGAAATAGTTTCGAGCTTTAGTAATGATGAATTTTCACAAAAAACCATAAATTTCTTTCTCAATTCATTTTCTCAAATATTATCTGAACTTGCCTTAGCATATATGCCTGGAAATGGAGTATTTATCGCCGGAGGTTTAATGCGTTCAATGCATCAATTTATAGATAACGATATTTTCATGAAAAATTTTTTGATGAACAGAAAATCAATGCATGCAAAAATTTTGTCGCAAATGCCGATAGCCATTATCAATCAAGAAATGACTTGTTTGCATGGAAGTTTAAATTTCATTAATAAAATTAGTGAAAAACATAAGTAAAAATTGAATAACTCTTCCTCAGACAAGCTCACTAAATCAATCGCGAAAACATTAAATGAATCGATTGAATTGAGTGGAAAAGCATCATTAGTTGTATGTGGTGGAAATAGCCCTTTACCAATTTACCAAAAATTAAGTCTTGCTGATTTAGATTGGAGCAAGGTATCTGTCTACTTAGGAGATGATAGATTACTCCTCTCAGATCATATTGATTCAAATGAAAATCTTTTAAGGAAGAATCTTTTAATAAATAATGCTAAATCTGCTAAATTTCATTCTTTAGTTCAGCCAAGGATTAATATTAAAGATTTAATACTTCCCTTTGATATAGTTTTACTCGGATTAGGTCTTGATGGTCATTTTGCGTCACTTTTCCCTGAGCAAGTTAAATTAAGTAGTGCTTTTAGTATTGATGCTGACCCAGATTTAATATGTTCAGAGATTCCCTTAGGGTCCCCAAGTTATAAAAGAATTTCAATGAACCTTGCACTACTTCTCAATACAAAACGATGTATTTTGTTAGTAACAAATTCTGATAAAAGATTGGTTCTTGAAAAAGCATCCACAAATAATAAAATGCCTTTACATTTTTTAATTAATCAAGATAAGACTAAGCTTGAATTTTCAGATATAGATTTTTAATAAGGAACAAGAATGAAAAAAATTCTTTTACTGATTTTGTTTTCAAATATTTCATTGCTGTCTGCACAAGCAGACTGGAGCCGATTAAATGTATGTGAATACAAAAATTTTGATAATGATTATTTAATTGAGCAATTAATTAAAGCAATGACTATCGAAGATAAAGTTGGGCAAGTGATTCAAGGCGACCTGGACTTTGTTTCACCAGCTGATGTTAAAAAATATAAACTTGGATCAGTATTGAATGGAGGAAACACCTCACCCAATGGAGATAAATATAGCTCAGCTGAAGATTGGAAGGCCTTAAGCAAAGACTTTTATGAAGCTTCTCCAATTTTTAAAGGAATCCGCGTCCCTGTTTTATGGGGAACAGATGCAGTTCATGGTCATAATAATGTTATTGGAGCAACATTATTTCCCCACAATATAGGACTTGGTGCAAGTCACAATGAAGAGTTAATTAAAAGTATCGGCGAAGCAATTGCCTTAGAAGTTTTATCAACAGGAGTTGCTTGGACCTTTGCTCCTACAGTTGCAGTTCCTCAAGATGATCGTTGGGGAAGAACTTACGAAGGGTTTTCTGAGGACCCCATCTTGGTATCTAAATTAGGCAAAGCTTTTGTGCTTGGACTCCAAGGTGAGGGAGATACATTGCTCGATAAAAATCATGTCATTGCTACTGCAAAGCATTTCATGGGTGATGGAGGCACTCTGAATGGAGTTGATCAAGGTAATACCATAATTTCTGAGATTGGGTTGCGACAATTACATGGATATCCATACTTTGATGCTCTAGATGCATGCACCCAAACAGTTATGGCAAGCTTCAATTCTTGGAATGGTCAAAAGCTACATGGATATAAAGAATTATTAACAGATGTTTTGAAACAAGATATGCAATTTGACGGATTTGTTGTAGGTGATTGGAATGGTCATGGTCAGGTAGATGGATGCTCAAACTCAAAATGTGCCCAATCATTTAATGCTGGAGTCGATATGTTCATGGTTCCAGAGAACTGGAAAGAGCTTATGTTAAATACAATTCAGCAAGTTAAATCTGGTGAAATTTCAGAGACTAGACTCAATGAGGCGGTTAGAAGCATTTTAAAAGTTAAATCTAGGCTTGGGCTATTTGACGGAAGAGTCCCGCATGAATTCAAAGATAACTTTTTAGGTCATCCAAAGCATATTGCTTTGGCTCGTCAGGCCGTAAGAGAATCCTTAGTTTTGTTGAAAAATAACAATAAATTTCTTCCGATAGATCCTAGACAACATGTTGGAGTCATTGGAAATGCCGCAAATAAAATTTCATCGCAAACAGGTGGCTGGACTATTACTTGGCAAGGAAGAGAAAATTTAAATGAAGATTTTATAAATACTAAAACTATATATCAGGCTTTACAGGAAATGATTTTATTATCTAAAGGAACGATAGAGTTTTCTGAAAATGGTAAATTTGAGAAGAATCCAGATGTTGTGATCGGTGTATTCGGTGAGGAGCCATACGCTGAAATGCTTGGTGACTTAAAAGATATCTCTTTTTCTCCAACTGACCCAAAATTTTTACCTTTGCTTGAATCAATTGATGCTCAAGGCATTCCAATTTTAAGCATTTTCTTGTCTGGCAGACCTTTAGTGATAAACAAGTATATAAATGCATCTGATGCATTTATTGCAGCTTGGTTGCCAGGCACTGCTGTAGAAGGGATTGCTGATGTTATATTTAAAAAAAATAATAAAATTAATTACGATTTTTCAGGCAAACTTTCTTATTCTTGGCCAAAGTCTAGCGATCAAGCAGTACTAAATTACTCTGACATTGAATATGACCCTTTGTTTCCATATGGATTTGGCCTTACATATGAATCGAATTTTCAGTTAGAGAAAATTCAAATAGATGATGTTGTTTCAAACTTTGATTTAATTAATATTTTTCTTGGCACTGCATCAATCCCCGCAAGGGAGTTTATTGTTCTGAACAAAGATCCTCAATTTGTTTTAAGAGATAATTATTCAAACAATGATCAGAGCATCAGAATTACAAGGTTTGATTATCAGCGACAAGACGATGCAAAAAATATTATTTTTTCTGAGAATAAATTGTTAAAAACCTTTGGAATCTCAGCAGAGTTACCCATCAATCTCTCTGGCATGAATTCTCCTTTTTATGAAATCACTATGAGGGTAAACACTTTGTCAAACCCATCATTGTATTTCAGTGTAGGTTGCGGTGATGATTGTGTCGGCTCTATTGCACTAGATACGAAATCTATGACGAATTGGTCAACAATCAATGTTCCAATTTCATGCCTTGAAAAAGACGGTTTAGACAAATCCAAAATTCAAATAAGAGCCCTTTTTTCAAGCAAGGAAGCAATTAATTTTGATATTAATTCTATAGTCATTCGAGATGGAAATGCTACTGGATCAATGCTGAGCTGCTAACCAGGATTACTTATTTGGATTATAAAAATATTGAAATTTTGCATAAATCTGTGAAGTTTCAAGTCTTATGTTGTCGCTAAAAGGGTTTGGTTCTTTGTAAAACTGAGTTCCGCCTGCATAAAATATTGTATATGGATCGGGTTTCCATTGAATGAGAGCTTCGAGAAAGTAGTCATCACTAAAGTCATTTTTTTCAATAATAGTTCTAGTTGATAAGGCATTATCAATTTGGTAATCAACTTCAAATCTATTGATTTCGCCCGCATAAAATTCTTCACCAGTTATCTTATCTTTTAGCTCAGAATATCTATGACCCAGAGATATCTTGAAATTATCAGAAAATCTAAATACCGTGAATAAATTATATTCTGTTGAATCTCCAATCTTTGGCTTATCAATTCTGTAAGCTATGGCTTCACCTTTCTCATATCTTAGACTTGTAAAAAAACTTTCAGTTGGATGATATGTCCCATTAATTTCATAATCCACTTGCTCACCATACTGAATACCTTCAAATTTTTCGCTGGGTTTTATTTGATATTCAACACCTCCTGTAAAATTAAAGTTTGTTTCTAAATCCATGCTGAGCTCATAGAATTCTTGAGTCTTTTGATTTTTAAAATTAATCCTATTTCTATTATTCCAACGAAAATTTATTTTTCTAATTGTCCCTTGATATCTATAAGTTCTTCCATACCAATAGTTGCGACTTTTATAATCGTTGCGTCCAACAAAACCTACGTGTGCTCTATAAGTAGGAGATACATCTTTAAATCTTATCCCCCAATTTGATGCATCTACGGCTCTTCTTAAACGAAAGTTTTTAGCTGTTCCAGAAAAGGATTCTCCATCCATTGCATATGTTCTTCCAGCAAATGTTTCATGAGTATCTATAAAATTAACGTTACCTTCTTGGGTATCGCTTCTTGCATAATTAAGGTCTAAAATATAATCATCAAGGAAGTTAATAAGACTATCAAATTCAATCAATGATCCAGAACCGCCTACTTGATAATCTCTATTTGTAGCAATTATTCCAATGTGAGACTGATTTCCAAGATTTTTCTTATATCTCCCTATTGTGACCTTGCTTTTGCCTGCATTCCCTCTAAAAGATTTATATTGTCCTGCTGCTAAATATGGTGAATCTGTATCTGTTGCCTGCATCAAATAAGTTGAACTATTTGCTCCTTGATTAATAAACTTTAAAGCGCCTAGTGGATTGGTTATGGATCTTGTATAAACGGTTTCCATGTCTGATTTAAGCAGTTGAGCCCCTTCAAGAAAGAAAGTTCTTTTTTCAGGAAATGACATAGCAAATGTTTGATTTGCCATAATCATTGGGACGTCAGATTCAACTTGAGAAAAGTCAGGATTGATGGTGTATTCTATCGATGATGACTTACTTAGATCATAAAGACCGGTAATACCAATCTCATAATCAGGATTTTGTAATTTAAAATCTTTTACAGGCCTGTCACCGTTTTGATTGAGAAAAATGTATGGATAAAAATAGTTTCTATAGATTTTTTCAGGAGAACCTAAAAGCACTTCTTCATCTGCCTGACATGCATAACAAGTTTCTGCAGGAAGATTTTTGAAAGATCCAAATACAGTTTGAACTCCGGCTTGATAGGATTTTCTTATAAATCCCATTCTCCATTTTTGAACTTCTTCATCTGGCAATTGAAGCTCACCAAATGGAATGACTAATTCAGCAGAATATCCGTCATTTTGGAAGGCTGTTGCAGAATCAAAAAGAATGTCCCAGGAATTATCTGGTTCAGAGTTGCTAATATGAATTTCATCTAATTGAACTCCTAATGCATTTACACCAACTAAAATACCATATCTCCCATCTCTAAAAGGATCAAACATTAAGGCAACATAGTCCTCATTCCAGGTTTCATCTCTATTTTTAAGAGTTGCTCGAATTTTTTCAGGATCTCCAAAAGCTTTTATGCCTACGTATAAATTTTTCTTATCGAATTTTACATATGCAGTTGTTTTTAACGCAGCAGGAGTATTTCGTGATGGCATTAACTCAAACTCTAAATCAAATTCTCTTGCCTGGCTCCACTCCTCTTGGTTTAAGGTTCCGTCCAAATTAATGCTTTTACTAGGATCACTCACAATATTTAGAGCAAACAAGCATACAAACACTAGGAAGAACTCTTTAAGGTATGTTGAGTCCAGAGTTGGAAATTTAAATTTTATTTGCATATGGGGGTATTTGGAAAAGTAATTTTATGATAATTCACTCCCTAATAAAATACTGAAAGCTAAGATTTTTTTTAATTTCATAGGAAAATATATTCTTTACGGTATAATCACTTGCATTATGGCAGACAGTAAAAAGAAGCAAACAAAGGTTTATTTGATTCCTGAAAGTGAGTCACGGGATAGTCACACTTATCATTATTTAGCGGTGAAAACAAAAAAGCTTGTTATTGAGAATCAAAAACTTAGATTAAAGAAATTTAATCCTGCAAAACAAAAGCACGAATGGTTTGTTGAAGCTAAGCTACCACCTCACAGTAAATAGCTTATTAATTATCTACCTTTCTTATTATTGAAGAAGAGATATCATCTCTGAATATTTCTTCGCCAAAACCAGTAAATCTATTTTCTATGTGTTCTGGGATTTGAACTGAATCTAGACTTATAAATGTCTTATTAATTTTGCGTCCAAAAACAAGAAAGTTAATATTATGGCTGTTAAATAGATCAAGTTGATCCAGCATATCTTTTCTATTGAGATAAAATTTCTCATCTAGCATTCTGGTCAATGTATCTGCTCCAATAATAAATACTGAATTAGGAAATAATTTAGCTTTATCTGAAAATTTTCCAGCTTTTGTAAGAACCCAATCGTAGCTTTGACTAAATTGAAGAACGGTTCTTTGAATTTCATGATAGGAAAGGGGAGGCTTGTCAGCATTTTGAATACAAATTTCATAGGCGGGGCTAAGACCAGTTTTTTTCTCAGCTAATTCACTCATTTCTGCGTGACCCGAATGTAATGGATTAAATGATCCTGGAAAAATTAATTCTGGTATTTGATTGGAAGAGGAAATAAATTCAATTTTACCATCTACTAATTTTATCCAAGATTTTTCAGCTTTTACTTTCTCAATTCTTAAATTTGGAGTCTGATCCTGAACACCCTCATTGATTCCACATGCTCCGGATAAAGCATCGATAATATATTTAGTCACAATTGCTTCCTCTTGATCCCTTGATAATTCTCCCTTTGTAAATTGATATGAAAAACTATGAGAATACTTATGTGTTTGGATAGCTATAAAGAATTTATGATCACCTTTCTTAGAGTAATTAGTTGCTAATGATGCTGTTACAGCAATACCTAGTAATTTTTTTGGATGAGTTTTCGTATCAATTTTTTTTGCAGCACTGTAAGCCTTTGCTGCCATACTAAGAGTAGTATCAAGACTGCAATAATGATCTGGTTGCCTTAAGAGATAATGATCAAGTGATTCTTTCGCATAAGGGACATAGGCCTCTAAAACAGAATTACTAGCACCTGGAACTTTCAAAATTTCAGATATTGCATTGGTTCCTCCTCCGCTTGATATGAGCACAAAACGAAAAGACGAATTATGAATTTTTTTTATAGTTTCTAAATATTCTGACATTTATATAATTAAGTTAAAGAGCTAATTGTTTTTAAGTGCATAATTAAATTACTTTGAATATTAATAAACAAACTTTATCTGATGCATTGGATTCTGCAAGTTTTCCAGTTATTGCAGCACTTATGGTCCATTTTACAGGAGATATTTCCATATTAAATAAATTACCTCAACCTAGCCAAGCAGTCTTAGGTGAAACACAAGGTTCATTTAGCAAAGAAGATAAAAAAATTATTAAAGAATTTGCCTTTAATGAAATTAAAAAATTTTTTGAACGTTCCCATAAAAATGATTTATATCTACCATCCGATGACGAGTTAAACATAATGATGAATTATATTGTTGGGGAGGTTGTTTCACCTGATTATGTTCCAATGATGTTGCAGGAAATCAATATTAACCGAACTGATACGCAAGAATTAAATAATCTTAAATATTGTCACTCTGATCTTGAAGTATTGATTATTGGTGCAGGGATGTCAGGAATATTAGCTGGAATAAGACTTGCTGAATTAGGTATCAAATTTAAAATTTATGAAAAAAATATTCGTGTTGGAGGAACCTGGTATGAGAATAAATATCCTGGATCAAGGGTGGATATTGCAAATCATTTTTATTCATATTCTTTTGAAGAAAACCATCATTGGTCGGAACATTTTTCTCAGCAACCAGAATTATTAGAATATTTTGAAAAATGTTTTTACAAGTATGGTATTGAGAAAAATACGTATTTTGAAACGGAAGTTATATCTGCAACCTTTGATGAGTTGACAGAATTATGGTCTGTAACCTCCCAGAATAAACATAATCAAATCCAAGAAAAAACTAACATCATCATTTCTTGCGTTGGTCAATTGAATCAGCCGAATATACCCAAAATTAATGGCATTGATGATTTTCAAGGTAATATTTTCCATTCATCTCAGTGGCCAGATAATGACGTAATTTCTGATCAAAAAGTTGCTGTAGTGGGAAGTGGAGCCAGTGCATTTCAAATAGTTCCTAGTATTGCCGAATCATGCAAAGAACTTACAATTTTTCAACGTTCTCCTCCGTGGATGTTTCCTAATCCAATTTATCATGAAGCAGTAGATCAAGGAAAAAAATGGTTACTAGCCAATCTTCCATTTTACTCAAGATGGTATAGATTTTTGTTATTTTATCCTGGCTCTGATCAATTGCTCGATTCATTATTCATAAATCCAAGTTGGAAAGAGAGTCATTCTATCAATCAAGACAATGATGCGATGAGAGAGCTTTTTACTGAAGCAATGATGTCTCAAATTTCTGATGAATCTCTAATTGAAAAAGTAATCCCAAAATATCCACCTTTTGGCAAACGTATGTTACAAGATAATGGAGCGTGGTTAAGGGCACTTCATTTACCAAAGGTTAATCTACTCTCAGAAGGTGTTACAGACATGTCTTCAAAAGGCATTATTTCCTCTGATCAAGAAATAGAGCTTGATACGATCATTTTTGCAACCGGTTTTAAGGCTCAAGAATTTTTTTGCCCAATGAAGATTGATGGGGGCTATGGAGATTTTAATAAGATTTATGAAGATTCACCTAAGTCATATCTTGGAATTACCTTTTCAACAATGCCAAATTTTTTTGCTATGTATGGTCCAGGAACAAATTTAGCTCATGCGGGGAGTATTATTTTTAATTCTGAATGTCAAATTAACTATATTTGTTCTGCAATTGAATATTTAGCAAATAATAATTTAAAAAAATTTAAAGTTAAGCGAGACGTTGAGCAACAATATCAAGATAGTTTTGAAAAAAGACATCAACAAATGGTTTGGGAGCATGAAAAAGTATCAAGTTGGTATCAAAACTCTTCTGGCAAAGTCGTAACCACATCTCCATGGAAATTGTTAGAATATTGGAATTGGACTAAAAAATTTAACAGCGATGATTATGAATTTTAAGAATTTAATATTTTTAATTGTTTTGTTAAGTTTTCATTCTCTTGCAGATGCAAACAAACCAAACGTAATCATTATATTAGTAGATGATCTTGGTTGGGCAGATATTTCTCTAAGAGGAGCTCCATTCAAAACTCCCAACATTGATTCTTTATTTCTGGAAGGAGCTTCTTTGAATAGGTTTTATACAACACCAATATGCAGTCCAACTAGAGCGGCTTTAATGACGGGTAGAGACCCACTAAAACTTGGGGTAGCTTACAGTGTAATAATGCCTTGGATGAATAACGGCATCCATCCTGATGAACATTTTATGCCTGAATCTTTTAAAATGAATGGTTATCAAACAGCAATGTTTGGAAAGTGGCATCTTGGTCATTCACAGGAAATCTTTCATCCAAATCAAAGAGGATTCGATGATTTTTATGGCCATCTGCACACAGAGGTTGGTTACTTTCCTCCATTTTCTAATCAAGGTGGAATTGATTTCCAAAAGAACGGAGTTACCATAGATGATCAAGGTTACTCAACCTTTCTTTTAGCAAGAGAAGCATCAAATTGGATAAATTCAAGAGATAAAGAAAAACCATTTTTTATGTATATTCCTTTTTTAGCTCCTCACACTCCTCTTGAAGCACCTGAAAAATTAATAGAAAAATACAAAACTCTTGAAGATATAAGAAAACCCACTCGAAATCTTACAGCTGATAGAGCAAGAGAACGAAGTAAAAGTCTAGCTCCATCTGCTAGGCCTTTATATGCTGCGGTTGTGGATGCACTCGATCAAGCCATTGGCGAGATTTTATTATCAATTGAAGAGGCAGGAATTGAAGAAGAAACAATAATTCTTTTCAGTTCTGATAACGGAGGAGCCACCTATGGTGGAGGCGGAGCAGATAATTTTCCCCTCCGAGGAGGTAAGGGAGATACATTCGAGGGAAGTATTAGAGTTGTTGCAGCATTAAAATGGAAAGGAAAAATTCAAGCAGGCAGTTCCCTTGATCAAATTATGACTGTCATGGACGTTTTCCCAACATTATCCTCTGCAAGTGGGATTAGTATGAAGAACAAAAAAATTATTGACGGAAGAGACATGTGGCCAGCAATTGTAAATCAAGAAAATATTCCTCTAAAAAAAGATATATTCTTCGTATCTGAAATCCCTAACTATGGGCAGTTTCACACAACAGTTTTTAATGATAAATGGAAACTTGTGCAATCTATCTCGTCTTCGTTGCTTGAAATAAAAATTGAAAACAAGTTATTTAATATCACAAATGATCCATATGAGTATCATGATCTTTCATCTCAAAATCCAAGTATAGTCAAAGAAATGGCTGAAAAAATTAGAAACTGGAGGGCCTTACATCCAATTGCAGGAACTAGAACTTTATTAGTTCCCCCACCAGGATGGAGAGCGCCCAAAGATTGGGCGACTTATACGATTCCTATAAATGAGTTACAAAATGATGCTTCTTTAGGTTTTGGCGCTCATGCACATCAAATATTAGACTCTTACCTTAAAGATCACGGAAGAATTATTTATGATTGTAAGCCTGGAGAATGGGAGATAGGTAAATGCAAACCTTTAGAAATGTCTAATCAACAAGATCATATTCATTAATGAAGATTTTAATAGCAGCTTCTGTTCTTATTTTAAGTTTTGAGTTGTCAGCTCGACAAATACAAAAAATAACTTTCTCTTATTGGGAGAAGCCCGATATAGATATTTTTTATTCATCTCCTAAATCAATTAATGCAAACACAAAACTTCTTTTTCTTGTGCATGGCGGCTCTAGGGCTGCAGAAAAATACATTAATGACTGGATTTCATTTAGCAAAGATAGGAATGTTGTACTAGTTGCTCCAGAGTTTTCTAAAAAATACTATCCCCAATATGCTTTCCTAATGATGAGTAAGGAAAACGGCAAGTCACTAAATGATGAATCTTTGTATATTAATAACTCATTAGGGCTTTTGTTTGATTTTTTTAAAGCTAAGTTAAAACTTTCTACTTCAAATTATAGACTCTATGGGCATTCTGGCGGATCGCAATTTGTTCATAGGTATTTATTGTTGAGCAATGATACAAGGATAGAAAAAGCAGCTATGGCGAATGCAGGTTTTTATACTTTTTTGGATGACGAAATTACATATCCATTCGGAACAAAAAAAATGAAAATATCCGATGAGAGAATTAAATGGTTCTATCGTTTAAAAGGAGGAGTTTTTTTAGGTTCTGCTGATAATGATCCGAATCACGAGTCATTGCCACGAATGCGAAAAGCCAGAAAACAGGGCAAAAATAGACTTGAAAGGGGTAAAAATTTTTTTGAAGACTTGGTTAAATATGGAGTAGATAATAATTTACCATTCAGGTGGCGATTTCAAATTGTTTCTAACGTTGGACATAGCAACATTGGAATGAGTATGGCTGCTTCAGAATTTCTGTTAGAAGATCTTTAAACAGTATTTCTTTTTATAAAAATTTCCGCAGCCTGAAATATTTTGGTTTTTCTATCACTATTCATCTTATCCAAAGATCTTATCATTAATGCCAATCTTGGATTTGTAGCAAAAAAATCCCTATTATTTTCAATAAATCGCCAGTAAAGACCATCAACCTCATCACACCAATCTCCCTTTTTATAATTAGACATTCTAAGCATATAACTTGAACCACAAATATAAGGTTTCGTTGAAAATATTCCACCATCTGCGTATGTGCCCATTCCATAAACATTGGGCACCATTACCCAGTCAGCAGAATCTACATACATTTCCATAAACCACCTATATATTTCATTTGGATTGATATTAGATAAATTCATTAGATTTGAAATTATCATCAGTCTATTTATATGATGCGTATATCCAGTTGCTGCAGATTCTTTTATTGCATCATCAAGTATTGGAATTCCCGTATTACCTGAATACCAATTACTATTGAGATCTTTTTTATGAGACCAATAATTCAATTCTTTATATTGAGGCATATTTTCCCAATAAACTCCTCTAATAAATTCTCTCCATCCTAAAATTTGTCTTACAAATCCTTCTAGTGCATTGATTGGTATTTTGTTATCTTTGTTATTGAATTGACTTACAGCATCAACAATACACTCCATTGGATCTAGTAAGCCAGAATTTATGTAAGGAGATAAAAGGGAGTGAAATAAAGTGTTATTTTCTTTATCAATAGCATCTTCAAAATCTCCAAATAACCTAAAGTAATGATCTAAGAATATTTTCAGCTGCTTTCTTGCATCTTTATGTGTAACTGCCCAATTAAAATTTTCTAAATTTCCTATTGATTCTGGAAAACAATTTTCCACATCAACCATTGCTGATATTGTTATTTCATCTGATTTGATTCTTGCTCTTTTTTTCGGAGACTCTTTTAATTTTGAAATACTTTTTTGATTCTCCTTATCAAAATTCCATTTATCACCAAGAGGTTTATTACCATCCATCAGTAAATTAAATTTTTTCCTAAGCCATCGATAGTAATATTCTTGCACGAGCGATTTTTTATCTTTAGACCATTCAGAAAATCCATCTCTTGAATCAATAAATTTTGTATCAGGATAAATTTTTAACTCAACATTGTGACTAGATCCAAAAAACATAAGTTGTGTTAAAACGCCATGATCGCTTGGTTGTGTAACATGTAAAACATTAAATCCAAGATTCTTATGTAAACTTTCTAGTTCATGCATAAGGTCTTTACTTCTATCTTTAGTTATTTTTATGTGAATTATTTTTTCAAAATCTTTTTCTAGTTCTTTCATCCAATGCCGTAAACCTGAAATAAGAAGTACCAATTTATGCTTATGATGTTTTATTTGATAAAAAGTATCACATGGCTCATAGACCAATAATGGATCAGATTTTTTGATGGCTGACAGAACCTTATTATTTGTTGATAACTCGTCTGGAAATATTATTCCAATATTTTTCATGATCGATCCTTAGATTTAAACATTTTAATAATTTTAGAATTAAGCTCTTTCCCTTTTTTGTTATGTATTGAGACGATAATTTGTTTTTCTGCTGGTTGAATATTTAGAACTCCATAATTTATTTCTGGAAATGTTTCACCTAGTAATAAAGGATCACTCTCTTTAAATCTTGATCCAGGCTTATTAAGTGAGGAGGCTGTAATTTCAGTAAAATAATCATTTTGATATATTCCTGATCTATGTCTATCTCCAGAAACTACTATTACTGTTTTGTCTAGAGCTGCTTCAGACAATATTCTGATTAATTTTGAACGCTCTAGCGGAAAATTTGCCCATTTTTCATATGAATGATCAGTGGCTAATACTTGAATAGAAGATAAGATAATAATTAATTTTGCTGACGAATTAGCAATTGAAGATTCAAACCAATCCCACTGCCTATTGCCTAGAATGGTTGCTTGAGGATTTTTATTTGGCTCATAAGCATTTTTCTTACCATTTAATTTTGATCTGAAGTATCTTGTATCTAGAGCAATTATTTCAATTTCAGTTCCATCTACATTTCTTTCTTTCTTAAAATATAAACCTTCTCTGAAATTTCTTGGATCATTCTCAGCAATTTCCCAGAAATTTAAAAACATTTTTTTTGCTTCTTCTTTATGAGGATAGTCTTTACCTCCATCATTTAGTCCAAAATCATGGTCATCCCATACAGCCAAAATCTCTTTATCTTGCATCAACCATTTTGGTAATTTATTTTTTTGAATTTGATAAGCATTTTTCATTTTAAGAAGCTTTCCATTTGGTTGATCGCCGTAAACGTTGTCTCCAAGAAAAATAAATCCATCTAATTTTTCATCTTTAATAGCAGGCCAAATTACTTGCTCAAGACTTTGATCAAGGCAAGAGCCCAATCCATATTTATATGCAAGCAGATGTGTAGGTACAAAAAAAATTGAGCACATGCATATAATTTGTATGCAGATATATTTTTTCATAATATTATTATCTCATCAGTTCAATATTTTTAAATACAGTTGAAAAACTATCTTTTAATAATTTTTTTAATCATTCTTTCAGGATGTGGGGGTGATCCTCAAAATTCTAATTTAGAGCTAAAAAACTTTATCAAACCTGAATTCTCTTCCAATCAAACATCATTTAATTGTAATTTAGTTTCAGGAAAAACTCTTAATTCAGTTGAAAGATTTATTCCTAAATTTGTAAACAGTTTTTCTAAAATTGATGGAAGTTCTGAGGAATTGTTTTTTTTATTTCCGTTGTTAGAAGAAGGTCAAATTGATACTAAATCTTTTAAGCTAGTTTTTAATCATACTGACATGTTCTCACTAGATAGATTTCAACTTACCCTTGAAACGTTATCCTTTGATGAGATAGCAGAATGTGACGGCGCAGATAATTTAACCAGAGTTTTGAGTTTAACTAGTCAAAATATTTTAGATTCTAATGTAGTAGTAGAAATACTAAATTGTTCTTACTTATCAGAATTTAGCTATGCAACATTAAAATTGGTTCTTGAACAATTTACTGATGCCTTATTAAAAGACAATTTACCTGTAGATATATTTTATGCAGAAGCAATTGATTCTATAGATCAATTTGAATGGACTAATATCTTTTTGTCACTTGATTCTCGTAAAGAATTTGTAGAATATTGGAAGTCTTTGGAGGTCAGCAAAGAAATTCAATCAAGATTATTGGAGCAGTCAATTTGTCAGCCCTCAAAAATGTATCGTCGTTATAAAGTGGTTTAAATTAAAATTTAGAGATTTCGTGATTAATCTTCTTCACTCCAGAACTTACAGTTTCTAAAAAAATAAATGGTAATAATGCATGTATAAAGCCTGCTATACCAAGATATATTAATCTTAAAGATATTTTAGAAACTCTTATTCCATGAATTAAATAACTAACTTTTGATTTTTTTAGGTGGTAAAAATCTATTAACATAGTTAATTCTAAACTATTTTTTTCTGAGACGTGTATTAAATACTCACTGAGCTTTTAATAGTCTTATGATTAGATCAAAGATAGTGTAATATACCAATTCACTGAACAGCGGCATTAGTATAATGGCTAGTATATCTGCCTTCCAAGCAGATGGTCCGAGTTCGAATCTCGGATGCCGCACCATCTAAAAAGTTTTTAACAATACAATTATTTTCATGTTAACGTTATTAAAAATAATTTTTATGGAGAAAATATGAAAAATACAGTATATCTGCTAGCAATAAGTTTTTTATCATTGCCAGCGGTCATTCATGCGCAAGATAATTATAAATATGAGCCGATTCCTAATAAGGCAGAATATTATGTTGATAAGTTTAAGCCTGGCAAAGACTTTGAGGACTTATTAAAGTGGGGCGATCAGTTGGTTAAATGGACAAGCAATTATCCGATTTATGATAATTGGCAGCCAGTTGTCTTTATGCCTTATTTCAATTCAGATTCGCAATCACTTGACAGTGTATTTTTGGGAATTTGGCCAAATGCAACTGAACAATACATCGGCCTTGATTATTGGGTAAAAAATGGTACTGATCTTTTAAAAAAAGCTCCAACAATTCCAGTTCAGGCAATAGACACCTGGCAATGGCCAATTTCATCACCTGAGGGTGAAATGGAAGTTGGAGCAGTGAGGTTTTCAGATTGCAAGATGAAAGAAGATGTAACTGGTCGACAAGTATTTGATGCATACAAAGATTTCGCAATTGCCGCTAGATCAAAAGGAGATAATCTTGGGCGTAAGATGATTTTTCCTGGTTCAGGTGCCACAGAAGGCGATTATGATTATGTATATTCACTTTACGCAAGAACTGTAGCTGAGCTCGGAGCTGCATCTGACAATTATTGGGCAAATATCAATGGATCAGATGAAGATAAAGCACTTGGTGAGCTAATTGATTCATGTTCTAACAGCAGGATTTATATCACTCATCAATTAAAATAAATAATATTTTCATTCAACTTGAGAGGGCCTTGGCCCTCTTTTTTTATATTTTTTTATTTCATGCAATTGGCAATGTTAAAATTATATTTATGGAGATAAAGTCATTATCAACCCCAATTGGAAATTTTAATTCATTTTATGTGAATTCATTATTGGTAAAGTTGAACTATATAGATCAAAAACCTTCTACTTATTTGCCCGATATTAGTCTTCAAAAGGCAATAAATATGTTCTTTAGCAATAAAGATTTAAAGCAATTTCCAGAATATCGTCTAGAAGGCACACCATTTCAGTTGAAGGTATGGAAAGCATTATCATCAATCCCAAGAGGTCATACTGAATCCTATTCATCATTAGCTTCGAAGATTGGTATTCCTCTAGCGGCTAGGGCAGTTGGAACCGCTTGCAAACTAAATCCATTACCTCTTCTTATCCCATGTCATAGGGTAATAAAGCAAGACGGATCAACCGGTGAATTTGCATTAGGAAAATTAAATAAAGTATATCTCATAAAAATGGAGTCTCAATGAGTTCCTATCAAAGCATTTTAAATGTTTTAAATAATAAACTAGCTATAGAACATTTGTTTTTAGAGAACGAAAGCTCAATGCATAATGTGCCAGCAAATTCAGAAACTCACTTTAAATTGATAGTAGTTTCAGATGATTTTATTGAATTAACCAAAGTAAAAAGACATCAATTAATATATACAGTCTTGGCTGAAATTATGAATGAAATTCACGCATTATCTATTCAAACCTTCACCCTTGAAGAATACAAAGCTAGTCCAAAGATCCATTCATCACCAGACTGTGCCAAGAAAATATAATAAATATGCAGAGCATTTTTAAATTTATTCTAAAAAAACCCATAACTGTAATGGTTCTGATAGTCGCGATTTTTCTTTCAGCAGCCATTGGTCTCAAGAATTTTAAGCTTGATGCATCCTCTGATGCGCTGGTAATTGAGGGCGATGAAGCTTTTAAGATTTATAGAGAGACAGGTGAAATTTTTGGAAGTTCAGACTTTTTAATTATTACTTTCACTCCCAAGGCTGACTTATTTTCATCTCAATCATTAGCAACAATTAAAAATGTTTCTAGTGAATTAAAGAAACTACCAAGCGTGGAATCTGTTTTGAGTATTTTGGATGCCCCAATATTTTTTCAACCAAAAGTTCCGATTGCCGACTTAATGGATAATTTAAAAACCTTAGAAACCAAAGGCATTGATTTTTTAGCCGCTAAAGAGGAGATTCTTAATAACCCAGTTTATTCAGAGCTTATTATTAGCCCGTCTGGTAATACAACAGCGCTTCAGGTAACCATTAATGAGAATCCTCAATACAGAAGCTTAATACGAAAAAGATATGAATTATTAGATTTAACCAAATTATCATTTATTCAAAAAAATGAATTAAGAGAAATTAACCAACAAATTTCAAAAATAAATGACGATGAGGCAAAGCAGAGAGCAGATCTAATAGATCAAATTAGAGAAATATTGATAAAAAGCAGCGATCAAGGGACTTTATTTTTAGGTGGCGCATCCATGATAGCAACAGACATGATGAATTTTATTAAATCTGATTTAGCTATATTTGGCATTGGCGTAGCCATAATCTTTTGTCTAATGCTATATCTATTTTTTCAAAATATTTGGTTCGTAATTTTGCCCTTGAGCAATGCATTGATTACAACAGCTTTCACAGCTAGCGTACTTGGATTAATGGATTGGAAAATTAGCGTAATTTCATCTAACTTCATTGCCTTATTACTTATATTAACTATTTCATTAACCGTGCATGTCTTAGTAAGATTTACTGAAGTTTCACGTGAGGCAGATTCAGTTGACGAAGCTATATTAAATACTATTAATCAAATGGTTATGCCTTGTTTATTTGCTGCATTAACAACTGCTATAGCTTTTCTTTCCTTGATTATGGGAGATATAAAACCTGTAATTGAGTTTGGAAAAATGATGTCAGTCGGTATGATTTTTGCTTTTATCTTTACTTTTACTTATTTACCAAGCTTGATGAAACTAGTTATTAAATCTACCCACACTCGATCACCAAATTTTATTAATAAAATACCTTTATCCCTCGCTTTTTTTACAATTAATAAAGGTAAATACATCGTTACTTTCTTTATTTTTATCTCCATTGCTTTGATTTATGGGATTTCAAAGCTTGAAGTAGAAAATAGATTTATAGACTATTTTTCTCCTGATACAGAAATATATCAAGGCATGTTGTTACTTGACCAAGAATTAGGTGGAACAGCAACTCTCGATATCTTAATAGACCAACCTGCTGCAGAAATATTTGATGAGTCAGACTTTGAAGGCGATGATTTATTTGAAGATGATTTATTTGAAGATGAATCAAGTGATGCATCTGGTTATTGGTGGAACACAACATCTCTAGCAAAGCTAGAAGAAATTCATGATTATCTCGATGAAATTCCAGAAATGGGAAAAGTTTTGAGTGTAGCGAGTGGAATTAAATTAGCTCGCATGATCAATGACAATAATGAATTAAATGATTTGGAGTTAGCTTTATTGCGATCTGTCTTACCTGAAGACATTAAAGAAACATTGCTTTATTCATATATCAATAAAGATGATTCCAAAGTAAGAATTTCGGCAAGAGTTCTTGAATCTGCCAAAACTCTTAATAGAAAGGAACTTTTAGATCAGATTAATTATGACCTCATAAATAAATTTGATTTAAATCAAGATCAAATTCAAGTAACAGGATTAGCTGTCTTATATAACAACATGCTTCAATCGTTATTTTCTTCACAAATTAAATCTCTAGGGATAGTTTTTACTGTTATTGGATTGATGATGTTGTTGCTGTTTAGATCAATAAAAATTACATTAATTGCTCTTACACCAAATTTAATTACTGCTGGCTCAGTTTTAGGCTTGTTAGGATTTTTAAATATACCGCTCGATATCATGACTATTACTGTTGCCGCAATTAGTGTTGGGATGGCAGTAGATAATACTATTCACTATCTTTACAGGTATAAAGTTGAGGTTCGTAATCGCAATCTCAATAATAATCAAAGGGTTATTAACTCCCATGAAACTGTTGGCAGAGCTGTTTTTTATACTGCCACAACAATAGCAGCTGGATTTTCAATTTTTGCGCTATCAAGCTTCATGCCTACTGTACTTTTTGGTTTATTTACAGCTTTTGCGTTGATGGTTTCTTTTTTCGCTTCCTTAACTTTGTTACCATTTCTTTTAAAATTTTTTAATGCTTTTTCATATCAGGAGTAAGAGATGGCAGGACCTTTAAGTGGTATAAAAATTGTAGAATTTGCTGGCATTGGTCCTGGACCTTTTTGTGGAATGATCCTAGCAGATCTGGGAGCAGAGGTCATAAGGATTGATAGAGCTTCTCAACATGGTCAAGGCAATTCAATTGATTTTCAACATAGATCCAAATCCTCATTGTCAGCAGACTTAAAAAACCCAAAAACAATTGTGGAAATAAAAAAACTATTATCAAGTGTTGATGGACTAATAGAAGGTTTTAGACCCGGTGTTATGGAGCGACTTGGCCTTGGACCAGAAGAGTGCCTAAAAATCAATTCAAATTTAGTTTATGGCAGGATGACAGGTTGGGGACAAGATGGTCCATTATCAAAAACGGCTGGCCATGATATTAACTATATTGCTCTTACTGGTGCTTTAGAATTAATGGGTAGGAAAGATGATACTCCTCCACCCCCATTAAATTTAGTAGGTGATTTTGGAGGCGGGGGCATGTTTCTTGCTTTAGGAATAGTTTCGGCTTTGTTGAATATTAAACAAGGTGGTAAAGGTCAAGTAGTTGATGCTGCAATGGTAGATGGAGCGTCCGTTTTAATGTCAATGTTTTATGCTTTCAAAGCATCTGGTTTTTGGCTAGAAGAAAGAGAATCAAATATGCTTGATGGCGGCGCTCATTTTTATGACACCTATGAATGCTCTGATGGAAAGTTTTTAGCAGTTGGTGCTATTGAGCCTCAATTTTACTCAGTTCTTCTTGAAAAATTAGAAATATCAGATGAAAAATTTCAAAATCAGCATGACAGAAATCAATGGCCTGATCTAAAAGAAATTATAAAAGGCAAAATTAAAGAAAAAACCCGAGATGAATGGGCAAGTATTTTTGATGGCACCGATGCTTGTGTTGCACCTGTATTAAATTTATCTGAAGCGCCAAAGCATTCTCACATGAATGCAAGAAATGTATTTATTGATATTGATGGAACTATTCAGCCTGCACCTGCACCAAGATTTTCAGAAACCGTTTCTAAAATTAAGCACTCTGCACTTAAAGCTGGAGAAAATAATGATGAGATCTGTGCGGAGTATAATTTAGATAGATCTTGTTTTAGCTAAAGAAGTCAACAGCATTCTTGCTGGTAAAAAATTTTAATTCTTCCATTTCAACTCCAATAAGCTCACAAATTTCTCTAGCTATGTGAGGTAAGTATTTTGGCTCATTTATATTATTTATTGGCTTTTTTTTAAGATTTTTTGGAATTAAATATGGACAATCGGTTTCTATCATCATTCTGTCAATGGGTATATTTTTTATTGATTGACGAAGATCGATATTTCTTTTTGCATCGCATATCCAACCTGTTAAGCCAATATAAGCTCCTAATTCTAAATATTCCTCTAATTGAGTTTGAGTGCCAGTGAAACAATGAACAACAAATTTTGGAAAGTTTTCAATATTTTCTTTAATAATTTTTATGAAGTCATCGTGAGCTTCTCTTTGATGAAGGTAAAGAGGAAGTGATAGTTCTTTTGCAATCTCAATATGCATTTGAAAGCTTTCTCTCTGAGTTTTAGGAGGTGAAATATTCCTGAAATAGTCTAATCCAGTTTCACCAATTGCATGAGGGTTGATTGATTGAAGTTTTGTGAGCAATTCATTGAAATTAACATTACTTATTTCACTTGCATGATGAGGATGAATGCCAGCAGAGATGAAATATTTTTCTGGAGCTTTATTCTGTATAACTTTAATCGGATCAAGATCTTTTAAACTTGCGCAAAGTAAAACGAATTTTTCTACCCCAGCAATTTCTGCATTAGCAATTACTGTTTCTAGATCGTCTTTGAAAGATTCATGAGTAAAATTACAAGCAATGTCTACAAATCCAGCCATTTTTTATTTCTATCAATTACAATAATGATGTAATTATCTACCAATATGAACCAATTTGAACAATTTCACGCAGCTTTAGATTTAACTAAAGTTTCAGATAATGTTTATTCTTTTACGCCTGACCCAAGATACTTTGTCGGTAATACACCTCACGGAGGATATCTATTAGCTTTAATGAATAAAGCAATGTCAAAAGTACTTTCTCATCCAAGTGCAATTAATTCAAATGTCTATTATCTTGACAGAACCGAGCCAGAATCTGCTGAGCTGCATGTTGAAGTTTTAAGAACCTCTAGAGGATCTTCAATGGGCCAAGTTAAATTGATTCAAAATAACAAAATCACTTGTATGTGCTCAGCCTTATATTCTGATTTTGAGTATATGAAAGGTTATTCTGGTCTTGGTACACCAATACCTCCAATAATCCATTCCCTAAAGCAAGATGATTTTAAGGTAATGAGTTATGAGAGCATAGGATTAGGCTCAACTCCTGCATTCATTCAGCAGTTAAATATGTCAGTTCATCCAGATCATGCTTGGTGGGATAGAGATGTTTCGACTGATGCTGCGGAAGCAAGGTGTTCGGCATATTTAGAATTAGAAGGAGGTATTGCTGATACCTTCGTGCTCTCATATCTAGCAGATATTTTACCGCCTGTAGTTCAAAATAAGTATGGTTCTTTGGGCTGGATTCCTACGCTTACACTTACTTGTAACATTCGCCAACTTCCTAAAACAAATCTATTATTTATTGATGGCATTGCAAAAGATATTAGCAATGGATATTTTGAGCAAGATTGTAATATATGGGATATGGATGGAAACTTAGTTGCCACTAGCAGACAGCTCGCAAAAATCTTAAAATCAGAAGTGAAAATTTCTTCAAATTAAAAAAGGACAACAAATGAAATTTACCGGTACAAAAAACTATGTGTCTACTGAGGATCTTAGTATGGCAGTTAACGCAACTATAGCATTGGAGAGGCCATTGATCATCAAAGGAGAACCAGGAACTGGTAAAACACTTTTAGCAATTGAAGTCGCTGAATCACTTGGAATGGATTTAATTGAATGGCACGTTAAGTCTACTACAAAAGCGTCTCAGGGGCTTTATGAATATGATGCAGTCACTAGATTAAGAGATTCTCAGTTAGGAGATGAGAGAGTCAAAGACATTAAGAATTACATTAAGAAGGGTAAGCTTTGGGAGGCTTTTGAATCAGAGAAACAAGTTGTTTTATTAATCGATGAAATAGATAAGGCAGATATTGAATTTCCAAATGACTTATTACAAGAGCTCGATCGTATGGAGTTTTATTGTTATGAAACAGGAGAGACAATTAAAGCTAAAAAAAGACCGCTCATAATCATTACATCCAATAATGAAAAAGAACTTCCTGACGCATTTTTAAGAAGATGTTTTTTTCACTACATTCAATTTCCTGATCGCTCAACCATGGAGGGAATTGTTAAAGTTCATTATCCAAAAATTAAAAAATCTTTAGTAAAAGATGCTCTTGATATATTTTTTGATGTAAGAAAAATTCCCGGGATGAAGAAAAAACCATCGACCTCTGAATTAATTGACTGGCTTAAATTACTGATGTCGGATGAATTGCCTGATGAAATTTTGAAGAATGCAGATTCATCTAAAGCAATACCTCCATTGTATGGAGCTTTACTAAAAAACGAACAAGATGTTCAGCTTCTTGAAAGACTTGCATTCATGTCTAGGAGAGAACAGACAAAATAAATGCTAATTAATCTATTCCATACGGTCCGATCGTCAGGAGTTCCATGTACTTTAAGGGAATTACTTGATCTATTGGGTGCTTTAGAGAAAAATCTTGTATTTGCAAATATGGAAGATTTTTACTTCCTTTCAAGAACTATTCTCGTGAAAGATGAAAAAAATTACGATAAGTTTGATAGAGCGTTTGAGATTTATTTTAAAGGCATAGAAAATTTGGAAGATATTTTTGAAGCCCTTATCCCAGAAGATTGGCTTCGAAAAGCATTCGAAAAAGAACTAGATCCAGATGAGTTGAAAAAAATTAAGTCTTTGGGAGGTTTAGAGAAGCTTCTTGAAGAGTTTAAAAAAAGACTAGGAGAGCAAAAAGAAAGACATGAGGGTGGCAATAAGTGGGTCGGTACAAATGGCACTTCACCTTTTGGAAACAATGGTCAAAACCCAGAAGGCGTCAGGGTAGGTGGAGAGGGCGGTCAAAAAAAAGCTGTAAAAGTTTGGGAGCAAAGACAATTTCAAAACTTAGATGACTCTGTGGAGATTGGGACCAGAAATATTAAAGTTGCACTCAGAAGATTAAGAAAGTTTGCAAGACAAAGCACTGATCTTGAATTAGATATGGATGGAACAATTAAATCGACTGCTAGAAATGCCGGAATTTTAGATATCAATATGATTCCTGAAAGAACAAATCATGTAAAGGTTCTAATATTTTTTGACGTTGGAGGTTCAATGGATCCATACATTAAACTATGTGAGGAGCTTTTTTCAGCCCTTAAAACAGAATTTAAACATTTAAAATATTTTTATTTTCATAATTGTGTTTATGAGTCAGTTTGGGAGGACAATAGAAGAAGAACTCAAGAAAGATTTTTGGTACAAGATATTATTAATAAATACAGTGCTGACTATAAGGTAATTTTTGTGGGTGACGCAACAATGGCACCCTATGAAATTACTAATGCTGGAGGGAGCATTGAGCATTGGAATGAAGAGCCTGGTGGAGCAACCATTAAACGTCTTTGTGCACATTTTGATAGGGTGGCATGGCTCAATCCTGTGCCTGATGATCATTGGGACTATACTTCTTCATTATGTATTATCAGAGAACTTATTGATAACAGGATGTTTCCGTTAACTTTAAAAGGGTTAGAAGAGGGCATGTCAGAACTTTCAAAATGAATACGCTCAATACTCCATCAAACACCGGCATTAAATGGGGCCCATTTACATTAAGAATCCCCTTCATTCATATAAAGTTTAGAGCTCCAGAATTTTTGCAAGGTTTAGTTATTTCAGGTGCAACCGCTTTTGCTGCAGCTCCATTAGCAATGAAGCTTGGACTAAACTTTGAAGAAGCAGTTGCTCTGAGTATGGTCGCAGGAACTTTTATCTCAGCAGGACCTATAATTTTTGGAGAGCCAATGGCTCCAGGATGGGTCACTCCAGCAGTACCAATTGTTATGGGAGCTTTAGCTGCAGCTGGTTATTACGGTGTGCCTACTGATGGGTCTGACATCTGTGTAGATGGAGTTTGTAAATATAATCCAGAAGCATTTCAATTTATGGCAGCAATGTGCTTTGAATTTACTGCTTTAATTCTTGTCCTTGGTCTGACTGGATGGGGTAAATTATTGGTTGAGAAAATTCCTAATGGGCTTAAAGCTGGAATAATTTTGGGCGCTGCTTTGGCAGCTTTTTATCAAGTATTTTATGAAGATTTTGATTCATATCTTTTACAGCCAATTTCCATGACCGTTGCAATAGTTCTCTGCGTTATAACAACTTTCTCTAATCCCTTTAAGAAAATAGCTGCCAAAAATAAATTTTTTGAAATTATTGGTTCTCTTGGCTTGTTACCTGGATTTTTAGTTGCTGGCTTGGTCGCTTTCTTGTTGGGCGAATTAACTTTCAATATTGAGTGGGGTTTTAAAATCCCAGCAATTATCAGCCTGGTTGAAAAGACTTCACCTCTCTATATTGGATTGCCTTCATTACAGATGTACATTGATGCTTTACCTTTAGTTATTATCGGATACATGCTCCTTTTTGGTGATCTCGTAACTGCAACTGAGGTTTTAAAAGATGCACAAAAAAATCGAGATGATGAGATATTGCCAATCGATCTAAACAGATCTCATTTATCTGTCGGAATTAGAAATTTGTTAGCCTCTCTATTAAATCCCTTTTTTCCAACCCAAGGCGCGTTGTGGACAGGGGTTCATGTAGTTGTTGCAGAGCAATGGAAAAAAGGACCCAAGCATATGCCATCAATCTTTGATGGTATTGGCTCATATTATCTAATGGGAATTCCATTTTCGTACTTTACTCTTCCTTTTGTTACGTTAATGCAGCCTTTAATGGTAATGGCTCTTACTCTTACATTAATTCTTACGGGTTTTGCTTGTGCTTATGTTGCTATGACCATACCAAAAAAGAATTCTGAAATGGCAACAGCATTATTAATTGCTTTTTTTATAACATTTTACAGTGCTTGGATTGGACTTCTTATTGGCCTAGTATTAACTGTTTTTGTTGATGGATTGGAAGAAGAGACAGCATGAATCAATTTGCGCTTGAGATCACTGATCTTAAAAAAACATATGATAATGATGTAGTTGCATTGAAGGGCATTAATCTTACTGTCCAAGAAGGAGATTTTTTTGCACTACTTGGGCCAAATGGAGCTGGCAAATCTTCTACCATTGGAATTATTGCCTCTTTGGTTACCAAAACTGCTGGCAAAGTTAGAATTTTCAATATAGATACTGATGAGAACTTTCCAGAGGCAAAGCGTTTACTTGGAGTAGTCTCTCAGGAAATTAATTTTAATAATTTTGAAAAAGTTATTGATATCGTCACAACTCAAGCTGGTTTTTATGGCATTCCACTAAAAGAAGCAATGGAAAAAACTGAAATTACCCTTAAGCGTTTGGGCCTCTGGGAGAAAAGAAATGATCAAGCAAGAATACTATCAGGAGGCTTTAAAAGAAGATTGATGATAGCAAAGGCTCTGATTCATGAACCCAAACTCTTGATTTTAGATGAGCCTACTGCAGGTGTTGATATTGAGCTTAGAAGAGAAATGTGGGATTTTTTAAAAGAAATCAATGAAAATGGAACAACCATTATTTTAACAACTCATTATCTCGAAGAAGCTGAGCAGCTATGTAAAAATATTGCAATTATTGATCATGGAGAGCTTATAGAAAATACATCCATGAAAGATCTTTTACGTAGACTTGATGTTCAAGGCTTCTTGTTGGATATAGATCAGTCACTTGATAACCCTCCATCAATAGATAATTTTCAAATTTCATTAGAAGATTCAAATACTCTAAATGTAGCAATTAAAAAAGATCAATCTATCAATCAGCTGTTTGATCAATTATCAGTTCAAGGCATTAACGTTTCATCCATGAGAAATGAATCGAATAGGTTAGAAGAAATGTTTATAGAGATGGTCAAGAAAAATTAATTATGAGTAGAAAAAATGAAATTTTAATTTCTTTAATCACATTAATCCGAAAAGAGATAAAACGTTATTTAAGAATCTGGATTCAAACATTGGTTCCACCTGCTGTCACTATGTCATTATATTTTGTAATTTTTGGATCTCTTATTGGTCCACGAATTGGGTCCATGGATGGTTTAGATTATATTCAATTTATGATCCCCGGATTGATTATGATGTCGGTGATAACAAATTCTTATGCGAACGTTGTTTCTTCTTTTTACTCAGTTAAATTTCAAAAATCCATTGAAGAATTGTTGGTTTCACCTATGCCGAATTGGGCAATATTGGTTGGTTTTGTAATGGGAGGAGTAACTCGAGGTATTTTAATTGGATGTATTGTTTTTTGTGTCAGTCTCTTTTTTTACCCTACATTTAGCATAGTGAACCCAATGCTGACTATTTTAGTATTGCTCCTTACATCCATCCTTTTTTCTCTTATGGGCTTTATAAATGCAATATTTGCAGATAGTTTTGATGATATTTCAATTATTCCAACATTTGTATTAACTCCTTTAATTTATCTAGGTGGAGTTTTTTACTCCATAAATATTCTTCCTGATATTTGGAGAAACATTTCTATGGCTAATCCAATGTTATATGTAGTGAATACTTTCAGGGAAGGAATGTTGGGAGTAAGCGATGTATCGATACCCTTCGCCCTATCAATGATTCTTTTATTTATTGCAATATTAAGCGTGGCATGTCTTTTGCTTCTTAACAAAGGTGTTGGAACACGTCAGTGAAAGTTAAGTATTTAGGTAATAAAAACAGTACTAAGGTTTTAGAATATTCTCCAAACCTCCTAGACTCAGTTAAGCGCTCACAAATTAATACGATGTCCTATTATGGAATTGATTATTGGAATGTTTATGAATTTTCTTTCCTAAACGCAGAAAATAAACCTAATTTAGAGACTATAGAAATAAAAATATCTGTTGACTCTAACTTTACAGTTGAATCTAAGTCTCTCAAGATTTATTTAGCATCTTTTTATAAAAGAAAATTTAAAGATTCAATCAATGCTTACACCATTATTGAAAGAGATTTATCCAAACTTACTAATTCAAAAGTCAAGGTAAAAAGAAAAATCAAATATGATTCTCCGCCTAAATCAATTAAGTTAAATGGATTGCTAAAAACCATAAAAAAAAATACGGTGATGAAATTTGAAGGATTTAGATCTATTTGTCCTGTTACATCACAGCCTGACTGGGCTAATATTTACATTCACTCATCTTCAGACTCAATTGATTCAATTAAAATAATTAAGCTATTAAAATCTTTCAGAGAAAAGGGTGATTTTCATGAAGCATGTATTGACTCAATTTTTTTGACATTGAGAGATCAATTCAAGATAAGAGATTTAACTGTTTGCGGAAGATTCTTGAGAAGAGGCGGCATCGATATAAATCCAATTAGATCCTCCAACAAAAAAATTATTTTTAAAAACTTTAGAGATTTTAATCAGTAATATTAAATAGAATTGGCGCTATTTTTTTGAGAACTTCTTGCTCGATCAAGACATGACCAGCTTGATTTGGATGAATGCCATCAGATTGCATTAAATTCGACGAGACCATTTCTATTAGAGAACCTTCAATAAGACTGATACTGTATTTATTCGCTAAATCGAGATACATTTTCTTAAAGCTTGTCGTGTAAAGATCTCCATAGTTGGGCGGTAATTCTACCCCAATCATTACAACAATAGAGCCACTTGCTTGAATCATATTAATCATTTGCTCAAGATTCTTTTTAATAACTCTTTTAATTGACATACCTCTTAAGCCGTCATTTCCACCTAACTCTAAGATTACAATTTTTGGTTGATGTTTATTGAGGAGAAGAGGCAATCTAAATAATCCACCTGAGGTCGTGTCCCCACTGATTCCAGCATTTATAACTGATAGATTGGGATAATTTTTTTTTAAAGTATTTTCTAATAAAGATGGCCAGGATTCTTCTGCTTTTACCCCGTATCCTGCACTTAGACTATCACCCAAAACAACAATGGTATTTTCATTTAATGATAAGCTTTCTGAAGCATTTACTGTCATGAAAACTGAAAGTAAAATAGCTGAGAATACACCAAGGCACCCATTGAAAGACCTTATTTTAGAAGTTAAAAACATTACAAAAGAAGTTAACAGTCCAGAGGGGCTTTTGACAATAGTTAAAGATATAAATTTATCAGTTGAACGAGGAAAGCCTATCTCTTTAGTTGGTCCTTCAGGCTCAGGAAAAACTACGTTGTTGGCCATCATGGCAGGTTTAGATATACCAACTAAGGGATCGGTAAAACTTTTAGGCTCTAATATTACTTTAATGAATGAAGATCAAAGAGCTCAAATCCGTGCTAAGGATGTGGGTTTTGTTTTCCAGTCTTTTCACCTAATGCCAAGATTATCAGCATTAGATAATGTTATGTTGCCTTTAGAAATAGCAGGAGATCCTGACGCAATCGAAAAATCACAAATTGCTCTTGACCAAGTTGGCTTAAGTTCAAGGGCAAAAAACTTTGCCACCCAACTCAGTGGAGGGGAGAAACAAAGAGTGGCCATTGCAAGAGCGATAGTGAATAAACCTAAAATTTTATTTGCTGATGAGCCAACTGGCAATTTAGATCAAAAAAGCTCTAATGCTGTGACCGATTTACTTTTTTCAATTAATGAATTAATTAACACCACATTAGTACTTGTCACACACGATTTGCTTTTAGCAGAAAAGTGCAAAGATTTATATGAGTTATCTGATGGTTCACTTTTATGATTAAAGGTTTTAGATATGCACTAAATAAATTCTGGCCCGAAGCGCTTAGTGGTGATCTTTTGATATTGTCTTTATCAATAGTTTTAGCTGTTACTTCAATATCTAGCGTTAGTTTTTTAGGAGATCGACTTCAAACATCAATGAAGCTTCAAGCATCAAGTATTCTTGGTGCAGATCTTGTTTTGCGATCTGCATCAGCTATTGATCCAAACTATTTAGAATTAGGTGTTGCTAATAATTTAGACACAGCTGAAACAATCACTTTCTTGAGTATGATAATCACAGATGAAGATAATTTACTTACTTCCATAAAAACAACCTCAGAATCATACCCTTTAAAAGGAGAATTAATAATTGCAGACTTTGATGGATCACTTATTCAAAATAGTGGAAGTCCGCCAAGCGGTAGCGTTTGGATTGAACCAAAAATAGCTGAAACTCTTAGCATAAATAATCTTACTGAAATATCTATTGGCAATAAAACCTTTAAAGTAGACGGTATCATAAAAGATTTTCCTGACAGGAATTCTAGCTTTGTTGGGTTTTATCCAATTGCAATTGTAAACATTAATGATGTATCTCAGATGGGAGTCATTCAAACTGGCAGCAGGGTAATTTATAGAAATATGTTCTCTGGATCAAAAAGAAATTTAGATAATTTTGTTAATGATATTGGGGAAATTCCAGCCGATATAAGGCTTCAACAAGCTGATGATGTTGGCGATGAACTTGGAGAGGCACTCAGAGAATCGGTTACATTTTTTAACTTAGCAAGCCTTTTTACGGTCATTATTTCTGTAATTTCTGCGATGATGGCAGTTAGGAGATATGCAAGCAGAAATCTTCTGCATGCATCTCTTATGAAGGTATTCGGTGCTTCAAAATTATTTATTTTAGGGCATCAAATTATGCAGTTATTATTAATCATCTTTTTTGCAACTCTATTTGGTCTTTTATGTGGCTATGCATTGCAATCCCTAATAATTTCTGCTCTTCAAGGAATCTTGACTAATGAACTACCTGCACCGTCATTCAAGCCTATAATTCTTGGCTTTATTACATCTATTTTTGTTGTACTTGCGACAGCATCTCCTTATCTAAAAATATTAAGTCAAACTGAGCCCATACGTATTCTAAGAAACGACTTCTCTATAAATATTAGTAATAATCTAATTATTTATCTTGTTGCTTTGGTAACAATGTTCATATTTTTAGGCATCTTATTCCAGGATATAAAATTACTTTCATATATCTTACTGGTTTTAATTTTTGTTACGGCTGCACTTTTTGCAATAGGAAAAACTTTAATATATTTGCTTGGCTCAATAAAATTTTCATCTGGGATTGGTTGGAAAATAGGTCTTAAAAACATTGTTAATAGGGGCAATGAAAGCATCTTGCAGATCATTATATTTGGTTTATCACTATTATTTTTAATTGTTTTGGCTGAAACCAGAACAGATTTAATAGATTCTTGGAGCGAAACATTGGAGGAAGATACGCCCAATTATTTTCTGTTTAACATACAAGAATATGACTTGGTGAACGTGACTTCGTATTTATTGGAAACAGCTAATTTTTCACCTAGTTACACTCCATTAATTCGGGGCAGATTGCTTTCTGCAAAACGTGCTGGTTCAGATGAGTTTAGTTCTGAAAATTTAATGGAGAGAGAAGCAAATCTAACATGGCAAGAATCTTTGCCAAAAAGTAATAAGATTAGTAAAGGAGAGTGGTGGAATGAGGAGAGTCTAGAAGCAGAGGTTTCCATAGACGCTGAAGTGGCTGATTCTATGAACTTAGAAATTGGTGATGAGTTACTTTTCTCTGCTGGTGGATCTAAATTCAGTGCAACTGTGACAAGCTTTCGTGAAATTGAGTGGGAAAGTTTTTCACCTAATTTCTTTTTTATACTTTCACCAAGCGCAGGCCAGAAACTCCCTAATTCATATATTACTAGTATTAAAATTTCAGAGCAGAGTGATATTATGAATTTATTTACTCAACGATTCCCTACAATCACCGCTGTAGACTTAGCAGCTGTTATTCAACAAATAAGAAATACTGTATCGAGCGCTTCATTGGCTGTTCAGTACATATTTCTTCTTACATTAATTGCGGGAATTTTAGCTTTGGTGGCATCTGTGTTTTCTAACAGAGATCAACGTACAAAGGAGACTGCAATCATGCATGCGATTGGAGCGAATAGATTAATCATTTTTCAATCTGCTGCTGCTGAATTTTTCATTCTTGGAATTCTTTCTGGCTTCACAGCCATCATCTTTGCAATTGTTTTATCTTCAATTATTTTTAGTCAATTTCTCGATCTTCAATATTCTCCCAATCTTTTAATATTGGGTTTGAGTTTTGCCATTGGCGTGATATTTATTTTTATAAGTGGGATTTTATCAATCAGAAAAACTATTTATACATCGCCAATAATTACTTTAAGAGATTCTTAAGCATTAATTTGATACGCCCCTAAAAGATTCTAGTTAATGTAAAATGCTAACAAATCAGCTGGAGAGATGGCAGAGTGGTCGATTGCGCTACCTTGGAAAGGTAGTAACTGGGCAACTGGTTCCGGGGTTCGAATCCCCGTCTCTCCGCCAAATTTAGATTCCTCTAAAACCTTGTATTGTCGAAAAATTGACAAAGATTATTCATTAATATTAAAGTTAATAGGGGGATAAAAAAACCGATGAATGAATCTTATATTAAGATTGCTGATGCATTAAATACAATATATGAGATAGAGAATGAATTAAACTTAAAAAGTTTCTCTCCCAATGAGCTGAAAGTTTTCTATACCGTTATCAATCTTTCTGCTTTCGATGATTCAGGCTCTAATATAAGCGAAGTTGTTAAAAATTCTGGAATGTCTAGATCTACGGTATACAAAACTTTAAAGAAATTATCTAATTTAAAAATCATTGCTACAGATCAGTCTGAATCTGATGGAAGAGAGTCCTTAATCAGGCTTATCTAAAAGAAATGCATTCAACTGATATTAACATCTAATCGATAACATAAGTTATGAAGAATCCATTTCACTTAGCAATACCTGTTAATGATTTAGTTGCCGCAAATAATTTTTATCAACATATATTAGGGTGTAAAAGAGGCAGGGCGAGCGATACTTGGATTGACTTTAACTTATTCGGCCATCAACTTGTATGTCATTATGTTGATCAAAAACAAACCAGCCACTCAAATCCCGTTGATGGTGATGAAGTTCCAGTTCCTCATTTTGGGGTGATTCTTAATTTTGAGCAATTTGATTCTTTAAGCAAAAGATTATTTGAGCAAAACCAACCCTTTCTGATTGAGCCTAAAATTCGTTTTGAGGGCGAGCCTGGAGAGCAGAGAACAATGTTTCTTCAAGACCCTAGTGGGAATGCAATTGAGTTTAAAGCTTTTAAAACTTTAAACAGCCTTTTTGAATCTTAAATTTATTAATGTTGACTAAATAGTAATAATATTATTAAATACTGTATAAATATACAGTATAAGGATATATATTATGAATAATTTAATACATTTAAATGTTTTAGACCCAATATTTAATGAATATGAGGCATTTGTTGATAAGGCTGCTGGATTAAAAACAATTGCATTCAAATATTTTGGTGCAGATCTGCAGCAGGCTCTTGAATACCTCAATATTGACAAAAAAGAAGACTCAATAGATGAGCAATATTCAAACTTTGATTCGATAGAAAGTAAGGAATATTATCAACCAGAGTTATTACATTAAAAATTTGAATCATTTTGGATAATTTCGACCTTTAATTCTTGAGATTTCTATATATAATTTTGGTAAATGTCGCATAAATCAAATTACTAAGGGGATTTGAGTATGTCTTTTTTAATACCCTTGCACAGGAGGTGATCTTATTAGTATTTATATTAAATTAGAAAACGGAGGGCTCGCCTTTTGACAAGAGGTGAATCACCGAATTCGCCTATCAGACTTATCTAACTCTGATAGTTTGAAGCCTCTTAATTGAGGCTTCTTTTTTTATTAATCAAAAATAAAATTATTGCCCTAAAATCTTTCTATTGGTTTAAAATTCATCAATTCTTACTTCATCCATTTGTAATATGGAATCTAAAGATTGGATTTTATTAATTTCACTCGCAGCAATATGGGGCAGTGCCTTCATGTTCATAAAAATCTCTGCAGTTGAATTTGGCCCAATCCTTTTGGTTACGTTAAGGCTTTTGATAGCTGGCCTTGTATTTATGCCCTTGTTATTAAAAAAGCAAAACAGACTTCAATTCAAACCATATTTGCCCAGCATTCTTATAATTGCTGTCGTTAGCAATGCATTGCCATTTACACTTTTTGCATTTGCTTCACTTGGCGCCACATCTAACATGCTTGGCATTCTCAATGGAACTACTGCTTTTTTGACAACTATTATTGCTTATTTTTGGTTAAAGGAACTCATATCTTCAAAACAAATTGCTGGTCTTTTTCTTGGTTTCATTGGCGTGGTAATTTTGGTTAACCCTGCCAATGGTTCTAGTACAATTTTAGCCAGCATGTGTGCATTGGTAGGGTCACTTTGTTATGCATTTAATGGAAATTACCTTCAAAAATACCATCAAAACTCAAATAAAATAGTGCTTATAGGATGGTCGATGCTTTTTGGAGGATTATTAATGTTGCCTCTAGCAGCTTTCAATCTTCCTAATCAAATGCCAAATTTAAATTCCTTTTTGGCATTATTATGGCTTGCTGTTGTTTCAACTGGAATAGGCTATCTTGCCTATGTAAGACTCATAGATAGAATTGGTGCTGTAAAAACCTCTACGCTTACTTACTTGCTTCCTGTCTTTAGTATTATTTGGGGTGCAATTTTTTTAAATGAAAATATTACTTTAATAATATTTGGTGGCTTTATGTTTGTTATGATGGGTATGTATTTTGCTAATTCAGTTATAAAACCAAAATCTCCAAATTAATCATGAGCTATACACGAGAACTATTATTAAGAGCGGACGACGTCATTCCTAGGGTTACATTAGCTGATTTTCAAAATGACTTAAATGCAAAAATCATGATTGACGTAAGGCAAATTGAAGAACTTCAAGCATCAGGTTCAGTTAAAGGGTCGGTTAACATTCCTAAAGGCGTCATTGAATTTAGGCTAAATAATAATGATGAGGTCTCCTTTGAGACATCTATCTATGTATATTGTGCAGTTGGAGTAAGATCAGCTATAGCTGGCTATAATTTAAAAAAAATTGGATATAAAAATATTTTTAATTTAGGTGGATTTCAAGATATCCTAGATCAGGGTGCTGAAAAACAGCTATGATTTTTAATTTTTGAGAGGTTTATATGTTTAGTCATATTATGGTTGGAGCAGATGACATCGAGGCATCAAGAGTGTTTTACGATGCAGTTTTAGGGACACTTGGTTGTAAGCCAGGAATTTTATCTGTTAATCCTACCGGACATACAAGATATTTATATATCCATGAAAATAATATGTTTATTATTTCTGAGCCCATAAATGATGAACCATCATCAATTGGTAATGGAAGTACAATTGGTTTCTTGGTTCCTGATGAAGAGACTGGTAATGCTTGGCATCAAGCTGGATTAGATAATGGAGGAGAAACCTGTGAAGATCCTCCTGGCGTTAGGGATGTTAAAAAGTTAATGGGTACAAATATGTATTTAGCCTATCTAAGAGATCCTTCAGGCAATAAACTATGTGCTTTAAAAAGAATGAGTTAATAAATATTTAATATCCTGCTGCCTGTCCATCTTTTCTTGTTTCTGAAGCGCCATAATAAACACCGTCTTTAAGCATAATTGCTTGATATCCTCCAAAGATACCTTTTTGATATTTAATTTTGTGCCCAATTGAGGATAGCTTAGCTTCAATTTCTCTTCCAAAACCACTTTCAAGGCTTAAAGTTCCTCCGTCAGTCATTATTTCGTCAGTAGGTTGAGATGAGCCACTATGAACAATCCTTGGCGCATCTCCAGCTTCTTGCAGGTTAAGACCAAAATCTACCATGTTAATAATAATTTGTGCATGAGCTTGAGGCTGAGTAGCTCCGCCCATAACACCAAAACTCATAAAAGGCTCACCGTCTTTTGTAACAAAGGCTGGGATAATTGTATGAAAAGGTCTCTTGCCTCCCTCAAGGGCATTTTTATGATTTTTATCAAGGCTAAATAGTTCACCCCTATCTTGAAGCATAAAACCGAGTCCCGGCGGAACCATTCCAGAACCCATTCCTCGATAGTTACTTTGAATCAAAGAGATCATATTTCCATATTGATCTGCTACAGTAAGATATATCGTATCTCCTGATTCAAGAGCACCAGCTCGGTCTGATTTTGCAGCTTTTTTAAGATTAATTAGCTTCAATCTTTCCTTAGCATACGATTTTGAAATTAGTTGTTTTACAGGAATTTTGGAAAAGTTAGGATCAGCATAATATTGAGCTCTATCTGCAAATGCTAACTTTTTTGCTTCAGTAAATAAATGGATATATTCAGAGTTAAAAAGTCCCATTTTTTGAATATCGTAATTTTCTAGAATATTTAAAATTTGCAAGGCGGCGATGCCCTGACCATTTGGTGGAAGTTCCCAAACATCATATCCTCGATAATTTGAAGAAACTGGAGGAGTCCATTCTGAGTGAAAAGAGGATATGTCTTCATAAGTTAAGAATCCCCCTTGAGACTGAATGAAGTCTGCCATGGTTTTAGCAACATCACCTTCATAAAAACCATCTCTTCCTTTTTCTGCAATTATTTCTAATGTTTTTGCCAGCTGAGGATTTTTAAAGATTTCACCTTTGGTAGGCATTTTTCCATTTTTCATCCACACTTCTTTAAAGTTAGGATAATCTTCAAAACGCTCTTTAGATCGACCCAAATAATATGCAATCAGTTCTGTAACAGGAAAACCTTCGTTTGCATATTTAATTGTTGGCTCAAATAAAGATTTAAATTCCAATTTACCAAATTTTTCATGTAACTTTACCCAGCCATCTACAGCCCCAGGAACAGTGACTGGAAGAGGGCCATATGCTGGAATTTTGCTGAGCCCTTTTTCAAGAAAATATTCAATAGAAATATTTTTAGGCGCAGGTCCACTGGCATTTAATCCATGAAGCTTTTTTGTTTTAGCATCCCAAACAATCGCAAATAAATCCCCCCCAATTCCATTACCAGTTGGCTCCATTAGACCCAGAGCAATATTAGCTGCGATCGCTGCATCTACAGCAGTTCCCCCTTGTTTTAAAACATCTAAACCAATTTGAGTTGCAAGAGGGTGACTGGTGGCGATCATTCCATTTTGTCCTATAACCTCGGACCTACTGGCAAATTTTTCACCGGTGATTCGATCGTATCCATATCCAGAGTTAGACATAATTATTATTAGTAAAAGGCTTAGTATCTTTATCATAATATATTTCGTTGGCACGCCCGGAGAGATTCGAACTCCCGACCCCTTGGTTCGAAGCCAAGTACTCTATCCAGCTGAGCTACGGGCGCATTCTTTAATCAAGATTATAATAGAAATCCTTAAAATATATTTTTAAATTTTAGATTACATTAATTAGACACATAAAATTTTTTTTAGTATTGAGCATTTAATTGAAGTTAAACATAATAGGCTAATAGATTAAATTAAAGGAAATAAATTGAATAAAAGCATAGGTTTGATATTTGCTTTCACATTAATTTTTAGCTGCTCAGAGCCAGCTCAAGAACCTGAATCTGATAGCTTTCTTAATATAGCTGGTGCAAGAGTAGGCCTAGCTAGCCAACAACCCATTGATTGGGATTTTCAAGCTGTAGATCCTTACATGAACTTAGATCCAAAGCTTAGTGCTAGCAGGGTGCCTTTATTTGGTGACTTGCATGTCCACACAACTTATTCGTTTGATGCTTATATTTTTGGAACTTTAGCGACGCCTGATGATGCCTACGAATTTGCTAAAGGAAAACCCATTAAGCATCCTGGTGGTTTCGATGTAAGCATAGATAGACCCCTTGATTTTTATGGTGTGACCGATCATGGAACTTTTTTAGGTCATGTTGAAGAAGCAGCAACTCCTGGAACACAGTATTATGAGGCTCCATCGAGCGCTCCTGTGAATGACATTAACAGTCCTGAAAATTTAAATATTTCAACTATTCCAAGAAGAACAGAGGCTTTTGGAGCTTTTTTAGTAAACACAGTCAATGCCCTAAGAGAACAAAAGCTTGATATTAGATATGTAGATAGTATCAGTAGAAGGGCTTGGGCTGATACCGTAGGTGCCGCTCAAAGGCATAATGACCCTGGTAATTTTACAACTTTCATTGGTTACGAATACACTGCATCAACCCCAGATATGGGGAATCTTCACAGAAATGTTATCTTTAGAGGAGACAGTAACCGCATTCCTTCGGTGCCCTACAGCAGAGCTAATTCAAATGATCCTGAGGGTTTATGGCAATGGATGGATAGATTAAGAGAGGACGGTATTGAAAGTTTAGCTATTCCACATAATTCTAATGGATCAGACGGTTTCATGTTTGCCTTAACAGACTCATTTGGAAAGCCATTCACTAAAGAATATGCCAAACTCAGAATGCGAAATGAACCAATAGTTGAGATCACACAAGTAAAAGGAACATCAGATACCCACCCAGTACTGTCTACTAATGATGAGTGGGCAGACTTTGAAATCATGCCCTTTAAAGTTGCAACTCAAAGCTTTTCAGAGCCTAAGGGTAGTTATGTCCGACATGCATTGTTAGAAGGTATAAAAATGGAACAAACTGAAGGCTTTAATCCTTATAAATTTGGATTAATTGGTTCGAGTGATTCTCATACAGCAGCTTCTTCTCAGGAGGAGGATAACTTCTTTTCGAAAGTCGGTTTGTTAGATTCTAGTGCTGCCTTACGAGGATCTATTCCAGTGACTGATCCTGCCATGCTTGCATCAGGTCAGCTTTTTGAAGAGGTTGATGGAAATCAATATATGAATTCATCATCCATCACTTGGGGTGCAGCAGGACTTGCAGGGGTATGGGCAGAAGAAAATACAAGAAATAGTATCTATGACGCTTTTAGGCGAAAAGAATCATTTGCTACAACTGGACCTAGGATGACAATAAGGTTTTTTGCAGGCTATGACATGGATGTCAAAAAAATTAATGATAGTGATTTAATTGAGTATTTATATTCAAATGCTAAAACCATGGGAGCAGATCTTGATGGTGTTGGTCAGCAAACACCTAGTTTTTTTGTTTGGGCTGTAAGAGATACATTCTCAGCACCTTTGCAAAGAGTGCAAATTATAAAAGGTTTTGTAGATGAGAATGGTGATCCGCAAGAGCAGGTGTTTGATGTCGCATGTTCTGATGGCGGGGTGCCTGACTCAGATACATATCGATGTCCAGATAATAATGCCAAGGTTGATATTTCAACTTGTAAATTTTCTAAAGATGCTGGAGCTGCTGAATTGAAAACTTTTTGGAATGATCCAACCTTTAAAATTGAACAAAGAGCTTTTTATTACGTAAGAGCCATGGAAAATCCTACGTGTAGATGGAGTACTTGGGATGCTATTAGAAATAACGTTGAACCTAGATCTGATATGCCTAAGACCATTCAAGAGCGAGTTTGGTCATCACCCATTCATTACATTCCGTAATATATAGTAACTATGAAATACTCTTTAGCATTCCTTGTTATTACTTTTCTATATGCAGGTTTTGTTGCTGCACAAACTTATGAAAATACAAATGATCAGCAAAATGGTAAGACTTTTGGCCAGCTAATGACATGGGTTTTTGATGGTGAAAAAGGGCCAAAAAGGGTAGAAATTGAAACTTCTTCTCAGTGGCAAGAATTGGCTCCTGATCAAACCAACTATGCCGTTTGGATAGGACATGCAACCTATCTTATTAATAATGGCGATATTAATATTTTAACTGATCCGATCTTCTCAAAACGAGCATCACCCATTGGCTTTGCCGGACCAAAAAGAATGATTCCTGCAGTTATGAGTCTAAGCGATTTACCTAAAATAGATTTAGTGGTTGTGAGTCACAATCATTATGATCATTTGGATATCTGGTCACTTAAAAAATTAAATAAACTTAATTCTAAAACTATTTTTTTAGTACCTATCGGCGATGGCCAAAAGCTTACCAAAGCTGGTATTAAAAATGTTTATGAGATGAAGTGGTGGGATGAATTCAGTCATAGTGAGACTACTTTTAATTTTACACCTGTTCAGCATTGGTCAAAGCGTGGTCTTTTTGATCGCAATAAAAGTCTTTGGGGTGGTTGGTTTATGCAAACAAAGGATTTGGCTTTATATCATGCTGGCGACACAGGATATTCAAGTGATTTCAAGACAACTTATCAGCGCTTGGGATCTCCAGATTATTCATTCATACCTATAGGGGCTTATGATCCTAGGTGGTTTATGAAAGACTCTCATGTTAACCCAGAAGAGGCTATACAAATTGCATTAGATCTAAAAAGCCCACATTCCTTCGGCATGCACTGGGGAACTTTTGTACTAACCGATGAACCTGTTCTTGAACCTCCAGCAAGATTAAAACAAGCCCTCAAAGACAAAAACTTAGCACTGAATTTTTTTATATCACCTAAGCCTGGAGAGATTCTCCAATTAACTAAATAAGTTTTATAATTATCCTATGGAACAATTAAATGTATTTGGTGAGCCATTGCCAATTTGCTGCGAAGAGCCAATGACAGGGTTCACTCGCTCAGGTTCTTGCGAGACTATGGATCAAGATCATGGCATGCATACGGTATGCGCTCATATGACTGACGAGTTTCTCGCTTTCTCTAAAGCTCAAGGCAATGACCTATCAACTCCTATGCCTGAGTATGGTTTCCCTGGCTTAAATGAGGGTGATGATTGGTGTTTGTGTGCACCTAGATGGGTTGAAGCCTATGAAGCTAATTGTGCACCAAAGATTTACTTGACCAAAACCCATGAAAAAACATTAGAGTTAGTTCCTTTAAAAATTCTAAAAGAATATGCCATTGATATTAATTAATTAATCTCTTTTGAAGAATTTTTGCAGCATTTCTAAAATTAAAAAAATCTATCTTAATTTTGCATGAAGAATTGGTACAGCATACAAATAAATTGCCCATTATATCTTTAATAAATAAATTTCCATCTTTATCACTTTCATTACACATAAAACACTTAACTTGAGATTTAAAATCTGGTTCATAGTCACAATGCAAAGCATCTTTATTTTTTCTTGAAAAGTTACAAGTTAAAAATATTAATGGTTTAGCGTTAGGATTTTCTTTAACTTTTCTAAAATTTACTTGAGGTGAAAGTGTCCCAGCTCTTCCTTTAGCCTTACAGTTAGGGCAATCCATGCTTGAAAAAGAAAAATTATATTTATTTAATGGAATATTAAGTTTAGTAGCTATTTTCGATGTTTCATTAATGAATTCAGACTGGGATGTTGATTTATGGCACAAGTAAACTCCATATTTAGCTCTACTTATTGCAACATAAAATACTCTTCGCTCTTCTGCATCAGGAAATTGATCGCTAATAGATTTAAAGACCTTCTTAAGTGGATCATCTTCTTTTTTCTTGGGAAAACCATTCAAGCCGCCTTCTAACCCAATAATGATCACATAATCAGATTCTAGTCCTTTTGAAGCATGTATTGATGATTTTTCAATATCATAATTTGGAAATCTTTTTAATATTTTTGCAACATTAATTTTAGCTAGTTGAGCATTTTCTCTTGCTAAAATCCTTATAGAAGTATGTTCTGGTATTTTTAACAGAATTTTTTGTATTTCGAGTTCTCCATATTCATCACATTTGCAAACATTGAGAGCTTTGTTAGGAATATTTTGATAAAAAGAATTTATAGCATAAATGTCTTTTTTTATTTGATTAGGATTCTTCTGAATAAATTCAGCTCCTAATGAGGAGATTGATAAATCATTTCTATGATTTGTAGTAATAAAAAATCTACTAAATTCAGGATCTAGAATTTTATTTATATTTACTTTATTGTTCTCTTTGGAGTTATATATCATTGAATGATAACTTAATCGCAACTCGTGATTATTAGCATATTGCTCTTTAAACCAAATTTTTTTATTGCTTCCCTCTTCATCGATTTGAAAAGCAGTATTGGCTAGATAAAAATTATCTTGAAAATTATGTAGTTGAGATAAATCTGAGCCGGCAAAGGCATATATTGACTGCCAGTCATCGCCTACACAAAAAAGTTTTGAGCCACCAAAATATCCATTATCTCTCAGTGCCCTTAAGAATCTTGCTCTGCACAAAGATATATCTTGAAACTCATCAACCAGAACCCACTCAATATTATTATACGAGCTTGAATGATGTGTTTTTTTACCACCTTGTTTTAATATTTCAGTGGCAGCATTTATCATGTCTTCAAAATCCAGCTCATCATTTTCATTCAGAATTTCTTGATAAGATGAATATATTGGCTTGTATATTGATTTAAATTTTTGTGCCCTAAATTTATCTTGTAGCGAGTCTATTTTTTTAACAGATTCTTCCAAGCTTAAATTTGCTCCTTTTTGCAATTTGATGACATCGCGTATTAATTTATATGTATCATCAAAATATAAACTCTGAAGTCTATTTTTTATCTCTTTTATGTCTCTTGGCTTAAAGCAAACCCCTTTGCTGACGAGACTCTCCTTTAATTTATCTAATACATCGCCCGTCTCAAATTCAGCAGAGAGAGAGTATATAAAATTAGATTTTGATTCTTCATGAATTTTTTTCTTTATTTTGACTTCTTCTTCATAACCTCTGAATGCTTTTGGTGCATTACCATCAATATCAAGTGCAAAATGCTCATGCCAAAGATCAATTTCAGGATAATAGAAGTCAGGATGATATGGCCCCTCGTCAACGATATTACTTGATGTGACTTTAAATGATTTCTCATATTCAAAATTAACTGAATTAATGTATAAAAAATTTGCAATAGTTAGTTCTTCTTGCGATCTAACAAAGACCCCTGGTTGCAAGGATGGTATTGTAAGAGATCTATCTTCATCACCTGTTCGATGTTTTTCTCGGATATGAGGATAGGTTGAGATCGCTGAATTATATTCCTCTATGGAATTAGCGAATGTTTCAATTCTGTGAAATGGACAAAGTGCCTTGAAATCTATAATGCATGATTCTAAATTTGAATCTTTTTGCATTGCGTGATCTACGCATTTTTGGATATTTTCTGTAACCAATAAATGCTCTTTATCCTCTCTAGCTATAGCCCCAAAAGATTTTTTATAGCCTGCATCTGATTGAATAATTTTATTTCCTAATGCATGAAATGTGCTGGTTTTTGGTTTTAATTTATATGGGTTTATTTTTTTTAATATATCTTTTTGTACAGTATTATCGAATGATAGTATTAGAATTTTTTCTTCAGAAATCTTCCTTTTATTAATTAAGTATAGATATTTACCTAAAAGGGTTGATGTTTTTCCAGAGCCAGCAGATGCAAGTACTAATGCGGAGTTTGAGTCATTTATTACAGCTATTCTTTGTTCTTTTGTTAAAGGATATTCAAATAAATCATCAAAGAATGCAGCATTCTCTCTTAATAAGTTTTTTTCTTTTATGTCTCTATAATTTTTAATCTCTTTCTTGTAATCTTCAAGCGATTTAAATTTTGGGTTTGTATCTACCTGATTTTTTGAAGGTCTGTTGAGGGTAATTACAGAGTATATCAATCCGATTCCAAAGATGCTTACAAGAAGCTCAAACATAGAAAAGATAAGGAATTATCTCAATACAGGCCCTGCGGCCTTTCCTGGGAATTTTTACTGTTGTATGTAGAGAGGTATATCTCGCAAATCTTAGTTCCATCAGAATCAAAGATTTCATATTGGTCAACTAAGCCTGATATTCCATTTACGCTTATTGCACCAAGCCTATTGTAAGCTACAGTATTACCTTTTTTATCCTTTAACTCGCCTAAATACTCATACCCACCGGCAATACCATTAACAGGAACCGGATTGGTGCTGTCTAAACCGAATCTTCCAACTCCGTGAGGAATATTGTCATTTGTAGTTCCTCCACCAAAACTATTTTTTACATTATCATGCAGCTCTTGGAATTTATCGCCAGCTTGAGATAACCTTTCTTTATCAACATTTTTTGAAAGCTCTTCGTAAAGATTAATAATTTTTCCATCTTTCAAATCAGCATGGGTTTTTTTTGCTATTTCATTAAATTTATCTGCACCGATTGAATCAGACATTTCCTTAAGAAGTTTTTGAAAACCCTCATCATTTGTAACTGAAGGTTTATTTTTCCAAAAATCAAAAATGCCCATTTTTTTATG
>CACKEY010000001.1 GCA_902599315.1 uncultured SAR86 cluster bacterium | reverse complement strand
CTTACGCCAGGCAAAGAGGCAATTTCCTCATATAGTACTTTTGAAAGCTTAGTTACATCCTCCGCAAGAATAAAAACCATTAGATCATGGCGGCCCAATAATGTTGAAACAAATCTTACTTCTTTCATCTTTGAAAGAGCCTTAGCAACTGAATCTTTTGAGCGGGTTTCAACATCTAAACCAACAAAAGCTAAAGAAGGATTTTCTAAACGATTAATGTTATTGATTACAGAAATTTTTATTACTTTGTTTTGAATAAGTTTTTGAATTCTATTTCTAACAGTGCCCTCTGTAACTCCTATCACTTTCGCCATTTGGTTATTTGACATTCTTGCATCCGCGCCTAGTAATTGAATAATTTTTTTATCAGTTTGATCAAGCTTCATTTGCAAAGGGAGTCCAATCGGTTTCAAATTTATACACACTTGATGCTATTGCAGGAGCAATACTCTTTATTCCGACAATTGATGGTAATGTTTCATCTAAAAAAATTTTTGTTTCATGCAGACTTTTGGTAGCGCATAGAATTTCTATATCTTGAATTCCACTCACAACATTAACGCTAAAAATTTCTTTTTGATTAGAGAGTATCTCGGCTACCTCCTCTAATTTATCACCCTGCACTCTAATACCTATAGGAAGCAAATAATCATAGCCACACTTTTCAAAGTCAGCTATAGCTATAATTTTGCAAAAACCACCATCGATGATTTTCGATAATCTTTTACTAACCGTTACTTCATTGATAGATAATTTTTCAGCAATGGATTTCGCTGGTGCACGGCCATCGAGCTCTAAGATTTCTAGGATTTTATGGTCAAGATCATCTAGCGAAATTTTCACTTTATAAAATACTTTTTATTTGAGAGTTAGAATTCTCTTTTTTTAAGATCTAAGCCAGAGGGAATATCAGCTCTATTAACTAAAAATTGTCCATACCATTTTCTTAATTTTCTAAGTGGACCATCTCCATCACACACCACAGGATCAGGTATGTAGATCTTATTTTCCCAAATCGCAACATCTTGTCCAAAAGCATAATTATTTGCATCAACATATCCTTGAATAAAAGCTGCTTCATCTTCGGCTGACATACCAGGAACTTTTTTAACCATTACTCCAAAGTTAATTTGAAATGAAGTCAATGTTAATGGAATGTGAGTTACTGCAAGCCTGCTCTCCACCTTCATGCCGTCATGTACTGCACTCATGTATGTTGTCATATAGGCTGGACCTTCATAAGTTGCTTGTGAAAAAAGATCGCGTCCAAGAATAGGACTGTCTGCTGTCATTTCTTGGGTATAGGTATGATCCTTAGCTTCATTCCAAAAGCCTTCGAATGGAGCCTGATGCACAGGACCAAAATGACCTTTATCTGCCATATTATCTATTAATTCACGGCAATTATTTTTAACTACAAAACTAGCCATTCCATAGTCTGACCACTCATCGGAGTAACACTCATCTATTTTTTTTGGCAGATAATCAGGATCTCCTTTTTCAACATCATGCCAAACTAAAATCATTTGATTCCTTTCCAAAACTGGCCATGATTCTCCGTCACCAACATCAATACTAATTCCATCATTGGTTCTAAGAACCTTAATTTTTCTGTTAAATCCAAATATATTTTTAGTTTCTCCAACAGGAAAATCTCTCTGATGACCAAGCGCAAACCAACCTCTAGGGAATCTATCAGGAAGGTCGCTAGTTAAAACATCTTCTTTAAAAACTGAGTTCATCTATTCTTTCTCCATTTAAATCTGCAGAATTACCATCTCTATCAAACCAAACATAAATTGAGCCGTCAAGTTCATCCACTTCCCATGAACGAGTAACAGCTTTTGGAGGTATCCTCTTTGCATAAGGCACTTCATTGCATGAACCCTCTCCAGACCATCGCCACGCATGGAAGGGGCATCTTATTCCATCCTCTTCAACCTCTCCACAAGCCAATGATGCACCCATGTGTCTACAATACAAATCCAAAGCTGATAATTGATCATCTTTGCCTCTCCATACTACGATTTGCGTAGGAAAATCATCCACTTGTATAGCCTCCATTGAACCAATGTCATTGCTATCAGCAACTTTATACCATCCAGGCTTTAGTTGAGCTTTCTTTGGATCTCTCTGTTCCGGTAAATCAGGTGCTATGAGCTCTTGATCAGTCAAAATTTTCTCCTAAATAATCAACCAAAAATTACTATTATATATATATTGAAATTAATCATCGAGTAATCAGTAGATCAAATTAGTCAATTGCTTGATTTCTGATTGAATTCAGACACTACCTCTTCAGCCATTGAAAGCTGGCTGATATCCTTTGAAGTAGGCACCAACAGAGTATCTGTTGCACCCAATCCTTTAATTTCATCTAAAAAATTATATAGTTCGTTTTGATTGCCAGAAAATCCAGCTATTTCAGATAAATTTTTTGCAAGATCATCACCCATCCAGCCTAAATATCTTGTTAAGTGAGTCTTAATATCTTCCCGACCCGATTCTCCTAATCCAAACCAAAAACTTGTTACTAATCTTGGAGAAATTTTTTTCTGAATAAACGCTTCCTTTACTCTGATAAAAGAATCGTTAATTTCTTTAAGATCTGCATTAAATGAAAAACCTGCTAATCCCTCTGCAAAATCAGCTGACATAGACATAGCCTTTGGTCCAACCGCGCCTGCTAAAATTTGAGGTCCAGTCTTAGAATAAGTGTTTGGACCCATTTCTTTATGAAAATCTTTCGACCAAACTGATTTCATTGTTTTTACATTTTTTGCAAGAATTGCCCATCTTCTATCTGACCAATTGGAATCAATAGCAGTATAGTCTTCTTCTCTACCTCCAACACCAACACCAAGAGTGAATCTGCCCTCTGCAAGCAAATCAATTGTTGCGAATTGTTTAGCGCTAAGAATTGGATTATGCATTGTTAGAATAGACACAGTTGCAATAATCTCTACTCGATTAGTCCAAGCGGCTACAGCACTTAAGGTAGAAATAAATTCAGGATTAGGAAATAAAATTCTTTCTCCCAGAGCAATGTGAGACCAAGGGCCTGTATCAATTTTTTTAGTCCATTTTTCCAGATCTTTTCTTGTAAGATCAGGTTCCATGACCGGAAGGGTCATGCCAATTTTCATGACTTAGATTTTTGTTTAATTAAATCAAGTGCAACATCAACTATCATGTCCTCTTGACCACCAACCATCTTTCTTTTGCCCAACTCAACCAAAATTTCTCTAGTATCTAAATTATAGGTTTCAGCAGCTGACTCAGCGTGTCTTAAGAAAGATGAATAAACGCCTGCATAACCTAAGGTTAAAGTTTCCCTATCAACTCTTACAGGTCTATCTTGTAAAGGTCTAACCAACTCCTCTGCAGCATCCATTAATTTAAATAAATCTGTTCCATGTGACCATCCAAGTCTATCAATGGCTGCAACAAAAACTTCAAGTGGAGCATTACCTGCACCTGCTCCCATTCCAGCTAAACTTGCATCAACACGATTTGCACCATTTTCAACTGCAACAATAGAGTTAGATACACCCAATGATAGATTATGATGAGCATGCATACCTGTTTGAGTTTTTGGATCTAATGTATCTTTAAAAGCTTTAAACCGATCAGCTACATCTTCCATGCTTAATGCGCCCCCAGAATCAACAACATAAACACATTCAGCACCGTATGACTCCATAAGCTTAGCTTGATTTGCTAAATTAGATGGTGAGGTCATGTGGGACATCATTAAAAAACCAATAGTATCCATTCCCAACTCTCTAGCAAATTCTATGTGTTGTTTTGAAACATCTGCTTCCGTGCAATGCGTTGCAACTCTTACTGATCTAACTCCAAGATCCCATGCCCACTTGAGGTCTTCTTTTATAGCAATACCTGGCAAGATTAAGGTTGTTAACTTTGAATGCTTCAAATTTTCAGCAACGGCGCCTATCCATTCTTTATCTGTATGTGCGCCAAAACCATAGTTAAATGATGATCCTGCCAACCCATCCCCATGAGCAACCTCAATGGCATCAACTTTTGCATCATCCAGGGCCTTTGCAATCTCAATCACATGATCAAGTCCGTATTGATGACGGATAGCATGCATACCATCTCTTAGTGTCACATCTTGAATATATAACTTTTTCATGAATTTAACTTTATAAGCTCATGAGCTGTTCCCATTGCGGCTGAAGTCATGATATCTAAATTTCCTGCGTATTTAGGAAGATAGTGACCAGCTCCTTCGACTTCAAGAAAAATTGAAGCTTTTAAACCTTCAAATTCACCATATCCAGGAATGGAACAAGGATTATTAGAACCAAATCTTTCAAATTGAACCTCTTGTTTAAGTCGATAGCCCGGTACATAAGATTGAACTCTTTTAACCATTGACTCAATACTTTCTTTTACTAACTCCTGATCAGTAGGATCACACAAGGTAAAGACAGTGTTCCTCATCAACAATGGTGGTTCAGCTGGATTTAATACAATTATTGCTTTTGCTTTATCTGCACCACCAACCTTTTCGAGACCAAGGGCTGTGGTCTGAGTAAACTCATCAATGTTTGCTCTAGTTCCCGGCCCTGCAGACTTGGAAGAGACTGATGCAACTATTTCAGCATATTTTACGCTAGACACTTGATTAACTGCAGCAACCATTGGAATAGTTGCTTGACCTCCACATGTAACCATATTTACATTTTGTTCTTTTAAGTGCTCAGACAAATTCACAACTGGAACGCAATATGGCCCTATTGCGGCTGGAGTTAAATCAATCATCTGCTTTTTATCTTTTGCAATTAAATCATGGTGAGTTTTATGTGCACCTGCTGAAGTAGCATCAAAAAATATCAAAGTATCTTGGTACTCTTGCATTTGCATAAATCCCTCAAGTCCATCTGAGGAAATTGGAATATTTAAAGACTTTGCCATAGCAAGACCCTCTGACTCAGGATCAATCCCAATGACGCCATTCAATGCTAAATAATCAGAGGTATGAATAATTTTAAGCATTAAATCTGTTCCAATGTTTCCAGATCCTATAATTGCACATTTTGTTTTATTCATAATTAAGTGAAATTGATTTCACAGGTTCCAACGCCTTTAAGATTCATTCTAAATTTATCTCCGGCTACGGCAGGTTCTAATGGCACCAATGAGCCAGATAAAATAAATTCTCCTGTTAGCAATGGTATATTATATTCACCTAAAGTATTAGCCAACCATGCAACAGCTTCGGCAGGATGCCCTTGAACTGCAGAACCTTTACCTGAAGAAAGAAACTCGTCATTTTTAAAAACTTCAACCTCTAGTTCATCCATTGCAAACTTATTTGGAGAAACTGCACCCTCACCTAATACAAAAATTCCACAAGATGCATTGTCTGCTATAGTATCTTGAATCTTAATTTTCCAATCATCTATTCTTGAGTCAACTATTTCAAAGCAAGGAATAATTTTTTCAGTTGCCGCAATAACATCCTCCTTGGTAATACCTGGTCCATGGAGGTCTTCTTTTAAAATGAAAGCAATTTCAGCTTCAGCTCTTGGTTGTATTAAATACTCTGAAATTAAAAAATTTGATTTATTTTTAACATGCATTGTATTAGTTAAAAAGCCAAAGTCCGGTTGATTTACACCAAGCATTTCTTGCACAACAATACTTGTTACACCAATTTTCTTACCAATAACTTTTTCTCCCTCAATCTCCCGATGAGAAAGAAATTTCTTAGAAATCTGATATGCATCATTGATATCTATATCTGGATACCTATCAGTCAAAGGCTGAATCATTTTTTGCTTTTTTAATGCTGAAAATAACTCAAACGCGATATCAGCAATAGTACCAGGGTTCATACACTAAGAATTTAAAAAGTTTATACAAGTATTATTAAAAACTGTTTCCTGCTCAATCATGACCCAGTGTCCACATTGACTAAAAAGCATTATCTGGGAATTTGGGCAACCATTACCTATTTTCATGGCGCCTGAAACTGGAATGAACTGATCATTCATGCCCCAAAAAGCCAGAACTGGTTGAGTAATAGATGGAAGATCTGATTCCATATTGGGTATATCCATTGTTGCCATTACTTGGGAATTCATTAGCGGCAGAATTTCCATTCTCTCATCAATCATCTCTTTAGTTATTATTGATTTGTCATATGGAAATAACTCAAGCAAGCCCTCTATTTTCTCTTGATCCATATCACCACCTAAAAAATCAGAGAGTAGTTTCTTAATCCCAGGCATTGAGTTATAAACTTCAAAATCCTCTATACCTCCTGGAGCCATCAAAATTAGCTTCTTAACTCTTGCAGGATGATCTAAAGCAAGACCAATTGATAATGCACCGCCTAAACTATTTCCCAATAAAGAAAATTCTTCTATTTTAAGGGCATCAACAAACTCAATTATTTTTTTGTTGAAATATTGCAATGAATAAGTTTCATTATCTGGCTTAGATGAAAATCCGTATCCAGGAAGATCTGGCAAAATTACTCTGAAACCTGCATCGCTTAAGGCAATAAAGTTATTTTTAAAATTTGTATGTCCAGATGCTCCAGTACCACTTCCATGTAAAAGAAGGACAACATGACCATCACCTTCATCATAATAATGAAATTTGAAGCCATCATTAACTTCAATAAAAGATCCTTTCGGAATCATGAACTAAATCCTAGTAAGCGTTATTGGCAGGCCATCGACAGGACGAGGCAAGTGAACATGCTGAAAAGCAGGATCGTAATCAGATCTTAAATTGATCTTATAGTTTTTAAGAAGCCTAAATAAATATAATTTCGCATTCATCATTGCAAAGTGCATTCCAATACACTTATGCGCCCCGCCGCCAAATGGGACATAACTAAAACCATGTCTTTTATGCTCGGCTCGCTCGGGGGAAAATCTCATTGGATCAAAAGTATAAGGATCATCCCACCATTGCTCCATTCTATGGGTGAAAGGCGGGCTGATCATTACTACAGTGTTTGCAGGAATATCATAACCAGCGACATTCACGTCCCTTGTTGTGCGCCTGTTTAAAACCATCACGGAAGGATAAAATCTTAAGGTTTCTTGAAATACATACTCAGTCAAATTCATTTCAGCCAAGTCTTCAAAAGTTGGCATTTCGTTAGTAACACTAAAAATTTCATTTCTAACTTTATCTTGCCATTCAGGATTTTTTCCTAGGTAATAAAGAATATTTGTTAAAGCACTTGTTGTAGTATCAAATGCAGCAAATAGTAAAAATGCAATATGTCCATCAATATCAATATCATCTAAGTACTCTCCATCTTCATCTTTTGCGTTGCAATATCTTGTAAACATATCCAAGCCATTGCTGCCCCTTCTTTTAGGAATATTTTCAATGAAAAACTGTCTTAGTTCCTCTCTAGCTTTGAGTGATTTTCTAAATTGAAGGAATGGAAGATCATAAGGTAGTGGAGTAATTAAACCCTCATTTATCTCTGAGAAAAGGTGTCCAAGTTTTTTTGCTTCAGGGCTTAATTCATCTAATCCGATAAAAACTCTTGCTGCAACATCCATTAAAGTTTTTTGGATATTATCGTAAAAAATAAATTCTTCGTTGATTGGTAGATCTTGAATGCGCCTTTCTTGGATAGGAATTAACATATCCACATATGTTTTCAATGCATCGTTTTTGAATGCAGGTTGAGAAGCTCTTCGCGTCCTCTTATGTTTTGCATCATCCCTTGTTAACATTCCATCAGGATAAAGTCCTCCCAAAGAACTTGCATAGCCGCCAGCAACACTGAAATTACCTTTTGGGTCAAACAATGTAGCTTCATTAAATTCTGGACCTAAACACATTAAAACTCTTTGATTCTTTACCATATCCAATCGGGAAACAGGTCCATATTTCTCATAATGCTTATTGCACATGGCGAGCGTGTCTTTAACAAATTCAACAGTTTTTCCTAGAAATGGTAATCCATACTCTCCGGGAAACATTGATAGATCTCTGTTATCAGGCGCTAATGTGTTTAAATCTGACATAGTTTTACCATTATGAATTTTTTGCAACTAATTTCCACCAATAATTTGGGAAAAATCTTCTTATCCTAGTAGCATACACAGCTTCTTTAGTAGGGTAGCAAATTATCTTATCGGTCAGTATATCTTTTTCAATTTGATCAACCACTTCTTCGGGATCACAAAGCATGCCCTTTTCAACCGCACTATTAATGACATCTGGAGCATCAGTTTCATCAACAAATCTCATTAAGGGAGTATTTGTTTGAGCTGGACAAACTACCATTACTCTAATATCGGTATCTTTGACCTCTTTTGCTAAGATTTCTCCAAAGATATTCACAGCTGCCTTAGAAGCGCAATATGCTGACATATTTTCTAAAGGACATGTGCCTGCAATTGAACCAAAAAGAATTATTTGACCACTATTTTTTTCAAGCATTGATGGTAAGACATTGCTTACAATATTTACGGTACCTTCATAATTAATTCGCATTAAATTATTAATAGATGATGAGTCTAGATCTTTGATACTACCCATTGGCATGACTGCGCCTGCATGAGTGACTCTATCAATTGATCCGATTTGATTGGTGACCTCAACAACCATTTGCTTCACAGCTTCGGAATCTGCTAGATCACAAGGAAAAATTGAAATGTTATTTGATTCTTGCTTAAGTTGATTGAGATTTTCTTCATTGACGTCTACGGCTGCTACATGGACGCCATCTGCAGCAAGACGCTTTGCAGTAATCTTCCCCATTCCACTGGCTGCTCCCGTTATTAAAGCATTTTTAATTTCCATATTTCTCTCCGTAAAAATAAACTATATCACTAAATATCTGCTTGTTGGGATTACTTCAATTTTTGAAAAATCAATAAAAGCATTACAACTATCCATCATGATTTCTAGGTTTTTTTTCATCAAGGCTGCATCTCCTCTGGCTGCATAAAATTCCTCTTGATCTGACATAGCCTGGCTAGGAAAACATTCTTCAACAATAGCAATAAAATCTGGCGCTTGTTTTTGAAGTTTTCTAACAACTGAATTTTGTACATAAATAAAATTAGATTGAGTCTCAATAGCTATTTTAGTGTGATGATGAGTCCAATGATCAAACCAATCAAATCTATCGATATTATCTGGCTTTTCAAGAAAAACAATTTGAGAAAATCCTTCAGTTCGTTTGTTTAAGTTTTTTGATTCATCAACCTCAATAATTTTAGATTCACTTACAATGTAACTAAATAGTTTTTCAGCATGTGATTCAAATGCTTTTAGTTTTTGCTCAACATGAAATAAACTTTTTACTTTTAAAAAAACAATTGCGTTTGGGCTTGGTGGATAAGAGGATTGAATCAGCCCTGAAGCTTTTGAAACATCTTTATCTGGAAGATTTACTTGATAGCTTGTTAAGTCAGATTTTAAATTGGATGGTATTTCATTTAGTAAAAAATTTTTAAAATCATCGTCATTTATTTCATGGTTTTTCCAAATCTGAATTGCTATTTTTTCCATCAGGCTCTTTGAGATGAAGCTGAAATTATTTCGCCAGTCATATAAGAAGAAAGATCTGAGGCTAAAAATAAGATAATGTTTGCTATTTCCCATGGCTCAGCTCCTCTTCCATAAGCTTCCATAGATGCAAGTTCAGAAATTAATTCATCTGAATTAGTTTTTGAGAGATGAGGATTTATCGCAAGACTTGGTGCTACTGCATTAATTCTGATTCCAAATTCGACAGTTTCCATTGCAACACATCTTGTTAAAGCCATTACTCCAGCCTTTGCAGCTGCATAATGAGATTGGCCAGCTTGCGCTCTCCACCCAAGAACTGAAGCATTATTTACAATTACTCCTTGAGTATCTTTCAAGATAGGTATGGCTGCTCTCATAATTTTCATTGCTCCATTCAAAGTAACATCCATTACTAAGCTCCATGCTTCGTTGGTCATTGACTCTAGAGACGATTCTCCACCTAGTCCTGCATTATTGATTACGCCATCTAGATGAGAAAAACGAGTCAAGGCTTGTTTGAACATTGAATCTATCTCCTGGTCATTTGTAACATTACAAATACATCCATCTACTTCTCCTAGTTTTAAATCTTGAAGGGTTTGGATTGCTTGCTCTAATCTAGCCTCATGAACATCAGATATAAAAACATTTGCGCCTTCCTCAAGAAATCTTCTTGCTGTAGAGAATCCAATTCCTGAGCCGGCTGCAGCAGTAACAAGCATGTTCTTTCCCTGAAACAAGTTTCTTCCATTCGGATAATTTGGGGTTAATAAATTGTTCATGAGCAATTCTCTAAAATAGTTACATTAGCTTGTCCGCCGCCCTCACACATAGTTTGCAAACCGTATCGAAAGTTATTTCTTTTCATAGTATGTACCATGGTTGTCATCAGCCTGGCACCAGTCGCACCAAGAGGATGGCCCAGAGCTATAGCGCCTCCATTAGGATTAATTTTACTCATCGGATAATTCATTTCTTTTTGCCATGCCATAGCAACCGAGGCAAAAGCCTCATTAATCTCAACAACATCTATGTCATTAAGACTTATACCAGATTTTTGAAGAGCATACTCAGTAGCTGGGATTGGTGCTGTTAACATCCAAATTGGGTCATCAGCTCTTACGCTAATGTGAGCAATACGAGCTAACGGATTAAGGTTGTGTTCTTTTAAAATTTTCTCGGAAACAATTAAAATAGCTGAAGAAGCATCGGCATTCTGAGAGGAAATTGCTGCAGTGATGTCATGACCTTCGACCAGTGGATTTAGTGAGGCCATTTTTTCTAATGAAGTTTCAGCCCTGGGAGTTTCATCTTGGCAAAATGTTCCAACCGATATAATTTCGTTTTCAAAATATCCACTTTTTATAGCATGCATTGCCTTTTGATGACTTTGATAGGCATAATTTTCCATTTCCTCCCTGGAAAGGTTCCACTTTTTAGCAATCATTTGGGCAGAATTGAATTGACTTACCTCTTGCTTGCCATATCGCTCTAGCCATCCTTTTGATCCAGAAAAAGGATCGTCAAAACCCAATGATTGTCCAGCTAACATTGCATATGAGATAGGAATCATATTCATGTTTTGTACTCCACCAGCAATAACAACATCAGATGTACCAGACATGATTGCTTGGGCAGCAAAATGCACTGCTTGCTGAGAAGATCCACATTGTCGATCAACAGTTGTTCCAGGAACATGCTCAGGCAACCCTGCAGCAAGCCAACAAGTTCTTGCAATATCTCCAGCTTGAGGCCCAACAGTATCAACACAACCAAAGATTACGTCTTCAACTAAGCCAGGATCAAAGTCTATTTGCTCAAATGTAGCAGAGAGAACCGATGCTCCAAGATCAGCTGGGTGCATGCCTGATAAAGACCCTTTTTTCTTTCCAATTGGAGTTCTTAAGGCGCTTACTATAAATGCATCTTGCATAAATTTCCTTTAAAAAGTGTATAAAACACCCAACTCATCTTTTGAAGTTGTTAGTGTTTTATAAATTATATCTTGTTGCTTGTCCTCATTACCCCAGCATGCCATTAAAGACCAAGCTTTTCGCATGTATATATGGAGGTCCATTTCCCATGTATAACCCATAGCACCATGAGCTTGAATGCTATTTTTGCATGCCAATTCAGCTGCTCTTGCACTCATATATTTTGCATGAGAACAATGCAAGTTAGACTTGGGATTTTTATCTAATAATGAATGAGCAGCTCTGTACACAGTGGGCTTAGCGAACTCAATCTCCACGGCAATATCTGCAAGCATATGTTTGATAGCTTGAAATGATCCAATAGGCTTTCCAAATTGATTTCTATCAAGAACATATGCAGAACTCAAATCCAACATCTTTTGAGCTAAACCAATTAACAAAGCAGCTGTCATGAGAGAGCCCCTTGCAGTAACTGCAGAGTTTAATGTTTCAAAGTTTTCAGATGAAGAAATAGATTTCTTAATTGAATCAATTGCAGAAAGCTCTCTTGATGGATCATTTGATGCAAGTGGCTTGAAATTGAGATCATCTTTAAGAATAAATTGATAAGTGCTTTCATCAAATAAAAGAAGTGCTGCTGCATGACCTAAAAATAATGGATTTGGAGATAATGGATGAGCCAATGCAATATATTGATTACCAGATTCATGAATGCTCTTGATTTCATCCTTCAAGCCTTCTGGAAACAATGGCATCAGGTCATTTACTAAAAAAGTTTGCTCTGCAACAGGCTCCGGTAAACCAGCATATCCCATTTCCTCTACCATTAGTGCAAGAGCAACCTGATCCATGCCAAGCCCCCCATCTTCCTCAGATAAATTTGAACTTAAAACTCCTAACTCTGAAATTTTGTTCCATCTAGACTGATTAAAAGATTTTTTTGCAGACCAACCATCCCTGATTGATGAGGGTGTGCATTCATCTGCCAAAAGTGATTTTATAACATCCTTGAATTGAGTCTGTTCTTCAGTAAAATTAAAATTCATAAGCTACTTTGGTAACCCCAATAGTCTCTCAGCGATAATATTTTTTTGAATTTCATTGGTGCCTGCATAAATTGGTCCGCCATAAGAAAACATAAAGCCTTTTATCCATTGAGCAGCATCATGCTCAGAAGAATTAGATAATTCAGCGCTGGCGCCAAGAATTTTAAGTGCAGTTTGATGCATCATATGATCTAATTCAGACCAAAAGATTTTACCTAAACTTGATTCAGAACCAATCGATCCGCCAGCAAGCATCTTTGAAGCAGTATGATAAATACTTAAAGCATAGGATTCTGATTGAGCCCAGGCTTCCACAATTTTTGATTGCATCATTGGTGAACAATGTTCTTCATTTTCGATATAGAGATTAAGTAGCTTTGCTGCTGTTTGTTGGAAACGGGCTGGACTTCTTAACATAAGGCCTCTTTCAAAACCTGCTGTTGCCATGGCAATCTTCCATCCTTCACCATCTCCTCCCAATAAATTTTCAACAGGCACGATCACATCATCGAAATATATTTCAGCGAATCCTGGTTCGCCATCAAGTTGCGGGATTGGTCGAACTGTTACTCCCGGTAAATCTAAAGGAACTAAGATGAATGAAAGACCTCTGTGTCTTTCAGAATCTAGATCGGTTCTAAATAGACCAAATGTCCAATCTGCATATGCTGCTCTGGATGACCAAGTTTTTTGGCCATTTATCCTATAGTTATCTCCCTCTAAAACAGCAGTCGTTCTAATTGCAGCCATATCGCTTCCAGCTCCGGGCTCAGACCAGCCTTGAGACCATATATGATCACCGGTGGCCATTGCATTCAAAAATTTAGATTTCTGTTCATGGGTACCGAATTCCATTAATGTAGGTCCAAGAAGAAAAACTCCGTTTTGATTAACTCGCGTAGGAGCTTCTGCACGATAATACTCCTCTTCAAAAATCAACCACTGAATTAGATCCAAACCTCTACCACCATATTCTTTGGGCCATGTAACCATAGACCAATTGCCGGAATTTAATGTTTTTTCCCATTGCCTGTGTTGCTCAAATCCTTCCTTGGTATCCAAAGATAGGAGTGATTCTTTTGGTACATTGTCTGCTAGCCAGGACCGAACCTCCTGTCTAAAAATGTCTTGATCTTTTGTAAAATTAATTTTCATCTTTAAAATCTGCATCTCTTTTTTCAACAAATGCATCTCGAGCCTCTTGGGAGTCTTTTGACTTATAGAGCTCTAGGGTAAAATTTTGTTCAGACTTATAATGCTCATCAACGTTACTGTGCTCGATTTCATTTAATGCTTTTTTTGCTAATTTCATGGCAATTGGACTCTTAGATGCAATATCAGCAGCAATTTCCATAGCTGCTTTATCAACAGAATCAACATCTTTATGCAACGATTCAATAGACCCATATTCAAAAGCTCTTTTTGCGGTAATTGGCTTTCCTGTAAACATCATTTTACGAACTGCTTGAAGTGGAAATAGCCTACTGAGGTGAGCGCCTCCACCAAGTGCGCCTCTATCAATTTCCGGTAACCCAAAATAAGAATCTTCAGTTGTTAAAACTATGTCGGAGGCTCCTGCAAGCAAAATGCCTCCTCCTAAAATATAGCCATGACAAGCAGAAATTACAGGGACATTGCAAACATGAATAGCTCTGGCTGTTTTCCAGCAACCATCATTTACATCCGCAATTTTTGTGGGATCTTCTTGTAACTCTTTAATATCAGCTCCTGCACAAAAACCCTTACCTTTTGCTTTGAGAACTAATACCTTAACCTCTTCATTATGAGATAAATAATCAATATTGATTGCAAGGTCTAACCACTCAGTTGAAGTCAATGCATTAACAGGTGGACAATCTATAATAATTTCAGCTATTCCTTCGCTAATTGATGTCTCAACACTCATGAGCTGTCCTTTTCGATTTTTTTAAAATTAGCTGCTGCGAAACTAAACTCTTTCATAATTTGATCAATTAAATCCTTGCATGTAGGAAGATTTGAAATAAGTCCTGCGACTTGTCCAGACGGCATAGCCCCCTCATCAGGAGAACCCTCTACCATAGCTTTTTGGATTATAGCTGGGCTATTTGCTGACATTACTGATTGAGATATTGTTAAGTCATCTCCTTTTAACATTGCAAAGAATGATTTCATTAAATCTAAATAAGATGACTTGGTCAATTGTTTGTATTTCCATGCTGAAGTAATAGAAATGATAAAAAGACTAAATGGGTTAGATCTATCAATTTTTGCAATGTAATCATTAAATATTAGCCTATGCGACATGCCATCAAATTTTTTTGTTATTTTGATATTCTCTATGTCAGCAGATAAATATGCTTTTTTAGTTTTGTGAGGAACCGGACTCTCCTCAGTCATCATAAATCTTGTGCCCATTGCGATTCCACTGGCACCCCAAGCGAGAGAAGCTGCTAATCCGGAGCCATCACGAAAACCTCCAGCAGCGACCACAGGAATTTTTACATTTTCGAGCACAGAGCTCAAAAGAAGAGTTGTTGGGGTCGAGCCAGTATGTCCACCTCCCTCTGATCCCTGAACAACCAAGGCATCTGCACCAAGTTGTTCTGCCTTTAAGGCATGCTTAAGCGCACCCACCGTAGGAATGCAAATAACACCCGCCTCTTTAAATGCTTTAATAAATTCAGGAGTCGGAGACCTGGAGTAACTTACTGCTTTGATTTTCCTATCAATAACACCCTGAACAATTTCATCGGCTCCAGGTTGAAACATATGAAAATTAATACCGAATGGTTTGTCAGTAAGAGCTAATGTTTGATCCATCATTTCGATAGCTTCTTTCGGTCCAGCTGTTGCTAAAGCGAGAAATCCGAAAGCTCCAGCATTTGATGATGCTGCAACTAACTCAGGCATTGCCACCCAACCCATGGCAGTTTGAATAATTGGGTATTCGCAACCCAGCATGTTCGTTAACTTATTAATTTTTCTTTCCTTTTATTTACTTTTTTTCTTAGAAGAGGATTTTTCAACCAAGTTTTTTTTTGGCACTGTTTTTTTCTTTTTTGTACGCTGAGATTTAGCCATTTTTTTTGCATCAAAACCAGCAAGAACATTTCCAGTTGTAAGATCATTATGGGCATGTGAAAAATGATGCCAAGCAAATGCAGCCTCCATACCATTTCGTTTACCTTGCAAATCCTCAACATGATTAATGGCTTGTTTAGTGAGAGTTAAACCCAATCTTGGCATTGCTGAAATTTTTGTTGCCATATCCATTACAGTAGACTCAAGCTCTTCCTTAGAAACAACTTTGTTAACCATTCCCATCTCGTATGCTCTAGATGCAGACATCCTCTCTCCCAAAAATAAAAATTCTTTTGCTATTCTTGGATTTAACTCATAAGGATGTGCAAAATATTCTACGCCGGGAATGCCCATACGAACTACAGGATCAGCAAAGAACGCATCATCAGAAGCAATTATGAGATCGCAAACCCAAGCTAACATGCATCCTCCAGCCACACATGCTCCATGCACCATGGCTATGGTCGGTTTAGGCATATCTCTCCATCTTCTGCACATGTTGAGATAAACCTCTTGCTCCCTGACATATAAAAATTCACCTCCAGGTTTATTTGTATGATCGTACCAAATTGATTTTCGATCATACTCAACATCAATGTCTCTGCCCGGCGTACCAATATCATGTCCAGCAGAAAAATGTTTTCCATTTCCATTGAGGACAATCACCTTAATGTCATCGTCATCAACAGCTTTTTTAAAAGCTTTGTCTAAGTCATATGTCATCTTCCCATTTTGTGCATTATTAAACTCAGGTCTATTCATTGAAACTATGGCAATAGAATCTTTCTTTTTATATGTAATTGTTGATTTACTTCTTGGCATATTTATTCTCCAAAAATTGAATTGCGAATACCTTGAGGGTCAAGAACCTCTCTTATTAAAATAAGCTCTTCTTCTGATGGCATCGGTGTAATAGTTTCGGAACTAATGGATATCTCAAATCCAGTATTAAGCTTTACATCATCAACACTTGCTCCAGGATGCAAAGAAAGCAACTGCAAAGAATTATCTGTTCCATTGAAGTCAAATACACCAAGATTTGTTACAACCACCTTGATTTCAAATTTACCATTTGATAGTTGTTTATTTTTGTAACCCATTCCAGATACCATATCTACTTCGCCATTAACAAAAGTTTTTACAGAATGATTAGGGATAAAAATTGAATTTTTATGATTAATAAAATTTCCTGGAAACCCTCTTACGCCCAGTAGCTGAACTTTGGGAGAAGTATAGTCACCAATTGCACTGATATTAGTTTGTCCAAAGCAATCTATCTGGGTGGGAGTAACCATTGCATGCCTTTTGCCTCCCCATAGATTATCAAAAACTCTGCTATAACTCATGTAGCCTTCAACTTGGTCATAAGATACATCTCTTTTGCCCATTGGTGCAGGTTCTGAAATTAAATATGTTTCTCCATCGGTCATCATCAAATCTGGATTTTGAGTTAGCTTCGCTAAACCCGCTGCAATTCTTGGAATCAACCCAATTCCAGTAGCAAGTATTTCTCCGTCATCTTTCCATGCCTTTGAGGCTGCGCTTATGCATATTTCTGCTAATGAGATTGAATCTGACATTTTAAAATTGTGGTAATGGTATATTTTTTATTGCTTCAGACCCTCCAACAGAGTCTATGTATTCTTCATGAGTCTTATTCATATATTTTGAGCTGTATTCCTCAAAAGATTTAGCAGCATCTGAGTATTCTTTGAGATGCTTCATATCAAAGCCATAATTAGGTGCGCAAGAAGTAGGGTGAGCTCCAAAAGCAGAATGGACCACTCCTGTTACAAGACTTCTTTCAAATCTATTAAAAATAGCTCCTTCCTTGCCCCCTAATTCTTGAGTAGAAACTAATTCTTCAGACGAAATAAATGTTTTTGTGGCTGCTCTAGCGAAGAGCTCATCAAAAAATGGATCAGGGCCAACAATTTGAGTATTTCCTTTCTCATCGGATTTGTTGACATGAAGTAACGCAACATCTAGATTCAGTGCTGGCATAGCTACAAGATTTTCTTCATCAGAATATGGTGAAGTAACAAATTTAAGCTCAGGATTATGAGTTAACACATCTGTACCCAAGCCTACTCTTGTTGGAAGAAAAGGCAGATCCATTGCGGCAGCACGAAGTCCCCACTGGACCATCCCTTCATCGAGCTCCATAACCTCAATTTCGTTATTTTGCCGAGATACTCGAAAGTGAGCTTCTAGGGGAATCATATCCAAAGATACAAAGCCAAAGATTAATTTTTTGACTTTTTTATGCGCACACAACAATCCAACATCAGGGCCACCATAGCTGACCAAGGTCAGGTCTTTTAAATCTGATTGACAGATTGCCCTGATTAAAGACATTGGTTTTCTTCTAGCACCCCATCCGCCAATACCAATAGTCATTCCACTGGACAGATCATTAATTACGGCATCATGGGTTAAAACTTTATCCATTAATTATGCCTCTGGCATATTAAATTCATGACCCCAATAACTTGGAGCTTCAGAGTTAGTAGTTTCATGAACATCCCAATCAGGCTGGATACCATCGTATCCGAATTCAAGCATAAATCCTGCAGGTGTTTGCATGTAGAAAGAGAACATCTTATCGTTCATATGTCTTCCAAGGGTTGATGAAATATGAATATTATTTGAAGTTGCTCTATCCATAGCATCAACAACTTGCTCAGCAGTCTCGACTTCAACCATTGCGTGAATTAGCCCTGATGGTGGAGTTGGAGCCAACATAATACCCACGGTGTGATGACGAGGATTGTCACAATGCATAAAATATATAACAGATTCAGGATCATTAGGGTCAGGAGTGAATCTCATTCGCATGATATCTGAATCACCAAACTCCATAACTTGAGTATAAAAATCATGGGCAGCCTCTGCTTCTAAGGTTCCAAAAACAAGATGTCCTAATCCTAATCCATGGGTAACAAAACCTGAGATATCTTGAGAAGACTTGAACTCATTTTTTTCGATATCCCTGCCATAAAAAAGCTCAAGTGAGTTTCCAGCTGGATCATTAAAACTAATTAATTCACTAACGCATCTGACCTTGGCCAAATCCTCACCTTCTTCTTGAAATGAGATGTTTAGGTCTTGGAGTTGTTTTTTTGCATCTTCAAAATCTTCCTTGCTTGCAACCTCAAATCCTCCTCTGGAATATTTATTTTCACTGCCTTTAAAAACTTGAAACCTAAAAGGACTCTCATCCATTCGAAGAAATAGATTATTTTCATCGCTCATATCTTCATTCTTCATCAAACCTACAACGTTTTTTGCATAAGCTTCCCACTCAGTTATATCAGTCGATTCAATTGTTATGTAGCCTAAAGACTTGATTTTCATGATTTAACCCTCCTTCTTTAAATTTTTTAAGACTAAACTTAATTAATGCAAATATGATTATCTTTATGATTTCATTGTTAATTCTATCATTCAATTTATTTATACATAATTATTCGTCAATGATTTACGAAATATATTGAATAAGCTATACATGAATATGATTAAATTGGATAAAATAATTTAATGTCCCAAATTAAAGTTTTAATTCATCCTGTAACTCCTTTTCAGCAAAATGCTCCTATTCTATATTGCGAAGAATCTAAAAAATGTGCTTTTGTAGATCCTGGGGGCGATATAGATATTCTTTTAAAAGTTGCAAAAGATAACAATCTTATTCCAGAAAAAATTTTTCTTACTCATGGACATGTTGATCACGCTGGTGCAGCTACAGAACTTGCACGAATATTATCTTTAAAAATTGAGGGGCCTCACAAAGAGGATTTATTTTTACTTGAATCCCTTGAAGAGCAAGGAAAAATGCTTGGCATTCAATGCGAAAATTGTGTTCCTGACAGATGGCTTAATGAAGGAGACGAGATTAAACTTGCAAATGAAACTCTTAAAGTATTGTTTTGTCCAGGTCATACGCCTGGTCATGTAGTTTTTTATCATCATGAGTCTAAACTAGTAATCATAGGAGACGTATTATTTAAAGGATCAGTTGGGAGAACAGACCTTCCAGGAGGCAATCATCAAACTTTAATTAATTCAATCACTGAAAAGCTTTGGCCATTGGGAGATGAAATAGTGTTCATTCCTGGTCATGGCCCTGTATCAACATTTGGTCAAGAAAGAAAAAATAACGCGTTTGTTGCAGATTCAGTAATCAATCAATCTTAGTCAACCCATAGCTTTACAAGCTTTCCTTTATCATCTTTCATAGACCCAGTTACTATTAAAATAAAATCTACGATCCACCAGACGCCAACTCCTCCAATAGTTATAATAAACAAAATTGCAGATGCATAACGCCTTAAAAAAAATCTATGTGCTGCTAGCGGCCAGGATAAGACAATAAAAAGGAGAAATGTTGGCAAAATCTTCTTTTCAGAAATATTTGAAAGCTCACTCATATCTTCCTCCAGCTAAGCTTGAACTCATTCTTATAACCAAGCTGGCTGGTAAAACATTGCAAATAAAAGCTAAAAATTTATTTAATAATCCAGGAACCCATATACTCTTGCCTTGCATCATCGCATTAACTGCTCCTACAGCAACACTTCGTGAGTCTTTTTTCATAAAGGCGGGTACCTTATCCATAGCATCTTGCATCCCACTAGCAGTATGAAATTCAGTCACCGTGAATCCGGGACAGACGTTGGTTGAGGTGATTCCTTTAGATCTATAATTTATGTTAATTGCGTCTCCAAATCTATTAACAAAGGTCTTTACTGGTCCATATAAAGCTCCCCAACCTGAAGATGGAGGAGCAAATGAAGCTAAAGATGAAACAATCATAATTTTGCCATATTTTCGATCTAGCATTCCTGGAATAAATTTTTTAGTGAGTGCAATAACTGATATGCCAAGCACGCGAAGAAAATTTTCTTCTTCATCTTCTGCGGTTTCATGGAATTTTTTATTTATGCTATATCCAGCATTATTTACCAAAATATCTATTGGGTAATTTCTATCAACGCAAAACTTAAAAATAGTTTCTGGTGCGGTTATCTCAGATAAGTCAGCAACTACATAGTCACAATGAATTTTATAATCCTCAGTAAGTTGAGTTGATATATCTTTAAGTCTTTCCACTCTTCTTGCAGTTAAGATGATATTGTGGCCTTTTTCAGCCAATTCTTTTGCAATATCTAATCCTATTCCAGCAGTTGATCCTGTTACTAATGCGTAATTTTTATTCATTTTTTTATAAATCTCTTATATTTAATCGTATTTCATAGGGTATTGGGCCAGCTAGATCATGTTCTTTTTTTATAGCTAACACCTTTGAAAGTTTTTCTTGAGACATTGGAGCAATTTTTCGTAAATTCATATCAACATGACCTTCTACGGTTTCATACATTGCTGAGATAATACCCTCTTTATCAAATAAGGCTCCAACTAAATGATAAAGTTTTTCATTTACATTCAACAGTCTAAATTTAGGAAAAATCTTATCATCTAAAAGGAATTCTTTTTTAAATCTATAGTTGTCCTCTAAAGTGAAACTAGAAAAACCCTCGTTAAAATAATCCTCATTAAAACCAAAATCTGTGTTAACGAAATCCCACCCCTGCTCAAAAACTTTTTTTATATAATTAACATTCATATGCCCATTAAAATCACACATATCTTTGGTTACTGTTACGGGCTCGCCAACATAAGGAAATAAATCTTTCATAATTTTTTATGATAATTTAAAAGAATTGTGAATAAATAAAGCTAAATATGCAAACCTAAAGTTATGTTTTTAAGATCATATTTCGTACAATGTATTTTTTATTAAATAATTTAATCTTAGCATTTGGATAAAACTTTAGCACCGGAAGATCTCAGATCGATTATTGTCTCGATAGATTTACTGAGTTCAAATCAAGATAATACTGAGCATTTCAATTCTGAGGAATTTCTTCAACTAGCTTCTTCATCTGGATTGAAAGTTGAGCATCATATTTTTTCAAAACAAAAATTTGTTTCTGCCAATCATTTTCTCACTAAGGGAAAAACTGACGAGCTTAAAAATCTTGTAGAGTCGGAAAAAATTAAGCTAATCGTCCTAGATTGTGAACTTTCTCCTTCACAAGAAAGAAATTTAGAAAAACTTCTTTGTGCAAGAGTGCTTGATAGAACAGGGCTTATCTTAGATATTTTTGCAGCTAGAGCACAAAGTGATGTTGGAAAATTACAAGTGGAACTTGCTCAGCTCAGTTTTCTCTCAACGAGATTGGTAAGAGGATGGAGCCATCTTGAGAGGCAAAAAGGTGGAATTGGGTTGAGGGGTCCTGGAGAGACACAGCTTGAAACCGACAGAAGATTAATTGGTAATAGAATTAAACAACTTAAAAAAAGATTAAATAAACAACATAATCAAAAAAACCTAAATAGATACTCGAGAAAAAAAAATAACAACAAGTTAGTAGCACTTGTAGGTTACACGAATGCAGGAAAAACCTCGTTATTTAATCTATTAACAGAAGGAGGCTTAGAAGCAGAGGATAAATTATTTGCGACATTAGATACAACAACTAGGCGTGCAAACTTTAAATTAAAAACAATTGATACAGTGCTTTTTTCTGATACAGTCGGATTCATATCTAATCTTCCAACTAAGTTAGTTGAGTCCTTCAAAGCAACACTGGATGATTTAGCTTCAGCAGATCTTTTGATTCATGTTATTGATGCTTCAGATTCAAACAGGGATTATAAAATTAAAGAAGTCGATATAATTTTGAAAGATTTAGGCATAACTTCTATACCTCAAATTAGAGCTTTAAATAAAATTGATTTAATTGAAAAAGAAGATATATGGCCAGCAAATAATTTGTATCCTGAACATAAAATTTCTAGTGAAACAGGAGAGGGTCTTGAAGAGTTAAAAGATTTAATATCTGAAAGACTTTTTGGAAATCTGCTTTGTGGATGGGTTCAGTTTTCTCCGATTCAGGCCTCAGTTAGATCAAAACTGTTTGACTCTGGCTGCATCTTAGAAGAAAAAATAGATTCTAATGGAAAACATAAATCATTGATTTCAATACCAAAGAGTACGCTTAAACAATTTGAAGAAAAAGAGATTTTTGAGGATTTAAAGCCCGCATCATTCTAAAAACTATGAAAAATTAGGGTCTTGTGGATCGTAAAAAACTTGTCCATTACTCAACTCGGGATTGCTACATGTACTAATTTCTTGATTAAGATCGCTAGTTTTTTCGGGTGATTCCTCCCAGGCATTATCTATATCTGAAATTGTTTGAAGTGTTTCAAAAAAATTCCCATATTTAAAATCTTCATCCCCGGATTCGCCTACAGGAAAATAAATTCCATATGCATAAAAGCCGTTAATTGTTGCAGGATCAATGGTATCTAACCAATTATTATATTTAATAATTTCATTTGAAAGATCTTCTTCTTGCATTCCTTCATTAAGTTGACAAGCAGAAAAGGTAGCGACAAAAGATCCATTTTCAGGAGTCGGTCCAAATGCATACGGATCATGAGGAAATAAAAAGTCATAACCTAATCTATTTTCACTATCGCATTGAAGTACTGAGGTATATTTTTCCGACCAAGTTATGGCGTTTTCATTTTTTGCCCATTCTTCCCAACTTTTTTCGGCACTCTCTTTTGATGTCCAGCTTATCTCCCATTGATCAATAATAATTTCATTATTATCATTTAATGAAGAGTAGCCCCATGCACCAAGAATTGATTCAGGTAATTCTAGATCTCTCCAGGCCTTAATCATCTCATCTAAAGCATCTTGGCTATATTCTTGGCCTGATGAGCATTGTAAAAACTCGTTATACATTATGGAGTTTGTTGCATCCCAAGAAGGATTTGGTTCTACTGTTTCAATTTTGGAATCCATCTTCTCTTCTGGACCAGAACAAGAAATCATCAACAGTAATGGAACCGCAACTAAGGCTGATTTAAATTTAACTTCCATATTTTATGCCTCGAGAAATAAAAGTTTGCTTTTATTTAATATACATTATTTAAATCTAATATTCATACAAAGGTACAATAGAAGTATGTCAAATACCAAAAATCCATTAGATGCTGTAATTATCGGCGGAGGTCATAATGGATTGGTTTGTGCATATTATTTAGTAAAAAAAGGATTAAAAGTAAATATATATGAAAAAAGATCGATTGTTGGTGGCGCCGCAGTTACAGAAGAATTTCATCCAGGATATAGAAATTCTGTTGCCAGTTATACAGTCAGTTTATTAAATTCAGAAATTATTAAAGAAATGAAGCTTAAAGAATACGGTTTAAAAATTGTTAAGCGTCCTATTTCTAATTTTCTGCCCATAGACGAAAAAACATATTTAAAACTAGGTGGAGGATTAGAAAGAACACAAGAAGAATTTAAAAGATTTTCTAACAAAGACGCTGCTAGACTAGCTGAGTACTATGATCGAATTGAAGCTGTTGCTGACGTTCTTAGAGATCTCTCAATCAAGACGCCTCCAAATCCAAAAGAGGGAATAAAGGCTGCGCTAAAGGCGGCATTGCAGCTTTGGCCAGTTGCAACTAAGGGCAATCAATTACACAGAGATGTTTATGATCTCTTTACCAAAAGCGCTCGATCATTTCTTGATTCATGGTTTGAAAATGAGCATATAAAAGCTGCTTTTGGTTTTGATTCAATAGTTGGGAATTATGCAAGTCCAGATACTCCAGGTTCTGCATATGTTTTGTTGCATCATGTATTTGGTGAAATTGATGGAGAGAAAGGAGCTTGGGGCCATGCTATTGGAGGCATGGGTGCGATCACGCGAGCCATGGAAAAAGCCTGTAAAAATATGGGAGTTAAGATTTTTACAGATGCACCTGTTAACAAAGTAATAGTTAAAGACAATACAGCTATAGGTATTGAGCTTGAAGGTGGAAGCTCAATCAAAGCTAACAAAATAATTTCTAATCTGAACCCAAAATTACTTTATAAAAAATTAATTTCTGAAAATGAACTAGAACCAGAATTTAATCGCAGTATGGATGGATACAAGTGTGGATCTGGAACTTTTAGAATGAATGTTGCCCTCTCTGAATTACCAGATTTTTCTGCGTTGCCTGGTAAAGAATTAGCTGAACATCATCAAAGCGGTATCGTAATTGCTCCAACGTTAGATTATATGGACAAAGCTTATATTGATGCTAAGTCGCAGGGTTGGTCTTCAGCACCAATTATTGAGATGTTAATTCCATCAACTATGGACAACACTCTAGCGCCAGAGGGAAAGCATGTAGCATCATTATTTTGTCAGCAATTTTCTCCGACTATGCCAGATGGAAGTTCTTGGCATGATCATAGATTGGCTGCAGCAGATACTATTATCGAAACTGTAACAAAACATGCTCCTAATTTTAGAAAATCAATTTTAGGAATGATGATTCTGTCTCCATTAGATTTAGAGGAAAAATTTGGACTCATTGGAGGGGATATTATGCATGGACAAATGTCTCTGGATCAAATGTGGGCTGCAAGACCATTAATGAATTATGGAAACTATAGAGGTCCACTAAAATCATTGTATATGTGTGGTTCTGGAACGCACCCTGGTGGAGGAGTAACAGGTCTACCGGGGAAAAATGCTGCTAGAGAAATACTTAAAGATGTATAAATTAATTATTAATAGGCATCTTTTCTAATTTTGCAAAATACTCTCTAGCCCTCTCAATAACTTTTGGTGCAAGCCAAACTGAGGAAATCAGTGTGGGTATAGCCATCAACGCAAATGATATGTCAATAATGTTGATAGCTGCCTCAATTGGAATAACGGCAAAGACAACTACAAATAATATAATCACCCATTGATATATTTTTACTCCTTTTTTGCCAAATAAAAATTGCGAGCACGCCGAACCATAAAATGAGTATGTAAAGATGGTACTAGCTCCAAAACTCACTACACATATAAATAAAACTGCATAGCCTAAGGGCCCAAGAAGAGCGCTAAATGCTTCTGCGGTTAAAGTGACACCAGTTGAATCTGATTCGAGCCAAACGCCTGAGATGATGATTAATAATGCTGTAGATGTACACATAATTAATGTATCAAAAATAGGTCCAAGCATTGCAACCAAGCCTTGTTTCACTGGATCAGATGTTTTCGCTGAACCATGAACTAGTGTTTCAGTGCCTATTCCTGCTTCATTCGAGTGGGCGCCTCTTCTTACTCCCATAATAATTACAGCAATGACACTACCTCCAGCCACTGCAGATCCAGTAAAAGCATCTTCGATAATTATTTTGAATGCCGGAAAAATCGAGTCTGAATTTAGCATCAAGGCAACTAATACTGAACCAAAATATAATATACTCATTAATGGAACAAGCCACTCAGACACTTTAGCAATCCTTAGAAGCCCTCCAAGAATAATTGCTCCTGTTACTCCTGCTAAAATTATTCCTGCTATTAGATTAAAGTTATCAATCTGGAAAAATGAAAGATCGCCTATTATTTGTACCAACTGATTACTCTGGAAGCCTGGTAAAGCTCCAATCAATCCAGCGGCTGCAAAAAAATATGCAAGAGGCATCATTGAAGTAGGAAGTGCATTTTTAATTACATACATGGGCCCACCTCGAACTGTCCCATCCTCTCCAACATCGCGATACATTACTGATAAAGTACATGTAAAAAATTTTGTTACTATGCCAACAAATGCTGTAAGCCACATCCAAAAAATTGCGCCTGGTCCAGCAAGTTGAATTGCAATAGCCACTCCCGCGATATTACCTAGTCCAATAGTACCTGATAGGGCTGTAGTTAAAGCTTGAAAATGAGTAACTTCACCAACATCGTCTTCTTTTGAGTGCTTTCCTAAAATCAACTCAAAAGCGTGTTTTAAATATTTAAAGGGGGTTAACTTAGAATAAATTAAGAAGAAGATTCCAGAACCAACGAGTATAGGAACGTTCCAAGTCCATACAAACCCAGCAAGATCATTTATAAAGTTTTCCATGAGGATGATTTTAATATTTAATTATTATTGTAGAGCTATCCAAAGTGCTCTGCATGAAAATCTTGAATATCTGGATCAACAAGAGCATCTTGGACCTTCAACTCACGATATAAATTTAAAGAATCTAATGTTTTGCAACGACTCAGTGCAACATAGGCCTGCCCAGTAGCAAAAGCTCCCTCCCCCAAATCCACAGAACAACTATCTAAAGTAAGACCTTGAGCCTTATGTATGGTCACTGCCCAACCTAATTTTAGAGGGAACTGCTTAAAAGAAGAAACCACCTCCTCTTCCATTTCGTCATTATATTCATCATAAACATAACGTACTTTGTTCCATTCTTCTCGTTTAACTTTAAATACCTCTTTATCAACTTTGACCTTGATCACTTTTTTATTTTTATCTGAGCAATCAATTACTACTCCAATAGTTCCATTGACCCATCTACCATCTGGATCATTTTTAATAAACATTACTTTGGCATCTTCTTTTACGCGGAGTTCTCTAGGAGCAGGTAAATCATTTTCATTTAATTCGCCCTGTTCTTTTGATTTGGCGGCAGTCATAGGCCCATCTATTCTGCTTAACATCTCATCATTAATTTGTTCAGCTCGGTATTTTCTTGAAGTAATAATCAGTGACGACTCAGTATCAAATTCTGGGTTGTGACAAGTCTTGTTAATCATATTAATTGAACTTTCGAGATTTTTTCCAAGTCGAACATTATTCAGCAGGTGATAAAACTCTTTATCATCCTGTTGTCTAAAAGGGGTAACAAGCTCAAAAAATATAGGTTTCTCGATAGCTTGAAAGTTATCAGCACTAAAAAAATAAACAGATCCGTATCTTTCAAAAATTGCACTTTCCTCATTCTCTTTGACCACTGGCGGCAGCTGAAATAAATCACCACATGCAAGCACATGAATGCCCCCAAATGGTTTGGATGAATTACGATGTATTTGAAGAGTTTCTGAGATAGCATCAAGCATAGGCGCTCGAACCATAGAGATTTCATCAATAATTAATAGTTCTAGATTTTTTAATAATTTTTTAAAGCGTGGATCTTTTGATTCTTGAATAATTGGAAAAGTATCAAAACCAATTCTGAACGCTGAATTGATCGTGCTGCCACCAATATTTAATGCCGCAACTCCAGTAGGAGCGACAACCATTTTCTTTAATAAGCTCTCATTCTTAACACGCTCAATTAGTGTTGTTTTACCAGTACCTGCCGCACCGGTAAGATAGATAAAATGCTGAGTATCCTCTTCAAGTAATTGCATAATGTCTTTAAGCGTATCATCAAATGCAGACACAGGATTCTCAGAATTTGGTCGATTCATAAAACTTACAAATAGGAAAAATTTATAAAAAGATTTTAACAGTAACTCTAATAATCGTGTGGATTAAAACAACTGGCGGAGAGTGAGGGATTCGAACCCTCGATACAGTAAACCCATATACCTCCTTAGCAGGGAGGCGCTTTCGACCACTCAGCCAACTCTCCGATTTAGGTCATGAATTATAACGCTTTAGAAAAATAAAATAATACTAACGGTCAAATTCTATCTGCATCCCAAAGGGTAAATTGTCAGATACTTTTCCTTCTTTAAAGGCAATATTGCCATTAACAATCGTCATGTATATCGAAGATTTAAAATTGTGTCCTTCAAATGGAGACCATCCACACTTATACAAAATGTTATCTTTAGAAACTTCGTAAGGCTTGTCATGATCCAGAATAGCTAAATCAGCAAAACATCCCTCCCTAATAAAACCTCTATCTTTAATCTGAAATCTCTTAGCTACGTTATGACTAGTCTTTTCTACAATGGTTTCAAGGGAAAGAATATCCTGATGATAAAAATCCATAAGGATTTGGAGACCATGTTGAACTAATGGCAGGCCAGCAGGTGCCTCAGGATATGGCTTACTTTTTTCTTCCCAAGTATGCGGAGCATGATCTGTGGCAATAATATCAATCTTATTTTCTAAAAGCGCCTTAATAAGTGCTTGCCTATCAGATTCTTGTTTGATGGATGGATTGCACTTAATTAGATTACCAAGCTCAGCATAATAAGAATCATTAAAGAACATGTGATGAACACATACCTCAGCTGTAATTTTCTTTTGATCAGCCTCTCCTTCAGAAAAATGTTCCATTTCTTTCTCTGTCGTTAAATGAAAAACGTGAAGATCTGCATCATACTTTTTAGCTAAATTAACTGCCAAAGAGCTCGATAAGTAACAACTTTCAACATCCCTAATTAGGTGATGATGTTCTGGTGATACTTCATCACCGTATTTCTCATGAAATAATTGCTCATTTTTTTCAACCGTTTTCTGATCCTCGCAATGAGTGACAACTATAAGAGGAGAATAGTGAAAAATGTCATCCAAAGCATCTAAGTCATCGACTAGCATGTGACCGGTTGATGCTCCCATAAATACTTTTAATGCTGCAGCTTGATGAATATCTGCCCTTTTAATTTCTTCAATATTGGTATTGCTTGCGCCCAAATGAAACGAGTAATTTGAAACAGATTTTGTACTTGCTAGCTGAAATTTTTTTGTTAGATTCTCATTCGTTGTAGTCGTTGGATTGACATTGGGCATTTCAAAAAAACTAGTGACGCCGCCCGCAAGACCAGCCTTTGACTCAGTTGCAATTTCACCTTTATGAGTTAAACCTGGCTCTCTAAAATGAACTTGATCATCTATTAGCCCGGGAATTACGTATTTACCATTTAAATCAACAACATTTTTAGACTCTGAGTCAATTGATGCTGCAATTTTTTCAATTCTATTTCCTTTAATCGCAATATCTGATTCAAAAATTTTACCCTCATTTACAAGAGTTCCATTCTTTAATATTAAGTCAAACATTAGTCTCCTAAATTGAATGCAGCATGCAAAGTTTTTACCGCTTGATCCAGCTGATCAACTGCTATAACAATTGTTATTTTAATTTCAGAAGTGCTTATCATTTGAATATTAATACCAGCATCTGCTAAAGCATTGAAAGCTGTACTTGCAATACCGGCATGTGAACGCATTCCAACTCCCACTAAAGAGACTTTACCTATGGCTTCATTAATAATTAATTCATCATAGGATATGCCTTGCATCTTTTCTTTTAATACTGATTCAACTTCATCTCTATCAGCTGTCCCCACTGTAAAAGTGAAATCTGTTTTCCCAGAAACACTAACATTTTGGACGATAACGTCCACCTCAATACCTGCATCACTAACTGGACTTAAAATGCCTGAAGCAATTCCGGGAGTATCACCGACTCCATGCAAAGTAAATTTAGTCTGATCTTTTTGAGAAGCTATACCTGTAATAACAGCATCTTCCATTGCGTTTTCCTCCTGCAAGATAAGCGTTCCTGAACCTGGCTCAAAACTTGATAAAACTCTAACTAAAACTTTATATTTATTTGCAAATTCAACTGCGCGTATTTGCATAACTTTAGCACCCTGCCCTGAGAGTTCCAACATTTCCTCAATGTTAATTGAATCCAGTTTTTTTGCATTAGGCACGATTCTTGGATCTGTTGTATATATTCCATCAACATCTGTATATATATCACAACGTTTAGATTTAATTGATGCTGCTATTGCTACTGCGGTAGTGTCACTGCCCCCGCGTCCCATTGTAGTAGTGTCTCCATCACTGGTTATACCTTGAAATCCTGTAATAATTGGGATGTATCCATCTTCAATAGTTTTAAAAATAACTTCTTTATCAAGATCTATTATCTTCGCACGAGAAAAATTAGCAGTCGTTTTCATGCCAATTTGTGCTGCTGAAAGTGATTTTGCTTTTAAACCTAATTGATTTAAAGCAATGGCCACCAAAGATGCGCTGACCCTTTCACCTGTTGAAACAAGGGCGTCAAATTCTCTTTTATTTGGCTCATTACCAAAGGAATTAGCTAGTTCAATTAATCGATTTGTTTCTCCACTCATTGCAGAGACCACGACCACAGGTGAGGCCTCGTCACAGGCTGCTTTTATAATATTTGCAACAGCAGAGATTCTGTCGGTTGAACCAACAGAAGTGCCACCAAATTTTAATATAATCGTTTCCATGTTTAATAAGCTTAAAAACTAAGCGATGGATTGTACGATATCAGGAATAGAATTAACAAATTCTTCAAAATTATCAGCCTCTCCTGCTCCTTGAGCAAAATCATTTCGGCCTCCGCCTTTACCATTATATAATTTTGCAATTGATTTTATGACATCATTAGCGCTCAAAGAATTTTGCATGTCTTTCGTAACTCCGCAAACCATAACTACTTTAGTTTTTTGATGGCTGAAAATTAAAACGCATTTATTTGTATGATCTTTTTTAGATTGATCAACCATGTTACGTAAATCTTGAACATTTTGTGTATCTGCCTGAATAATAGCCAGATCAAAGTTATTAATTTTATGAATTGTTTCTTTTAGCTCAATTGCAGCTGATTTTTTTGTTTTGGTGCCTTTTTTTAAAGCTTTATTTTCTTTAATTAAGTCTGCAACTTTAGAACTAATCTGTGGACCTTTGACATTCAACATTCCTTGCAGATCTTGTAAATGATTACGAGCTTCTAACATTGATTGAACAGCACCTTGTCCAGCCAAAGCTTCAATACGTCTTACTCCCGATGAAATGCTTGATTCACTTGTAACCGAAAACATTCCAATATCACCGGTTCTTCTTACATGAGTTCCACCACAAAGTTCTACAGAAAATTCGCCGCCAATATAAACAACCCGAACCTCATCTTCATATTTTTCTCCAAACATGGCTTCGGCTCCAATCTTAAGCGCGTCATCAAGCTGCATTATTTTGGTGGTTACCTCGGAGTTAGTTTGAATATGTTGATTAACAATTAATTCTATTTCCTTTATTTCAGCTTTGGTAACTGCCTTAGAATGTGAAAAATCAAATCGTAGCTTATTAGAATCTAATAGTGAGCCTTTTTGATGAACATGATCACCAAGAACATCTTTCAAAGCCGCATGCATTAAGTGAGTGGCAGAATGATTGACCGAAGCGGCCTTTCTTTTGCTTGCATCAACTGATAATTCCAATTTGTCATTTTTTTTGATGACTCCCTCTTGTACTTTAATTCTGTGGAGAAAAATCTTACCTTGCTTTATACAATCTTGAACGCTTCCATGACCTCCAGAAGTAGTAAAACTTCCCTGATCTCCAACTTGCCCGCCTGATTCTGCATAAAAAGGAGTTTTATCAACTGCCATGAAGTACTCGTTTTGATCTGATGCATTATCTATTGCATTGGATTCACTCCATATTCCTAAAACCTTCCCCTTTCCGCACAACTCTTCATAACCTAAAAACTTTGTTTCTTTAATCGAGGACAAATCTAATTGCAATCCCTTGAATTTGCTTGCTGATTTTGAATTTTTTATTTGTTCATCCATGCAACTATTAAAGCCCTCCTCATCTAAATCTAAATCTTGCTCTCGAGCAATGTCTGCTGTCAAATCGAATGGAAAACCATATGTATCATGTAATTTAAAGATAATTTCTCCGGGGATAACATTTGAATCAATAGACTTAATCTCCTTTTCTAAGATCTCAATGCCTTTTTCTAAAGTTTCAAGAAATTTCTTTTCTTCTTCATGAACAATCTTCTCTATGGATTTTTGATTGTCTACTAACATAGGAAACGCAACACCCATCTCCATAACTAAAGCTTTTACCAATTTATACAAGAAGGGTTTCTTAGCTCCAATTTTATATCCATGCCTAATAGCCCGTCGCATTATTCTTCGCAGCACATAACCGCGACCCTCGTTTGATGGCAAAATACCATCAGAAATTAAGAAACTAATACTCCTTATGTGATCTGCTATCACCTTATGTGATGGCTCTCCAGGTGATTTGATAGCTTTTTCAGAGGCTTTGATTAAATTTTGAAATAGATCTGTCTCATAGTTTGAATTTACACCTTGCATTACTGCAGCCACTCTCTCTAAACCCATGCCTGTATCTACAGAAGGTTTTGGCAAGGGAGTAAGTTTACCGTCGGCTCCTCTATTAAACTGCATGAAAACAAGATTCCATATTTCTACAAATCTGTCTCCTTCATCGCCCGGTGTTCCAGGTGGAGTACCCTCATATTGATCGCCATGATCATAGTAAATTTCTGAACATGGTCCACAAGGACCTGTATCACCCATAGACCAAAAATTATCTTCTTCGTCCATTCGCACAATCCTTTCGGGATCAATGCCAATTTTCGCTGACCATATTTCAGCTGCCTCATCATCGTCCCTAAATACAGAAATCCATAATTTTTCTTTTTTTATGCCCAACTCATTAGTTAAAAAATTCCAGGCAAGTTGAATTGCTTCTTCTTTAAAATAATCACCAAAACTAAAATTGCCTAACATTTCAAAAAATGTATGGTGCCTTAACGTATAGCCAACGTTTTCTAAATCATTATGTTTTCCACCCGCCCTAATGCAACGCTGTGTGGTTGTAGCTCTTTTATAGGAGCGCTTATCAGAGCCTAAAAAAACGTCTTTGAATTGAACCATGCCAGCATTTGTAAATAACAACGTTTCATCATTTGCCGGAATAAGAGGACTTGAGTCAACTACTTCATGGCTATTTTTTTTGAAATAGTCCAAAAACTTAAATCTAAGTTCACTCGTTAGCATTTCGAAAAACTTCCTCTATAAAATTAGTCATTGCGATCCAAGATCGCTTATCACTCTCTGGATTATAAACTGTGCCCATCTCAATATTGTCAGCTGCTGGATTAGTAAATGCATGATAAGTATTGCCATAGCTGATAAACTGCCAATCAGCTTCTGATTCAGTCATTTCGTTTTGCAATGCTAATACTTCCTCTGAGGTAACCATTGGATCTTTATCACCATGTAAAACCAATAATTTAGATTTTACCTTTTGAAATGGCTCGCTAGATTGATTTAAAAGTCCATGAAAACTTACACAGCCTGCAACCTCATATCCTGAACGAGCAAGCTCTATGGCAGCAAGGCCGCCAAAGCAAAATCCTATTAGTCCAATTCTTGAAGAATCAACACCTTCAATTGTTTTACCAAATTCAACTGCACTTATAAGCCGCTTTCGAAAAAGCTGTCTATCATTCACAAAGGGCGCAATCAGTGCTTGATTTTCTTCAATACTTTGACCATTCACACCGCCTCCAAAAATATCAATGGACAAAGCTGCATACCCTAAATCATTGAGTGCAACTACCTTTTGATCTTCAAATTCTGATCTGCCCTTCCATGTATGTGCTACCAAAATTAGTGGGACGAGATTTGATGATTCAGGAAGAGATAAAAAACCAATGCACTCAGTTGAGTCATCATAATAATTTACTATTTTTCCTGACATTAAATTTAACCTATTTGAGCTTTGTATCTTTTATAATTTTCAATGTAATGATGAGCATTCAGAGATGGAATAACTTGTTCCTCCTTAGTAAGCTCTTTTTTAACCTTGCCTGGAACCCCTAATACCATCGACCCATCTGGAACTTCCATCCCCTCTGTAACTAATGCCTTTGCTCCGATAATACAATTTTTACCAATTTTGGCACCATTAAGAATTACTGAACCAATACCGATAAGAGTGCCATCTCCAATTTCGCAGCCATGAAGCATTGCTTGATGACCAACGGTAACAAACTTTCCAATTTTGCATACAAACCCCGGATCGGTATGAATTACTGAGTTATCTTGTATATTAGTTCCTTCACCAATAATAATTGGTTCGTTATCGCCTCTTAAAGTGCAATTGAACCAAATACTGGAATCTTTTGCCATTTGCACATCTCCAATAACAGTTGCATCTGGAGCTATCCAAAAGTCATCATTCTCGGTGGTTAAGCTTTTGTTATTAATATCTATAATCATTTCAATTCCCCTTCTAGTATCTCTATGTTCGCATCAAAACATACATTTAAAAAGTTTACTGTAATCATTGCAGTAAGACCCCAAATCTTTTGATTTTTTATACTCCAAGTGGGTACCTGCCATATACTCCCATGTCTTTCAATCGCTTCCCTCTGGATATTTTCTTTATCTAGCAAAAAATTCAATGGGACTGTAAAAATATCTTGGATCTCTTCATTGGGCTTTAACGACTGAGGTTTGTCTATGGATGCTACAAATGGATTAACCTCTATTTTATGACGAGAAATAAGGTAGTTTAATTTTCCTAATTTGGTAATATCTTCACCGTTTAAGTTTATTTCTTCATTGGATTCCCTCATAGCCGTTTCATATAAGTTCGAGTCAGTTTTATCTGCTTTACCCCCAGGAAAACTTACCTCGCCAGAATGAGTAGATAGATTGCCTGAACGTTGGGTATAAATTAATTCTGGAGCTTCAATAAATTTTCCATAATTTAAAATAGCTATCAAAACTGAAGCTTGTGGATTGCCGCTTGGCTTTTCGGAATTATTTGAATTTAGTTTATACTTTAGTTTTTCGATCATTATGTAAGTTTAACTTCTTACGAAATTTAATTCTCTAAGAAAGGAGCACTTTTGAGATATTGTTCAAATTGCGGTAGCGATAAAATTGAATTTAAAATTCCTGCTGATGATAATCTAAAACGATATGTCTGTCCTGACTGCGGATCAATTTTTTATACCAATCCCAATCTTATAGTGGGCACTGTATGCATCAAAAATGAGGAAGTTCTTTTATGTAAAAGAAACATTGAGCCACGCTTTGGAAAATGGACATTGCCTGCAGGGTTTATGGAGAATGCAGAAACGCTTCAAGAAGGAGCTTTGAGAGAAACCAAAGAAGAAACCCAAGCTGTACCTAAAATTGTTTCTCCTTATACAGCATTCAGTTTAACTCATATTAGTCAGGTCCACTTTTTTTATCTAGCTAATTTAGGCAATGAAACATTTGGCCCTACTTCAGAGAGCTCTGAAGTTAAGCTTTTTAAACAAGATGAAATCCCTTGGGAGGAAATCGCGTTTCCAACGGTTACTAAAACATTAAAATATTATTTTGATGATGTAAATTCAGGAGAGTTTCCTTTTAGGGAAGAAGCTTTAAAGCTTTGGTAAAAAGATATCTATGATCCATGACTAAATTTATAAGCATTTAAGAAGATTTGCATCCAAGGAGAATATTCCTTCCAATTTGATGATTTCCAAGATAATTGTTGTGATCTGAAAACCCTTTCTGGATGAGGCATCATGATGGTTGCTCTTCCATCTAGGGAAGTTAAGCCAGTGATGCCCTCCGGTGATCCATTTGGATTCAATGGATATATAGATGCTACAGCTCCTTGGTTATCAGTAAATTGAACTGCAATTTGATTGCGCTCTGAAAGTTTTTGTAATGCTCCTTCTTTGAATGAGGCTCGTCCCTCTCCATGCGCAACAGCTACAGGAATTTGCCATCCTGCCATGCCATCAAACAAAACTGACTTTGATTTAGCAATGGTAACTTGAGATAAACGTGCTTCAAACTGATCAGAATCATTCCAGAGAAACTGGGGCCAATTTTCAGCACCTGGAATTAAATCTTTTAAATTAGACAACATCTGGCAACCGTTACAAACCCCAAAAGTAAAAGTTTCGGTTCGATTAAAAAAATGTTCGAATGCATCTCTAACAACTTTGTTATAACTTATACTTGAAGACCAGCCTCCACCAGCTCCAAGAACATCTCCATAAGAAAATCCACCACAAGCTGCTATACCTTGAAATTGAGAAAGCAAGTCTGGGTTATCTAGAAGATCCTGCATATGGACATCAAAGGCATCAAACCCAGCTAATAAAAATGCTGCAGCCATTTCATTTTGACCATTAACTCCTTGCTCTCTAAGAATTGCTACCTTGGGCTTTAAATTATTATTAATCGCTGGCAGTTCAGCAGAAAATTGAAAATTATCTATAGCAACCAAGCCTTGATCATCAAACCTTTCAATCAATTCATATTCTTCTTTTGCACAGGATGGGTTATCTCTAAGAGATTTAACTGAGTAAGAAGTTTCGCTCCAAACTTTCTCTAAATTTACTACTGAATCAGAAAATTGAATCTCGCCACCATGAATGATTAAGATTTTTGCATTAGAACTTTGAACAGCGCACTTTTGATAATTAAGATTTTTTTGATTTAGAAACTCTAATGCTTGGTCCTCAAAATCACTGTGAAATTGAATAACGGCACCTGTTTCTTCAGCAAAAAGATATTGCATCATTTCCTCATTTTGAACACTCTCTGGAATGTGAATCTCTATACCTATCTTATTAGTAAAAGCTAATTCTGAAACAGTGGTAAATAATCCACCATCGGAAATATCATGCAATGCAACTATCCAACCTCGATTAATTAGCTCTTGAATTGAATTAAATAAGTTTTTAAGCGATTCAACATCATCAATATCAGGAACTTCTTGAATACTTGAAGAGGTAACCTCTTCAAAAATAGAGCCGCCTAATCTAGATCGGTTGTTTAAAAATAAGTGATATAAATCCTTTGAGCCATTTTCATAAAATTCAGTCGTAACAGCCAATGATACGTCCTCAATTGGAGCCATGGCAGTAATAACACCTGATAACGGACTTTTTACTTCAAGCTCTTTATTGTCTTCGCTCCATTTTGTCTTCATAGACAAAGAATCTTTGCCTACTGGAATAGCTATTCCCAATTCAATACATATGCTTGATAAGGCTTCCACTCCTGTTCTGAGGGCAAAATTTTCTTCTTCATCACCACACGCTGCCATCCAGTTTGCAGAAAGTCTGACTAGGTTTAAATCTTTCACAGGAGCAGAGATTAAGTTCATCAGTGCTTCTGCTAAAGCCATCCTTAGAGATGCAGCAGGATTTTTAATTGCAAGAGTTGGTTTCTCGCCAATTGATAAAACATCTCCTTCATTTCCAAGAAATGATTTAAAAGACATAGCATAGTTTGAAGTAGGCACTTGATATCTTCCCACTAATTGATCTCGAGCAACTAAGCCCCCAACAGATCTATCACCAATGGTAATCAAAAAAGATTTTGAAGCCACAGTCGGATGAGATAGAACTCTTCGAATTGCCTCAGATACATCTATGTCTTGATTAATAGAATTAATTTTTTGGTCTATAGCTGACTGACTAACCACCATGTTGGAAATAGGTAAGTCACCAAAAAGCATTGATAGGGGGACATTTATTGGAAATTCATCTCTTTCAGGATCAAAAACTTCTACTGAATTTGATGAAGTAGTGTGGCCTACAAAAGCAACGGGGCATCTTTCTCTTCGACATATATTTTTAAAAATTTCTCTGTTAGATTTTTTTATTGCCAAAACATAACGCTCTTGCGATTCATTTGACCAAACCTCCATAGGAGAAAGACTTGGATCGGCAACAGGTATTAAGCTTAAATCTATGTAGACTCCTAGATTACAATCTTTAGCTAATTCTGGAATTGCATTTGATAACCCACCTGCTCCAACATCATGAATAAATTCAATGAGGTTTGGAGATTCAAATGCACATTGATTAATGACCTCCTGACATCTTCTCTGCATTTCAGCATTTTCTCTTTGAACAGAAGCAAAATCTAGATCTTCATCGCTTTCTCCAGAAGACATAGATGATGCGGCACCACCTCCTAAACCAATGAGCATTGAGGGGCCACCCAAAACAATAACTAAGTCATCAACTTCTATTGGATTCTTAATACTATTTCTATCTTTTACTTCCCCAATCCCTCCAGCGAGCATAATTGGTTTGTGGTATCCAAATGATTGGCCCCCAAAAAAGGGTTGTTCAAAAACTCTGAAATAACCTATGGTACTTGGTCTCCCAAATTCATTATTAAAAGCTGCAGCGCCTATTGGTCCCTCAATCATAATTTGTAAAGGAGATGCAATTCTTGAGGGTTTAAGTTCTGGTCCTTCCCATTCACGAGGAAAGTCTTCTAATCTTAGATTAGAAACATTGAAGCCAACTAGCCCCATTTTTGGCTTAGCCCCTGAGCCTGTGGCACCTTCGTCTCTGATTTCTCCACCAGAACCAGTTGCAGCTCCGGGAAATGGAGAAATGGCCGTGGGATGATTATGAGTTTCAACCTTCAAAGTAGAATTAATTTTTTCAATTGAAAAGCTATAAGTATTTTTTAAGCTTCTGTTAAGCGTCATCACTTCAGCACCTGAAATAACAGCGGCATTATCTTTGTATGCTGAAATTAAATCAGGTTTACTCCCTTTGCTAGTTTTTTTGATCAGATCAAATAAGGATTCGTCCTGAGAAACAGAATCTATAACCCAACTAGCATTGAATATTTTGTGTCTGCAATGTTCAGAATTAGCTTGAGCAAACATCATTAGCTCGGCATCCGTAGGATTTCGAAGTACAGATGAGTAAAAATGATCTAAGTAATTAATTTCTTCCTCAGATAATGCCAATCCTAAATCTTGATTGGCTTTATTTAATGAATCTTTCGCCGATTTTGAAATATCAATATTTATTAAAGGTTTCCTTTTTAGTTCAGCGCTCACTAAATCGATGTCTTTTGCATTAATAAAGACTTGCTGAGTCATACGATCAAATAAATATGATAGGTTCATATCAGCCGCAGAAATGTTGTTATCAAAAAAGTAACCTAAATACTTTTCAATGCTTAGCACTCCCAGAATGCCAACATTTGTAATAATTTCATTTGTTTTAGATGCCCATGAGCTGATAGTCCCAGACCTTGGGCCAATAAAAAAATCGGGCAAATTTGAAGGTTTCTTTGAATTCAATAATTCTGATAACTTTGCATAATCTGAAAAATCTTGAGTTATATCTACAGAATAGAACTCAAAACTACTCAATGCTTTGATCGGAAAGTCATTTGCTGAATTGAGGTCGTCATTGAGAGACGCAATTTTTGACGGCGAAAAACTAGAGGGACCTTGAAGCAGCAAATTAAGATTTTTTGACACCAGCTCTCTAGTAAAATATTGTAATAATTAATTATAAGGGTCTTTAAAATTAAAAAAATAAAAACAGTGAAATTCCTTACAAAAAACTCAATTTTTTTTATCCTTCTATTTGGTTTTTATGCTTGCACAAAAGATACTTCGAAAACTTCACTTTCAGTCTATTGCAATATTATTAATGAAAAACTATATTCATTTTCAAGGCTTAGTGATTTTGAAAAAAAGAAATTTGATGAATTAAAGCAATCAAGATTCCAAAAATATGAAGATGATTTTCATGAGGCAGCGGAAAAATTCGACGTTGAATGGGAGCTTCTTGCTGCAGTAGCTTTTCAAGAATCTCAATGGAATCCAAAAGCACGATCAGCAACGCAAGTGAAAGGTATGATGATGCTAACACTCCCCACTGCAGCCTCAGTAGGCGTTACAAATCGATTAGATCCAATCCAAAGCATTCATGGAGGAGCTCAGTACATTGCAGATCTTAAATCTAACAATAGCTATGGTACTTCTTCGGGCGACAAGATTGCATTCATATTAGCCTCCTATAACTTGGGCACCACAAATATAAAAAATGCAATAAACACAATTGGTAAAAAGCCTATTGAAGTGACTTGGCTAGATTTGGAGGGCTATTTATTAAATTTGAAAACCTCGATGGATTCAGAAGACTATTCTAGAGGTCAACAAACTGTTGATTTTGTTGAAAGAGTTAGAGACTATTATTATCTTTTGCTAGCTCAAGATTGTAATGATAGCTAAATTTAAGAATTAAGAAGTTGCCACTTTAGATTTTTAATTTGATCTCTGCAAAATGCAGCCTTCTCAAATTCAGTTTCTTTAGCGTAAATGTACATCTGCTCTTCTAGTTTGTTAATTGACTCTGAAATCTTTTCCGGTGATGTATTATTAATTTTAAAAGGTAGTTCTTTTTCAAAATACTGAGGTTTAGTTTTCTTAGCTTGCTTGGTTAATCTTGCTCCCTCCATAACATCTTTAATATCTTTTACAATTGTTGTTGGAATTATGCTGTTATCTTTGTTAAATTTAACTTGTATTTTCCTTCTTCGAGACATCTCATCCATTGCTCTTTGCATGGAGCCTGTAACTTTATCGGCATACATAATTGCCTTACCTCGAATATTTCTTGCTGCCCTTCCAACTGTTTGAATAAGTGTAACTTCTGACCTTAAAAAGCCCTCTTTATCTGCATCTAAAATTGCAACTAAACTAACTTCAGGAATATCTAGGCCCTCTCTTAATAAATTAATACCTACCAAAACATCAAAATGTCCCAGTCTAAGATCTCTAATAATCTCAGTTCTTTCCACTGTATCTATATCAGAATGCATATAACGAGTTCTAATTCCATTTTCTTCTAAGTAATCTGTTAAATCTTCAGCCATGCGTTTTGTAAGAGTTGTTATGAGCACTCTTTCTTTTAACGCTGCTCTCTCATTACACTCTCCAATGACATCATCGATTTGAGAAGTAGCTGGTCTTACTTCAATCTCCGGATCAATTAACCCTGTGGGTCTAACAAGCAATTCTGCAACATTATCGCAATGCTCTAATTCATATTTTCCCGGAGTAGCAGATACATAAATCTTTTGAGGAGTAACATCCTCCCACTCTTCAAACCTTAATGGACGATTATCCAGTGCAGATGGTAATCTAAATCCATAATCGACAAGGGTTTCTTTTCGCGATCGATCACCTTTATACATACCTCCGATCTGAGGAACTGATACATGAGACTCATCCATAAAAACAATTGCATTTTTAGGTAAATAGTCAAAAAGACATGGAGGCGGCTCCCCTGGATTACGACCAGAAAGATAACGAGAATAATTTTCTATACCTTGGCAATATCCAAGTTCCTGCATCATCTCTAAATCGTAAGTTGTTCTCTCTTGAAGTCTTTGAGCTTCAACCAATTTATTATTGTCCTGTAAATATTTAATTCTTTCTTTTAATTCCTCACGAACGGTTTTAAGACAATCTAGAACAGTTTCTTTAGGGGTCACATAGTGAGTTTTGGGATAAATTGTTGCTCGAGGAGTTTCGTTAATTACCTCTCCAGTTAATGGATCTATCCATAAAAGTCGTTCTACCTCATCTCCAAATAATTCAATCCTAAGAGCATCTCTTTCTGAATCAGCAGGATAGATATCAATAACATCTCCTCTAACTCTAAAAGTTGCACGTCTAAAATCAATATCATTTCTAGTATATTGCATTGAGGATAAACGACGCAGAATTGTTCTTTGATCTATTGTCTCTCCTCTGTCTAAATGCAGAATCATATTGAGATATGATTCAGGAGCTCCCAATCCATATATAGCTGACACAGTAGCAACTACAATTGTGTCATTTCTTTCTAGTAAAGCTTTAGTTGCAGAAAGTCGCATTTGCTCAATATGCTCATTAACAGAGGCATCTTTTGCAATGTAGGTATCAGAGGTGGGCACATATGCTTCAGGTTGATAGTAATCATAGTAAGAAACAAAATATTCAACAGAGTTTTTTGGGAAAAAATCCTTTAGCTCTCCATATAATTGAGCTGCTAATGTTTTATTTGGTGCCATAACCACTGCAGGCCTTTGAGTTGATTCAATAATTTTTGCCATAGTGTAAGTTTTACCAGATCCAGTTACACCAAGTAAAACTTGATGCAACAATCCATCATTTAAACCATTTACCAAAGTTTCAATTGCTTTTGGCTGGCTGCCAGCAGGTTCAAATGGAGATGTAACTGTCAAATTTTTTGTCATTATCTTGTTTTACTTTTCGAATTTTAATTTATAATTCTCAACTTGTTCCCTGATAGCTCAGCGGTAGAGCAGTTGACTGTTAATCAATTGGTCCGTGGTTCGATCCCACGTCAGGGAGCCATTCTTTTATATAACCTTCAATTTTAATATATTTAAATTAGACATGCATAAAAAGCATCTGCTTAAATTAGGCACAAAAGTAAGGCACCAATATAGTGCCTTACCAAGAATGAACCAGGGAGAGAAAAATCATCTTGGGGAATGATGATTATAGGCTCATATAGAAATTATTAAATACAAAGTTTGAATCAATTTAATTGCATTTATGTGAATAAAAGTTAAATCTTTGAAAACTTTATTTTTCTTTTTATAAGGTTTCAGTAATAATTATTTAATGAAAAGATTACAAAATAAGGTTGCAGTAATAACAGGTGCTGGAAGTGGCATTGGCAAAGAAACTGCATTATTGTTTTTAGAACATGGTGCTAAGGTTGTTTTAGCAGATATTAATCAAGAGACTCTCGAAGAGACTTTTGAAATCATAAAACAAAAAAAACTAGATTCAGATGCATGCATTTCATTAACTGATGTTTCATCAGAAGATAATATAAAAAGTATGATTGACCAAGCAGTTGACCATTTTGGTAGTCTAGACATACTTTTTAATAATGCAGGCATTGGCGGAGCAGTTGGTCCTATTACGCACATTGATGCAGACGAGTGGGACCAATCTTTTCAAATACTTTTAAAGTCAGTTTTTCTCGGCTCAAAATATGCTGCTAGAGTCATGAAAAAGAATGTCTCAGGCGGATCTATTATTAACACTGCATCAATTGCAGGGATGGGAGGCGGATCTGGTCCGCTTGCTTATTCTGCTGCCAAAGCAGGAGTTATTAATTTTTGTAAAAATGCTGCTATTGAGCTAGGCGAATTTAAAATTAGAGTTAATGCTATTTCACCTGGAACAATAAACACTCCTTTATTGGCAACTGCCATTGAGGATAGCAAGCTTGAGCAACCCATTAAAGATTTTGGGATGCCAATTGATATAGCATATTCAGCCTTGTTCCTTGCATCAGATGAATCAAGATTCATTACAGGAATTAATCTGTGCGTTGATGGCGGCCTCACTCTTGATAATTCTGGATTAATGGTGGATGCAGCTGAGCATTATGCAAAAATGGGAATAGAAAGAGTTGTTGGAATGAATATGGGCTCAACAGGTATTGAATCTATAATTACAGACTTGCAAGACGATGATTAAGATTTCTTCCAAGTTGTTCTATCACTAGAATCGTCAAGTAAAATACCTTTAGCTACTAAATCATCTCTTATTTGATCAGCTCTTTTAAAATCTTTAGCCTTTCTTGCTATGTTTCTTTCTTTTATTTGAGCCTCTATTTCCTCATCAGACAAGCTTGCACCATGTTGAAAGAAAACATCTGGACTTTCATTTAAAAGACCAAGAACCATGCCCAATTCTTTCATAGTAGATGAATACTTAGTTCTGTCTTGAACATCCTTACTACTGTTAATTAACCTTGCCAATCTAAATAAAGTACTGAGTGCCTCAGGAGTATTTAAATCGTCATTCATTGAGTTGACAAATTCTTTAACGCTATCTCCATCTATATCTGACTCATTTGACGATGCAAGAGATAGAGCTTGATAAAGTCTTGTGAGAGCTGATCGTGCTTGACCTAATGACTCGTTATCAAAATTTAAAGCACTTCTATAGTGACTAGAAATTAGATAGTAACGGATAACTTCTGGATGATAAGAATTGAATAAATCTTTTAACATAGCAAAGTTACCCAAAGATTTAGACATTTTCTCACCATTAATTTTTAATAAGCCTGAATGCATCCAATAATTTGCAAGCTTGCAATTTGATGCACACTCAGATTGAGCAATCTCATTCTCATGATGCGGAAATAATAAATCTGGACCTCCACCATGAATGTCAAAATGCTCACCTAAATTTTCTAGTGACATCACCGAACACTCAATATGCCATCCCGGCCTTCCAGGACCCCATGGAGATTCCCATGATGGTTCATTTGGCTTAGCGCTTTTCCAAAGTACGAAGTCTAGAGGATCTTCCTTTGATTCATCCTCTTCAATTCGCGAACCAGGATTCAATTCATCAATATTTTTGTTTGATAATTTTCCATACTCAGGAAATGTTCGTACTGAAAAAAAAACATCTCCGGTCTTTGAATGGTAAGCATTTCCTTTGTCAATCAAATCAACAATCATTTTTATCATGCCTTCAATATGATCAGTAGCTCGTGGTTCATTGTTTGGTGGTTCCAATCCAAGTTTAAGAAAATCTTCTTGCATACTAGCTATTGTTCTTGCGGTTAGATCCTCAATCTTCTCTTTATTTTCATAAGCTCTTTCAATGATCTTGTCATCTATATCAGTGATGTTACGAATAAAATTTACTTTATAACCTTGATATCGAAGATAACGTGCAACTATGTCAAAAGCCATCATCGCCCTTGCATGACCTAAGTGACAGTTATCATAAACAGTCATTCCACAAACATACATCCCAACCTCACCCTCACGGATGGGAACAAAATCTTCCTTCTGATTGGTCAAGGAGTTATAAAACTTAATTGTCATCTGTTATTTGATATATGAATCACTTATTATAGAGAACTTAACTGGAATGTAGGTTTTATTAATGTCAAAAATACAAATTACTGCCTTAATAACTATTGTAACCATTGTTGCATTAACCTTCTTCCTATCACCTACTGATCAAAATGATCAAAATGAATATTATCCAGAGGAGGATCAAATGTCACTTGTTACTATTTCTACTTCAGCCGGAGATATCCACTTAGAACTTGATGCAAACAATGCACCCATAACTGTGGCAAACTTTCTAAAATTAGCCGAAGATGGTTATTACACTGGTACTATTTTTCACAGAATTATCGAAGGGTTTATGGTTCAGGGTGGCGGTCTTGATGAAAATATGGCCCCTAAGCCAACCGACACTGATCCTATTCAAAATGAGGCCAATAATGGATTAAAGAATGACCGTGGCTCAATTGCGATGGCTAGAACCATGGATCCTCATTCTGCAACCGGTCAATTTTTCATTAACCATAAAGATAACGACTTTCTAAATCATACAGCTGAAACCTCACAAGGCTGGGGCTATGCAGTATTTGGCTCTGTTATTGATGGAATGGACGTTGTAGATCAGATTGCTCTGAGTATAACCTCCAATGTTGGAGGTTATGCTGATGCTCCTCTTGAACCAACAATTATTAATTCAGTTACAGTGAGTGAATGAAGTTAGGATTTATATCTGATCTTCATTTATCTGAAAATATGCCCTCTGTAACGGAGGGCTTTTTTAATTTCTTAAATAATGCTGCCCAGGAGCTATCACATTTATACATATTAGGTGATCTTTTTGAGGCTTGGATTGGAGATGACGATAACTCTGAGCTTGCCACCAATGTTATGCAAAATATTAATCATTCAACCCGCAATGGCTTGGAGGTATTTTTTATTCACGGCAACAGAGATTTCCTGTGTGGCCGAAATTTCGCAAAAAAATCTAATCTAAAATTGCTTCCAGATCCATTTTTTATGAACTTCTATGATTTAAAAATTGCTCTCTCTCATGGAGATGATTTTTGTACCAACGACTTAAAATATATTGAATTCAAAAAAGAGGTTAGATCTTCAGAGTGGCAAGAAAAATTTTTAGAAAAATCTTTAAATGAGCGCCTAAAGATTGCTTCGAACATGCGTGACGTCAGTCAAGCTGATAATAAAAATAAAGACAAAAGTATTATGGACGTTACTCCTAAAGCTATTGATCAATTTTTTGCTGAGCATCGCATAGATTTGCTTATTCATGGCCATACTCATAGGCCAAAAACTCACCATACTAGCGCTGGCACTCGAATTGTTTTGGGTGATTGGTATAAAACCGGTTGGTGTCTATTTCTTGACGATCAACAACAAGATTTAACCGAATTTAAGTTATAAAACTATTGTTTGTTTGTAAATAATACTGTATAAATATACAGTATTTTATAATCCCATGACTATTAATTATCTCGGTTTAATATCGGCAAGTGATCTGCCTGCAAGTTTTACAAAATTTTTTGTAGAGCCAGTTTCTGTAGGTTTCCCAAGTCCAGCGAATGATTACCTAGAAAGTCCAATTGATCTAAATAAATATCTTATTAAAAATGGAGCAGCAACTTTTTTGGTAAGAGTGTCTGGAGATTCAATGCTTAATGCAAATATTGCTGATCAAGCTATCTTAATAGTTGATCGTAGTCTCAAGCCAAAGCATGGAAGTATTGTAGTTGCATCTTTGGATGGTGACTTTGTCTGCAAGCGATTGCAACTCAAGCCTCGGCTTTGCTTACTGCCAGAGAATCCTAAATATGAACCAATTTACATTCAGCATGGTCAAGATCTAGATATTATGGGAACAGTAACTGCTGCCATTAATAAATTTGAATGAAATTTTTAGCATTAGTAGATTGTGACAATTTCTATGCTTCGTGTGAAAGAGTGTTTAGACCTGATTTAAAAAAGAAACCCGTTGTTGTGCTATCTAACAATGATGGTTGCGTAATTGCCAGGAGCAAAGAGGCTAAAGCTATGGGAATCAAAATGGGCATCCCTTGGTTTAAAGTTAAAAATGCTTACTTGGCTCAAGGAGGCAAGGTTTTTTCGTCTAACTTTGCACTATACGGAGATCTCTCGAAAAGAGTAATGAACATTTTAGATGGGATGGTCAAAAAAATGGAGGTTTATAGCATTGATGAAGCATTTTTAGATCTGCAACATATACAACAATCAAATCAAGCATACGAATTTGGTGTTTACTGCAGAAATACTATACGCCAATGGGTTGGCATTCCTGTAAGAATTGGCATTGCACCAACAAAAACCCTTGCTAAAGTTGCGAGTCATGTAGCAAAAAATAAAAGAGGTGGAGCAGGAGTTTGCTGCCTCAGTAGTAAAAAAGATATAGCCCATATTCTAAAAGCTATTTCTGTTGACGAGGTTTGGGGTGTTGGTCATCGGCTCTCCAAGCAACTCAATCAATTAGGCACATATTCTGCATATGACTTAATGCAAATGGATATTGGATTAATTCGAAAAAAATTCAGTGTTGTTTTAGAGCGCACAGTCAGAGAATTGAGAGGAGAATCATGCATTCAAATAGAAGATCATTCTGATCCAAAAAAACAAATTGTTGTAAGTCGAAGCTTTAGAGGCAGAATTGATAATTTAGACTTATTAAAACCACTGATCAGTAATTTTGCAGTGCGCGCTGGAGAAAAATTGAGACATGAAAAGCAGAAGTGCTCTCAGGTTTCAGTCTTTATTGCAACCAGTCGATTTCAAAAAACATCACAACATCGAGGATTTAATAGCTTTCATTTTCCCTACCCCATAGATGATACAAGGAGCATTTTAATGGGTGCAAATAAAGCTCTGAATAAAACTTTCAAAAATGGTTATCCCTATGCAAAAGCAGGAATATTATTAAGCCACTTTTCACATCCAACCTTCATTCAACAATCTCTTTTTAAGGCAGCAGATCATGAGCACTTAAAGCAAGATACGCATTTGATGCAAACTATAGATTCACTTAATAGCAATCAAACGCAGATTTATTACGCGTCACAGCATCCTGCAGGATTATCACCAATACAAAAACAAATGGTATCTCCTAAATACACAACAAATTGGTGGGATTTACCACAAACTAAGTAGAAAAATATCTTTCATAATGAGCCTCAGAAAGATCAAGAAATTCAGCATAAATTTGATCTTTTAATTCAGAGAGTTCAGCATTTGAGTGGCAGACAATTCCAAATTGATTTAAATCTAAATCTTGGGAACCTGCTGCTCTAAGTAGATCAAAAATCCAAGTCATTGGATCTAAAGAATCATTGAAGTTGATTCCTTGATCATTGAGTCGAGTTGCAAGCAACTCTGCATTTGAAACGGAAAATCGATCTTTTAGAACGGTTAGCTTAAAGCTTTCAAGCCTAGAATTAACCAATTCTTTTTCTGGAATAGCATATTTATTCCAATTGATTACCTCATGAACAAAACGTTTGCATCCTTTGCACACATTATCGCCATAAGTAGTTGAACATATTCCAAGGCAAGGTGTAGAAGCTTTATTTTTCTTCATAGATTGGATAATACATCATTTCATCAATGTAAATATAATTGAAATATCTAATGTGCTTGGGGAATTTGGAATACCGCAGTAAAATGACTGTCCAGGGAGAAAATAATGCTTCAAGATTACAAAATACATTGTGAAGAAAGGAAAGAACAGGGAATACCACCCCTGCCCCTTTCAGCGCAACAAACATCAGAATTGGTTGAATTGCTTAAATCTGAACATCAAGAATCAGAGTTATTATTAGAGCTATTAAAAGAAAGAACGCCGGCTGGAGTTGATCAATCAGCATATGTAAAAGCAGGTTTTTTAGCGGACATCACAACTGGCAAAACAAGCAGCCCTTACATCTCAAAAAAAGAAGCTGTGATTATTTTAGGAACAATGCTTGGCGGATACAATATCCAACCATTGGTTAAATGCTTAGAAGATGATGAGCTGGGGGAAGAAGCAGCAAATGCTTTAAGTAAAACTTTGTTAATTTTTGATGCATTTAATGAAATATTGGAATTATCAGAAACTAATAAAAATGCAAAGACTGTTATAAATGCTTGGGCTGAGGGTGCTTGGTTTCAAGAAAAAGAAAGAATTCCTGAACAAATTAAATTGACTGTCTATAAAGTTCCAGGAGAAATTAATACGGATGATCTATCTCCCGCAACAGATGCTTGGTCTAGACCAGATATTCCGCTGCACGCATTGGCAATGTTCAAAATGCCTAGAGAAGGTTTGGAGAAGCCTCTTGAAACAATTGAAGAGTTAAAGAAAAAAGGAAATCCACTAGTTTTTGTTGGTGATGTCGTAGGAACTGGATCATCAAGAAAATCAGCTACAAATTCTGTCTTATGGCATATGGGAGATGAAATTCCATGCATTCCAAACAAAAAAGAAGGCGGATTTTGTTTTGGAGGAAAAATTGCACCGATTTTCTTCAATACACTTGAAGATTCTGGAGCTTTTCCAGTTGAATGCGATGTATCAAAATTAAAAATGGGGCAAGAAATTATTTTTGAACCATATAATGGAAAAATATTAGATGCTACTAGCAGCGAAATCTTATCAACATTTGAACTTAAGACTCCTGTGCTTTTAGATGAGGTAAGAGCAAATGGCCGAATTCCATTAATCATCGGGAGACAATTAACAGACAAAACCAGGGAAGCACTTGGCTTAGAGCCAACTGATATATTCACAAGACCAGATGCTGAAGATTCTTCAAAGAAAGGATTTACATTAGCTCAAAAAATGGTTGGTAAAGCATGTGGGATCAAAGGAGTAAGACCTGGAACATATTGCGAACCTAGAATGACAACAGTAGGATCTCAAGATACAACTGGTCCCATGACTAGAGATGAACTCAAAGAATTGGCATGTTTGGGATTTTCAGCAGATCTTGTTATGCAATCCTTTTGTCATACTGCTGCATATCCAAAGCCAGTTGATATTGATACGCAGCATACATTGCCAGATTTTATAATGAATCGCGGAGGAGTTTCATTAAAACCTGGTGATGGGATAATTCATTCTTGGCTCAATAGAATGCTGCTTCCTGATGGCGTGGGAACTGGCGGAGATAGCCATACTCGGTTTCCATTAGGCATAAGTTTTCCTGCTGGATCGGGATTAGTTGCATTCGCAGCAGCATTAGGCGTTATGCCATTAGATATGCCTGAATCAGTGCTAGTAAGATTTAAAGGTAAAATGCAGCCAGGGATAACCCTCAGAGATTTGGTAAATGCTATTCCATATGCAGCAATTCAAAAAGGTCTTTTGACTGTAGAAAAAAAAGGAAAGAAAAATATCTTCTCTGGTCGTTGTCTGGAGATAGAGGGTTTGCCAAATTTGAAAGTAGAACAAGCATTTGAATTATCAGATGCTTCTGCTGAAAGATCTGCTTCAGGGTGTACAGTTCGATTAAATAAAGAACCGATTATGGAATATCTAAAATCAAATATTGTTATGCTGAGATGGATGATTGGCTGTGGTTATGGTGATGCTAAAACTTTAGAGAGAAGAGCACAGGCAATGGAAGAATGGATCAAAAATCCAGAATTACTTGAGCCAGATAAGGATGCTGAATATGCAGAGGTAATCGAAATTGACCTTAATAAAATTACGGAGCCTCTTCTTGCATGTCCCAATGATCCAGATGATATTAAGCCTTTATCAACAGTGGCAGAGACGCAAATCGATGAAGTATTTATTGGATCATGTATGACAAATATTGGTCACTTCAGAGCAGCAGGCCATTTACTTAAGAAATATAATGGGACTAAAGCTAGATTGTGGGTGGTGCCACCCACCAAGATGGATGAAAAACAATTAATGGAAGAAGGAATCTATAATGTATTTGGAACATCTGGAGCAAGAACAGAATTACCCGGTTGCTCCCTCTGTATGGGTAATCAAGCCAGAGTATTGGCAAATTCAACCGTAGTATCAACGTCTACTAGAAACTTTCCAAATAGATTAGGAGATGGTGCTGATGTATTTTTAGCCTCAGCTGAGCTTGCTGCAATTTCTTCAGTATTAGGTAAGCTGCCCTCAACCAAAGAATACTTGAAATACATGGAAGACATTAATCCATTAGCTGAAGAAATATATCGGTATTTAAATTTCAATGAAATAGATAACTATGTTGAAAGCGCAAATGCAGCAGATATTCCTGCGATCAATATCGTAAATGCTTAACTAGATTTTTCTCTGGCAACTTTTGTTTCATCTCCTCTAGTTACTTCAAGGTCTTCAAGGTAATCAGAACTAATTGATGTTGGATACTTGCCATCAAAAATAGAGATCTCAAAATTTTCAATTGCTGGATTGCCCTCTCTTGCAGAGTCAATCAAGTCTTTTAAATCTTGATAAATCAACCAATCTGCACCTATTGCTTTAGCAACTTCTTCATCAGTTTTGCCAGAGGCAATTAACTCATTGGTAGCTGCCATATCAATTCCGTATAAATTTTGAAATTTGACTGGTGGAGCTGCAGATGAAAAATATACTTTTTTAGCTCCTGCTTCTTTTGCCATCTCGATAATTCTTTTACTTGTTGTGCCCCTAACTATTGAGTCATCAACTAATAAAACATTCTTATCCTTAAATTCAAGATCTAAAATATTAAGCTTACGTCTAACTGACTTTTTTCTTTCCTCTTGGTTTGGCATAATAAAAGTTCTACCAACGTATCTGTTTTTTACAAAGCCTTGTCTATAAGGAAGCTTTAATGCTGCTGCAAGCTGTAATGCAGCTGTAGTTGAGCTGTCAGGTATCGGAATTACTACATCGATGTCATGATTTGGATTTAATCTTAGTATTTTCTTTGCTAATTTTTGACCCATTCTCATCCTAGCTTTGTAAACGGAAATTTCATCTAGAGTTGAGTCAGGCCTAGATAAGTAAACATATTCAAATATGCATGGAGTTGATTTTGAACTTTTAGAACATTGCTCACTATGTAAATTTCCATCAGCATCAATATATATAGCCTCTCCTGGTTCAACATCTCGAAGGGTTTTAAAACCTAACGCTGAGAAAGCAGCATTTTCAGAGGCAACGATATATTCTTTTTTTAAATTCCCATCTTTTTCACCAATTACCAATGGCCTTATTCCTCGAGGGTCTCTAAAAGCAACCAAACCAAACCCGGTAATTAGAGCTACTACTGCATATGCTCCTTGGCATCTTGTATGAGTCTTTCTTACAGCCTGAAAAAAATGTTTTTTAGAAGGCAAAATTGCTTTTTGTTTTCCAAGCTCATGTGCAAATATATTAAGAAGAACCTCTGAGTCTGAGTCTGTATTAAGATGCCTCATTTCTGCATGAAATAATTCACGAGCAAGAGTCTTGGAATTTGTTAAATTTCCGTTGTGAGCAATGCTTATGCCATAAGGCGAATTTACATACATGGGTTGCGCAAATTCCTTTCCACCACCTCCTGCTGTTGGATATCGTACATGGCCAATGCCATAATTTCCTAGCAGTCTGCTCATATGCCCTTGATGAAAAGTATCTCGGACATACCCCATAGATTTTCTACTATTTATTTTACCTGTTGAATCACAAACTGACATTCCTGCCGCATCTTGGCCTCTGTGTTGCAGCATTAATAAAGAATCATAGATTGAGCTAGCTACATGATTCTCAGAATATATCCCTACTATTCCACACATTATAATGTCTCGTGAATTTTACTGATACTAGACTTAAGCATAACTGAATTTCCGTCAGAGATCATATTTTTAAAAAATTTCTCGGCCATGGGTGCATATTTGTTTAAATAATAAGCGCTCTCAGAATCTGCAATAAACTTAGACTGCTTAATGTTATTTGGAAGCACTAAATAAATTACAACAATTAAAAGAAACCCTCTAAGAAATCCAAATAATACTCCTAGCAATCTGTCTAATCCACCCAAACCAGACCAATGAACTAAACCTCGTAGTAATTTAATTAAAAAGCTCCCAAAAAAGATAATCCCAACGAAAATAAAGATAATAATAAGCGCCCTTCTAATTTCAGGACTTTGAATATAATCCAATAGATAGGGGTCTAGGTGAACATCTAAAAACATTGATGCTGCAAACGCAATTACCCATAAAACAAACGATAAACATTCCTGAATAAAGCCTCGAAAAAAAGCCAAGAAACCTGACAGAATAATTATTCCAATTACAACATAATCAAAATAAGATAAAACTATGGATTCCAAGCGATTACTTCTCCTGCATTAATCTTAGCAATGTTATTTAATTTCTCCATATTATCCTCAATATCACTTTTACTGGAGAAAGGTCCCACTAGAATATTAGTAAGGTCTTTATTTGATTGATTTTGCTCAGTAAGAGCAGGAAATCCCTCATCATTATAGGATTTAACTAGCTTGGAAATTATAGTTTGATTTTCGAATGCACCAACTTTATATACATAAAAATTGAAATCAATTTTATCTACACGCTCCTTCGCAGAAGGGATTGTATCTTTGATATCAATTTTAAAAAAATCATTTTTAACCTCTTTGAATTCAATGCTTTGAAGAGTATCTTGATCCACTGAAGGCTTTGGGAGCTCAGGAATATTAATACTAGTAATCTGTTGATATTTAGGTTGAGGCGATAAAGCAAAAATAAGAATCCAAATCAAAATAGTTACCGAAATAAAAATTCCAAGCGTGCGATTAAAATTCATTTTTGAGGATACAGCTTGGATAAAATGCTGGAAACCTTCAATCTTAAGTCATGTCTATGAACTATCATGTCAATCGCTCCATGCTCTAATAAAAATTCTGATTTTTGAAAGTCCTCAGGCAGATCAACTCTGACAGTTTGCTCAATTACTCGTCTGCCTGCAAAACCAACCAATGCATTAGGTTCTGCTATATTAATGTCTCCTAACATAGCGATGCTAGCTGAAACACCTCCATATATTGGATCAATCATCACAGATATATATGGTAATTTTGCTGCTTTGAGTTTTTCCAATGCTGCTGAAGTTTTGGCCATCTGCATAAGTGAAACCATTGACTCTTGCATTCTAGCTCCACCGCTTGTGGAAAAACATATAAAAGGGACTTTGCTTACAATAGCCTCGTCAACTCCTTGTACAAATTTTGTTCCAACTGCTCCGCCCATAGAGCCACCCATGTAACGAAATTCAAAAGCGGCAACTACAATTTCTGCACCCTCAAGTTTGCCTTTACCTATAATAATTGCCTCTTCTTCACCAGTGGTTGTTACTGCTTCTTTGATACGTTGTCCATAAGACTTTGTATCTTTAAACTTTAAAATATCTTTTGTAGTAATTTTAGTTGCAAGCTCATGAAAGCCCCCACCATCAAAAAAAATAGACATTCTTGTCCGAGCTCCAATACGAAGGTGATGATCACACTTTGGGCATACATAAAGTGATTTTTTTAATTCAGGTTCATACAAGATAGCATCGCAGGCTGGGCAGTTATTCCATAGTCCCTCGGGTATCTTGCTTTTTGATAAACCTGAATCACGCTTTAATCCAATGGATGGGATTAATCTTGTAAGCCAATTCATAAACTTATTGCTTTAGAAATCTCATTTAAATAATTATATATTTTTTTAAATTCTTTTTTTCTAGAGTGATTATTTATCATCTCAACTAGGCTTGATCCAATGACAACTCCGTCTGATAGTTTACTTAAACTACTGGCATCGTCAGGTGTTTTGATTCCAAATCCTGCAAAAACTGGCAGCGAGGTTTGTGATCTAATGAAGTTTATATTACTTTCTGCCTCGCTGATATTGAGATTAGATGAACCAGTTACACCCCTGAGAGTAACGTAATATATAAAACCTGAACTGTTATCGCATATTTTAGAAATTCTATCCTTTGAAGTAGTTGGTGCTATCAAGGAAATTGACGCAAGATTTGTATTTTTAATACCAATATTTTTGAGATCACTCTCGCCTGGAATATCAACAATTAAAACTGCATCACTTCCAGAAACATAAGACTCCTCTAAAGCTTTTATATTCGCAAGAAAAGTATTTATATAACCCATTAATATAACTGGTGTATCAACATTTTTTTCTCTAAATTTTTTTACAAGCTTAAAAATTTTAGTCAACGATGTATTATTTTTTAGAGCTCTATCGTGGGCAGCTTGAATAATTGGGCCCTCAGCAATTGGATCAGTAAAGGGAACCCCAACCTCAAGAATGTCAACTCCTGCATCAACAAATCCATGCATAAGTTCAAGGGTTGAATCTAAATCAGGATCTCCAGCGACTAAGTATGCTACGAGTGCTTTTTTAGATGCATTTTTTAAAGAAAGAATTTTTTCATCTAATCTAGTCAAGGGATATTCCATCCATTGTAGCAACTGTATTAATGTCTTTATCTCCTCTACCAGAAACATTAATTACTATATGTTGATTAGATGTATAATTTTTTGCGATATGATCTAGAGCAGCAAATGCATGAGCAGTCTCTAAAGCGGGCATTATCCCTTCAAGTTTTGTTATTAAGTGAAATGAATCTATTACTTCTTTGTCATCTACAGCAATATAATTTGCTCTTCCAGAATCTTTTAAATTTGAGTGCTCTGGGCCAACTCCTGGATAATCTAAACCGGCTGAAACAGAGTGAGTGTCTATTACCTGGCCATTTTCATCTTGCATTAAATAACTCTTAGCTCCATGCAGAATGCCTGGCTCTCCATCATTTAATGGAGCTGCATGCTTCCCGCTCATTAAACCACTGCCGGCAGCCTCAACACCTATCAGCTCAACATTAGATTCCTCAAGAAAAGGATAGAAAATTCCCATTGCATTTGATCCACCACCAACACAAGCAATAATTGCATCTGGATATTGAGAAAATTGTTCGATGGATTGTTTTCTGAGTTCTCTTCCAACAATGGCATTAAAATCTCTCACTATCATTGGATAAGGATGCGGCCCTGTAACACTGCCAATGATGTAATAAGTATCCTCAATATTTGTTACCCAATCTCTCATGGCCTCATTCAAGGCATCCTTGAGTGTAGCGGTACCAGAGTCAACAGCATGAACCTCTGCTCCCAATAACTTAATTCTGTAAACATTAAGTGACTGTCTCTCTACATCTTTGGCTCCCATATAGATATGACACTCAAGACCCAGCCTTGCTGCGACAGTTGCAGTTGCGACTCCGTGCTGTCCCGCCCCTGTTTCAGCAATTATCCTTTTTTTGCCCATAGCTTTTGCAAGCAATATCTGTCCAACAGTATTGTTGATCTTATGAGCTCCGGTGTGATTTAGATCTTCTCTTTTTAACCATATTTGAGGTCCAGAGTAATGATTAGTTAATCTTTTTGCAAAATATAATGGAGATGGTCTACCAACAAATTGAACTAGATCTTGGTCAATTTCTTCAATAAATTTTGGGTTATTTTTTAACTTTGAATATGTCTCATCTAGCTCTTTAAGTGCATGCATTAATGTTTCAGGAACAAACTTTCCTCCATATTCCCCGAAGAAACCATCGGAATTCGGTAAATTAGATAAATTATTCATTTTAAAAGTTTTTTATTATTTGAGCCATTAAAGATTTATCTTTAAAGGCGAGTGATGATTCTACCCCAGAGTTAACATCAATACACCAAGGATTTAAAGAGATTGCTTCTTTTATATTCTTGGAGTTAATTCCACCTGCTAGCACAAATTTTTTACAAAGCTGAATATTTCTTAACAGAGTCCAGTCAAATACTTTTCCAGTTCCACCATAAGAATCATCTACATAAGTTTCTAAAAGCAAAGCATCTGCGGATGCGAAATTATTTATTGACTCAAGAGATTGAGAATTTTTAATTCTGATAGTTTTCCAAAACGGTTGGTTGAATTGTTTACAAAAATCTTCACTCTCATCTCCATGAAATTGCAAAATAGCATTATTAAATTTTGTTGTAATTTCTAATACTTCAGCCCTAGATGGATTAACAAAAACGAAAACCGGTAATGTATCTTTAAAATTAAAGTTTTCTAGAGAAGATATAAAATTATTAGAAATCTTTCTTGGGCTATCATCAGGCATGATGAATCCAGCGAAGTTAACTCCCATATCACAAGTATATTTCAATATATCAATGTCGCGTATTCCACAAATTTTTAGTTTCATATCCTTGAGCTCATTAAAAAACTTAAAGGATTAGATATTCTTGAACTTATATCTAAATCAATCTTTTTATACTCAGCACCTGTAAAAAAAAGTCCTCTAGCTTTTGCAGTATTCCCTGCATTTTTTCGATCTTGTGAATTTAAGATAGCATTTATATTTTTTGAAGAACCTTTAGATATTTCCAATAATGTGCCAACAATAATCCTCACCATATTATACAAATAAGCATTCGCACATAGTGTAATAATTATAAAATTTTCTTTTTTTGTAATATCAATACTTTTAATTGTTCTAACTGGATTTTTTGAAGTACATTTTGAACCCCTAAATGAGTTAAAGTTATGAGTTCCAATTAAATGAGAAGCCTCATCTCTCATAATATCCAAATCAATCTTATTTTTTTCCCAATAAACATAATCTCTAAAAAAAATTGGTTCAGCCTTCCCGACGTATATAACATAAGAATAAGTTCGATTAATTGCATCAAACCTTGAATGAAATTTCTCAGAGACCTTTTGGATGGATGATACAGAAATATCATTTGGTAACAGAGAATTTAAACCTTTAAGCCATTGGTTTGTATCTCTATCATTATTTGTCAAGAAATCAAAAATTTGGCCTGTTGCATGAACTCCTGCGTCAGTTCTGCCAGCATAATTAATGCGACCCTCGAGAGTCCCAATTGATCCTATAGCAAACTCAAGATAATCTTGGATGGAGGAGGCATTTTTTTGAGATTGAAATCCTGAATAATTTGAACCATCGTATTGACAAATACCTACAAATCTCACAATTTATTTTTTTTCTTTTAAAAGTAATTGAGCTTCAGAAACAATAAGATTATTTTTTGAGCTAGATATAAGTTTTATTAGAATCTTTTCTGCGCTTTCCCAGTCATCCATTGCAATATATGTTCTCACTAGGTCTAATTCCTGAGTTTCAATATCATTGCTTATACTTAAATTTGTTTGAAATGTATCGTCTTCATCCTGTAAATCCTCTTCTAGAACTGCTTTTGTGAATGAAGGCTTTTTACTTGACCGAATAAGTATATAAGCTATTGCAAAACCTAAAAGCAATGATAAAAGACCGACCCAAAATAAATCTTTCAATGCAAATACTTGAGAATTTTTTGAGGCATCTGATTTCAGGCTTAAGTCAGTTTGGGACTTTAATTCAATGATTGAGGTATTCTTTGACACTATTTCGGAAGAATTTAATTGAGAGTTATCAATTTCTAAAATTGAGTCAGTTTGCAATTTAGAGTCTGAGCTTTTATTAGAATTATCTTTGATTGATGAATCTGTGAAGATTTCTTCTGGTGCTGTTAACTTTAAAATTGGTTTCATTGAGTACCTTTGAAGCTGATTTTTTCTTGTTTCCATGAAAACAACAGATTCTTTGATACTAATCTCGGATGTTGATGAAACTAGTTCTTGTGAGGGTAAGGCAAGATCAACATCTGCTCTTACCAAATGAATATTATCATCGATAAATGCATTTGGATTCTCAAGATAAAATCCCCACATAATTTGATAAATCGAAGCATCATACTTTTGACTTACAGACTTCGAAATGCTCCATATCGTCTCAACTTCGGTGCTTGATATAGTTTCAAAATCTTGAAGATTTTTCTTATTATCATTGATTTCGCTAATTGGTGTACTTTTAATATCTTTAAGATTTCCATTGTTATTATCGATTGGCTTTGCAAGAGAGAAAACATTTGGCTCAATAGGCTCAGGATCCTCATTATCTTTAGCCTCGTCAGAGAATATATTTGTTAAATCATATTTTTGAGGTTCATCAGAGATTTTCTTTGCTGGAAGTTTAAAAGACACTTGAGCTTTTTCTTTGCCGACGAAATTATTTTGCGGAAGAAATATAAAGATATCTTTTTTTAATTCCTTTTTGATATCTAGTCTGAAAGAAATATAATCTTCTGAGTAATCCTTCGGAATGGCCAAAGTAAGGCGTTTGTAATCCTGAAGATTTTCAAAAATTTTGAATTCAAAATTTAAATCAGATAATTCTTCATCTGACTTAAAGTTGGTAATAAAGATATCATCCTCAGTAATATCCATAGTTGAAGTGAGTTTAATCTGAATTAAATATAATCCCTCTGAATTAACCTCTACATCGGGATTTCCAATAATGGTACTTGAAAAAAGCTCAGAACTTAAAAGGATAATTAAAAGAAAAAACTTTTTCATTTTAATGGCCCTCTGTTAAGAAGTTCCTCGCATATCTGGACAGCGTTTAAGGCTGCTCCTTTCCCATACACATTATCGGCAACTATCCACATTGAAATCCAGCAATCGTCATCAATATTTTGTGATCGGATTCTTCCAACATACACATCCTCCGTATCAATTGCATTTTCAACAGGAGTTGGATACTCGCCCTTCTTAGGATCATCAAGAACTTTTAAACCAGGTGTTTTTTCTAAAATTTTAATTATCTCTTCACGAGATATTTCTTTAGATACCCTAAAGAATACTGCCTCAGAATGTCCATTAAGCACTGGCACGCGAACGCAGGTTGCCTGAATTTGAATATTTGGATCAAGAATTTTATGAGTTTCCCAAGTTAACTTCATTTCTTCTTTAGTAAAATTATTGTCTAAAAAAACATCACACTGAGGAATTACATTAAAAGCTATTTGCTTAGGATAAATCTGTGATTGATTCTCTGAATCTTTAAAATAAGTTTGATTATGTAACTCTTCTAATGCAGCCTTTCCAGTTCCGGAGACTGCCTGGTAAGTTGCTATATTTAAAAACTTGATTTGTGCTTTATCATGAATTGGTTTTAAGGCCATAAGTAACTGAGCAGTGGAACAATTTGGATTCGCAATTAGAGATGGTTTTGATAGGCCCTTAAGAATGTCGCCATTGATTTCAGGAATAATTAATGGAACATCATCTTCATATCTAAAATTAGAGGATAAGTCGATGACAAAACTACCTGCATCAACAAACTCTCTTGCATATTTTTCTGCAATACTTGATCCAGCAGAAAAAATTATCAATTGTTTTTTTTCTGGATGAAAGTTTTTCAAAGACTCAACTTTGTATTGCTTATTATTCAATTGAATTAATGATCCAACTGTTGAATCTCCAAGAGGTATAAATTGCGTTATGGGAAAAGTTCTTTTTTCCAATAGCTTTATAATTTTTGATCCAACAACACCGGATGCGCCAACCAAAGCTAGAGATACGCCCCTATTCATGCCCATCCTTTAGAATACTGATAATTATCGGGGCAACTTCCTGAGTTTTTATGAATTCTTCTGAAGAAGCAATATCTTTTGTTCTAAACCCTTTGCTGATAAATGTTTTAATTGCTGCTTCAATTCTCCTTGCAAGATCAATTCTATCAAGAGAATATTCAAAGGCCATTGCCAGAGAAGCTATCATAGCAATTGGATTTGCAATGCCTTGACCTGCTATATCTGGAGCACTTCCATGACAAGGTTCATACATCCCTTGAGAAGAACTATTTAAAGATGCTGAGGGAAGCATTCCGATAGAGCCACTCAAAGTTGCGGCAATATCTGAGAGTATGTCTCCAAAAAGATTGCTTGAAACAATTACATCATATTGATTGGGATTAAGAACTAGTTGCATAGCAGTATTATCGGCAAGCTGATGAGATAGTTCGACCTCTGGGTATTCTGAACTCATTTCAGTTACGATACTTCTCCAAAATTTTGAAACCTCTAAAACGTTAGCCTTTTCAACTGAGCATAGCTTTTTATTTCTGTTCATAGCGGCTTCAAAAGCCACCTTAGCTATTCTTCTTATTTCATCTTCGTTATATATCATCGTATTAAAGCTATATTTAGGAGATTCATTTTCAACAATTCCACGAGGCTCACCAAAATAAATACCTCCAGTAAGCTCTCTGACTATAAGAATATCTAAATTTTCAATAATGTTATTTTTTAAAGGAGAGGCAGATGCAAGCTCGTTAAACAGAAAAGCAGGTCTTAAGTTAGCAAATAACCCAAGAGATTTTCTAAGCGCTAATAAAGCTTGTTCTGGTCGATGATCCCAGTCTAGGTCGTCCCATTGTGGTCCTCCTACGGCTCCAAATAAAATTGCATCGGATTTTTTTGCAATTTCTAATGTTTCTTCTGTTAAAGGGACCCCAAACTGATCATAAGATGAGCCACCTACATCTCTTTCAGATATATTTAAATCTAAGCCTTGTTCATCAATAAGATAAGAAAGCACTTCTCTCATTGCAGAGGTAACTTCTTGCCCAATGCCGTCTCCTGGAAGAATTAATATATTTTTTGTCATTTTTAGAGTTAATTACTGTAATCAAAGAGCCACGGTCTTTGCTGTCTTCTTGAAAGTTCATAAGCTTCAATCTGTTCTTTATGTTTTAGGGTAATATCTACATCATCTAGATTATGAATAATTCGCTCAAGCAGGCTTTCCTTTACATCGAATGAGTAGCTGGAGACTTGATCATATTTAATAGCTTTTTTTGCTAAATCAATCTCAAAGCTAATTGGAGAATTTGCAGTAATTTCAAATAGATGATTAATCTCTTCAATAGTCAGCTTAATTGGTAGAACTGAGTTCTTAAAACAATTGTTATAAAAAATATCTCCAAATGAACTGGCGATTACCGCTTTAAAACCAAAATCTCTTAAAGCCCAGACTGCATGTTCTCTGCTTGAACCGCAACCAAAGTTATCACGTGTTAATAGAATTTGAGACTTAGTATAGGGCTCTTTATTTAGGATAAAATCATAATTTTTTGAACGATCCTCTGAGGTCATGTCAAGCCGTCCCTCATCTAAATATCTCCAACCATCAAAAAGGAAGTCTCCAAAACCAAATTTTTTAATAGACTTAAGGTATTCAGTAGGGATAATTTGATCTGTATCAATGTTGTCCCTATCAAAGGTTGCAACTATGCCTGAGATTATTGGATTAATCATGATGGATCAGTTATTTTGCCGTTTATTGCTGTTAATGCAGCCATCAATGGACTCATCAAATGAGTTCTTCCAAGGTTGCCTTGTCTTCCTTCAAAATTCCTATTAGAAGTAGAAGCACAACGTTCATATGGCTTTAGCTGATCAGGATTCATACCTAAACACATAGAACAGCCTGGATCTCTCCACAAAAAACCTGCATCTATAAAAATCTTATCTAATCCTTCTTCCTCTGCTTGAGCTTTGACCATACCAGAGCCTGGAACTACAATCGCTTCAATTATACTTTTAGAAATTCTCTTTCCTTTAACTGCATTGGCAGCAGCACGGAGATCTTCTATTCTTGAATTAGTGCAAGAACCAATAAAAATCTTGTCAAAATTTAAATCTTGTAAAGTATGAGATTTTTCAAGGCCCATATAAGCTTTTGCGAGTAACAAATTCTCAAGATTTACTTCATCAATATCCTCTTGAGATGGTACCTTAGCATCAAAATCTATTGTCATTTCAGGTGAAGTGCCCCAAGTAACCTGTGGCTTAATCTCGGATACATCAATGTTTATTACCTTGTCAAAATTTGCATCTCGATCAGAATTTAGTGTCTTCCAATATTGGCTCGCTTCATCAAACATTGAATCTGATAAATTGGAATGCTGCTTAACATAATCAAGAGTTGTTGAGTCAACTGCAACAAGACCGACCTTTGCTCCAGCCTCAATTGCCATATTGCAGATTGTCATTCTTGATTCCATTGATGCTAATGATGTGTATGAACCTGAAAACTCTATTGCATGCCCAGTACCTCCAGCAGTTCCAATTAATTTTATTAAATGCAAAATAATATCTTTTGAAGTAACTCCAGTTCGTGGTTGACCATGAAAATTAACTTGCATATTTTTTAGTTTAGTAATTTTTAAACATTGAGTTGCAAGTACATGCTCAACTTCTGATGTACCAATGCCCATTGCCAAGCATCCAAATGCACCATGTGTTGAAGTATGAGAGTCTCCGCATACGATAGTCATGCCAGGCAAGGTGTAACCAAGCTCAGGGCCCATTACATGAACAATTCCCTGTTTAGAAGATGTGATGTCGAATTGACGAATTCCAAAATTATTACAGTTTTTATCAAGCTCAACTACCTGAATCTTTGAAACTTCATCTTTTATTGACTCAGCTTCAAATTTATTTCCTCTATCAGTAGGTACATTATGATCTGGCGTTGCAACATTTGCGTCAAGTCGCCAAGGAGTTAAATGCTTCCTTCTTAGGCCTTCAAAAGCTTGAGGTGAAGTGACCTCATGAAGGTAATGTCTATCAATATAAATAAGTGACTCATTATTTTCGTCAGTTTGAACTAGATGCTCATCCCAGAGCTTGTCATATAAAGTAACAGGCATATTAATTCTCAAACGGACTAGATTGATCTACTTTTCCACATTGGGCCTGATTTCTAAGCAAGTGATCCATTAGAACTAAATTAATCATTGCTTCTGCAATCGGCACGGCTCTGATGCCAACACAAGGATCATGCCTACCAGTGACCTCTACCTTTACCTCTTCACCAGCTGTATTGATGGTTTGACCCGTGGATTTGATGCTGGAAGTTGGCTTGACAATAAACTCCAACTCTATCAAATCACCATTTGTAATTCCACCCAAGATACCTCCGGCATTATTTGATTTAAAACCTTCTTTCGTTATCTCGTCTCTAGCCTCAGAGCCTTTTAGATCAAGAATATTGTCGACATGTCCTATGCTCACAGATTTCACAGCATTAATGCTCATAATTGCCTTAGCTATGTCTGCATCAATCTTGTCAAAGACTGGCTCGCCTAATCCTATTGGACAATTTGAGACTCTAACGCCTAGTTTTGCACCCACAGAATTGCCCTCTTCAATCAATTCAAGAAACATCGCATCTAATTCTTCTAATTTAGACTCATCGCAAAAGAAGTATTTGTTAGTTTTAGCACTAGTTAAATTAATATACTCTGCAGAAATTGAACCTATTTGGCTTACGTAACCTTCGGTTTGAATTCCATGAGAGTTAAGATATTTTTTTGCTATTGCTCCAGCGGCAACTCTCATTGCAGTCTCTCTCGCACTTGATCTACCTCCTCCTCTATAGTCTCGATGACCATATTTAGCTTGATAAGTTATATCAGCATGATTTGGACGAAAAACATCCTTAATATTAGAGTAGTCCTTTGATCTTTGATCTTGATTATAAATTATTAAACTAATTGGTGTTCCAAGTGTCTTGCCTTCAAATACTCCAGACAAAATTTCTACAATATCAGCTTCCTTTCTTTGAGTTGTGATATCGGATTGGCCAGGCTTTCTGCGATTAAGCTCAGATTGAATATCATCAGCAGATATCTCTATTTGAGGTGGGCAGCCATCTATAACGCACCCGAGTGCCTTCCCATGGCTCTCCCCATAAGTAGTTACTTGAAATAATTTTCCAAATGTATTCCCTGACATACGCGAGATTATAGACCAAAAAGCTTCTTAGAGCCCATTAAGAGTGCAATAGCACTTCATAAATAGTAATTTTAGAAAAAATTTCTAAAAAAATATTTATTTAGAGAATTTTTAATTGAAACTATTACAATAACGTTTGTGACAAAAAAATACTCAAATATTAATATCTATCAAATAGCATGCCTAAGTGTTATTTTTATATTGATTTCTTGTTCATCTTTAGATAAAAGACCATCAAATAAAGTCTCTAAAACATATAATATGATAATAAACAGAGATTTTTGGGGAGTGCCCTACATTAAAGGAAAAACTGATCAAGATGTAGCATTTGGAATTGGTTTTGTCCATGCAGAAGATGCATATGAAGATCTAGTAGAATTGATGCCTTTATATCGTGGTGAAAATGCTTTATATAATGGACTTAAGAGCATTGAAACTGATTATTTGGTCAGATTATTAAAAATCCATTCTAAAGTAGAAAATATTGGCAAGAAGCAACTATCAAAAAAAATTCTTTCTATGGCTCAAGCATATGCAGATGGCGTAAACATGTACGCAAATCAAAATCCAAATAAAGTGAATCAAAAACTTCATCCGGTTACTCAAGAAGATATCATCGCTGGATCATATATTCAGCACCTATTTTTTGCTGGTTTGGATAGGGATCTGTCGCAAATAGCTTCCCAAGAGAAACAATCGATTCCAACAGGCTCTAATGCAATAGCCATTAATTCAATCAAAGCAGAGTCAAATGCTTCTTATCTTTTGATTAATTCTCATCAACCCCTCTCAGGGCCAGTTGGGTGGTATGAGCTTAACATTGAGAGCAAATCAGGTTGGCATGGGCATGGCGGAAATTTTCCAGGATCCTTTTTAATCAATGTTGGGTTTAATAATACTATGAGTTGGGGTGCTACTGTTAATCGTCCTGATGTCATGGATATATTTGAGTTAACTATCAATCCTGAAAATCCAGATCAGTATCTTCTTGATGGAGTATGGGAATCTTTTGAGATAGAGGAAGATTATTTATTTTTTAAGATTTTTGGGTTTTTAAAAATTAGAACAAAACAAAAATTTAGGTACTCTAAATTTGGGCCGGTATTAGAAATGGAGGGAAAATATTTTGCACTTAGACACATAAATCAAAACTCTTTTAATGAAATAGAAGGATGGTATGAAATAGGTAATGCAAGCAATGTATATGAATTTCAGCAACAGATTTTAAAAAGAAAGATTCCAAGCTTTAACTTTGTCACCATGGATTCAGAGAGAAATATAGGATATTTTTATAATGGTCGAATTCCTATTAGGCAGGACGCTTCAATTGCTAGGCACATAATTAAAAGTTCAAGTTCAAAAGACATTTGGGATGACAGTAATTTAGTCAAAAATCTTCCAACATACATCAATCCGCAAAATGGATGGTTACAAAGCACTAATCAGAATCCATTTTATGTTATGGGAAAATACTCTTTAGAGAATAAATTAGTTACTAAATTTGTTGATTATGAAAAAAGGCTTACCAATAGATCCTATGTAGCAAATGAACTTCTTTCATCAAATGAAAGCATTGATTTAAACAGATTTATTGAAATTAAATTTGATAACTCATATTCAAAGAACTCTCGACAATTTAAATACTTAGAATCAATTGCTCAATATGATCAAAATATTCAAGAAGCAATTAAAAATTGGAATAGAAAAACTGACATCCTTAATACAAATGCCGGCCTAGGTATGTGCTTTATGGCACAAGAGTGGATATCAGAAATGAATGGTAAGTCTACTCCTCCTTATGAATCAGCAAAGGCAGAGTGTGAAAGTATTTTTAAAACAATAAAGAGAGATTTCTCTGATCAGTGGGGTTTAATAAACACTATTTCAAGGGGATCTAGAACTTATCCGATCCAGGGCTCAGTAGATACTCTTAGAGCTGTATATGGATCACCAAATTCAGAAACAAAAAGCTTAGATATGTCAGGAGGCGATGGGCTCTTCTATATTATTGCCAATGAGGATAGCGGCAAAAAAATATATGGTATGCATAACTATGGATCATCAAGAAATGAGTCGTCAGTCCATTACTCGGATCAAACTTATCTATTTAGCCAAGAGGCTCTGAGATATATTCCGATGAGTCTTTAGAAAGAATTCTCTTTAACAGAAAATAATTCTTGAAAATCTAAAACAGACATAGACTCAAGCTTATTTTGATCTAAACATTTTGATAAAATTATTTCGACCTTTTCATCATCAAAAATCTTACTAAGGTTGCTCTCAAACTTCTTTTCTAAAACAGGAATGCCTTCTTCTCTGCGACGCTTATGTCCTATTGGATACTCAACTTCGATAGCATCTGTAGAGGAACCGTCATTAAAAAATATTTGTACTTTGTTAGCTATTGAGCGTTTATCAGCCTCTAAATACTCATCTGTGTATCTCTTATCTTCTTTTATCGTCATTTTTTCTCTAAGCTCATCTATCCTTGGATCACTGGCAACATTATCCTCATAATGTTCGGCAATAAGATCTCCATGTATTAAGCCGATTGCAATCATATATTGCAAACAGTGATCTCTATCTGCTGGATTGTTTAATTGTCCAGATTTAGAGATAATCCTTATAGCAGATTCATGAGTAGTGACTTCAATATTTGTAATATCATCAAGTCGATCTATGATTTGAGGATGTAATATTACCGCAGCCTCAACTGCTGTTTGTGCATGAAATTCCGCAGGGAAACTAATTTTAAAAAGAACATTCTCCATTACATAAGATGCGAAAGGTTGACTCAGAGAAAGTTTTTCACCCTTGAATGAGACATCCTCAAAGCCCCATTTTGATGCTGATAGAACGCTTGGATAACCCATTTCTCCCGACAGTGTTATTAGAGCGAGCCTTACTGCTCGACTAGTTGCATCACCTGCAGCCCAACTTTTTCTTGAGCCAGCATTTGGTGCATGACGATAGGTTCTAAGACTTTGACCATCAACCCATGCTTGACTTACCGCATCCATAATTTGATTAGCATTTCCCCCAAGCAACTTAGTAACTACAGCCGTTGAAGCAACTTTTACGAGCACAACATGGTCAAGTCCAACTCTGTTAAAGCTGTTAGTTAGAGCCAACACTCCTTGTATCTCATGCGCCATGATCATGCACTCCAAAACATCCCTCATTGTGAGGGGGTCTTTACCAGATGCTATATTTTTTTGAGAAACATAATCAGCCACGGAGAGAATTGCTCCAAGGTTATCAGAAGGATGGCCCCACTCTGCTGCTAACCAAGTATCATTATAGTCAAGCCATCTGATGATGCAGCCTATATCAAAGGCACCTTTAACAGGGTCAAGTAAAAAATTAGTTCCTGGAACTCTTACTCCATTAGGCAAAGTGGTGCCTGGAACAATAGGTCCGAGCATTTTTGTGCATGCAGGAAAAGTTAACGCTAAAAGGCCACATCCAATTGTGTCAATTAAGCAATTCCTTGCAGTAGAAAGGGCAAGCTCAGAATTGATCTCCTGTTTTGTAATATATTCAGCTATTTCTACAAGCAAAGAGTCTGGACCTGATCTGATATTCAGCTCAACATTTTTTGACATGATTTTATTCTCTATCTTCTAGGTCAACCCAGACAGAAGTTTCAGGACCTGTATATTCAGCACTTGGTCTGATAATTCTATTATTAGCTCTTTGCTCCATGCAATGAGCAGTCCAACCAGTTACTCTTGACATGACAAAGATGGGAGTAAAAAGTTTGGTTGGAATTCCTAGATAAAAATATGCAGAAGCATGAAAAAAGTCTGCATTTGGAAATAATTTTTTCTCATCCCACATTACCTGCTCAACTTCCTCAGACACTTGGTAAAGTGTGTCGTCGCCATACTCTTGGGATAATTCTTTTGAAAACTCTTTAATCACAGCATTTCTTGGATCTTTTTCGGAATAAATTGCATGGCCAAAGCCCATGATCTTGCCTTTGTTTGCAAGCATGTCCATGATATTTGCCTTAGCTTCATCTCTGGTCTTCCAGTTTTCTATCATCTCCATTGCGGCTTCATTGGCTCCTCCATGCAGTGGGCCTTTCAGAGAGCCTATAGCAGCTACTACACATGAGTAGATATCTGACATTGTTGAAGCGCAAACTCTAGCAGTAAAAGTAGAAGCATTAAATTCGTGCTCAGCATACAAAACCAAGGAAGCATCCATTACACGCCTATGAAGGTCTGAGGGACTCTTGCCATGAAGAATATGCAAGAAGTGGCCTGCTATTGTATCCTCGTCATTTACAAGACTTATATCTTCGCCATCATGGGAAAATTTATACCAGTAAGTAACAATTGAGGGTAAAGTTGCAACCATTCGATTAATTGAATCCATTTGAGCATCCATTGACTCTTCAGGCTCAAGATTGCCTAACATAGAACACCCTGTTGCCATTACTGCCATTGGATGAGCAGATGCAGGTATTTCCTGAAGAACCTTTTTTAAAGAATCAGGCAGGTCTCGAAGACTTTTTAATAAATTTTTATAATTAGATAATTCTGTTTTATTTGGCAATTTACCATACAAAAGAAGGTAAGCAACTTCCTCAAATGTTCCTTTTTCAGCCAATGTCTCAATTTTATGTCCTCTGTATGCCAAACCCTCCTCTTGACCAACTGTGCAAAGTGATGTTTCGCCAGCAACTTGACCCCGTAATCCTGCGCCTTCTAACTTTTTAGCCATTTATTTATTCTCCTTCCTTTTAAATAATTCATCTAATTTTTGCTCAAATGAATGATAATTCAAATACTCATACAGTTCATCTCTTGTCTGCATTTTTTCGACTGAATTTACTTGTGATCCGTTTTCAGCAATATCTATATATACTGATTCTGCTGCTTTATTCATTGCTCTAAATGCGGATAGTGGAAATAGCATTATATCAACTCCAACGGATGCAAGCTCCTGAGCTGAAAAAAGTGGAGTTTTTCCAAACTCAGTAATGTTTGCCAGAAGAGGAACTTGTAATGCATCCTTCAATTGCTTGTAGTCCTCTAAACTAGATACAGCCTCTAAAAAAAGACCGTCAGCTCCCGCCGAGATGTATTCATTACACCTATCAATCGCCCCTTGCATTCCCTCTGATGCATAAGAATCTGTTCTTGCCATTATAAAAAAACTATCATCTGTGCGAGAATCAACTGCAGCTTTAATGCGATCAGTCATTTCAATTTTATCAACAAGACTTTTGTTTGGCCTATGACCACACCTTTTTTGAGTAACTTGATCTTCAATATGCACAGCCGCAACATCTGCAGCAATCATTTCCTTGATTGTTCTGCTAATACTAAAAGCCCCGCCAAAACCAGTGTCAATATCAATCAAAAGAGGAAGATTGGTTGCTTGAGTAATTCTTCTAGAATCTTCAGCAACATCATTTAAAGTTGTAATAGCTAGATCAGGCAGTCCGAATGATGCATTTGCAACTCCTGCTCCAGAAAGATAAAGCGCTTTATGACCAGCCTTTTCAGCCATTTTGGCACAATAAGCATTTATTGCTCCAACAACCATCAAGGGCTTATTATCTGCAATAGCGTCTCTGAATTTGTTCCCCGGAGTATTCATTGATGCGTATTGTACTTTGCCAAGGGTTAGTTTCCCAAATTAATTATAGAATTTAATGCCCCTAATAATTCGGTCTTTATTGTTTTGTTGTCTCCATTTATTGGTATCTCTTAAACTATAAACACATCCACAATATTCTTGTTGATAAAACTCCTCTCTTTTAGAAATTTCGATCATTCTTGAAGAGCCTCCCTTTTTTCGCCAATTAAAATCCCAATAATAAATATTTGCATATCGCTCTGCAGCTCTTTTTCCTGAATTATTAATTTGTTCCATATTTTTCCAACGAGAAATTCCAAGCGTTGTGGCATAAACATTAAAACCATTTTCATGAGCGTAAAGTGCAGATCTTTCAAATCTCATATCAAAACATTGAGTACATCGTTTGCCCCTTTCAGGCTCATTTTCCAAACCTTTAATTCTCTCAAACCAATTATCTTTATCATAATCTGCATCAATAAATTTAAATCCTAACTTCTCACAAAATCTTTTATTCTCGTCTTTTCTAATCTCATATTCTTCTTGAGGATGAATATTAGGATTGTAAAAATAAACAGTGGTTTTGATGTCTGATGCTTTAACCGCCTCCATTATCTCTCCCGCACATGGTGCGCAACAACTATGAAGTAAAAGTTTTTTTTCATCATTTGGCATTTCAAGTTTTTCTCTTGAAAAGTTTTTAAGTGACAAGGGGTTATTCATAAATATTAATTATAATTTCTTAAAGCATTCAACAGGTCAGAATAATTATTAAAGTTTGGTATCTCTGTCATTGAGCTAGAGATACTTTCAGGAGCATTAATAAAAAAACCTTGATCTGCAACTTCAAACATCTGTAAATCATTATATGAGTCACCTGCAGCTAAACACCTATAACCCATTGATTGAAAACCTAAGATGGCTTGTCTCTTAGCTTTCAAATTCCTGAGTTTATAGCCAATGATGTTGTTCTCACTGTCTAAATTAAGTCTGTGGCATAGCAAAAGAGGGTAGCCAAGCTTTTCCATCAATGGATATGCAATCTCATGAAAGGTGTCAGATAAAATTACTACCTGAAATTCTTGCCTAACTTGATCTAAAAAATCAAGCGCTCCATCCAGCAGATCTAATTTCTTTGTTGCATCGACAATATCTGTAACCTTGAGATTATGCTGTTTCATTATATTGATGCGATAATCCATTAGCTCAGTATATGAAGGAATATCCCTTGTAGTTTTATTTAACTCAGAAATACCAGAGTCGGATGCAACCTGCTCCCAAATTTCTGGAGTTAAGGTTCCTTCCATATCAAGACAAACAATTTCCATAGTTAATTCTTATTTTTTATACCGAATGGTACATGAGCTGAAGTTACTTTTGCAGATGCATCTTTTATATTTTTTTGTTGGTCATCAAAAAAGATGTCAGCTTCAAAAGATTTTAAAAATTCTGCCTTATTCATGCCACCCAAAAATAAAGACTCGTCTATCCTAACCCCCCATTTTCTCAGCGTTTTAATAACACGCTTATGTGATGGAGCTGATCTCGCAGTGACAAGCGCTGTTCTAATTGGAGAGGTTCCGAAATCTAATTCAGACTGAAGCTTATTTAATTCAACCAAAAATGATTTAAATGGCCCAGCTTTTAACATTGATTTTTTCTTTCGTTCATTATCTAAAAAAGCCTTTAGACCCTCTTTTTCAAAAACCTTCTCTGATTCATCAGAAAAAATGACTGAATCACCATCGAAGGCTATCTTGAGGGTATCGTCAACCTTAATTTTTTTACTCGCTTTTGATGAAATTATTCTTGCAGACGGAACGTTATTTTCAATTGCCATTTTCACGTCATCTTTACTACTAGATAGAAATAAATCAACTCCAAATGCTTTTACATATTTATAGGGGCTCTCCCCTCCACAAAAAACAGCTCGTGTAATATCAAGTTTATGAGCTTCGATGGAATTAAAAACTCTCAGGCCCGTATCAGCTGTATTTCTAGACAGCAGAATTACCTCTATTCGATCGTTAGACTTATAAAAATCATTAATATTTAAGATTTTAGTTACAAGATTGAAAGCATCTCCCGGTTCAAGAATTTCATTTTCATTTTCAATTTGATACTTTCTATAAGCTTCTATACCCTCATTTTCAAAGATTTTATGGCTATCACTTAAATCAAAAAGTGCCCTTGATGAAATTCCAATGACTAATTTAGAGTTCATATTTTTTTAAAAGAGTTGCAGTTAAGTGTATAAATTTATATACTGTAAAAATATACAGTATAAATAATATGAAAGAATTAACAAACCAACAATCAAAAGTTTTATCTTGTGTAGAAGTTTATCTCAATAAAACTGGTTTTCCACCAACCCGAGCTGAAATATGTAAAGAGTTAGGCTTTAAATCCCCTAATGCTGCTGAAATGCACCTCAGGGCACTAGAAAAAAAGGGTTATATTTCAATACAAAGCGGTTCTTCGAGGGGTATATCAATTGTTAAAAGTCAGCAATCTTTTGAAAAATACTCGGAACAAATGCCAGTAATTGGTTTAGTTGCCGCAGGCTCTCCTACTCTTGCTGAAGAAAATGTTGAAAAAAGAATTTCCTGCGATCCAAATATGTTTTCAGATGGCTTTGATTATTTTTTAAAAGTTAAAGGTCTTAGCATGATTGATGCTGGAATTCATGAGGATGATTTAGTGGCAATTAAAAAAACAACTGATGTAAAGAATGGGGATCTGGTTGTCGTGAGAGTTGATGATGAAGTAACTTTAAAATATTTTAGAAAAGATAATTATAACCTTGAGCTAATTCCAGCAAATAAGGATTTCTCAACTATAACAATTGATCTTAGAAAACAAGATGCGTTTGTTGAGGGGAAAAGTGTGGGTCTAATTAGAACTCACTAGTGGAGAACTACTGGTTTCTTTCTTAGGCTATTTTTTTCATTATCAAAAAAATCGTCAAAATCAATAGAATTACCGCTAACACTTTCTATACCAGCTCTAATCATTTCTTTTGCAACTGATAGCTCAGTCCCATTTAAAAATTCTTTGGATTCACTAGAAAACTCAATTTTTACAATTGGATTTTCATGATCATCTGATCTTCGAAGGACGATGCTGCCGTCAGGTAATTGGGTAAGCTCTAGATAATTGGACATATATTTATTTTAACCTTAAAAATTCTTTTAATAGATAATAAAAGTATCTAATTTTAATATATTGACTAATCGTAATTATTCAAGGATTTGCTACTTAGAAACTTCGATCCATTTTTCACCATTATGTGACGCAGTGTTGCCAGTCTTTTTTCCGTCCTTTTCTGAAGCAAGATAATGAGTGTCTTCTACCTTGTTATATCGAATTATATATGGGTTCCCGTCAATATCATGCTTAGGAGCACATAGTAAATGCGTGTGCTTTTCTTGATCTTCAAGATACTTACAAGCATCTAGCAATGTTTCCTCAGTCACAACTTTATTGAACTCCTCAACAGATGGCGCTCGGGTTTCTCTATTTTTTGGATATTTGCTAGCCGCTAAAAACAACCCCTTCATGCTATCTCTTAACAAATATATATCTTCAAATTTAATACAAGGAATCTCTGTAGTAATAGGTTCCATGACTATTGGTTTAGGCTCGCCATTTCGCTGAAGGGCTCTGGTAGCACCACAATTATCATTCATACAACCAAAGTATTTACCAAATCTGCCTGTTTTAAGTTGCATCTCCGAACCACACTTATGACATGACAAGGTAGGGCCATCATATCCTTTGATTTTAAAGGCTCCCTCTTCAACTTCAAATCCATCACAGTCAGGATTATTTGAACATACATGCAGCTTATGATTTTCATCTAAAAGGTAGTTATCCATGCTAGTGTCGCACTTTGGACAACGCCGTTTAGTAACTAAATGTTCTGCTTCCTCTTGATCATCAATACTTACCGCTTCATCGCCTGAAATAAGATTCAATGTTTTTTTGCATTGCATTTCAGCTGGCAAGCTATAGCCTGCACATCCAAGAAAAACACCATTGCTTGCATTTCTTATTGTAAGTTTATTAATTTTGCATTCTGGACAATTAATATTTGTCATAGTGGGAAGATTAGGAGACATTCCATTTTCTTCGTCCATTGCTAAAGAAAGATCATCTTGGAAAGCTGAATAATAAGAATTTAAAACTTCTTTCCAATTTAACTCACCATTTGCAATTCTATCTAACTGATCTTCAAAATTAGCTGTGAAGCTATAATCCATGATGTCATCAAAACTACTCACAAGCCTATCTGTGACAATCATTCCAATTTTTTTTACAAAAAAACGTCTATTTTGAATTTCAACGTATCCACGATCTTGTATTGTTGAAATAATATTTGCGTAAGTAGACGGTCTTCCGATGCCTTTCTTCTCCAGTTCTTTTACTAATGCAGCCTCTGAAAATCTTGCCGGAGGCTTAGTATATTTTTGTTTATTATCAATATCTTTAAGGATTAATTGTTGATTGACTTCAAGCGAGGGCAAGATATTGGATTCTTTATCATCCGATTTTGCTCCAACAACTCTCGTGAAACCATCAAATACAACCTCTCGACCCGTTGCAGAAAATATATACTCATCTAACTGAATTTTTGCATTGGTTGCTAAGTATTCCGCATCAGGTAATTGTGACCCTATAAATTGCTGCCAGATTAATTCATATAAGCGTTTTTCTTCATCTGTGGAAGAGAGTAAACTATCCGATTTAGTGGATGCATTTGTAGGCCTTATAGCTTCATGCGCCTCTTGAGCATTTTCATTAGAAGAATAAATTCTGGGAGCATTTGTAAGGTACTTTTCCCCTAGATTAATCTCAATATACATTCTGGCGTCTTTAATAGATTCAGGAGATAAGGCAGGAGCATCGGTTCTCATGTACGTTATGAGCCCATTTTCGTAGAGCTTTTGGGCAGTTCTCATAGTTCTTTTAACATTGAATCCAAGCTTTGTACTTGCGGCTTGCTGCAATGTTGATGTAATGAAAGGAGGTTTCGGTTTTGATTTTACTGGTTTCTGAGTAACCTCATTTACAAGTAAATCTGAAGAATTGATAAGCTCTTCAATTTTTTTTGCCTCCTCAACTTGAAGTAATAAGTCTGATTTTTTTCTATTTAGATTGAACTCAATCGAAGTACTTTCTTCATTTACAGCGTTAACTTTAAATGAAATTTCCCAAAACTCTTCTGGCTTAAACTTTTGAATACTATGTTCTCTTTCAACCAAAAGTCTTAATGCAACAGATTGAACTCTTCCTGCCGATAAATTACGGGCAATTTTTGCCCACAAAAGTGGAGATAATTCGAATCCGACGACTCTATCAAGAAATCTTCTTGCTTGTTGGGCTTCAACAAGGCTCGAATCTATGTCTTTTGGATCTTCAAACGATTCTAAGATTGCATCTTTAGTAATTTGATTAAATCTAACCCTGGAATAGTTAAATTTATCTGCACCTAATGCTTCTTTAAGATGCCAAGCTATTGCCTCTCCCTCTCTATCAAGATCAGTTGCAAGAAAAATAGAATCTACTGACTTAGCAGCTTTTTTGAGCTCTTTAATAACTTTTTCTTTTTCTGGAATGATTTCATAGTTTGCGGCCCATCCATTATCTGGATCTATCCCCATTCTCCTGATCAGTCTTTTACGTTCATTGATCTGTTTTAATCTTCTTTTCTCATCTTCAGGTAAATCCTTTGGAATAGTATTTCTTTGTAAAGGTTTTTTAGACTTACCCTTTGGAAGATCTCTTATATGCCCAACACTAGATTTAACTATGTACTCTGACCCTAAATATTTAGAGATAGTCTTAGCTTTGGCTGGTGATTCAACTATAACTAAAGTTTTTGACATAAATTAATTAAAAAAATTTTACGAACATCATATTTTTAAGATAGCTTCCTTGATTTTGAGTAGCTCTTCAGTTCCTAACATTTCGTTCCAAACGATTGCTATATTGGACTGATAAAAAATAATTTCAAGTATTGATGATGGTAATTTAGAAATTTTTTTTTCAATTATCTCAAAATTTTTTTCGTATTTAATTGCAATTGGATCATAAAGCTCCAAGGTTTTTTCTATTTTTATGTAGTGCAAATTTTTATACTCTGATAAATTTTTAAATTGATATATGGCCACTTGGGGATTCCAGTTTTTAAATTTTTTCCTTAGTTGGTTTGTTGATCCAATCTTAAAACCCTCTTTTGCAGCTGCCATTCTAACCTGGCTCAAAGCTTTCATTTTTTTTGATGGTTTAAGAAAACTGACTGCACCGATTAAAAAAATAATTACAAAAACAACAATAAAGGATTCCATAAAAAAAGTTTTTACTTAAGCAATTTCTTCACAATACTTGGACCTTGATAAATAAAACTTGTATAAACTTGAACCAATGAAGCTCCCAAATCTAATTTCATATCAAAGGTTTCTTTGCTGTCTACTCCGCCAACACCAATTTTGAACATTTGAGGATCATGAGCATGAGCAATTTTTAATAAATTATTAGATTTTGCATACAAAGGTTTGCCAGAAAGCCCTCCAGAAAGATTATGTTGACCTGAAAAGATTAAATTTTCTTTGTTAACTGTAGTATTCGAGGTTATAACACCATCAAAATCAAATTTTTTAACTGCAGTTAAAATTACAGAAATAGTTTCTTCGTTTTCATCTGGAGAAAGTTTGATAAATATTGGATTTGTATACTTCCGCTCCATTCGAGCTAAATGTAAAGCCTCGAATAATGGTAAAAAATTTTCCTCTAAGTGAAGCTTTCTTAAGTTTGGAGTATTTGGTGAGGAAATATTTACTGTAACATAGTCAGCATATGGGATAACTTTCAAAAAGCATTCAATATAATCATCAATTCTTTTTTGCCCTTCTGATGTTTTGTTAGCACCAATATTGACGCCTAGAACTCCTTTAAAAGATCTTAATTTTATTTTCTCAACAAGGTAGTCAACTCCTTTATTATTAAAACCCAGTCTATTGACAATGGCTCCTTGGCTAGGAAAACGAAATACTCTAGGCTTCGAATTTCCTGACTGAGCAATAGGTGTTACTGTTCCTACCTCAATAAAGCCAAAACCTAACGCGCCCAAACAATCAATAAAGTCTCCATTTTTATCAAGCCCTGCAGCAATCCCAAGTCTATTTTTAAAAGTTAGTCCTTTAAAATCTAATGATTCTCCATAATCATTATATGAAAAAAGAAAACCAAGAAGGTTAAGTTGATAGAGGAAATTAAGGAAATTTAATGCTATTGAGTGAGATATTTCAGGTGGAAGCAGTCTAAGGAATAGCAAAGCAAATTTCATTTGAAAATTTCCTCATCAAAATTAGTCATTAAGGATTTCTTTAGCAAGATATTGAATAGCATTTACATAACCATGCCTAGAACCGCAATCAAATTTTTTGCCCTCATACATGTATCCCATAACATTTTCATCATAAAGCATCAATTTTATTGCGTCGGTAAGCTGAACTTCGTCGCCAATACTCGGCTTAAGATTTTTAAGATATTTAAATATTTTACTAGACAGAACATATCTTCCAACTACTGCTAGATTTGATGGGGCATTGCTTTTCGGTTTTTCGATAATATCTTTTAATAAAAATGAGTTGGAAGGTGAGGAAGGTTCCTCAACAGAAACCATACCGTATTTATCTGTTTCATGTTCCGGGACCTCATTCAAACCTATGATTGAACATTGATTTTCATCATAAGCAGAAATTAACTGACTTATGCATGACGGATTATTAATTATCAAATCATCGGCAAGAATAATTGCAAATGATTCATCCTGAATTAAATGCTCAGAATGCAAAATAGCATCGCCAAGTCCGTTTTGTGATTTTTGCCTTACATAAGTAAATTTTATGTTCTGAAAAATATCTCTATTAATTTTATCGACAAAATCTTTTTTACCTGAATTGATCAATTTTTCCTCGAGTTCAAAGTTCTGATCAAAATGATCCTCTATAGCTCTTTTAGTATGGCTAGTAATGAAAATAATCTCAGTAATACCTGCATTTACCGCTTCTTCAACTGCATACTCTATTAAAGGCTTATCTATTATTGGAAGCATTTCTTTTGGTATTGCCTTAGTTGCAGGCAAAAATCTGGTTCCCAAACCTGCCACAGGAAATACTGCTTTAGTAATTTTTTTCATTTCAATTAAAGTTTCAAACTATATCTAGTAATAATGCCAAAAATAAATCCAGCTATCATACCAACTAAATGAGCAATGTTTGCAACATTACCAAAACCAAAAATCTTCAATACTCCTGTAAAACCAATCAATAACCAGCAAAACATAAAGATATATAAAGCCGGAGGTAAATTATATCTATAGCCTCTATTTTCTAAATCTAATATAAAACAGTACCCTAAAAGGCCATATACAGCTCCGCTCAGGCCGCCAAATAAAAAATTACCTGTCCAAAAATACTGGCCCAAATTGCTTGATAGCCCAGTAATTAAAAATAAAGTAATGAATATTCCTTTGCCGTCAATTATTTCAATCTTAGAGCCAAGTATGTAAATCCATAAACAATTAAAAATTAAATGAGTAAAAGAAAAATGAAGAAAAGTTGGTGTGATAAGTCTCCACCACTCCATAGAAATTAAATAAGTGTTTTCAAACGATGGATAAAAAGACCCATTATTTTTAAGGAAAAGAAATGGCTCTAAAAGGTTACTATATCCAAAATTAGTGGCATAACTAAACAATACTGATATTACAATAATGTAAAAATATATTGACTTAGTATCAAGCACTAACGAGTTTTTTTAGCAGTAATATCTAAACTCCAACCTAATTTTTCTCTACAAGCTTCATAAAAATCATTATTCGAAGGATGAATAATTTTTAAAGAAGAATCTTTCTTAGAAATATATATAGATTCATTATATTGGATGGGGATATCTTCTTGACCATCTACACAAACCATCGCATGATCTAGTGGCCCTTCAATTAATTGAATTTCCATTGACTTCATATTTGATACTACCAAGGGTCTTGATGAAAGGCTCTGCGACATCATTGGAATAATATTCCACACATTTAATTCTGGATGAATGATTGATCCACCAGCAGACAACGCATATGCAGTTGATCCTGTTGGAGTCGCAACAATCAAACCATCTGAGCGTTGTTCGTAAACTGTTTTATCATCAATTAACAACCTATACCTCATCAGCTGAGCATATGAGCCTGAATGAATTAGCACTTCATTAAGACCAAAAACTTCTTGTTCGGCAAACTTTGCTTTTACTAGGCTTCTTTCCTCTAAAATATAGTTACCTTCAAAAATATCTTTAACCACAGATTCAAAATTTTCAATATTTACATCAGTTAAAAACCCAACAGTGCCCATGTTTATTCCAAGGATTGGAGTCTGACTATTAATAAATTTTCTTGCAGCGCCCAATAAAGTACCATCACCACCAAAGACGATGATCAAATCAACCAAATCATTAAATTCTTCAATATTTAAAGTCTTCACCCGATCAATATTTACATCATCAATTGAGAAAATATTTTCGGTTTTGCTAGACAAAACTTTTATTAGCTTATTTAAAACTGAAGAATCTCCAGATGTTGGGCTATTTTTTAAAACAATACCTATATTTTTAAACATGCGTGCAATTATACTCTGTTAGTTAAAATAGAAGAGTATTTGTGAATACATTTAATAAGATAATTAAGTTAATAAAAACGAGTAAGAAAACCATTGTACTTACCGGAGCAGGTATAAGCACTGAATCTGGGCTGCCAGATTTCAGAAGCAAAGATGGGTTTTGGACTAAAAATAAACCAATCCAGTTTCAAGATTATCTTGATGATGAGGAAAAACAAAGATTATCTTGGAGCCGAAATATTGAACTGCATAAAATTTTAAAGGAAATAAATCCAAACATTGGACATGCGTTTGTTGAAAAAGTTATTAATTTTAACAGGGAAAACTTTTTGATAACTCAAAATATTGATGGCTTACATCAAAGGTCTGGGATACAAGAGGATAAGATTATTGAAATTCATGGTAATGCCATTGAAGCCAAATGTTTAAATTGCGAAAAAAAAGCAAAGATTATAGATTTTCATGCAGCAATCAAGACAAACAATCCCCTCCCAAAGTGCTTAAATTGCAACGGAGTTGTAAAAGTGGCAACAATCTCTTTCGGACAGCCAATGAATGAAAATGACATGTTGAAAGCTACTAAAATATCCTCAGAATGTGAGTTAATGATAGTGATGGGTTCATCATTGAGCGTTATGCCTGCCGGACAGATTCCTAATTTAGCAATTCAATCAGGAGCTAAATTGGTAATTTTAAATCGCGAAGAAACAATTTATGATGCAATGGCAGATATTGTAATTAATGACGAATTAAAAAATATATGTGGCAAGTTAATTGATAAAATTTAACTATTTACTAATTAGGCTCTGCCGATAATTTTTATTTTCAAGATTTTCTATGGTCTGATTTTCTTCAGAAACAGCATAACTTTAATCTCAGGAATCTTAATAGTTATATGTTATCTGAACTATCTTGTTTTTGCTTTCTCACATCGCTTCTAAAAATAATTTCTCCCATTCTTCTTGAGAAGGAAGCCTCGGAGTGGTTGCATTGCTAGGATCTGTCATTGAATGAGCTACTAGATGCGGAATCATTTCTTCTGTAACACCCATTTCGCCAAGACCTTTGGGTAATCCTATAACCTCATTTAATTTCTCTATCTCATCGGCTAAATCTACATTTTCATCTTTACCCATGGCGCTTGCGATTCTGGAGTATTTGTCACCCACATGGTCTTTGTTGAACCTGAGGATTGTTGGAAGAATGACGCCATTAAGAGTACCGTGATGAAGTCTTAATTCTTGATCAGCACCTAAAGCATGACTCATTGAATGAACTGCCCCAAGGCCTTTATAAAATGCCATTGCGCCTTCTGTAGAAGCCATCATCATATTCCATCTTGCATCTTTGTCTTGACCATCCTTGACCGCCCTTATTAAGCTTGCTTCTCTGACAACTTTTTGAATTCCGTCTAATCCTACTGCTTCAGCTGGTGGATCGATAACAGGTGACATTACTGCTTCTATACAATGTGTTAAAGCATCCATTCCCGCTCCAGCAGTTAAAACAGGGGGCAAGCCCAAGGTCAATTCAGGGTCACATATAGCAGCAGTTGGTATTAGATGATCGCTGGCTAAAATTAGTTTCCTTCCATCATTCATAATAATTATTGCTCCCGGGGAAACCTCACTTCCTGTTCCTGAAGTAGTGGGAATCGCAATCATTGGCATTGTCTGGTTGATTTTCCCAACTCCTCCTTCGTTTACCGAGTAGTCAACAACATTTCCTTTGTGGTTGGCCATTAGCGCAACCGTTTTGGCCAAATCCATACTCGAGCCACCTCCAAATCCTATTACACCATCACAGTCATTTTGTTTATATATTTCCAAGGCATCATTTACAGCTTGCTCGGTAGGATTAGCTGGTGTGTCTTCGTAGAAAGATGGTGAAAGCTTATTTGGAAGTAGGTTTCTGATCATATCCGACATCCCTATATTTGACAGACCAGGATCAGTACATATTAATGGATTCTTTATCCCATATTCTTCAAGCACTTTAGAGATATTCTTGATGGCTCCATTTTCAAAATGGGGTTTGTTCAGATATTTAAGTTGCACTATTTCATACCTATAATAATGAATTATTATTTTAATAAATGGTTTTTCAGCCTCTGAAGCTGAATATGATTTTATCTCTTAAATTACCAAAAGAATAATTACTTGATTATAATAACTCCTCTTTTAATAAGCGCAAGCAATCAAAAATATGGAACATTTAGAACAGTTTAGGCAAGAAGTAAGGGATTGGCTGGAAGAAAATTGTCCGCCCTCAATGAGGACTCCCATGGTACCTGAAGAAGAAGTTTGGGGAGGCAGAAATGCTGAATATGTTAATCCTGAATCAAAATTATGGCTTGATAGAATGGGTGAAAAAGGATGGACAGCACCAAACATACCAAAAGAGTATGGCGGAGGTGGATTAGATAGAGATCAAACAAAAGTGCTTCATCAAGAGCTTTTTAGAATAAATGCAAGGCAACCATTAAATAGTTTCGGCATTTGGATGCTAGCGCCATGCATAATAGAATTTGGATCAGAGGAACAAAAACTAGAACATATACCCAAAATAATTAAAGGTGAGATTAGGTGGTGTCAAGGATACTCCGAGCCAGGCTCTGGCTCTGATTTAGCCAGCCTCTCAACAAAAGCTGAGGACATGGGAGATCATTTTTTAGTAAATGGTCAAAAAGTTTGGACATCTTATGCAGACAAAGCGGATTGGATTTTTGCACTTGTAAGAACTGGACCCAAAGAACCAAAACATAATGGAATTAGTTTCTTATTAATTGATATGGCAACCGAGGGAGTTAGTACCAAGCCTATAACTCTCATCAGTGGGAAATCGCCATTTTGTGAAACATTTTTTGATAATGTAAAGGCTCCTAAAGAAAATCTTGTTGGTGTTGAAAATTCTGGTTGGACAATAGCAAAAAAGCTTTTACAGCATGAAAGAAACTTCATTTCAAATTTTGGGCTTGCTGGAGGTGGTACAGGATCCGGTGCAGATGTTGTAAACATTGCAAAAAAATATTTAGGTGAAGTTAATGGTCAAATAGCCAATCTTACTCACAGAGAAAATATTACCTTACACAAAATGAAAGAACATGCATTTGGTTTAACTTTACAAAGATCTGGGGATGAAGGCGCAAAGGCTTCAGCTGCCTCTTCAATGTTTAAATACTATGGTACAGAACACAACAAAGATCGTTATGAGCTTATGATTGCAGCAATGGGTAATAAGGGTTTAGGTTGGACAAATGAAGGTTTTTCAGATGACGAGCAAGCTATAACTAAAGCATGGCTTAGAACTAAGGCTAATTCGATTGAGGGTGGAACCTCAGAGGTTCAACTAAATGTAATCTCTAGAAGAGTTCTAGATTTACCCAACTAAAAAATATGAAATTAATACTCTCAGAGGAGCAACAATTTCTAAAGGATACTGCTCAAAGTTTCGCTAGAGATAAAACTCCGGTAACTCATTTTAGAGAGCTACGAGACAGTGAAAATGCCCAATGCTGGGATGAGACAATTTGGAAAGAAATGGTTGAGCTAGGGTGGTCTGGAATTCTGGTTCCTGAAAAATTTGGCGGCTCAGATTTTGGGATGGCTGGTATCAGTGTCATAATGCAAGAGCTAGGTAAAACTCTTACGCCCTCTCCAATATTATCAACATCCGTTCTTGGCGTATCATCAATCAATATGCTCGGCTCAGATAAGCAAAAGGATGATTATCTTCCTAAAATAGTAGCTGGTGAATTAACTACAGCGTTGGCAATTGATGAAGGCAATCATCATGATCCTTTTGCTATAGAAACAACCGCAATTATTGATGGAGATCATTGGATTTTGAATGGAAAAAAAGTCTTTGTTGTGGATGGTGCAAGCGCTGATATTATTTTATTAGTTGCACGTACTTCTGGTAAATCTGGAGAATCAAATGGAATTTCTGTTTTTGCTGCAAATAAAGATACTACTGGGCTTAATATCACAAAGATTTCTACAGCTGATTCAAGAAATTATGCAAACATTGAGATCTCAGATCTTAAATTAGAGCAAAGCGCTTTATTGGGCGAGCAAGATTTAGCAGGTGAAACCCTTGAGAAAATCCTTGATTTAGGTCGCATTGCCATTTCAGCCGAGATGTTAGGAAATACAGAGGAAGCTTTTGAGGTTACAGTTAATTATTTAAAAGAAAGAAAGCAATTTGGTGTGCAAATTGGATCCTTTCAAGCTCTTCAACACAGAGCTGCAAAAATGTTCTGTGAAATTGAATTAACCAAATCCGCAGTAATAGCTGCAATGCATGCTGCAGATGAAAATTCAAATGAACTGGAGCGACTTTCAAGTCTTGCAAAATTTCAAGCTGGTGAAACGCTCCACCTAGTAAGTAACGAGGCGATTCAGATGCATGGCGGAATAGGTGTAACCGATGAATATGACATTGGTTTTTATCTAAAAAGAGCAAGGGTTGCTGAACAAATTTTTGGAACCTCAGAATTTCATCAAGCTAGGTATGCAGATATAAGCGGCTTCTAATGTCTTCAATTAAAACCTTACTCGAGACAATGCGAATGCTTCGAGATAAGGATAATGGATGTCCATGGGATATCGAACAAACTTTTGAATCACTTTCTCCTTGTGTTGTTGAAGAAGCTTATGAGGTTTCAGACGCCATTGCCAGAAATGATTATGAAAATCTAAAAGAAGAGCTTGGCGATGTTCTGCTTCAAGTTGTATTTCAAGCAGAAATAGCTGACGAGTTAAAGTTATTTAACTTTGATGAGATAGTCGACACTTTAAATAAGAAACTGATCAGAAGACATCCTCATGTCTTTGATGAAGCCTCAAAGCCTATTTCAGCTGAAGAGCAAACCCAAATATGGGATCAAATAAAAGCACAAGAAAAAAGCAATATGGATGCAAGCTGGACCTTTGCTGACATACCTACATCATTGCCTCCTCTTTTAAAAGCAAAAAAAATACAAAAAAAAGCTGCTAAAAAAGGTTTTGATTGGAAAGAAAGCATTGAGGTTATTGAAAAAGTTGAAGAAGAGCTAAAAGAGCTTAAATCTGAGATTCAACAAAACAATAAACAAAACACTCAAGAAGAATTAGGAGATTTACTGTTTTCTATAGTCAATTTGTCTAGACACTTAGAAATAGATGCAAGCGAGGCTATCAATCAAGCAAACCATAAATTTATAAAGCGCTTTAGACTTATGGAAGAAGAGATTGCCAAAGAAAAAAAGAAATTAGAAAATCTTTCGGCTGAGGAGCTAGAACAGTTCTGGGTTAAAATAAAGTCGTATGGATGAAGTAAGAAGATTTTTTGTTGGCATTCTTACCTTTTTTGCAATTTTAATTATTCTCAGTTTTTGGTTAATACCACTTTCAATTGCAAATACTCCTAGAATTATTCCTAATCAGAATTTGAAGATTTATTTAGGCTCAATTTCAAATAAGATGGGTAATACAGCTGTCGCTAATATAAGAACAGCATTAAAAATACTGCATCAGCTTGAGTGGGACATTCAAATACCTGAGGATGTAAATACTGAAACTTGGTACATTGCTATGAGCAACCATCAGTCATGGGCTGACATATTTGTTTTATTGATTGCTGGTCATAAGAAAATCCCCCTCATAAAGTTCTTTATGAAAAAAGAATTACAGTGGATACCAATTATTTATTTAGTGCATAAGACAATAGATATGCCATTTTTAAATAGGCATTCTAGAGCTCAAATTCAAGCGAATCCAGAATTAAAAAAAGTTGATTATGAGAACGCAAAAAAAGCTGCAAAAAGATTCTCTAGAAATCCTGCTACAGCATTTAGCTTTGCAGAGGGTACTAGATTTTCCTTTAAAAAACATGCTGTGCAGAAGTCCCCTTACTCTAATTTATTAAAGCCAAAAATAGGAGCTCTTGCCATTGCATTATCTGGAATGCCTCAAGTAAATACTTTAATTGATTTTACGGTGGTCTATTCATCTGAAAAAAGATCGACATGGGACTTCCTTTGTGGCGACTTAAGTGAAGCAAAAGTAGTTGCAAAAACGTATGCTTTGCCAGAAAATCTTAAAAATAGATCTTTCGAGGATGAAGATGATTACAGAAAAAGCTTCCAAACATTCGTAGATGCAATCTGGTTAGAAAAGCAACAAACGATTAAAAATTTAAAATTCTAGATTATTATCAGCGATCAACCATCCGTTTTGATCAATGTAAATCCATTTCCCGGAAATCATAACAACACTTCCAAATGAAATTAATACATCTTCAAAACCATGGTTTTTTTTATTTGTTTTTTGGGCAACCACTCCTTTAGCAAAGATACCTATAGGAAGATTAATCAGCTCCTCAACGTCTCTAACGTACCCATTAACAACAATGCCAGCCCAATTATTTATTACTGCAGATTCTGCAATTTGGCCTCCAATCATTGAGGCATGACTTACACCAGAAGCATCTATAACCAAAACTTTATTTTTTCCTTTCCGAGAGAGAATTTCTTTCACAACAGAGTTATCATCTGAGCAAGAAACTGTATATATCTCTCCTGAAATTGAATGCCTGCTCCCAAATGATTGCAATGGAAGTTTGCCAATTTGAATCTGCTTGGAATGTTGATCAGACAGATCTGGCAAAGAGGTCATAACTTTAATTTTTCTATTGTGTTTAATTTATCTATTATATCTATTCTCCTTGCATCATTTTCCAAGTCTGCCCAAGCAATCGATCCTGAAGCTTTTAATTTAGTTACTTTTTCTGACTGAGAAAATTTTTCTTTCTCTAAATAATTGATTGCTTTTAAAGCTGCAGGTCTGTCATTGCATACCAAAACCATGTTACAACCACTCTCTAATGCTTTACTCACTTTGGCTTCAATACCTCCCACATAATCTGAGCCCTTCATTGTGAGGTCATCACTAAAGATTGTTCCAGTAAATTCAATTTTATTTCTTAAAACATCTTGCAGCCAAAATTTTGAAAAAGTTGCTATCTCTTTATCAATACTTGAAAAAGATATGTGAGCCGTCATTATCCCACCAAGTTTAAGCTTTAAAGCATCAAAGGGACGCAAGTCATGGTTCTCTAGTTCTAATAAAGATCTAGTATCTTGAGAAAAAGTTAGATGGCTATCAGCAAAGATACCGCCATGTCCTGGGAAGTGCTTGCCAGTAGCCTGCATTCCCGCTTGATTCATACCTTTAATAAAGGCGCTTGCAATAGCAATAACCTTCTCTGGATTATCGCCTATTGATCTATCGCCAATAACAGAACTTCTTGAATCATCTAGATCTAACACAGGTGCAAAACTTATGTCTAATCCTGATGCAATCACCTCGGAGGCCATTAGCCAACCTAAATCGGTTGCAAAGGAAAAGTTTTTATCACTTTCTAATTTTAAAAATGCAGCTAGTTTTTGCATAGTAGGCAAAATTGTATAGCCTTCTTTTAAACGCTGAACTCTTCCCCCCTCTTGATCAACTGCAATAAGAAGCTTGGGATTTATATTTCTTATTGCTCCACATAACTCTTGAACTTGATCTCTTGAAGAGATATTTCTTGCAAATAAAATCACGCCACCTACATGTGGATTAAGCAATATTTTATTTTCTTCTTGAGTAAGGGAGGTTCCATCCAGATCTAACATTAGCCTCCCAAGAAAAGATTTGCTCATAATTTTTCTTTTAGTGAGGTAATTAATGCTTTGGTTACCTCGGGATCCCCTGAGAATATTGAAGGAGCTATTCTTGAAGCAATAGAGCCATATCTATCAAAAATAATATTTGAAACTTCATCTGGCGTTCCAGTTACAGCTATGCTTTCTAAAACTTCATCTGAAATAAGATTTGGAATTTCTTGCCATAATCCTTTCTTTGTCAGGCTGTTAAGCTCTGGCTGAATACTTTCCCAACCATGTTGCTCTAAAACTACTTTATAGGCTGGAGTAGAACCATAAAACCCAATTTGTGCCTTACAAGCATCTCTTGCTTTAGCAATTTCTTCGTCGTTTATCCCAGTCGCAACCATAACACCCACTGAAAAATCAAATTCTTGAGTTTTAGATAATTCAAGACCTTTTTTAACGGATGGTAAGGTTATATTTTCTAAAAACTTAGTTGTATGAAAAGGATGAACGATAAACCCATCGCCGGATTCAGCTGCAGCTTGAGTCATCAATGGACCCACGCCTGCAACATATATTTTTGGAATGCCAAAAGGGTTCTCCCCTGGATTAAAAAAAGGGGTCATTAATGTATGCTTATAAAATTCACCTCTGAAATCTAGATCTCTCCCTTCGTGCCAGCATCCCCATATAGCCTTGATGGCACCAACCATCTCTTTCATGCGTTTTGCAGGTGCAGACCAAGACATGGAGTATCTCTTCTCAATGTGAGGTTTTATTTGAGAGCCCAAACCAAGAGTGAACCTCCCTTTGGACATCAATTGCAAATCATATCCTATATTAGCCAAAGTCATGGGATTTCTAGAAAATGCTACAGCAATTGAAGTTGAAAGTTCTAATTTTTCTGTTGCTAAAGCGGCTGCTGCAAGAGGAAGGAATGGCTCATGCGGCCCCTCAAATGTGTATGCTCCATCATAACCAAGATTCTCAAGATTTTTACTGGCCTCTGAAGCCTCGGCAGGGTCTCGAGTAATCATAGAACAGTCGACCTTAATTTTTTTCATATTTAATTATGTTTACTTGATAATGCATGATTATGATGGATGTATTCCATTTTGTGTATCCCAAGTGGTAATATAAAAATTAGCTTTTTGGCCTATAAGGAAAAATAATGAACTCAAAAATTTGCGAACTTCTTAATATTGAATTCCCCCTTGTTGCATTTACACATTGTAGAGATGTGGTCGTAGCAGTATCAAAAGCAGGAGGATGTGGTGTTTTAGGGGCAGTTGGAATGACTCCTGAGCAACTAGAGGAAGAACTGAAGTGGATTGATGATCATATCGATGGGCTTCCCTACGGTGTGGATGTATTAATACCCAATAAAATGGCAGATCAAGATCAAAAATTTGACGCTGAGAAATTAACTTCAATGATACCTCAAGAGTATGCAGATTTCAGGGCAGATATTTTAGAGCAGCATGACATTGAAGCTGATGAATTAAGAACGATTAAGCCAGCTGCAACCTACATGGCTGAAAATACTAAGGCAGATGGTGCAAAAGCTTTACTTGATGTTGCATTCGGTCATCCAATTAAAATAATTGCAAATGCATTAGGTGTTCCACCTGACTGGATGGTGCAGATGGGAAAAGAAAATGATGTAAAGGTTGCTGCTCTTCTAGGCACAGCACAACACGCAATCAATCAGGTAAAAGCAGGTGTAGATATTTTAGTTGTTTCAGGCACAGAAGCTGGTGGCCATTGTGGCAGCGTTTCAACCATGGTCTTGATCCCTGAAGTTCATAAAGCTATTCAGCCCTTCGGAGATGTTCCGATTCTTGCCGCAGGAGGAATCGCGACAGGAAGACAAATGGCAGCTGCAATGAGCATGGGAGCATCAGGCGCTTGGTGCGGTTCTGTCTGGCTTACAACTGCTGAATCTGAAGTCCCCCCAGTAATTAAAGAAAAGATGGTAGCTGCAACCTCAAGTCAAACAACTAGATCAAGAAGCAGAACAGGCAAGCACTCAAGACAACTTGTATCTGAATGGACAAAGGCATGGGAAGCAGACGGAGCTCCTAAGCCACTTCCATTGCCTCTCCAACCCATGGTAGCTGAGCCAGCTTTAACAAAAGTCAATAAATTAGCAGAAGGTGGGCATGAGGGTGCTAAAGAGCTTTCTACTTATTGGGTGGGTCAAGGTGTAGGATTGATGAATCAAACAATTTCAGCAAGCGATGTTGTGCAAGAATTTAAAGAGGACTTTATTGAAGCCTATGAAAGATTAGCTAATTTTGTGGGTAATTAATTACTCAGGTTCCTTATAACGAATAGATACAGCTCTTTTAAATCCGTCTCTATCAAAAAGCATATCAGTCCAACGTTTAATATTAGGCTTAAATGCCTCCTCAATTTGAAGTGACTTAGCTAAATGTAATGCATAACTCACACATATATCTGCAATAGTAAATCTGTTTGAACACAAGTATTCTCTTGATTCTAATGTTTGCTCAAGCAACTTTAATCTAGCAACAAACCATCTTCGATAACCTTCTGCTGCCTTATCAGCAATACCTATCTCTTGAAGGGTATATCTGAGAACTACAGTTTGAGGAAACGTCAAAGTTGCATCAGAGTGAGCAAGCCAATTTAAATAATGATGATAGTCAGCTTCATCACTGTTTACACGCAAATCTGTGGGTCCATATTTTTCCACTAAATATTGGCACATGGCAACCGATTCAGTCATTTCTACATCACCATCAATCAGGTATGGGATAGTACCAAGAATATTTAAATTCATGTATTCCTTGTGCAAAAACCTTGGGGGGAATGGCATCATTTCAGTCTCATAACTTAGTCCCATTTCCTCTGCAGTCCATATCGGCCTTACGCCTCTAGAATCATTGCAACTATAAATCTTTATACCCATTATTTTGCCCTCAAAAAAAAATTATAATTTTAAAAAATTAATTTAAAAATGGTAATTATTTGTATATTATATTACCACTCAATTTTATTAAATAGAAATGCTTAGAAAAAACATAGCTCCCGAAATTAAAACAAATATTGACATCAATTCTGATGAATTTATTCATAACAAAAATGTGATGTTAAAGAAAATAAATTTTCTTGATGAGCTTTTAGATAAGGCTGAATTGGGAGGCGGTGCCTATCATCATGAAAGATTAGCAAAGCGAGGCAAAATGCCTGTAAGGGAAAGAGTCTTTAATTTACTTGATCCTGATACACCCTTCCTCGAAATTGCTCCATTTGCAGCCTATGGAACAGACTTTACTGTGGGAGGCGGATGTTTGGCTGGAATTGGAATTGTTGCTGGTACTGAATGTGTAATATTTGCTAACGATCCCTCAGTTTTAGCTGGTGCTATGACGGTTTATGTTGGAGAAAAATGGAACAGGGCAATGGAAATCGCTAGAGACAACCGTCTTCCGTATATTAATTTTGTTGAATCTGCAGGAGGAGATCTTCGAATGGGCACCGGCAAGAAAGGAGATCAGCCTCCAATTGCACCCACCATTGGTCATACTCATTTTGCAGCATCTGGAAGATATTTTTATGATCTAACAGAGCTTTCTAAAATGCGTATCCCGGTAATATCAATTGTTTTCGGCTCATCAACTGCAGGTGGTGCTTATCAACCAGGCATGTCTGATTACAATATCTTTGTTAAAGATCAAGCCAAAGTATTCCTTGCAGGGCCACCTTTAGTCAAAATGGCGACTGGTGAAGTGTCAGATGATGAGACCTTAGGGGGCGCAAAAATGCATTCCGAAGTTTCAGGCCTTTCAGATTATTTAGCTGAAGATGAAATGGATGCCTTGAGATTATGTAGGAGTGTTGTCTCACACTTACACTGGGAAAAAGAAGGTCCCTCTCCTCTCCCCGATTCTGATAGTCCAAGTTTATCTCAAGAAGAATTATTAGGACTGGTAGATGAGGAGCTTAAAAGCCCATTAGATATCAAGGAAGTGATTGGTCGAATTGTGGATGGATCAAGGTTTGAGGAGTATAAGCCGCGATATGGCAAGACCATGATTTGTGGGTGGTCAATGCTTCATGGTTATCCAGTAGGCATATTAGGAAATAATGGTCCTATCTACCCAGAAAGTGCTGAAAAAGCTGCAACCTTTATCCAGCTATGTAATAAACGAAACATACCATTAATTTTTCTTCAAAATGTCACAGGATTCTTAGTTGGCAAGGATTTCGAGAGGCAAGCCATTATAAAAAAAGGATCTCAACTTATTAATGCAGTCTCAAACTCTAATGTTCCTCATATAACAATTATTATTGGAGCATCCTTTGGGGCAGGTACATACGCTATGTCAGGGAGAGCATATAACAATAGGTTCACATTCCTCTGGCCCGCAGCAAAAATTGCTGTTATGGGCTCTAAACAGATTGCTGGAGTAATGTCTATTGTTAGAAGAGGTCAGGCTGCAAGAAAAGGGGAAAAATTTGATGAAAAACAAGATGCTGAAATCGTAAAGATGGTTGAGCAAATGTCAGATCAGATGTCAGAGGCGCTGGTTGCAAGCAGCATGGTTACTGATGATGGCATCATTGATCCTAGAGATACAAGAAGTGTTATTGGATTTTGCCTATCTATAGTTTCTAATTCTTCAATTGATGGAGCTGAAGAATATGGAGTGTTCAGATTATGAGATTTAATTCAATTCTTGTTGCGAATCGTGGAGAGATTGCCTGTCGAATAATGCAAACCGCTCAATTTATGGGTATTAAATGTGTAGCTGTTTTTGTTGATGCTGATAAGGATTCACCATTTGTAAAGATGGCTGATGAAGCTATCAAGTTATCTTCTGGTTATATGGATGGCTCTGCTATTATTGATGCAGCTAAACAATCTGGAGCAGAAGCAATCCATCCTGGATATGGTTTTTTATCAGAAAATGCAGCTTTTGCTAGAAAGGTTAAAAGCAATAAATTAATTTGGATTGGCCCATCGCCCCATGTAATAAAAGTCATGGGTGATAAATTAAAAGCTAAAGAAATAGCAGAAAAATCAGGGGTTCCCACTCTGCCAATGACCTCAAATACTAAAGATGTTAAAAGTATTGGCTATCCGATCTTGATCAAAGCTGCCGCAGGAGGTGGTGGCAAAGGAATGCGAATTGTTGAAAAAGAAAGTGAATTAAAAGATTCAATCGTAAGTGCTAAAAGAGAGGCTCTTTTGGGTTTTGGTGACGATAGAATTTTTATAGAAAGATATGTAGAAAAATCACGTCACATTGAAATACAAATCTTAGGAGATGAAAAAGGTAATGTAGTTCATTTAGGAGAACGTGAATGTTCTATACAAAGAAGGCATCAAAAAATTATTGAGGAGTCGCCTTCTCCAAGAATTGATACCTTTTTACGGGAGGAAATGGGTCAAGCAGCTATTAAGTTAGCTAAAAAAATTAAATACTGCTCTGCGGGAACTGTTGAATTTTTATTTGATGATAAAACAGGTGAATACTGGTTTTTAGAGGTAAACACCAGACTGCAAGTTGAGCACCCAGTCACAGAAGAAGTTACAGGAATAGATTTGGTTGCGGAGCAAATCAAGATAGCGAGAGGAGATGAGCTTGAATTTGATCAAGATGATATTGATTGGCATGGACATGCAATTGAAGCAAGATTGTATGCTGAGGATCCTGGAAATAACTTTTTACCTGAAATAGGAACCCTGCATGCATATGACACTAGCCTAGCTTCAGAGGTTAGATGGGATTCAGGCGTGGAAGATGGTAGTGTTATTGGAACAGATTTTGATCCAATGTTATCTAAGGTTATTTCTTGGGCTCCTGATAGAATTGATGCTGCAAATAAACTGGCACGCGGACTTGAAAAGGCTCACATGGGAGGTGTGATAACAAATCGTCAATTTTTAATTTCTTGCTTAAGAAATGAAAATTTCTTAAACGGAAATACAACAACAGACTTTATTGAACGTGAAACTTTAGAAACTAAAAAGCATCTATCTGTAAATGAGCTTCATCAAACATCTACAGCAATTGCCCTATGGATAGCGCAGCAAAATAGAGTCTCTGACCCCGTTACAGGTTTTATGCCTGCAAACTGGACCAATGGAAGAATGCCGCTTCAAAGGGTTAAGTTACTTTTCGCACAGGATGAAATCGAAGTAAAGTATAAATTAAATAAAGAAAATTTATATGAAGTTATGGGCTCCATTTGTGAAATTTACCATTGCGATAGTTTTGGCATTGATATAGAGATAGACTCTCACAGATTTTATGCTCATTTAACTAAGGTAGGCAGTGAAATCGTAATCAATATGCCATTTGGAGACGTTAATGTGTCTGTTCTACCTAGGTTTATTGAACCAGGTCATGAGATTCCTGAGGGAGGTTTGATAGCTCCAATGCCTGGAAAAGTTATTGATGTAAAAGTTAAAAAAGGCAGTAAAGTAAAAGCTGGTGATACTTTGGTAATTATTGAGGCAATGAAAATGGAACATTCAATTAAAGCAACTGAGACAGGCAAGATAGCCAAAGTAATGATCCAACTGAATGATCAAGTTGATAACGGTGCTACCCTGCTCGTTCTTGAACAATAATATGAAATTTCAAGCTGTCCTTTCAAAACAGACGCCTCAACTTGGAAAGCGTCATCTTGAGGTTATGGATGAACTAGAAAGCATGCTTGATAAAGGAAAGTCATTTTCAACAATGTCTGACCTAGCAAAACAATTGAAAATTTCACTAAGAACCCTATATGAAATTGCACCAAGCAAAGAGGAATTAATAGTAACAACCGTTGATAGGGTTCTAAAAAAACACGGCAAGATAGCAGTAGATGCAATGAATGCTCATTCATCTCCTATAAAAAAATTAGAAAGTTTTCTGACTGTCGCTAATCAAGCAGTTGGGCCAAGATTTGAAAGATTCACACTATCTCTTAGTAGTTTAAATTCATCTAAGCCAATGGTGGACTACCATGAACAATACATAACTGACCTAATCAAAAATCTTTTAGATGAAGCAAGAATTAAAAATGAAATCAAAGAGATTGATACTCAGGCAACTGCATTACTATTGGGAGGCCTTGGTAGATATTTTCAATCTAAGAAACTCTTAAAAGATTTATATCAAACACCTGAAAAAACTAGTAACTTTTTAACAAAAATTATTATTGATGGCATCAAAATGGAGAAATCTTGAGCGAAGAAATTATAAAGATTGCAAATTGTAGCGGTTACTACGGAGATAAATTATCTGCTGCTAAAGAGATGGTGGATGGAGGACCTATAGATGTTCTAACTGGAGACTATTTAGCAGAACTCACAATGACAATTCTATTTAATCAAAAGATGCAGCGTGGAGAAGATAAGGGATATGTAGGCACCTTCTTAAAACAAGTGAAAGCAGTAGCCAAATCATGTAAAGAACAAAATATTAAAATCGTTACCAATGCCGGCGGCTTAAATCCCTCTTCTATGGCCAATGAAATAGAAAAAATCTTAGAAGAACTCGATATTTCTCTTAATGTAGCTTACATAACTGGAGATGATTTGATGACAAGAATGGACTCTCTGAGAGAGGAAGGAGAATCATTTTTAAACATTGATAAAGATATCCCGATTGATAAATCAGGATGTCAGACACTCACTGCAAACGCATATCTTGGTGCATGGGGAATTAAAGAGGCATTAGATAAAGGCGCTGATATTGTCGTATGCCCAAGGGTGACGGATGCTGCGGTAGTAATTGGTCCAGCAGCATGGAAATTTAATTGGAAGAGAGATGATTATGATGCATTGGCTGGCGCATTAGCAGCAGGTCATATTATTGAGTGTGGTTGCCAAGCAACTGGAGGTAACTATGCTTTTTTTAAAGAGGTGCCAAGCTATGATAACGTTGGCTATCCAATAGCTGAAATAAAGAATGATGGAAGTTTTTACATTACAAAGCATCCTGGCACAGGTGGCTTGGTATCCACTGGAACAGTAACAGCCCAGTTATTGTATGAAATTAGCTCACCTGCATATCTAAATCCTGACGTCATAGCTCATTTTGATACCTTAAATATCGAGGAAATTTCTAAAGATAGAGTATATGTATCAGGATGCAGAGGAAGCTCACCAACAAATACTCATAAAGTTTGCATTAATCTTGCTGGTGGATATAGAAATGGCATGGAATTTATTCTTACTGGTATAGACATTGAAGAAAAAGCTAAAATAATTACTCACGCTTTATTTAATAATGTTGGAGGCAAAGATCAATTTGATGATGTTTCAATCCTGTTAGATAGAACCGACAAAAAAGATCCAAATTCTAATGAAGAGGCAATGGCCTCTCTGAGAATTTCAGTTAAATCAAAAGATCCTGATCTAGTTGGCAGAATGTTTACACAAAAGATGATAGAGCTTGCTTTAGCAAATTATCCAGGTTTTTTTATAGGAAGTGGAGTTCGATCTGGAGGACCTGTATTGGTCTATTGGCCAGCTTTAATAGATAGTAAACATATTAAAGAGACTGTTCATATAGACGGCAAAGAAATTGATGTAATACCTACTAGTCAAATGGATTTAGAAGACACATATTATCAAAAAAAGCCAATTGAAGTTCCCCCTCCTCCTTCAGGTGAAACTCTCAATAGACCATTAGGAGAAATTTTTGGAGCTAGGTCTGGCGATAAGGGCGGTTGTGCAAATATTGGTGTATGGGCAAAAAGTGAAGATGCATTCTCTTTTTTAAATAATTATTTAACTGTTAAGAAAATCAAAGAATTATTGCCTGACATAAGTGAATTTGAAATAGACAGATATGAGCTTCCAAACATACTGTCGCTAAATTTTTACATCCATGACATATTAGAAGATGGAGTTTCTTCCAATAACAGAAAAGATGGTCAAGCTAAATCTCTAGGGGAATACTTGAGAGCAAAGTATGCAGATATCCCTAAATCTTTATTTGAGGAAAACTTATGAGCATAAATAAATTATCGTTGGAGGGTTTGGATTTTCAAGCAACAAAAATAAATATTAAAAATAATATTTTAACAATTACATTGAATCGACCTGAGAAAAAAAATGCATTAAATAATGTGATGATGAATGAGCTAAATTTTGCTTTAGCTTATGCGAAACAAGAAAGAGAAATTAGGGTTGTTATTATTGATGCAGAAGGAGATATTTTTTGCGCCGGAGCTGATCTGAGGCTTGCTAAAGAAGATTCCAATGTTCCAAAAATAGAGGGTGCAGATGACATCAGTTTCTCACTACGAAGACTGCACAAACCCGTAATATGCAAAATTCAAGGATCAGTCCTAGCAGGAGCATTATTACTAGTAACAAACGCAACTCATGCTATAGCTGTTGACTCAGCTAAATTTTCAGCGCCTGAGATACACAGAGGATTGTGGCCTTTTATGGTCATGGCTGGATTATTCAGAGTGATGCCTAAAAGAGCTGGGCTTGATTTCATTATGCGAGGTCAGCCCGTTGATGCTTATAAGGCTGAGACTTGGGGGTTAATCAATGAGTCTGTTGCAGCTAATGAACTTGATAAAAGAGTTAGCGAGCTATCTATAGAACTAGCCAGTCTAGCTCCAGGAACCATGCAATTTGGTCTAGAAGCATATGAAAAACAAGATGCGTTAGACTTTGATGAGGCTCTTCCTTATTTACAAAAACAAATTGCTAAATGTTTTGAAGGTGAAGATGCCAAAGAAGGTATTGCTGCGTTTCTAGAAAAAAGAAGACCAAATTGGAAATAAATAAGAAAGATTCATGGATTTAGAATACGGGCCAGAATATCAAGACTTTACAAAAGAGGTTCAAAGCTTTTGTAAAAAATATAAAGGGCTATCTTTCATAGATCGTTCAAATAATCCTCTGGGAAGTTCTGGTGGATCTGGTGGGCCCAAAATGTCTAGGTCTGAATGGCAAAAAATCTTAATTAAGAATGGTTATTTTGCGCGCTCAGTTCCTAAAGAATATGGAGGATATGGTGGCGAAGCAGATATTCTCAGAAGCAGGATTATTGCTGCAGAGTTTTCAAAATCAAAAACTCCAGGAGCAATGGGCGGTCAAGGTATTGATATGTTGGTTCCTACATTATTAGAGATGGGTACCGAGGAACAAAAACAAGCCTATATAAAGCCCACACTGCATGGAGAAATGATTTGGTGCCAAGGTTACTCTGAACCAAATGCGGGGAGCGATCTGGCAAGTTTACAAACTAAGGGAGAGTTAGTTGGTGATGAATGGGTGATTAATGGTCAAAAAATATGGACCAGTACTGCTCAATACTCCCAGATGTGTTTTTGTCTTGTTAGAACTGAACCAGATGCTCCAAAGCACGCTGGAATAAGCTACCTATTGATCCCAATGGATACCCCAGGTATTGAAATTAGACCTCTGGTAGATATGACTTTAAATGCTGGATTTAATGAAGTCTTTTTTACAGATGTAAAAATTCCTGCTAGCAATATTGTAGGTAAAAGAGGTGAAGGCTGGGCCGTCGCAAATGCAACTTTAGGGCATGAAAGAGGCTCCTTGGCTCCACCAGATGCAACCATGAATAGGGTGAACATGTTGATAAATCTAATGAAAGAAGAAACACTTGATGGCAAACCGCTAATTGAGCATCCAATTTATCGAGATCGTTTGATGCAAATTCAAGGCAAAGTTTTAGCCCAACAATCTCATGCCTTAAGACTGCTTTCAGCTAAGCTAAATCCTGGAACTGATGTCAAGATAGGCAAAATGATTCAAAAGCTGACTGGAACAGAGCTTAGACATGAATTAGAGGGCCTTGCCATTGATGTTATGGGTGAGATTGGAACCTTATATGAAGATAGTCCTCATCTTAAAAATGATGGTACATGGCAATTCATATACATGTATTTTCTGGGCCTCATTATCGGCGGAGGTACCAGTCAAATTCAAAAGAATATAATTGCCGAGCGAGGTCTAGGTATGCCCAAAGAACCAAAAGTAGAGGGAGCATAAAATGTATTTTGGCTTATCAGATGAACAATCCTTTTTTCAGGACAATGTTAGAAGGTATTTAGAAGAATATGCCACCATAGATAACATTAAGCACATCACTAGCGGGGATGAAAGAAATCTTTCTGCGGAAATTCATAAAGGTCTTCTAAATCTAGGAATAAATGGACTCTTAATTCCAGAAAAATTTGGTGGTCTAGGCCTGGATTTACTCTTTGCAGCAGTGGTTTCGGAAGCTTTAGGGGGCGGTGTCGGCCCTACTCCATTTATTGCACCCTATGTCATGGCGCCTACAGCTATTAAGCATGCGGGTAGCAAATCTCAGCAAGAAAACTATCTTTCAAAAATCGCTACTAATGAATACCGTTTTGGAGTTGGTTTTAGTGAATTTATAGGTAAAAGAAATGATGCTGGAATTTCTTTTTCGGACAATACATTAAACGGAAGAGCCATGTTTGTTCTCGATGCAGATAATGCAACGCATCTATTACTTGCAGATGAACAAGGTCAAATATTCGTTGTAGATGCAAAATCTGCAAACATATTCATAGTTAAACTAACAACAGTTGATAAAACCAGGCAATATTCAGAAGTGATTTGCAAAAACTTAGAGGTAGAACTACTAGAAAATTCTTCAGATTCTGTAGAGCCAATCAACCAAACAATCGATGCCGGCAGGATTATGCTTGCTGCAGATTCTCTTGGCGCATCACAAACCATGATTGATAAAGCAGTTGATTATGCTAAGGAGAGAAAACAGTTTGGTAGAGCCATAGGATCATTTCAGGCCGTAAAGCATATGTGTGCAGAGATGGCTGCTGACCTAGAACCATGCTATGCACTGGTTTGGCATGCTGCACATTGTCATAATCATTCTCCTGATGAATCGAAATTCATGGCCTGTCACGCAAAAGCACACGTCTCCGAAATGAGTAAAAGCATAGCCAAGAAAGCTACAGAGGTTCATGGAGGTATGGGTTTCACAGACTTGCTTGGCCTCCATTACTGGTTCAAACGCATTGGGTTAAATCGTCAGATTCTCGGTAGCCCAGAACTTATTCGAGAAGAAGCTTATAGAACACAGCTTTAAATTAAATTTTTTGAAATTGCTTCCTCTAAAAGATGCAATCGGTCATTACCAAAAAACATTTTTTCTTTATAAAAAAAAGTCGGAGAACCAAAACCACCTCGCTCAATTAATTCATCAGTATTTTTAATCAATAAGTCTTTAGCCTCTTGTGAACATATAAATTTTTTAAATTCATCAGAATTTAGATTTAAATTTTTGGCAATATCGATCAATAAGTCTTCCTTGCTGATATCTTTACCTTTACTCCAATAAGCTTGGAATACCTTATCTGTAAACTCAATTAATTGATTTTCTTTCTGAGCAAACAAGCATCCTCGCATAGCCTTGACGGAATTAACAGGAAATACTTCCGGAAAGCTAATGCTAATTCCCCTAACCTTTGACCATAAATTTAAATCATTATTTGAATAGTTCAATTTTAAAAGATTAGGCTTTTTTCTAAACTCATATACATCTTGATTTACGGCATTAAACACTCCTCCAACTAAGACTGGCTTCCAGTCTATTTCTAGCTCATGCCTTTGAGATAATGATACAATTTCTTTAAAAGCTAAATATGTCCAAGGGCTTGAACAGTCAAAGTAAAATTCTATATAGTTAGCATTCATCATTAATAAATATTGTAAATTAATTATCTTGTTTAAACAGAAAAAAGCCTTGAGCTTAATAGCAATAATGCTTCTTAGCGTGCTCTGTGAAGCTAAGATCAACATCCTTGCTTCAGAGGAAAAACAAGAGCTGTGCCAAGAAATTTTTTATAAAATGACTAACGAGCATTTCTTTGTTAACAAAGACTTGAGCTTCATTAATTCTGAAATATTTGATTCATTGGTTGATCAACTAGATACTCAGAAAATATATTTTACCGAATATGAAATCAACTCATTTAGAAAAAAATTTTCTAAATTTGACAAGCTCATTAGCTATCAAAAAAAATACTCTAAGCCTTCTCATTGTTTTATAGATTTAAAGTCTAATTATGCATTTATAAATTTATACTTTAACCGCCTACTTGAGGCTACAAATTATCAACTGAAAGAAATTGCTAGAAAAAACTTTGATTTTACAAAAGAAGAATACATTGTAATTGATGATGATCAAAAGAAATGGCTGAGGAGTAAATTTGAATTAAAAAAAATATGGAGAAAACTTGCAAAAAATGATGTCTTAACATCCATGATCACTAATAAAGAGCTAGATGAAGCAACTGAAACTATTGAGAAAAGATATAAAAATAGACTTCGCAGGATTACCCAAAGAAATGAGGAAGATGTCTTTTCAATTTCTATGGATAATTTAACGTCTTATTTTGATCCGCATTCTGCATATTTCTCTCCCAAATCAGCAGAGGATTTTGAAATGACAATGAGTCTGAAGCTTGAAGGAATTGGAGCTTTGCTCACAACTGAGAATGATTACGCTACCATAGTGAGTGTTGTCCCAGGGGGTCCAGCAGAAAAAACTGGAAAAATTAATCCAGATGACAAAATAGTAAAGATATTTCAAGTTGATGAATCGAACTTGGCTCCAACTGATGTTGTGGGGTGGAGAATAGATGAGGTGGTTCAATTAATTAGAGGTAGAGCTGGCACTAGGGTTCAATTAGAATTAATTCCAGGAAAAACAGAGGATTTTAGCGAAAGAAAATTTGTAACAATAACGCGTGAAGAAGTGAAACTAGAAGAGCAAGCGGCAAAATCTAGGATAATTGAAATCAAAAGAAATTTACAAACAACAAAAATTGGAATAATAGATTTGCCCGCCTTTTATATAGACTTCAATGCATGGCGAGATAGAGATCCTAATTTTAGAAGCAGCTCGAAAGATGTAGAAAGCATACTTAATAAATTTAGTGATCAAAGTGTTGATGCTGTATTGATTGATCTTCGGGGTAATTCAGGTGGGTCACTTTTTGAAGCAAATAAATTAACTGGATTGTTTGTATCCTCTGGAGCAACGTTACAAGTGAAAGAGAGTGATGGCAGTGTAAGGCCTTGGGGAGATGCTAGGGCTAAGCAAGTTTGGAAAAAACCAATGGCAGTTATGGTCGATAGGTATTCAGCTTCAGCATCAGAAATTTTTGCAGGAGCTATTCAAGATTATCGAAGGGGGATAATAATAGGGCAAAAGACATTTGGAAAAGGAACAGTTCAAAAATTAGAGGATCTGAGCTCGGGACAAATAAAAATTACTGAATCAAAGTTTTATAGAATTACTGGAGCTGGAATGCAAAGCAGAGGGATCCATCCAGATATTACATTACCTAGCACTTGGGATATTGAAGAAATTGGTGAAAGCTCCTACAAAACAGCCCTTCCATGGGATGAAATTCAACCCTTACGTTTTCAAAAATTCTCCCTGGAATCTTATTTAATATCTCAATTAAATGATGAGCATTTAAAAAGAGTCGAACAAAATCCAAATTTGCAATACATTCTTGATGTGAGGCAAAGATATGAAATTCAAAAAAACAAAGAAGTAATTTCTTTAAATTTAATTAACAGAAAAATTGAAAAAGAGGAAAGACAATCATGGGCTTTAGATACAGAAAATAAAAGACGTGCATCACTTGATTTAGAAATTTTTAGTTCCTATGAAGCCATGAAAGATTTTAAAGATACTGAAAAAGCGGAGGAAAATGAAAAAGACGTAGAAATTGATATTGATAATGATTATTTATTAAATGAGGGAGCAGAGATACTTCTGGACTATACAATATTTAGTAATAATACTTATCTCTCCAAAGCAGCATAAAAAAATATGAAAATTGTATCTTTTAATATTAATAGTATAAGAGCTCGCCCTCATCAACTTGTTCATCTCAGAGAATCTATTGATCCAGATCTAATTGGAATTCAAGAAACCAAAGTTAATGATCCTGAGTTTCCAATTGAAGAAATTAAAAAAATTGGATACCACTCAGAGTTTTGGGGTCAAAAAGGCCACTATGGTGTAGCTATTCTAAGTAAAAAAAAACCAGAAAATGTTCAAAAAGGTTTTGTAGGGGATTCAGCGGACGATCAAAAAAGATTTATTCAAGCTACATTCAAGTGGAAAAGAAAAAAAATTATAATCATGAATGGTTACTTTCCTCAGGGAGAAAACCGATCACATAAAACTAAATTTCCAAAAAAAATTAAGTTTTACGATGATTTAGAAAGACACATAAAAAAACTTCAAAAAATTGAAGAAAATCTAATTGTAATGGGTGATTTCAATGTTGCTCCTTCAGAATTGGATATTGGAATTGGTGAACAAAATGCAAAGAGGTGGTTACGAGAAGGAAAAACAGCATTTCTTCCAGAAGAAATTCAGATGTGGAATCGAATTAAGAACTTGGGTTTTATTGATTCTTGGAGAATGCAAAATCCAGAAGAAGGTTCTGTTTACTCTTGGTTTGACTACCGTTCAAGAATGTTTGATGCCAATCCTAAAAGAGGCCTTAGAATTGACCACATATTAATTTCAGAAAACTTAAAAGGTTCATTACTCAATACTGGAATAGATTATGAGGCCAGATCTATGGATAAACCATCTGATCATTGCCCAATATGGGCAGAATTAAAATAAAATTAAAAAAATTATTTTTTTCTTTTAAATTTAAAAAAACTCTTTAAAAGTTCAGAAGATTTTTCCTCCATATATCCACCACTGTAACTTACCCTATGATTAAGATCTTTTCTGTCGAAAAATTGATCAATGGATTTTATTGCACCTGTTTTTGGTTCGTGTGCTCCAAAATACAGATTGGAAATTCTTGCATCCACAATAGCCTTAGCACACATATGACACGGCTCAAGTGTGACATATATTTCGCACCCCCCAAGTCTATAATTTTTTAACAAATCACTTGCTTCATTGATAGCAAGTATCTCAGCATGACAGGATACTGAATTTTTAGATATTACTTTGTTATATCCTTGGCCGATTACAATTCCATCTTTTACAACAACTGCCCCCACTGGCACTTCATCTTTGTTAAAAGCTAATTTTGCCAAATTCATTGCTAGGGTCATATGCCGATCTAAATACATTTACACAAACTAAATTTTATATAAATTTAGCCCAGTCTTTTAAAGGCCTTCTTTTAGACCGAAGAGAATTTATTGGGTCTTCTTTATCTCTGTAACCTATGCACATACCGCAAAATAATATGTCTTCTTCATCAGGATTTACAAATGCCGAAACGCTTTCATTCTTGATAGACCAAGCTTCTTGAGCGCATGTATCTAAGCCCTCCTCCTTTGCAAGCAACATGAAAGTTTGTAAAAACATTCCCAAGTCTGACCACTGAGGCGGGCCCATTTGACGATCAACAAAACAAAAAAATGCGCACGGAGCGCCAAAAAACTTAAAATTTTTCATCACTTGAGAAATACGAGCTTCCTTATCTTCTCGTGGAATTCCTAAAATCTTATACATTTGCTCACCTAGTTCAAATCTTGAAGTTCTATAAGGTTCTTTTAATTTGGGCGGATATATATCATATGCAGGTTTTTCAGGTTTATCCCATGCTTCTTGAAATATTAAGAAATTTTTCATGGATGCCTTATTTAAGACAAATATCTTCCATGGTTGAAGGTTGCCTCCTGATGCAGATCTAGATGATTTTTTTAAAAGTTCTTTAATGAGTTTATTTGAAACCGGTGTGTTTAGAAATGATCTTATGGAACTTCTTTGATTTACAGCGTCTGATACATTCATATGAAATTTAATCTTAAAGTAGTTGAATTTTTTATATAATAATTCATTTATCTAAATGATAATCTCATAATGTATCATTAAAAACATGACTTCGAATGAAAATCCGTCGCATAAAAGAAAAGTCTGTTTTGTTGTGAATGAATGTGGTTTCTTTTATAGCCATCGGTTTGAGTTAGCTAAAAAACTTGCCTCATTATCAGAAGTATATTTAATTACAGATGTCTCGCTTACAAATAAGAAAATAATAAAAAAAATTATTGATGCTGATATTAACATTCATACTTTAAAGGCAAGAGCTTCCTCAAAAGGTCTTATTGCTTTATTTTCTTACTTTATTGGTTTGCTTAGACTCATAAATAAAATAAAACCATCAACAATATTGTTTGTAACGCTAGAAATTTCATTATTCGGCGCCTTAATTAGTTTTTTTAAAAAGAAAATAGACTTTTATTATTTGATTACTGGATTTGGGCCATTTTTATTTGCTAAGAGTTTAAAAAATAAATTTTTATTTCACATAATTAAATTTATATTTAGTACTAAAAAAAGACTCAGTAATTATAAATTCATATTTCAAAATATCGAAGATAAAGATATTTTCATAAATCTTGGATTTACATTGGAAAAAATGACAGTTGTTATTCGCGGGAGCGGAATTGATTTAAATAAACATCATTTTCATAATAGAGATGATATCAAATCATTGTCATTTATATTTGCATCAAGACTTGTTAAAGCTAAAGGTATAAGAGAGTTTTTAAATGCAGCAAAGATTATCAAAAAAGCATATCCTAAAATAAAGATAAATATTGCTGGAAAATACGATCCAGCTGATCCGGATACGATTTCTGAAGAATTATTCAAGGAAATTGAGATTTCTAATCATGCTCAATACCTTGGAGATATTAATCATGACGAAATGGCAGAAACTTTAATGCAATCTGATATTTTTGTTCTGCCTTCATATGGCGAGGGACTGCCTAAAGCAGCACTTGAAGCCGCTGCTTCGGGAATGCCCCTAATTTTATCGGATGTTTCGGGATGCAAAGAATGCCTTGATGATAAAAAAAATGGTTTGTTAATAAAAAGTAAAGATGTTCAAAGCTTAGTAACTGCAATGGAATGGATGATATTAAATCAACAACAAATTTCTTTAATGGGCCAAGTTTCTAGAGAAATAATAGAGAAAAAATTCTCAATAAATGAAATCTATTATGCTTATAAAAATTTAATTTTTTGATTCGAATAATGGATTGAATTTTTCAACCCAAATCATAAAAAATAACAAGGCTGCCATACGCTCGGCATTGTTGTAATAAGATTTTTGTTTTTTTAATAAATCATATGCATATTTATGATTAAAAATAGATGAATCTGAGGACTGAATTTTTGAATAAATATACTCTATCCACATCTCACTATTAATTAATTCCCTCAACGGCAACGAAAATCCTTGTTTGCGACTGAAATCAAACTTAGTTGGTAAATGTCTCTTTGCTAGTTTTTTTAATAAAATTTTTCTTTTAACTGAGTCAACTTTTAAATAATTTGGTACTTCTTTGAAAGCAAACTCTATCAATTTGTGATCTAGGAAAGGTGATCTTATCTCTAGTGAATTCGCCATGCTAGCTCGATCGACTTTAACTAGAATATCTTCTCTTAAATAATTATTAAAGTCTTGAAAAGTTGCTGTTTCAACGATGTTTTCAAAAATAACAGATTTAATTTTTTTAGCTTCAACTGGTTTTATGTTACTAGCAAAATTTTTATCAAATAACCTACATTGTTCTTTGTATTTAAAAAACTCGGAGATATTTGGAAATTCATTCACAAAATTAGTGCCATAAAATTCTAATGTCTTCGCACCTCTTATGCCTATTGGAAGAGTAAGATCTAATAGATTAAAAATTTTATATCTTAAGTAATGTGGAAAATATTTTGAATTTCTTTCAATCCTTAGTAGTTTATTATAATGAGGATATCCTCCAAATAGTTCATCTCCTCCATCACCTCCAATTGCAACTTTACAGTATTGAGAAATCATTTTTGAAAGCATATAAGTAGGTATTATCGATGTGTCAAATATTGGCTCGTCAAAGAAAGTAACTAGCTCCTCAAAAATACTTGGTTCAACTTTAGAGGCTTCTAGCTCAAGGTGGTTTGTTTTGAAGTGATCTGCTATTAATCGGGCATGATATGACTCATCAAATTTTTTGTACTCAGAGAACCTAACAGTGTAAGTATCTAAATTTCCTTTAATTTTTGATGCTAGTGCTACTATTAAACTTGAATCAACTCCTCCACTAAGCAGCATGCCCACAGGAACGTCTGATCTGAACTGCATTTCAATGGATTCTAAAAGAATATCTTCAAGATTTTTAATCAGCTTTTCTTCAGTAATATGTTTATTTTTTTTATTTTTAAGAATTTTTTTTAACGACCAAAAACTGCTGATACTTATTTGATTCTCAGATAGATCAAAAATTAGGTAAGAGCCGGCATTCAGCTTTTTTATATTTTTATAAATTGATGATGTGCCATTGCAGTAACCTTGATTTAATAAATTACTTAAAGAATCATATGAAATAGATTGAGAAAAGAGCTCAAAATTAAACATGCCTTTCAATTCTGAAGAAAAAATAAATGAGTTTTTATTTTTATTGAAAGAATAATATAAAGGCTTTTGGCCTGAATGATCTCGCGCTAAAATAATCTCCTTATTCAAAATGTCATATATTGAAATTGCAAACATCCCTCTTAATTTTTCAAAAAGATCTTTATTCCAAGCCTTATAACCCTTCAATATAACTTCAGTATCAGAGTTTGTAGTAAATTTGTAGCCGAGCTTCTTAAGATCTGCTCTAATTTCTATAAAATTATAAATTTCTCCGTTGAATCCTAATATGAAATCTTGATTCTCATCTGCCATTGGTTGATTTGAATTTTTAGTCAAATCCAAAATAGATAATCTAGAGTGTGCCATTCCTAATGATCCGTCATGATTAGTCCAGATACCAGAATTATCTGGGCCCCTATGGGACAAAGCTTTAATGCCTAATTCCAATGCACAAATATTTTGCTTTGGGGAATTAATAATTGAGTATCCAACAATTCCGCACATATATAAGTTGTAAAAAATTAATCTTTATTGATATTGCTAAATTATAAATGAAATGAATATCTTAATTGCCAACTAATCTAATTTCCTTATAAATATTGATAAGAATGCTCCTATTAGATAACCAGGTGCTTTTACAATATCTAAGAGCACTCCCAAAATTCCAGCTGGAAGCCAATTAATTGGAAATAGATAATCTTTCTCAATTCCATGAGTTAATGGAAAAAATATCCCTCTATAAATCAATGCTATGGAGATCAAAGAAAAAATAAAGATTTTTGTAATGTGAGGAATAAACCAAACAGAATCCTCAACCCAGTCTGCTATTGATGCATTCCAGTTATAAACAACTATAAAAAGTAATATTAGATATGAAAACCTCATAGAATTTAATAAAAATTTGTTTAGTTTTAAATCTCTAAAAATTCCTCTTCCAATTAAAAGAGTTAGAAAAAATAAGGTTGTCATTGAGAGCAAATATATCTTAGTAATGTTTGGAATAAAAAATGGGCTGGATTCCCATCCAACAATAGAGTTCCACTTAGGAATTATTAACACAGTTAAGAACAAAAATATCCCCAAATAAATATCCTTTACCTTGTGCTGAATATCAACTCGAGCAGAATGAAGTTGATAAATAAACATTTTTTTTATGGCGTGATAGAATCTTGTGGGAAGATTTGAGTAAACCAAAAAAATATTATCGACCGTTTCCCAACGAAATTTACTTTTTACTCTTTGTCTCCACTCAACGTCACCTCCAGCTCTTACACCCTCTCTAATAAGGTAGTTATTTAAGTAAATTCTTGTTTTAATAATCGATCCAGGCATAGTTTCATGCCCAAATGAACCATATGTACACGCCCTTAATAAATGTTGGAATTTTGTCGAGGCATAATATTTAGTCTTTCCAATAACAAGATCTAAATCTTTCTGAATTAAAAGTTTTGAGTAAGTGCTTAACCAGTTTTTAGGAGGATTGGTTGTAGAATCTAAGAAAGCTAGCCAGTCTCCTTTTGCTACTTCAGCCCCTCTATTAGTTGCTTCATATGGATAGGCTCTCCCTTTTACATTTTTATCTTTTAAAAAAAATTTAAAATACTTAATTAAAAATCTATCTATCCAAAATGCTTTTCCAACCCTCAGATACTTAATAGGTACATTAATACTCAACTTTGAGCATGAATTTTCTATCTTGTCATCAAAACTAGAATCAGCAATGATAATTTCTACTGGCTTTAAAATTTGCTCATTCAGTTCTGATAGTACTTTTTTTAGATTATCCCAATCATTCATAACTGGAATAATTACACTAATTGATAAATCAGCTAATTCTGTTTTTTGGTTCATAAAATTATTATATGAAGTTAAATATTTCTGTATAAATATAATCCAATAAAGTTTTAGAGATTACTATCACTATTTTTAAATAGAGCAGTATGTCTATACGAATTATAATCAATCAAATAAAAATTTTTTTGCTTTAAAAAGTTTGATACTGGGGTAAACGTACTATCTTGATTCACCCCTCTTTCAGGTCCAAGATCTGCAGAAATATATTGAATTTTATAAATCTTATTGCCTGCCCCTTGAAGAACCTCCAATTCTCCACCTTCCGCTTCTAACTTAAGAAGTTTTATATTTTTATTAATAAAACTATCTAATCTCTTAGCAGGTATTTTTAAGATATTGCTATAATTTTTTGGCTTGATAAGACTTGAGTCCGCTGTTTGAGAGCTAACATAAAAATCAAGGATTTTTGACTGATTCCAAAGAGCTACTTGTTCTGAGTCATGTTTGCCAATATTATGTTTTAATAATTGAAATTCTTGTGGTGAGGGTTCAAACGCTCGGTATAAAATATTTAGTTTCTTATTTTGAAACCACAAAAGCAAATCGCCTAGATTTGCGCCACAATCATAAATGATGTCCCCTGGGAAAAAATCAATATTGTTTAAAAGATATCTTTCTCCAATTTCCTCTCCCCTAAAATAAATCCCTTTAAGGTATGTTTGGCCTCCTTGAAGCTCATGCTTAAATTTCAAAACTCTATCCTCAGATGATTTTTTTGAGGAAACGGTATAGTCTTGAGATTTTTTGCTGTATTTAAAAATTGCATCAGAATTAGTAATTGAAGCCCTTAAAGTCATAACCCATGCAAATAAGTTACCACTTAAAGAGTAGCAAAATTTATTAAAAAATAATTTTAATGTGTCAATAATCATCTTTAATTAATGTTTTGGAGTTATTCATGAATATGGCACGGATAAAGTGTGCGAAATTGATACATTTTTTAGAAAAATTTTAAAAACATTTTATATCTAAACTATTTATACACAAAATAATTAGAATATATATTTTGTTACAATTTCTTTCTATTTAAAAAAGAAAAGTAATTTTAAAGATGCAATTATTACATTCAAATCAAAGATTGAGTATGCTTCAATCATTCATATTGTTTGCATTATCTGTGCTAGTAATAGTACTGAGGTATCCCTCTTACATAACAAGTCCTAGAATTTGGGCAGAAGAGTCAATATATCTTGAAACATTTTTCTCAAGTTCGGATTTGCTTGATGGGTTTAATGCATTAATATATCCAGCTTATTATTTGCTAATCCCAAGAATTTCTGGGCTACTTGCAAGTTTAGTTCAACCTGAAAATGCAGCATTGATAACTACAATTTGTGGGACGTTAGTCTTGTTAATTCCAATTATTATTATTGTATTTGGAAATAGTAGGTACTGGTCAACACTCGGTCAAAAACTAATATTAACCTCATTTCTTATCTTCTCATGCAGTACTGGTGAAATATGGATGAACTCTACTAATGTAGGATTTATTATGGCTATTGTGACTTTTCTTATATTAATTGATGAAGATATCAAAAACCAATATAAAAATTTTTTCTATGGAATACTGCTATCACTTGCTATCCTTACTGGTCCAATTTCCTTATTAATGTCACCCTTCTTTTTATATAGATTCATTAAAAATAAGGAATATGTTTTTTTAATCTATTGTTTTTTATTTCTTTTGTTCGGTTTATTTCAAATTTCATACTTTTTTATCTCGCTTAGCTTAGAAACAACAGTCGGAAATCTAAATAGAGGAATCTTCATTTCTAATTCTTGGCTAGATAGTTTTTTTTATTGGGTTTCACCAAACATAATTTTCCCATTGTTTGGGTATTTTTTTGCTACTGGATTTAGAACAATTATGATTGCTGGTAATCAAAAATCTGATCAACTTGAATTTTTATATGAAATTATTCCTTTAAATACTGATACTTCTCTAGCAATCGTAAGCTTTGCGGTTTTAATTGTTGCAATTACATTGATTTCATTACTGATTGCAATTTTTATATATTTTTTTAAAAGAACAAATAGTGATGAAAAAGCTTATCTTATGATATTGTTTTTGTATCTCAGTTTTGTTCTTACCATTCTTTCATTAGGCGGGCATGGGGGATATAGGTATTCTTACGTGACCTCATTTATACTATTGTTTTTTTTATTACAAAGAATGCTTTTTAGTATCCCAAAATTTGAAAAAAATTTCCTCAAAATAATAATTTCTCTCTCAATCTTTATTGGCTTTATTGAATACTATCCAAGAGTAATTAGTTTTTCGCCTGATTTTAGATCTGCTGATGAACAGAAATGGCCTAACTGGAAAAATGAAGTAACTATTTGGAAAGAAAACGCTGATTATAATCCAAAGATATGGCCTAATTTAAGAGAGAAAACTAATATTTGGCCTGCAAGATCTACAGTTTGGAAAATAGATTTAAATAATCCTAAAACATGGGATGAAGCTGGAAATTTTAAATATACAAATGAACTAAAAAAATATATAGAAAAAAATTATGAGAAGTAAAGTTTTAATTACTGGATCATCGGGCAAACTTGGTAAAAGAGTACTCGAATTTAATGAAGGTTTATCTTTCTTATCTCCATCTAGCAAAGATCTTGATATAACCTCAGAGACTTCTGTAAATAAATTTTTAAATCAAAATTCATTTAATACAATTATTCATTGTGCGGCATTGGCAAGAATGATGGAATGTGAAGAAAATCCAAATAAGGCTTTCTTGATTAATACACAGGGAACCCTCAATTTAGTGAATAAAGTAAGAGATATTGAAAAATCTTGTAAAACAAATATCAGATTTATCTACATCTCGACAGATGGAGTTTACCCATGCATCAATGGAAACTATGACGAGGATTCCCCTACTATTCCTTATAACATTTATGGTTGGTCAAAACTTGGGGGTGAAACAACTGTAAGATCGTTGGAAAATTTTTGCATAATCAGAACTAGATTCTTCGATCCGCTCAATATCCCATTCAGCGAATCTGCTGATGACATAATTACTTCCTCAATTGAAATAGATAGATTAGCAAAAATTATTAATTTTTTAGTAAAAGATGAATTCAATGGGGTTTTAAATGTTGGTAATGAGGCAACAACTGAGTTTTTACGGTACATTAGTCATAAACCAAATCTAAAGAAATGTAAAAGATCGGATATTACCAAGAATCTCAACTTTGAAATTGCTAAAAATGCTTCCATGAATATCTCACTTATGAAGAAGATCTTAAGTTCATGAAACTTATAGAAGAGTATCCAATAGATATCGTAATTCCAGTTTTTAATGAGGGGGCCTCGATAATTGAAGTTATTAAATTACTTGAATTTCATGTCAAAACTAAGTTTAGAATATTGATTTGTTATGATTTTGATGAAGATAATACCCTTGAAGCAATTAATAAAATATCAACTGCTTGTGAAATTGAATTTATTAAAAATAAAGGAGCCGGGCCGTGTGATGCAGTTAAATCTGGATTTGATGCAAGCAATGCTGATTGTGTAATCGTTTTTCCAGGAGATGATACATTCAATCAGAAAATTATTGATGAAATGTATCAAAAATTTCTTGATGGATCTGAGGTTGTCGTTGCAAGCCGTTTTATGGATGGAGGCTCTATGATTGGATGTCCTATAATTAAATCAATACTTGTAAGAACAGCTTCATTTACATTATATGTTCTTTCAAGCATACCCGTTAGAGATGCCAGCAATGGATTTAGATTATTTTCTCGAAAAGTCCTCAATACAATAAATATTCAATCAACTCACGGATTTACGTATTCTTTGGAGATTCTTGTTAAATGCAATAGATTAAAATGGCAAATAGACGAGGTCCCCGCTCAATGGCTTGAAAGAAAAGAAGGGAAAAGTAATTTTAAAGTGTTTTTTTGGCTTAAAATGTATCTTAGGTGGTACTTTTATGGATTGGAGACAACATGGCTTCAAAAAAATATTACTCCATTGTGCTTAAAACAGAGAATGATAAATGAATAACATAAAAAATAAAAAATCTTCTAGAATTTCTGCTGAGTGTCAAATATCTGGGTCAAAGAATTTAGAGTCAATTATATTTCTTGGTTATCATCCTCCGGTTAATGATTATGTCAAAATTGGAACGCCTGCAGATGAAAATCCATCATATCCCTGTGAGCTTTTGTATTGTGAAGAATCAAAACTTGTGCAGTTAGGACAAATAGTTGACGCAGCGGTACTATTCCCACCTGAATACCCTTATACAAGTAGTACTACCAAAATTTTAAGGGAAAATTTTGCTGAGCTTTATGAAGAGTCCTCTAAAATGCTTAATTTAAAAGGGGATGACTTAGTAATTGATATTGGATCTAATGATGGAAACCTGTTAAGTAACTTTAAAGATGGTCACAGAGTGCTCGGCGTTACACCAGAGGAAGTTGGAAAGCTAGCTATTGAAAAGGGTATACCAACGATAATAGATTATTTTAATGATGACGTTGTTGAAAAAATTCTTAAAGAGCATGGGAAAGCTAGATTAATTACGGCAACGAATGTTTTTGCCCATATTGATGATCCAAATAAAGTTACTCAACTTATTTCAAAACTATTAACTGATGATGGAATATTTATTAACGAATCTCATTACCTTGCTTCACTAATAGAAACACTTCAATATGACACAATTTATCACGAGCATTTAAGATATTACTCAATGGCTAGCTTAGATTATCTTCTTAAGAAAAACGACTTAACTCCTTTTTTTGCAAAAAAAATTCCTACACACGGAGGCTCAATAAGAGTTTATTCATCGAAAAGTGATCTCCAAAAGGTTGATAAAAGCATTGAAAAAATTAAGGCTGATGAAGCTGAAATAATATCCTTGCCCAGCCTTCATAAATTTAAAAAAGATGTTTTAATGTCAAAGCTCAAACTTCATTCTTTATTGAGTTCAATAAAGAATGAAAATAAAACAATTTTTGGTATTAGCTCTCCATCAAGAGCTAGCACTTTAGTTAATTATGTCGGGCTTGATCAAGATATAATTGAATGCATTGTTGAAATTAAGGGCTCACATAAAATCGGTAAATATATGCCAGGAACTAGAATACCAGTTTTAGACGAAGATAATTTGTACGATAAGCAGCCTGAATATGCTTTATTATTTTCATGGCATATTGCTGACGAGCTCATACCAAAATTAAAAGAATTAGGTTACAAGGGAAAATTTATTGTGCCCCTTCCTGAACCCCACATAATTGAATAATTTCTAAAAAAATTTGTATTTTTTTTTTAAAAATCTCCTTTTACAGTACTTTTCTAAACAATTTATAAAGTTTGTATTTGCAGGGTGTTTTGCTGCACTTTCAAACTTTTCAATAAGGATTATTTTTTTTAACTTCTTAAAATTCAGCTCTGTTATAAGTTTTATAGGTGCTTATATTATTTCATTATTTATAGCATTCATTTTGTATCAAAATTTAGTCTTCCCTTATTCAGATATTCCAAAAACTAAACAAGGTATTAGGTTTCTTCTAATAAATTTTTCTTTTCTTCCATTTGCATTGTTTGCTTTTGATTTTTTGACAAAACTTTTTATGAAAGCAGAATTTGAAAAATTTTCAGAGCCTATAGCCCATATATTTGTATTAGGTCTTCCCGCATTAATAACGTTTTTACTTTATAAATTTTTTGCATTTAAAAAAGATACAGAAAAAATTATCTAGCCTCGAGTAAAGCTATAATTTATAAAAACAAATATCATCTTTATCTAAGAATGCATTAATTTCAATTAAATCTCCTTTTTTTAATTTAATTGGTTTCTCAAACCTATAGAAAGGAGTTGGCCAATGAGAATTTACCTCACCTGGCTTATTCTCATATTCAATATCATCATAAATTTTAATTTTTAGCCACTGAATTAATCCCAAACACAATCCGCTCTTTGTGACTTCAAACCTAATAACTTTTTCTTTTTTTTCAATTCTCTCATCCTCATATAGATTAATTGAAAAAGCATTCATTGAATTAGTTAAATAATTAGGTTTTTGATTTAAACTAAGACTAAATTCTGTTTGAGTAATTGAGTTAAATTCAGATAGGTCAAAGCCTTGAGACTTGGATGCAAAAACTGAATTTGAAATTTCATCATTTTCCTCAACCAGAGCAACTTTAATAAATCCCATTTCAGGAATAATTTTTCCATTTTTTTTAAGCAGTCTTTCTTTTACATCTAATATAGTCGATCTCACTGCCTCTCCTACAAATCCTGCAGAAAGAATTTCAGAAATTACGATGTCGGCTTTTTTTGAAAGGTCTCTTCCTATCACTAACTCAGTAGAATGCTTATTTATTATAGAAATTTGATTTTCATATCCATTTTCTGAAACTACTTTTTTTGCAATATTTGATATTGATTTTGAACTTTCACATGAAATGATGTTTTTTGCTCCGCACGATGCAGCCATCATAGACAAAATACCAGAACCCGATCCTACTTCAAGAACATAGCTTTCATTATTAACAGCTAATTTTATAGCCTCAAGATAAGCTTTATTCCTCATCTCATCATTCATCATTTTTAAATGCCATGCTGGAACTAAACTCATGTTAACGGTATTTAAATTTATTCTTGCTTCTGAATATGATGGATTTATTTTTAATGCTAATTGATAATTTTCTGCTGCAAGATCAAATTTGCCTTGAGTTTTATAAATATTTCCAAGGTTATTGAAAGCCTCATAATAATTTGATTTGTATTGAATTGCTCTCTTGTAGGCAGATTCACTTTCTTGAAGCTTTTTAAGTTTTTGCTGAGTGTTAGCCAGATTAAAATATGCTTCTGCCCAATCCGGTTTTAGAGAGATAGCGGTTTTATAACTTTTTTCACTACCATCGAGTATATTTAAATTTTGCATAATGAAGCCTAAATTAAAATGAGCTGCTGCAAAATCTGGTTTTATTTTAAGAAGCTGTTCACAAATTGTTTTACTTTCTTCGAATCTATCTAGATCTTGCAAAACAATACTTAAATTAAAAAGTGCATCTGGATCATTTGGCTCCAATTTAACGACAGTTTCAAAAGCATTCAAACACTCAAGTTGCCTATTTGTTAATCCAAATATTGCCCCAAGGACTTTCCAACTGTATGCATGATTTGGGAACGCTTTAGTAAGAGAAGTGGCAAGTTTCTCAGCATCTATATATTTATTATTTTTATAATAATCTGATAATTTTTGAAGCGAAGATTGATCTGGTCTTTTTGATCTTGTCATGATGATTAATTCACCTATCTAAATTGAATTAATATTAATTAGAATTTTTCTATAATTGAAGAGTTAAAAGCAATTACAATTCTTTCTGTCTCTCCTGTGTATAAAGATTGAAAATGCTTAAGGTAGGATGGAAAAAGAATTAGTTTGCCATCCTCTGGAGTAACAATATGCTCAGTGTCATTATGGTGTAAAGTCCCAAGATCTAGAAAATTCGAAAAAATCGGATTGCAAAAAAAGGTTTGGCCGCCCTTATTTTTGTCGCCCGAATCAATATAGTATATACCGCACCAACTGCAATTTATATGGGCATGAACATCGTGAGAACTATTCTTGCCACCTATATGATACCAACTTTCTGAGAATGCTATTTTATAATCATCGTCTCTAGATGTGAGATTATTTAAAAGATCTTTAATGCAAGATGCAATATAAGCACGTGTTGTCTTAATAATTTTTTCATCACTATTAAACAAATTGAATTTTGATTCAGACATATTGTGTTTAATATGCTTTGCAACACGTGATTCAATTCCATCTATTTTTAGGGAGGTTAGATAAGAACGTAATTCATTCGCTAAAGCAAGATTATTAAATTCAAACAAGGGAGTAGAAAAGAGAGAATTTTTTACAAAACTTTTTTCCATTTTAACTTTTTGAACCTCATGATAAGCATATACACTTTAGTTGGATCTCTGATAAATAATATCTTTGAAATTACATAATGGAAACAAAAAACTCTTTTTTCTAATGTATCCTCTATCTTTTAAAAATTTTCGAACAGCGGCCCTATCATCGATTTGATAAATATTAAAAGTGTTTTCTTCTATTTGTATATATTTAGGAATCCTTTTGGTAATAAATTCGTCAGCACCCTTTAACACATCAAGTTCACATCCCTCAACATCTATTTTAAATAGTGAATTTTCATCTGGCATGATTTGATCAATCTTTTTTTCAGAAGACATATAAACTGTATCAAATTTATAAGTTTCAATATCAACTTGGGATTTAATAATGTCTTTGGATCCAAGAACTGTTTTTTTAAAAGTAACCCATGACGAGTTTGAGGTCTGCTTGAATGATGAAGTGCTTGAAAGAATATTTTCATAAAAAGTTGCCACTCCATCGTAAGAATTTAATGCAATATTGTATGCACTAAGATTTTTCTGATGAGGCTTTAAATTTTCTTTCAATTTCTTGAAAACAGAACTTTGAGCTTCGAAAAGATATATTTTTTTTAGATTATTATTTTTTAACATATGAATGGTAAACTCACCTTTATGGGCACCTATGTCTATTAAAATATCTAAGTTCTTTTTTGAAAAAAATCTTGAAATTCTTGACTGGTGAAAAATATCGATAAAGTCAATTATTTGTTCTATTAATGTTGGCAAAAATGGCTTAGAGGTTTTCATAATATAAAGCAATTACTAAATCTTTCTCAAATGATTGTACTTATTTCAAAATCAACTAAAAGAGAAAAATGAAATTTAAGAGTCATTATATTACTCCCACTCAATAGTTACACTTTTACAAAGCCTTATGTAGCAAGGGTTTGCGAGGGGCAAAACTGAGTTTACAAGTAGTTTACAAGTTTCGTTCTTCATTTCTGCTTTTGTAACTCCCTAAAATTGAGATTTACTAGTTTCCGCCATCGCATTTGTCTATAGGAGTAAAAAATGAATGCGTAGATATAGATTGGTAATGTGAAAAGACCAGCATCGATAGAAACCTCATCTGTATATCGAGTTCCGCCTCCCTCCGATTCTAAAAAAATTAGATGATCCCAAGTTTTTGCTATAGAACCACTTCCATTATCTCTGAGAACCCAATGATCGGATTTTTGTGGAAATTCTATACCTACAATTTGTTTTCCGATGGGTAAAAAATGAAATGCGAACATTTTTACAGAGAACTTCCCCTCAACCCATTTTGACGGAAAGAAATTTGGTTCGATAGGATGGAATTTCATTAAACCAGCCACCACATAATTGAGTAGCGCTGGCGTCATTAAATAACTCTTAACCGTCTCTAAATCTGCTGCTAAATAGGTGCTGATTTTTAGCGTACGCATCATTACTCCCACTCAATTGTAGCTGGCGGTTTACTTGAAATGTCATAAACCACCCTGCTGACGTCCTCTAACTCATTCACAATTCGATTAGAAACACGAGCCAAAAAATCATGAGGAAGCTTGGCCCAAGTAGCAGTCATAAAATCTACTGTCTCAACTGCTCTTATTGCTATCACATCTGCATATCTTCTCTCGTCTCCAACAACTCCTACTGATTTTATTGGAAGAAATGCACAGAATGCTTGGCTAACTTGATCATACAAGCCTGCTTTGGTTAGCTCCTCTATAAATATGGCATCAGCACTCTGAAGAATTAAAACTTTTTTTTCAGAAATCTCTCCAAGGATTCTTACTCCTAATCCTGGACCTGGAAATGGATGTCGATTCAACATCTCCAATGGAAGGCCAAGCTCAGAACCCATTTTCCTCACCTCATCCTTAAATAAATCGCGAAGGGGTTCTACTAATTCCATCTTCATATCATCAGGAAGACCGCCAACATTATGATGAGATTTAATCACTCTGGCCTCTTTAGATTCTGATCCAGATGATTCAATCACATCTGGATAAATGGTGCCCTGCGCTAAAAAATTAACTTCTTCTTTTAATTTAGCAGCCTCATTATCAAAAATATCGATAAAAGTTCTGCCAATAATTTTTCTTTTTTGTTCTGGATCTGAGATACCTTTAAGATGTCTATAAAAAACTTTTTTAGCATCAACAACTAATAAATTTAAATCCATCTTGTCTTTAAACAATTTCTCAACATCTGCAGCTTCATTTTTTCGAAGCAATCCATTATCAACAAAAACACAAATTAAATTTCTTCCAATCGATCTATCTAAAAGCATTGCTGTAACAGAAGAGTCAACTCCTCCTGATAAACCTAATAATACTTTTTGATCTCCTACTTTTCCTTTGATCTCATCTATTCTTTGCTCAATAAGATTTTCTATTTTCCATTGTGCAGAACATTTACAAATCTTGTGAGTAAAATTTTCTAAGATAATATTGCCTTGTTTAGTATGAGTGACTTCAGGATGGAACTGTAATGCATAAATAGGTTTTTTAGAATGCTCCATGCCAGCAATAGGGGCTGATGAAGTAGAAGCTATTAAATTAAATTCATCTGGAAGAGTTGATACATGATCTCCGTGACTCATCCAAACATCAACTGAAGATCCTGAGATAAATCCATCAAATAGTAACGAAGCACTCTCTATAAAAATTTTAGCATGGCCAAATTCCTTATTTTTTGAAGAAGTAACTTGCCCACCAAATTGTTCTGCAAGAGTTTGCATACCGTAACAGATGCCTAAAACTGGCACCTCTAATTCGAAAATTGTTTTCGGAATTCTTGGCGTATTAGATTCAGTAACTGATTCAGGGCCTCCAGAAAGAATAACTCCCTTGGGATTCAAAGACTTTATTCTGTCAACAGAGATATCCCATGGAAGTATTTCAGAAAATACGTTTAACTCTCTAATTCTTCTCGCAATGAGCTGCGTATATTGAGATCCAAAATCTAGTACTAAAATTGTATCAATATTTTTTTTATCTAATGAAAAGTTATCAGAATTAATCATTTAATATGTCTGAATTATTTTAAAATATTATAAAGGAAACTTTATTAAATCTTGCTTACTTAATAAAAGGTTTAATCTTCTCAAAAAATTCATTTAATGAGGGTTTGTTTTTAATAATTTCTTCAAGGGACAGACCTTCAAGTTCGTGAGGAAAAACAAGCCATTTTTCAGTTTCATGTATATAAAAATCTGGTTTTCTTTTTGTCTTATTTTTGCTGGGTTTGAAATATGGTGTTGCGACTTTAATTTCAGGAGTATTTTTTTTACAGGCAGTTTTAAGGTCAGATATTATTTGCTGAACTGATATTCCTGTATCATGCACATCATCGACTATTAACAATGAGTCTTCAGATTCAACCTGTTTGATTACGTAGTTAAGGCCATAAACCTGAACGCTTTCTAGGGTTTCTCCAATGCCTTTGTAATACGAAGTTCTTATGGCGATATGATCTGACGGGACTTTTAATATGTGAAGAAATTCTTGAACAGCTATACCAATTGGAGCTCCGCCTCTCCACACTCCAATAATATAATTTGGTCGATATCCACTTTCATATACTTGCCAAGCAAGCTTAAAAGAGTCTTCCAGCAATTCTGCTGGTTGTATGAATAATTTATCCATGTTGGATTATATCAAATTTACAATTTGATCATGAGATAAAGTTTTTATAAATTAAGTCAATAATTCATGCTTAATCGAGCCATGATTTGCCTTGGTGGTATTAACTCTATGCCTGAAGCAGCAACGCCAAAAACATCAGTCATGCTTGAGTTAACTCCATCTTCATCAGAAGCATTTAAAATCATCAGATCAAGACCCCACTTATCTCCAACAAAATCAAAGCTAGCAGTAAAATTCAAGATATCGTATTCATCGATAGCATCAACAATCGGGTTATTATTTACACGCTGCTGGAATTCTCCTCTTTTAATGAATTGCATAATTCCAGTAAATTGAGTTCCTGACGACATCATAGTTTCATAGGTTAGAGTTATATCAGCTGTAAATTCTGGAGTTTTAGCAAGTTCGTTTCCACTAATATTTTTTCTTAGTCCATATCTAAGATCCTCTTCACCAAAAAAATATTGGTATGCATCTACATTATCCAAGGCCATATAATCTGAGGTTACTTCAGAATCAAGAAATGCGAGATTCATATCTAAAGTCAATTCATCAGATATTAAACTAGTAAGCTCTAGTTCCAAACCTGACATTTCTGATTCGGGAATATTAGCAACACCGCCTCGATATGGATCAGGATCAGTTGCTTGAAATTGGAGATTTTCGTATTCATAAGAAAAAAATGCAATATTTGCTCTAGCCCTTCCATCATATAAATCTGTTTTGAGTCCAAGCTCCATTGATTCCACTGTCTCAGCTTCAAAATTAGGAAAAACCAATGGTGGAGCATTATCATTATCGTAACCATATGTAAGATTTGTTCCACCAGGTTTGAATCCAGCTGTTAATCCAAGATATAAAAGTGTGTCATCATCTAAGTCAAATTCTAAAGCCACTTTACCTGTAGTCTTATCTGAGCTACCGCTTAAGTCATCACAAACAGGCGCAAAGAAATTTTTTACACAACTTTCAACTTCATCTTTTGAATACCGAAGACCACTAACAAGGCGAGATTGATCTGAAAAGCTGTAAGTAGTCTGACCATATACTGAGTATGACTCCCTAGTTGGATATGCATCAGAAACAAAATCAAATTCACCACCGTCTGCCCAAGAAGCCCAACAATTATTTGGATCAGCATATGGATATGAACAAATATATTGTAGTTCTCCGTCACGATTAACGTCTAAGTAACCACGAATATGATTTTCAATTTCATGATCCATGTAAAAAGCACCAATGGTCCAATCCAGTTTTCCATCCATAGCCGGTTCATTAGAAACTAAATTTATTTCAAAAGTTGTTGTATCTACAAGAGATGTTTCTGGACGAAATTCTGCTCTTTGATATGTTGAGCCTGCTGGAAGTCCTGGAATTGCAAGAACTGGATCTCCAAAATTGTGACGATCATTGTCTCTTGTAACTGAGATATCGTCTTCTTGGATGCTAGCCATTATTTTCAAATTGGCATAACCAAGGTCAGACTCATAAATTGCAGCAAAAACAGAAGAGGTTAATTCATGATTTGATACTGAGTCTTGCCTTAAATCTCTTGGATTAGGTGTAGGATCATCGATACCTTTCATTGCTGAGCCATTTCTATCAACATCAAAATATTGACCAAAAAATCTCAGTGAGGAGTTGTCACCAAGATCAATAAGGAAATCAGCACGTAAGCTAATATTGCTATCATCATCTAAGTCCTGTCCTGTAACTAAATTATCGCTAAATCCATCTCTATCAGTTGTGGAGATTGAAAATCTCGCAGCAGTTGAATCGCTTAAAACAAAATTATTGGAAGATCGAAATTTTGTTAGCCCATAATTACCGAAAGTAATGTCTGATTTTCCAAAATATCCTTCCATAGAAGGCTTCTTACTTACAACATTAATTACTCCACCAGTTGAATTTTGACCAAAAAGTGTTCCTTGAGGGCCTCGAAGAACCTCAATTCTATCTACATCAATAAAATCTGTTTGTAGGGAAAATGGAGATGCGATAAAAATACCATCCATATGAAAAGCGACGGATGGCGCTGCAATTGCGTTTTGGTTTGTTTCGTTTCCAACACCTCTGATTGAGATAACAGTTTTGTAACCTTCATTTTTTGCGACTGTCACTCCAGGCACAATCGCACTTAAATCAACAAAGGAAGTTATGTTTTTAGATTCAATTTCGTCACTACTTATAGCTGTTACAGCCTGAGAAATATCTTGAACGCTTTCTGACCTTTTTTCTGCAGTAACAAAGACCTCTTCAATAGCATTTTCTTGAGCAAATGCATAGGTCCAGAAAAAAAGGAAAGAAACAATTAGTAAAATTTGTTTATAGAGAATGTTGTAGTTCATTAAATGCCCCAGGTTTTGTTAAAGATTTTTGTAAAATCTTAATATTTAATAAGATGCAATATCTATGCCAAAGAATTAAAATAATTTAAAAAACTTCTAGATTTACATTAGCATTAAATTTGCAAATTAATTTAATTTTTGCCTTAAGTTATCTATGAACTTATAACAATGTAATAGTATAAGTTGTAAACTAAATTTTTAAATAGAAATATTGAATTTAATGCTTGAAAAATTATTTAAATTAAAAGAATCCAATACAAATATTCAAACTGAGCTGCTGGCTGGGTTTACTACCTTCATTACGATGGCTTACATAATTTTTGTCAATCCGCAAATGATGTCCTCTACTGGTATGGATCTTGGGGCAAGTTTTGTGGGTACTTGCGTTGCTGCAGCTATTGCATGCATTGCAATGGGATTTTATTCAAATTGGCCAATTGGATTAGCTCCTGGAATGGGACTCAATGCTTTCTTTACCTATACAGTGGTCGGAGAAATGGGTTATACGTGGGAAATTGCTCTTGGCGCAGTATTTCTTGCAGGTATTTTATTTTGGATAATGAGTGTTACTCCTATAAGACAGTGGATGTTAGAAAGTATCCCTATGAATCTGAGAATTGCTATGGGATCAGGAGTAGGTCTGTTCATTGGATTCATTGGATTAAAAAATGGGGGAATCATAGTTTCAAATGAAGCCACTCTTATAAGTATTGGTGATTTGCTGAAAGTTGAGACCCTGCTTGCAATGCTCGGTTTTCTTTTGATAGCAATTTTAGCAGTAAGAAGAATTCCTGGCGCAATACTGATTGGTGTGATGATGGTTACACTTATATCAATCTTTGTTGGCATTATTCAATTTCAGGGTTTAATTTCCTATCCTCCAGCTTTTATGCCGGTATTTATGAAGTTAGACATATTAGGAGCGCTAGATTTAGCCATGATAAGCGTAATTATGTCTTTCTTGTTTGTGAATCTATTTGATACTGCTGGGACTCTTCTAGGGGTAGCTAACCAAGCAAGATTAGTTGATGAAGATGGCAATATTCATAATCTTGATAAAGCTCTAAAGGCTGATAGCTCGTCTAGTGCTTTTGGAGCATTTTTAGGGTGTGCGCCTGTTACAAGCTATGTTGAGAGCTCAGCAGGAGTTGAGGCTGGAGGAAGAACTGGGTTAACCGCTGTAACCGTAGGTTTTTTATTCTTAATCGCAGTATTTTTTTCACCTTTAGCAAGCATAATTCCAGCTCATGCTACTGCAGGGGCACTAATTTATGTTGCTATATTAATGATGAGCGGAATGGAAAAACTAAACTGGTCAGATTCTTCTGAGCTTCTGCCAGCACTAATAATTATTGTAATGATCCCTTTAACTTTTTCTATTGCAAATGGAATTGCTCTTGGGTTTATATCTTATGTAGTTTTAAAAATTGCATCTGGTCAATTTAAAAAAATATCTTCGGGAGCATGGTTTTTAACTATGATTTTTCTATCTAAATTTTTATTTTTATAAAAATTTATTTAACTTCTTTGATAGTTTGGTGCTTCTTTCGTGATCATGACATCATGAACGTGACTTTCGGTAATTCCAGCATTTGTAATTTCAACAAATTGAGTGTCATTGTGCATTTCTTCGATTGATTTACATCCAACGTATCCCATGCTCTGTCTGATGCCTCCAATTAACTGATCAATAACATTTACAACCCAGCCCTTAAATGGAACCCTGCCTTCAACACCTTCTGGGACCATTTTTTCAGTGCTCACTCCATCTTGAGAGTATCTATTTAAATCGTTTCTTTCAGACATGGCGCCAATTGAACCCATCCCTCTGTATGTCTTGAAACTTCGACCCTGAAAAAGCTCCAACTCACCTGGAGCCTCTTCAGTTCCAGCGAATATTCCTCCTAACATCACAGCATTTGCTCCGGCAGCAATTGCTTTAGCTATGTCTCCGGAAAATCTGATGCCTCCGTCTGCAATTAAGGGGATGTTATTAGACTTAAGCTTCTCCTTTATGGAAAGAATAGCGGTAATCTGAGGGACTCCAATGCCTGCGATTATTCTAGTTGTACAGATTGATCCAGGACCCATCCCAATTTTAACCGAATCCACTCCAGCATCTATGAGCGCTTCAGCTCCTTCTGGAGTTGCTACATTTCCACCCATAACGTCTATTTCAGGGAATTTGTTTTTTATGTTCTTGATTGTTTCTAATACATTTTTTGAATGACCATGAGCACTGTCAATGACAAATAAATCGACTCCTGCATCTGATAATGCTGACGCTCTCTCTAAAGTATCGCCACCAGTCCCAAGGGCAGCACCAACTTGCAATTGCCCTCTTGGATCTTTTGTTGCGAGCGGATGTTCTGCAGATTTATCAATATCCTTCATTGTTACGAGACCAGTTAATGAGTCTTCTTCGTTAATAACAAGAATTTTTTCAATTCGATTGTTATACATTAATTTTTTTACATCATCCTGATCAAAACCTTCTTTAACAGTTATTAGTTTTTCTCGTGGAGTCATTATCGAAGAAACCAAAGCAGATAAATCCTCAGCATATCTAAAATCTCTTCTAGTCACGATTCCCATTAACTTTCCATCATCAACAACAGGCATTCCAGAAATACTAAGTTCATTAGTTAACTTCATTAACTCATCAATAGTTTTGGTTGATCTGATGGTTGTAGGATCTCTTACAACACCGCTCTCGTATTTTTTAACAGTTTTAATTTCTAAAGCCTGGTGTTCAATGGTATTGTTTTTATGAATGATTCCAATACCGCCATTTTCAGCCAATGCAATTGCCATTGCGGCCTCTGTTACTGTATCCATTGCAGCTGAGACAAGAGGAATTTTTAGAGAGATATTTTTTGAAACTTTTGTTTCTAGTTGAGCTTGAGCAGGAAGGAAGTCTGTATATCTTGGTAAAAGCAATACATCGTCAAAGGTTAGAGCTTTATATTTGATCTTTTCCATAACAGATTATAACTCATGCTGTTATTGAAAAAAAGATATTAAATATTTAACTAAATAAGATTACTTATTCGAGTTTTATTATTGCTCAACAGTTAAGAAAATTTCATCTGATTTAGCCGCACATATAAAGTCATTCATATGAAGGCCTTCTATTTTGTGCGACCACCACTCTAAACTTACCTTGCCCCACTCAACAGTCATTTTTGGATGATGATCTTCAGACTCTGAAAGCTCCGCAATTAAATTCACAAAATTAAGAGTTGAAGCATAATTGCTAAACTTATATGTTTTCGATAATTTTGAAATATTTGATCTGTCTATTAACCAACCCTTAAGATCTTTGAGAAGGTCATTTTGCTTTTCATCAGGAACTAGTGGGGCTCCCAACTCACAAGCAGTACATTTTTTTTCTAACAAACTGCTCATACTCCACCCTTGGTTAGTTTTGCTGGATTTAATAATACTTTTAACTTAGAAACAGGCAGTCCGGTCTCCTCATGAGCAACATCAACGATTGATCTTTTTTCTTTGTATGCCTTCTTGGCGATATGGGCTGCTTTTTCATATCCAATTTCTCTATTTAACGCTGTAACCAAAATAGGATTCATTCCTAGAGATTCTGCAATATTTTTTTTATTAACCTTAAAAGTTTTAATAGCTTTATTTGCCAAAATAGGCATTGAGTTAGACATCAAACTTATGCTTTTAAGAAGGTTGTATGCAATAACTGGAAGCATTACATTTAATTGAAAATTTCCAGACTGACTTGCAATTGAAACGGTAACGTCATTCCCTATTACATCTGCGCAAGCCATAGCCACTGCTTCAGGTATTACTGGATTGACTTTGCCTGGCATGATACTACTTCCAGGTTGCAAAGCTTCAAGTTCTATTTCTCCTAATCCTGTCAGTGGACCACTATTCATCCATCGCAAATCATTAGATATTTTGGTTAGTACTAAGCTGAGATTTTTAACACTAGAGGATAGTTGCGCAGCAGAGTCTTGCGCACTTAGAGATTTGAAATAATTCGACGAAGTTTTTACCTTAAGCTTTGATATTTTGCTGACTTCTGAAGCAAAAACTTTTCCAAAATCTCTATGTGCATTTACACCAGTTCCAATTGCAGTTCCTCCCTGGGGAAGATAGGATATATCTTTTAATGCAGATCTAAGCGAAGCACTGCAAGATTTTAATTGAGAGCTCCAGCCCGATAATTCTTGAGAAAAGTCTATAGGCATAGCGTCCATGAGATGTGTTCTCCCAGTTTTAATTTGGCCTTTTAGAGATGAAGCCTTTTTATCAACTGTCTTTATTAAAAACTCTAATGATGGCAGTAATTGATGATGGGAATCTAATAAAGCAGAAATACAAATCGCAGTTGGAATAACATCATTACTGCTTTGACTCATGTTTACATGGTCATTAGCATTGATTTTAATTCGAGCTTTCTTAGAGGCTAAATTAGAAATTACTTCATTTGCATTCATGTTGGTACTTGTACCAGAGCCTGTTTGAAATACATCAAGCGGGAATTGATTATCATGTTTGCCTGACATAACCTCTTTTGCAGCAATCTTTATTGCCTGAGCTTTCTTTACATCAAGTAATTTTAGTTTTTGGTTAGATGAAGCTGCGGCAAATTTAATAATTCCTATAGCTTCTATAAAGCTTCTACCAAATGGGAATGCAAATTTGATTCCACTGATCTTAAAATTTTCTAAAGCACGCTGTGTTTGAGGTCCCCAAAGTGCGTCGTGAGGAACTTTAACTTCACCCATTGTGTCTTTTTCAATTCTATATTTCATATTAGCTCCATAATTCGGTAAACTATTTTACACTTTAAGGAATTCATTATGGCAAAAGTTGTACCAATTAGCATCGATATTAACAAAGGTAAGCTTCCTCAAAAACCGAAAGGCATAAATGAAATGGTTGAATACTCAACTATTGAGGAAAAAAGAAGGCATGAGCTTGAGAAACTAACTGCAGGATTTAGATTGTTTTCATATTTTGGATATGATGAGGGAGTTGCAGGTCACATTACTGTCCGAGATCCTGAATTTTCTGACCATTTCTGGGTGAATCCAATTGGAGTTCACTTTGGTCAAATAAAAGTCTCAGATTTATTATTAGTTAATCATGAGGGAGACATTGTTCAAGGTGATAGATCTGTAAACATCGCTGCCTTTACCATCCACTCAAGGCTTCACATGGCAAGGCCCGATGTCAATGCGGCAGCTCATTCTCATTCAATGTATGGTAAAACTTTTGCAACTCTTGGAAAACTTCTTGATCCTATCTCTCAAGATTCATGTGCTTTTTATGAGAGACAAGCAATTTACGATGATTTTTCTGGTGTCTCAGATGACACAAGTGAAGGTGAAAGAATTGCTAATGCACTTGGAGATAAACAAGTACTTATAATGCAAAATCATGGAATTTTGTCCACAGGCTCTTCTATAGATATAGCTCTTTGGTATTTCTTTTCCTTGGAGAGGTGTTGTCAATCACAGTTAATGGCTGAGGCAGCAGGGAAACCGACTTTGATTCCCCATGAAACTGCCGTTAAAACACGAGATTTTATAGCTAATGAGCTTGCTGCTTGGGCAAGTTTTCAGCCGCTGTACGATATGATTACTCAAAAAGAACCTGATTTATTCGAGTAATTTTTAGATAAAACTAACTTCCTAATATAGCTTTTGTCTCGAGGCATTCATTAAGTCCGCTTAATCCATGCTCTCTACCATTTCCAGAGGTCTTAAAACCTCCAAAAGGAGCTGCAGGGCCAGTATTACCTCTATTTATACTAATCTGGCCTGCTCTGATTCTTCTTGCAACGTCCTTTGCATGGCTTTCGTCCCCTGATTGAACATATCCAGCTAATCCGTACTCTGTATCATTTGCAATATCAATAGCTTCGTCTTCCGTCTCATATTTCAAAATACTTAGTACAGGTCCAAATATCTCTTCTCTAGCAATGGTCATATCATTAGTAACGTCTGCAAAAACGGTAGGTTTGACAAAGTATCCCTCTGAAATTCCATCAGGACGCCCTAACCCTCCTGCAACAAGTCTTGCGCCTTCATCAATCCCAATTTGGATCAATCTTTGAACTTTTTCATACTGAACTTTATTCGAAATTGGTCCAATTTTTACTCCCTCATCTTCTGGAGCACCTACTATAGTGGAATTTGCAACTTGAACTGCAGCCTCTACTGCTTTGTCATAATTTTTTGATGAAACTAGCATTCTAGTAGGAGCATTGCATGATTGACCAGTATTCATAAAGCAATGATTTGCCCCAGCTCCTGCTGCTTTTTCAATATCGGCATCATCTAAAATAATATTTGCTGATTTACCACCAAGCTCTTGTGCAACTCTTTTAACAGTTGGAGCAGAAGCAATTGCCACAGCTACTCCAGCTCTAGTAGAACCAGTGAAGTGCATCATATCAATGTCTTGATGTTCAGAAAGGGCGGCACCAACAATTGGTCCCATCCCGTTAACTAGATTGAAAACTCCAGCAGGTACATTTGCAGCATCCAAAATTTCAGTAAATATAATCCCACAAAACGGAGTGATCTCGCTTGGCTTTAAAACCATAGTACAACCTGATGCAATTGCTGAAGCAACCTTTGTACACATTTGATTCATGGGCCAGTTCCAGGGTGTTATCATTCCAATCACACCTATTGGCTCCTTTCTTACAATATATTCATTTTCAGTTGTTTCAAACTCAAATGACTTTAATACGCCTAATGTGTCTTTAAAATGAGATAGGCCTGATGTGACTTGTGCTACATTGGATAGCCATAATGGTGCTCCCATTTCTGCAGATATAGTCTGCGCTAATTCTTCAGCTCTTTTTTCATACTCTATAATTATATTTTCAAGCAATGCAATTCTTTCTTCCTTTGATGAAAAACCAAAAGATTTAAATGCTTCTTTTGCGGCAGCTACTGCGACATCAATATCCTCTTTAGTACCAGCGGCAATTGATCCAATGATCGATTCATCTGACGGATTGATTACTTCAATAGTTTCAGAGCCCAATGAGTTTACCCATTCACCATCAATATAAAATTTGTGCATCTCTTTCATAAAAATTTTCCTATTTTTGAGTCCAATTATAACTAAAGAAATTATGCATCTCTAGTTGCATTATTTTCTTTAAAAACCTCAATAGCTCTTAATCTAGAAGACTTTAAATCCAGAATCGGTGAGGGATAACTGAAGCTTGTTAAAAGATCTGTTAAAGGCAGATGAACTTCTTTGCTAGAGAGCATATTAAGCTCCGGTATAAATTGTTTGATAAATTTGCCCTCAGGGTCAAAATTTGTGGACTGAGTTATTGGATTAAAAATCCTAAAATAAGGTGCTGCATCTGTTCCAGTTGAAGCACTCCATTGCCAGCCTCCATTATTCGATGAAAAGTCACCATCAATTAAATTTTCCATAAAGAATTTTTCACCTAATCTCCAATCATGGAGCATATTTTTTGTAAAAAACATTGCTACCACCATTCTCAATCTATTATGCATCCAGCCCTCGGCAAGCATTTGTCTTATGCCTGCATCAACTATTGGGAAACCAGTATTACCTGAATAGAAAGCCTGTAGCTCTTTTTCTGAGTATCGCCATTCTAGATTCTCAGTATGTATTTGAAAAGGTCTATTTTTGCTGACTCTTGGAAAACAATGCATTATATTTCTGTAAAATTCTCTCCAAACTATTTCATCAATCCATTTGCATATGCCTTTATTACCAGAAGTAAATTCATAATTATTAAGCTTTAAACCCTCTAAAATACATCTTCTTGGAGACAGAATACCTAACGCAAAATAAGGAGAGATTCTACTTGTTCCATCAAGGATCGGAGAATTTCTTGATTCACTATATGACTCTGCTTTTATGCTTAAAAAATTAGAAAGTCTTTCTTGAGCTGCGCTTTCACCTGCTGGCCAAAGATCCATGTTGACGGAATGGGTTCTTACAAATTCTATTTTGGATAGATCACTTTTAATATTAATAGGTTTTTTAATAGAGTGTTTGTAATTGATATCCAAAAAATCCATTTCAAAATTTTCAATCCATCTTCTTTTAAAAGGAGTGAAAACAGAGAAAGGTTTGCCTTGTCCTGTTTTAAGATATCCTGGTTCATAAATAACTTGATCATCAAATCTTGAAGTCTTGACATTTTCTTTTTCAAGCATTTTGCAAGATAGCAAATCCCTTTTCGATTCATTAGCTCCAAATTCATTATTCCAAAAAATTTGTCCAACTTTATTCGAGACTACAAATGAAGATAAATCTTTAGGCAAAGAATCATAAGATTCAGTCTTAATCGTTATCAATGGGATATTTAATTTTGATAATGATTTTTCTAGATGGATTAAATTCTTAATTAGAAACTCAAGCTTTACACTGGACTCATTGTGAGCCTTCCACTGGAGCTGAGAGAATATATATATTCCAATAACCTCTTCACAATTATCTAATGCATTACGTAATGCAGGATTGTCATCAATCCTTAAATCTGTTCTAAACCAAACAATACCTCTCATAAAATAGAATTCTCCTAGATATATTTTTCTTTGTATAAATTTACAAATTTATCATTCATCATTATTTTTTCTACCTTTTTTAAATCTTGCGGGGTGTCAACACCAAGGATTTGTGAATTAGATAAAACTCCTTGAATAGAAAAATCATTTTCAATAAATCTCATCATATCAATAGATTCAACCTCTTCAAGAACCGTTGGTAAAAGACTGGCATAATCATTAAGAGCTTTTTTTGTCAGGCCTATCATGCCTAGCTGTCTATATCCACTTATGCAGTCATGTGGAATATGCGATCTTGAGAAAAAATGAATAGTTAGATTTAGATCAAGAGCTACTTTTACTACATTAGGATCCTCTAAGTCATCATCTGAGATTGGAAAAACTAAATTTACTACTTCAAGTTCTTTATTAGAAAATGCTTGTTTAAGATTGCCAATATCTTGAGGAAAAATTTGAGGCTCATCTCCTTGCAACAAAAGCACTAAATCATAATGCAGACCATCATTTGTAAGAATATCTAATGTCTCTTTTGCCCGTTCAGTAGCTCTCTTATGAGAATGACTCGTTAATACCGAAGGTATTTCAAATTGAGTAGCCCAATCTATGATTTCTTGATCTGGTGTTGCAATCACTAAATTATCGCAGACTCCTGATAAAAGCGCTCTTTCATAACAGTGAGCTAACATTGGAATATTAAGGATCTTTTTAAGCGGTTTTCCTGGAAATCGAGATGAGGCCATTCTTGCAGGAATAACTCCTAAAGTATTTTTCATTTTAAGTTAAAAGGAAGTCTTGCAGTGACATCTAACATTCTAATATCAACACTAAAAGCAATCATATTATACCCTTTATCATTTAGTTCATTTATTTTGTCTTTGTCTGGTTCAACAAGATGGTACCCACATTTAATGCCCTCCTCTTTTGCTGCAGATAATATAATTTTTTCAGCATTATAAAATTCATCGGTATCAAATTTTCCTGGATTATTTAAAGACGCTGAAAGATCATATGGACCAATAAAATAACCATTTATATTGTTAGAAAAAATTTCTTTACAATTTTTTAAGCCCTTTTTAGATTCAATTTGAACATATATCTCAATCTCATTTACTTTTTGATTGATATATTTTTTTTTTGCAGAATTTTCCCCATATCCTTGAGCTCTAGCCAGTCCCATACCTCTAATTCCATCAGGTGGATATTGGCATGCTGAAATTATGCTCTCTGTTTGATGAACAGTTTCTACCATTGGAGCTAAAATACCTTTAGCTCCAGCATCTAAAACCCTTTTTATCTGTGAAGGATCATGCGAAGACAATCTAACAAATGGCTTTGACCCTGCTAAATCTATAACTCTAATTAATTGTTCAGCTTGATTAATACCAATGGTGCTATGCTCAAGATCAATTACAATCCATTCATACCCAGCATTAGCAAAAATTTCAGCTATAGATTCATTAGGCAAGCTTAACCATGTACCGATCGAAAGTTTACTCATAAAGTTAGTCTGTTAGGTGATATTAATATTATCATCTAATCCATTTATAGCAGCCATACCCATTGAAAGAATACCTTCATTTGTAAGGCTGGACCGATGCGAGGTCCCAAAAAAGTTTCTTAATTTAAACAATGAATTATTTATCGCAGGCTCTTCCTTGTAAACATCAAATCCTGCGTAACTAAAGGGATTTTCAGATAGAAAAATATAAAGATCCTTCTCATTTACAATCCCGCCTCTTGCAGTATTAATAATGCAAACATTTGATCTCAATTCGTTAAGTTCATCTAACGAGATTATATTCTCAGTAGATGCAGTCAAGGGAAGATGAATACTTAATATATCTGATTCTTTTAATACCTGCTTTAAAGACATTTGCTTTATCAAATTAGGTTCAAAATTTAAGTTTGATGAAATATTTGATAAATCCTCCTTAGAAAATTTTTTTTCATCAAAAAATGAGATCTTGCAGTTAAAAGGTTGCAAAAGCGATACTAGTTTTTGGCCAATATTTCCAAATCCAAGCAATCCAATATTTTTTCCATAAAGCTCTGACCCTTTTTCCTGTGACCAGTTACCATTCATTATGTCTATGTTATTATCCTGAATTTTTTTAAGACCAATTAGTATTAGCGTAAGCGTCAATTCTGCAACACTCTGTTTATTTACACCTGGAGTAAATCCTAATCTAATATTTCTTTTTTTAAGAAGCTTTAAATCAAGATTATTCAAACCAACGCCATATTTGCTGATAACTTTTAGTTTGGTAAGTTTAGCGAGAACTGGCTCAGTTAATTCTTCAATACCTATTATTGCTTTTGTTGCAGGCATCAAAAAATTAACCAACTCATCTCCTTGAAGAGTTTTACCAAAATTATTTAATATGACTGATGAGTACTTGCTTTGCAGATTTTTTACCAAGTCATCATTTTTTGAAAAGGATCTTGATGCAACTGCAACTGTATCTATCGTATTCAAATTATTACTCTATTATATTATTGGTAAATTTTGCATTTACACGATAATCAGTTTGAATATTAGTAATAGATGCAAGGCCTCCTGCAGCATTTACAATAGCAGCGCCAGCTGCAATGTCCCAAAGAAAAATTCCATCTTCTTTGTAAGTCTCAGCTTTTCCTGAAGCAACATAGCATGCAGCCATAGCTGCAGACCCGATCATTCTGATTTTTTTCCATGCCTGGAAATAAGATATCATTTCACTAAACTCGCTATCAGAATAATTTGTTTTGGCTGGAATTCCAGTCACAAGTGTAGACTCGCTTTTTTGTGAAAGAGATGAGACGCTTATTACTTTGTCGTCAATATAAGCTTTAGATTCCTTATGGCCCCAATATATTTCATCATGGTTAAAATCGTATATTACTCCAAGCATGGGTTTCATCTCTTGCATTAAGGCAATTGAAACACAGCTTATAGGTATACCCCTTAAAAAATTTGAAGTTCCATCTAGAGGATCTACAACCCAATATGTGTTGTCAAGATCTCCACTTGAACCTGTTTCCTCTCCTAAAATTGGATATGAGCTGTCAGAAGTTATATGGTCTTTAATAAGTTTTTCTGTGTCAATATCTAGTTGAAGCTTAAGATCTCTGCCGGTATTTGATAATACTTCCAAGCTTTGCCCTTTTGCATTTACTAAGTACTTTCCAGCTAATAAAGCTGCAGACTTTGCAGTATTGAGGCATTGATTTAAATCAAGCATTCAAAAATTTTTCTCTAAAATAAGATCCAACTAAACCACAAACTACCATGTGCAAATCTTCAGCGGGACCATATTCACCAACTTTAGTTGGAACATGAATATTTAAATTACAATTATCTTTTAAATATCCCCCATCAAAAGCAGTTAATCCAACTACAAAAATTCCATTATCTTTTGCATATTCAACCGCTTTAATTAAATTTTTAGAGTTCCCTGATGCAGATATGCAAACAATATTATCTCCGGGCTTAGCTAAGGTTTGAAGCTGTTGCAAAAATATATTTTCATATCCATCATCATTTGCAATAGCTGTTATAACGGCCTGATTGTCGCAAAGACTGATTGCTCGAAAAGGTTTCTCAAATTGTCGACTTCCAAGGGATACATCGTTAACAAAATGAGTGGCAGTAGATGCACTACCTCCATTACCGAGAAAAAATGTAGTAGTTGAAGACTCTCTAGATTCAAGAAGCAAATCTGCAAATTGGCCTATTGCCTCTCGATCTAATTGAGAAATAAGATCAGTTAGATACTCTAAGTAATTATTTGAATATGCTGAAGATGTGCTCATAATGAATCCTAATTTAATTATAATATTTCTTTTTCCAATCAGGGTCTGCTTTATATATAGCTTCAACCAACTTCATTGTTTCTACAGCGTCCCCAATGCTTCCCCTTTCAATTTCTGAATTGTTAGCCAAGCAGTTTGAAAAATACTTTATTTCATTATCCCATGATACATCTTCATTATATTTTTTAGTTGTCTCTTCTGGCATCCCCTTATCTTTTTCAGGATTAGAAGTTATGATTCGTAATGTTTCATCACCATAACTTTTTGAGCCTGTAAGCAGGCCTCCAAGCAAAAGCGAGCCTTTTTGAAGAGTAATTTCTAAATTAAATACATGTCTCCACTGAGTGGCCGATGAATGCAATTGCGCCACTACTCCTTTTGGAGATTGCATCAAAACATATGCATTATCTTCGACATCAAAATTCCAGAATGCATTATTAATGAAAGAGAAGACATTTGAGAAATTTTCTCCAGATAAATACCTTATCAAGTCAAGCATGTGTATTCCTTGATCTAATAATATGCCCCCTCCAGACTCCTCTCTTTTGGTCCTCCAATCGGTTTGGTTGAAATCTATCATTTGTGACTTCCCATAAACGCCTTTCAGATTAATAACCTTTCCATAATTTTTACTATCAATTATTGTTTTAGCTTCTTCTACGGACAAATGAAATCTATGGTTGAATCCATACATTAATTTTACATGAGGATTTTTTTTATATATTTTTTGAACCTCCAGCAGCTCTTCAAGTGTTCTTGCTGGAGGTTTTTCACAAAAAACATTCAAGCCTTTTTTTAGACTTAATGAAACTGCGTCTGAGGCATATTTATTTGGCAAGCTTATAAAGATAATATCTAAATCAGCCTTTAAAATAAGATCTTGATAATTATTAAAAACATTTACTCCATCAGGTATCTCATCTCTAGCAGTGGGATTAACCTCTGAAATATCAGTTACTTTAAATGAGGTATTTTTAATGATGGAAGAATATCTTTTTTTTCCAACAACGCCATATCCAGCAATACCTACCCTCATAATAATTATTTATATGTAATTCTATAAATAACATTTGCCTTATCATCAGATAATAATAAGCTGCCGTCACTTTTCATGATAGGTGCAGAAGGTCTGCCAGAAACCTTTTCATCCCTCAGCCAACCACTTACAAAGTCAGATGTATTTAAAACGTTGCCTTCCTTATCTATTTGAACGCGAATCAGTTTATAACCAACTTTTTTGGTTCGATTCCATGATCCATGCAATGCAATAAAAAGATTATTTCGCATTTTTTCAGGGAACATGTCACCATCATAAAAACTAACCCCAGTAGGTGCGACATGTGCCCCTAATTCTAATATAGGATCTACAAAATCATAGCCTGGATTAATGTTACCAAACTCTGGATCAATTACATCTGATGCATGTTTGAATGGATAACCAAAAAATTGCCCTTCAAAATCAAGCCTGTTTAGCTCACAGGATGGAGAATCATCACCAAGCCAGTCCCTTCCATTATCAGTAAAATAGAGCTTTTTAGTTATTGGATGAAAATCGAATCCAACTGTATTTCTAACTCCTTTAGCTACATAACTTAGATTGCCATCTTTATATTTTAAAATTGAAGCAAACTGAGGATTCTCTGATAAACAAATGTTACATGGAGCGCCAATATTAAAATACAGACTTCCATCTTGATCATGTTGAAGCCACTTCCAACCATGCCATTTATCATCTGGCAAGTTATCAACCACTAAAATTTTTTCAGGCAATTTTGAATTCACAGAGTAATTAGCAATCCAATTTTCAATATTTTCAATTTTCCAAATCTGGCTTATTTCAGAAAAATACAAATCACCATTAAACAAGCTTACACCTGTGGAATAGGTGAGTCCGTCTGCAACTGTAATTTTTGAATCTGCCTGACCATTATTATCTGAATCGCGAAGTGCTATGATTTTACCGTTTCTTTCACCAACAAAAATCGTTCCATTCTCTCCCTCAGCCATTTGTCTGGGTGAATCTAATTTATCTGCATAAATTGAAATCTTAAATCCTGGCTCAAGCAGTAAATCATCTAAGATCTGAGACGAAATAATCATGCTTAATGATGCAATGCATAAAAATGCACTTAAATTTATGTATTTTTTCATCGGTTAAATCCTTCCACGTTTTCAGTTAAAATTTTTAAAATCCCTTCATTATCATTATTATTAATTAAATTTTGTAAGCTTTTAATAATGGGAATCAAGTTTTTTTGATCAATAAAGCTTTCGTTTGCTTTAAAAATTTTTTTATTTTTAGTTTTAATCTCTGATCCAGATATTAATAATTCTTCATACATCTTTTCACCAGGCCTTAATCCGATCTCCAAAATTTGAATTCCATCTTCATCTTGTTTTTCTACATAATTTCTTCCTGACAAATGGATTAATTTTTTTGCAAGATCATAAATTCTAACTTGCTCGCCCATATCTAAAATGAAAACTTCTCCTCCCAAAGACATTTCACCTGCCTGTAATACTAGACTTGATGCTTCAGGTATAGTCATAAAATATCGCTTTACTTCCTTATCAGTAACTGTAACTGGTCCTCCCTGAGAAATTTGATCAAGAAATAACGGTATTACTGAGCCAGAAGAATTAATTACATTACCAAATCTGACCATACTAAACTTTGTAGAACTTGATTTATCATTAATTGATTGAATAATGATTTCAGCAAATCTCTTTGTGGCGCCCATAATATTTGAGGGGCGAACTGCTTTATCAGTGGAGATCATTACAAAAGAGTTAACATGATTTTCCAAAGAGACTTCAGCAAGATTATGTGTACCTATAATGTTATTTTCAGCTGCTTTACCTAAATTATTTTCATTTTCAACTAAGGGTACATGCTTATAAGCTGCAGCATGGTATACATGATTTATTTCAAATTTTTTGAAAATAAAACTTAAATTCTTTTTATCTCTTATGTCGCCAAGGATTGGGACAATTTTAGATTGAAGATTCTTAGAATCAATGATGGCATTACACTCACCCTCAATCTTAAAAAGATTAAATTCAGAGATCTCAAATAAAATGATCTTCTTGGGATTGCTTAATAATAGCTGTCTTGTAATTTCTGATCCTATCGAGCCTCCTGCCCCAGAAATAAAAAATATTTTAGAATCAGCATTTTCCAATTGGGTATTTGAAATTCTTGCTCCAGGCAAAATATCGTCAATTGAAAGCTCTTGAATATCACTCATTTTTTTTTGATCAGATATCAGATCAGTTAGAGTGGGAATGGTTCTTACAGCAACCTTTATAGTTTCTAAGTCTTCAATAATTTTTCTTCTTGTCTCTGTTTTAATATTTGGTATGGCTAAAAATACCTGCAAATTTTCATGCTTTGCTTTTAGATCCTTTAGATTCTTAAATTTTGATATTATTGGTACATTATTAATTCGCAAATTTTTAAATGTCGGCGAATCGTCATATATAGCAATAACTTTTTTTAAAGGATCATTCATTAATGTATCTAGTAAATCCTTGGCTGACTTACCAGAACCAAAAATTACAATTGGCAAAGCATGTTTATCTTTTTCATATGGATAAATAAAGTACTTTGCTACATCTCTTGAAATATTTACAAATGCATACAGAACTGAAGATAAGAGTAATCCCTGAAGTAAGATAACTGAAAGCAAGCTTGTTTCTATGAGATCAAATTGGAGAATATAAATTATTGCCCATGAAAATCCAAAGACTAAAGAACCTGAAACACACAAAAAAATGGAATCCCTGGAATCAAAAAATCGCATAACTGACTTGTAATAACCGAAAAAATAGAAATAAGATAAAAACAAAATAGCTGGAATGATAAATGAATATATCTGGGATTTAACTAGATCAAATAAACTAATCGTGATCTCACTGGAAATAATAGAAGCCATTGGAGGACCAAAGACCATCCAACATGTAAAGGCTAAAAATAAATCATTAAGTAAAACTAGAATAATTTTGTAAAATCTAGATAATTCGTTTAATTTCTGTCCGATTAAATTCATACTTAAGATATAAAATTCATCCCCTAATTATAAGCCGAAAGTATTTTTAAACTTCTTGCTTGAGACATTAAAGTTTCCATATATACGATTTAATATTGATTGTAATATATTAACTCTCATCATAAGTTTGAAGATAAAGTCAGGTAAGTGAATTATTTTTGGTTCTTTACCTAAGATGCCTCCAATTTTCCTTAAAAGAGAATTCGTTGAAATGGAAGTTGGGTCAGCTAAATTAAAAATTCCATTATTAATTTTTTTGCTGTTATTAAAAATTAATTCTAATGAGGTAAATAAGTTTTCGTAAGTTAAAAAACTCTTTTGATTTTCACTCCCCCTGAGGAAGGATGGTATGGGAAGTCCTCTTTTAATAAAATAAAAAAATTTACCAACATTTGAACCTGGATTATCAATAATCATTGGAGGCAACCGTAAAATAATATACCTAAAATTTTTAATTGAAGCCATGTCAATAAAAAAATTTTCACATTTCCTTTTTGCCTCTCCATAAGGAGATTTTGGCTCTAATAAAGATTCTTCAGTAAATAATTTGTCTCCGGATGAATATTCTCCATAAACCTTTATTGAACTAAAATATATTAAATTTTTGCAGGCTAGCGCATCCATAGATTTTAAAACTTTTTTCGCTAAATCAACTTCTTCATCAATTTGAAATGCGTCTATAGTTGAGTTAGCAGATGCTAGATGAATAATAAAATCTACTTTAATATCTGTTTTGCCTAAAATTACTTCTTCATAACTAAATATATTCTGATGTTGCATTGATTTCGAAGAGGATATACTCAAAACTTCATGACCAGCCTTTTTAAGATCTTTGCTTAACAAAGATCCTATTGATCCAGACGAACCAGTTAAAGCAATATTCATATTAATCATTTAAAATAGGTATATATTTTACCTCACAAAGTGATGCTTAAAAAAATTATTAAATTAGCCAGAAATATATTATGTTTAATTGGATTAATAGCCATATCTCCGTTTTTAATTCTAGCAAGTTTAATAATTATTTTTGAAGATGGTTTTCCAATATTCTTTATACAAAAAAGGGTAGGAAAAGATAAAAAATTTTTTGACATTATAAAAATAAGAACCTTGCAAAAAAATACTCCAAATACTGGGACTCATGAACTTCAAAGTAGGCATCTTCTAGTTAATGGAAAATGGATAAGAAAAATAAAACTTGATGAATTTCCTCAACTCGTAAATGTATTAAAAGGTGACATAAATATAGTTGGGCCTCGACCTGGACTAGTCGGTCAAAATGAATTGTTGAATGCAAGATCGCTAAAAAATATTTATGCAGTAAAACCAGGCATCACAGGATTAGCACAAATACTTGGATATGATATGAGTGATCCTGAAAGACTGGCCGAAATAGATGAAAAATATATTGTTAATAAATCACTATTTTTAGATTTGTGTATAATCTTGGGAACTTTTTTTACTTATCCTAGACAAAAATTAAAAATTAAACTTAAAATTTAACAATGATTAAAAATCTTTTCAAAAGGAAGCCATCATTAGATCTAGTCAATACTCATGAAGCAGATGTAGCACTCAGGTTGATGTTTGAAATTGCAATAAGTGACGGTAAATTAGATAGTGCTGAGCTGGACATTATCAAAGAAAGAGCAAATAAAATTGCGTCTAAGGATGAAAAAGCTTCCACTATAGTAAAAAAAATTATTGATGAAACTGAAGAATCTGTTTCCTTTTATCCGTATGTAGAAAAAATTAATGCCACTCACTCAATCGAAGATAAAAAAGATTTATTAAAAGTTTTATGGGAGCTTGTTACTGCTGATAAAGTAATTGACTCATATGAAGAGAATCTTTACTTTAAAATTGCTGAATTAATTAAAATTAAGAGATCTATTGCAAATCAAATCAAGCAAGAAAATTCTGCTTAAGGTTTATTAATATAAATTGGTGATGACCAAGCTCTTTCGTTTGCAGGGCTCAAGCAGTCATCATCAAAGTCTGTTCTAAAGCTTCCTTTGCATAGTTTAAAATCCTCTCTTTGTGAGATAGAAGATCCATTAATTGCTGGAGTTGCCTCTTGAATAGCTCTTACATAGTAAACGCTATCTCGAGAAAAATTTTGATCTTCAAATTCTACAATACACTCACCTGTTCCATTGCATGGAATTGTCATCCATGGATCTTGTATTAATGGCTTGATAGATTCTCCAGCATATGATTGCGGTGTAATTTTTATGACCTCTATATGATCCAAAATATGTCTTTCATTGGATGGGTTATAACATTCTCCAGCGCAAAGATACTCTAGTCTATCTGACGAAAGCGCATCTACTGATTCAATAGAGCAGCCACTATTTTGTTTAAAGCTACCGGCAGCTCTAACAACAAATCTTGGATTTTGACTCATCGTAATTTCAGATCCCATAGTGGCCTTGCCCTCAGGTGAATTAACTAAATCGAACCATAGGAGTATTCTAGGTCCACTTGTTCCATATACATTTTTATTTTTTAAAGCAGTCCAGATTGCATCTTTGCCTCGTCCATCTGAGTGAACTGCTAAAATTCCTCCAGGGTAAACAAAGCTCGATACTCTCTCACTATCAGGCTGGCTTTCACCTGGTGCAATTTTTGGAATCTCTGGAAAATTTGGATCTTCAGCTTTGTATTGATATTCCCAAATTCTTGATTTAACTCCTGTAGCAAAGGTCATTTTTCGTCTTTCATATTGTTTATAACCAGTCCCAGGTCGCGCAGTGTGGTCATCTGTCGATGCAATAAAACCAAAGTTATATCTTTGTGGATCCTCTTCAGATTGATCAAAATTAGAAATCGCTAATGCATATTGAGCAGATTGTTTCGGTCTATAATTAAATGCTGGTTTAAAACAATCAGTACATTGATCGCAACTCAACCATTCCTCTGGCTTTGCTTCTGGAAATACCATATTTGTATACGGACCCCCGGCCAAGGTGTATCTTTTTGCTAACTCAACTCTTGCACTACATTCTTCTTCAGAGAGTCCATCACAACGTTTTTTTTGCATTTCACCTGCTTGCCAACAACATGGTAAAAAGTCATCGGTTGGTTCAGGGCAAATCATCTCATCATCTTGAGAGAAATTTGTTGATGCGATATCTCTGTATTCCTCACTATTACCATGACCCGACATTATTTCTAATAATATTTGCTTATCTGGATCATGACCCTCTGCATTCAAACGATTATCCCAAGAAGTTCCTAATGGAACATGGAAGCCCCAAGACTGTCCATGGGGAATAACGATGTTGTCATAATTCCATTCATCGAGCTTGGAAAAAAGCTCTTTAGGCGAACTTGCATACTCATAACAATCTAATGGTAATTCTGTTGAAGTCACTCCTGCTTCACAATAAGGAATGTTCCTAACCTCGTTCAAGAACCATTTCAAATCTGAATAGCGTTTAAAATTGAAGATATCTAACCATCTAGCACCCACAGCTTGCTCAGTGGTATCAAAGACTCCTAAACCAGAGTTTGGAGTTCTTGCGCCAATTGGCCTTGCGGGCAAGTTATATATGTCCTTGAAGATTACATTTCTATGACCCCAATGATTTTCTTTCGTCGTACCAATTTGTGTCCATTCCCAACCAGGAAAAACAACCAAATCATTCGTTACGGGATCATCATTTGAAATATTGCATTGCTCAACAATCTTGTTTTGCTGACGCCAATGTTCAGGTGTTAAGCCTTCAGCATGATCATTGAAACTAAAAAAATCTAAATTTGCGCAATAGCGCGCAAAATCACATGCCATTGAACTATCGTGCGCACCTTGAAGTCCCATCATTGGTAATTCTAAAGTGAATGCATCTATTGAATAAGTTGTATGAACATGTAAATCTCCGAATAATATTTGTGATGCATCACTTGAATCACCACCTAATAATGCATCTTTTGTCCTAAAAAAATTTAAGTCTTGTTTATATATAGATTCGCTAGATCGAGGAGCACCCTCAATCTTTCCTGGATCAACATCAGAACCGCAGCCAAGAAGGAACATTAGACCAAAAAACGTTAGAAATATTTTTTTAGACGATAAGAGCATCATTAGAAGACGCTGGCTGAACCATATTCTTCAACTAAATCAGTTTCAATTTTTTTTCTTTCTTTATACATATCAAACTGCTTACAAACACCATTATTCCATTCCAAAAACTCCTCATCCATTCTATCTCCAATATTAAAAAATGTTTCTTCAGCCAAAAGACATTTCTCCAAAAGATTTCCCGTTGGGGATAATCTAAGATTCCCTAAAATGAACTCAAGGGATAACATCTCTCTATCAAGAGATAAATATTCATCAGAATCAAGTTTTAGAAATTTTCTATTTTCAGAATCAAATTTTTCCCACTCAACACTTTTTCCAGTTTTTGGAACACCTGTTTTTGCAAAAGTTGCCCAAGCATTCATCATGGTATCTTGCATTTGATTTCGGAGCTCTCCCTTTGGATATACAAATCTTCCTATTGGACCAAACTTAAAATCTCCTGTGACAAATGAAATCTCAATACCATGAGCAGACCCAATAAGACTTGGAAAATCTGCAAAATAAGATTGTGCTTGATCATCCCAATCAAATCTATATGCGTATAGGGAATTATTTCCAGACTTCTCTAGTTCTATAAGAGGTTCATCAACACCTCTTAATTTCCAACCCTGTGAGCGAGTTTCCACCCATAGTTTATAAAGATCCTCTCTTTTAAATTTAATTTTTGGTAATGGGACAAGTTTAGTAAAAGGATAAGAAGCATTCACAAAGTATCTATTTGAAGCAAGCCAAAGAGAAAGTTCGTCTTGATTTGATCCGGCAATGACTGGAATATTATTTTTATTTTTAGCAGCCGCTAATCCTGCGCTGACTCCGTCAATATGCACTACAATCCCATCTCTAGTTAGAATTGGTAGCCGATCATATGTATCTTTAGAAATTTGTTTATATGTTTCTAAAAGAGCCTTTCCATCAATTGATCTTAAATATCTTTGAAAATCTTCACCATATCTTTGCCGATTGCTAAGAAATAGATTTTTTATAGATTCATATCCTGACAAGTCATGAGTGGATAATACTTTATCAGAAGCTAATTTATTGCTAGGTGTCGCTATTTGATCCATGCCGTATGCTTCCTCAACACTAAAGCTTGTTGTATATCCTGACTGAGATATTGCTTTATGAAATAAGCCCTCAGCCAAAGGTGAGGCAAGCAAAGAAAGGACATTATGACCTCCAGCAGACTCACCAAAGATTGTAATGTTATCTGGATCTCCGCCAAAATTTTGAATATTCTCTTGAACCCATTTTAAAGCCTCAATTATATCCAAAGTTCCAAAATTAGATGTTTTATCAAGTCCATTTTGTAGTCCTTGAATTGCAGGATGCGTAAACCAACCTAAAGGGCCTAAACGATAGTTTATTGTCACAACGAGCACTTGATGTCTTCGAATCAATTCAGAAAAATCATAGTAATCTTTGATGCCTGATGTATTAGCGCCTCCATGAATCCAAAACATGACGGGCAATCTTCTGTTTAAATTATTGACGGGTGCTTTTATATCTAAATACAAACAATCCTCTTGGCCAACAATGCCTTTACCTTGAATACCCGCATAAATGCTCGCTTCCTGCAAACAACCGTTCCCGTCTTGAGGTTGAATAACTAAATTTGGTGCAACCAACGGCCTGGGTGCTTTCCAACGCAAATCTCCTTCGGGAGGAATCGCATAAGGAATATCTTCCCATGAAATTACGTTTTTTTTTAATGTGCCCTGAGCAACACCTGATGAAGTTGAGATAGATAGAGAATTATTTTCTTGAATAGGACTTAAACATGATCCTAAAATTAAAAGGCAAGAAAAAATTATAAAATTTCTAAAAGTTAAGTTTGGATTCATTAAGCAATTTTATCCTATCTTTATTTTTAAATGTTTTAATTTTTGGAACAGAGTTTATATATGTAATGGATGAATTATTTTCATAAACTTCCCAGTCCATTAAGTGAGATGATGGAGAGCCGGTTTTCGCAAATTGACTCCATGATAATTGAAAAAAATTTGAAATTTCATCACTATATTCAGAACAAATATCTTTAAAAAATTTTTTATTTGCTGAACCAAAAACATATGGTAATTCGCTTGCATGATAAGCACCTAATCTTCCATCAAGCAATGGACTAGGTTCATTAAAGAAATATCCGTAAGACTTATCTTGATGTAGCTCAAGAAGATCTAATGCATGCATTCCAAATGTCCAATCAGTCATTAAATTAGAAAGTGCATGCTTGTATTTATTTCCCTCCTGATTATCACCTAAGTCCCCTAAATAAATATCTGCAATTTTTCTTACAGTATCTTTTTTAAAGATCTTTTCTAATCTCTTATAAAAATTTTCTTTATCTAAATTAAGATAGTAAGGCTCAAACTCAGACCAGAGCCTATATTCATCTGAAGTAGTTCCGATGATTAATCTAATTGATGAATTTTTAAAATTTTTAATAGGATCTAAAGCAAGAAAATTTCCATCTGCAATAGGAGCAAAGCCAACTTCTGGAGAAAGCCAAACTCCAGTAGATATCATTGTATGCTTCATTTGAGAGGATATTTTTGTTATCTGTCGATGATCTAGATTATGTAAATCGTTAATTTTGAACCCTTTTTCGTGTGCTGTTTTAATAAATAACTCGCCCCATCTGTTTCCTCTATCAATATCGAAAAAAGCATTCATGCCTCCACTTTGACATATGGCCTTTGAAAATGAGTTACCGTCAGGACTAATAGAGGACTGCAAAGCAACACTCCATGCTCCAGCAGATTCTCCAAATAGTGTTATATTTTCCGGATTACCGCCAAACTCATTTATATTTTCTCTTACCCATTCTATGGCTAACTGTTGATCCATTAAACCTTCATTGCCAGTGGATTTAATCTGACCATTTGTTACTTCATCCAACTTTAAAAAACCAAACGGGCCCAAACGATAATTAATTGTTACCATTACAATTTCGTGTAAAGGCAGATAATCAAGATCATAAACAACTGAATTAGATGAGCCTGTTATATATGCTCCGCCATGAATCCAAATCATTACAGGCATGTTCGCGCTAACATCTTTTGACGCTACATTTAATGAAAGACAATCTATTGATTCCTCTGGCATTGACAGATCTGTTAAAAAAGACTCTTTGTAAACTGTTTGAGGTGCACTAAAACCTTTATTTACAGCTTGAAGTGAGATTTCTGAATTAAGCCTTTCTGGGGGTAACCACTGAGTTTGATTAGTAAGGGTTTTCGCATAAGGAATACCATAGAATAAATTCATGTTGTTCTTTTTGATTCCAGAAACTTTTCCTGCTTTGCAGCTAACAGTTATATCAGTCATAAGATAAGTATAATTACATTATTAAAATATTTATTTTAGTAAGAAAAATAAATAAAAAAGAATTAATGTTGATTCTTTTTGATTAATTCGTAAAATTTTATAAAAATAATTTGAATTATATAGTTGATTGAATAGAGAAATGGTGGAAAAATCATTATTAACTTATCTAAGAGGTGAATTATGGCATTAGCAGCTGCAGTAGAAAGAACTAACATAGATCTTCATAATGAAATGATCAAGAGAGCTGAGGAACTTATTCCGGTTTTGAAAGAAAGATCCGAATCAGCAAATGTAGATAGAAGAATTCCCAAAGAAACTATGCAGGATATGAAGGATGCTGGCTTTTTTAAAATCCTACAACCAAAGCAATATGGTGGTTTTGAGTTAGATCCTCATACATTTTCCGAAGTGCAACTAAGAATTTCTCAAGGCTGCATGTCTACTGCATGGGTTTTGGGTGTTATAGGCATCCATCCCTTTCAACTTGCTCTTTACGATGATAAGGCTCAACAAGAGGTTTGGGGCGAAAATGACAATACTTTAGTATCATCATCATATGCTCCAATGGGTCAAGTTACTCCTGTTGATGGAGGTTTCAAATTTTCAGGTCATTGGCAGTGGTCTAGTGGCTCTGAGCATTGTGATTGGGCCTTGCTGGGTGGATTAATTTTTCCTCCAGAAGGTGGTGCTCCAGAATATAGAACTTTTCTTATTCCAAAAAGCGACTATGAAATTAAAGATACTTGGTACTCAATGGGTTTAAAAGCAACAGGTAGTCAAGATATACACGTGAATGATGTTTTCGTTCCAGAATATCGAACTCATAAGCAATCTGACGGGTTTAACCTCACTAATCCTGGATATGAAGTAAACAAAAATGATCTTTATAAAATCCCTTGGGGACAATTATTTGTAAGAGCCGTATCAACTCCGGCCATTGGAGCTACAAAAAAAATGCTAGAACTTTTTATTGATGGAGCTAATAACAAGGCCTCTAGTGACCCTTCAAAGCTAGCTGGAGACACTCATACTCAAACAATTGTTGCCGAAGCAGCAGCTAAGTTAGATGCGATCGAAACTGTAATGTTTAGAAACTATGATGTAATGGTAGATAAAGCTGGCAATCAAGGAGGAATCCCTATGATTGATAGGGTGAAATTTAGATATGACGCATCTTTAGTTATAGAGAAATGTCTAGAAGTCGTTGATACATTATTCTCAAATGCTGGTGGTGGTGCAGTATTTGCTGGAAGTGATATCCAAAAGATTTTCCTAGATGTGCATACATCTAGAGCTCACGTTGCAAATAATCCAGTAAGCTTTTCAAGAAATTATGGCGCGATGCAGCTTGGAGTTGAGAATACAGATTATTTTGTATAATTTCTATAGGTGGTATCCCCCATCAACTGGAATGCAATGTCCAGTGATATAACCACCTTTGCTGGAAGCTAAAAATACAGCCGCATCAGCAACTTCTTTTGGATAACCAAATCTTTTTATAGCTAGTGTGTTCATGACTGCTTCATGCCATGCATCGTCAAAGAAAGTGTTGTTTTCCTCTCGAAGCCTATGAAATATTCCTGTATCTATTACACCTAACGCAATAGAATTTGCTCTAACTCCATTCTTTCCCTCCTCTTTAGCGATACCTTTAAGAACATGCTCGATGGTTGCTTTTGGGGCGACTGAAAGAATATCTCCCGGAGGGTACTTAAACAATCCTGCAGAACTTATAAAAACAATAGATCCTTGAGAGTCTCTTAGATGAGGCAATCCAAATTTAACAAGATTAAAAAATCCATTTATATCAGCATCAATCACTCCTTTCCATAAATCAATATCTATTTCGCTGATAAATTTTTGAGGTATATCAAATCCAGCTGCATTAACCAAGGTATTTATAGACCCATGATCATTTACAACTTTTTTAAAAGTTTCTTCTACTGATTTAGGATCGCTGTTATCTAATTGATAAATTTCTACATCTTTATTTATTTCATTAGCAACATCAATAGCGGCTTGTTCATTTTTGTAATAAGTAATTGCCACCCTGGCGCCGGATTGGGAAAATTCTTGTGCACACAAAGAGCCAATGCCACCACTTCCACCAACAATAAGAACACATCCATTTTCAAAACTTTTATCCATTTTTTTTACCTCTTTTGTTATTATATTGTTTCTAGTAAATTAAACAAAAAGGTAACTAATTATGCGTTTTTCATATCATCCAACTATGTGTGACCCTTCATATTATTTAGAGCTTGGAAAAGCAGCCGAAGCCGCTGGTTTTGATTGTATTACATTTCCAGATAGCATCTGTTATCCAAAAGAATGTGACTCAACATATCCCTATAATGATGATGGAAGCAGAGAGTTCCTTGACGGAGTTCCTTTTTTGGAACCATTTTCAGTTATACCTGCAATTGCAGCTGTCACTGACAAGTTAGAATTCTCAACTTCAGTATATAAACTTGCTCCCAGACAGGCAGTGACTACAGCAAAATTTGTTACAACATTAGGAGTAATGACAAACAACAGATTTCATTTTGGTATTGGTGTTAGTCCATGGTATGAAGATTTTTTAGCTACTGGAGAGAGATGGGAAAAGCGTGGCAAAAGAATGGATGAGCAAATAGATATTCTGAAAGGATTAATGAATGGTAATTATTTCTCTTTTAAAGGAGAGTTTTATGATATACCTGAATTAAAACTCTGTCCTGCACCTAGTAAACCTGTTCCAATTCTTATAGGCGGTCACTCAAAACTTGCACTTAAGAGAGCAGCCCGTGTTGGGGATGGATGGATTAGTGCTGGTATAACCCTTGAAGAAACTAAAGAATTTATTGATCAAATAAATACTTTCAGAAAAGAATTTGGAACACTAGATCATCCGAACTATCAATTTCAAGTAATGGGTGAGGCAGCTTATTCTCCTGATGGAATTAAAAATCTTGAGGATCTAGGGGCAACTGAGGTAATTGTTGCATTTAGGAATGCTTACGAGGGCGGAGAAGATGAAAGGACCCTTGAGGGAATGATTGCTGAAATAAATTGGTACGCTGAGGAAGTAATCAATAAATCAAAATAAATGGTCGGGATGGCCGGATTTGAACCGACGACCACCTCACCCCCAGCGAGGTGCGCTACCAGACTGCGCTACATCCCGAAAAAGTCAATATACTCTAATTTTGATGATTTTTTATATCAATATTCATTGAATTTATATCAATAATATTTCTAACATCAAAATCATATTAATTAATGGCTATTTACCTATAAATTACCAATAAGACAATTCATGTTCACTGGATTTCTAATATGCAATTATGAGAAGATGGTATTTTAATAATTGCATTAAGACTATTACTAAGATAATATTCTACCGCTAAAATAATCATGAAAGAAAAATATTGCTCTAATTGGCTTATTAATCAAAGATTAGTTCAAAATGTTGCTTTTATATGTTTTATTTATGATAATACAATTTAACCGTTTCAGAGGAGTTTACTAAGATGGCCAAAATCAAAAATAAACTAGCATACTTGCTTGCATTGATAACGCCCGCTTTTTCAACAAGCTTAATAGCTGATGATGAACCAGCTAGTGCTGAATCTGTTGAGAAAGCTAAAGAAGCCGCTAGCGGCTCTTTGAGTGCTGGCGCAATTGCCGCAGCAGTGGCTGCAGCAGCTGCAATAGCGGCTGCAAATGATGATGATTCATCTCCTGCACCAACACCAGCACCAACACCAGCACCAACACCAGCACCAACACCAGCACCGACTCCTGCACCGACTCCTGCACCGACTCCTGCACCGACTCCTGCACCGACTCCTGCACCTACTGAAATTTATGAAGCAGAAGTTGTGGTCGATACCATGGTAGATCAAACTACTCAATCTGAAACTACTGTGCAATCAACTATTGCTGCAGTAACATCTCTTGCATTTACAACCACTGATTCAGATGTTACTAGTACAGCAACAGCTACTAGAGCTACAGCAGCCGTTGATGCCTCTGGTACAACTGCTACTCAAACAGCAGTAATGACAAGGTTTGCAGATGGGACTGAAACCTATACAGCAACTGGAACAGATTTCAATTTAAGAAACCCTGGTACAAGTGCCACACCGCTATCTTCTGGAGACGCCAGGTTAAATGGTGGAAGTCACCAAGTCGGAGGAAAGCCAGTTTATATTATTGAGTTTACTCGAGATGCAACGGTCGTTGAAGAATATATTGGTGTTGAAACCTATGTTATAGATGATGCAGTTGCAGCTGGTGAAGAGGTTTATGAGTACGAGGTTGTCAACCAGGTCACTAGTGATCCCTATGAAGTTGAGCTCGTAATTGAAGCTGAAACAACTGTTGATGTAACCACAGTCCAAGATGTTACCACCTCAGTTGCAGGAACCAAAACTGCTACCGCTACTGCTACGAGGTTAGTATCAGATTAATTTAATCAAAGTTATATTAGAAAGGAGCTTATAATGCTCCTTTTTTTTATTCATTTACTTATAGAAAAAAGTTATTTCTATTTTGCCAAGTGTAGGATGAATTTCTTGAACTGATTTAATTGGCTGTCCGTTATTGTTAAACCAATAGAAGTTTTCTCCTTTCCATCTAAGTTTAATAGTTTCAAATTTTTCTACATAAGAAGCAACACTTATTTGATTCATCAAAGTTATCTCCTCATTTTTGATAAAACTATTTGTAACTTTTTGTATTAAAAGGGCCTCAGGATTATCTAATTGAATTTGGTAAGTAGCTGAACAATTATTACAGTTTACGTTTGAATCTCCAGAGTTTATAAAATTAATATTGTAGTCTAGTCCTGAAGTGCTAATAATCTTTCCATGCTTTGTTAATATTCTTTCGTCATAAGACCCAATCCATTCATAAATGTCATTCTCTATAGATAAAAGGACCATAAAACCAATTCTTGATCTTCCTATTCTTATCTTAGCAAATGAATAAGGCATGTTTTCATAAAATGAATCAGTGACCTCCTGATCAGGGGCGCCAAATAAAATAGATCTTGCTAATGCTGGTACATCTTTGTAATCAACAACAGCACATGATTGAAGAAGAAGAATTAATAATGTAAATCTTTTAATCATACAAATCATCCCAATCTCTGAAAAATGTTTCTTTGTGAGCTTGCTCTGTTACACCCCAAAGATAGAAACCATGATTAAGTGATGCGGCTCCATCCCTTGTCAAGGGTCTTAAGCCATATGTAAAAACGTCCTTATTATAATTTGTAGAAAAGAAATCTAGAGGAACATGAAAATAAAATCCTTTATCAAAACTTCCCTCTCCAAATTCCCTTTTACTAATATCAGTTAGAGAGAAAAAAACTCCTAATTGGAATCCGCTTTTAAATCTTCTTGAAAAATCAAAATTAAATCCAGAATCTTTAGCTAAGAATCTTCCCCCTCTTACTGCAAATAAAACTTTTGTTTTTGGTTCAATATAATAAAGATTTAAATGTCCTGTAGTAGTTTTATAGTCTCTTAAACCAAATAATAAATCATAATCTCTTTGTTGAACTGCAAATAATTCAGCCCCTATTCCAAAATTTTTGTCAAATGGTCTATACAAAAATTCTGTGCCTATGCCAGTAAACATTGTTTCTAAAATACCAACTGAAACTTTCCCATAAATATTTGGAGATGGATTTAAGAAATAATTTAACTGAAGTCTATCAATATTATAGTCCCTACTGTTTTTTAAATATTTAACAATATCTGTTCTTACGTGAGGCAGAATACTATCCGATGCAAGCTTCAGATTGTCCAAGTTATCTGTTACTCCGATCGATGCACTTGTTGATAATGACAGGCCTTCATCAAAAACAAGCTCGCTATCTAAAGTTAATCTTAGGTCCCCAAAGAAGAATCCATCCGGACCACCTATTTGAGTTCTTAAGGTTGGCTCAATGTTGTAGAAGTGTGCAGGAAAAGGTTTAGAGGGATTATAAGAATATGATCTATCCTCATATTTTTCGCTAGATATTTTTATACCTCTCTTAGCCAACTTATAATTGTTACCTGTTCTATTTCTTGAAAACAATGATCTGTCAATCTCCATTGAATACATAGCCATGCCAGCATTTACATTAATTAAATTAAATTTTTTAATTTTATCTGGGCTCACTTGATCTAATACTCTCGCGACTCTTCCTGCCGCTTGCATGTGACTTGGATAAGTTGATTGAGAAAATGCAACTGTAACTGATTCATCTTCAACTGAGGCCTTTTGGAGATATAAATTCCTCTCATCTAGATTTTTTAACATAGAGCGAAAGTAAAATAAGTCATTTTGAGCGTTTACTTTGCGCACAATTTCGGGTTTTTCTACAGGAATGGGTGGATTAATTTTTTTTAATTTTTGATTCTTTTTTAAAAAATTTATCGCATATGAAAAACCAAAATTGAAAGTATTACCTTTAACAAAGCTAGCTTTTATTTGAAAATTCTCATTAAATGGATAAACAAGTCCATAATTAATCCTTGACTCAGTATCTTTAACTGGCTCGAATGCAAAATTTGATGCTATGCGACCTAATCCAAAAGCTTCTTCAAGATAATTTGTTGAATCATATTCAATTTTTATTCTTGCGCCATTAGTATTAGGAAGAAATAATTCTATGCCTCCAAAAACTCCAACTGATCCTCGGAAGTACCTATCAGTAACGAATTCACCGCCTTGTCCTCCTTCATTATTACTTACCCTATTATTCAATCCATCTCCAAGTACAGAAAAGGGATTTTTATAAGCTCCATGAGAAAGATCGCCCCAGCCAATTCCTAATGTGAAATCAATGTTTCTAATAAATTTTGAAGCAACTAAATATTCAGCTTCAAATTGGTTACTTCCAGCTAGGTCACGAATTCCAAAAGCAATACTTGGCATGAAATCTGTTTCCTTTAAGATCCGTAATTTTATGTCGAATCCTTTATCTTTATAACTTTGAGATCCACTAAAATCAGGAACGTTACTATATAAAGCATTATTAATATCTGTATATCCGTAAGTTGCCTCAAACCATTCAAATGGGTACGCAATGATGCTGCCCCGAAGATAGGGATCATTATGAGACCAACTCAAAGCTAAGCTTCCAGCATCGTAAAGTCTTGCTGAAGGCATTTGGATTAATCCAGTTGTTCCATAATTTGAAAAACTTGGCTCTTTTTTTGGATAAATATAATCATACAAATTTGAAGCAAAAGACTCTATGCAGAATACAAATAGTATTGTTGAGAAAAAAAATCTCAGTATGAATGGCCTCATTTTTTATAAGTAACTATATTATTGAATATAGTCTAATCATCAGTAATTGTGTTTATGGAGGCTAGTGATAAAGTTAAACTACTTAAAATTGGAGCTACTGCAGCAGCAAACTGAACTCCATTTACTTTTCCTAATTCACGAGGCAAGTAAATAATAGTTCCAGGATAAACATCTATATTTTCGTTAAAGAGGCTAAATTTAGATGATGCAAAATAATGAGACTTTCCATCTGGATCAATAATTACAGTATGTTTAGTTGCACTTGTTTTTTTACCTGCAGCTAAACTTACATATTGCTCTGGGGTAAATTCTGGATTATAAGGCAAGATAAGAGGCTGATTGAAATCACCAAATAGATATACTTGCTGAGACAAAGCAGGAACATTAATTACATCATTGTCCTTGAGTTTCGTATCTAACATTGGAGAGGCTTTAATCTTATTAAGATCAAATTCAGTAACAATCCTTCCAATGGAATCTTGAGCTTTCGATTCTTCGATTAAAATCTTTAAAAAATCCCCTGTAAGAGGTTGAGATGAATTTCCTCCTCCAGAGCCTAAATTTGATACTAAAAAATTTATAGTGTCTGAATAGATTCTTTTATTAAACTTAGCTGACATTTCTTCGGCAGACTTTCTGAAAAAAACTCCTCCATATGGATAAGCATTTTCTTTATAACCACCTGCTCTTGAAATTAAACCAGACAGAGTTTCGCCTTCTTGAATATTATAAATACCCGGTCTTTTTACCATACCAGAAAGCTTTACCTTCAAAGCTGTTGGTAAAATTTTTGCAAACATAGGTACAATAACAGAGTCTCTAGGGAGCAATGACATATTTTTAGTCTTACCTAAAGTTATTGGAATGATATTAGACCCATTCAATGTATCTCTCTCAAGAATAATATTTTGTGTCTTGTCATGGTCCTGACTGAATCCTCCTGCAAATCGAATTAAATCATTAATAGTCTCCCCACTCTTCATTTCAAACAAGGCTGATTTGTTTACACCACCTGATAATGCAACCAAAAAACCCAATGGCTCAATTAAAATAGTATCCCCAGAGCGAAGATCAAAATCAAAAATGCCTTTCCCAAAAATTAAGGTTTCGTATAAATCTATTATTTGAACTAATTCACCTTTTCTTAAAATTTGTACTTTTCTATATGACCCTGATTCTGAAATCCCACCAGCAACATTTATAGCATGTAAAATATTTGAACCCCCAGATATGGTATAAACTCCTGGATTTTCTGCTCCAAGAATAATTACCGATATATCTCTCAATTCTGATAGTGTTACAAAAACTTCATTGCCAATGGTTTTTGATTGAACATAATTATTAATGATGCTTTTAGCCTCACTAAGTTTGGTGCCGGCAAGAAAAACTTTTCCTAGATCTGGAATACTTAATGAACCGTCTCTTTCAATGGTTAGCCCATTAGAAATTTCTGATCTTTCACCTACCATCTGAATAGATAACTTATCGCCGATACCAAGGATATAATCCTCTCTTAGATTAGGAACATTTACTGGCATAAAAGTTGACTGAATAGTACTAAAAAATGAATCTCCAAATCTTTCTAAACTATCCTGTGGATTCATGTCAGAAGACTTATTAATTCTCATATCTAATTCTTCAAGCTTTTGCTTAAGCAATTTGAGTGCTTCTTTATTTTTAAGTGATGATGTTTTTGAATTTAAGAGCTTGTCTACCTGATTTTCTTCATTATTCTCTGTATTTAATTCTTGTTGGAGTTCCTCTGGCAAGCTTTTCATAAAGTCTTCATCAAGATTTGACGAAGTCTGAGCAGAGATCAAGGTTGGGAGTAAAAGAAAAGTTATAAAGGTTGTTGTACAAAAATTATATATCTTACTCATAAAACTAACTCCATCTGTATACTATTAAATTAATTTTAGATAATTTAAACATTTTTAGTGATATGTGATTATAGCTTATGGGTATGTAACTTTGCCATAATAATGTAAACAGATCTTGTCAGATAAACTTAGATTAAACCTAAATAATTATTTTTTCTAGCAAACAATAGTATGAATTCTTTGGAGAATTTTTTATAAGATCTTTAATATGCTTTTTTGTTAAAAAGCCTTGATTATATGCTGCTAATTCTGGAGAACCATAGAGCCTTCCTGCTCTTTTTTGTAAAGCAGAAATGTAATTTCCAGCGTCTAATAAAGATCCAAAAGTTCCTGCATCCATCCATACATCATTGTCTTCTAACTGGAATACTTCAAGTGACTCATTTTTTAAATAAACCTTATTTAAGTCAGTAATCTCTAACTCATTTCTTTCTGATGGAGAAAGGGTTTTGCATATTGAGGAAACCTCACTGTCATAGAAGTACAATCCTGTAACTGCACTGTTTGAAATAAATTCATTGGGTTTTTCTACAATATCCATTACTTTATTTTCTATAATTTTAACTACTCCATACCTTTCAGGATCATTTACAGCAATTGTAAAGATCTTAGCTCCACTTTTAAAATCTGTAATTTGAGAGGAATTTAACTTGTCTGAAATAAATATATTGTCGCCTAAAATTAACGCACATTTATCATTCCCAAGAAATGATTCCCCAATTATCAAGGCTTCAGCAATTCCATTAGGTCTTTCCTGTATTTCATATGACAAATTTATACCAAAATTTAAACCATCTCCAAGCAAAAACTTAAAGTCATTAATTTGATTAGGATTAGAAATTATTAAAATATCATTTAAACCTAATGAAATTAAAGTCGTTAAGGGATGATAAATTAACGGTTTATCAAAAATAGGTAATAATTGTTTAGATCTTACTGATGTTAGTGGATGAAGTCGTGTACCCGATCCGCCAGCTAAAATAATACCTTTCATAATAATTCAATTGTTTTGTTTAAAGCTTTTTTCCAATCTTGTGATCTAAAGTTAAATGTTTCCGAAAATAAAGATGAGTTAAGGCTTGTATTATAGGGCCTTGGAGCAATTAAATTAAAATAACTATTTTGAGTGGGATGAACTGAATTTGACAGATTAAATTTTAGATTAAGTTTTTTTACTATTTCCTCAAGAAAAGTAAATCGAGACACAGATCCCAAGTCTGAAAAATGAAATAACTTCAAAGAGAAATCATAAGTATCAATTGACTCAAGCAATTTATAGATACCGTCAGCTAAGCTCAGTGAGGATGTTGGAGAACCAACTATATCTTCAGCGCCAAATAAGTCCTTCTTATCCTCTAAAGCTAAAGTTTTAATCTTAAATAAAAAATTATTTTTAGTTTCCAAATGACTATACAGCCAAGAAGTCCTGAGAATAATATACTTCCTACAGTACTTCTGAATTGAAAGCTCACCAAGTGCTTTTGATTTACCGTAATGATTAATTGGATTAGCAGGATCAGTTTCTATGTAATGGCCTTTATTTCCATCAAAAATAAAATCTGTTGAAATATGAATCAATACAATATTATTTTTAGCGCAGAATTTTGCAACTTTTTCTAAACCAATATGGTTTATTTTATATGCATCTTGGTTAGATTCTGCATCCTCGACATCATTAAACGCAAAACAATTAATTATTATCTTGTTTGAAAATTTACTTAAAACTACTTCAATATTATTATAATCACGGAAATCTATTTCATTTGAAGAGAGAATATTAATAGGACATTTTATTTTTTTAATAAGGCATTGTGCTAACTGACTATTTTTTCCCAAAATGGTAATCATTTTTTCCACCAGTTTTTATTTTTTACATACCAATTGATTGTGGTCTTGAGCTGCTCATGAAAACTTGCCACTGGTTTCCAGCCGGTTGCAAGTCTTAATTTACTATTATTAATAGAATATCTAAAGTCATGACCTTTTCTATCCTCAACATACTTAATAAGCATTTCTGAGCCGCTATAACCATGATCCTTTTCAAGAATACCTAAAATAATTTTTACAATTTCAATATTAGTAACTTCATATCCACCTCCAATATTAAATCTTTCATTGATAAATAAACCTTTTTTATATAAAGATAAGATTGCATCAATATGATCTTCTACATATAACCAATCTCTGATATTTGATCCAGAACCATAGATAGGAATATTTTCTTTATTTATGCAATTGTGAATAACCTTTGGTATAAGCTTTTCACTAAACTGTCTAGGACCAAAGTTATTACTGCAATTAGTAATGAGGTACTTCAATCCGTAAGTTTTTCCCCATGCCTCAACCAATAAATCAGAAGCTGCCTTAGTTGCGGAATAAGGAGAGCTTGGAGCAAAATTAGATTTTTCTGTAAAAGGAGATTCTATTTCGTTCAATGAGCCATAAACTTCATCTGTTGAAATATGATGAAAATAAATGCTATTTCCTTTTTCTTGTTGCTGTTTAACGATTGTTAATAAATTAAAAGTTCCTGAAATATTTGTATTAATGAATCTCAAGGGAGCCTCAATCGAGTTATCAACATGAGATTCTGCGGCAAAATGAACAATCATATTAATTTGATAATTTCTAAAGATATTCTCCAAAGCATCAATGTCACATATATCAGTTTTCAAAAAGGAATGATTCTTATGTAAATTGAGCTCCTCTTGAGTTTTTGGTGAGAAAGAGTAGCTTAAATTGTCTGCATTAATAAATTCTATGTTGGGAAATTTTTTGCAACACTTCAACAAAAAACTAGAGCCTATAAAACCCATGCCGCCAGTAACAAGAATTCTATTTATCTTAGAATTTGGAATCATAATAATGCTTATTTCTGTGAAAGAATTTGTTTAAGGTTTTTACCCTCTTGATCTTTTTGAGAAAGTTTATAGCTATCCATTTTAGGCCATATTATACCAATATCAGGATCATTCCATAAAAGTGTTTCCTCAGATTCAGGATTATAAAAATTATCCAATTTGTAACTAATAATTGAATTTTCTTTTAAAGTAATAAAACCATGCGCAAATCCTCTAGGAATAAATAATGATTTCCCATGGGCAGCATCTAACAAAATAGAGCCATATGACAAATAGGTTGACGAGGTTTCTCTTAAATCTACAAAAATGTCTAATATAGAGCCTTCAATGACATTAATTAATTTAGCCTGTGCGTTTTTTCCTTTTTGAAAGTGCATTCCTCGGATTGTTCCAACATGCATTGATTTAGAGACACTATCCTGAACAAAATTAATATTTAAGTTTTCGGCACTAAAAATTGTAGAAAAATAACCAAGATCTGAATAAAAAATAGTTTTTTCAAGCACTTTGACGCCCTCAAAAACATTAGTTTCAATTAGTGCCATTAGACTTTCATGCTGGTTGGCTCTGGAAGAGGAAATATTAATTCTGTCCCAGATTGAAAAATTTTTGGTGCCTTATTTAAAATATCACTTTTATAATTCCATGCGGTAACTAAAAGAACATCATAACTTTCGTCTTGCATTGCTTCTTCTGAAATAATTGGTATGTCAAATATTGGAAAAGATTTTCCAATCTTAGTAGGTGAAGTATCTACACAAAATTTTATGGTTTCCTTATTTAGACCAAGCAAAGCAAACATTGTAAATGCTTTTGCTGGTGCGCCATATGCTGCAATAGTTAAATTATTTTCTTTTGCGTATTTTATTTTTTTATTTATAAATTTTTTAACTTCCTCAATTTTATTTATGAATACCTTAAAAATTTTATCATCTTTGAAAAGACTATCTTCTAGTTTAATTTGAGCTTTAAGTTTTTCAGTTTTACCGATATTTCTTTTAGTAACAATGAATACAATTGAGCCACCATGAACATCAGAAAAAAGAATATCATGAAGGTGTAGTCCATTTTTAATTAACAAATTTTCCATGCTCTTCACTGAGTAAAAAAACATATGTTCATGATAAATTTGATCAAATTCTCCATGCATGAAAGTATCAATTGCATAAGCATTTTCTATAAAAATTAAACCATCATCATTAATAAGATTTTTCATTCCATTCAACATTTCCGAGGGATTTGAATTATGCGCGAACATGTGACGTGCAATAACTAAGTTAACAAGTTTTTTATTTAGCTTAATCTTATCTGCAATAGATTGATTAAAAAAACAATTGAGGGTTTCTATTCCAGCTTCATTAGCAATCTTGGCAACGTTTTTTGCTGGATCGACTCCGAGAACAGAGCCTACAAAGGGCTTTAAAAACTTTAAAAGATCTCCGCTGTTGGAACCAATCTCAACAACATCAATATCTTTAAGATTTTTAATTTTTTTTACTGAGTAACACTTTAATGAATCATAATGATTTTGAAGTGATTCAGATTTTGGTGTTATGTAAGTATAATCTGAATATAAAAGATCTTCTCCAAGGCAGTGTCGTAGCTGAATATTAGAACAATTTTTACAAAAATCTATTGCCAAAGGGAAAGCTAGAGTTTTATTTTTCTGAAAAGTTGAATCAAAATTGTTGGCAGGCGGTGAGTCACACAGATAAGCAATTTCCTTAATTAGTCCGCCACACAATCTACAAGATTTACTCTCAGTAATCATTTGATTGATTCGTTGATTGAAGCTAAATAAAGCCCATTAATCACTTCTGTAGAGTAATTACTTTCGATATGTCTTCTTGCCTCCGTACCCATTTTTTTTCTCAGATCTTTATCTCCAACAAGTGCTGATATTCTATCAATCCATTCACTTTTAGTATCTACTAAAAATCCATTAATTCCATCTTTTACAATATATTGGGCCGTACCAAAATTTGATGAGATTGAAGGTATTCCCAATGACATATATTGCAAAACCTTTAGTCCACCCTTTCCTAATGCCCATGGGCTCTCTATTAGTGGGTATAAACCGATATCTATTTTTTGCAAATCAGATATCTCAGATTCTTTTGACCATCGGATTACCTCGATGTCAATATCAGGAATGTCGTAATCAAAATTTGTAATTAAAATTAATTTCAAATCAAGGTTAATACATACTTCATGAAGGATGTCCTTAATTGAATCTAAATATGCAGCTGAAGTATAAGTTCCAGTCCACCCAATTGATAGCTTGGTTTTATTATAGTCTTTATAATCAGGAATAAACCTTTTAATATTTAAAGAACATGGAATATAGGCCGCACGTTCGAAATAATTGTTATCTTTACAATATTGTAAATTAAATGGAGAACTAGTTATTACTGAATCAGATTTTTTTATAAGGAGCTTAATTTTTTTTTGACCTTTAAAAATTTTTTTTAAAAAGCTTTGATTATTTGGATCTTTTTCAGTATGAATTGCGTCATCAAAATCATAAATTAAGTGATTTGATATTCTTAAAAATAATCTCTCAAATATTGAATCTATTAGAGGAGTCACCCACATGCAAACATAAATATGATCGAACTGCGATAGTCTAAACAAGTCTAAAAATCTTATAATATAACCCCTTAAAGTTCCTAAAATTTTTCTAAAAAAGAATCCATCCTCATATAAAATTTTCCATGTATTAAAATTAAAAAAAGAAGAAACGGTGATTTCATAACCTGATTCTTTCCATAGGTCAAAGTATTGTTCATATTTCAATCTCTGACTAGCAGCATAGCCTTCTGGGTAAGGGCATATTACTAAAATTCTTTTTTTTGGTTTTACCATAAATTCACTGAATGGTTTTTTTAGAAATATTTTTATATATTAATAGGTAGATGATGAACATGGACACAAAAGTATACTTATACCTAACATAAGTAAAGTCATTTTCAATTACTAAACTATTTAAAACGATGCCTATGAAAAATGTTAAGAATACAATTAGAAATTGTGGGTTGTAGAAATCTTTCCTTACAACATTTTTAAGCAAAAAGGTAATTAAAAAAATATGAATTATTGATTCAATGAAAAATATTCCATAACTTATACTTAGCGGAAGTGGTCTTATCAAGCCCTCAAGAAAACTTAATGGTGAAATAAAAATTATTTCTATTACTGACTTAAAAGGAACAAAACTTTTTATATTTGCAATTGCATTATCTTCATTTAAAAAAGCAAGTTTAAAGTAGTTTAGTGTTGCCAATAATATATCTCCCATAATTAACATTGCAAAAAAAACTAATATGCAATATGAATAAAAAGCTTTAAAAGTTTTATCTGCTTGAAAGATAAAAACTCCAAAGTAAAGGAAAGAAAATACTATTCCATTTTGAATTTTAATTGCAGAAAGAGCAATCAATAAAAATGTTGAAAAAAAGAAATATCTTTTAAGAATTGAAAAAACTAGCATGACCTGCGTGCAAAAAATTAAGTTATCTCTCAAGCCAAGAGAAGAATACAAAAGAACGGAAGGAAGGACCATTAAAATTGCTAAAACAATTAAATTTCTTTTAAGCGGTATGTATGGTTTGAGAAATACATATATAAAAAAAATATATAACTTATTGATTAAACCAATTGATGAAAATGTCGCAATTGATGGCATTGGAATTAGTGAATAAATTATTGCCGGAAGACCTCTTTTAAAAGAGTAAAGTGTTAAATTATCCTCTCCACCGCTTTGAATTAATTGACAGCCAAGCTCGTCAAAATAAAAATTGTCTCTCAGATCTCTTACGCATCTTAAATAACCACCAATGTCCGGAAATTGATTTTGATTAATTACAATATTGATAACGAACGCAAATAAAAACAGAACAATCCAAAAAATTGCTTCAATAGAGCTGATCTTTTTTAAGAAAAAAAATATCAGAACAAATATAAAACAAAAGATTAAGTTCGTAGACTCAGATAATAAATATATTATTGGATTACTAAGGCTATAGTAATCAATTCCGGAATCAAAAAGCATTGTTTTTTAATAAATCTTTTACAAGATCATTCAATACTAGAGATCCAATTAAACTCATTTTTAAGAAAAAGCAATGTGTGATAAGCAATCATTACAAAAAAACCAAACATACTAAAGAGAACTAATAAAAATAAAACATTGGGCTGAACTGGGTATTCTGATATTTCAATATCTCTTACAATTTTAATTTTATATAAATCATTTGTACCCACTAGGGATTTTTTTAAAAATTGATTTTGAAGAATTCTTGAAATAGCATCTCTCTGTGAAATAGAGGAAATAGAATTAAGTTCACTTGTAAGGAAGTTTATTCTTTCATCAATTTGATTTTTTTCTTTAGTTTTAAAGTAGTTATCAGTTTCTTTAATTAAATCAATAATGAGTTGTTTTATTTGATCTGGTGAGTCAGTCATTGAGGTAATATAAATCAAATCGGCAAATTCATCATAGTTAATACTTACACTCCCTTTAATAAAATTATTGAGTAAGTATTCATTGGGAATTGGGTTGTAATCTATCCCCAAAAGAAGAAACTTAAGATATTGAATTCTATTAGCCATGTTCCAGATTTGTGAATACTCTTTTGTATTATCATCATAAAAGCTGCCAAAGAATTTTTTTACTCCTTGATGTTTCTTATCATACGAGGTTGTAACTTCTTGAGAATAAAATGCTTCAGATAGGTCATAATAAAATTTCGAAGCATTACTTGATCCTTGGCCAAGAGCGAGTGAAACAATTTTCCCAGGATTAACGCCCTGAGAATCTTCGCTATTTTGATTTACCGCAATATTTATTGAGTATTTTGGAGTCTCATTTAATACAAAGAAGAAACCAGCAACAAAAAAGAATAAGACTGAGAGAAATATAGATTTTTTCTTGCTCTTAATTTCAAGATAATATTTTAGAAGTTTGTTCATACAGTAACCTGAACTTATTTTTTTAGTATTATAACTGATTTAGTTCTTTAGAATTGATTCAAACATTTTTAAATGTTCATCAATAGCTCTTCTTAGTGTGAAATGTTTGATTGCATGATCATATGCACAGGCTCCCATCTCATTGATGAGATTAGGATTTAAGATAAACAATTGCATTTTATCAACTAATTCTTCAACATTTGCTGGTTCAACAAGAAAGCCAGTCTCTCCATCAACTATTACATCTTTACATCCGGTGACACTTGATGTTATGACTGGTCTCGAATTAGCCTGAGCCTCCATAAGCACCTTAGAGAAGCCCTCTCTATAAGATGGCAGAACAACAACTGACGATTCTTTAATTCTTTTTTGTACATCTTCACTAAATCCTCGATAAAGTATTTGTTCACAAAGGTAAGGTTTAATGTCCTCCATGGTTAAGCAATTAAAATTTGCCTCATCAATGTCTCCATAAATACTAAATTCGAGATTATTTTCTTTGTATTCATTTTTTAGAATCCTACAAGCCTCTAAAAATTCAACTATGCCCTTATCTTTTAAAAGTCTTGAAATCATCACAAATTTAATTTTGGTACTAATGACCTTAGTATTGCTAAATTTAGTATTTTCTAATCCATTACCTTTAATAATAAATGTGTTGTTTTTTTTAGCTATCTTAGATTTGATAAGAAAGCTACGATCATTGTTATTTTGTAATAAAAAGTTAGAAAACCTTGAGCGAATTAAATATTTATACACAAGCAAGACTAAAGACTGAAGAATTGAATTCTTATTTTCAAACTTAGTACCTACTCGGGCTGAAAAAATAGATCCCATTCCTGAGATTGCATAAATAGAAGTATTTCTTGTAAAAAAATTTGCAATTCTAGCTAAAAAAATCGACCTATGTGAAACTGCATATACCATTTTTGGATTTTCGGAACGAATTAGGCTTATCAATTTAAATCCATTTTTAAATAAGTTATAAAAAGAGAATCTTTTCCTGTGAGTATCAAAAATCTTATAGCTAATTCCAAGTTCATTGGGCGGCTGATAATCATTCGCGGTAACAATTATAAAATTCCAGCCCTCATTGACTAATCCTTTAACTAGTTGAAGTCTGTGACTTAAAAAAAACTTTAATTCTGGGACAATAAAAATAATTTTTTTATTTGATGTAATGTTCATGCCATGCAAAAAATGAAGCTATATTCCATATCAAATTAGGATTTTCTATCTTAAAATTATTGTGATTATTCAATACTTTTTCAATCTCATCGAAATCCAATACGTCTGAAAAGTGATGTCTGCCATATTCTATTTTGCTTGATACATAATCATTCAGCTCATTTCTAATGTAAGAACCAAGGGGAATATCAAATCCTTTTTTAGGTCTATGCATTAAACCTCTTGGAATATATGAATGAACTATGTCTTTAAGAATATATTTTCCTGTTCCATTTTGATATAAAAATGATAGTGGCAATTGTGCTACATACTCTGCAATTTTATGATTTAAAAGTGGAATTCTTGTCTCCAGACTTACGGACATACCTGCAATATCAACTTTTGTAAGTATATCGCCAGGAAGATAATTAATTGCATCATCAATCATAGCCTTTTTATAGTAGCTAATATCCGTATTCCAAATTAAATTTGTTTTTACTGATGCAGCTGGACCTTTTACTAAATTGTTATCAAATAAAGCTAACTTATCAAACAGATTCTTATCATCTAAATAATCAAATACTTTTTCAAATTTAATAAATTTTTGGTCAAAATTTGTAACAGATTTTCCAAATAATGCCTTAACTAATGGTTTTTGTAGATTTATTAATTTAGATGATTTTATAGCCTTCCTAAGATTGTAAGGCAAAAATCCTAAATAAGATTTTACTCTTTGACCCAAAAAATATCTTCCATATCCACCAAAGATTTCATCCCCACCATCACCACTTAAAGATACTGTAACTTTAGATCTTGTCAATTTTGACAGAAGAATGGTTGGAATTTGAGATGAATCAGCAAAAGGTTCTGAGTAAATATTTGGAAGATTCATTATTGTGTCAAGTAAATCTTTTTCAGATAAATATAATTCTTGATGATCTGTTCCGAGATAGGATGATATTTTTTTTGCGTCTTCAGCTTCATTATAAGCAGCATCATCAAAACCTATAGAAAATGTTTTAATTTTTTTCATAGAATTTTTTTGCATGAATGCTACAACACATGATGAATCATACCCACCTGATAAAAATGCACCAAGTGGTACATCTGAGATCATAGTCTTATGAATTGTTTTATTTAGTAGATTATCTAAATGCTCTTTAGAAATATTGTATTGAGCTTTTGAGAAATGAGAAGATTGATTATTCTCTTTAATGCACAAGTCTTCATAGTCCCAATAAACAGTTTCTTTTGGTTGAAGATTTTGTTTTGTATTCAGGTCAATATGAATAAATGTTGCGGGCTTTACTTTCGTTATCTCGTTAAAAATACTTGAATCAGTATTAATATATGACTTTTTTAGAAAATGATCTAGGCTATCTAAATTTATGGTTAACTGGTTTTTCAAAGGCGTAATTAATGGCTTCATTTCAGAACTAAAATAAAAAAAATCATTTTTGCAGAAAAAGTAAATAGGCTTTTCACCAAACCTATCTCTAGCAAGATAGACTTGCTTATCTTTAATATCGTATAAACAAAATGCATACATTCCCTCGAGCATCTCTAAAGCTTTTTGAATACCAATACATTGGATTAAATTTACTAATACTTCGGTATCACTTGAAGTTTTAAATTTAATATTAAATTTGTGAGATAAAATTTTACTTATTTCTTGAAAATTATAAATTTCCCCATTGAAAGCAATTACAAATCTACCGTTCTCTGAAGTCATTGGTTGAGAGGCATTGTTTGAAACATCTAATATAGATAATCTTCGATGTCCCAAGCAAAAGCCATCATCAAAAAAAATGCCATCTGAGTCAGGTCCTCTATGACTGATATCATTATTCATGTGCTTTATCTGATTAATTGATACATTTTTATCGAATCTAGGAACAAATGATCCGTTTATACCGCACATAAATAAAAATTCTCCAGTAGTGTTTTAAATAAATAATTTTTTATAAAGAGATGCTATCACGTTAATTGAAAATCTCCTGATCACATCTTCTATAATTAATTCTTTTTTGAATTGTGCATGATTTTCTACCATATATTTGATTTTATTAGCCAAATCTTTGCTGTTTTCATTTGAAAAGAATACTCCATTAAAATTATCTGATATGACTTCTCTATTTGCACTTGGACAATCTGCAACTATTGCTGGCAATCCAAAACTTAGTGCCTCAATAAGAGAGTTTGAAAATCCCTCAAATCTAGAAGGGAGCAAATAAACATTAGAATCATTATAAAAATTTTCGGGCTTTACTTCTCCATGCATAGTTACAATTTTTTCATACTTACTATTAATTAAAATTGACTTAAAGTAATTAAATTTTTCTCCAGCACCGCATATGTGAAAATGAATCTTTTCAATCAAACAACCTTCTAGATAATTTAATGAATCAAAAAAAATATCATAGCCTTTCTGATGCTTAAATGATCCAACTAATAAGAAATTCAGTTTTGATCTTTTAAATGATCTTGAATTTATTTTATAGTTAACACTATTTTGATCAGGAATTGATACTCCATTGTTTATAACCGTGAACTTTTCAAGATAATTCTCAAAATTAAAAAAATTAATAAAATCATTTTTCATTAACTTTGATTGGAAAATAATTTTCTTTGAGAACAATATTAGTAAATAATAAAAAATTTTATGTAATATAAACTTCAATGTTTTCTTTTTAATCTCTTGACTTACAGTATTGCCAAGTCTTGCAATTAGATCGATTTTTCGATTGAAGATTTTATATAACAATCCTAACTTATTTGAATTTACAGTTGTAATTAATTTTAATTTTTTATTTTTAGATAAATTATTTAATAAAAAAAAATTTTCTATAAAACTCCTTTGATCTTCAATAAGAAGCATTTTATTTTTTGAATCAAAGTTTTGATGTAATCTTCTAAAGAAATTCTGAGCTCCATGATTTTTAGAATCTGGAATTACAAAAAGATAAAAATTTTTATCCATCTTTTAAACGAGTAAGTTCTTCAGATTTAGAAATAGCAGTTTCGAAGTCGGGATACTCCTCTAAATTTCCATTTGAAAATACTACTATTTTGTCAACATCCTTTAAAAGCTCTAAATCATGAGTAACTAAAACAATACATTTATCATCTTTGTATTTTTTAAGACTTTCGACAAATACTCTTTTATTCACATTATCAAGTGCGCTCGTTGGCTCATCTAAAATAATAAGTTCAGAATCATATTTTGCTATTGCTCGTGCCAAACCTATTCTCTGTAATTGTCCCTCACTAAAATCATCTTGAGAAAATTGCTTAAACAAATCAGCATCAAGATTTAGAAAATCTAAATTTACTACCTTAAAAGCCTCCTCAATAGACGAATTTTTAGCATTGAATAATATGTTCATTTCTAAGTCAGTTTTGAATAATGAGGTTGATGGTGGTGCATAAGATATTTTTTTAAACCAATCTGAATTATCAAAAATTTTTGCACTATGTTCATTGATAAGAATGGAGCCTGATGAATGCTTTTGAAGGCCCATCAGGATATCAAGAAAGGTCGATTTACCTGCACCTGAATGCCCAGTCACTCCAACGATAGAACCTTTTTCAAGAGATAGAGACACATTTTGGATTGCAAATTCTTCTGCCCCTTCATATGAAAAGGAAATGTCTTTAAGTGTAACTTTATCTATTTGCCTATCTATCATAGTTATATCTTTAGTTGCTTCAACTGCATCAGACCTAGATGTCAAAATATTAAGGATATTCTCAAGTGAATATATGTTTCCTCTTATTTGTGAAGATGAATAATATAAAGCTTGTAATGCTGGAAGAAGCTTGAAGGCGCTGAATAAAAAGATACTAAATTTAGGAATAGTTTCAGAAACATTAATGCCTGATGAGAAAGTAAAAAAGATTAATATAACAGCGCCTACCAAAATACAAGTTTCTACAAGATATCTTGGTAAAAGAGCAATATTTAAATTTTGTCTATAAATACTGCCCCATTTCTGGCTTGCAACATCAAAACCCGATAAAAAATATTTTTCATTATTCCATATTTTAATTTGCTTCATAGAGCCAAAAACATCATTTAAATAATCAAGCCTTTCTTCGTGCGCAACAGTTAATAATTCAGAGTTTCTGTAAAGCCTTTGCCTGAAAAGAAGATACATTAATATATATATAATTGAGAGAAATAAAAAAAAAGCTCCAGTGAGTTTTATATCCACAAAGAGCAAACCAAGTATTATAAAAAAAGTAGTTATTATGCTTTTGTTAATCATTAACAATGGGACTAGAAAGTTCTGAGTAACTCTTGATGTTTCTTGATAAATTTCATTTATCATTTTGTTTTTAGAGGTTTCTAGATAAAAAGGCCATTGTTGAAAAATATAATGCCTGAACAACTTATTTCCTAAAATTACACCTGATTGTGTAGCAATCCTAGACAGCAAAATTACTGAAAATGAAGAAACTAATCCACCTAATAAAATAATTCCAGCTGTCCCCAGAACTACAATCGAGAAAAAATCAGCAAAGTCTTTTCCTATTAAATTATAGGCTAAAGATACATACTGATTGCTTAAAGAATCAGCACCTGATGTTGCAATAAATATTAATGGACCTAAAAGAAAGATTCCCCCTAATTCGAAAATAGCTGATATAAGAAAAGCAAACTGAACTATCGAAATATATTTTTTTTTATCTCCGTCGGAATCAAAAAAAATCTCTAAATTTTTAAGATACTTAATCATGATCTAATTTTTGAGAAATGATTATGAGATCTTTTCCAATAAACTTAAGATTATGATCTTTTAGGGTCTTCTTGGACAAATAATTAAACTTTTCAATTGTTTCCTGCTTTGAAAATCCAGGAAAATGTGAAACTGCCATTTTATAATCTTTCCATTTATTTTTAAAAAGAAAGTATCTGGGCAATAATTTAAAATTGTTTAAAATATTTTTAAAAAATAAAGCAATTTGAATTTTACATATCAAGAGATTGTAATTAAAAGAAAATAGCTCCTTTTTTTCAATTAACTTTTGTAACTCATTGATTATCTCATTCTCAAAGTATTCTTTTCTTAAATTTTTGATTAATTCAGGTAATTCTTCTAGATTGATTAACGATTTTGTTTGAGATTGTCCATTAAGTGCAAAGCTCTCTACCTCCTCTATAGTTGAACACGATATACCTAATTCTTTGGTTATATTAATTGAATCTTTATCTTCAAATGGGAAAAAATTAATAACCCTTTTACCCATAAAAAATGCCTCTAGAGATGTAGTGCAGCCATTCTGAATTAAGCAGTTACACTTGTCCATCCATTCCACAGCAGAAAATTTCTTTGTAACTTTTACGTTTTCAAGATTTAAAAACAATAATTTATATATTTTTGTTGATTCTGTTGGATGAGGTCTAAATACAAATAATTGATTAGGATATTTTCTAGCTAATGTAGTTACAAGCTCAATAAAGTGACTAAAAATTTTATTTTGAGATGCAAAATGCATAGCTAATTGAACATTTGCAGAATCATTTTGAAAAGTATTAATCAAATTTTTAAGCATTTCTTCACGATCAGAATGATAATTAACTGTCGAGAAATTTGTGTTTATGAGTATGTAATTTTTGTCTTCAACTCTATTAAATTTTGAAATGATTGATCTTAATATGCTCGATTCAAATAAGTTGAATCTTGGAACTCCAACGTTAATAGATTGAATAGAGGATAATGAACTATAGTGTCTCTTTTGAAACTCCCCCCATGTAAATATTGCGTCATCCTTTTTTAGAACTTTTGGATCAAGCAATTCATCAAGTACCTTTTTCCAATTTTTTTGATCGCCGGCATAGATACCACCTTCTTCATGCATCCAGAAAATAGAAAACCTATTTTTTTTATACTTTGCATATAAGCCAAGAGGGCAAGGAAAGGATTCCTTAAAAACATGCTTACCGATGTAGCTTCCATCTTTAAAATTTCTTAATATTGAGTCTAAAAAATCATGCTGTCCCAAGAAAATAATATTATCCTTTGAAAGTAAGTTACTAGCTAAAACAATTTTATAATCTAACTCTCTCGCAATAGTCTCGACTGGTATAAAGATTATTCTTTTTTTCATTGTCAAATTTGTATCTTATAAAATTCAACATACCAATCTAAAAAATGATTTACACCTTCCTTAAGAGAAATCGAAGGTTTGTAGCCATAATCAGATTGAAGGCTTCTTGTGTCACAAGAAGTATTAGGTACATCTCCAGGTTGCAAAGGCTGGAAATCTTTAATAAGTTCTTTTCCAAAATATTCTTCAATATTTTTTACAAAATCCATTAAATTAACTGGCTCTCCTCTTCCAATATTAAGTACTCTCCATGGAGCAGAGCTCTCAGATGGTGATAGTACATTTTTTTTGTTGAAATTTTGAGGAGTTTTATCAAGCACGGCAAGAATACCTTCAACAATATCATCTATATATGTAAAATCTCTTGAATGATCGCCGTAATTATTTATTTTAACTGGTGTGCCTTCAATTAGTGCTTTAGTGAACTTAAATAGTGCCATGTCAGGCCTACCCCAAGGACCATAAACTGTGAAAAATCTTAGCCCAGTAGTATTCATATTATATAAATATGAATAAGTATGAGCCATTAATTCATTACTTTTTTTAGTTGCTGCGTATAAACTGATTGGATGATCAACAGCATCAAGCTCGCTAAATGGGGAGGAGTTTAATCCATAGACTGAGCTTGAAGATGCATATATTAAATGTTCTACATTCTGATCTTTGGACAACTCTAAAATATTTAAAAACCCGCTAATATTTGAATCAATGTAAACATATGGATTTTCAATAGAGTATTGAACACCAGCTTGAGCAGCGAGATTAATAATTATTTGAAAATTATTAGATTGTCCAAGTTCTCTTAGAGTAGACTGGTCTGAAATATCTATTTCAAAAAATTTAAAATTTTGTAATTTTTGCAAAATCTTCAGTCGAGCTTTTTTTAGATTAATATCATAATAGTTATTAACATTATCAATTCCTATAACTGCATAACCCTGTTCTATTAATTTTTTTGAAAGATGAAATCCAATAAATCCAGCGGCTCCTGTAACAAGAATTTTCTTCATAACCTGATAAATTTATTATTTAAAGAATATAAACCTTTAACATCAAAAATAACTGCATTTTTTGAACCTAAAAACTTTATTGCTTTTGCACCAATTTCTTTAAATATAGAATGTGAGACTGCGATGATTATTAAATTGTATTGAGCTTTTTTGGGGAGTTTTTTTAAAATTTTAAAATTACTTTTTTTGAATGCTTCAAAAGAATGTTTATCAGTTATTGCAATAGGATCATAAACATCAACATAAGAAACTTTGCTTAATAAAAATGATAAAGTTTCAAAAGATTTAGAATTCCTAGTATCAGGGCAATTTTCTTTAAATGACAGTCCTAACATCAAAACCTTAGATAATTTAGGTACAAACCCTCTTCGTTTCATTACTTTAAGAGACTTATTAACAATAAATTTTGGAACATTTTCATTAGTATTTCTTCCAGCTAAAATCATTTCTGGTGAAAACCCTAGCGATTTAGACTTATATGTCAGGTAATAAGGATCAACTCCTATACAATGACCACCTACTAGACCTGGTTTAAAATCAATAAAATTCCATTTGGTATTAGCAGCCTCTAATACCTCATTAGTATCAATTTCCATTAAGTCAAATATTCTTGAGAGTTCGTTGATAAGAGCAATATTGATATCTCTTTGGGTATTTTCAATGACTTTTGCGGCCTCAGCAACTTTTATAGAAGATGCGATATATGTTCCAGCGGAAATAATCTTTGTATATATATCATTAACCCGCTTAGCAGCGATTGGATCAGAACCGCTGACGACCTTAACTATATCTTTTATTTTATGATTTTTATCTCCTGGGTTGATGCGCTCTGGACTGTAACCAACTGAAAAATCTTGACGATAAGAAAGTGAGGAGAATTTTTCTAAAATTGGAACGCAAACTTCTTCTGTAAGGCCTGGATAAACAGTTGATTCAAAAATAACAAGATCATTTTTTTTCAAAATCTTACCAATTATTGAGCATGCACCATTCAAATATTTTAAGTCTGGAGATTTATTTCTCTTTATAGGAGTCGGAACAGTAACAATAAATACGTTACAGTTTTTAATTTTTTTAACAGAGCTTGTAAAAGAGTTTAGATTTTCTTTTAAATCACTTTGCTTAGATTCATTGGTATTATCTACCCCTCTTTTTAATTCATTTATCCTTTTGTGAGAGGTATCAAATCCAACAACGGAGAATTTCTTTGACAAAGCAAGCATTAAGGGAAGACCAACATATCCAAGTCCTAAAACAGCTATATTTATTTTTGAAGACATAGATTTTTAAAAAAAACTAAATTTGTGATTTAGCATCAAATTCTTCAATTTCTTTGACTGACAAAAAAACTGGATTTGTTCCAGAATTATATTCAAAGCCAAGATCTACATTGACACCCTTTTCGTCATTAAGAGTATTAACGTAATCTAAAGACTCTCCATGAAACTTTATGGAGGGCTTGATGACAAAAAATTTTTTAAATTCAACAACCAAGTGAGACTCGTCGCTGGAACACATTATTTCATGAATCTTTTCTCCAGGTCTAATGCCAATAATTTCTATGGGTATATTAGGGGCATATGCTTTAGCTAGATCCGTCACTCTTACAGATGGTATTTTAGGAAGAAAAATTTCACCTCCATGCATCCTTAAAAAATTGTCAAGAACAAACTCAACACCCTCTCTTAAAGTAATCCAAAATCTTGTCATATCTTCATGGGTAATTGGAATTTTAGAGGCATTTTCTGAAACTAATCTTTTAAACAATGGGACAACTGAACCTCTAGATCCAACAACATTTCCATACCGAGATACTGCAAATCTAGTTTTTCTAGATCCAGTAAGATTATTAGCTGCAACAAATAATTTGTCCGAAGCAAGCTTAGTTGCACCATATAAATTTACTGGATTAGCAGCTTTATCAGTAGAAAGAGCAATAACTTTTTCAACCTCCTGAAAAAGTGCAGCATCAATTACATTTTGAGCGCCATCAATATTTGTTTTTATGCACTCTTGCGGATTATATTCAGCAGCAGGCACTTGCTTCATTGCAGCAGCATGAATGATAAAATCTACGCCCTCACAGGCTTGAGTTAGCCTCTCTTTATCCCTTACATCGCCTAAAAAGAAACGCAGAGAGGGATGGTTGAACTTCTCGCTCATGACAGATTGTTTGAACTCATCTCTTGAAAAAATAATTAATTTCTTTGGATTGTATCTCTCTAAAATTATTGAAGTGAACTTGTTTCCGAAAGAGCCAGTTCCCCCAGTGATAAGGATTACTTTATTGTCAAACATTGATGAATTTTACTTGATTAATAATGGCTTTTCACTGATTTTAAGTTTTTTTCATATATTCACCAGCACTTACCTTTACAGTATCATTCATTGATGGAAGTTGTATATTAAGTAAACTTGAAATTTTGTCTGAGTCTAATCCACAAGAGTTAGCTCTTTTTACATTTAAAACTTCTATGCTTTTTAATTCATAATCTAAAAAAATATTTAACTCTTTTGCCAAGGCAATTGCAAAATCTGCTTTTGAGAACACCTCTTGAGATGCTAAATTATATAGGCCATATGGTTTATGTTTTATTAATTTATGAATTAATATAGAAAGCTCTTTGCAATGAATGAATGAAGTATATGCATCATCGAATAAATCAATTTTTTTCTTGTTAAAAATAGAATTTAAAACCCAATCAAGGAAAGAAGTTCCCCTTATGCTTCTGCCAATTATGGATGTTCTTAGAATGAGTGCACTGGGATTATCTAAGATATAGTTTTCTGCATCAAATTTTGTTTTTGCATAACAATTTAAAATTTCAATTGGGTCGTCTTCTTTATGAGCATAATCATTCTTATTGTTATAAAAATGATCTGTTGAAATATGAATAAAATATATCCCTCTTTCACTGCAATGATTCGAAATGATACTAGGCGTTATAGCATTTACTTGTTCTGCTTCAGACGGAGACTTTTCGCAAAACTCAAAAGATGTTATTGCTACACAATTGATAATAATATCCGGTTGAATTCGGTTAATTTCATTTATGACTTCTTGTGGTTTTAAGAAATCAAGGCGACTTTTATTTTTATCATAAGGAAAACACAAAATATAATCTTCATTCGCGCAAAGATCACATAAATATGTTCCTAGCATTCCTGATGCGCCTAATATAAGTACTTTCATCTTTACAAATGAATTATCATATCAGAATGGAGAATATTATCTTAGGTAGTGCAGGCTGGAGAAATAAATATGCAGGTAAGGAAAATATTCTTTCTAAGAATGAAATAAGAACTCTTCTTTTAGAGATTCCCAAATCAGGGATAAGACATATTGATACAGCCCCATCTTATGGTGATGCTGAAAAAATTATTCTCAAGTGGGCAGATCAATCTATTAGAATTGATACCAAATTAGATAAATTTGATGATCTTCAAGATTTTTATAACAAACTCAAAAAATTGGGGCGATCTTTAAATAGAATACATACAATTTATTTTCATGATCCAGAGATTATTCAAAAAAATTCGCCTAGCGAACTATTTAAGTACTATGAAGAGGTTAAAAAAATTGGTTGCAATATGGGATTCTCTTTATATGACTTAAAGAGTCTTAATACTGCATACTCATTGTTTCCAAATAATTATGATGTTCTTTTTCAATTACCTATAAATTTATTAGATCTTAAATTCTTAAAGTTTATTCAAGAAAATAACATTGAATTAGATCGTATTATTGCAAGGAGCATTTTCTCAAGAGGTTTGATATTCTTAGATGACTCACAAATACCCTCATGTTTTCCAAATAATTATCTGAAAGTTAAAGAATTATTTGAAAAAAATTATCAAAAACCATTCAGTCAAAAATCTTTATTTGAATTAACCTTTAGCCTAATTAAGTTTTGTCACAAAAAAGAAATTAAAACCTTGTTTGGAGTAAATACTATAGCGGAAATACATTCAATCATTAAAAATACTCAAAAAAATTTTAATGTGAATTTTGAATGGGATGATATGATTCAACAATCCAAAACTATTAACAAGATTGAAGATTTAGTTTTATAAAAGATGAAACATTACAGCGATATAATCCCAGACAAAAGTCATACCTTTTCAAAAGCTCATCATCAGTATCCTAAAGGAATTTCACCTCTTACTGCAAAAAAAGCCTATGGCTCAAAACTTGTTACTAACTTGGGAGAGTATACTGATTGGTCTATGGGCTTAGGTCCAGTCATAAAAGGATATAACTTTAAACCACTTAATGATCATATTATTAAGAGGGTAAGAAGTGGAATAGCTTATTCTTTACCATCTGATTTTGAATTTGATGTTGCTGCAAAACTGCTCTCAGCTGTAAATTTTGGTGAAAGTGTAAGATTTGCTAGGAATGGATCAGATGTAACCTCAGCAGCAATAAGGTTATCGAGATACATTACAAAAAGAGAACTGGTAATATGCAATGGATATCATGGTTGGCAAGATTGGTTTATTGGAACAACGACAAGATCTGGCGGTGTTCCTGAATCTATTAAATCATTAACCAAAAAAATCGAAGGCTTCGACAGCAATAAATTAAAAGAAATGTTTCATTCAAGTGGAGATAAAGTTGCATGTTTAATTATTGAGCCAATGATTGGGGATGAGCCTAACTTGGAGTTCCTTGAACTTGCAAGAGATTTATGTAACAAACATGGATCATTGTTGATATTTGATGAATGTTGGACAGGCTTTCGTTGTCATAAGGAGGGTGCAATTGGTTATACAGGAATTCGCCCTGATTTAGTCTGCTATGCAAAAGCAATAGGAAATGGAGTTCCGGTATCTGCAATTCTTGGCCCGAAGAATTACATGCATAATTTTGAAGAAATATTCTTTTCATTTACTCATGCCTCAGATCCAATCGGGTTAGCTGCCGCAGACTTTATGATTGACTATTTAGATCATAATTTTTTTGATGCATTGACTTTAAAAACTAAGAATTTTTTTAATAAAATCAAGCTGGAACTTAATAAAATTGAAAATCCAAAATATAAAATTAATGTAACTTCGTACCCTGGAAAAATTGTTTTAAGTCCATTTGAGGCTAAAATGGCAATTCAATTAAAAACTTTTATTCAAAAAGAATTTCTAAATGAAAATATGCTTTTCAACATGTTTTTTGCCATGTGTGAGGATCATGATGATATAGACATTGATCTCGCACTTAATGTGATACAAAATATTGTCCTGAAACTAAATGCGGAATATTTTGATCTAGAAAACGAAGTCAAGGGTCAATTAGTAAGTCCGGTTTTTAGACAACAAAAATAATGAAGTTAAAACTTGGAAACAGAGAAATTTCCCTAAACAAAAAGCCCTATTTCGTTGCTGATTTAGCTGCCAATCACGATGGAGATCTATCAAGAGCGAAAGAACTTGTTTGGATAGCTAAAGAAGCTGGAGCTGATTGCGCAAAATTTCAGCACTTTTTAGCAGATAAAATAGTAAATGATGTAGAGTTTAAAAAAATTGAAAATCTCCAGACCCATCAATCTAGTTGGAAAAAGTCTGTTTCAGAGATTTATGACCAGTATCATTTTAAAAGAGAGTGGACAAAAGAAATAGCAGAAGAGTGTGTAAAAGCAGATATTGAATTTTCAACATCTCCATACGACTATGATGCTGTCGATCTAGTTGATGAATATTTAAGCTTTTATAAAATTGGATCAGGAGATATAAGTTGGACTGAATTCATCAAATTTGTTGCTGATAAAGGAAAGCCAGTGCTAATTGCGTCAGGCGCATCATCAATTGATGATGTTAAAAGAGCAATGAATTGCTTAGATCCAAATCAAGTGGTTCTCATGCAATGTAATACCAACTATACGATTGAGCCAGAGAAACATAAATATGTAAATTTAAATGTTTTAAAAGAGTATACAAATTTATTTCCAGGAGTAATTTTAGGTTTGTCAGATCATACTCTTGGGCACGGATCAGTGCTTGGATCTATACCTTTAGGAGCGAGAGTTTTTGAAAAACACTTCACTGATGATAATGACCGTGAGGGGCCTGACCACAAATTTGCACTTAATCCAACAAAATGGAGAGAAATGGTGAATCTTTCTTTAGAAGTTTTTGAAACGCTTGGAGATGGTAAGAAAAAAGTAGAAGAAAACGAACAAAATGCATACGTAGTTCAAAGGAGATCAATTGTCTGTAAAACAAGCTTAGAAAAAGGGCATGTTATAGAAGAGAGTGATCTTGATTTTCTTAGACCGTGTCCAGAAAACTCATTTCATCCATATGAACAGAATTTATTAATAGGCAAAACTCTTTCCAAAAATAAATCAGCAAATGAAAGTATCTTAAAAGAAGATATATGCTAGGCGTTATCGTTCCAGCAAGAAATGAAGAAGAAAATATTGCCAATGTCATAAATAATCTTACTGGATGCAAAGTAAATAAAGAAAACATATATGTTGTAGATAATCAATCATCAGATAGAACTGCAGAAATTGCACAAGAGATGGGGGTCAATATCCTTTTTTGCAAGGACATCGGTTATCAAGCGACACTTAAAAAAGGCCTTAACGAATTAAAAAATAAAAATTATCAAAAATTTCTTATCATTGATGGAGATAATGAAATAGGTATTAAATCAATTGAAAATTGCCTCGCTCAGTTTGAGAAGTTTAATTTAATTATAGGATATAGGGAAAAAATTAAGAGGATATCTGAGAGGATTGTTAATAAATACTTCAATTACAAGTATGGCATCCGTGATTTAATGTGTGGAGTTAAATGTGGGGATATTAAACTTTATAATGAAAATAACATTCTTGAATTTGGAATTGATTTCTTTAAATTTGATAAAATCCATAAAAATGATGTTTGTAATTTCCAAATTGATTTAAATCAAAGAAAAGAAACAAGGCTGGGAAATGCATTTTTTGTAAATCTTAGTCTAATAATTAACCTTATAAAATTTTTGATACATAGAAAATGAAAATAGCTGCAATTATTCCTGCAAGAAAGGGTAGTAAAAGAATTGTTAATAAGAATCATCTTGATCTAGAGGGAGATCACTATATCAATAAGGTTATAAGGAATATTCAAAGAGCTTCGCATGAAATAGATATATTTCTTTCTACCGATGATGAGGAGTTAATAGATATAGTTAAAAATCAAAAAGTAAGAATTTTAAAAAGAAGTAATTTATTTTGTGATGATTTTTCGACTGTTGTCGATTTAATGAAATGGCATTATGAAAAGGACCTAAAAAATTATGATTTTATCTATCAGACTTTTTCTCACTCAATATGTATTGATGGAAAGACTATCGATGATTCATTATCAAAAATTTGCAAGTCGTCCAAAAATTTTCTCATGTCAATTTCTAAGCTGGATGGTCCGGTTGAATGGACATTTAAAATTCACAATGGTGCTTTAAAAGCTAATTTTCCAAATAAACAAAATATAAGATCGCAAGATTTAGGATTCTCTTATATTGATGCTGGTCAATTTTACATATATAAAAGTGCATGGTTTGATGAAAAAGAATCAAATGAATATGAATTATCGGATTGGATAATCATTAAAACTTTTCAAAGCAATGATCTAGATGAAAAAGAAGACATAGAGAAATTAGAAATTAACTACAAACTTTCAAAATCACTTTTGGGCAATTTAGCATAGAAATTTATTAAATGAATCGCCCTTCAAATAGAAATATCTCATTAGTAATCTGCTCAAAAGATTCATTTGATGATGTTTGTTTTCATCTAAAAAATGCTGATAAATATAGTGTTGGTGAATTAATTTTTGTAACAAGTTGTGAGAATGAGATTGAAGAAATTTTAAGCTATCAAAACAAATTAAATACCTCACTAATTCTTATTAAAGATGATGGAACAGGAATTGGCCAAGCTAGATCTAAAGGCTTAGAAAAAGTCTCAAAAGAATATTTAATATTTCTTGGCCCCGATAATAGAATTGAGTCAAATAGTATTTCAAAAATTTTAAATCAGCTTGTCACTTCAAAATTTAAAGCACTTGCCTTTTCTCAAAAAATTCCATGTCCCAAAAAATATCTTGAAAAATGCCAAAATTTTAGGTTTAAAAATAAATTTCCTACTTTTATTTCTCGTGATGTTATTGGAACTCCTCATATCATTAATGCAGAAGACGCGAGGAAGATTGGTTATAATACAGAAGTAGATTGCTGTGACGATACTATTTTTTTTAATGCCTTTATAGAAACTATTGGTCCAATAGCATGCTCTGATATTCATGTTGATGAAGTTTCACAAAATATTTTAAAAAGAATGATATGGTATGGAAAAAGCGATTTTCAATTTCTTGAAACTTTACAAAAAAGAAGTTTTAAGAACTTTATACATTCTTTTATAACTGAGACTAGATACATATTTTATGAAAAAAATATTTTAGCGACAGTATTTTATTTACCAGGAATTATATTAATGGCCACTACTAGGCAATATTCATTCATTAAACTTTGGCTAAAAAGTCATAAAGTTTGAAAAAATTCTCTTAAACAATCTTCGAGAAGCTGGAGTTCATTGGTCATATCTCTATTGTAGTTTCCTAACATTATCCCATTTTCGTCAATGTAATCTGAATTTTTACATGCATAAGGAACGATATAATCAAGATGTTCAATAACTGGATTTTTTAAGAAATTTCCGGCAAGCAATGGCCGAGCTTCGATATTGTATTTTTCAAAACATTTGACTAAGTCGCTTCTCCTTCCCTCAAGTTTATTTTTTAAAAGAATGCCAAATCCAAACCATGTAGCCATTTCATATGCCTCTTGAATATGAAAGTCATTATATTGAGAAAGAATTTTTTTTATTTTACTAAAGTTAGACCTTCTGGTTTCAAAAAAAGAGTTGGCTTTTTTTAATTGCTCTAAACCAATGGCGGCCTCCATTTCAATTGGTCTTAAGTTATAGCCTGGAACAACAAATCTAAATTTTTTCTCAAATTCTGAAACTCCTTCGAGTAAACCATGTAAATCAGAGTCCTCATCTACCTCTCGTAGCCACCCATGAGCTCTTAAAGATCGAGCATAGTTTGCAAGGTCAGCATCATTAGTACAAACCATTCCTCCTTCCATAGTAACTAGGTGATGAGAAAAGAAAAAACTAAATGAACCGAATAAACCAAAACCACCAGTTTTTTTTCCATTATATTCAGCTCCAAGAGATTCACAATTATCTTCAACAAAAATTATATTATTCTCATTACAAATGGATGTAAGTCTATCGAAATCCATTGGATTTCCTAATAAATTAACTCCACAAACAAAATCTAAATCGTTTTCCCTAGCAACTTTGTCTAACATGTCTAAATCCATATTGAAATTTTCTAAATCGACATCTACAAAAACTAATTGAAAGCCAAGTTGCTGAAGAGGAAAATACGTAGTGCTCCAACTGACTGCTGGAACAGCTACTTTAATTTTATGGGCAACATTCTTAAATTTAAGTAATCTCAAGGCATGGAAGCCAATGAGATTTGCTGATGAACCAGAATTTACCATGACCGCATGTTTTGTTCCAACATAGGAAGCAAATTTTTCTTCAAATTCTTTTACCGTGGAACCCATAGAATGCATTCCAGTATCAATTATTCGATGCATGGCCTGCACCTCTTCTTTACCCCATGATGAAGCTGCCAATTTGTATTCCATTATTATCCTTCTATATGCTTTATGGTCTGCATTATACCTTCTTCTATAGGGGTAGTTACACCCCATCCAAAATTTAATGCTTGGGTTGTATTCAATGGATCTTCTGAAGATTTATCATCATTTTTGTACATCATTTCTTTTTCAACATTTAGCTCTAAATTAGTTAATTTGCTACAGATTTTGTAATATTCCAAGATTGGCAAAATACTATTCGTTCCAAGATTCAGCACTGTAGGAAGTTCATCTATGAATTTTATTTTTTTAGAAATCCAATCACATACATCAGGTAAAAAAATATACTCCCTTTGGGCGGTTAAATTACCCCGGACATCTAATATATTTTGTTTTTCCTTTTTTAATCTTATTGCCCTGAGAATAATGGAATTTAACATTTGTTTTGGATATGAATCTAAATTAAATGGTCCATAGATGCTAGGCAAAACTAACATCTTATAATTAAATCCTAATAAAGAATGCTCTTTACATTCTTGAAGCAAAAGCCTTTTTGAGTCTGCATATCCCCTTATAAAATTTGGTGTTTCAGCTATCAAAAGATTCGATTCATTTTTTTTAATTCCAGGAGAGTACATAGTGTGAGAACCAAAACAAAATATATTTTTTACATCATGCAAAGCAGCCTGATGCAAAATATTTTTATTAATTACTTGATTCCTCTGAAGAATGTTTTCATGATTACCTTTCATTTCATCAGTTGGCAAAATAAACGCAGCAGTATGAATAATAAGATCAGGACTTGTGTTTTTAATAAAACTTTTCACTGATGCCGAATTAGAGCAATCCATTTCTGAGTGTGTTGGTGTAAGGACCATAGAATTTTTTGCAAGCTCACTTGCAATGTATCTTCCAACAAAACCACTGCCACCCGTAATTAAAATCTTCAAAGGTAAGTATTTATTTTTTCTTCTTCATATAAATGATAATTTTTTTGATACCAGTTATATGTTTTAGTAAGTCCCTCTAAAAAATTAATCTTTGGTGAGTACCCTAAGCTCGCTATCTTTGCAATATCAGGCACTCTCTCAGTCACAGAACCCAGATGCTCATTTTTAGAATCATCAATCTGTAACTCTAAGCCAGATATGTCAGAAAGCATTAATAAAATATCTTTTATATTAATTGAGGTTGGGTTACCAATATTATAAACACCGGAACTACTTTGATCAGAAATTGCCTCTATTCCATCAACTATGTCTGATATGTAGCAAAATGCTCTTGATGAGTTAATTGGTCCTTTTGTTTTTATTAGTACTGTTTTTTTATTTTCTGATTTAGCTTTTAAAAAAGGTAGCATAAATTCCGGAATAACATGCTTATATCCCATATCCTCTCCATATACATTGTGTGGACGAAAAATAGAAACAGATAAGTCTTTTTGAAGTCCATAATGCAAACTATAAAACTCTGTAAATATTTTACTAAGTCCATAGGAATATCTAGGATTTAAATGGGAAGGAACTACTAATTCTATGTCTTCAGGCGTCGGAATGGTCTTGGGCTTTTGATAAACTTCAGCTGATGAAGCAACTACAACCTTAGGGATTGACATTTCAGCACAATATTTAAAAACATTTATAACTCCTAGAACCCCTACATCCATGACTTCTATAGGTCTTTGATAAAAATTTTCTGTTCCATTGATTGCTGCCAAATGAATAAAGATATCTGCCTCTTGTTTAAGTGAAACCATTTGATCTAGATCAGTAATATCGATTTGATGGAAATTGATATTTTCATTTTCATTAAAACGCCTTAATAACCCACGTTTAAGATTGTCAATCATAAAAACGGTATTATTTGTGGCCAATCTGTTAAGTAAGTGATGTCCAATAAAGCCAGCGCCTCCAGAGAGGATGATCTTCTTATTTTTTATTGATCCGGTCATAAGAATATATTTCCTAGATTTTTATAACTACCATTGAGTTCTGCTGAAATACCTCCGATGCTGTCCCAAGCATCAAAAATAAAGATGTTAGGATTAGATTTCTTGAGATTTAATATAATTTCATAGGAATCTTTCTCTTTGTATTTGGGATGATTGTTAAGCAATAAAATAAATTCGTAATCAAGGAGCTTGTCTGATTGAAAATCATCAGAATCTATTGAGTGAGTATTATAAAATTCTTTCAGGATACTTGCTGGATTTTCAAAATCATGTAGGTGCCCTTCTAAACCTTGAGCAATTAAATATTCCAAAATGTTATTTGAAGAAGAGCCTCTTAAATCATTTGTAGCAGGAACTCCTTTAAATGCCATTCCAGATAGAAGTATTGGCTTATTGCAATTTCTCTTTTTATATAAAGAGCATATAGTCTTAGCAATTCTCAGCTCGAGGTTTTCATTCATTTTTCTCATTGAAGAGATAAGATTTTTTGAGTCAAGATCTTTTAAATTATCAATCAAAATATATGCATCTTTTTCCAAGCATGGCCCTGCAACAAAACCTGGAGATGGAATACTGCTTCTTGGATAATCCAAATTTGATTTTTGAATCAATTCATTTCCATCAATACCAAATGCTTGAGCAATATTATTAAAACTATTTGCAATTGCAAAAACCGAATCTCTATAGGTATTGTTTAGAAGCTTAACCAGCTCAGCTGCCTCTAGTGAAGCCACTTTAATGATCGAATCAGAGAGGTTTAAGAAAAATTTTTCAGCCATCTCCATCGAAGAATCATCTAATGCACCAATAATTTGCGGCAGTGTATTTAACTCAATTAACGCTTTACCCTCAACTGTTCTCTCAGGACAGAAAGCAAGTTTAGGCTGGGTCACGCCAAAAGTTTTTAACTTTTCATACACAAAATTTCGTGAGGTTGAAACTGAAACTGTCGATCTTAAAACTACCAACGTTCTATCAGAAATAACATTTGATGTAGATGAAAGAGCAGCTTCCATTGATTTCAAATCAACATAAGAATTTTTCTTATCATATGGTGTTCCGACTGAAATAATTATGTAATCAAATTCAATATTTTCAGGGACTGAGCTTAAGCAAAAAAAGCTTTTATCTTTATACTTACTGATTAGATCGTCTATACCCGGTTCAAGAAAATGGGCCTTATTTGTATTTAGAGAGCTTAAAATAGTTTCATTAATTTCGATACCATAGACATTATATTCCTTGTCACAACAATGAATAGCAAAGGTTAAGCCTACATATCCAAGACCGATAACCAAAACATTCTTTCCCTTTTCACTAGAATTGTTTTGAATGGCCATTATAAAATTTTACTCTTTTGCAATTTTGAAATTGGTGTATTTTAGCAATTAATTTAATGTCATGTATGTAAATGATTAATAATTTAAAAGAAACTCCTAAGGTTTACTTAATTGCATATTGTGCTAAATGATAGCTATCAAATTCAATATTGCTATTTACCAAGTCTTCATAATAAATTCTTTTTCCACTCATCTGAGAAATAAGCGCTTGTCTCCAGAATGGTGATTCTGGATCAAGAATTAATCTATCTTGATCACTTATAGGTATTACAGCTAAAAACTCACTTAAAGCAATTGAATTATTTTTCCTATAGCTAATTGAGTCTCCGGATAACTTAGGATTGGTAAAATTTTGAAAATCACTAGTTACGAATAAAAGAATTAATAAAAATATCAAGCCGTTTTCATTAAAACGAAAGGAATGTTTTGCAAAGGCAGCTGCTCGAAAAAATAACATCAGGCTAAGTATCGAAATATTAAAAAATAAATGATTTTGCTGATCTAAATTTCCATTATTCCTTACAAAAAGCCATCCTAAAATTGCGGTAATTATATATATTGTTAAAGCATTCTTTGCTATAGATGGCTTAAATGATTTCAATGCAAGAAAGGCTAAACCAAAATAAAAAATTAGAATATAAAGCATTTTAACTGACAAAATAAAATACTTTTCTTGAGTCGAATTAAGTATCTCAAAATTGAAAAAATTAAACATATCTAAAAATCTATTTTCTACAAACCAAAGTCCAGCAAGTGAACGAGCGCTATCAAAATTAAAAATATTCATTAATGAGTATCTTGTAATTTCTGCAACCTGAGGAGACTGGGGTATTGCAACAATAGCTACAAGACTCAAAAAAGATAAAATCCCTATAAATAATAATCTTGGTCTGAAAAAAATGATTGGATTCTTATAAAACAAATATAATAGAGAGGGTAAAATTGCATAAAAAATTGGAATTTTCACACATATCATAATCATCAAAAGTCCAATAAAAGCCTCTACAGGCATCAAGGTATTTGGCTTGGATTCAAATTCAAAAAATATGATTGAGATAAAAATTAAGATAAGTTGATAAAGATAAGAGGAAATAGAAAGGTTATAGCCAACCGTCTCCTTAAAAAATAAGAGAAGTGTGATCCCTATAAGAAAAGATAAAAAAGAGAAGTGGTGATAATTAAGAACTTTAAAAAACCCATAAGCAAAAAAGAAAGAAACTAAAATATATTTCGCATTAACAAGTGTAACGAGATTTATTGAGGGATTTAAAAAATTAGCAACGCCCAAAAATGTTCCAGGGAAGATGTGATAGGAAGATAACTCTAAAGGGAAAATTATTGGATTTTTAAGATTCCCTATATAGTTTGAATTAAAAAGCTCTATTGTCGGTCCAAAAACATGGACATCATGAGATTCAAATAATAAAAAAAATGGAGAAAAATCTCTCAGAAGAAATAAAAAAAATATAAAAAGTAAAATAAATATAAAAATAATCTTTAATTTATTCTGAAAATTGCTTTTTAATTCATGCAATGAAAAAGAAAAATTGTGTCTATAGATCCCATATAAAAGAATTAAACTTGAAAATGATAAAAAGACTAATATCTCTCTTGAGTAGCCCGGAAGAAACCTTGCGGTGAATGAAATTAACAATCCGGCAATCAATAAACCAATAAAGAACTGAAAAATAAAATCAAGATCTCTAAATAATAATTTACCTAAAGGATAAAATAAAAGAGATGATGCGATTAAATAAAAAGTTTCTAGAATAAGCATTTATAATTATTATAGTTTAACAAACATAAGCAGATGACTAATAATTTTTCAATTGTAATCCCCTGTTATAACGAGAGTGGAAACCTTTTGAAATTAATTGATATCTGCAAAAAAGAGCTTTGCGCCAATGGTGTTGAAGTTATTTTAATTGATAATGGCTCAACTGATGGCTCTGATAAAATATTAAAAACAATAAAAGATTTAGATCAACTCCTAAAAACGTATCGACTTGAAAAAAATCAAGGCTATGGAGGGGGCATTCTATATGGGCTTTCAAAAGCTAAAGGACAATATATTGGTTGGACGCATGCTGATCTTCAAACTGACCCTGCAGATGTACTAAATGGTTTTAAATTGATGGACTCGGACAAAATCTTTGTGAAAGGATCTAGGGTAGGAAGACCAATAGCTGATAATATTTTTTCTATCGGAATGGGGATATTTGAAAGTATTATTTTAAGAACAAAGCTTTGGGAGATAAATGCTCAACCAACAATATTTTCAAAGAAATTTTTTCTTTCTTGGAGTGATCCGCCTGAAGATTTTTCTTTAGACCTTTATTCCTATGTAATGGCTAAAAAAAATAATCTAAGCATAAAAAGATTGACAGTCTTTTTTCCTGAAAGATTTTATGGAAATTCATCGTGGAACACGGGTTTAAAATCAAAACTTGCTTTAATTCAAAGAACTATAAAATTCTCCTTCCAATTAAAAAAAAGAATCTCTAAATAAATTCAGCAAAGAATTCTTCCCAGAAATAATACAAATTCAATTCTGTGGGATCGCCAAATGAAATCCATTGCTCTACCTCAAAAGTCATTACCTTATAACCTTTTTCTATCAAAAAATTTATGCTGGTGGCTACATAATGCTCATTATTGACCCGAATATCATCTTTTATTAACTGCTGAGCTGATTCAGTGAATAACTTGGCATCTTTATACCAAAAAGTCCCCGTTACCATGGAATCTAACTGAGGAGTATCTGAAATACATTTTTTTTCAACAATACCTAAAACACTATCAAGCTTAGTTTCACAATATGCAAAATTTTCATATGAACCTACAGGCAAAGATTTTAATTTAAATGTAAAAAGTATCACATCTGGGTTATGCACCTTTTTTAAATTCTCTAATTTTTTTAGATCGTAAACTAACTCATAATCACAGCTACTAATCATCAAAGACTTATCTTTTTCTAGTAATTGTTCTGCTAGCATGCATGTTGCCGCTTGACCAGAAGTTGTTTCTTCTACAGGGATGAATTCACTTTTTTTCAATGGCGTTATTGCTTTTAAATCCCTAATAAATGAATGATTGAGATAATCATTTTTCTTAAGAAGATATATATTACTATTTGATGGAGGTAATGAAGAGATGCATTTATTTATTAAAGATTCTTCGCCAATCTGAATTGATGGTTTTGAGGTCCTGTAACCATAATTTTTAAAACGATTCCCCTCTCCAGCCATTGGAATCATTGAGATTTCTGAAAAAGCTTTATCATTTTTCTCCTGCTTTTTATTATTTTTAAAATAACTATGCCAATAATTAAATTGATCATAGTCTTCTGGAGTGCCCAAACAAATAAATTGATCTACTTTAAAGAGAAGTACCCTTCCAGATAATTTAACAGCTTCATTTAGCAAAAGACTTGTGTAAGATTCATTATTGGGAAATTCTTTCTTGCCTGAGAATAAGGAGTCCGCAAGGACATGAAAATAAGACAATGACTTAAAATAATATATGCCTGTAGATGCAGGCTCACTTAATCTGTTATCTGTAAAAGATTCTTTCTCCCTTAATTCGACCATATTAAAATCTTCATGCATCATATATGCATACTTTGTATGCCCTAGAGAAGCAGCCTGGAAGCCAGTGAAATATGGAGCTCCAGCATCGAACCCAAGAATTTGGCGTTTAAATAACTCATAATCCCAAGAAACAGTAAAATCACAATATGAAATTATAATTTCTGCGTCTTGGTTTATCTTTAAATCAGCTTGCATTATTGTAAATGTAGGGCCTAGTTCATGTGGCTCAATATAATAAATAAAAGTATTTGGTGATAATGTTTCTAAAAAATTATGCAAATCTAAATCTTTCTGAAAATCACTATTTAAAATAAAATGAAAAGTGTCTGATTCGGCAAACATGTCTAAGACATACTCAATCATCTTCTTTTCACCGCAATTTAACAGGAACTTGGGTAAGTTATATCCGGCTTCTTTAAAACGACGAGAATGGCCCGCCATTGGGACAATTACATCCACAGATTACAAACTATTTTGCCAAAAATCTACTGACTCTTTGACATGTTCGGCTGCTAATCTATCCGCAGGCTGCCTCTCTTTAAATGAAAGCTCAAGGACTAGCTGGACATTGCGTGGTGAAGTTTTCCTAATAGCATCAAGAATCTTACTGGGGACAATATTACCTTTTTTATTATGCTCAGCTATAAAAGGCCAATGACCACCCTTATTTGAATAGCTCTGCTTTAGATGAATCATATCAAACCCATCCTTGCATTGATTAATCCATGCATATGGGTCAATATCTTCTGGATTAGGGCTTTCTAAATCTCCATGATCAACATCTAAACACATTGAAAAAGGTAATGGAGAATTTTTGTTTAATTCATTGTTTAGATCAATAGCTTCATCTATAGTTTCACCAAACTCCCTTGAAATTGACATTGGCTCCCAAAAAATCTCTTCAATCCCCCTGTTTTTAGCATGAGAGGCAATTTCATGCCAAGATTTAATAGCTTGCTTTCTTAAAAATTTTCTACGATCGGAATCTTCTAAATCTTGCTGGGTTAAAATTGCAAAATGACTACCAAGATATTTGCTATCAAGATCGGCTGTGATATCTGCAAATTTTTTAAACCAATCAACATAATATTCTCTAAAGTCTTGATCTGGATGTGTTAAGTTATTCAATCTAGTAAAGGCTCCGGTAAATGAACTTGTTACTTCTACGCCATTATCATCTAAACAAGTCTTTGTCTCATGAACTTTTTTCTTGATCAAGCTTTCTGGTAGGGATGGGTTAATAAGATCAGCTGTAAATTGGACTTTGTTAATATTAATAAAATTTGCCACTAATTTTACCCACTGATCTGGATCAGTATATCTATTAACTAAAAAACCAGTGTTAACACTTAATTCAAAATTATGATCTTGCATTTATACCTCTTGAGATAGCCTCTCTAAAAATTTTTATTGATTCCTTTAACCTCATTTCTTTCATAAACATTCCTGAAGATCCTGAAATCAACGTGTCTCCACCATTTGAGACCATAGTGGGTATGTTTTCAATGCTTACATTTCCATCAACATGGATTGCTACATCCAACCCTCTGTTATCAATATACTCTTTAAGATCTTTAATTTTCGATACTGCTTGTGGCACAAGGGCCTGGCCCTTGAATCCAGGATTAACCGTCATTAATAGAACATGATCTAAATCTTCAATAATATAGTCAAGCGTAGATATTGGAGTTGCGGGTGAAAGGGCTACTCCAACTTTAGCTCCCATTTGTCTTAATGTAATTAAGTCTCTATGCAGATTTCGACAACACTCTTGATGAATTGCAAAACTATCTCCATCTCGTATATCAAATGTTTCAAAAATTCTGCTAGGTTCCTCCACCATAAGATGATAATCAAAAGGCCGTTTAAAAATATCTCTGAAACAATTTATTATGCTAGTACCCATTGTAAAGTCTGGTGCATATCGGCCGTCAATTACATCTATATGAAGTAAATCTATATTTTCTTCATTGAGAATTTGAATCTCCTCTTCTGCTTTTAACCAATTCACACACATGAGTGAGGCAGAAATTTTTACGTGATCAGAATTCTTATTTTTCATTTGGATTAATTATAATTTTTTGCCCAACTCCAGATCTGGCAACATCAAAGGCATCTTGGATATTATCTAAGCTAAATTTATGAGTAATCATGTATTGTAAATCTAATTTATTTGATTCTATTAACTCTAAAGCTTCCTTGTGTTGCAATGGATTTGAGCCGTGGGTTCCCATTAAAACAATTTCTGAATAATGAATGGAATTTGAGTCTAATTCTAACGGATTTGAGCCAGCAGGCAAGCCACCAAAGAAGTTAATAACGCCAGCAGTATTTACTAGCTTCAATGAGAGCGAGTGAGTTTCTCTGGCTGGACAAGCTGTAAAGATTAGGTCAAATTTTCTTTTAAGATTTTCACTAGATTTGTGAACATTAAAATTAGTATTAGACGATATAAAATTTACTCTTTCCTGATTCTGCTCGATGATAGAAATTTCTTTAACTCCCTTAAAATTAAGATATTCAGAAAGAAAAATCCCCATTGGTCCCCCACCAAATATCAGTGCAGATTTAGGCATACCAACTGTAAAACATGCCATTGATTTACTTACACCATTAATTGCACACGCAAGTGGCTCTGCAAGACATGCCAAATCTGAACTTATGTTTTGAAACTTAGCTATTGGTCCTTCTTTTAAAATATATTCATTTACGATCATGTATTGTGAAAGCCCTCCATCAAATTGATACCCCACAGCTAAATTAGTACTACATAAATTAACTTGACCTGCATCACAAAAACTACAATTTAAACAAGGAAGATCAGCCCCAATTGAAACAGTATCTCCAATCTTAAAATTAAGTATATTTTTGCCAACTTCTACAACCTCTCCAGAAATCTCATGTCCAATGGTTCTATCTTCTTTAATTCTTTGATTGCCAGCCTTAGTAATTTTTAGATCTGATCCACATATTGCGCAACTTAAAACCTTGATTAGCAATTGATCTTGAGTTATTTCTGGCTTAGCAGCTTCCTCAATATATAGTTGATTATCTAGACTTAATTTTGATGTGATCATTTAGAATAAGTAATTAAATAATTACCGAGTTTTTTTGAATTAATGTCATCGGAACTTTGCAAAAGATTCGGAGAGTTTTTAGAAACAAGATAGTTGCTGATAAAAAATAATTCGCCTTCCTTTAAAAAGTCTGCATCATTCATAAAAACACCATTAATATCATAGTAAACATTATTATATTTCAACCACAATGCTAGGGCTAAATTTCTTTTATTATCTATAAAGGAGTTTTCGTCAAAATTTTCCTCGAGAATGTTAAGGCTTAATTTAGAAACTGGCTGAATGCTTTCTCTTTGATAAGTATTAATTAAAAAATCAAATTCTCTGTTTTGAGAAGATGAGCCAAATTTCAGAAAGTTGTTTAAATCAGAGTTATTTGGAAATAAGTAACCGGCGATAATTTTTTCATCCATTGAAAGAAATTGAATTTTTTTTCCTTTTAATACCTCATCAAGAAGAATTTGTTGTACATCTTTTTTTAACTCTTTTGCTCTATTGTCAACTAATAGGTATTCATCGTGATTTATTGAGCTATATGTTGTTAAAGAAATAATTACGATTATTAGAAATGATATTGGATTACCAAGGTTGATAAAAAAATAATTGCAAGTCTTTCGCAACTTTTTTAAAGAATTATCTTCATTATGTATGTCGGGTAGATAAGTAAACTTTCTTGTTACAACACTTAAAAATGGAACGTAGTAAAAGAAATGTAAAAAATATACTGCAACTCTGCTTAAAAAAACCTCATCGTTAATTGGAAGAAGATTAAATAAATAAGTTACTCTTAAAAATACTTCTATTAAAGCTATCAAAAGTATTGGCCAAAAACGAACTAGTGATTCATATGGATCTACTCTGTAAAGACGATTTGCAATCAACATCAAACCAAAAGGTATTATAAAATAAAGCAAGATTCCTTTGATAAAAAATAATATCTCATCTTGTTCAGCGTTTAGTAATTGTGCTGAATTAGAGCCAAAAAAGCTTACGTTATAAATAATGTAAGGAAGTACAAGTACTAATGGTAAAAAATTGATTATAAGAAAATTTTTTATCTGAATTGGCTTCTTATTAAGAATCATTTTTCTTAAATCTATAAAGTTAATTAATAAAATAAATGAGAAACCAAAAATAAAAAGTGAGGGATGAATAAATACTGATAACGCCCATAAAGTTGGAAGCAAATTTTTATGGCTTGATTTCAAAAGCTCGGCTTTAAGTGTTAGGTAAAGAAGACCCAAAAATCCAGCTAAAACCATAGATGACGAAAACGAGGTTAAAAGATCGAAATAAACTCCGCTAGATGATTGAAAGGAAAATTTAAATGAAATAATGCTTGCTAAAGTTTCAAAAAGCGGCATTGACGCAATGCTTGTCATACCAAGGAATGCTAATAGGACAGACCATGATTTCTGTAATTTATATAGTTCAAAAATTTTTAAGGCAAAATAAAATGAGCAAGTTGAAAATATTATAGGTGCAAATGAAAAAATTAACGATTGAGAGAATGCTTTTGAAAGAATAAAAAGTGACCAAGCAATTAAATTTAGTTTTAACGGACTAAAATCACTTGAAGTAAAGAACGACTCTCCAAAGAAACCGTTCCAAAAGCTTATTTCATTCAATGCATTAAAGTTATTTATATAGGACGTTAGAACTCCAAGCTCATATTTTAAAAAAGGGTATTGAAAAAAAGTTAAATATATTAAAAAGCTTAATGAGGAAAATAAACTAAAGTGATTTTTTAAAAATGTCATAATTGCCACTCTGTTAAGTTCTTTGTACAAATTGCGTCAAAACTATAGTTTGAAGCCTTGATTTGATCAAGTATTCTTGTTGAATCCAATTTTGACCTGCTCATATGAAGTTCAGGAGAGACTAAACATACTTTAAGGTTGAAATATTTAGAGCAAAATTTAATCTTTTTTAACTCCTTAGTAGGAAATTGTTCAAATGCGTCTAGCCAGATCCATTCAATGTTTAATTTCTTTACGATATCCTCATCGAATTGCTCAAAATCAGAGACTCTCAATGCAATCTTATTTATTCCCTCTTTAAAAAGTTTGACAAGATATGGAAAAGTTACATCTAATAAAAAATAATTCTCTATTTTATTTTCTTCAATACAGGCAATTACATCCTTCTCTATTCCTTCTTCTTTAATATTGGCAATGATGAACTTATGATTAAATTGAAATAAAAAATCTTTAAATAACTCTCCTTTTGAAACTGGATCATGAGCACAAATTAGATCTCCATTTTGCTCCCTAATATCAACTTCAATTCCAAAATGCGAAGGAATACTTTTCAAATCATTGATAGTATTGACTCTATGTTGAACTAAAATGTTATCCATCTAATCAATGTTCAAGCATTGCTTTTATAGCTTTAAAATTTTCTTTACGACTTTTATGATTTTGAAACTTCTGCAAAATATCAGGAAGTTCTTCAAGACTAACAAAGTGAGTAACAAATTGGGAAGGAGATAACCCTTTTTTAATTAAATTAACGGTTTCCTTCCAATCACTTAAACCAGATGGTTGATATGAAGAATTCCATGATCCGGATATACTAATTTCCTTTCTCAAAATTGAAGATATGGCAGAGGCAGAAATTTTTACATCGCCTTGAACATTGCTCATCCATACTAATTTTCCTCCCGATTTTACTATTTCAATACTAGTTTGAAATGCGTTTGGATCACCAGAAGCCTCTACAACCCAATCATAGCTGTTAAGCTTTTTATCCTTCAGAAGCTCATTACTATGCATTGAATTTATATTTTTACTCTTTGCAAAATTTATTTTGAATTTATTTCTATCAAAAACGTCAGGTTGAGGCATTCCAATTTCTGTCAATATTTTTGATAAAATCATTGTAAGAAAGCCGCCTCCTATTATAGCGCCATGCAAATTTTTTAAGGATCTTATGCTTCCTGCCAAGTCAACCAAGATGTTTTTTACATGCACCATTACAGCAGTGGGCTCAACGAGAGCAGCATCAGCATTTGAGACTGACTTAGGCAATTTAAGTAAGTTCCAATTATTAACTGTTAAAAATTGTTGATATGCTCCATCCTCTCTTGATCCGTAATAGCTGTAGGAGCTGCAAGTTTGAAAATTCTTTTCTTTACAACTAGCACATTTAAAACAAGGTTTTAAAGGAAAAATTACAACTTTATCACCTTGTTTAAAATTCCCATTTGATTGATGAACAAAACCCATAGCTTCATGACCCATTACTAAAGGATAAAAATATGCTCCATTTCCAAAAGATCTTTTTATATCTGATGAACAGACTCCAACATGACTTAGCTTTATGATTGATGAATCCTTTTTTAATTTTGGCATCTTTTCATTCTCTAGCCTAAACTTACCGTTTTCTACAAGATTTAATTTTTTCATGATTTTGTAAAAACAAATTTTGAGCTTAGATAAAAATTAATTAAGGTAGTGAATATAATTGCAATTAGTTGTCCAAGTATGGGCATTAAATTTAAAAACTCTGTTATTAAAAATACCAGCGCTATTGTAAAAGTTAAGTTCATTAGTTGAATTATGAAGTATTTATAAAATTTTTTCATAAATAGGGTATTTTCTTTGAAAGTCCAAAAAAAATTAATTGCATATCCAGAAAATGCACCAACAATAAAACCTATTCCTGAAGCGAATAGATAATAAACTTCAAAATAGATCAGTAATGACATGCTTAAGATATTCAAAGTAGTATTAATTAATCCAGAAATTATAAATTTAGGAAATTTATTTTGAAAATCATTTAACATCTTGAGCGATTAATCATGTTTTTTAACTAAATGAGCGCACCAGCCCTGACCACAAGACTTACTTACTTTGATATTAAACTCTTCAAGACTATTCAAAAGAAGATTCCATTTCTTAAATGAAACAGGATGATCATGTTTGGGACTCCATGCATCATAAGTATCACAAATTGACCAATTTTTTGCATTCTCAAAAGAGATTTTAGAATCTAGGTAAAGATTTATCCCATATACCGAATTTGGAGATCTATTTATAATGAATTTTAAGAGTTTATAAATGCCCGTTTTTTTATGTAAAAATTTAAGTAACTTAAATTGAATTGGAAAAACTAGATTGACAAAATTTTCTACGATTTTAATTTTTTTATCTTCATTTTTTAAATATCCAAAAAATGGTCTTATCAAATAAATCCATGGATTAAAATGTTTCAAACTATTAGAGTAAATATCTATCAATAAATTTCCACCTGGTTTGACAAATTTTGCTAGTTGATTCATGCACCTTAAATTGTTTCCAGTGTGTTGAATAACGCCGTAACAAAAGACAATATCAACGCTTTCTTCTAAAATTGGAAGATCAAATATGTCGCCTCTTACACATATTAATGAGCCATCATGAACATACTTTTTATGATTTTGAAAGTTTGCATTAATAGCGGAAGAGAAATCCACAGCTATCACTTTTGCTCCCCACTTAAGAAGTAACTCAGTAAATCTTCCATTACCCGCTCCTATTTCTAAAATAGTTTTATTTTTAAAAAAACTTATACCAAGCTCAGACTGAATAAGAATCCTATCGCATGATTCATTAGAGCCGTTATAAGAGTCTAATTGGAGCTTATTAAATCGATTCCATTGGATGCCAAAATTTTCATGATATTCGTTATTCAAAAATTGATTAACTTTAAATCTTTCAATTTTAGAATTAAAAATTGTTTCAGGATTCAACACTTTTCGTTCCGACTCCATAGTAATTCAATTTATACTTTTTCAAATCATCTTTATCTAATATATTTCTACCATCAAAAATTAAATTGTCTTTAAGCATTGAAAGCTTTTCATAGTTTGGATTCCAAAACTCTTTCCACTCTGTACATATAACAAGAGCATTTGAATTTGATATGTTTTGATATGGATTAGATATTATTTTAATATTTTGATAATTTCGAAAAAAATATTTAACATTTTTACCTGCTTCAGGATCATAGCAATAAATATTACAAAATTTCTTATGAAGTTTTGTTATTAGTTTAACTGCTAATGATTCTCTAATATCATCTGTGTTAGGCTTAAAAGATAAGCCCCAAATTGTTAAAGATTTTTTTTTCTTATTTCCTTTGCAGTGCTTAAGAATTTTTTTCTCGAAATTTTCTAGCGCCAGAGTGTTTCTTTTTTTTGTTGCGTCAACTATCAGAGAGGTGGATTTTGAAATTTTCTGAGCATTAATTAATGCATTGATATCCTTGGGAAAACAGGAACCCCCATAGCCTAACCCTGCATACAAAAAATCTTTTCCAATTCGCTGATCCAAGCCCATGCCAAGTCTAATGTCATTGATATCTGCGTCAAAACTCTCTGCAATTTCTGCTATTTCATTTATAAAACTAATTTTTGTAGCTAAGAACGAATTCGAAGCGTATTTAATTAATTCTGCAGAATTCAATGAGGTAAAAAACATTTTGTCCATTTTTCTTGACAAGGGTTTATACAAGTTTGCAAGCTTCCTGGATGATTTAGGATTATCTGCACCAATAATAATTCTGTCTGGACGCATGAAATCATTAATTGCACTTCCCTCTCTTAAAAATTCTGGATTTGAAATAACATCAATATTAAATTTTCCATTTACTTTATCTCTTAACCGATTTTGCATAATTTTATTTGTACCTACAGGAACTGTTGACTTAAAAATGATAATTGAGTCTTGAGATAATTTAGATGCAATCGCATCTATAACATTATTTAAATTGGTTAAATTAGGTTTACCCTTTCCATCATCAGGAGTATCAACGCAAATGAAGATAAATCTATTTTTTAATGCAGTATTTATTGATGAAGAGAAAGACAAATTCTTTGAGATTATATTTTTATTTACAAAGTCTTTAAGATTTGGCTCAAAAAATGGAACTTTGCCTTTTTTTAAGTTTTGTATCTTTGATTTATCTATGTCATAACAAGTAACGGAATGTCCAATTTCTGAAAAACATGCTCCTGTAACCAAGCCTACGTATCCTGTTCCTATAATCGTTATATTCATAATAAATGAATTCTCCCCTTATGGAGGCTGAAGCCGGAATCGAACCGGCGTAAACGGCTTTGCAGGCCGCTGCATAACCACTCTGCCATCCAGCCATAGACGTTGTTATTGTATATTAATATCTGAATGAAGCTAATTCTAATTACTACCGTCTTTATAATATGACAATCTTTCAATATCATCTTCATTGGTACTTTGACCGTACTGAATTTCTATAATTCTACATTCATCTTCAAAAGGGTTCGTAATTTGGTGCCATGAAGTAACTGGAACATCAAATCTGTCACCTTTTTGTAAAATAATTTTTTTAATTTTGTTTGGATCTTTATTGCTATAGTTAACCTCACATTTACCATGTGAAACAAACCATAACTCGCTTCTTTTAAAGTGGCGCTGAAAGCTCATACCTTGATAAGGGTTAACAATTAGTTCTTTTACTTTTACAAAACTATCTTCAAATAAGTCATAAAAATCACCCCATAGCCTCTCAGTAAATGGATAAGACCATTGTTTCAGAATCCAACTACTTGAATTTTTTTTATGATCACCGCCTACACTAAAGGAAAAGCTAATCCCTTTAATATCCATTTCTGGGATATTAGATTTATTTCTGTCGCCCCCATTACAAAAAATAATTTCGTCATCCGGATACAGCTCAATTACTTTTTTTAACCCATTGGTTGCCGATCCCTTATCGTCGTCATCGAAATCAATCACCCGAGAAACCATAGACAAGTTTTCAAGAATTATTTTTCTTTCTTCAAAAGGCAAAAAATATTGGCCCTTCTTTTTTTCTAACCATAAATCGCTATTAAGACAAACAACTAAAATATCAGCAATTTTTGATGCCGAACTTAAATATGCGATATGACCAGAATGAACTGGATCAAAGCCTCCACTTACAACTGCAATTTTCATATTATTTATTATATATAATTATGAGTCCTAAATATTTAGTCATGTCATTAATTAATTAATTAAAATTTTTTATTTTTTAAGAGAATTTACTGAGTAAATTAGTCCTGACTGAATTGATAAAATTAGACTTAAAAGTAAAATAAAATAGGCTATAAATTCTGCTAATGTGTTTTGACTATAAAAACTATATAAAAATATAAATATTGCAACAAACTGAGTCGTTGTTTTATATTTAGCAATTATTGTTACCTTTGTTGCAGTAACATTTCCCCTTCTAGAATTGAAGTCTCTTAATGCAGCAACCCAAAACTCTCTGCAAATTAATAAACAGCTTATAAAAGTTACGTAAAGCGAGGCAGTAACTATTGAGATAGAAATTAAAAGAAATACAAGTAAAATTTTGTCAGCAATTGGATCCAAGATCTCTCCTATTTCTGAAGTAAGTTCATATTTTCTTGCTAAGAATCCATCCCAATAATCAGAAGCACTAGCAAGCATAAAAAGAATTAAAGACCATCCAAATTGTTCGAAGTAAACAACCAATATAAATATTAATGGCGCAATACATATTCTGAAGTATGTAAGTGACTGAATAACGTAGTTCATATTTTATAAAAAGAATTTATTTCTTTGGCTAGTTTAATACTTATTCCTTGAACCTTACATAAATTATCTATTGAGGCAGTCTTGATCGATTGTATAGATTTGAAATGATTCATTAAATTTTTTTTCTTTTTGGGTCCAAGACCTTTAATTTTATCTAGAGAAGATTTCTTAATAGATTGATTTTTCTTCTTCCTGTTACTAGTTATGGCGAACCTATGAGATTCATCTCGAATTTGCTGAAGCAATATAAAACCTGGGCTATCTTTAGGCATTTCAATTATTCCATCTTTAGACAAAATTGTTTCAGTAGATCTAACCCTTTTTGAGCCTTTTACGATACTCAGAATAATGGGGGATTTTTTAGCCAATGTGGAAAAAGTTCTTAAAGCTGCTTCTAATTGAAGTCTTCCTCCATCAATAAGAATAATATCTGGCAATGGGTGCAAACTAGCTTTATTTATTCTTCTTTCAAGAACATGTTTCATTGAGCCTATGTCATTTCCAGATAATTCCTTTGGTATGTTAAAAAGCCTATACATATTTTTTTCAGGTCCATGAGATGAAAACCTTACTGCAGAAGCCACGGCATTCTGGCCACCGTGATGGCTTACATCAAAACCTTCTATCGTAATATTTTTATTACTTAAACCTAGGTTTAAAAATAAATCCCTCAAGGCAAATGAATATCTATCAGATTGGTTAATTCGATTTTCAATTGCCTGATTGGCATTTAATTTTCCTAATTTAGCTACTTTCCTCATATTGGGATTAATATTTGATGAAATTAATATTTTTTTTCTAAATTTAAGCATAACTGCTTGCTGTATAAGAGAAGGATTAGCAGGCCTAATGTTTATAAAAATTTTCTTAGGCAGAGAAAAACTATTTTGATAATAGGAAAATATTAAGCTTTGAAATAAACTATCAACATCCTGCAATTGATCTCCTTTTATGTAGTGAGTTTTGGTGCCCCTGATTTTTCCGTCTCTAACTGACAATATGGATACGCCTGTCCTGTTTAACTTAGAAACGCATATGAAAAAATCAATACTTATTAAGGAGCTGTTAAATGATTGCTCTTGATGCAAGAGATCTAAGCTTCTAATTCTTTTTTTAATTTCATTAGCTTTTTCAAATTCTTGCATCTTTGCAAGCTTATGCATTTGAGAGGTCATTAACGATTTTGTCTCTTTTCCAGAAGATGTGAGGTAATGTTGGGAGGATACAATATCTGATTGATAACTAAACTCAGAAATTAAGTCTACACATGGAGCAGAACATCGTTGCATTTGATGCTCAATACAGGGTCTAGATCTATTTTTAAAAGTCGTGTCACTACAATTTCGAATTTGATAAATCTTCTGCAGATCTTTAATGGTTGATTTTACAGCTTGAGCACTTATAAAAGGTCCGAAAAAATCTTTTGAAACAGCATGTTTAGATCTTTTCATACTAATACTTGGATATTTATGATCCATTGAGAAATGCACATATGGATATGTTTTATCGTCTCTCAAAAGAATATTAAAGCGAGGTAAATTTTCTTTAATTAAGGATTGTTCTAGGAGTAAAGCCTCGGCTTCAGTGGTTGTTGAAAAAGTTTCAATTTTGTCTGTAAGGGTTTTGATTTGTTGTGTTTTTCTATCCTTAAAAGACTTGCCAAAATATGAGGATACCCTTTTTTTTAAATTCTTTGCCTTGCCAATATATATAATTTTATTTTTAGAAAGAAACTTATATATCCCAGGCGTATTTGGAACTTGTGTTAAATCTAAAGCCATCAACTAAGAAATTTTTTTGCAGCAACCTTTCCTGCAGAAACTCCATATTGATCAAATGGATTGATTTCTAGCATACAAGCTGTTGTGAAAACACGATGCTCCCAGGTTGCAAGCAAAAAGCCAAGACTAGCAAGAGATAGATTATTTAAATGGAACATATTCACCGGTGAATTACTATTAGTTTTTTCGAGCAAATTACTAGAATCATACAAATCAGAAGAAAGTAAAGAAGCTTGGCCTCGTGCCTGCGCGGATAATAAAGGACTAATTTTTGAAGTTGAATAAATAATATCCGTACAAAAATCTGCTGTACCTTGATGTAACAATTGAAAATAGGAGTGTTGGGCAGTAGATCCAAAACCTCCAAATATAGACTGTCCTGTCTCTTTAAACACAGATTTAGGATTAGGCTGCTTTCCTAGTGATTCCATTTCAAGCTGTTGGATATAATTAGTCAGTGATCGTAATTTCCAATTATAAGAAAGTATAATTCTGTTCTTCTTATTCTTAAAATTACTGAACCACAAATCTGAAAATGCTAATATTTTAATAAATTTTTGATATTGCTTATCTTCCCTTGAAGTGCCTAGGATCATTTTATCTGCAGCTGAGCCACCTTTAAGAAACGTTGAAAAATTATTTTCTATTCCTGCGCTTAGTGATATTGGTGACCAGATTGAGTACCTTCCTCCCACAGATTTTGGAAATGAGACAATGCAATTTTCTGAGAAACCAATTGAAACAGCTTTTTTTGAATTTGCAGTTATAACTATTGAATTCTTAGAGTTTCGCTCTCGTCCTAACCATTTCAAACATAGCAGAGTTTCATCTGTTGATAGAGATTTTGATGAAAAAATATAAAAATTCTTTTCCCCTCTTAGTGGTTTTAATATTGAATCAAATTCGTCTCTATCAGGCCCAGATATAAAATAGTAATTTAATTTTAATAACTGCTTATTTGTAAATTCTTGAAGTAATTTTGGCCCCTCATAGGAACCCCCAATACCGAAAGTAATAATATTCTTAAAGCCATCTTTTTTAATTCTATTGATAAAAGGCTCTGTAATTTTTTTAAAATCAAACTCTGATGCTTTGTGATTAAATCGATATTGATGATGTAGAGCTTCACTATTTTCTGTCTTGTTAATAATCTTCCCATCAAAGAGATCATTAATGGAGCCTTGAAGATCTAATTGACTTGCAAGCTCATCAAATAATTCATAGTGACTTGCAGAAAAATTCTTTAAATAGGGTTGATAATTTAGAAGTTGTGATTGAAATTTAAATGAAAGTTTTCTCTCAGTTGCTTCAGACTTGGAAAGTTTCTTAAGCTCTGAGAAAATATTTTTAATAGATCTATTTTTCATGAATAGTATCGTTAAAATTTTGAAGTGCATCGGCAACATCATCGGCTTGAGTAATTGGTCTGCCAATAACTAAATATGTAGAGCCTTTCTTAATCGCCTCTTTTGCGCTCATAGTTCTTTCTTGATCATCTTCTACTTTTACATCCCTAATTCCAGGTGTAATTTTTATTACATGAGTGCCTAAAATTGTATTAGCTATTTCTAACTCATGAGGTGAACAAACAATTCCATCTATATTTGCTTTTAGAGCAATTTTAAATAAATAACTTATTTGATCCTCAATTTTGCTATTAAATAAAGCTAATGAATCCTTCTCATCTAGACTTGTGAGTATCGACACTCCTATAACTTTTGCATTAATAGATTTAGCTGCAAGCATGGCTTTATTAAGCATCTCTTCACCACCTGACAAATGAACTGTTAGCATATCTATTTTGCAGTCGTTAAAACCTATAATTGTTTCGTAGACAGTATTTGGAATATCATGCAATTTTAAATCTAAAAAAATTTTAAATCCTCGAGAAGATACATGCTTAAGAAATGTTTTTCCAAGAGCATTAAAAATAACACTTCCGATTTTAACCAGACAAATATTTGGATTCAGTTGATCTAAAATTGCATTGGCCTGTTTAAGATCAAATGTATCAATAGCTACAATTATTCTTGGATCAGTCATTAGCATGCAGGAGCTTCTTGGATGCTTTAAAATGCATAATTGAAGTTTCGCCCAAATAAGATTCTTCTTTTGTCTTAGGGTTAATAAATTTTCTTGGTCTGATAGTTTTTTTTGAAAAAGAGCCGAAGCCTCTTATCTCGACTCTATTATCTAATGCAACAGTATTAATTATTTCCTGAAGCATTAAATCAATTCCCTCAATGATTGTTTCATCATTTAAGGATGGGAATTTTCTTGAAAGATGGATCGCAAGATCGGATTTATTGAAATTTTGTAACTGTTTCTTCATTTTTAATTCAAGAAATACTTGGCTTTTGAGGTTGGGCTAAAACGAACTTTATTTTGGGATGGAATCTTAAAATTTTCCATGCTCTTTGGATTTCTACCCATTCTTTCTTTTGTTCTAAATGTTTCAAAAGTACCAAATCCAGACAACTTAATATTTTTTTGAGACCTAAGAGTTGATCTAATAGATAAAAAAAATTCATCGACTAATGAATCAGAGATATCAAATGAAAGCCCCAATTCTTTTTTTAATATTGTGCTTAGATCCTTTTTAGTCAAATTCATGACCTTATTTTAGCATTCAATCTTTTTTCTAAAAGCTTGAATACCATTTGCATTGATCTATTGATTTCAGATTCTAATAAAGATTTAGCATTGTTTTGAAAAGTAAATCTTAATGTCATGCTAACAAAGCCTTCTGGAATATCTTTTCCTTCAAAAGTATTAACAAGATGAAATGATGTGAGGTTCTTAATTGCTTCTTGAGACATAACTTTTTCAACATCTTGAAAAACAAAAGATTTATCTATAACAATATTAATGTCTCTAGTTGAAAGAGGAAACTTACTTGTTTTTTTAATTTTTGGGTTCTTAAAAGATAATGATATTTTTTCTGGATAAATTTCAAACCCAAAAGTAGTTTTTTTAATTGACTTTTCTGTAATGGAAAGGTCAATTTCACCAATTATCCCAATTTTTTGTTTACCTAAGAAAATATCCAATGCATTTTCATTAAATGGACTTAAAGATCTAGCTGTGTGAAATTCAGCATTTTGTATGCCAATTGTTTGTAATAATTTAGAAATTTCAGCCTTTAATGAAAAAAAATCATATGTAAATTTTTTCTGGCTCCACCCTTGGAGCATATCATGATAGTAAATAATTCCAGATAAATGTAATGATTGCACAAAATCTCTATTTTCTTTTTTAAATACATTTCCTACTTCAAAAACTTTAATAGATGTATATCCTTTTTTAACATTGTTATTTACTGCATTAAAAAGAGATCGAAAAAGACTTCCTCTAAGAAATGGCTCATTTTCATTGATGGGGTTTTGGAGTTCAGCAGCAGCCCAATCCTGAGAATTTAATTTTTCAAAGGATTCTTTGGATACAAACGGCATATGCATAAGCTCTTTGAAACCAGCATGAACAAGTCCGATCCTGAGTTTGTCTGAGACATCGTCTCTTTTATTTTTGATAATTGGTCCAGCCTTGGGTATTGATACTGGGATGTTGTCATATCCATAACACCTTAATAATTCCTCGTATAAATCTTCTTCAAGAGCAATATCAAATCTGTGACTAGGAATATTAAATAAAAGACTTTTTGAATTTTTAGTCACAATATCAAAACCTAAATTTCTTAATATTGAACTTGCTTGGCTTGTCTTCATGCTGAGGCCAGAAAAATCATTAAATCTTTTTATATCAAGATGCACATTTTTCTTTTTTGTTTTTTTAGACTTTGAATAATAAAGCTTAACTGATTCGTATACTGCTATTTCATTTAATAAAAATAGATATCTTGCTAAAGCTAGCTGCTGAATTTCTGGATCTACTCCTCTTTCAAAGCGATGCGAGGCATCAGTTGAAAGACCGTATTTTCTGGCTTGATTAACAATTGTTTCGGGTTTAAAGAAAGCTGCTTCTACAGCGATATTAGCAGTATTAGATGAAACTGCAGATCTTTCACTTCCAATAATCCCAGCAATAGCTTGAATGCCAGATTGATCTTGAATAGTTAATGTAGATGATTGGATATCTTTTAAATCGCCTCCTATAACTTCTAGTGAATTATTATTTGATTTAGGAAATCGAACATTAATTGGTAAATCTAACTTATTAAGATCAAATACATGCATTGGAGCACCAATCTCTAACATCACATAATTTCCCAAATCTACTAGGGGGTGGATTAAAGGTATTCCGGCAGAATCAATAAAGTTTCGCTTTTTAGCATCAAGATTTTTTATTTTTTGCAATCCTTTAACAAGCATTAAGTGATAGTTCCCGCAACCAGAATCATCAATTTGGTTAATGATTTTGCGGTCTTTAATTAAACTTAGTTTAGTAGTTTCTAATTTTCTGTTGGTTTTTTTTGCTTGATAGGCGTGAAACTCTCTTTCCAAGCCTTTGAGGGATAAGACATCTCCACGATTTGGAGTTACATCAAATTCTATCAAGTCTCTATCAGATTCACACTCAAAGCCCACTTGAGTGAATACATCTACTAGTCTATTTTGGCTAAACTTTGTATCAAGAAAATTTTTTAAAAATGAATATTGAATTTTCATGAGGGAAATTGGTTTAAAAAGTCTAAATTTGAAGAATAAAATTCTCTAATGTCTGTTACGCCATAATAAAGCATAGCTAAGCGCTCAACTCCCATGCCAAAAGCAAAACCACGGAATTTTTTAGTATCAATATTACATCCGTTTAGAACATTAGGATGGACCATTCCACAGCCCAAAATTTCTAACCACCCCTTACTTCCAAATTTTATATCTACTTCAGCTGAAGGTTCTGTAAACGGAAAATAGGATGGTCTAAACCTCACATCCATTTTTTCATTAAAGAAGTCTTCTATGAAGTCAATAAGGATCCCTTTTAAGTCTCCAAATGTAACGCCTTCATCCACTACCAAACCTTCAATTTGGGTAAACATTGGAAGATGAGTATTATCAGAATCGCATCGAAAGACTCTTCCAGGGGAAAGCATATACAGAGGTAAATCCTCTGACAACATTGCATGGATTTGAGTATTTGAAGTATGTGTTCTTAACAAATACTCTGATTTGCTATTTGAATTTAGATAGAAAGTATCATGCATTTGTCTTGCAGGATGATTTTCTGGAAAATTTAATGCTTCAAAATTATAAAAGTCAGTTTCTATCTCATTTCCAGAAAAGATTTGATAGTTTAGCGGAGTAAAATAGTTAATAATTTTTTGTGAAATTTTAGTTATTGGATGCTCTGAACCAACTAAGAATGGATCAGCTGGAAGAGTTACATCTAATTTCACAATATCACTTCTGCCCTCTATTTCCTCTAAGGCATTTTCAAATAATTTAGTTAAGTCATTTTTAAGGATATTTAATTCCTTTGCAGCAATTACCTTTTCATCTGACTTGAGATCTCTAAGCATAGAGAATGAAGAAACAACAAAAGACTTCTTACCAAGATATTGTGCTCTTAGTTGGAAAAATTCAGCCTCTGATTGAACGGATTTTAATTTGAGCGCGGCTGTTTCAATTAAATCCTGAGGGATTTGCATGAGAACATTATACCCTGACTTTTTCTACGATTTTCTTAAAAGTATCAGGATCAGAAAATGCAATCCCAGCCAATGATTTTCTGTCTAATTTTATATTTGCTTTTGAAAGTTGATTAATGAATCTACTGTAAGAAATTTCCATAGGAATTAATGCCGCAGAAATTCTTGAAATCCATAATGATCGGAAAGTTCGCTTCTTATTTCTTCTATCCCTAAAAGCGTATTGAAGGGCTTTTATATTAGATTGTTTGGCTGTTCTAAATAATCTACTTCTTGCACCATAATGTCCCTTAGTCGCTTTAAGAACTTTCTTATGTTTTGCTTTTGCAGCTAAAGCTTTGGTTACTCTTGGCATAATATTTAGGTGTTATATAGAAGTTTTTGAGCTATTTTCTTTGTCTCATCAGCCATCTTAATCATTCCACGATTATGACGTTTTCTTTTTGTAGTTTGCTTAGTCAAGATATGAGCGCGAGAAGCACTTCTTCTTTTAAGACCACTTCCAGTAGCCTTAAAACGCTTTTTTGCACTTGAATGTGTTTTTAACTTATAACCCATAATTATTTTTTTCTTATTTGCGAGAGAACCATTAATAATTGCCTACCCTCAAGGGATGGCTCTTGATCAACCTGTGCAATATCTTGCAGGTCTTCTCTCAAACGATTTAAGAGATCAAGGCCTAAATTACTATTTAATATCTCCCTTCCTCTAAATCGAACGCTGATTTTAGTCTTATCTCCATCATTAATAAAGCTTTTTATCTTTTTTAATTTTATATTGTAATCACCAATATCAGTACTTGGTCTAAATTTAATCTCTTTTAAAGACTGTTTTTTCGGTTTTTTAGTTCCGCCAGTACTTTTTTTCTTTTCAAATTGGAATTTTCCAAAATCTAAAAGCTTACAAACTACTGGCTGAGCATCTGATGATGAAACCTGAACTAAATCAAGATTTTTTTTCTGGGCTTCATCTAGAGCATCATTAATTGTAAGTAAACCAATTTTCTCTCCTTCAGCACCAATTAACATTACCTCTTTTGCATAGATTTTGTTATTTATGGGTGTCGTAGATTTTTTCTTCAAAGCGATAGCTGGAGACCTTATATTATTGGAGAGATATTAATCAAAGTGGATTTGATTTGAAAATTTTTTTGTTAATTGATTTAACATTGTCATGGATTTTATAGCATTATGCGTCAAAAGAAAACAGCCTCATGGTTGAAGAAACCTTTCCTCCCATTCACCACCTTTTTGCTCAAAGGTATGTCTCTTATTTAAACGATTTTTATGGCCCTGCCAAAACTCAAAGTAATAAGGAATTAATGAGAAGCCGCCCCAGAAGTCAGGTCTCACTGTATCTGTGGTCATGGACTTTAAAGTTTGGTGAAAATTCATTTCAACTTCATCAAAAGAATCAATGTTCTGGGACTGATTGGAACTAATGGCCAATGCATTCTTTTCTTTAGATCTGCTTTTAAAATGCATATCAGAAAACTCTATAGATGTTTTGGAGATTAAAGCTTTGATTCTTATTTGAGTATTAATACTGGGCCAAAAAATTAAAGCAGAAACTTGTTTATGAGCGCTAAACTGTTGCGCTTTGGGTGAATTATAATTTGAAAAAAATATCCATTCATTATCAGTTATATACTTAAGATTTACATACCTTGCTTCAACTTCATTAGTTTTTAGGTCATATGATGAAACTGAAATTGCTTCTATTCCTCTTTGATCATTTGCAAGTGCATCCTGATAAAGAGATTGAAAACGAATATATGGCTTTTCAGTGCTTGGATTAATGAATGTAATCATCAGTATTTAAATGAGATGGTGCCCAGAGCCGGACTTGAACCGGCACGAAGTTGCCTTCGAGGGATTTTAAGTCCCTTGTGTCTACCAATTCCACCACCTGGGCAATTAGTTTTTTCAGTATTTTTGATTTCAGTGTATTGAAATTAAGCGCTAAGCTTAAGTGATATTCTTTCTCTTTCTGCATCAATCCCAAAAATAATACAGGAGAGCTTATCACCCTTCTTAAATTTTTCCATTGCTTCAGCAGGATTCTCATCTTCAGTAATATCAGAAAGATGAATAAGGCCATCTATATCGCCCTCTAATCCAACAAAAATACCAAAATCAGTTACAGATTTAATATTGCCTTCTACGGCATCTCCCAATCCATACTTATTGGCAAACTCTGTCCAGGGGTTAGCCTTTGTTTGCTTCAAACCAAGAGAAATTCTTCTCTTATCATGGTCAATTTCTAAAACCATAACCTTAATTTTTTCTTCTAAATCTACAACCTTTGATGGGTGAATATTTTTATTGGTCCAATCTAGTTCTGATAAATGTATCAAACCCTCAACTCCTTGTTCAAGCTCAGCAAAACATCCGTAATCTGTTAAATTTGAAACATTAGCTTCATAAACTCCGCCAACAGAATATTTGCCTTCAATTGTTTCCCAAGGGTCATTTTGGATCTGCTTTAAACCCAGTGAAACTCGCAGTTTTTCTTTATCAAAGCTTAATATCTTTACATCAATTTCTTGACCAAGGCTTAAAACCTCAGATGGATTTGTAACCCTTGACCATGAGATATCGGTTATGTGCAAAAGACCGTCTAGGCCACCTAGATCTACAAAAGCTCCATAGTCAGTAAGGTTTTTTACTATACCTTTAACAACTTGACCTTCATCAAGATTTTTTAGCAACTCAACTTTTTCGGCTGAATTAATTTTCTCTAAAACAGCTTTTCTTGAAAGAACAACATTATTTCGTTTATAGTCAAGCTTGATAACTTTAAATTCTTGAACAGTATTCTCAAGCTCAGGAGCTTCCTTTACAGGTCTGATATCTACAAGCGATCCAGGCAAGAATGCTTTAACAACATCGACTTCAACAGAAAAACCACCCTTAACTCTTGTTAAAACTTTTCCTTCAACAAATTCACCTGTCTCTAAGGCCTCTTCAAGTTTTTTCCAAGTACCAATTTTTCTTGCCTTTTCTCGGGAAATTCTCGTTTCTCCATAACCATCTTCAACTGCCTCAAGAGCAACTTGGACTTCATCTCCAGATTCAATTTCTACAGAACCATCATTATTCCTAAACTCATCCAAGGAAATGACTCCCTCTGACTTCAATCCGACATGGACTGTCACCCATTCTTTATCAACATCCAAAACGACTCCTGTAACAATCGAGCCGGGTTGCATTTCAAGTGTGCTTAGACTTTCATCTAACAGTGCAGCAAAACTTTCTGACATATTTTTTATACTTCCTTGATTTTCTCTTTATAAATTTTTAAAACTATTATCAATACTTCTTGAGGAGTTAGATTTGATGAATTCAATTCAATTGAATCATCTGCGGGCATCAAAGGAGATATTTCTCTAACCTTATCAGCCTCATCTCGCAATCTAATATCATCAATTAGATCGCGCATATTAACTTCTTGACCAGCATTCTGCAACTCTAAAAACCTCCTCTCAGCTCTTACTTCCACATCAGCCACTAAAAAAATCTTGGTCCCTGCATCTGGGAAGACAACAGTACCCATATCCCTGCCATCAGCAACCAATCCTCGGTCACTGGCTAAATCCCTTTGAAAGTTAATTAAATTCTCCCTAGTTTCTTTGAGGCTGCTCAGCTCTGATGCAGACTTAGCAACACCTTCATGTCTAAGGATCGAAGTAATATCTTTTTCATTCTCAAAAACATGCATCTCATGATCAATGCTCTTTATATTTAAATTAGAAAAAAGGTCTGCAGCATGAGAATGATTTTGACTGTGATCGAAACAATATGAATATGCTCGGTATAGCAAACCACTATCAAGCAAAATAAAACTAAGCTCTTTTGCTAATGCTTTTGCCAGCGAACCTTTGCCGGAAGCAGATGGGCCATCAATGGTAATAATATTATTGTTTTTCAAGCTCATATCCAATGGAAGAAATTAGCTCAATGAAATTAGGGAATGATGTGAAAATATTTTCACAATTCCTCACAGTTATTGATTGTGAACATTTAAGTCCAGCAATAAGGAAGCTCATAGCAATCCTATGATCGTCATGGGACTCAATTGAAACTGATTGATCTATTAAAAGTGTATTTGGTGATCCTTGAATACTCATGCCGTCCTCAAAATTTTCATGCTTAATGCCAAGTACACTAAAACCCTCTGAAACTGCCTGAAGCCTGTCTGATTCCTTCACTCTGAGTTCTGCTGCATCCTTTATTACTGTGTTGCCATCTGCAAATGCAGCAGCGATTGAAATAATGGGTATTTCATCGATTATATTTGGGATAATTTCTCCTGAAAGCTCAACTCCCTTCAATTTTGATTTTTTAACCGTAAGATCAGCACAGGGCTCTCCTGAAACTAGTCTTTGATTTTTAAGTTTAATATTTGCACCCATTTTTCGTAATGCTTTTAGAACTCCAATCCTTGAAGGATTCATTCCAACATTGATAATTTCTAGTCCTGGAGAATTACTAATTAAAGCAGCGACTATTAAAAAAGCAGCTGAGGAAATGTCGCCCACAACGGTATAGTTTTTGGCATGCAAATTATTAGTTGAATCAAGTTTAATAATATTTTTACCATCCAGTGAAGTTATTTTTATGTTTGCTCCAAAGTTTTTTAGCATTCTTTCGGTATGGTCCCTGGTCTGAATGGGTTCGATAATTTCAATTCCTATACCAGCAGACAAGCCAGCCAATAAGATGCATGACTTTACTTGCGCACTAGCTATTGGTAATTCATATGTATATTGCATGTTAATTGTTGAGGATGAAATTGAAATTGGCAACTTACCCTCCGATGAAACAATATTGGCACCCATTTCTGCTAATGGATTAATGACACGCTCCATCGGTCGAGAAGACAATGATTCGTCACCAACAAAAGAAGCTTTTAAACCCATGCCTGAAGCTAAGCCAAGCATGAGACGCAAGCCAGTTCCAGAATTGCCAAGATTAATTACATTATCACTATCGTGAAAACTTTGATTTCTTTTGCATAAAAGCACTCTATCATCTTCATCAATTTGAATACCTGCACCAATTTGATTGAGTGCATTCATGGTTGAAAGAGGGTCTTCTCCATGTAAAAAACCATCAATAACCATATCTTGATTCATAAAAGCACCGAGTATTAAGATTCTTTGAGAGATAGATTTATCGCCTGGACATTGAACCTTTCCAGAAATATTACCATCAGTTGAAGTTGTTAAATTCAATAGTTTGATTCCTTAAAATCTTTAAGCTCAATTAAAAGATTCCTAAGAATCTTGGGCTCATTCGTAATCTGATCCTTTAATAAATTGAGATTTTGTATTAATTCTTCTATCGCAATAGATATGTTCTTTTCGTTCATTGAAAAAATATCTGTCCACATTTCCGGAGATGATGATACTAATCTTAAAAACTCTCCAAGACCACCACCAGAAAACAGCGAAAGATCATCTTTATCAAGTCCTTTAAGAGTATTTAATAATGCATAAGCAACAACATGAGGCAGATGACTTGTGTATGCAAATATCTGATCATGTAACTCAGCATCCAAAACTGTTACTTTAGATCCAAGCAACTCCCATAAACTTGTTACTCGATTTATATGCATTAATGCCGCAGAATCATGATAAGACAAAACAGTTGATTTTCCCTCGAAGAGACCAGAAACTGAATTTATTTCACCTGAAAGGTGAGAGCCAGCTACAGGGTGTGAAAAAATAATATTTTTTGGAAAATTTAATTTTTGTAGAGATTTGTGCAATGAATTTTTAGCACTTGTTGTATCCGTAATAGTGACCGAGGAATTAAATAAAAAATGCAAGGATTGAAGAACTTCTATACTTACATTTGGGGGAGTAGAAATGATTACTAGCGAATCTTTAAATTCAGTATTTCCTAAATCATCAAGAGCATTCAATGCTCCCGAAATTGATTTGTTGTCTATTGCATTTCTTATGCTGGATTTATCAATATCAAATGCAAGAATTTCATGATTGTTTGAGCTCGATAGACTTTTAGCTATTGACCCACCAATTAAACCTAAGCCGATAATAATTATTTTCATAAAAGTTCTTCAATTGCACTAAGAAATTTTAAATTTTCATCTTTAGTTCCAATTGTCACTCTAATGAAATCTTTCATGTCATATAAGTCTACAGGCCTTACAATAACTCCTTTTTCCATCAAACCATGAAATAATTCTTTACCAATAAAGTCTCCTCTAAAGGTTATAAAGTTTCCAACTGATGGAATGCACTCTAGGCCAAGTTTAGATAATTTATTAAATAAGAATTCATATTGTTGTGAATTAAGTTTGATGCTTTGCTCGATGTGCTCTTTATCATTAATCGCTATGGAAGCCATAGCTTGAGCGATAGCATTTACATTGAAAGGTTGTCTAATTCGATTGAGAACTTCTATAAGAGAGGGATTAGCAATACCATATCCAACTCTAATGCTGGCTAAGCCATGAATTTTTGAGAAAGATTTAGTAATTAATAAATTGTCAAATTCGCTTAATAAATCAATTGGTCTTACATAATCTGCTTTGGTTACATACTCAAAATAAGCACAATCTAGAACAACTAAAACAGAGGAAGGGACTTTTTTTAGTAAGTTATGGACTTCATCGTGACTGTTATATGTTCCAGTTGGATTATTTGGATTAGCAATAAATATTACTTTGGTGGTTTGTTCTATGTGATTAATAAATAAACCTAAATCATGGCTCCAATTAGATGTGGGAATTTCAATAAGTGATGCGCCAGCAGATTGGGTAACAATTTTGTAAACTGCAAAAGCATGTTTTGAAGCGATGGATGAAGTATTGGAATTAAGAAAAGCTCTTGCGGCAAGTTCTAAAATCTCATTAGAACCATTTCCAATAATAATATTATCAATGGCAACATTCTCATGACTAGCGATCTCCTTTTTAAGTTTTGTTCCATTTCCATCTGGATATAAATGCAAATCATTCTTTAGCTCTGTTAAGACTGAAAGAGCCTTGGGAGAAGCTCCGAGAGGATTTTCATTGCTTGCTAGTTTAACTACTTCATTGAGATCGAACTCATCAATAACTTCATCAATAGAGCGGCCTGGCTCATATGGAAAAAGGTCTGTAATTCCAGGATTTAGATTTTTGAGAATATCTGAACTCATGAGCTTGACGGATATGAGCCAAGAATACGAACCGATGCGCCTAACCTCTCAAGACTATTAATAACTTGTTTAAGGTTCGCATCTTTATAATGACCACTACTATCTATGAAGAAATTATGAGCATTTAATGATTCTCTAGACGGTCGTGTTTCAATTCTCTCTAAATTAATTTTTCTTTTATTAAATGGCTCAAGGATCTTTAAAAGTGCCCCAGGTTGATTATCTGTTTGAATTAAAAATGAAGTTTTATCTTTATTTGTTTGCTCGATATCAATATTCCCAATAATCAAGAATCTAGTATTATTGCTAGAGAAATCCTCAATATCTTTTTGATAAGAATGGAGCTTATATTTATTTATTGCCATTGAACTTACTATACATAAAGTTTTTTGCTGACTTTTTGAAAGCTTAGCTGCTTCTGCAGTGCTTGATGTCATCTCTCTTTTTACATTAGGCAGGTTGGCATCGAGCCACCTGCTGCATTGGCCAAGAGCTTGAGAATGTGATGCGACAACTTTAGCATCAGCCAGTTTAAATTTTCTGGCAGAGGCAAGTTGATGGTGGATCGGAAGATAACTTTCACCACAAATCTTAATTTCTTCATCTGCCAGAGAATTCAAAGTTGCGTTCACCACACCTTCGGAGGAATTTTCTACCGGCACAACACCAAAATTTACCGAACCAGTTCTTACTTGGTGAAATACATCCTCAATAGTTCCTCTCGGTAATCTGGTTGGTGAGGACCCAAAATGTTGGATCACGGCCCCTTCAGAGTGGGTTCCCTCAGGACCAAGATATGCAATAGTCAATTCCTCCTCTAAAGAAAGACAAGAGGAAATAATTTCTTTAAAAATATATTTTATTTTTTTTTCTGAAATTGGTCCCTCATTTAGTTTTGAGATATTTCTGATAATCTCTGCCTCTCTGTTTGGTTTGTAAAAAGAAGCATTTGAGTTCATTAAACTTTTCAACTTACCAATCTTTTGAGCTAACGAACCTCTTTTTTGAATAAGTTTAAGAATTTGATGATCTATTGAATCAATTTTTTGTCTAATTGGTTTAATTTTATTTTTAATCACAACTTTATCCGTGCTTAGATTGAAAATCTCCCATGAAATTTATCAATGCATCAACCGCCTCAATTGGAGTAGCATTATAAATACTTGCTCGCATTCCGCCAACCGATCTATGTCCTTTTAAGTTAAGCAGACCTGCCTTTTCTGCTTCAGTTAAAAATTTAGTATCTAAATCAGGTTTCTTTAACAAAAAAGGCACATTCATAATTGATCGATTCTCTTTATTTACTGGATTTGAATAAAAATCTGAATTGTCTATAAAATCATATAATTTTTTAGCCTTGAGCTTATTAATTTCTCCAATTGAATCTAAGCCTCCTTTATTTTTTAACCAAGCAAAAACTTTGCCAGAAAGATACCAAGCAAAGGTGGGTGGTGTATTAAACATAGAATCTGCATCTGCGTGCTTAGCATATTGAAGCATACCTGGTAACTCAGCAGAAGCAGTTTTTAAAAAATCATTTTTTATGATGCAAATAGTTAACCCAGCAGGACCGATATTTTTCTGAGCGCCTGCATAAATCAATGAAAATCTTGATATGTCAATTGGTTCACTCAAAATTACAGACGACATATCGGATATCAATGGTGCATTTGTCATTGGAGGAATATGTAATGCATTTCCTTGAATTGTCTCATTAGCAACATAGTGTAAATAAGCGGCATTTTCGGTGCAATTCCAACTAGTCTCGTTTGGCACATTATTAAAATTAGATGGCTCGGAAGTACAAACAACATTAGTATCAACTAGTTTAGAAGCTTCATAAATAGCCTTTTTTGACCAGCTTCCAGATAGAACATAGTCAGCTACTCCCCGTAACCCAAAATTCATAGGGACCATAGAAAACTGCAAGGTTGCTCCACCCTGAAGAAAAAGCACTTGATAATCATTTGGAACTTTCAATAAATCAATTAAATCTTGCCGGGCTTTATTTGCTATATCTGTGTATTCAGAAGACCTATGGCTCATTTCCATAACTGACATACCTGAGCCTTCCCATTCGAGCATTTCAGCTTGAGCTTCCTGTAAAACCTCCTCAGGAATAGCTGCCGGACCTGCAGAAAAATTCCATTTTCTCATTATTCCTCTTCTTCTTCTGGAGGAATTCTAACGCCTTCGATTAATTTCTCGCCATCTTTTGGTGATATCACTTTTACTCCTTGAGTATTTCTGCCTAATGTAGGTATTTGACTGATAGCCGTTCTAATTAAGGTGCCTTTATCACTAATTAGCATTATTCCATCGTTTTCATCTACTGCTACGGCAGAAACCATATTGCCATTTCTATCACTTGTCTTTAAAGCAATTACGCCTTGACCACCTCTATTGTATGAGGGAAAGTCTTCAAGCTTTGTCCTCTTTCCAAAGCCATTTTCAGATAAACATAGAATAGTTTTAGATGGATCTCCAATCATCAAAGAGATAACTTTCATGTCATCTTTCAATGTAATACCTTTAACGCCTCTTGCTGTCCTGCCCATAGGTCGAACTTTAGATTCATGAAACCTTATTAATTTTCCAGAGTATGAAGAAAGTAAAATATCGCTATCTCCATCTGTTATTACTGTACCAACTAATTTATCATCATCATCGAGTCGAATCGCTTTAATTCCAGATTTATATTTTTTATGAAATAAATTTAAATTTGTTTTCTTTACTACTCCATTTCGAGTTGCCATAAAAATAAATTTATCCTCTGAAAATTCATCTACTGGTAAAATTTGAGTAACTGTTTCGTCGTCATCTAATTTCAGCATATTTACTAACGGCCTACCTTTAGAGGTTCTGCTAGCAACTGGTATTTCATATACTTTTAGCCAAAAAACTTTTCCTTTAGTAGTAAAACAAAGAAGCTGGCTGTGAGAGCTCAATACATAGAGATTTTGAATAAGGTCTTCTTCTTTTACAGATGCCCCAGCTTTACCAACCCCGCCTCTTCGTTGCTCTCTATACTCATCAAGTGGCTGAGTTTTTGCATAACCACTTCTTGATAAAGTTAATACTCGTGTCTCCTCTGGAATTAAGTCTTCATTAGAAATGTCATGGCGGGTATCGTTAATATCTGTTTTTCTTCCATCTCCAAAGTTTTCTCTGACCTCTGTTAATTCATCTTTAATTAATTGGAGAAGTGTTTCTTTGTCATCAAGGATCTTTTGAAGCTCTAAAATTACTTCTAAAATTTCATTGAATTCATTAGAAAGATTGTCTTGCTCAAGACCTGTTAATCTTCCAAGTCTTAGTTCAAGAATAGACTTAGCTTGATCTGGTGATAATTTATAATTCTTACCTTTCAAACCATATTCAGATGATAACCCTTTTGGGCGACAGGCATCTTTACCAGCTTTTTTTAGAATTGCCTCGATCGGGCCTGCTTTCCAGGACTTCTTGCATAGATCTATTGCTGCGATCTTAGTATCTTTAGATTTCTTAATTATTTTGATAATTTCATCAATGTTTGCAATAGCAACCATCAAACCTTCGACAATATGGCCTCTTTCTTTAGCTTTTCTAAGATCAAACTTTGTTCTTTTGATAACAACATCTTTTCGGTGTTTGATAAATTCTTGAAGAATCTCTTTAATATTTAATACACGAGGCTGGCCATCTACAAGAACAGTAAAATTAATGCCAAATGATTGCTCTAGTTGTGACTGAGAAAATAAGTTGTTTTCTAGAACTTCAACTGATTCTCCTCTCTTAACTTCAATGACCACCCTAAGACCATCTTTATCAGACTCATCTCTAATCTCGCTAATGCCATCAATTTTTTTTTCTTTGACCAACTCTGCAATTCTCTCAAGCATCTTTGCTTTATTAACCATGTATGGTATTTCATTAATTATCAGGGAGCTCTTTCCAGATTTATCTTCTTCAACAGAAGTTTTAGCACGAACATGGATGATGCCTCTGCCAGTTTTATAGCCCTCGTAGATACCAATTTTTCCATCAATGGTTCCACCAGTAGGAAAGTCTGGGCCGGTAATAATTTGAATAATCTCATCAATGCTAGCTTTTGGCTTATCTAATAAAAGTAGGCAGCCATTTAAGACCTCTGTTAAATTATGTGGTGGCACATTCGTTGCCATCCCAACTGCAATACCCGATGAACCATTGACAAGCAAGGCTGGTATTCTTGTAGGCATAACATCTGGAATTTGCTCTGTTCCATCATAATTAGGAGAATAACTGACTGTTTCTTTTTCAATGTCATTGAGAATCATATCAGTGATTTTTGCCATTCTCACTTCGGTATAACGCATTGCAGCTGGTGAATCTCCATCTATCGAGCCAAAGTTACCTTGACCTTCTACCAAGGTATATCTCATAGAAAAATCTTGCGCCATCCTCACCATTGCTTCATAAACAGCTGAATCACCATGAGGATGATATTTACCTATTACATCTCCAACAACTCGCGCAGATTTTTTATATGGTTGTCGATATGTATTCCTTAAAACATGTTGTGCGAATAAAATTCTTCTATGCACTGGTTTTAAGCCGTCTCTCACATCAGGGAGCGCTCTTCCATGAATGACGCTCATTGCATAGCTAAGATATGAATTTTTTAGCTCATCTTCAATGTTAATTGGTAAGATTTGTTTAGCAAAATCGGACATTTTTTAGCTCGAAAAAATGGTATTTTCTACTTATGGAAAATTCCCTTATTTAAGGGTTAATTTTACCATACTTCACGGAGGATTTAGTCTTTAAATTCTGCAACAATTTGGCCGATTGATTCCTTTGCATCACCAAATAACATTCTAGTATTTTCTTTAAAAAATAAGGGATTTTGAACGCCAGCAAAACCGGAAGACATTGATCTTTTTAAGACAAATACTGTCTTAGCGTTATGAACTTCTATAATTGGCATTCCATATATTGGACTTCCTTCTTCTTCAGTAGCCGAAGGATTCACAACATCATTAGCGCCGATAACTATTGCTACGTCTATAGTATCCATGGAAGGATTTACGTCATCAGGCTCGGCAAGTAAATCATATGAAACATTTGCTTCTGCGAGCAAGACATTCATGTGGCCAGGCATGCGCCCAGCAACAGGATGAATGCCATATTTTACTTCTGTACCATTTTCTTCAAGCAACTCTCCCATTTCTCTAACAACATGTTGAGCTTGAGCAACTGCCATACCATAGCCCGGAACCACTAAGACACTGGATGCATTTTCAAGGATAAGATATGCATCATCAGAGGTAATTGGTTTAACCTCACCCTGCTCTTCAGAAGACGCAGCTTGACCTGAAGATGCATATCCTACAAATAAAATATTTGTAATTGTCCTATTCATAGCTTTAGCCATAATGATTGTAAGAATTAGTCCACTTGCTCCAACCAATGATCCAGCAACGATAAGAACATTATTGAGCAATAATAAGCCTGCAAAAGCTGCAGCAATTCCTGAAAGTGAATTAAGTAAAGAGATCACAACAGGCATATCTCCCCCTCCTATAGGCATCACAAAACCAATGCCGGCCATCAGAGTTAACACTAAAAAGATGGAAAAGTATGATGGCACTTGAGGAATAAATCCAGATAACGAGGGCTCAACCACTACATATATTAATGCTGGCATACTTAAATAAAACAAAGATATAAAAACATTGGTAATCATGGAGCCTTTTCCAAGCTTTAATTTTTCAGAAAGCTTGCCATAAGCTATTAGAGAACCAGAGAATGTTATTCCTCCGATGTATATTGTTAGCATTACCAATGCATGCTGAAATAAAGAGTTGTCTGGTTCATTGAATTGTGACCAAGCTATTAAAAATGTTGCTAAGCCACCAAAACCATTAAATAACGCCACCATTTCTGGTATAGCTGTCATCTTTACTTTTATAGCAATAAGAGAGCCTATAAGACCACCCAATAGAACTCCAGCAAGTATGATCTTTACATCTATCTCAAGACTCAAACAAGTTATTGCAACAGCACAAAACATCGCAAGTGCTGACAAATAATTTCCTTTGACAGCCGTAGCTTCTTTTCCAAGCATTTTTATACCAAGAATAAACATCACAGAAGAAATGATGTAAACCATGTTTTGGATAACTTGGATATTAGCTAAATTTTCCATAATTTATTTCTTCTTGAACATACTCAGCATTCTATTTGTAACTAGATAGCCGCCAAATACATTGATTGATGCAAACAAAATTGCTCCAAAGGCTAATATATCTTGCATCTGACCAGCGCTTGAAAGCATCAAGGCGCCCACTAATGCAATTCCAGATATAGCATTAGCTCCGGACATTAAGGGTGTATGAAGTGTACTAGGTACTTTTGAGATTAGCTCAAGACCTAAAAAAATAGATAGCAGTAAAACAAAACCTAATAAAACATACATTTCCATTATGCGAACCTCTCATTCATTATTTTTCCATCATATGCAAGTACGCTGCTTTGAATGACTTCATCTTCAAAATTAAAATTTATTTTAGTGGATTCCTCGTCATAGAAATCAGTAAGCCAATTGATAATGTTATTCGATAAGGCAAAAGAGGCATGGCTTGAAACTCTAGAAGCTAAGTAAGATACACCTACAACTTTTATACCATTAATATCTACGACTTCATCGACTATTGACCCTTCAACGTTGCCACCAGTTTCAACGGCCATATCAAGAATAACACTTCCAGGCTTCATTTTTTTAATTGTGCTCTCATCAATTATTTTCGGAGCTGGTCTTCCAAAAATTTGTGCCGTGGTAATAACTATATCTGATCGCTCACATACTTGGCTTTGAAGATCTTTTTGTTTAGCAATTTGCTCTGGGGTAAGTTCCTTGGCATAACCCTGATCTGTTTGACCAGTATCACCTAAATCAATTTTTACAAATTTTGCACCAAGAGATTTAACTTGCTCCTCAACAACATCACGAGTATCAAAAGCCTCTACTCTTGCGCCTAATCTTTTAGCAGTTGCGATTGCTTGCAAACCAGCAACACCGACACCAATCACAAACACCTTGGCAGGTTTAAGTGTTCCGGCAGCAGTCATCATCATTGGAAGTGCAGAAGATAAATATTTTGAAGCTTCAAGAACAGCGGCATACCCAGCGAGGTTGGCTTGAGAACTTAAAACATCCATTTTTTGAGCTCTTGTTATCCTTGGGATGAATTCCATGCTAACCGCATTAATTTTTGATTGATTAAGTGCTTTAAGTTCTGCGCCAGCATAAAAGGGATTCAGCATTCCCAAGATAGTGGACCCAGATTGTATTTTTGAGGACTCGTCTAAAGTTAGTGAAGTTGGGGTAATGATTAGGTCTCCATTTGATAAGCATTCGTCTCTTGAAATTGCTCTTAAACCAAGATCAATGAAAGCTTGATCTGAAACGTTGATGCCAACTCCAATTCCTGATTCAAATGAAACATTGACACCTTTCAAGGCAGTTATTTTTGCAACTGTCTCAGGATGAATTACTGATCTTTGATCTCTTGAATCTGGAGATTTTAAAGCAACTATATGCATAAACTTTATTTAGATATGTTTGTAGTACATTGCAAATTATTTAAAGGTTATTGTCAACATATTAAAAAACCTTTTCAACATAAGTATTAAAATAAAAAATTATGTAGCTAGGCTACATTAAATCAAGAATTTTTATAAATTAAGACTTGCTCCACCATCCACAGTTACAAGTTCTCCAGTCATTAATTCGCTTGTTTCAATTAAATTAAATATTACTTCAGCAATTGACTCAGGAGTGCATGTCTTTTTAAGAGGAGTTGTGTTTTGAACTCGAGATTTTACAGCTTCATACATTTCAGTACCCATCCCCTTTTGAAGCCACTCTCCCTCAATAAATCCTGGACATATAGCATTTACTCGTATGGGTCCTAAATTTCTTGCCATGGATATGGTCATTGTATTTAAAGCTCCCTTTGATGCAGCATATGCTAAAGAGCTTCCTATTCCTTTGATTCCGCCGATCGATGATACATTTACGACACAGGGGTTATTACTTTTTAAAAGATATTGCTTTGCTCCTTGAACCATTTGAAATGGTCCTATAACATTTACGGCATAAATTTTTTGAAAGTCCTCAGCGTCAAGTCCATTCAAATCAGAGTGATCCCAAACAAACTTGGTTGTGCCTGCATTATTTATTAGAGCATCTATTCTATTCCATTTTTCAATTGCTTTATCGATCGTTGCAATGCAATCCTTCTCTTTAGCAACATCAGCTTGCATAGCAAAAACTTCGCTTATATCGCTGGAACAAATTTTTGCTACTAACTTGGCTTCCTCAATTGAAGAGGAGCAAGTAATTATTACGTTCCATCCTCTTTCAGAGAGAATCTTTGCGGTCGCAGCCCCAACTCCTCTACTGCCTCCAGTAACAATTGCAACAGGATTTTCTGACATGTTTTGTTAGCTTCCTTTTATAAAAAATAATAAACTTGTCTATTCTTGCATGCAATGATTTAATCTGCCACTTTAAAGAAATAGTTTTTATGACTCAAAATATTGATCAAAATGAAGTAAATAAATTTGCTGAAATTGCAGAAAAATGGTGGGATCCAACTGGTGATTTCAAACCTCTTCATGTAATTAATCCCCTCAGAGCAAACTATATTAATAAAAAGTCACCAATTGACGGCTTGAAAGTTCTCGATGTAGGTTGTGGAGGAGGCCTTTTAGCTGAGGCTCTCGATGCTAAAGGAGCAAAGGTAACCGCAATTGATGTAACTGATGCAAATATAGAAGTTGCGAAACTCCATGCAAAAAAAATGCAAGTAGACATTAACTATAAATTAATAACAGCTGAAGATTTAGCAAAAAAAGAGAGTAAATCTTATGATGTGGTATCTTGCTTAGAAGTTATTGAACATGTCCCTGATCCAGGTCAGTTGATTAAGGCATGTGCTGATCTTTTAAAACCAGGAGGCCATATGTTTTTGTCGACTTTGAATAGAAATCCAAGATCTTTCGTTACCGCAATTGTTGGCGCGGAGTACATTTTTAATATTTTGCCAAAAGGTACTCATGAATGGAGTAAATTTATCAAGCCATCAGAATTAGAAAAGTTTATGAGGGATGCGGGTATAAAATTAATTGAAAGTAAAGGGATGTTTTACAATCCTATTTTTCATTCGGCTAATCTAAACAATGATCTCGGAGTAAACTATATGATGCATGGATCTAAAAATGCCTAAAGGTGTTTTATTTGATCTTGATGGGACTCTCCTAGATTCTGCCCCTGACTTTATTGCTAGTCTAGATAATTTACTTACAAAATATAATCAACCAAAACTTGATCCAGAGATAATTAGAAGCCATGTATCTGACGGAAGTTGGAAGCTTACAAGCTTAGGCTTCAACATCGATACTTCTGATCAAAAGTGTGCTGCTTTAAGAGAAGAACTTCTGCATGAATATGAATCTAACCTCCTAAAACATGGAGGAGCTTTTGATGGAATTAAAGAAATGCTCTCATCTTTAGAACAAGATAATATCCCCTATGGAATAGTTACTAATAAACCTTTGCGTTTTGCCAAACCAATATTAATGAATGAGACTATATTTAAAAATTGCAAAACGCTTGTATGTCCTGATCATTTAAGCGCCATTAAGCCTGATCCAGAAGGTATTTTACTTGGCTGTAAAGAACTAGGCATTCATCCTGCTGATTGCATTTATATCGGTGATCATAAGAAAGATCTTGAAGCGGGAATTAATGCAGGCACAAATATTATTGCTTGTTACTTTGGGTATTCACTCAAGCCAAGCGATCAAAATAAAAATATTCTTGGAGCGCATCATCCTAGTGAATTGTATGATTTGATCTCTCAAATATAAATGGACCTAACTAATAACACTATACTAATTACTGGCGCAACTGATGGAATAGGTAAGGTACTAGCTGAAGAGTTTTCAAAACTTGGTTCAAACATAATCCTATTGGGAAAGAATTCATCTAAACTGGATGAGGTTTATGATCAATTGGATCATTCTTTTGAATCTCAGAAACACTTAATTTTAGAGGCTGATCTATCTATTCTTAATAACGAATCGGCTCATGAAATCTTGAGAGCAGTTTCTGATGAATTTAATATCTTAGATGGCATTATCCACAATGCTGCAATTTTAGGAACTATGACTCCTTTGGAAGATTACGAATTATCAAAATGGGATGAGGTGTTAAACATAAATCTAAGAGCTCCTTTTCTTCTGACGAAAACGCTGAAACCAATTCTTGAAAATTCACCCATGCCAAGAATTATTTTTACTTCCTCTGGGGTTGCTAATATGGGAAGAGCTTTTTGGGGCGCATACTCAGTTTCAAAATTTGGTTTAAAAGGTCTTGCAGAAATTTTTGCCAATGAATTTGAAACCACTACTTCTATAAGAGTATTTAATTTTGATCCAGGAGCCACTCAGACAAAAATGAGAGCATCTGCTAGACCAGCAGAAAATCCAAATTCATTAAAAACTCCTCATGCGCTCATGAGTTGTTATTTATGGTTTTTTAGTGAGGAAAGTTCTAATTCGAAGGCGCATTATTATGAATATGCTGACCTATCTAAGAAAGTGACTTCCACATAAATAGGCTCAAGTATGATCTCCACGGCCTAAAAGGTTTATAAAACTGCTCGTCCAACTCGTGCTCGGGAAAAAATTGTTTATGCGCATACTTAATTCCAAGATCATTTATCGGCAAAACATCTGTATCTCCCAGGTAAAACATTCTGGTCATATTTACTGACCATGGTCCAATTCCTTTATTTGCAATAAGTATTTTTTCAAATTCAATGTTTGACATTTTCAGCAAATCAGCTCGATGCAAAGACTGCAAATGAGAATTATTAATCAAACCAATTACATAATTTGCTTTTGATGTTGATAGACCTGCTTCTCGCAATGCACTTTCTAAATTTTCATAGTCTTTATAACTTTTAACAATTGGATGAACCCTTGACCAAATAGTCTTGGCTGCCTTTGTTGAAAGTTGTTGACTAACAACTACCGAGGCGAGATATTCCACCAAAGGCAGTGATGATAAATTAATTTCAATACACTTTGATTGTTGAAGATATTTCCCAAGCTTTTCAAATTCTTTTTCTTTAGAGACTTTAAGCAATGATCTATAAGCCTTTTCACTTTCCATAGTTCTTCAGTTCTTTTATTTGAGATTCATTAAGATTGATACATGAACCTTCCCTTAAAGTTGAAGGTAAAAATATTGGACCGATCCTCACTCTTTTCAATCTGCTAACTTCTAAGTCTTGCGATTCAAAAAGTTTTCTAACTTCACGGTTTTTACCTGTAAGCATACAAACTGAAAACCATTGATTAGAGCTTTGTTTCTCTCCTGGCACAATATCTGAAAACTGGTAAATTTCGTTTTCAATTGTTACACCTGACAACATATTTTTTCTCTTTTGCTCATTAAAGCTGCCTCTAGCTCTAACAAGATACTCACGATCAATTTTAAATGAGGGATGCATTAATTTATGCGCCAGTGCTCCATCATTAGTAAATAACATCAGTCCAGAAGTGTTGATATCAAGCCTTCCAACTGCTATCCAATCAGGTTCATTAGAGACCTTTGGCAAAAAATCAAATACAAGCTTAATCTTCTTATCATCTTTCTTTGATGAGAGGACACCTCTCGGCTTATTCAGCATGATAACTTTTAAATCTGCAGTTTTTAGAAGCACTCTTTTACCATCAAAGATAACTTCATCATTCTCAGCTACCTTTGTTCCTATAACTGCAACTTTTCCGTTCACAAAAACTTTATTATCTTTTATAAATTGTTCGCAGGAACGCCGGGAGCCTAAGCCAGCTTGAGCCAGGAATTTCTGCAATCGCAGCATAGGGGCTAGCCAGCTTCTAGTTTATCAAGGCTATCGTCTGCTGATATAGCCTCGGGCAAGGGAGGCAAGTCACTCGTTGATTTGAGGTTTAAATCGTTTAAAAAAGTTTTGGTCGTTTCATATAAGGCTGGCCTTCCGGGAATATCTCGATAGCCAGTAACTTTAATCCATTCTCTATCAAGCAAAGATCTAATTATTTGAGTGCTAACAGTAACTCCTCTAATATCTTCGATATCGCCTCTAGTAACAGGTTGTTTGTAGGCAATGATTGAGATAGTTTCCATTAAAGCTTTTGAAAGTCTGCTTGATGTATCACTCCAAAGAGGATACAAGCAATCACCATAATTTTTTTTAATCTGCATTCTAAAACCTGATGCAACTTCTTTGATTTCAATTGAGCTCTCAGCATATCTCTCCTCAAGTGTGTTCAAAGCTATCTTAATGCTTGGCAAATCGACATCTATATTTTGAGATCCCATTAGGGATTTAATCTCAGATAATCTTATTGGCCTGCCAGCACCAAAAAGAATTGATTCAACAAGGTTTGGTAAGTTTTCAAGATTATTCATTTAATGAACTCCCCGATTTTTTAATTTAAGATAAAGTTGGTTGGAATCTTTATTCTGAATGAGTTCTACATATCCATCTTTCGCTAAATCAAGTGATGCCAATAAAGCAACAACAACACCTTGATTGCCCTCATTTTTTTGATAAGTTTGAAAAAACTGAATTACATTTCTTTTGTTTAAAATCGATAGGATTAATGAAATTCTTTCCTGTGTAGATAATTCCTCAAAGTGAATTTCATGATGGGCAGAAAATTTAGGCCGTGTTGAAACTTCATAAAAAATTGATGCAAGCTCATTAGAAGATATTTCTATTGGAACACGATCATTAAATTTTGGCAGCGAAGTTGATGCAAGAAAAAAATCTCTGTCTAATCTTGGTAAATTTGAGATAGATTCTGATACGGTTTTATACCTCTGATATTCTTGGAGCCTCTTTATAAGCTCTGATCGGGGATCATGCTCCTCCTCCTCCTCTTCTGACTGAGGAATTAACATTCTTGATTTAATATGAGCTAGAGTGGCGGCCATTACTAAATAATCAGCTGCAAGCTCTATCTTCAAAGTATCCATTAACTCAATGTATTGAACATATTGATCGGTAATTTCAGAAACATCCAAATCTAATATATCAATATCTTTCTTTTGAATTAAATAGAGCAATACATCCATTGGGCCTGAAAAATCTTCTAGGTAGATTTCTAAAGCTTCAGGCGGAATAAATAAATTATCAGGAAGTTGACTTAAATCCTTCCCTTTTAATTGTGGAAATGCTGACTGTGCTTGAGACTTCATAAGTTCAATTTATACAAGATGCTGTAATTATAAGCCTTTTTTAACACAACATCTTGTGATTTTGCATAAAAATATAGGTTTGCTAGGTTTTAGTTGCAATTTAAAAAGAATTAATAAGATTAGTTAAAACCTATTTTTTTAATTTAATTGCATTAATATTTGAGGCATGGAATCTATTTACCACACAGACAATACAAGAATTGTTGAAAAATTTGACCTTATTACACCTAATAATGTAATTTCGGAGTATCCACTAACTGATGAAATTTCAAAATTAGTATATGGAACTAGAAATGAAGCTAGTCAAATTCTTCATGGCAAAGATGATAGAGTGCTTGTTGTATGTGGACCTTGCTCTATACATGACCCACAATCCGCGATGGAATATGCTCGTCTTTTAAAAGGGGCAAGAGATTCATTAAGCGCTGATTTGTTGATAATAATGAGAGTATATTTTGAGAAACCTAGAACAACAGTGGGTTGGAAAGGTTTAATCAATGATCCAGATATTAATGAAAGTTATGATGCAAATAAAGGCTTGATGCTGGCAAGAAAAATTCTAAGAGATATTACTGCATTGGGGCTGCCAATTGGAACAGAATTCCTAGATCCCATTTCTCCTCAATATGTAGCAGATCTTGTGTCTTGGGGTGCCATAGGAGCTAGAACAGCTGAAAGCCAGTCTCATAGAGAATTAGCCTCTGGTCTTTCTTGTCCTATAGGTATTAAAAACGGGACAACTGGAGCTTTAAAACCTGCAATTGACGGCATCCAAGCAGCCAACCATCCTCATGTATTTTTCTCAAATACAAAAGATGGTCGAGTATCAATATATAAAACATCTGGAAATTCAGATGCGCACATCATATTGCGCGGGGGTAAAGAGCCAAATTTTAGTTCAGACTCAATTCAACAAACATTAACTGCATTAACTGAAGCAGACGTAAATGACTCTATTATGGTTGATGCAAGTCATGGAAATAGTCAAAAACAATTTAAAAAACAAATTGATGTTGTAGAAAACTTAGCCTTACAAATTGCTGAAGGTAATAATAGTTTGAGGGGTTTAATGCTTGAAAGTCATCTTGTTGAAGGAAATCAAAGTATTACAGATAACCTTGTATATGGACAAAGTATTACCGATGCGTGCATGAATTGGGATGATACACTTAACTGCTTAAAACTATTTAGTGAAGCTGTTCAAAAGAGGCGAGGATAATTGAACAAGGACTTATTCACTTTTTCAATTCAAGAAGCAGAAACATTAGGAATAGAATGCGCTATAGTTCTTGCAGCTTCTAAAGAAATAAAAATCTCTTCATCTGCTGACAATAGAATATTAGTATTGTTAAAAGAAAAAATTCCATTTCTCGAGGAAAAAGAAATTTCCAATCATCTAAAAAGATTAATTAGTTTAAAACTAATATCCTCAGAAATTAACTCTGATAATAGCGAGCCTTCAAGTAAAAAAAATTTATATAAATTAAAGCTTCCAACTAAAAATTCTAGTATTGGTAAAAGAAAACTTGATTTAACTTGGGCTCCCTCAACACAAACTTTTGAGGTACTGGGGATGGGCGGCATAAATAAAAAATTCATCGAAAGCAAGGTCAGTGAATTTAAATTATATTGGTTAGAAAAAAATCAGATAAGAGATAACTGGAATGTTTTATTTGTTGAATTCATTAGAAGAGAGTGGGTAAAAGAAAAATCTGAAAATAAAGGTTTGCCAGTGTGCATTGATGAGAGCTGGTCGCCCTCCTCTGATGCATTTGATATTCTAGGATTAGCAAATGTTTCAAAAAATGACGCGTTAAAGCACTTGAAGGAGTTTATACTTTACTGGAAAGAAAATGGAACTGCTTTAAGGTCATGGAACTCAAAATTTGTAGATTTTGTTAAAAGAAAAGAGTTTATTGGTTCCTACGAAGAAAGAGATGGTAAAAAAAATAACAGACATAATGAACCAGGAGAGTTCTCTAAGCAGTTCAAAGAAAGAACAAAAGATGACTCCTGGGCAGAAAATCTCGAACTCTGAACGAGAAAGCTTCATCGCTGCGATTGATGGCCTCTTTTTAAAGCTTGAGCTTTCATATCATTATCAATTTTACAAAGTCTTTGGGACAGACGATAAGCTTACTGAAGCAAAAAAACTTTGGGCGGAAAGCCTAAAAAAATATCCGTCAGATTGTATAAGCTCTGCAGTTGAAATGGTTATTCAATCTAATGATTACCTACCAACACTTACAGAATTCCTTAAAGCGTGTTCGGAATCAATGGGTGCAATTAATATTCCAACCCCTCAAGAAGCTTTTATTGAAGCTCAAAAATCCTCATCTCCCAGAGATAGCTACCCTTGGACACATCCAATAATTTACTGGTCAGGCAAAGAAACTGGCTGGGAGTTGATAAACTCCTCAAAAGATACAAATGCTTTTCGAGCATTCACTAAAACCTACATGCGCCTTGCAAAGGAAATAAAAGCAGGAAAAAACTTTGAGATAGTCTCAAAGAGCAACAACGAAATTATTGAGCCCTTAGACATTGAGCTTTTTGAAAGTTTACGAAAAAAACATGGTCTTTGATATTGTAAAGTGTACTTTACAAAAGCCTTGAACTATAATCATTCTCCCCCATCTAATATTAAATAGTACAAGATATTAAAAACTTTATTTTTAAATAAGAAATGTCTAAAAACGTAAGAATATCACTATACATTCTCATTCCTATAATTGGGTGGGTAATTTCTGGTCAATTCATTGAAGAGGAAGTGATTGAAAAAAAATCTTCTCAAGAATTAACCTCGGTAATTATAGAAAAAAGTGATGCAGAATTTTTTTCCCCTAAAGTAACTCTTAACGCCGCAGCAACATCTGAAAAAAGAGTTAGAGTTATTGCAAAAACTTCAGGCGAAGTAATGCCTAATAATGTGAATCAAGGTCAATGGGTTAAGAAAGATCAGGTTTTATGCAGGTTAGGAGTTGTGGAATTAAATAGAACAGAAGTAAAAGCTCCTTTTAGAGGTTACGTTGAAAAAATAATTAAACCAGGAAACTTTATCAATAGGGGTGAAGTTTGCGCCATAATTATCGAGTTAGACCCTGTTACTTTTGTTGCTGAAGTACCAGAAGCAGAAATAAAAAATATTGTTAAGGGGCAGAATGTGTCCATCATGCTTGTAACTGGTGAAGTGATTTCTAGTAAATTAAGTTTTGTTTCAAAAAGTGCCACTCCTTCAACTAGGAGTTTTAGAGTAGAAGCAGAGGTCAGAAATCCAAAAGGATTAATTAGAGATGGAATAACTGGAACCCTAGAAATTAGCACAAATAAAATACTTGCTAATAAAATTTCTCCCTCAATACTTCTTTTATCTGACTCCGGCACTCTTGGGATTAGAATTGTAAATAATGATGGATTTGTTGAATTCTTTCCAATAAAAATATTAGAAGATACCCAAGATGGCCTTTGGGTTAAAGGAATTCCTAATGCTTCCAATCTGATAGTTCGTGGGCAAGGTTTTGTAGAGAATGGTCAAAGAGTCATTGCAATTCCAAAAACTGAATCATGATAAAAATAGTAGATTTTGCCTTGTCTAAAGCAAGAACTACTCTTGCATTGGCATTGGTTGTCATAATTGCGGGTGCTTATGCTAGGACTACTTTAACAGTTGCCTCAGAGCCGAATATTTCACTCCCCCTTGTTAGTGTTTCTGTTTTTCTAGACGGTGCGTCTCCTGAGGATGCATCAAGATTAATTGCTAGACCTCTAGAAACAAGATTAAGAAGTGTTCCAGGCATTAAAGAGCTTTCTTCATCTGCAAGATTAAGTTATGCAAGGATAGTAGGTGAGTTTGAAGTTGGCTATGATATCGATACTGCGTTAAGAGATATTAAGCAAGCTGTTGAGGAAGTAAAGTTTGAACTTCCCATAGAAGCTGAAGATCCGCAAATTAGGGAATACTCATTTGCAATGTTCCCCGTCATGAATCTCAGTCTTGTTGGCTCTGCTTCAATGCGAACAAAAGTATTTTATGCGAGAGAATTACAAGATAAATTAGAGTCAATAAGTGAAGTGCTTGCAGCTGATTTAGAGGGAGCTCCTGAGGAAGTGCTTGAGGGAGTGATTGATAAATCAAAAATGGAAACTTATGGGATAACCCTAAGTCAACTATACAGCGCAATTGCAAACAATAATTTAATAATTCCTGGTGGCGCTCAAGACACTGGTTCTGGAAAATTTAATATTGAAGTACCAAGTATTTTTGAGACTGCCGAGGATGTATACAATATTCCAATTAAAGTTACTCCTGATGCAGTGGTAACCCTCAGTGATATTGGTCAAATTAAAAGAACCTTCAAAGACTTTTCTTCGTATGCAAAAGTAAACGGAGAGGATGCTGTCACTCTCGAGATAAGAATGAGAGTTGGTGCAAATGCAATAGAAGCTAAAAAGAAAATTATTAAATTGAAAGAAGATTTTGAGAAAGATCTTCCTAAGAACCTTTCAATAATAAGAACTAATGATGATACAGTCTGGGCAGAAGTAATGATTTCTGAGCTTGAAGGGAATATTATCACTGCAATATTTCTGGTAATGATTTTAGTTATTGCAAGTATGGGAGTCAGAGTTGGCATGCTTGTGGGTCTTTCTATACCTTTTTGCTTTCTTTTGACATTTATTATCCTTAAAGCTCTATCAATAGAATTTAATTTTCTTGTAATGATGGGTCTCTTGCTTGGGCTAGGAATGCTGATTGATGGATCAATAGTGGTGACCGAATATGCGGACAGAAAAATATCTGAAGGTTTGAATCGTAAAGAAGCTTACAGACTGGCCTCTAAAAGAATGTTCTATCCAATTATCTCCTCTACCGCTACGACAATTGCCGCATTTACTCCATTAATATTTTGGCCAGGTTTTACGGGTCAGTTTATGAGGTTTCTTCCGATTACAGTTTTTATTGTTCTTAGTTCCTCACTGGTATATGCCATGATAGTGACCCCAGTTGTAGGATCCTTATTTGGTCAAAGAAGATCTACTTTGGTCTCTGGAGAAAGCGAGCAAACTGGAGAGATTCTTTTTGATAAATTATCTGCATTTTACTCTAAAGCACTAAATAAGTTTGTTAAAAATCCCGGTGAAACCATGATTGCTGTTCTGATGCTTTTGTGGTTTGTGGGCTATGCCATGTATGGAAATTTCAACAAAGGAACGCTTTATTTTGCAGATGTTGATCCAGTTGCAGCTGAGATTAATATTAGAGCTAGAGGTAACTTTTCATCACAAGAGGCCAAAGATATTATGGAGATAGTTGAAGAAAGGCTCCTTAAAGTTGAGCATGTAGAAAACCTTTATATGACAACTGGATCTCAATGGTTTAATTCCGGTGGTGATACCATGGCAAGAGGTTACATGGAGGTGGTGGATACTGAGTTTAGAGACATTTCTGGAAATGAAGTGTTCATCAAGGCTCAAGAAGCTACTGCAGATATCCCAGGAGTAATAGTAGAGCTCACTGCAGAGGAAGGAGGGCCATCTTTTGGATCTCCAATTGAATTAGGTATTTTTGGTGATAATGAAGAGTCTGTTGCAAAAACAACAGAAATTATTGAAGAATACATGATCAATGAAGTTGTTGGTTTGACCAATATTAGATCAACATTACCTTATTCCCTAATTGAATGGAAAGTAGAGGTTAATAAACAAAAAGCAGCGCAGCTGGGTGTAAGCATTCGTGACATCGGAGCCTTGGTGCAAATGCTTACCAATGGATTTAAGGTCGGAGAATATAGGCCAGATGATTCTAAAGATGAAATAGAGATAAGAGCAAGATTTGATACTAAAAATCGATCTCTAAGTGGCATTGAAAATTTAAAAGTTAATTCTCTAAATGGTCTTATACCAATCAGCACCTTTGTTGAATTAGTGCCAGTAGAAAATAGGCAATCAGTAGTAAGAAGAGACGGGAAATTTTTTCATGAAATAGGTGTTGCAATAGACAAAACTCAGCTTGATAGCTCAGGTCAAGTTTATCTTGTATCAGATAAAGTAAAAGAAATGGGTGATTGGTTATCTGAACAAACATTTGATAGTGGAATTACTACTAAATTCAGAGGTATGCAGGAGGAAACTGAAGAAGTAACAGAGTTTCTTTCAATCGCAGCTATTACTGCATTAGCCTTAATGATGATATTGCTTGTAACTCAATTTAATAGTTTCTATCAATCGATCCTTGTTCTTAGTGCAGTATTTATGTCAATTGTTGGAGTATTGGCAGGATTATTAATTACTGGAAAACCATTTAGCACAACTATGACTGGTATTTCTATTGTGGCATTGTCGGGTATTGTTGTTAACAATAATATTGTTCTTATTGATACTTTCAACAGATTAACTGGGGAATTTCCAAATCTTTCAAGGGAAGATGTGATTATAAGAACTTGTAAACAAAGGCTGCGTCCTATTTTATTAACAACCGCTACAACTATTTTTGGGCTTCTTCCCTTGGCCCTTGGAATTAGTATTGATGTTCTTGGAAGAGAGATAGTGGTGGGTAGTCGAGTAGTTGGATGGTGGCAAAATTTAGCCTCATCAATTGTTTTCGGTTTAGCTTTCAGCACAATTCTAACTCTTATTTTTACCCCAGCAGCATTAACACTTCCTTCAAGAATAAAATTATGGTTAAAAAATCGATTTGATTTCTTAGAATCTTCAAGTGAAGTGGTGAATAAAAAATCATAAGTTACAATAAGCTATGACAAAAAAAGACACAGTAAATTTTGAGGCATCCTTACAAAAGCTTAAGAAAATCATTGAGAAACTGGAAGATGGTGATATTAGCTTAGAAGAGAGCGTCAAATCATTTGAGGAAGGGATAGGACTTGTAAAAGAATGTCAAAAACAGCTTTCTCAAGCTGAGCTTAAAGTAAAGAAACTCTTAGATAACGGCCATGCAGTAGATCTGGATAGCTAAAATAGAATCTATGTCTGTAAGCTTTCTATCAGAATGCAAAGAGAAGGTGTTAAATCGAATTGACATCCTTATTCCAGATAAAAATAAGATTACTGCCTCTATGAGATACTCAGCTCTGGCTGATAGTAAATGCGTTCGCGCTGGTTTAATTTTTGCTTCAGGTAATTTAAATAAAGAAATTTCTGATTCTTCATTAATTGATATGGCTACAAGTATTGAGCTAATGCACACTTACTCATTAATACATGATGACCTGCCATCCATGGACAATGACAATATCAGGAGAGGCCAAGCTTCTAATCATATTAAATTTAATGAAGCAACTGCAATTTTAACTGGCGATGCATTGCAGGCTTTAGCATATGAGACAATTGCTTCTTCGCCAGATTTGACTCATGAACAAAAGATTGAATCCATAAAAGCTTTATCGAGTGCATGCGGGCATAAAGGAATGATTTTAGGCCAACAATATGATTTAGATGCTGAAAATAATGAATATAATGATATTCAAAAAATCCATGAACTTAAAACTGGAAAACTTATCCAAGTTGCTATTACATTGCCGCATCTTGGCAATGATAAGCAAAATAATAAACAAGAGATTTTACATGATATTGGAAAGGATCTTGGTCTAGCTTTTCAGATTATGGATGATGTTTTAGAGGCATCTTCAAATTCAACTATTTTAGGTAAAAGTAATAAATCAGATATAGCAAATCATAAGTTAACCTATGTGAGTGAATTTGGTAAAGAGGCAGCAATTGAACAAGCTCATGCCCTATCGAATAACTGCATCTCAAAATTAAATAATTCATTTGTGTTAGAAGAAATAAAAGATTTATTATCTTTAGCAAAGTTTATGGTTGAAAGAAAAAACTAAAATGAAAATATTTTCTGAAATACCAACAAAAAAACCTAAAACTCTGATTTTAGATAAGGTAAATGTTCCCGCAGACATTAAAAATTTAACACCCATTGAGCTCAAAACATTGGCAGATGATGTAAGGGCACACATGCTTTTTAGTGTTGGTCAAAGCGGAGGTCATCTTGGCGGTGGTTTGGGAGTGGTTGAGCTAACAGTTGTTTTGCATTACTTATACAACGCTCCCGATGACAAGATTATATGGGATGTTGGCCATCAAGCTTATCCTCATAAAATATTAACTGGAAGAAAAGAAAGTTTAACCTCAATTAGACAAAAGGATGGGCTGGCTCCATTTCCAAGCAGAGAAGAAAGTCCTTACGACGCTTTTGGGGTTGGTCATTCAAGCACATCCATAAGTGCCGCACTTGGGATGGCAATCGCAAATAAAAATTCAGATAAAAAAGTTGTTGCGGTTATTGGCGACGGGGCAATGACAGCAGGTATGGCATTTGAAGCTTTATCTCATGCAGGTCATATAAAACCAAATATGTTAATCATTCTCAATGACAATGATATGTCCATCTCAGAAAATGTTGGTGGATTGAATAATTATTTTTCGCGTATTTGGGCATCTAAAGTTTACAAGGGGATTAGGAAAAGTGGAAAAAGCTTTTTAGAAAATCTGCCGCAGGCCCTCCATATTGCAAGAAAGGCTGAAACTCAAATGAAAGCTATGGTTGCACCTGGAAGTATTTTTGAAGAATTGGGTTTAAATTATATAGGTCCCATAGATGGACATGATATCAGCGAATTAACTAAAGTTATTGGCAATCTAAAGGATTTTGAAGGTCCACAATTTTTACACGTAATTACAAAAAAGGGAGCAGGTTTAGATCCCGCCGAAGCTGATCGAATTGGCTTTCATGCAATTGGAAAAATTAAACCATTAGATTTAATTGATCAAAAGAATGGGCCAAAATTTCAAGATGTTTTTGGTCAATGGATTGTTGACATGGCAAAGCAAGATGAAGATTTAATAGCTATCACGCCAGCTATGAGAGAAGGATCTGGCTTAGTGAAATTTAGTAAAGAATTTCCGGAAAGATTTTATGACGTTGCAATTGCCGAACAACACTCAGTGACTCTTGCTGCAGGAATGGCATGTGAGGAAAAAAAACCTGTTGTTGCAATATATTCAACCTTTTTGCAGCGTGCTTATGATCAACTCATCCATGATGTTGCATTACAAAATTTAGATGTTCTATTCGCAATTGATCGAGCTGGTCTGGTAGGTGAAGATGGTCCCACTCATTCAGGAAATTATGATCTTGCTTATCTTAGATGTATTCCGAATATGATTATTGCAGTTCCTGCTGACGAAAATGAAGCAAGAATGTTATTAACAACTACTTTTAATCATAACGGACCGGCTGCTGTTCGTTATCCCAGAGGTGGAGGAATTAATGCGGTTATAAATCTTGAACTTAAATCTGTTGAGATAGGCAAAGGAAGGGTAATAAACTCAGTGGATTCAGACCTTCTTGTGCTTAATTTTGGAACGTTAATTGCCACATCAGAAGAGGTTGCAAAAGAGTTAAATGCTTCTTTATTAGATATGAGGTTTGTAAAACCATTAGATAAAGAACTAATAGCTGAATACTCAAAAGGCAAAAAAGCCATTATTACAATTGAAGATGGTGCCATTACTGGAGGCGCAGGTTCAGCAGTAAGTGAATGGGCTCAAGAAAATCAAATTGGTGCACAAATTATCATTTGTGGCATCCCAGATGAATTTATAGATCATTCAAGCAGAGAAGAAATGATTGAAGCGGTCGCCCTGGATAAAGATGGAATTTTGGCCAAAGTAAGAGATTTTTTATCTTAAATGTCCCATCTTATCTCGTTTAGTATTTAGATATTCGGTGTTTTTTTCATTTTCTCCTTCATGAAGAGAAGTTCTTTGTGCAACACTAATACCAACCTCTTCCAAAGCGCTTACTTTTTTTGGATTATTTGTTAATAGATTCACCGAGGTGATATTGAAGTGTTGGAGTATATCCAAGCATATGTTGTATTCTCTTAAGTCAGCCGGAAAACCCAACATTTCATTTGCTTGTACCGTATCATGGCCCTGATCTTGAAGCGCGTAAGCCCTAATTTTATTTACCAAACCAATACCCCTACCTTCTTGGCGTAAATACAAAAGGATGCCTGATTTATTTTCAGCTAACATCTTCATTGCTGCTTGCAACTGAGGACCGCAATCACATCTAAGACTATGTAATGCATCTCCAGTTAAACATTCAGAATGGACTCTACACATTACTGTATCCTCGTTTTGAATATCTCCAATGGTTAAAGCAATATGATCCTTGCCACAAGGTTCTTCAAAAGAAGATATAGTAAACTCGCCAAACTTAGTAGGCAGTTTTGATTTAGATGCAAATTTACAGCTATTCAATTTTTTTAAATACTAATTAAAATTGCAAAGATTATACCACCAGCAACAAATCCTGCTATCAAATCATCAAGAAGAATTCCAAAGCCACCTTTTACATTTTTATCTACCCAAGAAATAGGCCAAGGCTTTAAAATATCAAATAATCTAAACAACAAAAAAGCAAAGAAATACAAAATTGCTTCATGAGCTATAAAAAGCAGAGCAACAAGCATTCCAGCAACTTCGTCAATTACAATAAAAGAATTATCTTTAGATTCACTGTCTTGATCAGCCTTGATGCACACTAACCATGAACATAAAATAAAAGCTGGCACAATTATATAAGCATAGGGATGTAAAAAGTCTGAAAAATACCATAATAAGACTGCCGCCAGGCTACCCCAAGTTCCAGGAGCGGGCTTCAATAAACCTATACCAAAAAATGTGGCTAAGAGATGAGAAGGTTTTTTTAATTCGGGAAAACTCATATTACATAAAATGATCCCAATTTTTTATAGAATCTATCTTGTTAGTTATCTTTAATTTTTTACCTTCCATTACACCAATAGTATGACACTCTTTTCCAATAGAGTTCAGGCAAGCCATAAGAGCTTTTAATTTCTTAGGTGCAACTGTGTAAAGTATCTGGTAGTCATCGCCAAACTCTAAGCATTGTTTTTTAAATTTTTTATCAGCAACAGGCACTTTATCTAAATTAATATTACAGCCAACTCCAGAGCTTGAAATTATGTGAGAAAGATCCTGGAGGATACCATCAGAAATATCAATTGCAGACGAAGCAATGTTTGAAATCACCAAACCATAATTTATTTGGGGAACGGGATATAGATATGGTTTAGTTATTTCATTTAGCGCGCCGGTTTTTTTAAATTCTTTAAATCCAATATAACCACTTCCTAATTTGTCCGATAAACATAAAATATCTCCAGCCTTAGCTGAAGATCTTAGAAGAGTTCTTTTTTGAGGTTTACCTATGACAGTAACACTTATTTGCAAGGGTCCTTTTACAAGATCACCGCCGATTAAAGCAAACTTATACTCTCTTGAAATTTTTTGTAAGCCCTTTCTGAAACCATTCATCCAGTCAGAGTTAAAATTTGGCATCACTAGGGAGAGATTAAATGCAATAGGCTGCCCACCCATTGCTGCTATATCACTAAGAGCAACAGCAACCGATCGATAAGCAATTGCATCAGAGGGCATGGATTTTAAGAAATGCACATCAACTATTGAAGTATCAGTGCTGATTAATAATTTAGATTTAGCTGCTAATATTGCACAGTCATCACCAACAGATAGATCTACACCGTTGGATTTTAAGTAAGAAGTACCTATACCAGACAGATACTTCTTAATGATTGAAAATTCTGAACTTATCTTAGCTTGGATATCTTTCAAATAAACCAGTTGCACCCATGCCGCCACCAACACACATTGTAACAATGCCAAACTGTTTGTCTTGATTGTTAAGTTCACGAACAATGTGGCCGACTTGTCTAGAACCAGTCATACCAAATGGGTGTCCAATCGAAATTGAGCCGCCATTGACATTTAGCTTATCCATTGGAATCCCTAACTGATCTCGACAGTAGGCTACCTGAACTGCAAAAGCCTCATTTAGCTCCCAAAGATCAATGTCTTCAACACTCATATTATGAGATTTTAAAAGCTTGGGAACTGAATAAACTGGCCCAATACCCATTTCATCAGGCTCGCAACCCATGGTTGTGAATCCTCTAAAATAAGCCATTGGTTTTAGTCCCAGTTCAAGGGCTTTTTCTTCGCTCATCACAAGAGTTACAGAAGCGCCATCCGAAAGTTGTGATGAATTGCCTGCGGTCACAGATCCATTTTCTGGATCAAAGACTGGTTTAAGCGCTGCTAATCCCTCTAAAGTAGTTGTAGGTCTATTACACTCATCTTTATCAACCGTGTAATCAACTTCTTTTGATTCGCCAGTCTCTTTGTTCATAAGCATCATTTTTGTGTCCATCGGAACAATCTCATCAACAAATTTTCCCGCTTCTTGGGCAGCTGCTGTCCTTTTTTGACTTTCGAAAGCAATTTCGTCTTGAACTTCTCTTGAAACATTATATCTATTGGCAACACACTCTGCTGTGATGCCCATTGGATGATAAATACCGGGATGGCTTTCAGCTAATTTTTCATTAACAAATCCATCCATATTTTGCTTACCGGAAAGCATGGTAATTTGCTCAACACCACCTGCAATTATAGTATCGTAACAACCAGCCATTATCTGACTTGCAGCCATGGATACTGTTTGTAATCCTGATGAGCAATACCTATTAACCGTTGTGCCTCCAACTGAAAGAGGAAGATTTGAAAGGACTGCTGCATTCCTACCAATGTTATGCCCCATGGCTCCTTCTGGATTACCACATCCCATGATAACGTCCTCAACCATATCAGGCGGAAGATTTGGATTTCTATCCAACATATTATTTATAATGTGTGCCAACATATCATCAGGACGCGTTATGTTAAAACCTCCACGATGTGACTTAGCTAGACCGGTTCTTACACTGTCTACAATAACTGCTGTTTTCATATTTTAACTCCAAAGTAAGTAGTGAGTTATTCTAAACGATCATTATCATTACTTAAAGACTTATACCAATTAGGTATTAAATCGATATTCAATTCTTTTGCTTTTGAAAATATATAAGGTAACGTGATGGGACTAAATGGAAGAACAATCAAAATTCCCAACCCTAAACTTTTTAAAATTTCTTTAAGTTGCTCATTCGCATTTTCCAACTCCTCTTCACTTACATTCCCCTCAACATATTTAATATAAACATCTAGCATTTTTTTATTTTGAATATTCTCAGTCAAAAAACTTTGCTGAAGTTTGTTCAATGTTCTCGAAAAGCTTTTGGTAAAAATTCTCATGTAAATAAAAAAGCCCGAAAAAATCGGGCTTTTGCTTTCTATATTATCAGTTTAGAAATTCATTCCAAAGTTAATACCCATAATTTTTGGATCTAATGCCACACCATTAGCAAATCCACCAATGGTAGGATCAGTATTATACTTAGCATAGATATGATCGCTGTCACTTAAATTTCTGATGTAAGCTCCAACATACCAGTCTCCATCGTTAGGAGTATAGTTAAGTGATAAATCAACTACATCGTATTCTTCAATATAATCTCTTGTACGATTATATGTATCTGAATAATTATCTCCTCTAAAAGAGTAATCTACTCTAAGGGCATAAGTTCCTCCAGTAGTATCAAAGAACTTCGTCAAACCAAGTCTGTAGTTATCCTCGGCTGATCCTGGAAGACGGTTACCAGAAAGATCCTGCTCAACACCATCACTTACAGGACAAGGCAACGTAGTGCTGTCTAGACCATAATATGGTTGAGTACAAAGACTTCCAAAAGATGAGAAGACCATACCAGCATCAGTGTTTCGATATTTTACTAAAGCGCCGAGCTGAGCATTTGAAGCAGCTAATCCTAAACTACATTGTGCAGAAGGAGCAGCTTGGCCCAAAAATACAAGTGGATTACAGGTTGCAGCTAAAGGAGCAAAATCACTTAAGAATCCTGTTTGACCAGGAGCATAAGGTAATACCATTGTAGCCCCACCTGGATTTAATGGATCAACTGTCAAGAAACTATCGATGGTGGCATCTGTCCATGCATAGAAACCATCTAATAGAAGTGTATTAGTGACGAAGAAAGTAAATTCTGCTTCAACCCCTTTGATAGTTGCATCTGCATTCTCGTTAATAGAAGACCTTCTAACAATCTTAGAGAGTTGCAATCCAGTGATTTCATTTTGATATGCAGAAACATTTAGCTGTAATCTACCGTCCATGAGAGTATTTTTCATACCCACCTCAAAAACTTCTACCTCTTCAGGAGCATAATCTGTAATACCGTCATTATCTCCACTGGTTGGATTTGAACCTCCTGGTTTAAAGCCAGTTGAGAAAGTTGCATAAAGTAGTTGTTCATCATTCAAGTTATGATCTATTCCAACCTTATATGTAAATTCTTCACCCTCAAAGGTTCTAGTTACAGGCGCAGGTTGAACCGCACTAATAACACCTGCACCTTGTCCAGTTAAATCTGCAAGTGCTGTATAAGCGTTATCAACGATTCTATATTCACTGAATCTTCCACCCAGTGTAAGACGAGTGTCATCAGAAATATCGTAATAGATTTCACCATATGCAGCGTTTTCATCTCTGTTAAGGTTACTGTCATTTCTGTATGTTTGTTGCCAGAGTGGCATGCCGCCAGATCTACCAGCCGCAATCGCAGTTGCTGTAGCACTACCTGAAGCTATTCCAAGACCTGTTCCCAAAACAGCGCTAGGAGCTATTAATCCAGCTTGAGCCATTCCAGTTGCAGTTGCAATACCGCCAGGTAAAGAAGCAAAGAATGTACCCCAATAAGGAATTCCACCTAAATTACAAGTTGTAGCAAAGACCACACAATGAGGACCATTACTGGTGTTTCCATAGTACATTAAACTAGGTGATTTAATGTGATAATCAGTTTCTGAGCTTGTTTCGTTATAGTAATAACCAGCAGTAAAATTAAATTTACCATCAAAATCTGACGAGAATGTAACTTCTGTCTGAGACCACTCTGACTCATTAGCAGAATAATCTATGTTTTGCTCACTGTCATAACTTCTCAATCCAACACCTGGATTACCAGTCGTTGGATCAACTCCTACATTAGTTACGATAGGACCAAGAGCATACGGTAAAACTGAGACTGAATGGTCATAATCAGCCCAATCTTCATAATCTCTAGTATGGTAAGAATATGTTAGGCTCATGCTCACATCATCGGTAAGCTGATGATCAATTTCAAGCAACGTACTCTCAAGCATAGTTTCATGCTTAGGTGTAAAATCTAAGTCAACTGTTCTTACATCACTAGAAGGGTTGTCTCTATTATAAGAATTTTCTAAATCAGTGTAAGTAAACATAAAGTAATTAATCCAATGGAAATAACTACCTGTTGAATGCACTGAATCCATACCAGTTTCAAATGGGCTACAACCAAAGAATGAATCTTGCTTACAAAACTGTCTAGCAGCTCTTAACCTATTATCATCTGCTGTAGTATTTTCATAGATAAGAGAAACTGTAGTATCGTCTGAATAATCCCACTCAAAAGTAGCCCTACCTGCCATGGTGTTTCTGTCATCAAGAGTTTCGCCGTTGTAGTTATTAGTAACGAATCCATCTCTTTTTAAGCTTGCAAACGCAAATCTAGAACGAAGATTATCTGATAAAGGGACGTTTATGGCACCAGAAAGTCTTCTTGAATCATAATCAGCCATATCAACTTTTACATTTCCACCAAAAACTGCATCAGGTCTTTTTGTAACAAGCTGAACCGCACCACCTGTAGTTCCTGATCCAAATAATGTTCCCTGAGGCCCTCTGAGTACCTCAATCCTCTCAACATCAAAAAATTCAGCCTCATATAACCCAGATTGTGATCCGGTTTGGCCATTCCAAAAATAACCAATAGCATTACTTGAAGAGTTTCCAACTGCAAAGTTGCCAATACCCCTTAAAGAAATACCAGAGCCTGAATAGGCCCCTTTACCAAAAGTCAGAGTTGGTACAGCAAACTGAAGATCTTCAAAATTTTCAAGCTGCTTTGTTTCAAGATCAGCTGCGGTAATCGCTGTTATGGTAATCGCTGTATCTTGCAGATTTGATTCCTTTCTCAAACCTGTAACAACGATTTCTTCTACCACTCTTTCGGCGCCTTCTTGCGCAAAAGCTGGCATGATAGATAAACTAAAAATTATCCCGATGGATAGCAAATATCTGTTCATAATCTTCCCCCTTTAAGTTGATTAATAAAGAACAAACTTAATGATATACCCAAAGATAAGTATATGGCAATTTTTTTAAGTGTTAGTGATAAGAGTATATAAGCTATATTTATATGAAGATTATGTGCAAAAAAAACCTCAAAAATATCTACTTTAGATCTCTTGAACTTTTCCCTAAAACTTGTCTTGCAACTATCAATTGTTGAATTTGCTGCGTGCCTTCAAAAATATCAAGAATTTTTGAGTCCCTAGAAAATTTTTCAAGCAAATGATCTTCTGAAAAGCCTTGCATGGAGCATATCTCAACACATTTTAATGAGATTTTATTACCTATTCTTCCTGCTTTAGCTTTTCCCATAGAGGCTTCTTTAGAGTTTGGCATTTTATTATCCATCATCCATGCCGATTTATAGACTAGTAATCTAGCAGCCTCTAATTCTGCCTCAAGCATTTCAAGTTCTCTTTGGACAGCTGTTTGTTGATGAATGGATGCTCCAAAATTATCTTCATAACCTTCTTCAGCAAGGAGAGCTCTTGTCATATCTAATGCAGCTTGACCTAAACCGATCGCCATACCAGCGACCATTGGCCTTGTATTATCAAAAGTTTGCATTGCTCCACCAAATGACTTCTTAGCTGCATTAACATCCGTTTCAATTTCTTCCTTGCCACCGAGCAAATTCTCTCTAGGAACCCTGCAATTATCAAAAATCAATGTTGCAGTATCTGAGGCTCTGATACCTAATTTCTTTTCAAGCCTCGCAACTGTAAATCCTGGCGTACCTTTTTCGACTAAAAATGATCGAATCGCCGTTTTTCCCATATTTTTATTTAGCGTTGCCCAAACAACAACACAATCACATCGATCACCGTCAGTCACATAAATTTTTTCGCCATTTAAAACCCATTCATCTCCTTCTAAGACTGCCGTTGTAGAAATGTTTTTTGAGTCTGATCCTGCTGCTGGCTCAGTGATTGCCATGGCAGCCCATCTTTTTCCCCATTTAGATTTTTGCTCTTCATTACCAACAGCCATAATTGCTGCGTTTCCAAGACCAGTTCCAGGTCTTGCAAGAAATAGACCAACATCACCCCAACACATTTGCTCGAGAGAAATTACTGCCCATAAATTTCTACCGCCTAAATCCATCGATTTAACAGAATCATCAGTCATACCTGTCTGTTTTTTTTGAGCTGCGGCAGCTTGATTTAACTGTTCCATTTCTAAAGGAGGCTCATGTTCAGCTTTATCATACTTTCTTGAAATTGGGCGCAAAATAAATTCTGCCGCCATTCTCATGGTCTCTTGCGTTTTTTGTAACTGATTTGGTAATAGTGGATGAATCATTTTATACTCCTGCGCCTCCTTCAAATATTCCGATAGCTCTTAAATTTCTGTACCAAAGCTCAACTGGGTGCTCATGTGTAAAACCATGGCCACCAAGCAATTGAACCCCGTCTGTTCCAATTTTCATTCCATGGTGAGTTGCAAATCTATAAGTCAGTGATGCTTGCTTATGAAAATCCTCTTCTAGATCTTTTAGAGCTGCAGACTTATATACCATAAGTCTTAGGGCTTCAGTTTCTATTGCCATATCTGCAACCAAAAAAGCTACGGACTGTCGGTTTGAAATTGGCTCATCAAAAGCAACTCTTTCATTAGTGTATGGCACAACATAATCTAAAACAGCCTGGCAAACTCCAAGCGCCAGAGCGGACATACCAATTCTTGAGGAATCTATCAGGGATTGATAATTAATAGAATAATTATGTCCTCCGAGTTTTTGCGAAACATTAATTTTGCAATTTGAGAAACTAATTTGTGAGAGAGGCATGCCTTTCAACCCCATATATTCTTTATCTTCAAGTTTAAGACCCTTCTGATCTTTATTAACAAGATATAGGTCGCATTCACCTGATTCATTGGATGCAGAAATTAAAAAAGATTTAGCATCCTTTGCAAAAGCAATGCCTGCTTTAGAACCATTGAGAATTATTTCTTCACCTTGCTCTTTAGCGGAAACGCTTGATTGATATGAATCAGTTGAAATCATTGCGTTATTAATACCCAATCCTACTTGAAAGATTGATCCGGCAACAAAGTCAGGTAAAAGCTTAGCTTTTTGTTCTTCGCTGCCATGTTCAGCAATAATCTGAGCAGTTAATAAAGGAATTGATACCGACATTGCCAACGACAGATCTCCGTATGCGAGGGCCTCTAGGGCTAGAGCATTTGAGACAGAATCCTGTTTTAAGCCCATGCCGCCATATTCCTCAGGGATAATTAAAGGAATGAGATCTAAGGACTTGATCTTCTCAAGTAATTCATCGCTTGGCATTCCATCAGCTTCGGTGTTTCTCGCTTGCGGTCGAAGCTCAGTTTCAGCAAATTTTCTTAACATATCCCATGTCATTTGTTGCTCTTCAGAAAGAGAAATGTCAAATGGAGATTCTGTTTTATAGTCTTGCATAAGGTTTTAGTTTGAATTTCAGCATTGATTACTTGTAAAAGTAAGGCAATGTGTGAAGATATTATAGGTATTAAATCAGTCAAATCAATGGCTATTAATACAACGAATATTCGAAATTTTGAATTATAAAAATATAGTATTATTTAAAAAATTTTAAAAATGATAAAAGCTGAACGAGCATTAATTGTTAAAAAAATTTTGGATGAATATTATCCTGAAACACCCGTTCCACTTGATCATAAAGATAATTTTACCCTTCTAGTTGCTGTCCTTCTATCAGCACAATGCACGGATGAAAGAGTTAATAAAGTAACGCCAAAACTTTTCAAGCTGGCTGATAATCCAAAGGACATGAGTACTAAAAGCCCTAATCAAATATATAAAATTATAAAACCCTGTGGTTTGGGACCTCAAAAATCTAAAGCAATACATAAACTTTCAAATATTTTGTGCGAATCATTTAACGGAGAAGTTCCGGAGGACATAAAGGCATTAGAAAAGCTTCCAGGTGTCGGCCATAAAACTGCTTCTGTAGTAATTAGCCAGGGTTTCGGACATCCAGCATTTCCTGTAGATACTCACATTCATCGACTGGCTCAAAGATGGGGACTTACGAAAGGTAAAAATGTTAAACAAACTGAAAGGGATTTAAAAAAAATTTTTTCTAAGGATTCATGGAATAAACTTCATCTACAAATAATTTTTTGGGGAAGAGAATTTTGCCAAGCAAAGCAATGTCATGGGATTACATGCAAAATTTGCAAAGCAACTTATCCAAAAAGATCGCGTCCTTTTTCCCACAACAAGCCCTAGATAATTTAGAATAAACATCTCGAATTTTAAAAAAATACTTTTGGAGCAATTAATGGAATCTAAAGCTGATTCAATCTTCGCTAATAGACAAACTATTGAAAAATATGATGTTGAGCTTTGGCAAGCACTCGACAAAGAATCAATGCGTCAAGAAGAGCACATAGAGCTCATAGCATCTGAAAATTACGCCAGCAAAAGAGTTATGGAGGCTCAAGGAGGCCTACTTACAAACAAATATGCTGAGGGCTATCCAAATAAAAGATACTACGGTGGGTGTGAGTATGTAGATGTTGCAGAAGAAATTGCAATCAGCAGAGCCAAAGAGCTTTTTAAGGCAGATTACGCTAACGTTCAACCTCACTCAGGATCTTCTGCAAACGCTGCTGCATTTCTTGCCATGCTTGAACCTAACGATTTGATTCTTGGAATGAGTCTCGATCAAGGTGGTCACCTAACTCATGGTGCAAAAGTAAATTTTTCAGGCAAAAACTATCAAGCTATTCAATATGGCTTGCATCCTGAAACATTTGATATTGACTACGATAGCGTAAGAGATTTAGCTAAAAAACATAAACCTAAGATGATCATTGCTGGATTTTCAGCTTTTTCTGGAATTATAGATTGGAAAATTTTTAGAGATATTGCTGATGAAGTAAATGCTTATTTTCTTGTTGATATGGCTCATGTTTCTGGACTCGTTGCGGCGGGTTTATATCCCTCGCCAGTACCATATGCTGATGTAGTAACTTCAACGACTCATAAAACTCTTAGAGGCCCTAGATCTGGCATTATTATCGCGAAATCAAATGAAAATTTAGAAAAAAAATTAAACTCAGCAGTATTCCCTGGGTCTCAAGGTGGGCCATTGATGCATGTCATAGCAGCAAAAGCAGTGTGTTTTAAAGAAGCTTTAGAGCCTGATTTCAAAATATATACTCAGCAAGTAATCGATAATGCAAAACTGATGTGCAAGGTCATTCAAGACAGGGGAATTGATGTTGTGACAGGCAAAACTGACAATCATATCGTCTTAATGGATTTAAGAAAAAAAGGATTAACGGGTAAAGATTGCGAACATGCATTAGGTCATGCAAATATCACTGTTAATAAAAATGCAGTCCCCAATGATCCCCAATCACCATTTGTGACTTCTGGTATAAGATTAGGTACACCAGCTATTACCACAAGGGGTTTTGGTGGTGATGAAGTAGAAATATTAACTAATTGGATTTGTGATGTTGTTCTTGATCATAGCAATGCTGATAAGATTAATACGGTTAAAAACAAAGTAGTTGAAATGTGTAAAAGGTTTCCAGTTTATCAATAAAAATGTTTTGCCCTTTTTGCCAAGCCCAAGATACTAAAGTAATCGATTCTAGGCTTGTTGGTGACGGCTCACAAATCAGAAGAAGAAGAGAATGTGAAGTCTGTCATGCCAGGTTCACAACTTTTGAAACAGCAGACCTAGCTTTACCAAGAATAGTAAAAAGCGATGGAGAGAGACAGCCTTTTAATGGTGTTAAGCTCAAGGCGGGCATGCTTAGGGCTCTTGAGAAAAGACCTTTATCCTCTGAAGAGGTCGATGGAGTTTTTGGAAGTATCTTGACTGAAATTCGTCAACTTGGTGAGAGAGAAATTGCCTCTCGTCAACTTGGTGAAATTGTAATGCGAAATTTAAAAAGAGTGGATCAGGTTGCATATGTAAGATTTGCTTCTGTGTATCGAGATTTTCAGGATATCAAAGAATTTGCTGATGAAATTTCAACTCTTTCGAAAGAAAAGTCAAAAGTATCAAAAAAGAAAAATGAAAGACATTGACTTTATGGCTAAAGCCATTGAGCTTGCTAAAAGGGGCCAACTAAAAACACAACCAAATCCTATGGTCGGGTGCGTTATTGTAAAAAATAATAAGATTGTTGGCGAAGGCTGGCATCAAGAATACGGTAAAGACCATGCAGAGATAAATGCAATCAAAAACTGCAAAAAAAGATTTGGTCTTAAGAAAGCTATGAAAATTATTGCTGGGTCAGATTTTTACGTAAATCTTGAACCTTGCTCTATAGAGAAAAATACGCCTCCATGCACAAACGCGCTCATAGAACATAAAATCAAAAAGTTATTTTGTGGCACTCTCGATCCGAACCCAAAAATCAACGGACGAGGAATTAGATTGCTTGAAAAAGCTGGAATTCATACAAAAGTAGGACTACTTAAAAAAGAATGCAAACAATTAAATAAAATATTTTTTACAAACCAAAAAAAATCACGGCCTTACGTTATTCTCAAAAGTGCACAATCAATTGACGGAAAAATTGCTCTCAAAAATGGAGATAGTAACTGGATTTCAAATACCGAATCCCGAAAAGATGGTCATCGTATTCGCTCGAAAGTTAAAGGCATCCTAGTTGGCAGGGGTACGGCTGAAAAAGACAACCCGTCACTTACAGTTCGATTGTCAAAAAAAGAATTAGGTATAGATAAAAATGAAACTATTGAGCAACCAACAAAAATTATCATTGGTAATCTCAAAAAATCTAAAAATAATAATAAACTTTTTTCAAATAATGCAAAGGTGATTATTGGATCCAGACTATCGGCGAAACAATCCAAAAATTTAGAATACATAGAATATAAAGGAAAAAACTTTCTTGAAAAATTTCTGAAAGACCTTTTGGCTAGAAATATATCAAGTATTTTAGTTGAAGGCGGTCAGAAAACTTTAAATAGTTTTATTGCTAATAATTTATTTGATGAATTAGTGATATATACTGCGCCAATATTTTTAGGTGATGGAAGTATCAAAACATTAAGTATAAAAGCTCCAGATAGTATAAAAAAATCAAGCAAACTTAAAACGGTTAAAGTTGAAAGATTTAAAGATGATGTTAAAACCACTTATTACAATGAAAATATCTAATTGTTTTTAGATTTTTGATACTTATATAAAGAAAAATGGAATTTAATTCTACAGAAGAAATCATTCAAGACGTTGCCGCTGGCAAAATTGTAATTTTATTAGATGATGAAGATAGAGAAAATGAAGGTGATTTAGTTTGTGCTGCAGAACTTATAGATAATAAAAAGATAAATTTTATGATTAGCAAAGCTAAAGGCTTGGTGTGTTTGCCTCTATCTCCTCAAAAGTGTGATCAACTTAATTTACCAATGATGACCAATAATAACAGAGCCAAGCATGGTACTGGATTTACTGTCTCTATCGAAGCTGCAGAGGGAATCACTACAGGAATTTCTGCTGAGGATAGGGCGAGAACCATTAAAGCAGCAGCAAAAAAAAATGCTAAGTCAGATGATATAGTGCAGCCTGGGCATATTTTTCCACTTCGTGCATTTGAAGGAGGGGTTTTAAGCCGTGCAGGACACACAGAGGCTGCATGCGATTTGGCCAGATTGGCAGGTCTTGAAGAGGCTGGAGTCATCTGCGAAATAATGAATGATGATGGCACGATGGCAAGAAGGGATGACTTGATTAAGTTTGCAGAAATTCATGATCTTAAAATTGGGACAATAGCAGACCTAATTCATTATCGAACATTGAAAGAGAAGTCCGTTCACCTTGAATACTCAAAATCAGTAGAGGTCCATGGGATTCAATTTGAACTTTCTGCCTGGAGAGACAGTATTTTTAACAATTTACATTTGGCTTTTGTAAAGGGTGACCTAAAAGCATCCAAAACACCATTAGTGCGTGTTCATGTTCCGAATACATTACATGATTTAATTGGCATTGATGAATTTGGTGAAAGATTAAATCTACAAGAAGCTTTTAGAAGAATTGGTGTTGAGCAATGTGGTGTTTTGCTTTTAATTGGTAATTATCAAAATGCTGATGGAGTTTTAAATGATCTGATGGGAACTAAATCATCAATAAAACCTGAAACAAAAACTGTTGGAATTGGCTCCCAAATATTAAAGGAGCTCGGTTTGACTGAGATCAAACTGTTAGCAACTCCTATGAAATATCCTTCATTGTCAGGATTTGATTTAGAAGTTACAGGATTTGAGCAATGAGCAAAGAAGGTTTTACATTTTCAACAGATAAATTAAATGTTAATAAAAAAATTTCTTTAATAGCTGCTAAATGGAATGCTGAACTTGTCCAAGAGCTAGTCAAATCAGCGACCGTACATCTGGAAGCATTGGGTTTAACTAACCTGAAAATAGTTTATGTTCCTGGAGCTTGGGAATTAGTTCATGCAGCTCAAAAAGAATTAGCTCATGCTGATGGCGTGATTGCATTCGGAGTGGTTATTAGAGGAGAAACAACTCATTATGAACTGATATCTGAATCAGTTGCTCAAGGTTTGATGCAAATAAGTATTGATACCAAAAAACCAGTAGCCTTTGGGCTTATTGCTACAGAAAATCTACAACAAGCTGAAGATCGAGTCAGTTCTTCAAAATTGAATAAAGGTAGAGAGATCGCTCAATCATTGGTTGAAATGTTAGATTAAGACTATGTCTAAAAATCTTGGTAAATATAAGCAAGAGCTCAAAACACGTGAATGCCTAGTTCAAGCTATCTACCAGTTCATATTTCAAGAATCAAACTTGAATTCTTTAATAGATCAATTCTTAAAAGAAAACACTCCAAAAAAAATTAGCTTTAATTACTTTAAAAAAAGATTGGAGAATATTTTTGAACATTCCGACGATTTGAAGAGCATTACTAGAAGCGCGAAAAAGACAAATGGCGAAAATATTGAAAAAATTGATGAGGCAATTATTTGGCTTGGAATTGTTGAGATTCGTGCCAATGAATTAGACCACCCAATTGTAATCGATGAGTGTATCCGGTTAGCAAAGAAATTTTCAAATCCTAATTCTTACAAATTTGTGAATGCAAAACTTGATGAGTGGCTAAAGAAGGCAAAATAAATTAATTTATGATGAATAGTTTACATAAATTGGACTAGACCAAGCTCTATTCTCAGCTGGTGCAAGACAATCTCCCCTATTCTCATGAACTCCTACTCTACAGATTTCAGTTTTTATACATTTTCCATTTTCGTCAAACTCACATCCTAATGGGTCGGCCGAAAGCTTAAGAGCAGGCTCCTCAATAGCCCTAACATAATAAACTGCATCTCTTTGGCCAATTGAAAATTGCTCATCCTCAAACGAGATCTGACAGCTAGTGCTATTACAAGGGAATGTCTTCCAAACATCGTCCACAAGTCCCTCGACTGGTTCATTTTCATATTGCTGAGGTAAAATTTTAACAACCTCAATGCGTGTAATAAGTCGTCTTTCATTGCTAGGGTTGTAACATTCAGAATTACATATCCTTTCAAGTCGCTCTTTGGTTAACCCATTATTGCTGTAATCAGGACAACCAGGTTTCTGCTTCAGTGAGCCTGCTGCTTTAACAGTAAATACTGGTGATTGATTGCTATCAACTTCTGATCCCATTGATAAGGATTGAGATCGAGTCTCTGCATCAAACCAAAGAAGAATTCTTGGTCCAGAAGTTGCGTAAACTTCTTTTCTCTCTAAAGCATCCCAAATAGATTTTCTATTCCTAGATGTTGAATGAGCGGCCACTAGTCCTCCAGACATAAAATATGCACTTTGTCTTTCTGCATCTGTAGCTATATTCAAGTCCATGATACTGGTTAAATTATTATTATCTAGGTCTACATAAGAGGGCTCTAGTTCACCTTTAGGACGTCTCAAATCACTCATTTTTTCATACAATGGATCATTAAAACCATTGGCTTCAGTATTAAAGAGTCTATCAATCTCTTTATATCCAGTCCCAGGTCGAGCACCATGATTATCGCTTGAACCAATAAATCCAAACTTAAAACGTTGCGGATTATCTTTGTCAGTAAAATCACTCAATGCTAAGACATATTGAGCAGAGCCGAGTGGCCTGTAATTAAAAGAAGGTAAAAAACAATCATTGCATTGCCCAGCATTTAAAAAATCATCCGGATGAGTCTCATTAACTGCGGCATATCCAGTAGGGCCCATCTGAGCAGCAAATAATTTTGTTTGATCAACAAGATATTTGCAGGTTTGATCATCCATACCAGAAATTTCACATCTCTGAGCCATAATGTTTCCTGCTTGTTGGCAGGTTGGTAAAAAATCTTTGGATTCCTCAGGACAAAAAAGGTCAACATTTATATCTACATCTGCATCATTCCAGGTTCTGTATTCTTCAGAGTTACCATGGCCCGAATATATCTCAAATAAAAATTGAGATTCGCCATCATTATAGTCTTGTAATTGTTTTTTCCAGTCTGAAGTTGGGGGCGTATAAAATCCCCAAGTTGTCCCATGCGGAATGACCATATACGGGGAATCCCATTCTTTCAATTTATCAAATAAAATATTTGGATTGGTAGCCTCTTCATAACAATCAAGAGGCAGGTCCCTTGTATTAACTCCTTGAGGACAAATGGGTGTTGCCTGAATTTCATCAAAAAATTTGTCGAATGCAAAAAATCTGTCTCGGTTTTTTAAATCTAATGTTGCTGGCAAGGCAGACATAGTCCAAGGTAGACCTAGTCTCATTACCAATGGAGCAACCCCTCCTGAGCCAATAGCTCTAGGGGGTACCAAAGAGTCATCGGTTTCTAAAAAAATAACATTTTTATGCCCATAATGATTTTCTGGATTTGGATCAACCTGAGTCCACTCCCATCCTAAGAAACTTACTAGATCATCTGTTCCTTCTGATAAATTATTACATTGTTGAATGCTTTGTTTGGTGTCCAACCATTTTCTTGGAGTGCTAGCTTCAGCATGGTCATTGATAGACCAAAAATCTAAAGCTGAACAAAATCTTGCATAATCACATGCATCAGCTAATGGAGAGGCTCCTTTTCCATTCATAAATGGTAAAGACCACATAAAAGCGTCTGTTGAATAAGTAGTATGTACATGCAAATCACCAAAGAGAATTTGCTTTTCATCCAAAACATCTAATTCCGCTTTAACAACATTGATCCTGGAAGCTCTATCTTCGACAGCTTTTGGTGGAAGAACTTTTCCTTCAATTACTCCAGGGCCATCAAGAGTACCAAAGAGTTTTAAAACAGCGCCCCCAAAAAAAATTGCTGCGCAAAAAATAAATAGCATAATTATTGAGATTATTAGTTTTTTCATATCTCTCCAGAATTGATAAATCTAGTCTCTGTAAATTGTTTGATCTCGGGAAGGTCCTACTGAAACTATGCCAATTTTACATTCCAAAGTCTCTTCAATAAATAGTATATAGTCCTGAGCCGCTTTAGGTAAATCTTCAAAAGATCTGGCCTTAGATGTGTCCTGCTTCCAGCCAGAAAAAGTTTTATAGATTGGCTGTTGAGTGTCATCATAATCAATACAGACTTTAATTTCTTCAAAGCTATCTAATACGTCTAATTTTGTTAGGCAAAGATTTGAAACAGAATTAATGAAAACTATGGTTTCTAAAGCTTTCAGATCTAGCCATCCACATCTCCTTGGTCGACCAGTTGTTGCACCAAATTCATGACCAACTTTTGCTAACTGCTCTGCATTGGAATCAAATAACTCAGTGGCAAAGGGGCCTTCGCCAACTCGAGTGGTGTATGCCTTAGTAATTCCAATAATTGAATCGAGATATCGCGGACCAACTCCCAAACCTGAGGATAGACCACCTGCAGTTGTGCTGGAAGAAGTGACATATGGGTAAGATCCATGATCAATATCTAACATCGAACCCTGAGCACCTTCAAAAAGGATCTTCTTTCCCTGTTTTATCCATAGCTTTAAAAGATCTTGGGTTTTGCAATTATATTTATTGTATAAATCTATGTTTCCAGTTAACTCCTCCAAGACATCCTCATACTTGATAGGTTGAGCTCCATATAAGTTCTCTAAAATTTGATTATGATAATTGACTAATTTTGACAATTTAACTTCTAGTTTTTGAGGATCTTTAAGATCTCCAAAACGCACTGCTCGCCTTGCGATCTTGTCCTCATATGCCGGACCAATTCCTCTACCAGTTGTGCCAATGCCTTCAGATTTATCTCGAACTTTGTCAATTGCTATATGAGTAGGAAGGATTAATGCGCAATCTTCACTAACATAAAAACGGTCCTTAAAATTAATTTCACTCTCTTGCAATTCTTTTATTTCTTTTGCGAGGGCTGAAAGAGATAAAACGATACCATTGCCTAGGACACAATGGACAGAAGGATGGAGAATTCCAGATGGTACCAAGTGTAGAACTTTTTGGACGCCATCAACCTTTAAAGTATGGCCTGCATTATGACCGCCTTGAAAACGGCAAACTGCTTCTGCAGTTTCTGCGAGAGCGTCTACAATCTTGCCTTTGCCTTCATCACCCCACTGTAATCCCAAGATTAGGGTGTTATTGCTCATAATTTATTAATTATCGCCTTTAGATTTATTGAGATATTTAAAGAAATCTGACTTTGGATCGATTAATAAGACGTCAGATTTGTTATTAAAAGTAGCATCATAAGCTCTCATGCTTCGGGTAAATTCGTAAAATTCAGGATCTTTTGAGAAAGATTCGGCATAAATCGCAGCCGCTCTTGCATCACCGTCACCTCTTATTTGCTCTGCCGTTTTATATGCTTCAGCTAGAATAATAACTTTTTCTTTGTCTGCAGTGGAGCGAATTTCATTTGAAAGTTCATTTCCTTCGGCTCTTAACTCTTCAGCTAATCTATTTCTTTCTGAACGCATTCTTTCGTATACAGAATTACTAAGTTCAGGAGGAAGATCAATTCTTTTAACTCTGAAATCAATAATCTCTATACCTAGGTCAGAAACAGAATTACCTAGGTTCTCCCGCATGTCACTCATTAGCTGGTCTCTCTCACCTGAGACAAGTTCTGTTACTGTTCTTCGACCAAATTGATTTTTTAATTCAAATGCAGTTCTTTGTCCTAATAAATTATTTAAATTGATAAAACTTCCACTGGTTGCATCATAAAAAGTTCTGACGTTAGTGATTCGATATTTAACAAAGGAATCAACAATTAAATACTTACTTTCAACTGTTAAAATTCTATTAGGCTCTTCATCTAATGTCTGAAGTCGAGAGTCATACTTTTTTACATTTTGTATAATAGGTAACTTAAAATTTAAACCAGTTGGTAGATCTGATCTTATAGCCTCACCAAACTGAAAGACAATTCCATCTTCTTTCTCATCGATTACAAAAAGACTATTTAAAATCAAAGCAAGGATAAGCCCTGCTAAAATTATGAGATTCATTCCTTTAGGCATTAGTCTTCCTCCTGTGATCTATTTTGTTCAAGAATTTTATCCAAAGGCAGATACATCAAGTTATTACCTCCCTCAACATCCATTAAAACCTTAGTTGAATTACTGTAAAGACCCTGTAAAGCATCAAGGTAAAGTCTGTCTCGCGTTACTTTAGGTGCTTTTTGGTACTCTGCTAATAATTTATCAAAACGGACTGCTTCACCCTCTGCATTAGCAACAACCTCCTCTCTATATGCTTCGGCTGCTTGTACTCTCGCATATGCTTGACCTCTTGCTTCTGGAACAATAGACAGTCCATATCTATCAGCTTCATTTTGCAATTTCTCTTTATCCTCTCTTGCTGCGACGACGTCATCAAAAGATGCTTTTACAGCAGAAGGTGGATCTGTTTTTTCTATATTTACCTGTTGGACAACAAGCCCAGTTGCATATAAATCTAAATAACTTTGGAGCCTAAAATTGACATCTTGAGCAATTTTTTCACGACCAGTTGTAAGAGTCTCCTCCAGGGTATTATCTCCAACAACATGTCGAAGAGAACTCTCTGTAGCTTCTCTTAGACTGCTTTCAGGATCACGAACATTAAGAACAAAATCTTTCAAATTCTTAATCCTGTATTGAACAGAAATTGTAACATCCACTAAGTTTTCGTCTTTTGTAAGCATATTAGCTGTTTGTGAATAGCGCCTTGTCAATGCGACATTTTCTACATATCTCTCATCAATTCCAGCAAACATAAAATTAAGACCTTCTCCAGTCTCTGCATGATATTCTCCAAATCTCAAGACCACTGCCCTTTCAGGAGAATCAAGCTGATAAATTGACATGCTTGCGTAAATAATTAAAAGTCCAAAAAGCCCGTAAATGAAGACTTTTTTCATTGGCAAATTAAATCCGCCCCCATCACCACTTGAAGAACCGTTGGAGCCGGAACTTTGCTTACCGAACATGGCAGAAAACTTCTTAACTAAATCGTCGAATGAAACCTCATCTTGATTTTTTCTTCCCCATGGGTCTTGATTTTTTTGATTATCCCAGTTCACTTATTCACCCTTATATAAATCTTTATTATAAAGATAATTTGGGGTTAAATCCTCAGAATTAAATGATTTAAAGTAAATTAAGGCGCTTTTTTAATTCGTCAGAAGCCATATCCATTGCGCCAAGGTCAAAGCATTGGAGGTCTTCCCATCTCTTCATCCAAGTACACTGTCTTTTAGCTAACTGACGGGTAGCATAGAGTGATCTTTCAAATAACTCTGATTTTTTAATTTGGCCATTTATCACCTGCAATCCTTGTCGATAATTTATGGCTTTCATTGCAGGATGTTCATCGGAAATATTGAATGCATGATGGATACTTTCTATTTCATTGAGCAGCTTGTCTCCGATCAGACTATCTTGCCTTTCTTCAATTCTTTGATTGAGTTCTCCTCGTTCTTTTGGATAAATTCCATACTCTATTAAATGATATTTTTCTGAAAGAGGTTTTTGGGTTGAATAATTCATACTTTCATCAATGCTTTTACCTGTTGAAGAAATAATTTCAATCGCCCTAATGATTCTTTGAGAATCTTTTGACTGAATCTGCCCCGCTGCTTTAGGATCAAGCTTTAACAGATCTTCATATAAACTTTCCACTCCGTCATTAACAATTTTTTGTTTAAGTTTCTCGCGCAATTTCTTATTTGAAGAGGGAAGTAAGCTAATTCCATTTTTAAGTAAATTAAAATACATCATGCTTCCTCCTACCATCAACGGTATCTTATCTTGAAGATGAATATTTCTAATGAGTTGAAGTGCTGTATCGTAAAAATTTGCAACTGAAAAAATATGCTCTACAGAAACATGATTAATCAAATGGTGAGGATATTTCTCTAAAACTTCATCTGATGGTTTGGCAGACCCAATATTACATTCCTTGTAAACCATTACTGAGTCTACACTAATAATTTCTATGAATTTGAATTGATTCTGCCAATTGATAGCCCAATCAGTTTTACCTGCTGCGGTTGGACCTAATAGAAATATTACAGGTTTTTTAATTTGCTTCAATTGCTTTTATATTGCGTCTTGATCGGTCTCACCAGTTCTAATCCTAATTACTTTATCCAGTGATGAAACAAATATTTTTCCATCCCCTATCTTGCCAGTATTAGCACTTTTGGTGATTGCATCGATTGCATCATCAACCTGATCAACAGATACAGCAATTTCTACTTTAATTTTAGGTAAAAAATCGATGACATATTCTGCCCCTCGATACAATTCAGTATGGCCTTTTTGCCTACCAAATCCTTTTACCTCAGTAATAGTCATTCCGGTTATTCCAAGCATATCAAGTGACGCACGCACTTCCTCAAGTTTGAAAGGTTTAATAATGGCTGTAATAAGCTTCAATGCTTTTCTCCCAACTGACTAATTATATAAGATGCTTGAACTTCTGTTGAGCCTTTATTTTTTTTAACAACCTCTTTTGCTCGAAGAGCATATTTATTCGCTTCTTCTTTATCCCCTGCAAAAAACTCAATTGCATCAAGAAGTTGTGCTTGATTAGAAACTCTTATGCATGCTTGATTGTTTAGAAACTCTTGGACAATATCTTCAAAATTAAATGTATGTGGGCCAACTATAATCGGAACTTCTAGGACAGCAGGCTCTATTAAATTATGTCCACCTCTCGCAACTAAACTGCCTCCAACAAAAGCCATAGAAGCAGAGGCATAAAAATCTGATAAGAATCCAGTGCTGTTAATGATGCAAACTTCATATGGATCGTCTCTTAACTCTGAAAATAGAATAGCTTTGAAACCCATTGAAATTGCTTTTTGAGATATTCCTTCAGCCCTCTCCTCATGCCTTGGGCAAATAAAAAGTTTAAAATCTTTTTTTGCTGAAAAATTATCATAAGCTTTTAATAATTTTTCCTCCTCACCTGGATGAGTGCTTGCTGCCAAAATAAATGTGCCAACATTTTTGGGCTGAATATCTTTTTGAGCAATATCAAATTTGACTGAACCAGCTATTTTAATTCTGTCCTCTTTAATTCCAAGCTTTAAAAACCTCTCTCTGTGGGCGTTTGTTTGAACAAATAAAAAAGAAATCATTTGCAAAACTTCACCAAAAAGCCAAGACCATAATGCATATCTCTTATAAGACTTTTCACTAAGCCTGCCATTCACAAGATAAAATGGAATATTTTTTTTATTAGCCATGGAAATCATAGTAGGCCATAACTCTGTTTCAAAAACTAAAATCGCGCGCGGCTTATAAAAATTTATAAATCTATTAATAATAAAAATTAAATCCCATGGAGCATAATGAATAACTATATTTTTGGAGTAAATATCTTTTGCTTTTCTTAAGCCTGTAGGTGTAGAAGTAGTCAACACAACATCAAAATTTTGTGCGAGTTTTTTTATTAGTGGCTCAGATCCAATAATCTCTCCAAGGCTAACTGCATGAAACCAGATAATCTTTTTTTCGCTCGAAGGAAATCTTTTCAAACTAAATCCAAACCTGTTAAAAAAAAATTTTCTATAGCCTGAATCAACTGTACTTTTAAAAATTATTCGTAATATAAATATCGGGATGAAAATAAAAATAAAAAAGTTATAAATTGCTAACTTCATTTCAAAGGTATTTTTAAATTAATGTAATAATACATGCTTTAAGTTTATTGATTCACAATATTAATGAGATTAATAATGACATTATGGCAAGGTCTTTGTCATCTACCAACTTCGTGGCACCCTCCTATGGGAAGGTTGCTTGGCAAATTCCTACTTATTGTCGCAAAGGATCGAAAAAAAATAGCTCAGGCAAATATTTCGCTCTGTTTATCAAATCTGTCAGCAGATGATCAAAAAAAAATTTTAAGTAATAATTTTGCGTTATTAGGAAAATCAATAATAGAAACAGGGATAGCTTGGTTTTGGTCTGATGCAAAAATAAAAAAATCAATTGACTATGAAATTTTTGGGCTAGATCTTCTATCCATTGAAAACTCTACAAAAGGAAATTTAATAATTTTTAAACACTCCCAACACCTAGAATTAGATGCCCGTCTTTTGGCTATTAATGCAGAAGTATATGGAGTTAGTAGATCACATAACTCAGCATCAATGAATAAAATTCAGAATAAAGGTCGACTTTCAAGCATTAAAGGTACCGCCGATAAAGACAATCCAAGAAAATTTATAAAATGGCTTAAAAATGGAAAAAATGTCTTGTATGCAATAGATCAAGATTATGGATGGGATAATTCCGCAAAATTAAAGTTCTTTAATCAAGAAACTGCCACAATTACTACCCCCAAAAAAATTATTGATATTACTGGATCAAATTTACTATTTATGAATTCCTATTATGAAAAAAACAAAATTGTTCTTAAGTTAGAGGCATTAAATTCTTTTGGGATCGATAATAAAGGATTATCACAAAAAATAAATGATTTTATGGAAGAAAAAATTCTTCTTCACCCAGCTGAATATCTTTGGGCACACAGAAGATTTAAATCTACCTTAGGAAAAAGCTTTTACAAATAAAATGGATTTTAAAAAATTAGATCAACTGAAAGGCTTTATGCCAAAAGATGAGGGTTTAGCCTTAACTGGATGGGCTGAAAAATTTACCTGCCATGGTCCTGCACTTGAGATAGGTACATTTGGAGCAAAGTCTGCTTTATATATAGCAACAGGGACTTCAGTTAATAACCAATTTGTATATACAGTTGATCATCATTCCGGGTCAGAAGAGCATCAGCTAGGTGAGGAGTATTTTGATTCAGATATTTATGACATTAAATTAGGTCGAGTTAATACAGTGCCTTTGATGCAAGAAAATCTTGAAAAGTTTGATGAAAGTAAGTGGGTGATTCCAATTATTGCAAATGCAAATTCAGTAGCCCCATCATGGACAACAGAATTAGGACTTCTCTTTATAGATGGTAGTCATACTGAGATCTCAGCAATGAATGATTATGATAATTGGAATACAAAAATTCATTCTCAAGGAGCTTTAGTTATTCATGATATTTATGAAAAACCTGATGAAGGCGGTCAAGCTCCCTATTTAATTTATAAAAGGGCCCTTCAAGAAGGTTTTAAGTTTTACGATCAAATTGATACTATTGTTTGCTTGATTAAGACTTAAATTGTTGCTTCAAAAATAATGCTGATGCATTAGTTAGTTGATAATTTGCATCTGCAGCAAGGATGCATGCTCCAGAAGTCCATGAAGGAGTCTCTTCAGGCCAATAAATATTTTCGTGATATTGCCACCCCATATAGGGAATACTTCTGCTATCAACTATTGAAATTGCATTATGTAAAAGCTCCAGTGCAATTTCGTCCTCTCCTATTTTTTTAAATGCTATTGAGCACTCACTTGTTTCAGCCACAGTAACCCATGGCTCATCAGCAACACATTTTATACCCAGCCCCTGAACCCAAAAGGATTTTTTGACACCGCTGATCAAAGAAGAAACTGTATTTTTTGAACATATTCCACCTAAGATTGGATAATATGAATCCATTGAAAATCTACTCCGATCTTTTTTTAGATCAAAGATTCCAGTTGGATTTTCTATTGCTCCTATTAACTTTTTGTGAGCAATTCTCCATTCTTTTTGAATACTCTTATGGTCTAAGATTTGACTGATAGCAATTGCACATTCGAGACTTTTTGCAATCGAGCTGCAGCCAGTTAAAAGATAGTCATCATCGATCTCACCTTTTTTATCTATATTCCAAGCTATTGCTCCATTATCATTTTGAAGAGATAGAGAAAATATTATTCCTCTCTTTATGGATTCCCAATGATTTCTAAGAAAGGTAATATCATTATTTATTAGATAAAAATGCCAGATAGCAACTGCTAGGTATGATGAATAATTTGTCTGCTTATTGAGTTCTATCGGCTTTTGGTCATCATACAAGTTATACCAACTTCCATCAGAATTTTGATTAGCAAACATCCAATTAAAACCTTTAATAGCCTCAGTTCGATAGCCTAAAGTTGTTAAGCCCATAACAGCTTCTAAATGATCCCAAGGATCATGAGTACCGTTTTTATTGGAAGGAATGGCTCCAGAAGAAAGTTGTATTCTCTCTAAGAATTTTCCTAAATGATCTAATCCTAGAATAGAATTTGGCTCAATATGAGAGGCGTTGGGGGGTTGATTCATTTTTTTTCAAAATAAAATGCAACGCTTTTCCCAAAAATTGGATTAATAATTTTTTCAAATCTATTCAGCCATGCAGGATTTTTGAGAATATGATATTCAAGAAATTTTTTATAGATATTTACTAAAAAGTTTGAGTCCTGATTTTTCCAAAATGAACACCTAAGCCACCAATATGCACTATGAAAACCATGAAATCTTTCAGAAATACTATATTGAAAACCATAACTAGATACTTCATTTATAAGTTGATTTTTTTTAAAAATTCTTACATGGCCACCTGGCATATTTTGATAGTCTTTAGATAGAAGCCAACATATTTTTTCTGGCCAATATGATGGAACGCTAGGTAAAAACTTTCCAGCGGGTTTTAAAACTCTGTAAATTTCTTTTAAAGCAGCATGATAATCATCTAGGTGCTCTAAAACTTCCGAACAAATAATAAGATCAAAAAAATTGTCTTCATAGGGTAATTGATACACTGAACCTTGCTGAAAAATAGTCTCATTTGAATCAAGCTCTTTAAAAAATTCTAACCCCTCTTTGCATTTCTCTAAGGATGGAATATCTTGATCTATACCATAGCAATTCACATTTTTAAATTCATTTAGAATGCCAAAAATATGACGCCCCTCACCGCATCCAACATCCAGAACTTTCGCTCCAGGCGGTAAATTAATTTTTTTAAAATCAAAAGTAAGCATTAAAATTTTTCAATTGTTTGATAGATTAAGCTCTCATATTGTTTTGCAATTTTTTGCCAATCAAAGTTTTCTATTATATGCATTCTGCCTGCATCTGCTCTAATTTGATACTTTGAGGGATTTAAAAAAATTTTTCTAATTGCTTGCTCGATGCTTTTAGGATCTTTCTGCGGAATTAATTCAGCAAAGTTTGAGGTAATTTCAGGTATTGAGGCTACATTGGTAGCAATTAATGGAATACTACACGCCATAGCCTCTCCAACAGGAAATCCAAATCCCTCATAAAGTGAGCTTACAATAGCGATATTGCTATAGGCATATTCAATTGCAATCTCTTCCTTAGTTAGATTAGTTTTATATACAATATTTGCCTCTAAATTCAATTTTTGAATCAAGCGCTCAGTATGTCCACCTGATCTGGGCGCTCCGATTATAATCAATCTTATCTTAGGAAAGTCTTTCTTTAGTAGATATATAGCCTTTAAAGTAAAATCTAAACCCTTTTGAGGAACATCAGCGCTTGCGGTAGTGATAAGCTGTCCAGGATTTCTATTAATATCCTTTTTAGGAGAAAACTTAATATGGTCTATTCCATTTGGGATAACAGCGATCTTCTTTTTTGAGACATTGAAATCTTTAACAATATCATTTTTCGAATTAGTTGAGGGTGTAGAAATCACCTTTAAAAGGGGGGCAACTTTTTTTTGCATTTTTAAAAAAGAAAACCAGCGCCACTTTGAAATTTTTTGAATGATGCCTTTTGAAAATTGAATATCATATTCATAATCTTTGGTGATTGGATGATGAACAATTTCAATTATTGGTATTTTCTTTTGAAGCTGAAGTACACCAAAGCTAAGGGATTGATTATCAATCAAAATGTCATAAGGTAGATTTTGGAGCAATTGATTTAATCTATTGCCAAAAGTTTTAATTTCTGGGAATCCTCCAAATAAGGCAGAAATAAATTCATACCAGTCATCTAAAGATTTATTTTTTTTATTAAAAAATATTGCAAGCCTCTCTTTAAACACAAATGTGCTAAATAAATTCAATCCTGGTGATCGAATGAGATTGATTTTTGATTCTAGGTTTGGATATGGAGGGCCGGAAATAATGTCCACATTATGACCTAAAGACTGCAAGGCTTTAGATAACTCATATATAAATATACCTTGGCCTCCTCCAAATGGAGCGCTTCGATAACTTGAAATCGCAATATTTAATTTTTGATTCAATTTAAATATAGAATTATATTGCCGTAAGCCAATCTGAGTATTTTTTATCCTGACCACAAACTATTTCAGAATATTTTCTTTGAAGAATTTCAGTAATTGGTCCAATTGATCCTGAGCTAATTTTAAATTCGTTAACTTTTGTTATGGGTGTTATTTCAACAGCAGTTCCAGAATAAAATGCTTCATCAGCATTCAACAAATCGTCAAAATTTAAATCTTTTTCTTCTATTTTATAATTAAGATCATTTGCTATGGATATAACACTTTGTCTTGTGATTCCGTTTAAACAAAAATCTGTTGTCGGGGTGAATAAGCATGAATTCTTGACTATAAAAAGATTTTCTCCACTTCCCTCAGATATGTGACCATTTTTGTCCATAAGTATTGCCTCCTCGGCTCCCTTAGCAATAGCATCATTAACAGCCATTATTGAATTAACATATGTCCCTATAATTTTGTTATTTGAGTAAAGAGGATTATCGTATTGTTGATATGGTGATTTAATGACTGAAATACCATTCTTTTTAGCGTCAGGATCCATGTATGATGGCCATTCCCAACAGGCAATCGCAACATTTACCGAAAGTGAATCTTGAGATCTCAATCCCATGGATTCGCTTCCAAGAAAGACAATTGGCCTTATGTAACCTTCAAGAAGATTATTTTTAGACATAGATTCTTTTTGTGCATCACACAATTCATTTATTGAGTAGGGGATAGTTATATTCACTTTAGAGGCAGCTTCAAACAGCCTCTTTGTATGATCATATAATCTAAAAATTGCGCCGCCATCGTCAGTTTCATAAGCTCTAACACCCTCAAAAACTCCCATGCCATAATGTAGAGTGTTTGATAAAAGATGCACATTTGTTTCATCAAATGGCTGAAAATTTCCGTTAAGCCAAATAAATTTAGAGTTAGTATTTAGAAACATGTTGTGTCAGGTTTTAAGTCTCAGTTATTATGACAAAACAAGACATATAATGAAATTAAAATTATTATGATCGATAAATCTATTTTTCGAGAATATGATATTCGCGGGATTGTTCCAAATCAGATCAATGACCTCTCAGTCAAGGCTATTGCAAGAGCTATAGCAATTAAATGCAATAATGAACAGGTTGACGAAGTTGCTCTTGGAAGAGATGGGCGTTTATCAGGAGACAATCTTTTGCAATCCCTTTCAAGTGAATTACAGTCTCTAGGAATCAATGTCTTAAATATAGGAATTGTTACAAGCCCCCTACTTTACTTTGCAGCTAAAAAAATAAAATCTAAATCAGGAATAATGATTACCGGAAGTCATAATCCAAAAAATTATAATGGTTTCAAAATTGTAATTAATGACTCGCCAGTTTCTGGAATAGAAATGTACGATTTAATTTCAAATGAATTGCCCAGTTTAAAAAATTCAGGAAGGGAAAACATCAAAAAAAACCTTATGGATGAATATATAAATGAGGTAATCTCTCAGGCAAGCTCAGATACCAATGCAATGAAAATTGTTATGGATTGCGGAAATGGTTCAGCCAGTGAAATAGCGCCAAAATTAATCCGCAGCCTAGGGCATCAAGTAATAGAATTATTTTGTAAAGTTGATGGAAATTTTCCAAATCATCATCCAGATCCTGGAAAAATTGAAAATCTTAAAGATTTAATCAAAGCTGTAAAAAGCGAATCAGCTGATGTTGGAATAGCATTTGATGGTGATGGTGATCGTCTTGGTGTTGTCTCTAATAGTGGAGAAATAATATATCCGGATCAACTAATGATGATATTTAGTAGAGAGGTACTAAAAAATAATCCAGGCAAGGAAATAGTTTTTGATGTGAAGTGTACAAATTTACTCAACAAAATTATTACTGATGCTGGAGGGATTCCATTTATGTCGCCCACAGGACATTTTCATATAAAAAATATGTTGAAAAAAACTAAATCTCCTTTGGCTGGTGAAATGAGTGGTCATATCTTCTTCAATGATAAATGGTATGGTTTTGACGATGCTCATTATGCTGCTTTCAGACTTATAGAAATTCTTAAAAATTCTAAAACTTCACTTGATAATCTTATTAAAGATTTACCAAAAGCTTTCTCTACTCCTGAAATGAATATTAATGTTGATGAAAATAAAAAATTTCAAATTGTTGAAGACTTCATTTCAAAAGCTGATTTTGGAACTGCTGACAAAATTACAATTGATGGATTAAGAGTGAACTTTGAGGATGGTTGGGGATTGCTAAGAGCATCAAACACAACTCCGAAACTTGTGCTAAGGTTTGAAGCCAATTCTCCAAAAAGACTTAGTGAAATAGAAAATATGTTTCTAACTAAGCTCAAAAAAATTGATGAAACGATTAACATTGAGCTAAGCTAAAGCAATGTCAAAGGATAGAAAGCAGATTATTCTTCAAAGTTTAGCAAAGCTCTTAGAAGAAAGAGATGCAACCAAGATCACAACTGCTGTTCTAGCGTCAGAGAGCGGCATAACTGAAGCAGCACTTTATAGACATTTTCCAAGTAAAAGATCTATCTTCCTAGAATTATTTACCTTCTGTGATCAAACTATTTTTCAAAAAGTAGGAGAGATAAAAAAAGAAAAAAATATCGAACCTGAAGAAAAAGTTCGTTTAATATTTTTCTTCTTTGCAATATTTTTAGAAAAAAATAAGGGTTTTGCAAGAATATTATCTAGAGAAGCATTAGGCCCAAATGAGCAAAATGTTATTGATGCAGTTAATCAATTTTATGAAAGATTAGAGCTCTCAATAAAACAACTTTTATCTTCAAAAAAAGATTCTTTAAAATTAACATCTGGACAAAGCGCTCATTTTATAACTTCAATTATGGAAGGAATTATTTCAAGGTTTATTAGAAATAAATTCAAGGAAATACCTAGTAACTATATTGAGAATTATTGGGTTGCAATTTTAAATAGTATTATTAAAAGTTAATTTTCTGCATCTAAAAAAAGTTCGAAATATGCATTTTCACTTGTCTGATCAGTTGGCTTCCCAGTATCTCTATCAACCCGAACATATGAAAGGCCTTCTGGAGATTTCCACATCTCATTTGGCAGTTCTAACAAAGCAATTTTCATAAAATCAACCCAAGTAGGAAGCGCAATACTCGAACCAAACTCATTATCTCCGAGTGAAGAAAAGTCATCAGTTCCAATCCAAACTGTTGTAGCTAAGTTATTATGAAATCCTGAAAACCAAGTGCTTATAGAGTTGTTGGTAGTTCCAGTCTTTCCAGCAATATCGTCTCTTTTTAGTACTTTAACCTGTCTTGCATTACTCCCTCTTGAAAGAGCTTCACGAAGGATATCTTTGGTAATAAAAGTAACTCTTGGATCAATAGGATCTGAAAAATTGCTGATTGACGGCAAAAGTGTAAAAGGTTTTGTTTCATCAGCAATCTGAGTTTGAAACCAAGGAAAAGCATCAACTGACTCTTGAGAATTTTTTTCCTCGGGAGAGCTTGAATGTTTATAGATGACATCCCCTTGCCTGTTTAAAATTTTTTCAATAAAAAATGGATCTTTAGGATTTTCAGAATTAGCTAAAATTGAATATGCTCTGACCATTTCAGCTGGTGAAAAACTTGAAGATCCCAATGCCAAAGAAAGATCTGGAGCCAATCTAGTTTTTTCAAAACCAAATCTAGTTAAAAAAGCTTGGGTATCTGAAATGCCCATTTCTCGTAGCAATTTAATAGAAACTAAATTTACTGATTGAACTAAAGCTTCTCTTAATCTTATAGGTCCATAAAACTTACCAGTATAATTTTCTGGACGCCAACTGCTTTCTAAATTTTTGTCTTCAAATACAATAGGTGCGTCATTAATTTTATCAGAGGGATTGTAACCATTTGCAAATGCTGAAGTATAAATAAAAGGTTTAAAACTCGATCCAGCTTGTGGAAATGATTGTCTAACTCTATCAAAATTACTATTTGAGAAATTTAATCCACCAATATATGTTTTAATAGCTCCATCTATCGGATTCACTGAAATAAAAGCAGCCTCTGCTTCTGGAATCTGATCAAGATAGTGCTTACCCTCGATATTAGTTAAATATATTAAATCTCCTCTACGAACTATGTCATAAAAATTTGAGGGGGCTGGTCCAAGTTTATCTATATTAATTTTGCGTCTTGCCCACTTATATTGATCATCCCAAAATAGACTTTCTAATTTGAAAAAATTACTTAAGTAAATAATTCTCTCAGGTTTTACATCTACTACAATTCCGCCTATGTGTTTATCTAAATTTTTGGAGTTTTCAAAATAATCTCTAATTAAAGAAATAAATAGTTGATTCATTCCTAACTCATCTTGAATATTTGATGTTTGATATAAAATATCAATATTTTGATTTTTCAATTCCGTAAAAACAACTTCGGGTATTTTATTTAATAAATTTATTGGTTCTCTCCATCCATGCCTTTTGTCATATGCATATAAATTTTTGTCAATACTTTCAAGAGCTGCTTGTTGTAATTTTGAATCTATTGTTGTGTAAACTGAAAATCCATCTCTATAAACAGATAAACCATATCTATCTATCATGGCTTGTCTTGCTATTTCTGCTATGTATCGACCATCAAGAGAAAACCTTGTATTAACTTGGCTTAATGCAATTGGTTCGTCTTTAGCAAGAAGATATTGCGCTTTACCGATATAACCAAGCTTAAACATTCTACCTAAAATCCAATTACGTCGAACTAATGATCGATCAGGGGAACGTATAGGATTAATTCTAGATGGAAGTTGAGCAGAGGAGGCGATTAAAGCTGCCTCAGCGAGTGTTAGTTCATTAATGGATTTTGCAAAGTATTTATTTGCAGCTGCTTCAACACCGTATGATCGATTGCCTAAAAAGATTGTATTTAAATATAAAGAAAGAATCTCTTCTTTGGTAGCAACGCTCTCAAGTTCAAATGCCAGATAAATTTCTTTTATTTTTCTAATAACTTTTTGTTCTCTAGATAATAAATATCCGCGGACAACTTGCATTGAAATTGTACCGCCACCACTAACAATTTCTCCTGATTTAATCATTTGATAAAAAGCTCTTATAAGAGAGGTAACTCTTATGCCTTTATGTTGAAAAAATTTATCGTCCTCAGCTGCTAAAAATGCATTTTTGAGATTTTCTGGAATATCTTTAAATTCAATTGTTCTTCTTTTTTGATCTCCAAACTCACCTATTAAAATACCATCAGCAGAATAAACTTTTAAAGGTATTTGTAGAACATCTTCATCTACAAGATTAATTTCTGGAAGGCCAGGCTTAAAAAAAAAATAGCCTCCTCCAATTAAGAGTATTGACAGAAGAGTTCCTATCAAAGCAAATATTAAACTAGTATTTATTAATCTTATGAGCATAAGTTGGTTTTTTAGATTCCAATTTAAATTTTAAAATATTTTGATGCATGAATAAAAATTATTTTACTCCTATAAATGATAGAATCTTCATTCTAAAAACTAAGTATGAATATTTTTATTGTTGGCCCCATGGGTTCAGGAAAAACCACTGTTGGAAAGATTGTGGCTGGAGAACTTTTTCTTGATTTTTACGATACTGACACAACAATTGAAAGTAACACCGGTGTTTCAATAGATTGGATCTTTGACATAGAAGGAGAGGATGGCTTTAGAAAAAGAGAAACCTCAGTATTAAAAAACTTAGTTGCTTTAAATTCCATAGTACTTGCAACAGGTGGTGGTATTATTGTTGAAGAGCAAAATAGAGAACTTCTTGCGTCCAGGGGAACAGTTTTTTATTTACACACTCCGCTTGAAACTCAGGTTGAAAGAACGGCTAAGGATAAAGATCGACCATTGTTAAAAAATCTAGATCCAAGAAAAATTTTAAAACAACTGCAAGAGGATAGGCAAACGCAATATGAAGAAGTTGCAGATCATATTATTAACACAGAAAATAAAAGTGGCTCCGAAGTTGCAAATGAAATAGTTAAACTTGTTAAAAACTATGGCTAAAGAAATCTTTGCAGGAAAAAAAAATTCAAAATATAAAATTATTATTTCAGGAAGTGCTGTATCGAAAAAAAATATTGGCCCCATTCTTAAAGAGCATAGAAAAGTCCTTATAATTTCAGACAATGGAGTTCCATTAGATATTACAAAGAAAGTTAAATCTATTAGCAAAAACTTTTGTAAAGTCTTTTCAATTACTTTAATAAAAGGAGAACAATCAAAATCCATTCAAAACTTTCAAAAAATTTTAAATTTCTTAGCCGAAAATAATTTTGACAGAACCGACATTATTATTGCAGTTGGCGGTGGAGTTGTTGGAGATATTTCCGGTTATGTAGCTAGCTCATACCTCAGAGGAATTCAATTAATACAAATACCAACTACTCTTCTTGCGCAAGTTGATTCTTCTGTTGGTGGAAAAACCGCAATCAATATCTCTGCTGGTAAAAATCTTGTTGGTGCCTTTTATAACCCAAAAGCAGTTCTAATAGATACCTCGGTTTTAAAGTCACTCCCTGAAAGAGAATACAAAGCCGGACTTGCGGAAGTTGTAAAATATGGATTAATTAAGAATAAATATCTCTTCTCTCTTCTAATAAAAAATCCTCAAAAAGTGATTTTAATGAATAAAAATATAATTGAAGATGTAATTTTTGAATCCATAAAAACTAAGGCAGAAATAGTTTCAAAAGATGAAAGAGAAAATGGTATAAGGGCATTATTAAATTTTGGACATACTTTCGGTCATGCTATTGAAGCTCATGGAAAATATAAAAAAATTCTCCATGGAGAGGCAGTAGCCAAAGGAATGTTCATTGCTTCAAAAATTTCATATTTAGAAGGTCATATTTCTCAAAAATATTTAAATACTATTAAAGATTTGCTAGACGCATATAAATTTGATCTTTCTGTCAGTCAATATCAATACAAGGATCTTAAACCTTTTATATTTAGAGATAAAAAGATTAGATCAGGAAAATTAAATTTAGTACTTTTAGGCGGGCCTTCTAAAGCCATAATTACAAGCTCTTTTGACTCAAATAATCTTAAAAAAAGTTTAACTTTTTAAGCGGCATTTGCTGTAGTAGCTTTCAATAAATCCTGAATATTTAGTGCTGCTGGGGAAACCAACCAAAACGAAGGCTCATATCTATCAAATTCGTCAAGAATTAACCTAGCCCTTTCGCTTTTTGTTTCTTTTATGTGACGGGCAATAATTTGTTTTAAAAATTTTCTATGAGATTCCATCTCTTCACTTACAATTCTTTCTAAATTAACTAAGCTGCGATTGCATCGATCAAAAAATCTTCTATTTGTATCAAGCACATAAGCAAAACCACCTGTCATGCCAGCTCCAAAGTTTGAGCCCACATCTCCTAAAACAGTTACGTGACCTCCTGTCATATATTCACAACAATGATCTCCAGCACCTTCAATAACTGCGGTCGCGCCTGAATTTCTTACAGCAAATCTCTCTCCGACCAAGCCTCCTACATATAACTCTCCACCAGTTGCACCGTAAAGCGCGGTATTGCCAGCCAATACAGCTGGTGAATCTTTTGATGCATAGTCACCTGTACTTGAAATCACAATCTTACCTCCGTTCATACCTTTGCCGACATAATCATTCGCATCACCATTTAATCTAAGGTTTAGTCCTGTTGCATTCCATGCTCCAAAACTTTGTCCAGCTGAGCCAGAAAAGTTAACATTTTGTTTTTGTTTACAGCCTTCTTCGCCATACAACGAAGCGATGAAGCCAGAAACTTGAGCCCCTACAGATCGATCACGATTAGTAATTGCGTAAGAGAACTCTGTAGATTTACTCTTAGAGATTGATGATTTTAAATCTTTAAGCATCCTCCTATTTAAATCTGCTTTGTCCCATGGATCGTTAGACGGAGTATTACAAAAATGAGGAGCTTTGGATTTTCTATCAGAGAATAAAATAGGAGATAGATCAATATTTTTTGTCGAAGGATCCAACTGAGTTATATCTTTTAAATATTGAGTTTGTCCGATTATTGACTCTAAGCTATCAACACCTAAATTAGAAAGAATTTCTTGGACCTCATTTGCAATAAACGTAAAGTAATTTATTACTCTTTCCTTTTCACCAACGTAATGATGATCAATAATATCTCTTCGTTGAGTTGCAACGCCAGTAGCGCAATTATTTAAATGACAAATTCTTAAATACTTACATCCCATGGCAATCATTGGGCCTGTTCCAAATCCAAATGATTCTGCGCCAAGTATTGCTGCTTTGACAACATCCATACCTGTTTTGAGACCACCATCAGCTTGAAGTCTAACCTTATGTCTTAAATTACTTGCCCTAAGTGCTTGATGTGCCTCTGATAAACCAAGCTCCCATGGAGATCCTGCATACCTAATAGAGGATAATGGACTTGCGCCAGTTCCACCGTCGTGGCCAGAAATGGTAATTAGATCTGCATAGGCTTTTGCTACTCCAGCTGCAATTGTTCCTACTCCTGGTTCTGATACCAACTTTACAGAAACTAGTGCATCAGAATTTACTTGCTTGAGATCAAAAATCAATTGAGCTAGATCTTCAATCGAGTAGATATCATGATGGGGTGGTGGAGAAATTAGGGTAATTCCAGGTGTTGAATATCTCAGCTTCGCAATCAATGGATTTACCTTTCCACCAGGTAACTGACCGCCCTCTCCTGGTTTAGCACCTTGTGCAATCTTAATTTGTAAGACCTCTGCGTTAACTAGATATTCTGGAGTCACGCCAAAACGACCAGAAGCAACTTGTTTAATTTTGGACATTTTAGAGGTTCCGTATCTCTCTTTAGCCTCGCCACCCTCTCCAGAGTTAGATCTTGCTCCCATGCTATTCATTGCTTCAGCAAGGGTTTCATGAGCATCTGGTGATAAAGCACCAAGACTCATACCGGCAGAATCAAATTTTTTTAACAATTGACTAATTTCAACTGGCTTAACTTTCTTGATCTTTTTTGGATAATTGATCTCTAATAAATCTCTTAACATTGCAGGCGGTCGATGATTTACCAAATTGGCATAATCTTCATAGGCATCTTTAGATCCTGTTTTGACTGCTTCCTGCAACTTTTTAACTACCTCAGGATTATAAGCATGATACTCACCTCCATGTACGAATTTAAGCAATCCTCCAAGACCTATTTCGCTAACATTGGAGTCAGCATATTCTTTTAAAGATCTCATTTCACGATCTAAATCTTCAAATGTTTTTCCACCAACTCTGCTTACTGTATTAGTAAATGAATAATTTACGATATCAGCATTGAGGCCCACAATCTCATGCAATTGAGAGCCTCGATAACTTGAAATCGTTGAAATACCTATTTTAGAAATAATTTTTAGAAGGCCTTTATTAATTCCTTTTCTATACTTAGCGCAATTTGCTGTTGGACTGCCCTTTAACTCTTTGCGATGTGTTAAATCTAAAATAGTTTGAAATGCAAGCCATGGATATACAGCAGTTGCACCAAAACTCAATAAGCATGCAATTTGATGTGTATCTCTAGCTGTTGCTGAGCTAACAATTAAGTTTGCATTAGATCTTAAGCCTGTTCTTACTAACTCTTGATGAATGCAACCGATTGCAAGCAAAGCGTTGATTGAAAGTTTATTGCCTTCTGGTAAATTTTCGTTTAGGTGGATAATCACATCACCTTTTTCAACCGAAGAAACAACTTTAGCTGTTAATGCAGCAAGAGAGTCCTTAAGGTTTGATTTAGGAGAATAATGAAGATCAAAAGTTTTTGCAGGAAAATATGTGTTTTTAAGTAATGATGAGAGTTTCTTATGAGATAAAACTGGGGATGTGCTTACAATCCTTTTTGCATGTTCCTGAGTTTCCTCAAAAATATTTAATTCAGGGCCAAAACAAGCCTCTAAAGACATAACGCTGGTTTCTCTTAACGAGTCAATAGGTGGATTAGTGACCTGAGCAAATTGTTGTCTGAAATAATCATATATCGATCTTGGCATTGAGCTAAGCATTGCGAGAGCAGTATCATCTCCCATTGAGCCAGTTCCCTCTAAACCATCCAATGCAAGAGGTTTAATCACTGAGACTCTTTCTTCATTGAACAAAGAAAAGAGCTTGGCAGACTTAATCAGATTTGAATGAGAAATTTTTTTTATGCCTGGACCCTCAAAAGCATCAAGCGTTGATTCAAGGTATAAAGCGGATTTCTTTAACCAATCTCTATAGGGTTTATTTTTTTTGAGCTTGTCATCAATAATTTTTTGATCAAGAATTTCTCCTGAATCACTATTTACTGCAAAAATTCCCCCGGGGCTTAAGCGTCCTTTTTGTAAAATCTCATCATCCTCAACTGGATATATTCCAGTTTCTGAAGCAACAGTGATCATGCCATTTTTCAAAATTTGATATCTAGAAGGTCTAAGTCCATTTCTATCTAGGACACATATTGCCCATTCACCATCAGACATAACAATACCTGCTGGACCATCCCAAGCCTCCATATGCATAGAATTATATTCATGAAAAGCTCTTACATCGGGATCCATGGTATGAATATTCTGCCATGCTGGCGGCAAAACCATTCTGATAGATCTAAAGAAATTTATTCCACCTTTTACTAAAAGCTCAATCATGTTGTCTAGGGAAGATGAATCTGAGCCGGTTTCATTTACTAACGATTTGAAGTCACCGATGCCTGGAATAAGAGGAGTGGAGAATTTAGATGCGCGAGCTTTTACCCAGTTTCTATTCCCTCTGATAGCATTAATCTCTCCATTATGAGCAAGCAATCTAAAAGGTTGCGCTAAGTGCCATCTGGGTTGAGTATTTGTTGAAAATCTCTGATGAAAAAGACAAATCTTTGCAGTAAATGATTTCTTATCTATGTCTAAATAAAACTTACTTATTGCGTCTGGCAACATGAGTCCTTTATAGACAATCGTCTGACTCGACATACTACATATATATAACTTTTCTTCATCGTTATAGATCTCTTCAATCTTCTTGCGAGCTTGTAAAAGACAAGATTCAAATCTTTCTTTGTTAAAATCTCTTGAAGTTGGAACTATGAAAATTTGATTAATTTTTGGCAGTGATTCCAGTGCAATCTCGCCCAGAACTGATTCGTTGATCGGCACTCTTCTTTTACAAACAAATGATAGATTCTCTGATTTAAGAATTGAGATAATAGTATCTTGATCTTTTTTCAATGCATGAGATGTAAATATTTGTGCAACTCCAAACAATTCGGGCAGTTCTATGCCGAATTCTTTTTTAATTCTTTTTTGAAAAAATTTCCGATTCAAATCAAATAAAAGGCCGCAACCATCGCCTGTTTTTCCATCTGAACCTATCGCGCCTCTATGAGTCATACTGGTAAGACCAGCAATTGAGCCTTTAACTACATCTCTTAAGCGTTCACCATTTCGATTAACAATAAGACCGAAACCACAATTGTCTTTTGCTTGTGATTCAGAATATAGCGATGATGTTTTAATTTGTTGTGGCATAAAAATATACATATTAACACAAAAATGTCATACTATGTCATACATATCACGCACAAACCTTAACTTTATGAGCATGAAGAATAAACAATATAAGATTGATAAAGGACTCATGTTATTTACCCAACCTCGCTCGCCATTTTTTTACGGAAAAATTAGATTAAATAGAAAATACGTAACTAAGTCTTTTGCGCCAATAACTGACTTAGATGAAGCAAAAGCTATGTTATTTGATTGGCAGAAAGAGCTTCTTAGCAAAAGTACTATCTCCGTTTCAACTGTTCCCGCCTCAGATAATTTTAAATCGCGATCAGAATATGTTGAGCATGTTCCTATCGAAAATGATTTTCAATTTTTAGAAGTTGGCAGGTTTGATCCTAATAAAAAAAATATTGAAGAAAGGAAAATAAATTTTGTTGAGATATATGGTGACTACAACCAGTCAGAAGCATCCAATCAGTCTCATAGATGCTTAGATTGTGGTAATCCATATTGCGAATGGAAATGTCCGGTCCATAATTATATTCCTGATTGGCTTAAACTAGTTAATGAAGGCAATATTTGGGAGGCTGCTGATTTATGTCACCAAACAAATTCACTTCCAGAAATGTGTGGAAGAGTTTGTCCTCAAGATCGCCTATGTGAGGGAGCCTGTACATTAAATGATGGTTTTGGCGCAGTGAGTATAGGTAATATTGAAAAATTTATTACCGACAAAGCTATTGATATGGGTTGGAAACCTGACCTAAGTAACAGAATTTGGACTAACAAAAAGGTTGCAATTGTTGGGGCTGGACCCGCTGGGATAGGTTGTGCAGATATCCTTATTAGGGCAGGAATTCATTGCGATGTTTTTGATAAGCAAGCAGAAATAGGCGGTCTCCTGACATTTGGAATTCCTGAGTTTAAGTTAGAAAAAAGTGTAGTACGCAGAAGAAGAAAAATTCTTGAAGAAATGGGAATTAAATTCCATTTGAAAAAAGAAATTGGAAAGGACATTCCCTTGAAAAAATTATTTGATAAATATGATGCTATTTTTCTGGGCATGGGAACCTATACTTCACTTGAAGGAGGCTTCCAAGGTGAGAACTTGCCCCAAGTGCATAAAGCAATTGACTACTTAATCGGTAATACAAATCATCTATTAAAGTTTAAACAAAAAGATTCCGACTATATTAATTTTAAAAATAAGGATGTGGTTATCTTGGGTGGCGGAGATACTGCTATGGATTGCAATAGAACTGCTATTAGACAAGGAGCTAAATCTGTTACTTGCCTTTATAGAAGAGACGAAAAAAATATGCCTGGCTCAAGAAGAGAGGTTATAAACGCTAAAGAAGAAGGAGTCCAATTTGAGTTTAATATCCAACCAATTGAGATCATTGGAAGCAACAATGTTGAGGGGGTAAAAACAATCCAAACAAAACTTGGAGAGCCAGATCAAAATGGACGACAGGTACCTGTTCCAATCCAAGGCAGCGAAAAAATTTACTCTGCTGACGAAGTTGTAATTGCTTTTGGATTTAGAGCAAGCCCAGCTGACTGGTTTAAAGATTTTAAAATTCACACTAATGAAGCAGGATTGGTAATAGCTCCCGAAAAGCAGAGCCTAAAATTTCAATCATCAAATCCAAAAATTTTTGCAGGTGGTGATATGGTCAGAGGTTCTGATTTGGTCGTCACAGCTATTTGGGAAGGAAGAGAGGCTGCTAAAAGTATCATACAATTTATTTCGTAAATGAATGATTCAAAATTTTTAAATGCTTTAGAGCTAAAACCAAATTCAACTCCTCCAATATGGTTCATGCGTCAAGCAGGCAGATACCTCCCCGAGTATCAAGAAATTAGAAAAAACTATTCAAATTTTCTTGATATGTGTAAAGAACCTAAAACATGCGCGAAGTTAGCATTGCAACCTATCGAGCGATTTGATCTTGATGCGTCAATTTTATTTTCAGATATTTTGACAATACCAGATGCATTAGATCTTGGGCTTGCCTTCCATGAAGGAGAAGGTCCTAAATTCAGTAACCCAATCTCAAAACCCGAGGATATTAACACCCTAATCTCATTTGACGAAAACACACTATCATATGTATTCAATGCTGTAGAGGAAACAAAAAAATTACTGCCTGCAGACCTTCCATTGATTGGATTTTGTGGTAGCCCATGGACTCTAGCAGCATATTCAATCGAAGGTGGTGGTTCGAAAGATTTTAAAAAAACAAAAAATTTCATGCAAGATCATCCATCAGCATTGCATGATTTTCTGGAAATTCTTTGTGATGCTTGCTATCGGTATTTAAGACAACAAGTCTTAAGTGGAGTAAACGCCTTGCAAATATTCGATTCGTGGGCAGACTTGTTAAGTGCACAAGAGCTAGAAATATTTTCTCTACAATATACAAAAAAGATTACTAAAAAGTTAAAAAGTGATCCAATTACAAAAGATATTCCAATTATTTTATTTGAAAAGGATCCTAAGCAGAAAATAACTGATCTTTTATTTGATGATCTGTCCTGCATAAGTCTGCACTGGAAAAATGATATTGAGGCTATATCTAAAAGCGTAAAAAATAATATTGCAATTCAGGGAAATTTAAATCCTATGATATTAAGTGAATCTGATGAAACTATTTATCAAGAGGTGCAACGAATATGCTCTTTAATGTTTGAATATCCGGGATTTATATTCAACCTTGGTCACGGAATTACTCCAGACATAAACCCTCAAAAAGTACAGACAATGATCAAAGCAGCTAGAGAATAGAATTTCAAAATTTTTTATCTTCTTAACTTATTAAATAGTAAATAACATTATTCATTTGTTATGATAATTTTATGAATAAAGAATCAAAACTAACGAAAAGTCTTCACTGGACCACTATTGCAAGTGAGAAAATACTTTTAGCTATTATAGGTATTGCAACTTGTATAGCCTCTGCTTTATATATTTATGAAATGTTTCTTGCTCAAAGTATCACTTTGCCTGATCTATTTATGTTGTTCATCTATGCAGAAATTATTGGAATGGTGGGAGCTTTTTATAGCACTAATAGAATTCCAGTGACCCTTCCGATCATCATTGCAATCACTGCATTATGCAGGCTTATAGTGATGCAAAGTAAAGAAATGGATGCGTTAGTAGTACTTGGTGAAGCTGGAGCAATACTTGTACTATCACTTGCGGCAATTGTTATGAGTTTTAAAGATCAGGTTAGCTTAGAAAAAATTAAACGCTTAAGAGATTCTATTTCCTCAGATTAATTTTGAAGTATTTTGCGAATATATTTCTTTAAAAATAAGTAAATATATGGAGCCTTATAGCTTTGATAAAAGAGTTGAAAATCTTATCAAATCATATTTTGCTGATAATAAAAATGTAAGCTATAACATTGATGCTGAAAAAATAAATATTCATTTAATTGAAGTAAACAATGTTGATTGTGCATCTTTGGATGTTCAAAAAATTGATGGTTGCTTTAAAATTTATTTTTGGGATGGTTACTCTCAATCAGAGGTGATAGAGGTTAACTCTGAAAAAGATGCTGCAAAGACTATAAAAAGATTTTTAAAAAAACTAGTTAAAATTCTTAATCGATAAATGAAAAACTTAATTAAAAAAACCTTTAATAAGTTTTTTAAAGATAATCCAAGCAAGCTTTCCTCAAAGGCATTAAAACGGGCCAGTGAAATGGCAAAACCCAGAGCTGGAACTCCCCATGATTGGGAAGATTATGAAAAATATTTAAAAGAAATAAATAAACAATCAGATAACAATTAGTCAAAGTAAAGACTGATGTCCTTAATTTTTAAATCTACATTAAAATTTCTTCCGTAGCCTGCGATACTAATGTCCCTAATATTGCTTGCTTTCATCGAAGCAGCAGAAAATCCAGAGCTTGCTTTTAAATCCTTAAAATCTATTGTGTATTCTTGCCACTCATTTATCACATCAAATGACTTGCTAAAATATGACCAAGGCGGCATTTTTAACCCTTTAAGAGTAACGTGGACCTCATAGGATTCGTTATTTCCTTTGGCTTGAAATTTGATACCCTTAAAATTATTATTAGTGATATCTATTCTATTTGAAAGCCTTACAAATCCGCCATTGTTTTCAGTTGAGACTTCTCCTTTCATTGAAAACACGCCATCATTGTGTGAGATTACTAACTTAGAGATTCCTCCCATTACTTGATCGGTGATTGGTCGCCATGTATTAGGATCATCAAGTTGATTTGAAAAAGCATTCATAGAAAGAAAGATTAATAAAAGTAATTTAAGCAATATTTCAATCATAAAATAGATTCTAAGCTAAGATGAAGAAAATAAGGAGAACTTTTCATTTTCAAACATTTTCTATAGCCTATGTCCTTTAAGGAGAAAAAAATGAGCATTCGTTATATCTTTGTAACTCTATTTTTAATAGGGTCTTTTAATGTATCAGCAAATAACTTAGCCATTGAGAGTTATTGGGATATCCAATCTGTAAGAAGTCCATTAGTAAGTCCTGATGGAAAAAATGTTATCTTCACAAAAAGATACATAGATAAAAAAAATGATGATTACATCACTGAACTTTGGATTATGGATGATAACGGTTCCAATAAAAGATTTCTCTTAGATGGATCTAACCCTAAGTGGTCACCAGATAGTCTAAAAATCGCATTCATAAAAGAAGATGAAAATGAAGTGCCTCAAATATTTGTTAAGCATTTAAAGAATCAATCAGAATCCAAGATCACTAACTTCAACGATGGTGTTGAAGATTATGCTTGGTCAAAAGATGGTGATTTCTTTTCATTTTCATCATTTAATGAATATGAAAAAGAATGGGTTATTGAAATTCCAGGAAAAGATGAGGGAATTGATTATAACTGGACTGATGATCCGACTGTGGTAACCTCGATGCATTGGAGGTCCGATGGAGTTGGTGAACTAGAAAGTGGAGAGAATCATTTATACCTTGTAGATTCCAGCGGGGGATCTGCAATAAAAATTTCAGATTGGGGGTTGGATTATGTTGATGATTTGCAGTGGCTCAATGATTCCCAAATTTTATTTACCGGTAATGACTCATTAGATGATTTAGGAACTCCATGGAAACAATTGTCAGTTTTTATACTGAATGTAAAAAATAAAAAATTAGAAAAAATAACGAATCCTAAAGGAGTTTTCTCAACTCCAAAAGCATCGCCAGATGGAAATAAAATTGTTTTTACTGGTCATCCAAGCAAAAATTATTCTTCGGTAGCATCAGATATTTATGTTAGAGACATTGCTCGAAAAAAAAATGAGTTGTTAACTAAAAATCTTAGTGCTTCTCCTAAAAATCTATTTTGGTTAAACGAAAATGAGATAGTTTTTGATCACGATCATCGGGGATCTGCAAGAGTTATGCGTCTGAATCTTTTAAACAAGAAATTGTATGAAGCGATTCCAAGTTTCAAAGATCAATTCTATCTATCATCAACTTATCAAGATTCTTTGTATGGGGTATATATAAACTCAAATAGACCAGGTGAAGTGGGCATGATTTCTAACTCAAAATTAGAGACTCTTACGCAACATAATGAACTCATTCTAAGTCAATATGAACTTGGGGTCACAAATGAGATTAACTATAAATCTCCAGATAAAATGGATATCCAAGGCTGGTATATAACACCTCCAAATTTTGATAAATCTAAAAAATATCCCCTCATATTAGTAATTCATGGTGGTCCACACGCAATGTACAGACCTGCATTTAATTATTCTTGGCATCAGTTTGCAAGCGATGGGTATGTAGTTTTATATACAAATCCAAGAGGCAGCACTGGGTACGGAAGTGAATTTGCAAATATAATTGATAATGATTACCCAGGTGCTGGGGACTTGTCAGATTTACTTGCAGGCGTTGATCATCTCACTGAAAAAGGATTTATTGATGAATCAAAGATGTATGTCCAAGGTTGCAGCGGTGGTGGCGTGTTAACAGCTTGGGTGGTGGGACATGATGATAGATTTGCTGCAGCTGCATCACTATGTCCTGTTACAAATTGGATCTCGATGGTTGGCACAACTGATATTCCTGCATGGACATTTGAATGGTTTGATAAGCCATTCTGGGAAGATCCTTCAAATTGGTTAGATCGCTCTCCGATTATGAGAACCGGATATATTAAAACTCCAACTCTGTTTATGACAGGTGTTCTTGATATAAGAACGCCAATGCCGCAAACAGAAGAAATGTATGTTGCCTTGAAGGAAGCAGGAGTTGAGACTGCATTAATAAGAATGAATAAGGAATGGCATGGAACAAGTTCAAAACCTTCAAACTGGTTTAGAACTTATGGATACTTAACTGAATGGTATGAACGCTTTCAAAAATAAATATTAGTTTTTTAAAGTGGCCCCTCAAAAGAAATTCCTGCATTTATAAGTCTTTTGATTAACGCATCTCCTAGCCCAGAGGCGCTGGTCAAGACCCCTCCATACTCTTGTCCTCCAGGAAGACTATCAATGTCCTTCACTAGGCATAATGCACATTCAGATACTAGCTTTGAAGTAACTTTGTAACCAGGATCTCCTTTTGCATGCATATTAAAAACTGATTTCTGTCCATCCTCTGCTTCAACTATATACTTACAATCAAACCATCCATTTTCTTGAATATCCTCTGAGGGACCCTCTCCAGGTTTTGGTAAAAATGGTTTTACTGCTCTCTTGAGTGGTGACATTAAAATTAAAACTGATATTCCTGTAACAATTATAGATTTGAATGCGCTCCACCAAGATTTATGATAAGCATGTTCTTGGTATGTAAAATTTGCTCCATAGGACTCTTGTCTTAAGCTTAATAATGCTCCGGTGCGTCTAACTACTCTGGTATTAGCATTTGCCATAATAAATGGCCCCGACCAAGCATTAATTTCTTGCTTCTTTGTAATTCCAACTTTATCGCTACTCAAGTCTAGTTGCTCTTGAGAATATGAATCTTTTGGGTTTAATAAAAACGGATCTAGTAAATCATTACCAAGATCTAGGTCGCCCATAGAAAACATGGTTTCAAGAGTGCCCCCTGAAGCTCCCCCTTTCCATGAGTGAAATGATTCAATTCTTTTAATGGGCTTATTTAGAGCTTTTGCTGAATAAAAGACTCCTAAATCTGATGGGATGGAATCATAGCCACAAGAAGGAATAATTCTGATGCCTTTTGCAGATGCTTCTTCATGATGTTTGGCAATAATTCCTTTTACCCAGAAATTTTCGCCTGTTATATCTACATAATGTGAACTGTTCTTGACACAAGATGCGACAAGTTTAGAGCCATATCTATGAAATGGTCCCGTGGTAGATAACATGACCTTTGCCCTTGAAGTAAGCACATCTAATTCTGCTTCGTTATCTGAATCGGCAATCAAAATCTCAACATCAACAGAATTATCTTCAGCTACTTGTTGAAGTTTCTCTTTATTTCTTCCTGCAATTGCCCATTTCACAGATGTATTAAGTGACTTAAAATATTTCACACAAAGCTGACCCGTAAATCCGGTTGCTCCATATATAATAATATCTATATCCTTTTGCATATTTCTTTAAGTTTCGTATATATAATTTATAAATAATAAAGGAAGTTAATCTACAGTAAAGCATGCGAATTTTAGCAATCGGCGGATCAGGAAGTATGGCGCGTTATGCTATGAGAGCAACTCAGAATTTCAGCGCAGTTGACGAAATTGTAATCGCAGATATTAATAAACAGGCTGCAAATTCATTTGCATCCACTTTAAATAATAAAGCAAGCGCTATTCAACTCGATGTAACAGATAGCAAAGCTCTTAAAAATTCAATGAAAGGTGTTGATACTGTGGTTAATACCTGTGGTCCATTTTTTAAGTTTGGAACACCCATCTTAAGCACAGCTATTTCCTCAGGATGTAACTATGTAGATATTTGTGATGACTGGGAGCCAACGCTTGATATGCTAAACCTCGATTCTGCAGCAAAATCAGCTGGGATATCTGCCACCATTGGTCTTGGAGCTAGTCCAGGGTTAACTAACCTGATGGCATTGATTGCTATTCGTGAATTAGACAGCGTTAGTAAGGTCTTCACTGGATGGGATGCCGGAGGAACATCCATAGATGAGACCGCAAAAAAACAATCTGTGAATGCGGCGATGATGCATGCAGTAGAACAAATCACAGGTAAAGTAAAAATATATCAAGATAGCACTTATAAAATGGTTAAGCCTCTCAAAAGTATAGATGTAAATTATCCAGGTCTAACAACCTTTACTGGGAATATAATTGGCCATCCCGAAGCATTAACCTTTCCGCATTATTTTAAAGATCTCAAAGATTCAATTAATCTTGCTCATGGAGGAAGCGTTGGCTCATTTGTCTTAAAGGCTATTGCAGAGCTCGTTAATGTTGGTTTGCTTAGCAAAAATAAAGCAGCTAATGTATTTGCATGGTTGGAAAATCAAGGATCCTCTGAAAGAAATTTATCTTCTAACTATCTTCCTGTAATTTATGGTTATGCAAACGGTCTAAAAAATGGTGATCCTGCAAGTGTAGGAGTCTGTCTATCAAATGAGCAAAGAAATTCAGCATCAACTAATAATTATGATGCAATTGGCATGGGAGAAATTACAGGGATTCCATTAGCCTGTGGAATAAAAATGCTAGCTGAAGGAAAAATAAATAAATCAGGAGTTTTTTCACCTGAAGCAGGTCATATTGATCCACATGATTTTATTACTGATGTATTAGATGAACTATCAAAAGCTATCAACAAACCACTTGGTAATTTTGAGGAAAATATCAGAATTAATAGATCATGGGAGTAACGAAAATCCTGATTATTTTTCTTCATTTCAAGTAAAAAAAAGAGCCTTAAAAAACTTAAGATATTTAAATTAATTATGTAAAAAAATTGCTTATTTTTTATACATAAATTGAGAAATTTTTCGATAGACAGACATATATGCAGGGTTTATATTGTAGCTATATTCTAGATTACGAAAATTTATAACGAGGTATTATGGAATCTTCTAAATTTCCCACAGATGCTGAAGTAGTAATCGTAGGAGTTGGTGGCATAGTCGGATCTATGTTGGCATATTGGCTGACAGAATTAGGTCAAAAAAATATTGTTGGATTAGAAAAATCAACAATCATTCCTTCTGATATTGCTTCCACTGCACATGCGTCAGATTTTGTATACAACACTACCCACGATAAATTGGGTTGTTGGACAACAAACTTTAGTAGAAAGTTTTACGAAGACAATGGCTTTTTTTTAAAAAAGGGTGGTCTTGAAATCTGCCGAAAAGGTGATGTAGCAAGATGGGAAGAACTTAAACGAAAAGTTGCATCAGGAAAAGCATTTGGTACAAATGTTAGATTAATATCAGCAGCTGAAGCAGTTGAAAAGTTTCCCTTACTCGAAGAAGACTCTATGATTGGCGCTATGTGGGATCCAGATGCAGGTTTGGTAGTTCCTCGATCACAAGAAGTGGTCAACTTTGCTGTAGAAACTGCTAAAGAAAAAGGTGCACTTAAAACATTTACAAATACACCAGCCACAGGCTTTGAAATAGAAAATGGAAAAATTGTTGCTGTCAAAACCGATAGAGGGATTATCAAAACTAATAAGGTTGTTATTGCCTCAGGAATCTGGGGACCATTAATGGGTGAGATGGCTGGAGTGGGAGTTCCATTAATGCCTCTGGAACATCCACTGTTATTTTTTGGACCGTATGAAGAGATTCAAGATACGGAAGAAATGCTTGTTTATCCACTTCTCAGAGATCAAGGTAATTCAGCTTATGTTAGAGATACTGGAAAATTTCATGGTGGCATGCTCGAATGGGGATTTTATGAGGACAAAAATCCTCGGTTAGTTGATCCCGCAGATATAGGAAATCCTGACAAAACTATGTTGTCTGATTCTATGAGATATTTAGAACTTGAAGAAATCGCGGAGCCTCTTGAAAAAGCTTTTGAAACAACTCCAATACTTAGTGAATTAGGTTGGGATGAAAAAAGTTCATTTAATGGACTTCTATCTGTGACAGCTGATGCAGGCTCTTTAATTGGTGAAAGTCCTGAGGTAAGAGGATTTTGGTTGTGTGAAGCTGTTTGGGTTAAAGACGGGCCGGGTTGCGCCAGACTATGTGCTGAAGCCATGATCAATGGAAAAACTCAAGTAGACATGCATTCTTTCGATATATCAAGATTCTATCCGCATCAAAAAGAGAAAGAATTTGTCAAAACAAGAGCATTTGAGAACTCTCAAACTATCTATACGCCTGCTGTTCACCCGAGAGAACCATATATTACGCAAAGAGAAATGTTTGTAAGCCCATTCTATGAAAGAGAAAAAGAGCTTGGTGGTCATTTTGAAAATGAGGTTGCAGGTTGGGAAAGAGCTCTTGCTTATACAACCAACAGGGAAAAACTTGAACAATTTATAAATGATGTACCAATAAGAGAAAATGAATGGGATACTCGTCATGTGCCCTATGATGTTGCTAATGCTGAGCATCTTGCTATGAGTGATTCTGTGGGCATGATTAACTTATCTCACTTCCCCATTATGGATATAAAAGGTCCTGATGCTGAGCGCATGTTGGAATACCTGTCAGTAGCAAAAGTTGGGGGCAATACTCCCGAAGGTAAGGTTATCTATACAAACTTTCTTGATGAAGACGGTGGAGTGCATGCTGACCTAACCATTTCTCGTTTAGGAAATGATAGTTATAGAGTTGTAACTGGTGGTGCTGATGGAAATCGTGATTGGGTAATGCTGCGTAACTACAGAGATGATAATGGATTAAACGCAGACATAAATATTAGAACTCATGATATTACAACCCTTGGTTTATGGGGGCCAAAAGCAGTAAGCGCATTAAGCAATTTTGTAGATCCGAATGAAATTGATATTAAAAATTTTCCTTTCGTCACCTCAAAAAATTTAACTCTCAATTTGTCTAGTGGTAAAAAAGTTGATGTTTGGGCAGCTAGAATTTCATACGTTGGTGAAAGTGGATGGGAAATATACTTTAACAATGATAAAGATGATGGTTTGGCATTATATGATTCACTTCTTGAAGTCGGAGTAGTTCCAGTCGGAATAGAAACATATGCAAATAGCAGACGTCTTGAAAAAAGCTTTAGACTTCAAGGTGCAGATCTTGAAACAGAATATACTGCCATCGAAGCAGCAATCCAAAGACCCCTTGTAAAAGAAGCAGATTTTCACGGTAAGGCTGCTCACTTGTCTCATCGAGAAAATAAACCATGCGCTATTCTTTGCACCATGACATTAGATGATTTAAACGTTTCAGGTGTTCCAAGATATCCTGTTGGCATCTCTCCAATTATTGATCCCGCGACAGGAGAAGTTCCCATCGATAGTAAAGGAAGAAGGTCTTATACAACTGGAATGTCTTATTGTCCATCGATTAAAAAATTTGTTGTCATGGGGTATTTACCTAATAACATTGCCGAAGTTGGTAAATCACTGTTATTGGAATATTTTAATGAAAACGGCGATGGAATATATCCAATGACGGTGCAAATAGTTGGCAAGGGTTCTCTATATGATCCAAAAAATCAGAGAGTTCGTGCATAAATAATTTACAATATAATATTCATTTATAGGGGGAAACAAAATGAAACATCCAAACCATCCAAGCGTTGATCAAAGCGATCGAGTAGTACCAATAAATCTAAGGCAGAGTGGAAGAACGCCTACTGAACTATTGATTTCTACTCGTGTAAGAAAATCACCCTTTTGGCATTTATCTCATGAGGCTGGATGCTGGAGAGCAACTGTTTATAATCGTATTTATCATCCTCGAGGATATGTGAGGCCTGAGGATGGTGGAGCAATGGTTGAGTATGATGCGCTAGTAAATAGAGTTACTATGTGGAATGTTGCGGTTGAAAGGCAAATAAGAGTAAAAGGTCCAGATGCAGAAGCCTTCACAGACTATGTGATAACTAGAGATGCCACAAAAATAGTTCCTGGTAATGGAAAATATGCAATTTTGTGCAATGAAAAAGGTGGGATTTTAAATGATCCAGTCTTACTAAGATTATCTGAAGACGAATTTTGGTTTTCTCTTTCAGACAGCGACTTATTATTTTGGTTACAGGGCGTAAATGTAACTAAGAAATATGATGTTGAGATTGATGAAATTGATGTCTGTCCTCTTCAAATTCAAGGTCCTCTTTCTGAAGACCTTATGGCAAAACTAGCAGGAGAAGAACTTAGAGATGTTCCTTATTATGGCTTAATGGAAACCAAAATAGGAGGTGCGGATGTTGTAATAAGTCAAACTGGTTTTACTGGAGAGAAAGGATATGAAATATATGTTCGAGATTCCCATGAAAATGCAGAAACTGTCTGGAATGGAGTTCTTGAAGCTGGAGAAGAATTTGGTTTAATGGTAATTGCACCAGCTCATCATCGACGAATTCAGGCAGGTATTTTGTCCTGGGGCCAAGACTTAGATCATGAAACATCTCCATTCCAAGTTAATCTCAGCTATCAGGTGCCTAGAAATAAAAAAGCTGACTATATTGGTAAAAAAGAACTTGAACGCCAACGTGATGTAATTGATGCCGGAGATTTTCCATTTAAGATGAGAATGGTTGGGATGATTTTTGGCGGGAAAAATATCACAGACTATGCTCCGGACTTCTGGATCGTAGCTGATCAAGACGGAAATGATATGGGTTATGTTACATCTCCATGGTGGTCGCCAGAATTAGAAACTAATGTTGCACTTGGATGGGTACCGTGGAACTCATCAGAAATTGGTACAAAATTACAGGTTAGACTGCCTGATGAATATTCTGAAGAGTCTGGTGTCGCGGCTCAAGGTGAAATTGTTGATGTGCCGTTCAGAGAGTCTGTCAATCCTAATAAAAGGGAAGTTCAAAAATCTAAGGGGTTAGATTACGCTGATTAGAGACTATCATTAATGTGGGAGTTGTGGAAAATGGCACTTGGTTCTTTTAGTGATGAAAAGACCAAGGATCATGATAATAAAATTGCATTAATAAGAACTGTGATTGTCTTAATTAATGTGATGTGCGCGTTTTTTATAATGGGAAATATTATAAAAAATTGGTAGCTTAATTAATTTTTTCTTGCTCTCTTTAACCAAGGAATATCTACTACTTTTGCTTTAAGATCTTCATCGGGCGCAGAAATTACTATTTCTTGGCCGACTTTTGCATACTTGATATCTAAAAATACATAGGAAAGATTTTTCTCTAGCCTTGGTGAATACGTCATGGTATTCATAGAACCAATAATCTCTCCATCAACTAAAACAGGGAAATGTTCCTGATTTGAATAATTTATTGGATCGCCCTCAATTTCAGCTCCCATTAATTTTCTTGATGGGCCCTTGAATTTAATTTCTCGAAGTGCCTCTTTGCCAATAAAATCATCTTCTTGATTAAGATCGATCATCCACTCTAAACCAACCTCAAAAGGATTATTTGATCTATCAAAATCACCTCCATAGCTCAATATACCTCCTTCCAGTCGAAGAATAATGTTTGGGCCTCCAGGTGAAATATTTAGATCCTTGCCTGCCTCCCATAAAATCGACCATAACTCGTCACCCTTGGAATGATCCTGAAGAAAGAGTTCATAACAGAGTTCTCTGCTATATCCCATTCTAGCAATTACCATAGGAATGCCCTTATGATTCACTTCTTTAAATTTATAGAAGCCAAGATCATCAATCCAATCTCCAAATACTTTAGACATTAATTTTGCTGAATTTGGTCCTTGAACTTGCAATGGAGAAACATCTGGCTCATCAACCACTACTTCAAATTTATATCCCGCAGCTAAAGCTTGGGCCCATAATAGTGAGTCTCCATCAGCAATTGAAAACCAGTAGCAATCCTCACTTATCTTTAGCATAACTGGATCATTCAAAAATCCTCCATTGAAATCTAAAAATGGGGCATACATTGCTTGACCAACAGCACATTTTTTAATATCTCTAGGAGTCAAAAATTGTGACAGTGCCTCCGCATCAGGACCTTTAATCTGGATTTGTCTCTCAACTCCAACATCCCACAATTGAACACCATTTAGCACATTGTTGTAATCTTCAATAACCCCTTCATAGCTAATTGGCAAATACATGTGGTTATATATAGTGAAGGCACTAGCACCATGCTTTATTGTTGAAAGAAAGAATGGTGACTTTCTTACTCTTGGATTAAAAACTAGTTGTGAAGTCTTAAACATACGAGCATGCTATCACGGTTTTTTTAGATAAAATAGTCACTTTTTTCAATGAAAAAACAGCTATTTTTTTAAAGATTTTAGTTACTATATTCCTTTGCCCACTCAGCAGCTTTTTTGATTCCACCCAAAGGAAAAAAATGAACTTGTTCGATGTTAAAAGAAGGATCTTGAGATTTATACTCTCCTAAATCATTTAATATTTGAGTTGGTTTGTAAGGCAGCAAAAGCTTTGTAATGTCTCTTGCACGTTTTGTAAGAACTTTCATTGATGCCCCTACTCCACACTCAATTGAAAATTTAATTAATGTTTGGAGTTTTGCAGGTCCTGCAATACCAATATGGATGGGTATATCAATTCCATTGCTTTTAATGTTATCCGCCCACTTTTTAACAACAGCTGCATCAAAACAAAACTGAGTAGTTATGGCCATAGAAGCATCTGTTCTATTTGAAAATTCCTGTTTCCAAGAGAGAGCTTGTGAAACATTAGTTTCGCCTCCATCTGGATCTATATCTTTGTTACCTTCTGGATGACCAGCAATATGCAATCTTTTAAACCCAGCTTGATCAAATTTGCCTGATTCAATTAATTCAATCGAGGATTCAAAATCTCCCAATGGTTTTGATCGTCCGCCAGCTAATAAAAGCGCTTCATCAACTCCAGCCTCATTCTTATACATCGAGATCCAATGATTTAATACAGCCTCATTTTGGATAGCTCTTGCAGGAAAATGGGGCATAGCGTGAAAGCCCTCATCATTAAGTCTTTTTGCAGTATTGACCATTGATTGAATATCTTCATCTTCAATATGAGCAATATAGACTCTCGTATTTTGAGGCAAGACCTCTTTGAAAGATTCAATATTTGCTGCGGACCTTGGAGTCACTTCAATTGAATAACTCTCTACGAGTTTTTGAGAAAATGTATTTATCTTTTGCTCCATGATTATAAGGTTGGAAATAATAGCCTATGAAAATGACAAAGCTTTCTCAATTTCTAAAATCTTCTAGAGAAAAATATTTCCTATGCAACAATTTATTATAAATAACTGCAAATAGCACTATAAAAAATGCTCCAATTGCTACTGGCATTATAATAAAACTCATGCCTTTTGCACCAAGAATCGCAATAATAGGATTTGCTCCTGCTGGAGGGTGAATGGTGTCAGTTACCATCATTAAAAATATTGCTAATCCAACGCCTAGTCCCAAACTTATAGCTGAATATCCTAAGATCCAAAATACCAATACTCCTGCAAAAGCTGATATGAGATGACCAAAGAAAACATTTTTTGGATGAGCTAAAGGGCTCTCATTAACTGCCATGACTAAGACCATGCTTGCACCAAATGGAGGTATCAACCATAGGTTGGTCTCATCTAACGAGTTGAGGTATGAAAGCACTGCAATGCATAAAAATCCTCCAAAACCAGCAATTAGATTGTTTTTCATCTAAAAAAGTAAATTCACATCAACCAATTTCATTTGTTTTTTTGCCTTGGTAATATGAAGTTATTTCTTAAACTTAGCTGCCTCTTCTGATCCACCCGTTGCTGTTCCTTTGGTATATGAATGAGCTCCCATCCCTGCAAGATCTCCATCTTGAACAATTAAATACTGATTCCTGATTTCTTCTCCATCAAAAAAACACTCTAATATTTCTCTTACGCCGTCTGCATACCTTGTTTGCGCCGATAGTGAGGTACCAGATGTATGGGGAGTCATGCCATGATGCGGCATGGTTCTCCAAACGTGATCATTTGGTGCAGGTTGAGGAAACCATACATCACCTGCATATCCACTAAGTTGACCGGACTCTAATGCTCTTACAATTGCATCTTTATCACATATTTTCCCGCGCGCAGTATTGATAATATAAGCTCCAGGTTTACATTTACTAATCAAATCATCATTAAATAAATGCTCAGTTTCAGGATGAAGAGGACAACTGATGTTTATGACATCACAAGCTGCAACTAAAGATTCAACAGATTCATGATAAGTCAGATTCAGTGCCTCTTCTTGATCTGAGCTCAATCTGTGTTTATCAAAATAATGAAGATGCACATCAAATGGATGCATTTTTCTTAACATATCATAGCCAATGCGTCCTGCTGCAATTGTACCTATGTGCATTCCTTCTACATCATAAGATCTCTTAACAGCGTCTGCGATATGCCATCCACCTTCATTCACTATCCTGTGCTGGTTGTGATAATCCCTAACCAATGCAAGTATCATCATAACGATATGTTCTGCAACTGACCTTGAATTACAGTAGGTTACTTCAACTACATCAACTTTGTTATCCATAGCGGCTTGTAAATCCACATGATCTGAGCCAATGCCTGCTGTAATGGCCATCTTTAAATTTGGCGCACTTTCAATTCTTTTTCTTGTTAGATAATATGGCCAAAATGGCTGAGAGATAACAACATCTGCATCAACTAATTCTTTGTCTGCTATACATCCATCAGCATCTTTATCAGACGTAACAACCAATGTATGTCCCCTATCTTCTAAAAACTTTCTGAGTCCAAGTTCACCAGACACACATCCAAGAAGCTCACCTGCATTAAAATCTCTTCCTTTTGGACTAGGCAATGTCATGCCATCGGGGTATTTCTCAAGTTTAGGCAATTCCTTTAGCGGATAGCTTGAAGGCATACCCTCTTTGGGGTCATCGTATAAAACGCATAATATTTTCATTTTTCTCTCCTCTTAAACTTTTAATTATAATTAAAATAATCCCTGAATTAATCCATTTTCATCAACATCTATATTTTCAGCAGCAGGTATTCTTGGAAGACCTGGCATAGTCATAATGTCTCCACAAACAACAACAATAAATTCTGCCCCTGCTGATAATCTCACCTCTTTTATAGGAACATCATGCCCTGAGGGAGCCCCCATTAGCAGTGGATCAGTTGAAAAGCTATATTGAGTCTTTGCCATACATATTGGGTAATTACCAAAACCATCATCTTCTAACTTTTTGAATTGATTTCTCACCTTTTTATCTGCAATTATCTCAGAGGCTCCATATATATTCTGGGCAATATATTCAGTTTTATCCCATAGAGACATCTCATTATCATACAAAGTCTTAAATTCAGAAGTTCCTGAGTCGGCCAATTTTGCAACCTCTTTCGCAAGATCTGATGCTCCTTCGCCGCCCTTTTCCCAATGGGAAGAAATTTTGCAAGCCACTCCCATATTTTTACAAAAATCAATGATGGCAGCATGCTCATTTTCTGTATCAGTTACATAATCATTTATCCCAACTATAACGGGAACCCCAAATTTTCTAATATTTTTTACATGTCTCTCAAGATTCTTACAACCACCTATTACTGCGTCAACATTCTCTGAAGCAAGATCCTCTTTTTTAACACCACCATGCATTTTTAACGCTTTAGTTGTTGCAACTAAAACTACAGCATCAGGTTTTAGGTCAGATTTTCTACATTTAATGTCAAAAAACTTCTCAGCCCCCAAATCTGCACCAAATCCTGCTTCTGTTACAACATAATCAGCAAGTTTAAGAGCAGTTTTAGTTGCAACGACAGAATTACATCCGTGTGCAATGTTTGCAAAAGGACCTCCATGAATAAATGCTGGATTATTCTCGAGAGTTTGAACCAAATTTGGTTGAAATGCGTCTTGAAGCAAAACACTTAAGGCACCATCAGCCTTTAATTGTTTTGCTCTTATGGGTTCATTAGATCTTGAATAACCTATAACTATATTTCCTATTCTTTTCTTCAGATCATCAGCATCAGTTGCAAGACAAAATACAGCCATAATTTCAGAAGCAACAGTTATGTCAAATCCACTTTGTCTGGGTATTCCATTTCCTGTCCCGCCTAGCCCACATGTAACTTCACGCAATGATCTATCATTCATATCAACTACTCTTTTCCAAGTAATTCTTCTTGGATCAATATCAAGATCATTGCTCCAATGAATATGATTATCTACTAGCGCAGAAAGCAAATTGTGAGCCGCGCTAATAGCATGAAAATCGCCTGTAAAATGAAGATTAATATCTGCCATGGGTATAACTTGAGCATGGCCTCCACCTGCAGCACCACCTTTCATTCCAAAACATGGACCAAGGCTTGGCTCTCTCAGGCAAATCATTGCTTTCTTGCCAATATGACAAAGCCCATCAACCAAACCAACACTTGTAGTGGTCTTACCCTCCCCAGCGGGAGTAGGAGATATTGCCGTAACTAAAATCAGTTTGCCATTATCTTGATCTTTTAATTTTTCATCATTAATTGAAAGGTTAACTTTGCCTTTAAATTTACCATAATGCTCAAGATATTCGCCGCTAATACCAATACAGCTAGCAATTTCTTCAATTCTTTTTGGTTTAGCTTCTCTAGCTATTTCAATGTCTGTTTTCAATAAAGTCCCCTATGATTTCTTTAAAAAAATGTACTTATATCCGTATCAGATATTTAATACAGCAATGGTTACATAAAAAACATTTTCATGCACTGATTTTTACTCCTGCTAGTCACTAGAAAACTGTAAGTAAATGCTTCAAATCATTATATCTAAGAGCTTTTGAATGAGAACAAAATGTATAAATTGATCAGAATATGATAAATTCAGCATCTCAAATGAACTTTTTTCAAAATTTATTATCATCATTAATGAGCCGATCTCGCAAGGGAGGTTATTTTCGTTCAAATAGTTTTGGGGTTCTCCATAAAAATATAAATAAAGCTCTAGAATCAGTTATGTCTAAAAGTGGCGAAGTATCGTCTCTAGTTTTTGCAGAACATCTTTCCAATTTAATTGAAGAATCTGATGATAAAGAATTTATTAATTTTTTTGATACAGTTTTAGAAAAATATGACATTGATGAAAAAGCTTTATTGAAGGCTACTAATGAATATACAAAAAATAAAACTCAAAGTAACCTTGAGATCATTTCTCAACTTTCAGAACCGGGATGGAGAGAGCTTTTTAGAAGACTAAACACTATTTCTGAGGGGACCCTAAAACTTGTTAGAATGAGAGAACGAATTAGATCTCTCAAGAAAGATAGCCCAAATCTTCAATTTTTTGATAGAAGTCTTCTAATTCTATTTAAGTATTGGTTCAATCCATCCTTTTTAGTTTTAGAAAGTATAGATTGGACAACGCCAGCTAATATCCTAGAAAAAATAATTGCTTATGAGGCGGTTCATGAGATTAATTCATGGGATGACTTAAGGGCTAGACTAGCTCCAGCGGATAGAAAATGCTTTGCTTTTTTTCATCCTCTTATGCCTGATGAGCCTCTTATATTTGTTGAAGTTGCTCTGACAAATAATATACCAGATTCAATAAGTGAAGTTATCAAAATTGATAGGCCTATTACAAAAGAGCAAGATATAAATACAGCTGTTTTTTACTCAATATCAAATTGTCAGGAAGGACTATCAGGAATCTCTTTTGGTAATTTTTTGATTAGGAATGTTGCTCATAAACTTAAAAAAGAGATTGATGGTTTAGATAAATTTGTAACTCTTTCACCTATGCCTGGCTTTTCTAAGTGGCTTGAAAAAAAATCTATAGATGAATATCAAGATGAGGATACTTTGATTAAGCAAGTATTAGTTTATCTTCTTGAATCAGACAGAGAAGATGGATTACCCAACGATCCGGTGGCTAAATTTCATCTTGGCAATGGAGCTGTTTTAGAGAGAATAAATTTAAATTCTGATCTATCTTTAAAGGGAATAAATCAATCAAAAGGGATCATGATTAACTACCTATATGATTTGGACACATTAGAAGAGAATCATGAGTTATTTTTTAAATCAAAAGAAGTAAAGCTATCAGACGGTATAAAAAACCTAAAAAGGAAACTACAAATTCATTAAAATAGTTAAATATTTGCAACGTCAAACCAATAGGATTTCATCATGAAAGATAAATTAAATTTTTATATAGATGGCTCGTGGGTTAAGTCAGAATCAAAAGAAAAAATTGCAGTGATTAATCCTGCAAATGAAGAGCTTATAGGTCATATTTCATCCGGAACAAAAGATGATATTAATAAAGCAGTGTTGGCAGCATCAAATGCCTTTAAGACTTATCAATTAACTTCAAAGGAAGATCGTATTGAGCTTTTAAATAATATTATTTCTGAATATGAAAATAGATATGATGATCTTGTGCAAACCATTACAGAAGAGATGGGTGCTCCGGTTTGGCTTTCTCAAAAAGCTCAAGCATCCACAGGAATCAAAAATTTACATGAGACTTTAGATGCTTTAAAAGATTATGAATTTGAAAAAAAAGAAGGAGATTACACATTAGTAAGAGAACCTATTGGAGTAGTAGGAATGATTACTCCGTGGAATTGGCCCATGAATCAAATTACGACCAAGGCCTCTGCTGCTCTTGCAGCAGGATGTTCAATGGTATTAAAACCCAGTGAGATTTCTCCATATTGCGCATTACTGCTTGCAGAAATATTTCATAAAGCAGGTGTTCCTGCCGGTGTATTCAATGTAGTAAATGGATATGGTCCGATAGTCGGTGCTGCCTTATCAGATCATCCTGATGTTGCGATGATGTCTTTTACAGGATCGACTGAGGCTGGTATAGCTGTCGCTCAAGCCTCTGCAGTATCTGTTAAAAGAGTACATCAAGAGCTTGGCGGTAAATCCTCAAATATCATTTTAGATGATGTTGCAGATCTAGAAAAATCTGTAAAAGGAGGTGCCGGGCATTGTTTTTTAAATTCAGGACAATCATGCAATGCACCAACAAAAATGCTTGTTTCTAAAAAAAATTACGACAAAGCTGTTGAGGTTGCAATCCAGACCGCAAATAGTACTTCTGTTGGAGATCCTCAAGGAGAATTTAGGATTGGACCTATTGCTAACAAACCTCAATATGAAAAGATCTTAAAAATGATAGAAATTGGGATTAATGAGGGCGCAACTTTAGTTGCTGGAGGTCTTGAAAAGCCGGAGGGATATGACAAAGGTTATTATGTTAAACCAACAGTGTTTGCAAACGTAACTAATGACATGACTATTGCCAGAGAAGAAATTTTTGGTCCTGTCTTATCAATTATCAAATATGATTCAGAGGAAGAAGCAATTGAGATTGCAAATGACACTGAATATGGCTTGGCTGGATATGTTCAGGGAGAGCCAGAGCATGCTAACAAAGTTGCAAGAAAAATTAGAGCCGGACAAGTTATAATTAATGGGGGCGCACGAGGTACTGGTGCACCTTTTGGTGGTTATAAATCCTCCGGCAACGGAAGGGAACACGGCATACATGGTTTAGAAGAATGCTTAGAAACTAAAGCCGTTATAATGCCTTAATGTATATGCAAAAATAATAAAAAATATGCAAATACAAATTTTTAAATTAATCATATGAAAATCTACCTTTTAGCATTCACATTTGCACTGACAATATCTGTATTTTCTTCTGAGTCTGAAATGCCAAACACTAATGCTCAAACTATGCTGTTGGTTCACAAGACTCCAACTTGTGGTTGTTGTAAGAAATGGATTAAACATTTAGAAATGAGCGGCATGAACACTACAACTAAAAATCATGAAAGTCTTGAAGAAATAAAAGCAACTTATAATATCAAGCCTGAATATAGATCATGTCATACAGGCGTTTCAGTGGACGGTTATATTTTTGAAGGTCATATACCAAGCCAATACATAACTCAATTTCTCTCAGAGGATCATCCCAATGCTATCGGTCTATCAGTCCCGGGAATGCCTGTTGGCTCTCCTGGTATGGAAATTGGCAATCGTTTTATGCCTTATGATGTTTTAATTCTTTATAAAGATGGTACCAGTCGGGTGTTTGCAGAAGTAAGAAAAAATTAATTATTTTCTAAATAATCTTTGAACGCTTGCTTATCAGCTTTGGTATCTTTTCGTAAAGCGTTAAATAACTTTTGATTGTTATCAGGCATCAAATCTTCTGCCATTCTTTTAATTTGCTGGTAACACCATGCCATGGCACCAAACGCATTAATAACTTGAATTAATTTAATTGGGCTTTTAGCAGAAAAAATCCAAGGCCCTAAGGATAAAGTTTTTTCAACACTTGGCAGCATCTCTAACTCTTCATCCATCATTTTCTTTATGCAGTAAGGATCTGCACATAAGGGTCTACCCACTCCTACAATTTGACAAATATTACTTTGTAAAGCGTTTTCTATGCCATCTTTTGTTCTAAAACCACCTGTTACCATCAAAGGCATCGTTACAGCTTTTCTAATGTTGTCAGCATACTCAAGAAAATATGCTTCTCTTGCAATAGTGCTTTCTCGTCTTGTTTCGCTTCTGTCTGGATTGATGCTAATGTGATCCGCACCTATTAGTTTTGGCTGCTCATAGGTTCCACCTGAAATTTCTAAAAGATCTAATCCTGCTTCCTCTAGCTTTTTTGCAACCTCAATGCTTTCATTTTCAGTGAATCCACCTTTTTGAAAATCTGCTGAGTTTAACTTCATTGAGATTGGAAAATCTTCCCCAACCTCTGCCCTGCATTTTTTGATGATTTCTAAATGCATTCTTGCTCTATTTTCTAAGCTACCGCCCCATGCATCATTTCGTGTATTAATATCTGGTGAAAGAAATTCAGATAACAAGTATCCATGAGCTGAATGAAATTGAACTCCAGTAAATCCAGTCTCCCGAGCAATCTTTGCTGTGAAAACAAACTTATCAATAACACTTAGTATCTCTTCCTCGCTCATAGGAATTGGCAAACCATAACTACGACCAGGAATTTTTAATTGGACGTCTGATGGTGCTGATGGAGATGAATTTATTTCTCCAGGAGTTTGTCTTCCTGCATGAGATATTTGCATCCACAATTGAGTATTGTCCTCTGTTCCTGCAGAGGACCAGTTTTTTAATTCGTCTATGTGATCTTTATAATTTTGGCTATCAATCACAACATTCGCTGGACCTTCCATGTTTTTGCGATCAACCATAACGTTGCCTGTTAACAAAAGACCAATATTGCCCTCAGCCCATTTGCGATAGAGATTAATATGGCCTTGATGCGCTAAATTATTTCCTTTTGCAATTCTTTCAGTCATTGCAGCTTTGCAAATTCGATTTTTAATAACTTGGCCACAAGGCAAGGTGAATGGGCTGTTCATAATTAAAGACATTTTAGAATTCCTCTCAGTAAAGATCTGTAAATCAAATAATTAAGTTTAAGGTATGTAATATAAATTAGTGAAATTCTTTTGGAAACTTATCTCATGGATGCATATAAAACAGTCTTTCTTCAAAAGTATAAATGCTTGACAAGTGTGCTAGTCTGAAGAATCTATATAAACTTAATGATTTAATTTTTAATGAAAAAAGATAAAAAACTAATGAATAAATCTTTATTGCATTGGAGTACTTCAAGTCGAATATTTTTAATATTGGTAATAATTATAATGATGAATACATTAGTATTTTTGGTAACCTAAAATGAGTATTAAAATTCAAAATCTTACTGTTTCATATAATTTTCACCCAGCAGTTCATCATTTAAGTGCAACAATTAATCAAGGTCAGTGGTTAGCTATTGTTGGTCCAAATGGTGCTGGAAAATCGACCCTACTTAATGTTCTTGCAGGAATTATTACTGAATATGAAGGCTCCATTAAAGGAATAAATCCAAATAATGTTGCATACCTACCTCAGCAAACTAAATTGGATAAAGATTTTCCAATTACAGTACTTGAACTTATCTCAACAGGACTTTGGCAAGAGATAGGTTTCTCGGGTGGTCTCTCTGATACTCAAATAGAAAGATGTATGAATGCTCTGGAGGCTGTTGGATTAGATGGTTTTGAAAACCGACAAATAAATACCCTTTCTGGAGGACAACTTCAGAGAAGTTTATTTGCAAGAGTTCTTATGCAGGATCAGCAAGTTATTCTTTTAGACGAACCATTTAACGCAATCGATACAAAAACACTGACTGATTTAACGTTGGTAATAAAGGAATGGCAAAATAAAAATAGAACCATAATTATGGTTACTCATGATCTCGAATATGTAAAAGATAATTGTCCTACCTCTATGCTTCTTGCAAAAGAATGTATAGATTTGGGCTCAACAAAATCGGTTTTGACAAAAGAAAATTTAGACAATGCCAAAAAAGTTTCTGAGGCATTTGATGAAAATTCGGCTTGGTGCATCAGCTAAAATGATAGATTTTCTTATAAGCCCTTTCATAGATTATGCTTTTATGAGGCGAGCATTTATAGGGAGTTTTGTAATTTGCTTTGGCGCCATTCCAGTTGGTATTTTTATGACACTCAGAAGAATGAGCTTAACAGGTGATGCAATGGCACATGCTATTCTTCCCGGTGCTGCAATTGCATACCTCATTTCCGGACTCTCACTTTTAGGCCTCGCAATTGGTGGTGTAACAGCAGGTCTAATTGTTGCTGCTTTAGCAGGATGGGTTTCTCGCGTATCGCAACTTAAAGAAGATACTAGTTTTGCTGCTTTCTACTTAATTTCTCTTGCATTAGGTGTTCTTATTATTTCAATGAAAGAAGCTAATGTAGATTTATTCCATATTCTATTTGGAAATATTCTTGCTTTAGACAATGATACTTTATGGCTACTTGCAATAATTAGCTCTTTAAGTGTTTTCATTTTAGCTATTTTATATCGTCCCCTTATAATTGAATGCGTGGACTCCATGTTTTTGAAATCTTCAGGCATTGCCAGTGAAGCTGCACATTATGGTTTTTTATTTCTAATGGTTATAAATTTAGTTGCGGGTTTTCTGGCCTTAGGTACCTTAATGTCAATTGGTATGATGGTTCTTCCAGCTACAGCCGCTCGGTTTTGGGTAAACTCACTTGATAATTTAATTATTATTTCAATAATTGTTGGCATCTCAGGTTGCTACATTGGTTTAATGCTCTCATTTTATTTTGATATGCCATCTGGCCCAGCAATAATTGTTTCGGTTGGCGCAATGTGCATTCTCTCAATGCTTTTTGGTTCAAATGGTGGATTTCTAAGAAGCCTTTTACCATTACGACACCTTAAAAATTAGATCTGATGTTTAAATTAAGGCTGCTTCAATTAGCAATATTATTACTTTTAAATGGATTTCCAATTTTTGCTAAAGATGGCCAGTTTAAGATAGTTACAAGTTTTACTATATTGGAGGACCTAGTATTAGAGCTGGGAGGAGATCGTGTAAGTGTCACTAACCTGGTTCCAAGAAATAGCGATGCTCATATTTATTCGCCTAAACCATCTGATGCAGTTGCCATTTCAAATGCAGATCTAATTATTTTTAATGGACTGGGTTTTGAAGGTTGGATATTTCGATTAATTAAAGATTCAGATAAAGAGAAAAATTATTTAATTTCAAGTGATGGTATTAATTCGCTAAATCGATTTAACGAAATAGACCCACATGCCTGGCAAAGCTTTAAAAATATTCGCATATACATAGATAACATTTCTGGGGAATTAATCAATTTGATGCCTGAACATGAACAATATTTTGCTCTTAGAAGGAATAATTATCTAAAAAAACTATTTGAATTAGAAATGAATCTTAGCAATCAACTTAGTAACATTCCGATCAAAAAAAGAATTGTAATAACTAGCCATGACGCATTTGGTTACCTGGGACGCGAATTCAATATTGAATTTTTAGCACCCCTAGGTTTAAGTTTAGATGCAGAAGCTTCTGCAGAAGATGTGGCTAAAATAATTAATCAAATTAAAGAAAAAAAAGTTACAGCATTATTTATGGAGAATATTAATAATCCCAAATTACTTAAAGCGATTTCTAAAGAATCAGGGGTACCAGTTGGCGGAAAACTTTATTCAGATGCATTAAGTGAGATTGGTGGTCCAGCAGGAACTTACATTGATATGATGCGTCATAATGTTAAGTCTTTAATAGAAGCTTTTAATTCTTAAAAAATTCTGAATAATGGTAAAAAATTGGGAGAAATTTCATGAATAATTTTAACAAAGTGCCTGTAACAATCCTCACAGGTTTTTTGGGCTCTGGTAAAACAACATTACTTAACCGAATTCTAACCGAAGAACATGGGAGACGAATCGCGGTTATTGAAAATGAGTTTGGTGAGGTTGGCATTGATCAAGGATTAGTAATTAATGCTGATGAAGAAGTCTTTGAGATGTCAAACGGATGTATTTGCTGCACAGTTCGTGGGGATCTAATTAGAGTACTTGGAAATCTCATGAAAAGGCGTGATAAATTTGATTATGTTTTAGTTGAAACTACTGGTTTAGCTGATCCTGGTCCTGTAGCACAAACTTTTTTTATGGATGATGAAATTCAAAATGAATTTACCCTTGATGGAATTGTTACTCTTGTAGATGCTGCGCATATTGATCAACAACTTGGAAGAAGTGATGAAAGCACTGAGCAAGTAGCATTTGCAGATGTTTTAGTCCTTAACAAAACAGACCTGGTGAATGATGAGTCCGTTGATAATCTCGAATCTAGACTAAGAGGAATGAACAGCATGGCTAGGATATTAAGAAGTGAAAATGCAAATGTTCCTGTAGATACTGTGCTTAACCTAAATGCATTTGATCTCGATCAAGTTCTGCAAAATCGTCCAACTTTCCTTGAACCTGAATACCCTTTCGAGTGGACTGGAGTTTACAAAGTTGAACAAGGTCAATACGAGCTTACCCTTGAGGAAGGTCCTGATCCAAATATGTCACTAGTTGCATTAATTGATCAAGAATATAGTGAGGAAGATCTCAATAGTAGTGCCGAGAAATGTGTGAGGCTCTATGCAGATGATGCCAATGCATTATCTCCTGGTGAAGTAATAGCTTTTGAAAAACATATTGATTTGCAGTTAATGTCTGATGGACAAAAATCATTTTTTCTTGAAATTAATAAAAATTGTAATCTTGGGCTATTTACTCAACATACTGCTGAGGAATTTGATATTAAATTGTTATCAAGGGATTCCGAGGATAAAAATATGGAGGTGCCTGTTACGTTTGAGCGAACTTGGGTAGCTCAGCATGAACATGACGATGAAGTTGGGTCATTTGCAATCGAAAGAGAAGGAGATGTTGATATTGAGAAAATGAATGCTTGGCTTAGTAAACTTCTTGCTGAAAAAGGTGTAGATATATTTCGAATGAAAGGATTTATCAGTATAGCTGATGATCCTAGACGTTTTGTTTTTCAGGGAGTGCATATGCTATTTGATTCTCAGCCTGAAAGAGAATGGGCTGAGGGTGAGCGTCGAAACCAAATAGTATTTATTGGTCGTAACCTCGACGAAGAAGCCATGCAAGATGATTTCGATAAATGTCTAGTGTAAATTTAATAGAATCAAAAGGTGTTTTGCGCAACAACTGGAACATAGAAGTTGATGACTACGTTATTGCATGTGAGTGGGCTGAAGGCGGAAATATACTCCTAGTTGGAGATGTTGCAGGAGGAGTTAACGCTTTAGATGGCAAAACTGGAAAGACGTTGTGGCAAAAAAGTAGCATTCATGAAGGAAATTTACTTGCAATGAGAGTGAGTCCCAATGGTAAATTATTTGCGACTTCAGGACAGGATGGATGCATTTTAATCGGTGAAACTACTGAAGGTTCAGTAATTGAAACAATAGAACTTGGTCAAGGTTGGGTTGAGCATCTAGAATGGTCAAAAGATGGCATGTCTTTAGCAGCATCAATCTCTAAGAATGTATATATTTTTGACTGTAAAGGTAAAGAAAAATGGAAATCAGAACAGCATTCTAGTACTGTGAGTGCAATTGCGTGGTCAAGAAATGATGAGCTTGCAACAGCGTGTTATAGCAAAGTAGCTTTCTACGATGTTATTGAAAATAAAACAAAGCAAACGCTTCAATGGAAAGGATCACTTATTTCAATGAAACTTAGCGCTGATGGAGATATTGTTGCTTGTGGGAGTCAAGATAATACAGTTCACTTTTGGCGTCGATCAACTGGACAAGACTCGATGATGTCGGGATATCGAGGAAAACCAAGCAGTATTGCTTTTGATTCTACTGGAAAACTTCTTGCAACAGGTGGATCTGAAATTATAACGGTTTGGAGTTTTGAAAATGATGGTCCAGAGGGAACAACTCCAGGACAACTCTGTCACCATCAATCATTTGTTTCTGACTTTTCATTTGCTCCCCAAGGAAAGCGACTTGCATCAGGTGCAAGAGATGGTTCGCTAGCTGTTTGGGGATTAAAGAATGATGGTCATGGTGGGTCCATAGGCACTTCACAGATGAGTGCTCAAGTTAGCTCTATTGCCTGGAGAAAAGATTCAAGAGCTTTAGCAGCTGGAGATGCAAGAGGTTTAGTCGTCACATGGAAAGTAAAAACATAATTATTAAATGCGCTTGACAAGTGTGCTAGTCTAAAAAAATCGATAAATATAAGGATTCCATCATGCAAGATACTCTCCCTAAAAGACTTCCTGTAACAGTGCTCTCTGGTTTTTTAGGAGCTGGGAAAACTACTGTTCTAAGTCATATATTAAATAATCGTGAAGATAAAAAAGTTGCTGTTATTGTTAATGATATGAGTGAGATTAATATTGATGCATCCATGATAAAAAATGATGTATCACTTAATCATAGTGAAGAAAAATTAGTTGAAATGAGCAATGGTTGTATTTGTTGCACACTGCGGGAAGATCTGCTCCTAGAAGTTAACAAGCTAGCAAAAGATAATAAATTTGATTATTTGGTGATTGAATCAACTGGAATTTCAGAGCCATTACCCGTTGCAGAAACTTTTACTTTTGCAGATGAGGATGGCGTCTCTCTATCAGACGTTGCGAGACTTGATACTATGGTGACCGTAGTAGATGCCGTAAACTTTTTAAGAGATTACGAGGAAGCAAAATATCTTCAAGATATGGGAGAATCATTGGGAGATGATGATGAGCGAAGTGTAGCTGATCTTCTTGTTGATCAGATAGAATTTGCTGATGTTATTTTGATAAGCAAAATAGATTTAGTTGATTCTGAAGATATTGAAAAACTAAATGCTATTCTTAAAAGTCTCAATACTCACGCAAAGATCATTCCAATCACTAGAGGCCGAGTTAATATTGATGATGTTCTTAATACTGAACTCTTCGATTTTGAGCACGCAAGTCAGGCTCCAGGGTGGCTAAAAGAAATGCGTGGAGATCATATTCCTGAAACAGAAGAATATGGTATCAGCAGTTTTAGTTATCTTGCACGTCGACCATTTTATCCACAAAAGTTTTATGAATTCCTTCACAGCACTGAGCATTATGGAAAATTAATTCGATCGAAGGGATTCTTTTGGTTAGGATCTCGTCTCGAATATGCTGGACAATGGAGTCAAGCTGGTGGAATTGCTCGATACGGATTTGCTGGGAAGTTTTGGAAATCAGTCCCAAAAGAACACTGGCCAACAGAAAAAGAATATCTAGAGTCTATAGAAGAATCATGGGCTGAACCATTTGGTGATATGCGACAAGAATTAGTTTTTATTGGCCAGGGTCTTGATAAAACTGCAATGATTGATGCTTTAAATGATTGCCTAGTATCTGAGGAGGATCTTGATAAAGGAGAGGATTTTTGGGAATCTTTAAGCGACCCTTTTCCACCATGGACAGAAATTGAATGAGAATCAGCTGTTAAGCTATTTTAGTGGTGGGCCCGGGAGGACTCGAACCTCCGACCAATGGATTATGAGTCCACTGCTCTAACCAACTGAGCTACAGGCCCGAAAATTATTCGTCTAAGAAATTTTTCAGGTGACTTGACCTTGAAGGATGCCTTAACTTTCTCAAGGCCTTGGCTTCTATTTGACGAATTCTTTCTCTGGTTACATCAAACTGTTTACCAACCTCTTCTAATGTATGGTCTGTATTCATGCCAATACCAAACCTCATTCTTAGTACCTTAGCCTCTCTTGCGGTCAATGATGAAAGCACATCATCTGTCGCGAAGTGAAGGCTGCCCTCAGTAGCATTTTTTAGCGGTGAATGAATAACGGTGTCCTCAATAAAATCTCCTAAGTTCGAATCTTCGTCGTCACCAATTGGTGTCTCCATCGAAATTGGCTCTTTTGCAATTTTGAGAACTTTTCTTACCTTATCCTCAGGCATATCAAGCTCTTTACTCAATTCTTCTGGTGTTGGCTCTCTGCCCATGTCTTGCATCATTTGACGGGAAACTCTGTTGAGTTTATTTATGGTCTCAATCATGTGCACTGGAATTCTTATTGTTCTAGCCTGATCAGCGATGGACCTTGTTATTGCCTGTCTAATCCACCAAGTTGCATAAGTAGAAAATTTATAGCCCCTTCTATATTCAAACTTATCTACAGCTTTCATAAGTCCTATGTTGCCTTCCTGAATTAAATCTAAAAACTGTAGACCTCTATTTGTGTATTTTTTAGCAATCGAAATAACAAGTCTGAGGTTAGCTTCAACCATATCTTTTTTTGCACGTCTCATTTTTGTTTCGCCCATAGACATGGCACGATTGATATCTTTTATGTCTTTTACATTAAGTCCTACTCTCTCTTCAATTGCTTTTATGGCTTTTTGAGCAATTACAACATCTGACTTAATGTGCTCCAAAGATTTTTTTGAATACTTTTTGTTGCTCATTAATGAATCAACCCACTTCACTTTGGTGATATTGTCTTTATACATGGCAATAAAATCTTTTCTTGGAACCCTTGCTGATTTGACAAATAAAAATTGAATTCTTTTTTCATGAAGGCGTATTTCAGCTAAATCACTTCTAGCAAAAAACGCTAGGTCTTCAAACATTTTGGGTGAAAATTTAAGAAATTGAAAAATTAGACCTAATTTGATGAATTCTGCTTTGGCTTCTTTAGAATGCCTACCTTTGGATTCAACCACTTTATTTGTTTTATTGAACTGACGCTTGAGATTTGTCATACGTCTTTGGACTTCAGCTAAATCTGGTCCATTATCAACTTCTTCATCGCTTTCTTCTAATTGTTTTGCTTTTTCACTTCCGGGTCCTGCAGAAGGCACTTCTTCCATCTCCTCAAGAAACCCTGTTAGCAGCTCACTTAGTTTTTTATCTTCACTTTTAACTTGCTCGTAAAAAGAAATTATGTGCTCAACAATTCCTGGATAATGCACGCTTGCATCCAAAAGGTCACGCATACCTTCTTCGATCCGCTTTGCGATTTCAATTTCACCTTCTCTAGTTAAAAGATCAACCGTACCCATTTCTCGCATGTACATTCTTACTGGATCAGTTGTTCTGCCTGTTTCATTTTCTACAGCAGCCAATGCTTCAGCAGCTTGCTCTAGGGCAATATCATCTTGATCATCGGAAGATTCAGATAGCATTAGTGTATCTGCATCAGGAGCTGTCTCATGAACCTGAAGACCTAAGTCATTAATCATGCCGATTATTTCATCAACTTGATCTGGATCGGAAATATCCTCTGGAAGATGATCATTTACATCTGCGTATGTTAAATAACCTTGCTCTCGGCCTTTATCAATTAACTCCGCAATTCTTGAACCTTGTTTTTTTAACTTATCCACTGAGCCCCTCTTTTTAAGTTCATATCTATATGTGATGCCAATTTTTATTTTTTCAATCTTGTTTTGAACTTAATTTCCTTAATAAATCTCGGTCATTATCAGTGATTTCTTGCTTTTTTAAGATGATTTGTTGTAAATCTCTTCTTTCTATTGCCGAAATCGATCCGACATTATACTTATCTTTGAGTATTTGCTCTCTATCTTTCTGATTTTTTATCAAAATCTTTACACAGTCATTTGCAAGCTTTAATGCATTTTTTTCTGATAATTCTAATCCTGCCACCACGGCTTCCGAAAAATATCCTTTAATCTGATCAGATTCAATATTTTCGATAATCCTTGAAGGTTTTATGTCTGGTGTTTGTTTATATAAATCTAAGATTAAAAATAAAAAGTTAAAATTAGGATCAACTTTTAATTCGTCGAATAATTTTTCTTTGGCAATCGAAGGAAAAGCTAAAATAGAACTAAAGATATTAATGACAGCTTTTACTCTGATAGGAGTATTTGAGCTTGCTTTAATTGCATTACTAGTTTCTTGTCTTTTTGGAGAACTGGGGGGCGCATCCATGGTTTTGATATCCATGCCACATAAGTTTGAGACTTCATGTGCATATACCTCTTTTATTACTGAATTATTAATTTTATTTACGATAGGTATTGCAAATGCTGCTGCTTGTGCTCGACCCTCCAACGTTTCTAAATTAAATTCTTTTATTTTCGATAAAAAATATGATGAAAGTGAAATTGACTCATCTAGAAGTTTTTGGAAAGCTTTTAGCCCATGTTCAGCGATGTATGAATCTGGGTCATGACCTTGCTCAAAGAAAACAAAATGAATGTTTATGTCTTCTCTGATGATTGGAAAAGTGTTTTCAACTGCTTTCCAGGCGGCTTTTCCACCAGCTAAATCTCCATCGAATGCAAAAAATATCTTATTGGTATATCGCATAATTTTTGAAATATGATTTGGTGTTACAGCTGTACCGAGAGTTGCAACTGCATTTTTAATACCATGCTCATACAGACCTATTACATCCATGTAACCCTCTACTACAATTAAAGAATCAATATTTTTTTGTGAATCTTTAACTTCGAACAAGCCAAACAACTCATTTGATTTATTAAAAAAAGAAGTTTCCGGAGAATTGAGATATTTAGGCTCTCCCTCATCAATAATTCTTCCACCCATTGCGATGAAATCACCTTTTATGTTTCTTATTGGAAAGATAATCCTGCCTCTAAATCGATCATAAAATCGATCATCTTTTTGACTAAATAAACCTGAATTACTGAGCTCTTTAGATGAGGCAGCCGACCCAAAATGATTTAAAAGTCCATCCCATTTATCTTGTGCATATCCTATATTAAATTTCTTGGCAGTAACTCCAGAAATCTTTCTATCTTTGAGATATTTAATAGCTTGAGGTGCAATCTTTTCATTTAAATTTCCTTTGTAGTAGTTCACAGCCTTTTCAACTAGACCACTTGGTTTTGATTTCTCGTGCTTATTTGTTTCATAAGGAACTGTTATCCCAGCTGAACTGGCTAGAGTTTCGATTGCATCGACAAAATCTAAATTTTCATAGCGTCTAATAAAGTGGATAGCATTTCCAGATTCTTGACATACGAAACAATAAAAAAACTGTTTATCTTGATTAACAGCCATGGAGGGATTTGAATCATCATGGAATGGACATTGACACCAAAAATTTGATCCCTTTTTATTGAGGGGTATGCGACGCCCTACAACATCGACAATATCAGTTTGATCTAACAATTGATCAATAAAACTAGTCGGAATTGACATTATGCTCTATCCAGTTATCTAAAAATATTTTGGCAGCCAAATGATCTATTCGATCAGATTTAGAATCAATTTTCGCCAACTCTTTTGCCTCAAATGAGGTTAATCTTTCATCAACCAATTCACAAGGAATACTAGTTATCTTTTTAATTTTTTTAAAGAATGTATCGATTTTCTTCATCATAGCGCTTGGGCTTCCGTCCATGTTCAAAGGTTTGCCAATCAATATTTGATCAGGTTCCCACTCTTCGATGAGATTAGAAATTGAGTCCCATATTTCTTTTTCCTCACGATCGACTTTTAGTACAACTAATGGGGAGGATGTGTTGGTTACTGTTTGTCCAACCGCAACACCGATGTATTGGGTACCAAAATCAAAAGCTAGTATTTGCATTTCTAAGAATTTGTAAAATTCCAATCTCGAATAATCTCAAGCTGCTGATAATTGACTGCCATATCTTGAGGAAATGGTTGAAACGGTGCTGATTGTTGCAAAATTTTCAAAGCTAAAGCATCCATTGATGAATTACCGGATGATTTTAAAATATCTGCACCAATTAAATTCCCCATGGAGTCGATAATTGATCTGATTTGTACTTTAAAATTGCCTTGGGTTATGTCTTTTCGAGAAATTTCATAATACCCTGCTGTTTCAACCTTTCTTTGCCATGCATTTAAATAAATTGTTTCATAACTCTCTAAGGTCGAGTTAGACTCTAAGCGTCTAACACTTAACTGAGATTGATCTTGAGAGCTAGAATCTTTTGAAACCATTGCAACTTGTTGATTATTTTTTTGAAGTAAATCAAGACCATTATTAGAGCTGCCTCGCATGTCAAACTCCCCATTAGCAAATCTAATATTGACAATAACTTCCTCATTGAATTTCCATGGTTGCTGAATTACAACAAAACTAACTCCAAAAATAACTACTCCATGAAATATTAAAGAAACAAACATTGACTGTTTAAATCCCCATCTTTGAATTCTTTCTTTATAAATCAACGGTTGCATTTTAAATGGATTGAAGCAAAGCCTTTATCGGATTTTGACCAGTTTGGGAGAGAATTTCTCTTGCACCTGTTGGGCTTGTTATATTAATTTCAGTTAAATAATTACCGATCATATCAATCCCAGCAAACAGAATACCCTCTTGAACTAGTAACTTGCCAATTTCCTTGCTTGCTTTAATTTGATCATTGGATAATTCTCGGGCTTCGCCTCTGCCACCAGCTGCAAGATTGCCCTTGAAGCTTCCTTTTTGAGGAATTCTTGCCAATGCTATAGGAAAAGGCTCACCATGAATTATAAGTATTCGGTAATCTCCATCATAAATTTCAGGTAAAAAATTTTGAACCATAACCATTGTTTGATAATTATTAGTAAGCAATTTAAAAATTTTTAGGTGGTCTTCTGAAGTCTCATCAAACTTATAGATTGAATCTCCACCCATCCCATTAAGGGGTTTAAGGATAACGTTAGAGTATTTTTCTTTAAATAACTTGAAGTCCTCTTCTTTGCATATAACGCTTGTATCAGTCATCCAGTTAGCAAATTGAAGAGCAAAAATCTTTTCATTAAATTTCATTAAAGCTGAAGGTCGATTTAATATATTGGCACCTTCAGATTCGGCCTGAGATAAGATATGCAATGCATTCATATAGTCCTCATCGACCGGTGGGTCTTTTCTCATAAATATATAATCAAAATCTTTAAGCGGTTTAACTTCATTAACTATCTCACCAACTTGCGGATGCTTCAATGGATCTTTGATTATAGAAAATTCTGTAAAAGTTTGATGCTCCTTATAAAGGAGGTCTTTCATTTCGCATTGAAGGATTTGTCCGCCCATACTAAAGACCTCTTGCATCCATAAAACAGTTGTATCTTTTTTTGGATCTAAGCTTTTTAAGGGATCAGTAATAAATAGTGAGTAAGTACCTTGCATTAATGTTCTCCAAGCAAGGTATGAAATTTAGAAATTCCAATAATAGGCGCAGTTTCTGCACGTAACACATAATGTCCAATTTTTAGAGACTTTAATCCTAATGCATTCATAGTTTCGCGTTCTTTTTCTGAGTAACCCGATTCAGGTCCTGAGATAATACTAATTTCATTTAACTCCACGCTTTCATTGTCTTTAAAAAATTGATTAGCAATTGTATCAAGAACGAATAACCCATCGAAATTTGTGTTTCCCTCAACGCTTTGAAGGCATTGTTTGAGGTCATTAAAAAATTTTATTTTGGGGAGATGATTGCAGCCAGATTGTTCACATGCAAGGATCACAGCTTCCATAAGGCGATCATTTAATTTTGATAGGTCTTTCTTAGCCAATGATTGATCTAGAAGTTCGGGTTTGTATATCAATAGTGAATTGATACCAATCTCAACAAGCTTTTGTAATGAATAAATTAGATTCTCTTTTTTAATGTATGGAATGATTGCTTGATAAAATTTTAGATGTGGATTTTGCATTAATGAAATGTCATCAACTTCGAATTTTATATGAGCTTTAGCAATCTCCTGAATAGCTCCATTTGCTAAAGAACCCTTACCATCAAATAGTTCTACAGGATCATTTGGTTTCAGCCTAAGAACCTTGGCAAGATGATGTATTTGTTTTATGTTGGTGCACTTGTAAGTTGGTGAAGATAGTTCAGGGCAAAAAATTCTTGGCTTTCTCATCATATGATTATAATTAAAATTTTTAAAAATGAGTCAAAGTCACATCATTCTTGTCAGACACGGAGAGGCATCTGCTGGCTGGGCAACACATCCTGATCCTGGTTTAAGTAAAGAAGGTCGACTGCAAGCTAAAATTACTGGGAATGATTTAATTGATAAAGTTTCTAGCTATAAGCTTTGCTCTAGTCCTAAAAAAAGAGCTCTTGAAACCATGGAAATTATTAATCATGAAAATAGATATCCTGTAGAAGTTAATTCTCGTTTTATTGAGATTCCTTCTGACAATATTGACAAAAATAAGAAAAATGACTGGTTAGGTTATATTTTTACCTGTCCAACTGATGAACTACCTAATTCAGTAAAAAAGTGGCGGAATAATTTAGTAAACTGGCTTCAAAATGTTGAGGGCAATTATATTATCACTTCACACTTTATGGTGATCAATGCATTGATCTCTTACATCTTAGGTAATAATGTAATCTCATATTTTCATCCCGATTATGCCTCTCGAACAGAAATATTTATAAAAAATGGAGAGTTGGTGCAATTAATTTTGGGAGATGATAAAAAAACCACTATAAATCTCTAAAATTAGTTGAGCAATTTTTAATCAACTGTAAACTCTATATTTTGCATAAAAATTTCTAATTAATGGCCAAATCAGTTTCACAGAAAATAAAAAAAAAGCCCCTTAGCGAACAGGTTAAGAAAGCTATGAAAAAATATTTTGCCACCCTTGGTGATACCAATCCTAAAAATGTCTATGAATTGGTGATGGCTGAAGTTGAACCTGAGCTTTTGAAAGCAGTAATGAGATATACAAACAATAATCAGTCAAAGGCTGCAAATGTATTGGGATTAAATAGAGCCACCCTTAGAAAAAAATTACATAAATACAACATTCTAGAAAAATCATGAGTCTAATTTCTCCAAAAACTGCACTAGTTAGTCTTTCAGATAAATCTAATTTAGATCAATTAATAGAATTCTTAGTAAATCAAGAAGTGAAAATTATTTCAACTGGGGGAACTTACAATGCCATTAAAGAAATCACTGATGAGGTATTAGAAGTTTCTGAATTTACTGGCTTTGATGAAATGATGGATGGTCGAGTGAAAACCTTGCATCCAAAAATTCATGCTGGGATTCTAGCAAGAAGAGAGACCGATAAAGAGGTTTTAGCCGATAAAGGCTTTGAGGTCATTGATATAGTTATTGTTAACCTATATCCATTTCAAGAAACAATTGCCTCAAATTGCTCATTCGAGGAAGCCATTGAAAAAATTGATATCGGTGGGCCAACCATGATTAGAGCTGCAGCAAAAAACTTTAAGGATGTTGCAGTAGTAACTGATCCAAATGATTACAGTCGATTAATACAAGAGTGGGAAACCCAAGGCGGCATTTCGTATACATTTAGAAAAGAGCTTTCACAAAAAGTATTTCAGCTTATGACTGAATATAATGCTTCTATTGCATATTACTTAAAAGATATTTCTTCAAATGCTCATCAATATAACTTTGAAAAAAGTGAATCATTAAGATATGGAGAAAACCCTCATCAAACTGCGGATTTATTAACATTCTCTAATTTAAAGCATAAAAATATTGCAAATGCGGATGTGCTTCAGGGCAAAGAGCTTTCCTATAATAATATTGTTGACGCTGACGCTGCATGGGAGTGTGTTAGGGCATTTGATGAACCAGCATGTGTAATTGTTAAACATGCTAATCCCTGTGGAGTTTCTGAAGCTAAGAGTATTTATGATGCTTATGACTTAGCCTTTAAAACTGATCCAACTTCAGCATTTGGTGGAATAATTGCCTTTAATAGAGATCTAGATAAAGCAACTGCTGAAGAAATTAATACTCGTCAATTTGTCGAGGTGGTCTTGGCAACTGGTTTTGAAAATGCTGCATTAAATGAGCTTGCTAAAAAAAAGAATATCAGGGTGCTATGTGTAGACCTTGAGCAAGATAATCCTTACCCAGGAGTCATAAAAAAAGTCTCTGGCGGAATATTAATACAAAGCGATGATACTTTAATTGTTCCCGAGGCAAACCTAAAATGCGTAACAAAAAGACAACCTTCGAAAGACGAAATCAATGATCTTATGTTTGCGTGGAGAGTTGCAAAATTTGTTAAATCTAATGCAATTATTTATGCAAAAAATAAACAAACCATTGGAATTGGTGCTGGACAAATGAGTAGAGTAATTAGCGCTGAAATTGCTAACCTTAAGGCAAAAGAGGAAGGGTTAGAGGTGAAAGGAGCCGTAATGGCATCAGACGCCTTTTTTCCATTCAGAGATGGGATAGACAAAGCAGCCTCAAGCGGAATCGCAGCTATTATTCAGCCAGGTGGGTCAATCAGAGATGAAGAGGTTATATCGGCTGCTGATGAAAATAATATAGCTATGATGTTTACTTCAAATCGCCACTTCAGACACTAAGATGAATATTCTAGTTATTGGATCCGGCGGAAGAGAACATGCTTTGGCATGGAAAGCCGCGCAAGACCAATTTGTTTTAGAGGTATTTGTTTGCCCAGGAAATGCAGGCACAACGTTAGAAAATAAACTGTCTAATATTTCTATCGATATAAATGAATTTGAAGCTGTAAAAAATTTTTGTATTGAAAAAGATATTGCCTTGGTTATTGTTGGTCCCGAGCAACCCCTTGTAAATGGACTAGTAGATTATTTGCAAAAAAGTAATATTAAAACTTTTGGGCCTTCCAGTGCAGCAGCTCAATTAGAAGGATCAAAAACATTTTCAAAAGATTTTTTTGTAAAATATGGGATTCCAACTGCTAATTATGCTGCATTTAGCAATTTTGAGAGTGCAAAAGATCACTTAGATAAAATTCCCTATCCAACTGTAGTAAAAGCAGACGGCTTAGCTGCAGGAAAAGGAGTAATTATTTGTCAAACTAAAGCTGAAGCGTTGCAAGCTTTGGTAAGTATTTTTAAAGATAATACGTTTGGTATTGCTGGAGCAAGTGTAGTCATTGAAGAATTTCTTAGTGGTGAAGAGGCAAGTTTTATTGCTGTCGTAAGCAAAGATAAAATTATTCCATTGGCAACAAGTCAAGATCATAAAGCGGTTGGTGATGGCGATGTGGGACTTAATACTGGTGGAATGGGCGCATATTCACCGGCACCAATAGTCGATGAAAGACTGCATAAAAAAATTCTTGATGAGGTAATGCAGCCTACTATGCATGGCTTAATTAAAGAAGGTTCACCATATCTAGGATTTTTATATGCTGGACTGATGATCAAAGATGGTGAGTTGAAGGTGCTTGAATTCAATTGCAGATTTGGCGATCCTGAAACTCAACCTATATTGTTAAGATTAAAATCAAGTTTGGTTGAATTATGCATTGCTGCAATTGATGATGATTTAGATAATCATGAGATTGAATGGACCAAACAACATGCCTGTGGTGTAGTAATTGCTAGCGAAGGTTATCCCGAAAACTATACAAAAAATAATGAGGTCAAAATTCAAGCCACAGATTTAGATGGAGTAAAACTTTTTCATGCCGGTACAAAGCTTGATCAAAATAAAATTTTTACATCAGGCGGAAGAGTATTTTGTGCCACCGCCCTAGGTAATAATCTCAGAGAGGCTCAACAAAAAGCATATAGTTTGGTAGAATCCGTTGCATTTAATGGTGCTTTCTGTAGAAAAGATATTGGAGATAAAGGAATTAGATGAATCTGATAGACAACTTTATAAATGAGTGTGATATTGCATTAAAAACGCTTTCAAATAAAAAATCTGGAACAGGTAGAACATATCCTCCAGAACCTGGTGAAAAAAATATTGAGAAATTGACGGCTGAAGAAAAAAAAATTTCTATCCAAATGATGCGAGTAAATCTTGCTGGTGAAGTAGCAGCTCAAGCCCTTTATCGTGGGCAGTCGCTAGTATGTAAAGATGTGGATATTAAACAGCATCTTATTGAAGCTGGAGACGAAGAAACCGATCATTTAGTATGGTGTAAAAAACGCTTAGATGAATTGGAGGGAAAGAGCTCCATTCTTAATCCAATTTGGTATGCCGGTTCCTTTGCTATTGGAGCAATCTTTGGAAGGTTTGGAGAAAAAGTTAGCTTAGGCTTTGTTGAAGAAACTGAGAAACAAGTTGTTGCTCATCTTGATCGTCACCTTGATAAAATATCGCCTAAAGACAAAGAAACCATAGAAATATTAAAGACGATGAAAGAGGATGAAGATCTTCATGCTCGTCAAGCAGTAGATAAAGGCAGCGAAGAACTAAAAATTCCAGTAAAAAAAATCATGCAATTTACCGCAAAAATGATGACCTCTACAAGTAAATATATATGACGAGGTTGTTTTTTTTTATTTGTTTTCTAAGTATTAATTTATTTGCAGAAAATAATGAAAAGGCGCTTAAAGATAGCCTATTAAAATTTTGGGAAGCAAGGAATACCCGAGACTTTGAAACTATTTATTTTTATGAAAGTAAGATAGGAGCAATTACTGGCTCATCATCTGAAAATCATTTTTATGAAGATCCGCCTCCTGACTTCGAATCCGTTATAAATTACTACTCAAGAGTTGAATCAGATGTTACTCCATCTAACATCAGAATAATCCAACTTGCTGAAAAGGTATATTTAACTTTGTATTACCTTTCTGGAAGCTACACATACTCTAATGGGAAAATTAATAATGAGTATCAAGCAAGAGTATCTAATATTTGGTTGTATGAAAATGGTGGCTTTAAGCTCTACTATAAAAACTTTAATAAGCTTAAGAAAGAGCTAAAACCTATGGATATTATTGCCTATCCAATGGATTAAACATTATTGGAATACAAAAGATAATTGTCTATTTCTTAAAAAAGTCCCCTCTCATAAGACTCTCGCCAATTAAGAAAACGTTGATATTATGAAGTTTTAAATAATTAATATCATCTATAGATTTTATTCCTGACTCAGCAATAAATATATTTTTTTCTTTAAATAAATTTTTTATTCGAATCGAATTATCTAAATCAACTTCAAAAGTATTTAAATTTCTGTTGTTGACTCCAATTAATGCATCTTTATAAAGCACTACTCTCTTAAGTTCTTTTTCATCATGAATCTCAATGAGATAATCTAATTCTAGTTTTTTTGCAATTTTCACAAATTCTTCTATTTGTAAATCAGAAAGAATTGACGCAATTAATAAAATGCAATCTGCTCCAATTAGCTTTGACTCATATATTTGATATTCATCAATGATGAAATCTTTTCTTAATATTGGAAGAGAAGTTGTCCTTTTGACTGCTTTTAAATAATCAATGCTTCCTAAGAAGAAATCCTCTTCAGTTAAAATCGATAGAGCTGCAGCTCCAACAGATTCGTATTCTTTTGCTTTTTCAACTGGGTTAAAATTTTCCGAAATAACTCCAGCACTTGGAGAAGCTTTTTTTATTTCCGCAATGATGGCCTCATCTTTATTAGAGATGCTACTTTTGAAATTACTTTTTGGAAGATCTAGCTTTTTTAAAGAAGATTTGACGTCCTCTAAAGATAATTTTGCTTTCTTCGCCTTCAAGTTCTCTCTTGTATTTTCAACGATTTTTTTAAGAATACTCATTAACTATTTGATACTCTCACATATGAAGCTAACTTGTCTGCTGCCATGCCATTGTTCATAAGCTCAAAAGAGAGTTCTACACCATCAGCAATTGAATGAACTACATTTGCTAGATATAAAGCTGCTCCTGAATTGAGAGCAATCATATCTTGAACTGCAGATTTTTCTCCTGAAAATGCCTCTCTTATTAATTGTAAGCTGTCATCAGATGATTGAGCGATTATTTCTGAAAGCTGACCAAAATTTAAGCCAAAGTCTTTTGGTGAAATTTCGTATTCATTTATAGAATTGTCTTTAAGTTCTGCAACGTAGGTTTTATTTGTAATTGTAATTTCATCTAAACCATCAAATCCATGGACTATGAGAACATGCTCCATAGATAGGTTTTTGGCAACAGCAGCAAAAGATTTAACTAAATCTTTATCATAGACACCTAAAATTTGTTTTTTTGCACCACAGGGATTGGTATGAGGTCCAAGTAAATTAAATAAGGTTTTTTTGCCGATCTTTTGTCTGGCAGGCATTACGTATTTCATAGACTGGTGATGCAAGGGAGCGAAAAGAAAAACAAATCCAACTCGATCAAATATAGTTTCTATCTTCTCTCTGTCATGAGTAATATCAGCTCCAGCAGCTATCAATAAATCTGCGCTTCCTGATTTACTGGAGACAGCTTTATTGCCATGTTTAGCAACTAAAGCTCCGCCAGCTGCCGCAACAAATGAAGATGCTGTAGAACAATTAAAGGTGTTAAGTCCTGAGCCACCAGTTCCGCAAGTATCAATATGATCACCATTGCCAATATTAAAAGTTAGAGATTTATCCTTCATGACTATTGCAGCTGCTGTTATCTCCTTTTCACTGATGCCTTTTTCATTTAACGCTAATAAAAACTTTTCGATCGAGAGGTCATCAACTTCTCCAGTCATAATGAATTCGATTGCAGATTGCATTGAATGAAAATCAAGATCCTCTTTTTTTTCCAGTTGATCAATAAATTCTTTAATCATAGATTTAAAAAGTTTGAAATTAATTTCATACCATAATCAGTATCAATTGATTCGGGATGGAACTGAACACCGTATATTGGTCTTGAAGTATGTTCAATGCCCATTATGATATCAGCATCATCAACCAGTGAACTTGTAACTTTTAAGTTCATGGGGAGTGATGAGCTATCGATCACAAGACTATGATATCTGACAACCGAATATGGATTAGGAATGCCTTTGTATAAGACTGAACTAGAATGCTGAATTTCTGATTTCTTTCCATGAAAAACATGTGGAGCTTTAATAATGTTTGCTCCAAAGGCTGCGCCAATCGACTGATGACCTAGACATACACCTAATAATGGGACGCGAGAATCTTTAACAATCTCAACCGAAATCCCAGCTTCTTTTGGAGTGCAAGGACCAGGCGAAATAACAATCTTATCTGGATTCATTTGAGCAATTTCTGAAAGAGTTACTTCATCATTTCTTTTAACTAAAACTTCATGACCATACTCTCCAATATAATGAACCAAGTTATATGTAAACGAATCATAGTTATCAATTACTAGGATCATGTAATCATCTCCATGGCATCAACAAATACCTTAGATTTTTGTTTGCACTCTTCCCATTCATTCTCTGGAACTGAGTCTGCTACAACTCCAGCACCAGCGCCAACATGTATTTTGTTATCTTTGATAACTGCAGTTCTAATGGCAATTGCTGTATCCATGTTGCCATTCCAACCAACGTATCCTATTGCACCGCCATATATACCTCTTGAGCTTGGTTCTAGTTCATTAATAACTTCCATGGCTCTTATTTTTGGAGCACCAGATAACGTACCTGCAGGTAATGCTGCCTTGAGAACATCAAAAGAGGTAAGTCCTGTTTGAAGTCTTCCAACAATATTAGAGACTATATGCATCACATGAGAATATTTTTCAATAATCATTTTTTCTGTAACATTCACTGTACCAATCTCTGAAACCCTTCCAACATCATTTCTACCAAGATCGATTAACATTAAGTGTTCCGCAATTTCTTTGGGATCATTTAATAGTTCCTCTTCATTAAATTTATCTTCCTCAAGATTGTTTCCGCGAACTCTTGTTCCTGCTATTGGTCTCAAGGTTACTTCTTCATTTTCTAATCTAACTAAAATTTCAGGTGAAGCGCCAACTATTTGAAACTCTCCAAGATTTAAAAAGTACATGTATGGCGAGGGATTCAGTTTTCTAATTGCTTTATATAATTCAAATGGATCTTTATCAAAATTTGCTGAAAAATCCTGCGCTAATACAACCTGCATTACGTCACCCTCTTCAATATAATGCTTAACCTTTTTGACAGCCTGAAGATATTCTTCTTTTGAAAAATTTGACTCAAACCCAGATGTATTTGTTATTTCACTAAATTTCTCAACCTGGTTTACTGTTGAGTTTAAAATTAAGTTTTCAATTTCATCTAATCTTGCTTGTGCAAATGAATAGGACATGTTTCTTAAATTTGCATTAAAAATTATTCTTATTGAGTTTGTTAAGTTATCAAAAATGATTAATTGATCTGCTTTAACCAAAAGGACATCAGGCATATGATCTGAGAATTTTGAGTTTTTTTGAGGCAAGCGAGATATTTTTTTTTCAGCATATTGGGCGCTTTCGTATGCAAAAAAACCTACGTATCCTCCATAAAAACGTGGTAAGTCATCTAAATTGGGTGATTTATCTTTAGAAGTTAATTTTTCAATATCTTGAAGAGGGTGATCAGAAACAAATCTTTCATTCATCCCATTGATTGATGTCTCAATTACGTTCCCATATGCCTTGATAGTATCCAAGCAACCAAAACCAATAATTGAGTATTGAGCCCACTTGTCTCCACCTTCAACGGATTCAAGTAAGAAATTATTTTTTTTATCAGAAATTTTTTCGAATAAAGATAACGGGTTATCATCGGGTGAAACAAGTTCTCTCACCATAGGCAGCATAGAAAAGTCATTATTTTTGAAATCTTCAAATTTTTCTTTTGTGATCATTTTGTTTTTTAGAAATTTATTGTGTCTCCAACAATAATATTATTCTTTTTAAACCATCCCTGATTAACTTCAACTGCCATTCGAGCTCTTTGAATTGAACAGATAGATTCTTCAGAAAAAGGGACCATATCATAAATTTCTAAAATTCTCCCATTACTAGAAATGAATGCAACGCTCAATGGAAGTGGAGTATCTTTCATCCACATACATTGTCTTTTACTCGATGGCCAAATAAAAATCATACCAGTATTTTTTTCTAATATTTTTTTATTCATCAAGCCTTTACGCCTTGTAGCATCTGTATTGGATACTATTAAAGTTAGAGAAACGTTTTTATTTATAAAGGTTGCATCAATCTGAGCGATCGATGAAAGAGAAAATATTATTAATAAAAGGCTAAGAAATTTTTTGTCGAAAGCTTTCAATAGTTTGCTCATAATCTGATGATCCAAAAATAGCAGACCCCGCAACAAAAACATCTGCTCCAGCCATTGAAACTCTTGAAATAGTTTCAGTGTTGATACCTCCATCAACCTCTAAGTAAATTTTATGTTCTTGTTTGTCTATTAGCTCTCTAGCAGCCTGAATTTTTTCAATTGTATCTTCAATAAACTCTTGTCCACCAAATCCTGGATAAACACTCATTAATAAAATTAAATCAATCTCATCAACAACATCATCCAAAACAGACAAAGAAGTGTCAGGATTTATTGCAATGCCAACCTTGCATGAACATTCTTTAATTATTTCTATTGTATCCTTTGTACTTTCTACTGCTTCAGGATGAAAGCTAATCAGATCTGCTCCTGCACTTGCAAAGCTTTTTGCTAGTTCGTTTACAGGCTCAATCATTAAATGCACATCAATAAAATCCTTGATTCCATCGTCTCTTAATGACTTACAAACCATTGGGCCAACTGTAAGATTTGGTACATAGTGATTGTCCATAACATCAAAATGTATCCAGTCCGCGCCAGCAGACATAACTGAGTTGATCTCTTCACCTAACCTAGCAAAATTAGCAGATAAAATAGACGGAGCGATTAAAGACTTAGATTTCATTGTTGTTAATTTTGATCTTTTAGAACTGTCCTTGCAAGCTTTAATCTATTTGGGGTGCCGACATCTATCCAAAATGAATCATCTAAATGACCGGTAACTTTAGAAGTTTTTATTAACGGTATCAATATAGTGCTCCAAAGATCGAAAGGATAATCTTTAGAAGCGTGCTTTTCTAAAACTCTAGGATTGATAACACACACTCCCGAATAAGTATAATCATTGAATCCTTCATTTATAAAAACTGATTCGTCATTCAGTGAAAAATCTCCTCCATTGTTATGGTCAGGATTTTTGGTAGCTATTAAATGAACGGTATCTACCCTATCAGGAATTTTTGTTAGATCTGGACTAAACAAGATATCTGAAGTGCTTAAAATGAATGGGGCAGATCCAAGATAATCCTTAGCATTCAATAAAGCGCCCCCAGTTCCATAAGGAAATGGTTCATCTAAAAAAATTATATTGGATGCATTCTCAATGGATTTTAGGGCAAGTTTAATTTTTTCTCCAAGATACGAAACATTAATGATGAATTCATTGATACCGTAATTTGTTAAATTATTTATTGTGTATTCAATTAAGGATAATCCATTTACATCAAGCAAAGGTTTAGGAATCTCCCTAGTTAGGGGTTTCATTCTTGAGCCAAGGCCTGCAGCTAAAATCATAGCCTTCATATTTTTAATAATTCCTTATCTAAAGTTTGTGATACATCATCAAGAAGGAAATTAGCAAGCTTAACTTGATTTAATTCTTTTGATAATAAAGCAGTATTAGAAACAATTTGAGGTAAATCCTTCATCCTAAATGCGCGTTTAGAAAAAATATAAAGTTCTGTAAGGGTGCCCATGATCCTAAGATTTCTCTGGAGACCGCCCCATAATGTAGCTTTAAAAATATCTTCTGCAGAAATTTCGTAAATGGAAATTTCTGCAAAGATTTTGCAATATTTCTTCAATATATCTAGGTTTAAAGGAATGTAATGATCAATGAGAATCCCAGCCAAATCAATTCCAATTGGGCCGTGACACAAATCTTGAAAATCCAAGAGTGCTAGCTCAGAGTTGTTTATCAATTGTATATTTCTTCTTTCAAAATCAAAGTGACAATTTGTCCATTGCTGATCCATAATTTCAGTTCGAAGATCAGGAAAAATATCTTCATATTCATCAAACATCTCAATTTTTAAAAATTCTTGGCAAAAAATTTTAGAAAATTTCTTTGTATGAGATTCTAAACCCATCCAAAATGTTGAATGCAGATCAACATGACTGGATTGATGCATTTTATTGAGCAACTCTAAAGCAGAAATAACAAGTTCTTCATTTTGATAAAAATCCTTTTCATTTATTAATGAATGGTCTCCTAAATCTTCTAATATAGTTAAGAAGTTTGCTGTATCGTGTTTAAAAATCTTTGGAACTCTTACGTTTGAAGCAGCAAGCTCATTCGCCCTATTAATAAAGACATTCTGTCCATTAATTGGTCTATCATCAAAGGAAATGACGTAGGAAAGATTTTTAGAATTAACTCTAAAGTATTTCCTTCCGCTTGCCTCAATTTTCAAAGGCTCTATGGATGCTAATTCTTGATTGAATTCTTGAGCGTATTCAAGAATCTTATTTTCTAATGCTTCAGCTATTTTTAATCTCCGATGGCAAAGGAGTATCTTCAGGTAAAAAGAAATCAAGAGCTAATTGAGCAAATGGTAAATCAGCATACTTTTTAAAATCTCTAACGCCTGCTTCATACAAGACTAAATCGTCAATACAAAAATTACCCGTAAAACTCACTGGATCCTTAATAAAAATTTCATATGCTGCATCAGCCATAATCTCAGGAGTTCTGGAGATATTCATTAGCTCCTCTCCACCTAAAACATTTTTAACCGCAGCTGTTGCAATAGCTGTTCTCGGCCATAATCCATTTACAGCTATACCATCAGACTTAAGTTCCTCGGCCATTCCTAATACACACATACTCATGGTGTATTTTGCCATGGTATATGCAAGATGAGGTCCAAACCACTTAGGCTTCATATCCAGAGGAGGAGCCAAGTTCAATATATGAGCACCATTAGATTGCTTAAGGTGAGGAATGCAATATTTACTTACCAAATATGTACCCCTTCCATTAATTTGATGCATCAAATCGTATCTTTTCATATCCGTATCCGGCGTAGTTGTTAAAGAAATAGCTGAAGCATTGTTTACACAAATATCAATACCCCCGAAATGACTAATTGTTTGTTCCACAGCATCAATAACATTATTTTCATCTCGAACATCCAAAACTATGGGTAGCGCTTCACCACCCGCCTCAACAATTTCGTCTGCAGCAGTAAAAATAGTTCCTGGTAGTTTTGGATGGGGTTCAGCAGTTTTTGCAGCTAAAACTACTTTAGCTCCATCTTTTGCAGCTCTCTTCCCTATTGCGAGACCAATTCCCCTACTGCCTCCAGTAATAAATAATACTCTTCCTTTTAAACTCATTTCGTATCTCCTGTGTTAACAATAATTGTTGCTTGATGTTGCATTTTTAAACTGGTTGATGCAAGTTAAAGGGTTATTATAAGCTTTAGAAGTGAGGACGACTATGAATGTAGATTTTATTTTTGACTTTGCCAGTCCAAATGCATATCTGTGTCATAAGGCAATTCAGAATATTGAACAAACCCATGACATAAAATTTAATTACGTACCGTGCCTACTTGGCGGCATCATGAAGTTGACTAATAACCAACCTCCAATGGTTTCCTTGGCTGAAATCCCCAATAAGATGAAATATGAATTTGAAACTGCTTTTAATCGGTTCATGAAAGAACATAACATTACAAAATTTAAAATGAATGCGCACTTTCCTGTTAATACTATTTCTCTTATAAGGGGAGCAATAGTGGCTCAAAAGCATGGATTTTTTGAAACTTACCTTGAAATAGTCTTAAGTGGGCTATGGGAACAATCACTGAAGTTAGATACTCCAGAAGCCCTGCATGATCTTTTAACAAAGCACAACTGTAATGCTGATCTTGTCATAGAAGAAATTGCTAAAGATGAAACTAAACAAGAATTAATCAAAAATACCAGTGAAGCTGCTGAAAAAGGTGCTTTTGGAATTCCTACATTTTTTGTTGAGGAAGAAATGTTTTACGGCAAGGATACTTTAAGAGAACTTAAAGAAATGGCATCTTCAGCCTAAAATTTTTGAAATTCCGTAAAAGACAATTTAGCCTCATAAAGCATATATATAAATATCTTTTTATACTTCTTTGTGCTGCATCCGGAAATATGTTTGCTACTGATGATAGCAACTTTTTAAATTTTCAAGATCGTGTTCAGAATTGTAGTTACCCTCAATATCCATTATTAATTAACGAAGATAAATCTGATGTGCTAAATGCTAGTTCGATGGATATTAAATCAAATGGAGAAATGTACCTAAATGGAAATGTTTTCATTGGACTGAATGAAGGCAAAATAAATGCAGATAGTGCAACTTTTATACAAAAACAAAATTCTGTTAAAGATATAAAAAATGGGAGCATCTATCACTCAAATAATTATTTTAATTTTTTGACTGGTTCTTTAGAGAAAAAATCTGGACAACTTAAGCTTGATAATGGGATAACTTTCCTGAGCGAAAGAAACCTATTAATTAGTTACGAGTCATTAGGTGGGAACTTAGGAGAATTTTTAAAATTTAAGAATGCCACTCTGACCACTTGCAGTAATAATAACCAGGGCTGGGAAATTGAAGCTGCAAGTATAAATATTGATGAAAATACTAGTCGGGGATTCATTAAAGATATGAAGCTTAAAATTTTTAACAAAAAGGTTCTTATGCTTCCGTACCTACCCTTCCCTGCAACAACTAAAAGATTAAGCGGTTTTTTAGAGCCGGAGTTGAACCTCACATCAGATGGCTTAGACCTATTCTTGCCTTACTTTTGGGTATTATCTAACAAATCTGATGTAACCATTGCGCCAAGAATACTAAATGATAGAGGTGCTGGCATTGAAGGAAATTTTCGCTATCTTACTAACGCTGAGTCTGAGAATTATTTAGATCTAATATTTTTTCCTGAAGATAAAGAATTTAAAAAAGACTTTGGAAATAACAAAGATCAAAGGTGGGCATTTCGATTCAAAGAGAATAGGCAATTATCAAAATTTTCAACATACATTGACTGGTCTAAATCATCAGACTCTATGGTATTGCTTGATTTGCCATCAAGCATTACAAATATTGCAAATCAAAGAGATCATTATCTTAATCAAACCTTTTCAATGAATTTCATATCAAAGAATTTTTACGTAAGCTTAAGTCGAGAGGGATATCAAAGCTTAAATCCATTTATAAATAATGGGTACATTAAAAATCCCGGCATTCATATTGAATATTTAAAAAACACCCCGAAAATTTCTTATTTTACTAAGATTGATTATGCAAGTTTTGATAATGATAAAAGTACAAATCAATTTTTAAGCAATAATTCTATTTCCGAGACTGGAAAAAGATCGATTGCTGAAATTGGAGCCGAAATTCTCTATGATTTTAAATATTTAAACATCGCAATCAGCGGTTCAACATTACATAAAAAATATAATCTAGATAAAAAAAACTCGCAGTCTTTTTCATCCTCAATACCATCTTTTAAAATAAATCTTTCATCATTGTTAAAAAAATCAACGACCTCGGGGATCTCGCTAATAATGCCTGAATTTGTTTATCAGAAAACCAATTACAAAGATCAAAGCTTAAATCCTATTTTTGATCTTCATCAGCGTAACTCGGGTAATCTAAATGCACTAAAAAATGAATACTTTTTTGGGAGAGATAGGGTTCCGGACACAGAATTTCTAGCTGCAAAATTGAGCTGGCAAAAAAAGATGTATAAAAACCAAAAATTTGCTTTTCAATTATTAAAGAAGAATGAGCTGGAAACAAGCAGGGTAATCAATGCTATGTTGAGAAGTCCGTTAGGAAAAGATAGTCAAATTGGTTCAAAGCTATCTTTTGAAAACAATGGTCTAAAAACATACGTTGCTGCGAATTATTCTCAAAAAAGAAATTTACTCAATTATGGAGAAACCGGATTAGAGGTTAAATACTCAAACATGAACATGAGAATATCAAGAAATTTCCAGAGAAATATTCCTCTATTAGACATAGAAAATGAATTAGATTATGCCGAGTTTTCCCTGGAGCGTCTTATGCCAAAGGGTTACAAAATTATCGGTGGAATAAGTAAAGACTTAGTATCGAAGAAAAATTTAGAAACTTATTTTGGCTTCGGTTTTGAAAACTGTTGTCTTGCTTTTAAAATATACGCGTCTGATAAAAGACTTTCGAAATATAATTTTTTGAATATTCAGTCTCAAGAATTTAATCAAATTTATTGGGAAAAAATGATTTCAATTGAAAACAAAAGTAGAATTAACTTTGAATTTGAACTTAAAGGTCTTACTGGAGCAAACAAAAGAATTAATAGGTTTTTCTCTAATGCTTTTTTAGATCTTTAGTGAATTAACTCGAATAAAATAAAAATAATGAAATTAAAAATATTTATCTTGCTACCATTTTTTATGATGGCGCCTTTAATGATGGCAAAAATTGAAATCCTAGATAGAGTTGCAATTATTGTCGGGGAAGGTGTTGTGCTTGAATCTCAAGTTGAAGGCATGATGCAAAATATTAAGAAAAGGTACTCTGAACAAGGTGCTGCTTTACCACCGGATGAGGTGCTATTGGAACAAGTGCATGAACGCTTAATTATTCAAGAGTTACAGCTCCAAATGGCTGACAGAGCTGGTATTAGAGTCAGTGATACCGAGCTCAATGCATCATTCCAAAATATTGCACAAAATAATCAATTAAGCTTAGAAGAATTCATTGAGACTATAGAGTCTGAGGGTGAGTCTTATAAAGATTTAAGAGAACAGGTAAGAGAGGAAATGATTATTCAAAGAGTACAAAGAGGAAGGGTTGGAAGAGAAGTTGATATCACTGAACAAGAACTTAATGGCTTTCTAGCAACTGAAGGAGTGATCAATCAATTATCACCCGAGTTATTTGTGAGACAAATACTTGTATCTACTGAAAATCAAGCTTTGGAATTAATTCAAAAAATCCATGATGGTTCAGACTTTGCTGAACTAGCAAGGTCAAACTCTAAGAGCAATAATGCTTCCAAAGGTGGAGAAATGGGTTGGAGAAATTTAGCCGATATGCCTTCATTATTTGCTGGTGCACTCAAAAATAAAAAGAAAGGTTTTATTTCCGAACCTTTGAAAGCTGGTTCTGGTTTTTATATTTTAAAGCTTGAAGATAAAAGAGGTGATTTGGTTAAATTTGAAGAGCAATGGAATGTGCGACACATACTAATGATGGAAACCAAGCTAAGAGATAAGATGTTTACAAAAAAAGAACTAGAAGATGTTAGAAATAGAGTGCTGGCGGGAGAAGATTTTAGTTTGCTTGCTAAAGAGTTCTCCGAAGATCCTGGCTCAGCATCACGAGGCGGTGATCTTGATTGGTTAAGTCTTGGTACGACAGCTCCTGCATTTGAGAAAATGATGCTAGCATCTCCTATTGACGAAATTTCTCCTGTTTTTGAATCAGAATTCGGTTTTCATTTTCTTCAAGTGCTTAATAAGCGGACAGAGGATCTAACTGAAGAAGTGATAAAAGATAGAGCCTATGGAATTTTATTTTCCAGAAAATTTGATGAAGAGCTTGAAAATACTCTCAGAACTATTCGCTCTGAAGCATTTGTAGAATTTAAAGAATTAGATTGAAACAATTACTTTACTCTCCCGGTGAACCTGCAGGTATTGGAGTGGATTCAATTCTGTACATATCTAAACTAAAGTTTTGGGAGGAAATGAATGTAAATTTAATATGTATTGCTGATTTAGATTTACTTCAATCAAGAACAAAAGCGCTAAATTTGAACATTAAGTTTAAAGAACTTAAATCATTAAATACGGCTAAGCAAAATAAAAAGGGCATTGTTCAATTCGTACAAGTGGCTGAATGCAAAGATTTCACTCCTGGCCAATTAAATTCTGAAAATGCCCAATATATTATTAAAAATTTAAATTTTGGAATCGATCAAGCTTTAAAAAATAAAAAAATAGGCTTGGTTACTGGTCCCATACAAAAAAGCAATATCATCGAGGGTGGATTTAAAGATTTTCAAGGTCATACTGAGTGGATTAAAAAGCAAACTAAATCAAAAGAAGTGGTAATGCTCCTTGCAGCTAAAAATATAAAAGTAGCCCTTGCCACAACTCACATACCACTTGCAGAAGTTTCAAAAAATATTCAAAAATCAAAGCTTGTAGAAATAATTAAAATATTAAATTTTGGTCTTAAAAATAATTTCAAGATAAAGCATCCTCGTATAAAAGTTCTTGGTTTAAATCCACATGCTGGAGAAAATGGTAAAATCGGTGAGGAGGAGTTATTAAAAATCGATCCTGCAGTAAAAATATGCAGGAAAATGGGAATTAAGGTTTCCTATGCTATATCAGCAGATACAGCTTTTAATAGCAATCAGTTAAAAGAAACTGATGCGTATCTTGCCATGTACCACGATCAAGCTTTGCCAGTATTAAAAGCTTTAAGCTTTGGAAAGGCAGTTAATATTACACTTGGTACGCCTTTAGTAAGAACTTCTGTTGATCATGGCACAGCCCTGGATATTGCTGGCAAAATTAAACCAAACCTAGGATCAATTAAAGAAGCTATTATGCTTGCTGAGATGCAGCTTCAATGAGTGATAGGTCTCAAAGACGAAAATTAGGTCAAAACTACCTTATCGATCCTGTAATTTTATTTGAGATTGAGCAAGCTATAAATCCCCAAAAAAATAATTTGTTTTTTGAAATTGGTCCTGGTAAAGGGGCTCTCACCGAGAAATTAATGAGTCAAAGTATAAAAATTATTGCAATGGATATTGATCAAAAAAATATAGATATGCTTAAGCAGAAATATAGTACTTCTAAATATCAATTTATACATGGTGATGTACTAAAAGAATCTTTAAATTTTTTAAGTACAAAAAAGCATAGGATCGTGGGGAATCTTCCATACAATATTTCTACTCAGATAATTTTGAAGTTATTAAAATATTTTAATGCGATTGAAGATATACATTTTTTGGTACAAAAAGAAGTTGCTAATAGAATTTGCGCCTCACACCTTTCAGGCGACTGGGGCAGACTAGGAGTAAAGATTTCTGCTTTTTTCCAAACCGATATACTATTTGATGTTCCGCCAGAATCCTTCGATATCAAACCTAAAGTTAAGTCTTCTTTTGTTAGATTAATACCTCGATCAGCGCCATACATTTCAAAAAACGAATATATAAAATTCTCTACTTTAATAGATCAATCTTTTGCAAATAAAAGGAAAAGCATTAAGAATAACCTAAAGAAATTTGATATTGATTTTCAACAACTTGCTATCAACCCACTTTCAAGAGCACAAGAACTATCAATTGAGGAATTTATTTCAATTTTTAGAGTTATTGACATTTGAATGAGTACATACGTTATTGGTGATATACATGGTTGTTTTGATCAGTTTACAAAGTTGCTGAAAAAGATTAATTATAAAAAAGATGAAGATAAACTCATTTTATTAGGCGACTTGGTAAACAGAGGGCCAGACTCCCTTTCAGTTATTAATCATTGTATGGCTGATTCGAACATTATCACAGTGTTGGGCAATCATGATTTATATTTGCTTTATTTATTGAGCATAGACAAGGCTACAGGAAGCTTGAAAGAAGTTGTTGAGGCTGACAGCAATAAACAAATTTTTAAATGGCTCCTAAAAATGCCTCTTATGTTAGAGATTGTTGATGAGTTTACTGGAAATTCCTTTCTTATTGCTCATGCCGGCATTCCTGAAATTTGGTCGCCTGAAAAAACTAAGGAACTTGCCTCTGAAGTGACTTCATTGCTTCAAAAGAACCCTTTGAAAGTTCTGCAGTCAATGTGGGGAGATAATCCCAATCAATGGAATGAAGAATTGGTTTATGATGAAAGATGCAGAATTATTATTAATTATCTAACAAGAATGAGATTTGTAGATAAAAATTGCAAGTTAGATCTAAAAAATAATACTGTTAAAGCTTCTGCCGGCTTCAAACCATGGTTCAAATATAGCTCTAAAGTTCATGAAGAGAAGAAACAATATTATGTATTTGGTCATTGGGCAGCATTAAATGGCCAAACAGATGATCCTCATTTCATTGGACTCGATACTGGTTGTGTCTGGAAAGGCAAACTTACCGCTTTAAGGTTAAACGACCTAAAAAAAATATCGGTGGACTTCTAACATGGAAATATTTCAAGTAGGTGGATCAGTTAGAGATGAATTAATGGGTGTTCAACCAAAGGATCGTGATTGGGTTGTTATTAACTCCAGTCCAGAAGAAATGGAAAAAAATGGATTTAAACCGATTGGAAGAGATTTCCCAGTATTTTTGCATCCAAATACAAATGAAGAATACGCTCTTGCAAGAACTGAAAAAAAATCTGGTGTTGGATATAAGGGCTTTGAATTTTATTTTGATTCAAATGTGACTCTTGAACAGGATCTTAAGCGAAGAGACTTTACTATTAACTCAATTGCAAAAGATAAGAATGGTAATATTATTGATCCCTTCTATGGGCAATTAGATATAGAAAAAAAGATTTTTAGACATACTTCCTCGGCTTTTATAGAAGATCCACTTAGGGTAATTAGATTTGCTAGGTTTAAATCATACAATCAGCTTTGTGACTTTGAGCTATGCAGTGAAACCATTGATTGTTTTAAGAAAGTTGTAAATGCTGGAGAACTCAAGGAACTCTCGCCTCAAAGGGTTTGGATAGAAACAAAAAAAGCACTTGAAAACAAACATTCAGATAGGTTCTTTGATGCAATAATTAAATATCAATTAATTGATCCATGGTTTAAAAAATTAAATCACGTTTCATGTGATGGTAGCTCACCGGAACTAAAATGGGCAGATATTCAAAGAATTAATGATTTTCAACTATCTGATTTACTCCCCATCCCAAATTCATTTCAGAAAACTCAAGACCTTTTAAGACAGGTATTAGATTTTTTTCGAAGTAAGAAAATACAAGAGAGGCTTGAGCTTATAGAAAAAATGAATATTCACAGAAATATTGAAATCTTAGAGGAAATTAAAAATTATAAGTGTTTGCAAAATAATAAAAATTATTTAGAAGAAATATTCAAGTCTGTATTGGACATTGATTTTTCTTGTCTTGCTAATATTCCTGCTTCAGAAGTTTCCCAAAAAAAACAATTCCTTTATCATGAAACTTTGAAGGGAATCTTATGAGTAAAACTATTCTAATTACTGGTGCTGCAAAGCGAGTTGGAAAAGAAATGGCCCTATCATTTTTTAAAAAAGGTTGGAATATTCTTATTCATTACAATAGCTCAATCAAAGATGCTCAATCTTTAGCTGATGAGATGAATGTGAAAAGAAAGAATAGCGCTTTTCTAATTCAAGGAAATCTTGATAACGCAGATGATGTTTTAAGAATCGCAGAAACATCACTTTCAGTGAGTGGGAGTATTGATGGATTAATAAATAATGCGTCAACATTTTATCCAACCCCAATGGGATCTTTATCTCAAGAACACTGGGACGCTTTAATGGGAAGCAATTTGAAGGCTCCTCTTTTCTTGATCCAGTCCTTGTGTGACTCACTGAGAAAGAATAAGGGTTTTATTATTAATATTACTGATATTAATGTTAATAGAGCCTTAATAAACCATTCGATTTATCTTGCAGCAAAATCAGGGCTTCAAACAATCACACAATCATTAGCCAAAGAGTTAGCTCCAGATATCAGAGTCAATGCAATTGCTCCCGGAGCTATTCTTGAGCCACCAGATGTTACTTGGACAAAAGAACAAAAAGATAACATTATTAAATTAATACCAATGTCTAGGATGGGGAACGAAAAAGATATTGCAGATGCTGCAATATATTTATCTGAAGCTGAGTACGTAACTGGACAAATATTAAATGTAGATGGAGGTAAATCTCTTTAATGAGTGATATTGATTTAGAGAATGCTGACAATACTTTAATTTTTTCGGGCACTAAGGAAGTTGCTGAAAACCTTAAGTTTGATGAATTAAAGCTTCAAGAATGGTTTGGAGACAATATTCCATCTGCAGGAAAGATAGATAAAGTGGTTCAGTTTAAAGGTGGACAATCAAATCCAACCTATAAGATCTCCTCAACAAATCAGGTGTTTGTTCTGCGCAGGAAACCTCCGGGAATTTTGCTTCCATCTGCTCACGCAGTTGATAGAGAATATAAAGTTATAACAGCTCTTCAAAATACTGAGGTGCCTGTTCCTAAAACTTATGGTTTATGTGAAGACGCAGATATTATTGGAACTCCTTTTTTTGTCATGGATTTCCTAGACGGCACTGTTTATTGGGATCTATTATTATCAGAAAAATCTCCACAAGAAAGAATGGAGATTTATGCAAACAAAAACAAGGTTATTGCTGAATTGCATAATGTTGATTATGAGAGTGTTGGGCTATCTGATTATGGTAAACCTGGAAATTACATCGCTAGACAGGTTTCAAGATGGACAAAGCAATATTTAGCATCTGAAACTGAGAACATTCCGGCTATGAATAATCTAATCGATTGGTTGCCACCAAATATTCCTGATGAAGATGAAACATCGATCGTTCATGGTGACTACAGGCTTGATAACATGGTCTTTTGTTCAAACAATAATGTTATGGGTGTGCTTGATTGGGAGCTGTCAACACTTGGACATCCTATTGCTGATTTTAATTATCATTGCATTAGTTGGAAAAACATACCCCAATTAGCTGATCAAAAGTTTTGTAATGAAAATGGTATACCCACTGAAGAGGAATATAGAAACATGTATTCAAGATACACCGGTAAAAAGCTAGATGAGAACTGGGAGTTCTATACTATATTTAATATTTTCAAACTTGCAGGAATTCTTCAAGGCATTATGGGTAGGGTGAGAGATGGAACGGCAGCAAGCAAACATGCAGAGGAACGGGGTAATCAAGTTGCTCCATTAGCAGAAGCTGCATGGGATTTAGTTGAAAAGCACTACAAATAAATCTATAGCAGTTCCTTTAAAGGCTCAGAAACAAAACTATATTTAGCTATTTCATCGCTCTCAAAGAGTATCTCCTCTTCATCATTTATTTGTAAAACTATATCTATATCAAGAGTTCTTGCAGAAAATTTGGGAGCCTCTCTATCACGGCCGGCTTTATCTTCAATAGATTTAAGCTTTTTATTAAGAGATTCAAAAGATAAAGGAGAATTTCCGGAAATAACAAGATTTAAGAAGTCTTCACCCTCAAAGCCCTCTGCTATTGTCTGATGCGTTGAAGAGCAATTCATTTCATTGAGTAGCGCACCAAGTGCACTTATGGCTAAATCTAAATTTTTTCTAGGTTCAATATTGCTTCCAAGGGAGAGAAAATACTTCATTATCTATAAATTATAACTCCAACGTCTTCTGCATATCGTAACGCGCCTGGTTTTGAGACCCTCAGCTTTATAGATGAACTTTTGTATTCATTCTTCACTAGTTTAGCAATTCCCTCTGCTAAAGATTCTTGAAGCTGAAATGAAGATCCCTCAACAAACTTGATAATATTTTTTGTAATCTTTTTATAATCAATGGTATCTTCTATAGAGTCAGTTTTTGCAGCTTTTTTGCAATCAAAAGAAATTTCTAAATCAATACTTACTTCTTGTCTTACCTCCCTCTCCCATCCAAAGATCCCAATAATCGTTTGAACTCTTAAATCTTTTATATAGATAATGTCTTTCATTTTATTTTGTTTCTAATGGCCAACGCGGCCTAGCATGAGAGTTTAGTTTATAAGTTGCTTCCTTAGCTTTAAGACTGCCTAAGTATGCAATCATTGCGGCATTATCTGTGCAATGTGCTATTGGTGGATATAAAACCTTAATTTTTAATGATTCTTGTAGGTTAGTCATCTTTTCTCTTAAAAGTTTATTCGCTGCAACACCTCCTGCTAAGATAATTCCCTCTCTTCCAGTATCCTCAAGCGCTTTAGATATCTTTTTTGTTAATACTTCAGTAGCTGCATGCTGAAATGATGCACATATATCTGCTTTTATTTGATCAGTCATTTTATCTAAATCTTGAACAGCATATAGCACTGCGGTTTTCAAACCACTAAAACTAAAATCATAATCGTTACTATTTAACATTGGTTGGGGAAAAGAAAATTTCTTTGGATCTCCTTTATATGACATCTTCTCTATTTCTGGTCCACCTGGATAACCTAAGCCAAGAAGCTTAGCAACTTTATCAAATGCCTCACCAACCGCATCATCTCTGGATTGGCCAAGGATTTTGTAATCATCTAGATTTCGTACATCAACAATTAATGAGTGCCCTCCAGAGACTAGAAGTGTTAAAAAAGGAAAATCTAATTTATCGCCACCTAAAAATGGTGCAACTAAATGGCCCTCTAGATGGTTAACAGGTATTAATGGTTTTTTTAAGGAAAGAGCAAGGCCCTGAGCAAAATTTTCTCCAATAAGCAATGTGCCTAGTAAACCTGGTCCTGCTGTGTAAGCAATTTGATCAATTGAGCTAAGAGAAATATCTCCTAATGCTTGTCTGAAAATATAAATTATCTTTTGACAATGATCTCGGGAAGCTAGCTCAGGAATAACTCCACCATATTCAGCATGAATATCTATTTGAGAAAAAACTGCTTCTCCAATTAAGCCTTTGTCGGAATCAAACAAAGCAATTGCAGTCTCATCACATGACGTTTCAATACCTAATGTAATCATAAAAAGTTTTTTGCATTCCCTCAATAAAAAGAATAAACTACAACGCAATTATGCCTTCTATAATAATAAAAGAAACAGAATACTTCGACGTTGGTCTTAGAAAATTTAAGCGTGCTTGTGAAAAAGCTGCAATTGTTCCTGAAATTCGTGCAAGAGAATTTTATGAAAAGCCTACAGCTGTAAGAAAGAGAAAAATGGCTGCTGCAATCAAGCGTGCTCATAAGACCAATAGAAAATTTAGTTTCTCAAGGCAAAGATCATATCGCTGATTTGTCCCTTCTAGATACAATTAATCAAGATTTAAAAGCTGCAATGCTCAGCAAAGACGTAATAGTGCGTGATACCTTGCGAATGTTGATTGCAGATATTAAAAGATTTGAGATCGATGAGAGAGTTGAGGCTGATGATACAAAAGTATCTGATTTGATAAATAAAAATGTTAAGCAACGAAGGGATTCTATAGCTCAATTTAAGAGTGGCGGAAGAGAAGATTTAGTTGCGACTGAAGAAGAGCAGCTCAACGTAATTTTAAAATATTTACCAGAGCAGTTATCAGAAAAGGAAATACAAGAACTGGTTCAAGATGGAATTGCTGCTGTTTCAGCTGAAAGCATGAAAGATATGGGCAAGCTTATGGGTCATCTGAAACCAATTTTTGAAGGAAAAGCCGACATGTCGATTGTCAGCAAATTGGTAAAAGAACTTCTAAGTTAAACGCCAGCTAATGCTTGTAGGAAGAGGGTTTGTCCTCAGTGTTGGTATACCTTTCAGTTAATTTAGATGATCGTGAGGCCAAATCATGCAATTTTCCCTCAATCATTACAATTTTAGGAAATGATGATGGCTCTAATGGGTCTCCGTCCCAGACAATAATGTCTGCAAATTTACCAGATTCGATTGATCCTCTGTTACTGAGTTGGAAGGTTCTTGCTACTGTATTTGTCATGCCTTCTATCGCAGTTTCATAAGACATTCCATAAGCAACGGCATTTCCTGATCCCTGTCTCATAAGGTGATAGTTATGACTTCTTTGAGTGCTGAACATAATTGGAATGCCGGCCTCATCTAGAATCTTGCCAAGATTTAAGTTTGAACCCAGCTCATCAAATGAGTTGGGTATGTTATCCATTGGATCTATTATCACAGGAGTATTACTGTTTTTAAGTTGATCTAAAACCATCGGAGCTTCCTCGACACTTGCTAGAACTAGATTCAAGGAATACTTTTCTTTCATGGATATTGCTTGCAAGATATCTACTGCTCTATTTGTCTCCAAAACAAATGGCATGTAATCATTGACAACTTTTCCTAAGGCAATAATGTCTTCAGGCTGAAGTTCAAGTTTATCAGCTAAAGTCATTTCCAATATTTCATCAACGGTTGAATTTTTTAACATGCTTCCTGCCTCTAGCAATGATTCAAGAATTGCAAGAGTTTCAGCTCGTGATCCATCGGAGGGCCCTAATCTTCCATACATGGCAATATCTTTTGTACCTTTTACCTGAAGACTTCCGTCAAGAACAAAATAAGAGCCTAAGCCAAAAATTGGAAAAGATGATGGGCTTGGAGTACTAATCGCACTAGTCACTCCATTGCTTCTATTCCAAGGTATGCCAGTAGAATTTGGATTGAACGCATTAAAAATACTAAATCCTGCATTTAAAATATTTGACTCGTCATCACGAGTTACGTCAAGGGAGTTAATTTCAACTATCCCTAAATTACTCATCGGGGAAATCAATCCAGGTGTTACATGCAGCCCATTAACTTCAATAACCCTTGTATTGCCGTCAATAATTAAGTTTTTACCTACATCAACAATTCTATTATCAGCAATTAAAATATCTGTAGTTATTGCAACCTCTCCGTTACCTTGATGAACTAAACCACCTTTAAGCAGAATTGTTTCTGATAAGACATTTGATGTAAACAGAATTAACAATATATTAATTGTGAATCTTTTCATGTTATTGGACCCTGTTTTCCTCTGGCTGGATAATTCCTAAATCAAAGTCAGTAATTGGTTGAATTTTGGGATCGTTGATATCAAATGCCAAAGCACCATCTATCAAAACTTTTTCTGCTCTTGAGTAAACGCTAAAAGGATTGCCTGACCAAAGAACTATGTCAGCATCTTTTCCAACCTCTATACTTCCGGTTTGGTCAAGTATCCCAGCAGCTTTTGCAGGATTACTCGTAATCCAACGCATTGCATGAGCTTTGGATATATTGAAGCCTGCCCTATTACCTGCAGCCATAGCCTTTGCCGCTTCTTCATTGAGGTGCTGAATTCCAACTGGATCATCAGAGTGCACAATGGCGCATCCAGTTCCATTACGAGCTTGGTCAACAATCGCAACATTCGCTTGAACCATATCATATGCCTCGTGCTTGAAGCCCCACCAATCTGCCCATAATGCTGCACAAATTCCCTCGTCAGCTAATAAATCTGCAATTTTATAAGCTTCAACTGCATGATGAAAAGCAGTAATTTTATAATCAAATTCTTTTGATAGTTCAATCATCATTGCCATTTCATCAGCACGATAACAATGATTCTGTACTAGAATTTCACCATTTAAGACACCCATCAAAGTATCCAAAGCTAGGTCTCTTTTTGGGTGGCGATCTTCATTAGTTTCACTCATGCCGTCAGTGTATTCAACTGCATCTATCCATGCGCTTCTATAACCTGCCATGTTACCCATTCTTGTTGCAGGAGATTGCCTACGGCTACCATAAACTCTTTTTGGATTTTCGCCACAAGCCATTTTTAACGAATGCGGTGCTCCAGGAAATTTCATCGCCTGAATGGTATTTTGAGAAATATTTTTAAAAGTTGCACCTCTGCCTCCAAATAAATTTGCAGATCCAGGTAAAACATGAAATGTAGTAACTCCTCCTTTAAGTGCTAAAGCAAATTGAGGATCCTGAGTCCACAGTGAATGCTCAGCCCAAACCTCAGCTGTCACAGGAGAAGTTGCTTCATTTCCATCAGAACTAGTAGATACTCCTGGTGCAGAATAAACTCCCATATGCGAATGAATGTCAATAATTCCTGGGGTTATCCACTTGTCTACTGCATCCACAACCATGACTCCAGGAGCGGAGATAGATTTGCTAATCTCCTTAATGGATCCATCTGAAAGCAATAAATCATAATTTAAAAATTCACCGCCAAGACCATCATATATATTAGCTGACCTAAAAAGAATTGGTTGAGAGTACATCGGCACATATGTTGACTCAAATGCGTTATCAATTCCTTGATGTGCATAGTCTGATGATCCAAATGAAACATCGATATCAAAACTTTCAGAGCAACCTACTAAGATGATAAGTAATAAAGATAAAAATAATTTATATGTCATAGTAGATTTTCCTCTTCATAAAAAGATTATAGGACCATTTATAGAGATATAATATTTAAATGACAAGAAAAAATAATAGGTCAAATGTTGAAATGAGGCCTCTAGAAATTAAGGTTGGAGTTAATAAACATGCTGAAGGATCTGCCCTAATAAAATTTGGAGATACACATGTTATCTGTACCGCAAGTATTGAGAACCATGTTCCTAGATGGATGCGAGGATCTAATGAGGGCTGGATCACTGCAGAGTATGGCATGCTGCCACGCTCGACTCATGAAAGAATGAATCGAGAGGCTGCTAGAGGAAAACAAAGTGGCAGAACAATGGAAATTCAAAGACTAATAGGCAGATCATTAAGGCAGGCTGTTGATTTAAAATATTTAAAAGAAAAAACAATTAATATAGATTGCGATGTAATACAGGCAGATGGAGGAACAAGAACTGCGTCCATATCTGGTGCTTGCGTTGCATTATTTGCTGCCATCAAAAACTCACATGATGATCAAAGGGCAATCAAAGAGCATGTTGCAGCAATTTCTATTGGATTAAAAGATGGCTCTCCTCTTTTGGATTTAGATTATGATGAGGATAGCTCTGCAGAGACAGATTTAAATGTTGTTATGACCGAAAGTGGTGGCATCATAGAAATTCAAGGTACAGCCGAAAAATATCCTTTTACCAAGGAACAACTTGACGAAATGATTGAATCCGCCTCAGATGGCATTTCAAATATAATAGCCCTCCAAAAATCATGTCTGGCCTAAAAGAGCATCAGAAAATATTTATTGAATTAGCTCTTCAATCAAATGCATTAGAGTTTGGAAAATTTACACTTAAATCTGGAAGAGTCAGTCCGTATTTTTTCAATGCTGCAAAAATGCTTAATGGCTGCAATCTTTATGAACTTGCTAAATGTTATATAGAGGCAATAAAAGATATTAATCTGGAATTTGACTGCCTTTATGGCCCTGCATACAAGGGAATTTTTTTGGGGTCAATTGTTGCAACGGTATTGAGTCAGGGAGGAACCCCATGCTCTCTTTCCTTCAATAGAAAAGAAATCAAGGATCATGGAGAGGGTGGCAATATTATTGGGCCTGATCCAACTGGAAATGTATTGATTATCGATGATGTCTTATCTGCTGGAACTGCTGCAAGAGAGTCTATAAAAATTTTAGACAATTTTAATGCAACTCCTCAAATCTTTCTTGTTGGTCTAGATAGACAAGAAAAAGGGGAAAGTGATCTATCTGCAAAATCAGAGCTTGAAAAAGATTTTGGTATTCAGGTCTCATCCATCATAAATTTAGATGCGCTAATAGAATACTCGCAAAATAATCAAAACTTTAATACCTATATATTAGAACTTGAAGAATATAGAAAGAGCTGGGGTGCATAATGTTTACTGGAATTGTTAGCGGCAAGGGTAATCTTAAAAAAATAGTCAAATGTGAGGATTACATCTCCTTGATTATTCAGGCACCAAAAGGCTTTGCTAAAAATTTATCCAAAGGAGCAAGCGTATCTGTTAATGGAGTCTGTCTAACAGTAAAAAAAGGTAGAACAGATCTTTTAGAATTTGATGTAATTGAAGAGACTCTCAAGAAAACAAATTTAAAGAATATAAGCAGATTATCTAAGCTTAATTTGGAGCGCTCTATGACAGCTAATACTGAAATAGGCGGGCATCTTGTCTCTGGTCACATCCATGGAACAGGAGAAGTCTTGAAAGTAATTAATAGAAAAGAAACGAAAGACTTGCTGATAAAAATTCCTTCACAATTAAGGGAATATTTTTTTTACAAGGGTTACGTAGCTTTAAATGGATGTAGTCTGACCATAGGAAAAGTACTTAAGTCTTCATTTTATATACATCTCATCCCTGAAACTGTCTCAATAACTAATTTTAAAGAGATCAAAAAAGGAGACCTTATCAATATTGAAGTTGAACAAACAACAATAAATACTGTTGAGACCGTAAAGAGAGTTATGCTTGAGAGAAAAGCCTAGTTAAAACTGCCATTCTCATCCCTACACCATTAAAAATTTGATCTCGAATCTTACAGTTTTCTAGCTCACTTGCCTCTTTACTCAATTCAATACCGAAGTTTACAGGTCCTGGGTGTAATAAAATCATTGCTGGATCTGCTACTTGAAGTGAATCAACATTAATTTGATACCTCTCAATATAATCTTTAGCTCCGATAGTTAGTTTTTCAGACAGTCTCTCATTTTGAATTCTAAGCCCCATCACAACATCTGCATTTTGTAATGCGGCATCTAATTCAGCTTCAAAATTACCAATTGAGGTATCTATAAAATTTTTACATAGATCAGGATGGCCGCAAAAAGTTAAACTTTTATATCCCACAATTTTAATCGCCTCGATAAAAGAATTCACAACTCTAGAGTGATCAAGATCGCCAACAATCGTAATATTGAGATCCTGGAATTTTGCTTTTGATTCATTTATGGTCATAAGATCAATTAATGTTTGTGTTGGATGAGAAATAGAGCCTTCTCCGGCGTTAATAAATTGCATGTTAGAAAAATCTTTCACAAAGTCATGGATGACTGACTCAGTGTGACGCAGAATACATAAATCTACTCCCATCATCTCTACAGCATTCATGGTATCTTCAAGCGTCTCTCCTTTATTCATTGATGAATTAGATAAATCAAAATCAATAAACTTTGCTCCTAAATTGTGGGCTGCTATTTCAAAAGATAATTTTGTTCTAGTGCTTGGTTCGCAGAAGATCGAAACAATCTTTTTATCAGGAAATAGATTTTCACTCCGATAGTCTAATGAGTCCTCGGACTTAAAATTATTTGCTAGTTCAATTAAATCAAAAATATCTTTCTTGGTTAGATCTGAAAAGTTGATTAAGTTCTTAGACATTAAACTTCAATAGATAAAATAGCATCAATTTCAATATCAACTCCTTTAGGAAGTTTGGAGACTTCTATGGTTGCTCTTGCCGGGAAAGGCTTAGAGAACCTTTTACTCATGATCTCATTAACTTCATCAAATTTTTTAAGATCAGTTAGGAAAATTGTCAGCTTAAGAATATTATCAAGTCGACCGCCAGCCTCTATGCAAATTGCCTCAAGATTATCTATCACCTGAGAGGCTTGATCGTAAAAAGTTTCGTTATTAAGCTCTCCTGAGCTGGCTATCAGTGGTATTTGTCCAGAGATAAAAACCACATCTCCCCATTGAATTGCCTGTGAATATGGGCCAATAGCCGCAGGTGCTTTATTTGTAAAAATTTGTTTTTTCATTTTTTGATCTTTTATCGTTAACTATTCTTGTGCAACTTGTTACATATCTTAAAGAGCGTAATTTTATCATTAGTCGATTAATTGAATCGGTATTCAGAACTTCCACCTCCATGACAAATTCAATAATCATAGAATCAATATCTCTGCTGTGAATGTTTACTATATTAAGATTAGATTTTGTAACAATAGATGCAATGTCTGCCAATATTCCCGGCCTGTCTTCTGCATGAATTTTTACATGACCTTTGTAATGCAGCTCTTTACTGTCACTGCCCCACATTGCAGGAAAGTATCTTGGTGATAATTTATCGCTTCTTGATATGCTAACTTGTCTACATCTTGAGTGATGAATCACAATCCCCCTATCTGTATCTGAATGAGCTGTGATTGGATCGCCATGGACCGGCATACAGCACTTTGCATATGTAACAGGAACTCCTTCAATTTGATGATCGGATAAAACCATTGATTTGAATTTTGGTTTTTTATTTTTTTTAATTCTTAGCCCTGAAAAAAATCTCTCTGCAATTAACGCTCCTGTCTTTTTTCCAGAACCCAAGTCAATTAAAAGCTCATTTAAAGATTTAACTCCTATCATTTCTAAGATCCTGGACATTTTACTTCCGCGATATTGATCTAAAGTCACTCCACCTCTTCTCAATTCATTTTCTAACATTAATTTGCCAGCTTTTCTTGATTTTGAAATCTTTTGGTTTCTTAGTGCAAGCCTAATGGATGACCTAGCCTTGCTTGTTACTACAAAGTTTAACCAGTCTGGACTAATCTCTTGGCTATCCGAAGTAATAATTTCAATTGATTGACCATTTTCAAGGCTTATATTAAGTGGTGCATACTTTCTATTAACTCGACATGCAACTGCTTTATTACCAAGCTCTGTGTGCAGCTCATATGCAAAATCAATTGGAGTCGAGCCAGATTTTAGATTCACTATCTTTCCCTTGGGAGTAAAAACATATACTTCGTCATAGATTAAATCCGTTTTAATTGCTTCAACAAATTCATGAGAATTAATAGTTGCTTCATCTAGGTCACTAAAGCTTTCAATCCATTTTCTTGCCCCAATTGCATCAGACTTAACATTGTCTTTTGTCTTATATGACCAGTGAGCAGAAATTCCATTCTCAGCTATTATTTCCATGCTCTTGGTTTGTATTTGAACTTCAATTGGCACTCCATCTAAAGCAATAAGTGCAGTATGAATGGCTTGGTAGCCATTTGACTTTGGAATAGCAATATAATCTTTAAACTTTTTACCAATGGGCTTATGCAAATTATGAATAACTCCTAATGCCCTATAAGCATCGTCAACCGAATCAACAATGACCCTAAATGCGTAGACATCTAATATTTCAGAAAATGGCTTTTTCTTAATTTTTATCTTCCTATAGATACTATAAAGAGATTTTTGCCTGCCCTGAACGATCGCTGAAATCTCATTATTTTTCAAATAATACTTAAACTGCTTTCTGAGCTTAGAGATAATTTTCTGCCTACCCCCCACGGCTTCTTTAATTGCAGAATTAAGCATTCTGGCTCGCATAGGATGCATGCATTGAAAAGCTAAATCTTCAAGCTCCACGCGAATATTTTGCATGCCAATTCTAATTGCAATTGGTCCATATAAGTCTAAAGTTTCTCTAGATTTAGTAATTTGCTTTTCTCTTGGCAAAAACTCGATGGTACGCATGTTATGCAACCGATCACATAACTTTACAATAATCACTCTTATATCTTTTGACATTGCTAAAGCCATTTTTTGTAAATTATTCGCATTACGATCCTCTATACTCTCAAAATCAAGTTTATTTAAGTTGCTTACTCCATCAACAATTGCAACAATGTCTTTACCAAAAAGTTTTTCTAGATAAGGTTTTTGAATAAAGCTATCCTCAAGGACGTCATGCATAAGCCCTGCGCAAACTGTTTCAATATCTAGATTAAGTTCTATTAAAATTGATGCTACTGCAACAGGATGAGTTATATATGCTGAGCCATCTTTTCTTGTTTGTTCTTTGTGAGCCTGAAAGGCAACATTGTATGCAGTTTTAAGAAGATCTAATTCCCTGTTAGTAAAATATAATTTTGCTGATTTAAATAGCTTTCTTGGAACTGGTGAAAGAAGTTTTCTGTTTGAGAAGTCTAAGAGTACTTGACTGGGAAGGGCCCGTTCACTCAATTAGTAACTCCTGGATTTTCATTAGCCTATAACATCGTCTTTTGGCTGATCTCTTTCGATAGAGAATTCATCCAATAAAAGGTCTTCTTCAAGGGTCTTGTCAAGAATTTCTCTTGTTATTAAGCCCTCCTCAATCTCCCTCAAAGCAACAATGGTTGGTTTATCGTCCTCCCACTCAACCATGGGCTCTCTGCTTGTTTTTGAAAGCTGTCTTGCTCTTCCAGAGGCCAGCAATATTAATTCAAATCTACTATGAACCTTATCTAAGCAACCTTCTACTGTAATTCTTGCCATAATTTTTTCCTCGAGCGCGTATTTTAGTGTTTATTTACCTAATAAGACAATAGCTGAGCTAAAAACTGTTGTACTTCTTCTTCATTTGATTGATTTAGGGACTCGTTTTGAGAAATAATATTAAATAATTCATCAGCCGCCTTATCAAAAGAATCATTCACAATAATATGTTTATATTCACTAGCACGCATCAATTCATCTTTTGCATTTTTTAATCTAAGCTCAATTGCCTTGAGATCTTCATCTCCCCTATTTCTTATTCGTTCTTCTAAGGAATGCATCGAGGGAGGGAGGATAAAAATAGACTCATAATTTATTGATAAATCATCAATTTGTCGAAATCCCTGCACATCAATTTCAAGTATTAAATTTACTCCCAAAGACAGTTTTGATTCTACAAAATCAACAGAAGTACCATATAAATTGCCGTGAACTTCAGCACACTCAAGAAAAAAATTAGAGTCTTTTTTACCTAAAAAGTCTTCATTTGATATGAAAAAATACTCATTGGCATTAGATTCTCCTTTTCTGGGTGTTCTTGTTGTATAAGAAATGGATAACTCTAAGGGTAAATTAGATTTATTTGCTTTGACTAAAGCGGCATCTATTAAAGAAGACTTGCCTGCACCAGATGGAGCAGAAACTAAAAAAAGTTTAGCATCTTTCATTATTCTAAATTGAGCGCTTGTTCACGCAATTCCTCAACTTTCAATTTCATTGTAAGAGCTAAATCTTTTAAATCTGATTTTTCAATCTTTACAGAAAGTGTATTCACTTCCCTGAACAGCTCCTGAAGGATAAAGTCCATTTTTTTTCCATGAGCATTTTTAAGCTTAAATAATTTATTTAAAGATTCAATATGAAAGCTAATTCTTTCAAGCTCTTCAGCTATATCATGCTTAATAGCTAAATTAGAAACTTCATTTGCGATCTCATCCTTGCTGATATCAATCTTTTTTTGAATAAACTTATTCCTAATAGCTTTTTCCCTATGTCTCAATAACGAGGGCGCTGATTTAAATAATTTGTGATGTGCATTTTTTAAAAAAAGCGTCTTTGCTAATATGATTTTTTCTATCTTTTGGCCCTCTCTAGCCCTCGATTCAACTAATTTCTTTATTGCGATGTTTAATGCCTTCTTTCCCAACATAGCAATATCTTTTTTTGAAGTCTTAACTACTAATAAGCCAGGAATATCCTTAAGGTCACTTAATTTTAGATTGATATGTTTAAAATCTTTGCTGGATTTCAATGATTTCTTCAGGTTTCTAATGCTTTCTTCATTCAGCTCGTAAGAATGATCTGATTGGAAATTATCAAAAATTTTGACTTCAAATGACCCTCTTAAGAATTTTTTCTTTATTTGATTTTTTATATACTCTTCTAGATCATTGGGAGGGCTGTAACCTTTAAAAGAAATATCTATAAATCTGTTATTAACAGACTTAATTTCACATAAAACTTCCATCTTTTTTGATGTGGCTTGCCCAGATCCGTATCCTGTCATGCTGAAAAACATATAACTCCTAAATAAGTCTTAATAATTATCCCATTAAACCACTGTCTAATAACTTTTGTGAATCGAATGATTTACCAATAGCAGTTGAACTAATAAAAAAATCTTCAAAGGAATATTCGGGACATATGCGAAAAAAAATTTCACTATATCTTTGAGCTTTCTCACTGCAGATTAATGGTCCATATATCTTTGTTGACTCTTGATTAGAAATGTAGTTTGTCATAATTAAAGCAAGGCTATCTCTGCTAAACATATTTGCTTCATTAAAACGAAGAGGATATTTTTTTCCATCAAAAGCCTCAACATAGCTTTTCATCCAATGTTTTTGTTCATCATATAGTCCTGAGGGTCTAAGTATTAAAGGCTCAACTTTAGATTCACTTAATACAAAATTTTCAAAATCTAAGATTATTTTTCCTTGATCATCATCAGGTGCTGGCATGACTGATTCAGTTATGTTTCTTCCATTGCTCAAGCCATAAACTCTGGTTGAACTCACAATAATTAATTTTTCAAAAATAATGTTGTGATTTAAAAAATCAATGATTTTATGAGATGCCTCAAGAAAACCTGTTTGATATCCACTGATATCTGATGACGTTGGTTTAAATATTAAAACCACTGTTGAAATTTGTTCTTTAGGAAGATTATGAATGGAGTCTTTGATCCAATCTAATTGAATAAATTCAACATTATCTTGTTGCTGGGGTATGCTTCTGGAAACGCCTATAAACTTATGCTGTGGACACATTAAAGCTAAGCGTCTACCAATATCTCCATAGCCTATAATTAAAACTTTTTTCATATATATGTTTTTAAAGTTCATATATTAAAAGTATTATCGGTAAGTGGCTAATATTGAACTAAAACAATTAAAAGGTATCGGACCCTCCATAGTTGAAAAACTAAATCTCATAGGAATTTTTAACTTAAGAGATTTGTGCTTTCATCTTCCATTTGGATATCAAGATAGAACAAAGATTTCAAATATAAGTGACCTTCAACCCGGAGATGAGAAATTAATTAAAGTAAAGATTGTTTCTGCTCAATCCATTTATAGACCACGAAAGATGATGGTGCTTAAGGCTGCTGATTCATATTCTAATATTAATATTCGCTTTTTTTATTTCCATCCTGCTCAAACAAGACAACTCAAAGCTGGAACTGAGCTTTTGTGTTACGGGAAAGTGAGCCTCAGTAGATATGGATTAGAGATGATTCATCCAGAATACGAAGTAATATTGAGTGATCATATTTTAAAAGATGAAAAACTTACTCCTGTATATAGGGTTCCAAAAGGCATAGGCCAAAAAAAAATAAGGGGATTTATTAATGCTGCTATTTCAAAGCTAAATTTTGCTGAAGACTTTCTCGATGTAGAAAAATATGACTCATCTTTAAACATGAAAATTATTGATGCCCTAGCAACGATTCATAATCCTGATGCAGGCATAAACATCGAAGAAATGCTTCCTGGAGGTTCGCATCCAGCTAGAGTGAGACTATTGAAGGAGGAAATGATTGCTTTTCAGGCTGGTATGGCTTTCTTAAAAAGCAAGCAAAAAAGACATCATGCATTTTCGCTAACCGAAGAAGGTGAATGGACAAAAGAAGTTAAATTGAATTTTCCATTTGAGTTAACTGGAGCCCAAGCAAGAGTTGTCAATGAAATTAAAAAGGATTTATCGCAGCAAGTTCCCATGATGAGATTGGTTCAAGGAGATGTTGGATCAGGAAAAACAGTGGTGGGTGCTTTGGCTGCTGCCTTAGCCCTTGATTCATCATTTCAGGTTGCTTTTATGGCCCCAACCACACTGCTAGCAGAACAACATTTTCTTAGTTTGAAATCATTTTTTAATAAACAAGCAGGAAAAGTGGCTCTTCTTACTGGCAGCACTACTTCAAGCCAAAGAAAGAAAATCTTAGAGGACCTCAAAGATAGTAAGATCAAATTACTAGTTGGAACCCATGCTTTATTTCAAAAAAGTGTCGAGTATTCTAGTCTTGCTCTCATTATTATCGATGAGCAGCATAGGTTTGGAGTGAATCAGCGACTAGCCTTAAGAAAAAAAAATGACTCTGAAACATCAGCGCCTCATCAGCTGACATTAACAGCAACCCCCATTCCAAGAACGCTTTCTATGAGTGTATATGCAAACATGGATGTGTCTGTAATCGATGAGCTGCCTCCAGGTAGAAAGCCAATTCAAACATCATGTTTACCTTTAAGCGGAAAAGATAAGCTTATTGAAAGAATACTAGCTGCAACAAAACAAGGCAGCAAAATATATTGGATATGCCCTTTAATCGAAGAGTCTGAAAACCTAGATTTAAATGCCGTCATGGAAACATACGAGGATTTATCTGAACATTTTAGTCAAGATAAGGTTGGTTGCCTGCATGGCAAGCTATCAGCAAATAAAAAACAAGAGCAGATTCAAGCTTTCAAGGATTCCAAAACTTCAATCTTGGTTTCAACGACCGTTGTTGAGGTAGGAGTCGATATCCCTGATGCAGATATCATGGTCATTGAAAATGCAGAAAGATTTGGTTTGGCTCAACTGCATCAATTAAGAGGCAGAATAGGTAGAGGAAACAAAGAAAGCTACTGCATTCTTCTGCACAAAGATAAGATTCAAGATGTTTCATTGCAAAGACTTCAAGTATTAGTAGACTCTCAAGATGGTTTCAAAATTGCTGAAGAAGATCTTGTAATAAGAGGGCCTGGAGAAATTATGGGCGCACAACAAACTGGTATTGTACCGATGAAATATACCAATCTTGTTAGGGATAGTCAGTATCTTATGGAAACTAAAAAAGTTGCCGAGTCAATATGCAATGAAGACCCAGAGCTTGCTAATCAGCTCATTGAGAGATGGATTTCTGGGTCTATGGCTTTTGCTGACGCTTAATTATCTAGTCAATATTTCCATTGCTTTTTTATCGTCTACTACAGGGACTATTGCAGATTCACAGACTTCGCTCCATCCATTAGCAAATTCAATTACAAGAGTCGGGTCTTCGGCTTCAACTAAGACTATACCATTGCCAGTCGTTAAGTCGTGATATCTAGCTAGCTTTGAAGAGCCTTCTAGAAATTGACCATCAAGTTCATCTAAAGTCATGGTGGCAAAAACTTTATATGCCTCCTGATCGCATTTAAAATCGATCAGATATACAGCTGCTTGTGAAATATTACAAAACAACAAGGTAATTGCTAGAACAAAATATTTTTTCATTTTAAGTCTCCAATGTATTTAATAATAATAATTTATAAAATAACTCTAGGCAAAGAGCTGAGAATATGCCATATAAGCAATAATTAGCCACCCTGAAGCAAATAATAAAAATCTTACAAGGACTATGTTAATAGTTAATTGAACTAGTGAATGAATAATTCTTAAAATCACAAATGCCCATGCCAACTGAACCATAAATGAATCAAAATTATCAATTAAGGCAATTGATAAAGTCACAGCATAAAATGCAACAGGCTGCTCAAAAAGGTGATTATAGTTATCTGACGTTCTTTCAACCCAAGCAGGCATTGAGCCTTTAAGATCTTTCGTGTGCGATGCGTCCTGAGGATTTTTCATGAATCTAAGTCTGCCAAATGCCATCACTAAAAAAATTGTAAAAGTCCAAAGTCCTAATACAAGAACTGGTGCTAAAAGTGCTATTTGATTCATATTTATCTCTCCAAATTTATTTTCATATGTAAACTTTACATTAAGATCGCCAAAGCTAAATATTTTTTATTTTATGTCTTCATTAGATTTAATAATAATTTATCATAGGAAATGTTTGGCAAAGTGCCAGAAACTATGAATAGGTACAAAAAATGAATCTTTTAGCAGGCTCAACCGGATTTTTAGGTAATCTTATCCTAAAAGAATTAGGCTTAAATAAAAGCCCAATTATAGCTTTGGGAAGAAGAGCTATTCCTAACTTGCCAGATAGCGCACAAGAATTAATTATTGACTTTGATAACATCTCAGCTTTGAAAATTCCGAAGTTAGAAACTGTTTATCTTTCACTAGGATATCCCTTGTATTATCAAAACGTTTTAGGTGTAATGAGCCGCGCCCTTAAAGAAAACTTTTTTAAAGTAGATTTTACTTATCAACTACAGATAGCTGAAAAAGCTAAAGAAGCCGGCGCTAAAAACATTGTTCTTATTTCAGCAGCTGGAGCTAATCCAAATTCTTGGAACTATTATTTAAAAACTAAAGGTAAACTTGAAATGGAAATAATTAAACTTGGATTTGAGAGCACAAATTTTTTTCAACCCGGACATCTCATGGGAAATAAGGCTAGGCTGGATATAGTTATAGCTGATGTAGTATCTATGATTGCTGATCCTTTTTTGTATGGGCCATTAAAAAAATTTAGAAGCATTTCAGCAAAAAAAATATCTAATTCAGTCGTGCAAAAACCTGAATGTAAAAAAGGTGGAATAAACTATTTTGAATTCAAAGACTTCATTTAAATGAAATAAAAAAACCCGCAGATGCGGGTCTTTTTTTAAGTTTCTAATTAAGTTACTTTATAACATTCCGTTCAATGTTAACAATGGAGCTATAACTAAACTAACAATTGCCATTACATTAATTAAGATGTTCATTGAAGGTCCAGATGTGTCTTTAAATGGATCGCCAACAGTGTCTCCAACAACAGCTGCGGCATGGGTATCAGAACCCTTTCCACCAAGGTTGCCCTTCTCAACATATTTCTTGGCATTGTCCCAAGCGCCGCCAGCATTTGCCATAAACAAGGCAAGTGCAACGCAACCTAAAAGACCGCCTGCAAGCATTCCACCTAATGCCATAGCACCCAAGCCAAACCCAACAACTGCTGGCATTGCTACTGCAATAACACCTGGTAACATCATCTTTTTTAAAGCTGCTTTGGTTGCTATCTCAACACATTTTTCTGAGTCAGGATCAGCATTGCCTTCCATCAAGCCAGCAATTTCTCTGAACTGTCTTCTAATTTCATTTATCATTTCAAATGCAGCATCTCCAACCGCTGTCATGGTGATTGAAGAAATTAGAAAAGGAATACATATTCCTATAAACATTCCAACTAATACAATTGGTTGACCAAGAGACAATGTAAAAGCTTCGCCGAAGTTAAGACTCACAACTGCTGAGAATGCAGAAATAATTGCTAATGCAGCAAGAGCTGCAGCTCCAATTGCAAAGCCTTTTCCTATGGCTGCTGTTGTATTGCCAAGCTCATCCAATGAATCGGTAATCTCTCTTACATCTTCACCCATGCCAGCCATCTCTGCTATTCCACCAGCATTATCTGCCACCGGACCATATGCATCAATAGCCATAGTAATACCAACAGTTGAAAGCATGCCGACTGCAGCAACACCAACTCCATAAACGCCTGATAAACTTGTGGATATAAGAATAATAGTTGCCAATACTAAAATCGGAATTACAACAGACTGCATTCCAACAGACAGGCCTGAAATCATAACCGTTGCTGAACCAGTTTCTCCAGACTCAGCAATTTTTTTCACAGGGGCTCCGCCGGTATAGTATTCAGTAATTAATCCAATAAGGACCCCACCAACAGCTCCACAAACGACTGCCCACCAAACATTCATTGAAACACCAACCATACTATTTGTTAAAAAATAAGCCATGATGATAAAAATGACTGGAGCTAAAAGGGTTCCCGATCTTAAAGCGCTTGCTGGAGCTTTTGCTGATTGCAATTTAACAATTATTATCCCAATAATTGAAGCTATGAGGCCAATTGAAGTTAGCGCCAATGGATACATCATCATTTCTTTGGAGCCTAAAGTGTAAGCTATGGCAATAGAAGCAATCATTGAACCGCAATAGGACTCAAAAATATCTGAGCCCATTCCTGCAACATCACCAACATTATCTCCAACATTATCTGCAATAACTCCAGGATTCCTTGGATCATCCTCGGGAATGCCAGCCTCAATCTTGCCAACCAAGTCAGCTCCAACATCTGCACTCTTTGTAAAAATGCCTCCGCCAACTCGAGAGAATAATGCAACAACTGACGCACCCATACCAAATCCCTCAAGTGCATGAACATGAGATTCACTGAAAAAATAGAAGAGGCCGCCTAGACCAATTAAGCCAAGTGAGGCGACACATAATCCCATCACAGAACCTCCATAGAAAGAAACACTTAATGCAGCAGCTGCACCATCTTGCTGAGCTGCAGTTGCAGTTCTAACATTAGCTTTTGTTGCTGCATACATTCCAATAAATCCTGCTAATGATGAACATGCTGCACCAACAATAACTGCAATAGCTGATTGAATTGTTAGAAAAGTTGCAACCAGAATAACCAATACAGCAACAAAAATTAGAAGATAGGTATATTCGGTTTTCATGAATTTCATTGCGCCCTTATGAATTTCGTCACCAATCTTTTTCACTTGATCTGTTCCATCTGAATAACGCATGACCAAACTAAATACCACAAAAGCAGCAACTAAACCAAAAATACCTAATGCAGGTGCAATTAATACATTCATCATTTCTCTCCTTTTAAAAAGCGTTAGATTTTATCAAATAAAATTAAGTTTAATTAGTAATTAAGCCTTTGAATTAAAAATATTTTCATCCAACTGATTCTCTGTTTTCGCAACTATACATGCAATTGCGGCATCACCGGTAACATTTACCGATGTTCTGATCATATCTAGAACTCTATCAACTGCCAAAATGATCCCTATTGCCTCAAGTGGTAAGTTAAATTGCTGCAAAATTATTATTAAAGTAATCGTTCCCGCTGATGGAACAGCAGCTGTTCCAATTGAGGTTGCAACAGCTAGTAAGACAACTTGCATATACTGAAATAGTGTTAGATCAATGCCAGACATTTGAGCAATAAATACAGTTGCTAAGCCTTGCATGATTGCTGTTCCATCCATATTGATAGTAGCTCCAACAGGCACCACAAAAGAAGCTACATTCTGATTAACGCCTAAATCTTGATTAGCGGTTTTGAGAGTTACTGGAATTGTTGCAGCACTTGATGAAGTAGAAAATGCAAATAAAATAACATCTTTCATCTTTTTGAAAAAAGTTATTGGATTTAAACCACCTATAACCTTTAGAAAAAAAGAGTAGGTAAAAGCCGCGTGAAATAAGAGCAGGGTAATTAATAAAACAACATAGGTAACAACGTCTTGGAATATATCAAGCCCATCAGCGATAACAAATTTTCCAATTAAACAAAAAACACCCAAGGGTGCAAAGCTCATTATCATTACAATCAGTTGTAAAAATACAGTATTTAATTTAGAAAATGAATCACTTAAATTACCTGTTAAATGATTGGTCTTATTCAGTGCTAGACCAAATATAATGCTAAAGAAAACTATTGCTAGCATTTGGTTTTCTGCCATGGCTTGAATAATGTTTGATGGAAAAATTCCCACAATAGTAAAATAAATTCCTTGGCCCTCAGGCAAGGAGCTTGGTGCAATCATTGCTAATTCAGATGAGTAATTAGAGCCTGGTTTAAAGAGCGAACCTGCAAGTAAGGCTAAAGATACTGCTATGGCAGTTGTTAGCAAATAGAATCCAACAGTCTTAGATGTTAACTTTCCTAAAGACTGTTCCCTTCCTAAAGAGGAAATGCCCGATACCAAAGAAAAGAAAACTAAAGGCACAACTAACAACTTCAGGAGATTCATGAAGATATCTCCCCCAAGATTAAAAATATATTTTTCTATTAAGTCATCAATCTGGCTTGGTAAAAAATCAGTGTAAAAAAGGAAAGAACCGACAACAAAACCGAGGATCAGACCAATAAGTATGTTTCTGGTAAGGTTTTTTGGGGTATCAATCATTCAATTTCTATCATTTCAAAATCTTCTTTACCGACTCCACAGTCTGGACACAACCAATCATCAGGAACATCATCCCATGCAGTACCAGGCTCAATACCATCATCAGGCCAGCCTAGCTCTTCGTCATATATCAGTCCGCAAACAATGCATTCCCATTTTTTATATTGCATTTTTTCTCTCTTATTTAATAAGTGTTAAAAGTCTCATTTAATGAAAATTAAGCAGGCTATAATATCAGATTTTAAAGATCTAATTCTAATGCAACTTACAAGAAAAAATAAATGGCTAAATTCTTCGGAATTAAAACATCGCTTGAAAGAAAAAAGAATTCTAGATTGGTTAAATGAGGAGTATTCAATTACAAAAAAAATTTCATCTAAAGCCGAATTCAAACTAGAAATTTTGCGAGATGATATTGGAATAGCAGAAGAAGACGAATATGCGGCTCTTAAAATGTCTCCTGAAGAGGTTCGGATTAGAGAAGTATTGCTGTATGGAAATTTATTACCTTTGGTTCATGCAAGAAGTATCATCCCAACTCTTACATCATCTAAAGGATATCCAGGATTGGGATCAATAGGGTCTAAGCCACTGGGTGATCTGATCTTTCAAAGTAAATTATTTGTTAAAACTAATCGTGAATTTGCAGAATTTACTATGGCTGATAATAGTAATGTTTGGGGAAGAAGAACACATTACCTTGTTCGTGATTGCCCATTAACTGTTATGGAGGTTTTCTTATCCCCATGAATAAAGCACATGCATTCTTTGAACTAATGAGGCTTGATAAGCCTATTGGGATATATCTTTTACTTTGGCCAGCATTATTAGCATTAATTATAAGTACTGGTGGTAATTTTATATATTCTGATTTTTTAATAGTTGTTATAGGAAGCATCTTAGTTAGATCTGCGGGTTGCGTTATTAACGATATATGGGATAAAGACCTTGATGGCAGTGTAGAAAGAACAAAATTAAGGCCGATTCCGAGCAAAAGAGTGTCAATATACGAAAGCTGGGCTCTATTTTTAATTCTTGGATTTTTAAGTTTGATTTTACTCAGCCTAACTAATGCAAATACCATTTTTATAAGTTTTTGCTTTAGCCTATTGATAATTTTATATCCCCTCACAAAAAGATTTTTAATGGGGCCGCAAATATTTCTTGGTCTCACTTTTAATCCAACGATTATTGTTTATGCCATGACAGATGAATTAAATAATTCAACAATGACATTTCTTTACTTTGCACTTGCTGCGATGACTATTGCTTTTGATACACTTTATGGATTATGTGATATAGATGACGACAAAAAACTAGGTATTAACTCGACACCAATATGGTGGGGATCAAACACTTTAAAAATTGTTGCTTGCTTTCAATCAATGGCAATTTTTCTTTTGCTAATTGTGGGATGGCAGGCTGCACTTAAATTTGTTTGGTACTTAGGAGTAATTTTTTTAATTGGATTTTACTTACACCAACATCATCTTGCTAATCAAAAGAAATATTTCCTGGCATTTAAAAATAATCATTGGGCATCTTTTTATTTACTAATGCTCTCAGTATTATGTTTTCTTATTATCTAATTTGATGAAATCTGAAATCCAAAAAATTAATTTAAAAGAGAAATCTTATTCATATAAAGCAAATAATCCTTTCGAAGATTTTGCATACCTTAGAGCAATGGAGCAAAGTGAATCTGCTGCAGAAATCTCTGGGTGGATTCCAAATCATCTAGGAGAAATTGAAGGTGAAAAATTGATAAGTTTTATGCCGTTATATAAAAAATTTAACAGTTATGGTGAATTCATTTTCGATCAGCAATGGGCAAATGCCTTACAAAGGACGGGTAGAAGATATTACCCTAAATTACTAACAGCAATTCCTTTTACTCCTTGTGAAGGAGATAGAATTCTAGCTAAAAATAAAAAAAATAAAATTGGTCTAATTGATGCGGGTATAAAAAAAATGGAGGCAGAGCAAATAGAGTCTTGGCATATTCTTTTTCCAAATGAAGAGTGCAAGGCCATTTTGCGTGATAGAAATTTTATTGAAAGATTTAATTACAGATTTACATGGATAAATGATAATTTTTCTGACTTTGATCATTTCTTATCAATTTTTACATCTCGTCAAAGATCTACTATTCGAAAAGAGAGAAATAGTATTAAGAAATTAAATATTAAAATTAATTGCAAAAAATGTGATGAAATTACCATTGAAGATTGGGATTTATTTTATATATTTTATCAAAAAACGTACTATGAGAGAGCCCAAAATCCATATCTAAATAAGGAATTTTTTTATTTAATAAATACCGGAAATCAATGTGTTAAACCAGTTATTTTTTTTGCAGAGCTTGAAGGAGAAACAATTGGTGCCTCACTTTGTTTTGAAGGTGAAAATACCTTGTATGGAAGACATTGGGGAGCAACAAAGAAAATAAAAAACCTGCACTTTGAGTGTTGTTATTATCAAGGAATAGAATACTGTATAAAAAACAATCTCAAATACTTTGATCCAGGAGTTCAAGGTGAACATAAAATTCGGAGAGGATTTCAACCGCATTCAAGTTCATCATTTCATTATTTTTTAGAAAAAGATTTTGACGAAGCTGTAATTCATTTTTGTACATCTGAAAAAATACAGATAGAAAATTATATCGAAGCCTGCAAATCCTATACTCCTTTCAACAAAGATTATAAAATTTATTAAATGTATAAAATTTTAAAAACTAGGGATCACCTAACAACATGTAGTGCAAATTATTCTAGACTTAGAAAAATTCTTTGCAGCTTTAAACATGATGTCTATGTTTTTGAGATTCTTAATCATACCCAAAAAAGTGAAGCTGAATTTATTGTAATTTCACGAACACAACATACTCTATCTATTGAGGCGAAATTTAAGAACAATGATCTGGCTTTGGTGGATTTTTTATTGAGAATAAATATTTACATCGATGCAAAATTAGCTGAAGTAGTTTCTTATCAACAGGAAAAACCAGTTCCATTTTTTTCCCCTCAACAATTCAGTCACTCGCAAGATGAGAAATATCAACAAAATAGAATTCTAACTGAATGGCTAGAGAATATTTTTATAAACGGAGCAGTTGAACTAAAGAAAATAAATTTTTTGAATGACTAAAGTTTTATATCTTCATGGATTTGCCTCTTCTGCTAATTCAACAAAAGCAAGCTTACAAAATATCTTTGAACTAAAGAAAATAAATTTTTTGAATGACTAAAATTTTATATCTTCATGGATTTGCCTCTTCTGCTGATTCAACAAAAGCTAACCTAATAAATACCTTTATTAAAAAAAATACTAAATCAACTCAGATTCTGATTCCAGATTTAGACAACGATATAGAAAGTGCATATCTTCAAATTGATTTAATAATAAAAAAAGAATCTCCCTCATCTATCATTGGAAGTTCTTTGGGTGGTTTTTATGCTACATATTTTTCAGACAAATATAATCTCCGATGTGTAAATGTAAATCCAGCTGTTCCACCTATAGATATGTCAGAGTATCTTGGAGAGAATGAAAATTATTCCACAGGTGAAAAGTTTATTATCAATAATCATCATTTAGAATTGCTGGAAACAATGAATCAAAAAATTAAATTCCTAAAAAGGCCAAAAAATTTTTTGACTTTAATTCAATCAGGTGACGAAGTGCTGGATTATAAATATGCGATCAAGTATTTTGCTTCAAGCCAGGTTGAGATTAAATTTGGTGGAAATCATTCATTTGAAGCCTTTGAAAAATACTTTTTAAAAATTAAAATATTCTTAAATATGCACTAAATAAGTGCATATTTAAACATGATGCTCTATAATATTTCGTTAATTGCACTATATAAGTGCGTAAATATTGGCACTGATATTGCATATTTATATAGCACTATAAAATTTTATAACTTTTTAGGAGAAAGATAATGTCAAAATATAAAACATATGAATACATTTGGCTTGATGGTTATCAACCAGAGCCATTTATGAGGAGCAAAGTTAAAGCAACAGATGCAGATACTCCTCCTGATTGGTCCTTTGATGGTTCATCAACACAACAAGCCGAAGGTGGAAGCTCAGACTGCCTACTTCTTCCAGTTGAAACTTACGAAAATCCAAACGGTCATGATTTAGTAATGACTCAAGTCCAATCAGCTGATCATACAACTCATCCATCAAATTTTAGAGCAGCTGCCGCTGAAGTCGTCACAGATGAATGGTGGTTTGGATTTGAGCAAGAATTTTTCTTTACTGATCCTGAAACTGGCGAGCCTCTTGGATGGGAAAATGGAGAGCCGAGAGCACAAGGCGAATTCTATTGTGGTGTTGGAGCTGGTAATGTTGTTGGCAGAGAAATTTCTGACCATCATCTTCAGGCTTGTCTTGACTTAGGAATCACACTAACGGGTACAAATGCAGAAGTTGCACTTGGTCAGTGGGAATATCAATGTTTTGGTACTGGAATAAAAGCAGCTGATGATCTTTGGATTAGCAGATATCTTCTATATAAAATTGCAGAAGAATACGGAGTTGGTGTAAACATTCATCCTAAACCAAAAACTGGTGATTGGAATGGTTCAGGAATGCATACTAACTTTTCAAATGAAGAAATGAGATCCAAAGGCTCAGAAGAATTATTTTCTTCATTGTGTGACAAGCTTGGTGCTGTTCATGAAGAAGGAATTGCTGCCTATGGCTCTGACAATGATATGAGGTTGACAGGCCTCCATGAAACTCAAAGCATTGATCAATTCTCATATGGAGTAAGTGATCGAGGAGCTAGTATAAGGATTCCAGTATATACAGTTGAGCATAACTGGAACGGTTACTTAGAAGACAGAAGGCCTGCTTCAAATGCTGACCCGTATAAAATTTTAGCTCACATTGTTGGAACTCTCACAAAATAGATCATAGATTGAATAAGTCTAATACGGAAAACCAAAAAGCCCTCTGATTAATGGGGGCTTTATTCCTTAAAGAAAAGTATGAACCTTTCTAGCTTTGAAGCATTTGATAACTTAAATACTGAAATTATTATCTTGGATGGAGATAATTTAGACTTATTGTGGATGAATGAAGCTGCAAAAGCAGCATATTGGACTGATGATTCATCAAAACTTAGCGGTAAAAAAATTTCTTCATTATTGAATAAACAAACTAAGTACCAAATTGAGCAAATACTTCAAAAAACAAGAAAGGGTTCTGGATCAGTTACAAGAAGAGATTTTGAAGTTGTTTATCAATCTGGTGACTCAAGGACAATTGACCTTACAATAACTTTCTCAGATAAGAAAAATCTTATATTTATTGAAGCAGTTAATATTGATAACCTAAATAAGATTATTGACTCTACAAGAAATTTTTCAACTCAAAAAATAGCTGCTGGTTTAGCAAGAACTCTTGCACACGAAGTAAAAAACCCATTATCAGGAATTAAAGGAAGTGCTCAAATTTTAAAGTCTAAATATGAAGACGATTTTTCAAAAAAGTTTCTAAAAATTATTGAAGAAGAAACTGATAGGCTTAATGAGATTGTTACCAGAATATTAACTCCCGCAAAAAAACCAACTTTTGAATATTTTAATCTTCATGAATCTTTGCAGCGAGTATTAGCATTAAGCAATGCCGAATCTCAAGAAAATTTAATGATTGAAAGAGACTATGATCCAAGCATTCCTGAAATTTATGGAGACAAAAATTTATTTATTCAAGCTCTTATTAATATTACTCAAAATGCCATTCATGCCTGCACAAACTTTTCAGAAAAACCTTGTCTTCGAATTCAAACTAAAATTTCATACCGACAACCAATCAATGGAACCGTCCACAAAACGCTAGCTGAAATTATTGTCAGAGATAATGGGCCTGGGGTTAGCTCAGAAATTAAAGATCAAATTTTCTTCCCGATGATATCAGGTAAAGAAAATGGATCAGGAATTGGGCTTTCAATATCTCAAGACATTGTAAGAATTCATGGAGGTGCAATATCCTTTGATCGCAAAGATGATCAAACGATATTTTCAATTTTAATACCTATTTCCAGTAATAACATAGATGGAGCTCAAAGTGCCTAAAGTATGGATAGCTGATGATGATGAAGCTATTCGAATTGTACTCGAAGAAGGTCTGAGTAGAGATGGCCTTGAAATAAAGACATTTTCTGATGGCCAATCATTAATAGATGCTTTAAATATAGATAAGCCAGATCTCATTATTTCAGATATAAAAATGCCTGGCATGCATGGTTATGATCTTTTAAAACACATTAAGAATAATTATGAAAAACTACCAGTAATAATTATGACTGCTTTTACCGACATGCAAGCTGCAATTGATTCTTATGGAGGTGGTGCTTTCGAATACATACCAAAGCCCTTTGATCTTGAGGAAGCTATAATTACAGTGCAAAAAGCTCTAGAGGAGCATAAAGAAACTAAGCCAAAAAAAGTTTCTAAGTCAGAAATCATTGGTTCGGCTCCTTCAATGCAACTTGTTTTTAGATCAATTGGTAAACTTGCTAACACCAATGCTACTGTTCTAATACAAGGTGAGTCCGGAACAGGGAAAGAATTAGTTTCCAAATCATTGCATAAAAATAGTCCAAGGCATGACATGCCCTTCATAGCATTAAACATGGCAGATATTCCTAAGGAGCTAATTGAGTCAGAATTATTTGGGCATGAAAAAGGAGCTTTCACTGGTGCTGTAGAACAAAGAATTGGCAGATTTGAGCAAGCAAATGGTGGAACTCTTTTCCTTGATGAAATTGGAGACATGCCTCTTGAGACTCAAACACGTTTATTAAGAGTCTTGTCTAATAAAGAATTTTTTAGAGTTGGCGGAGACAAGCCTATCAAGGTAGATGTACGAATCTTGGCTGCCACACATCAGAGCCTAGAATCACTAGTTGCATCTGGTACATTTAGAGAAGACCTTTACTATAGATTAAATGTTATTAGAATTGATGTGCCTCCACTAAGACAAAGAAAAGAAGATATTGGCGAACTATCCTCTGCTTTTTTAAAAAGACATGCAGATTCTTTGATGGATGATCAAAAGTTACTATCTCCAGAAGCCCTTCTTGCTCTCACACAATATAATTGGCCAGGAAATGTTAGACAATTAGAAAATACCTGTTATTGGATTGCTCTTATGGCTCCTACTCAAAATGTAAATATAGAAGACCTTCCTGCTGAAATTAAAAATAATGATCAACCTGTAAAAGCTGAAAATGAAAATTGGCAATCAGGATTATCTAATTGGCTGGGTGAAATCTATCAAAGCAATGCAGAGAATATGCTCGAAATTATTGAACCAGAATTAGATAAAGTAATTATTGATTTTGCTCTAGAAAAAGCAGGCGGAAAAAAGCAGGATGCAGCTAAAGTCTTGGGTATGGGAAGAAATACTCTCTCAAAAAAAATAAAAGCTCAAAAAGCTTAACGCAAAGCCTCTAATAAATTTGTAGCTTGGTGAAGATGATGTAAATCATCACAGCCTCCAATGTGATTATCACCAAACCAAATTTGAGGAACAGATGTTTTTCCAGCTTTTGCAGCCATTTCTGCTCTTAGCTTAGGATTAAAATCAACAGAAATTTCTTTGTAAACAATATTTAATTTTTTTAATAATCTTTTGGCTTTATAGCAGTATGGGCAAGTTTTTGTTGTGAAGATAGTTACTTCTTTCATTAGTAAGATTATAGATTATTTTAATTTTATATTTTGTATAGAATTTCCTTTAACCTGAAATTTTGCCTGTTCAAAAGACGGACCAGATAGATTACCCATGGCGTTATTAGAAAAGCCATATTGTTCTTTTGGAATGCCAAGAAAGTTTTTATCAATTTTCATATTTTTATTTGCATCAATAAAAAGTGCAATAGCATAGATTCCCTCAGGAAGATTAATAACAAACTCGTGGCTTTCTTTAAGCTCAATAAAAGAATCTATTCCTGAAAAGAAACCGCCTTCTGATCTTCCCTCTCCTTTTACGGAGCGATCATATGCTTCTGCATTATCATATATTGCTAAATTTAATATGCCTGCCTTATTTTGTCCCACTAACTTTATAGTAAGTTCATCTGCAGAAATATTAGGAATAATCAAAAAAAGAAAGAATAAAAATTTATGACAAAAATTCATACGCTACTTTACTTTCACCAATGGAAGTCCTTCTTGTTGCCAGGTTGAAATCCCGCCCTGTAATATATGAGTTTCTTTATAGCCAAATTTCTGCATTTTTTCTCCAGCTAAAGCGGCATTTCTTCCCATTTTGCAGATAAGAACTATTGGGTTATCTTGAGCTTTCAATAATTCTTCATTTCTATTTTCTAATTCGTTGAAGGGAATATTGACAGATCCTGCAATTGCTCCAGTTTCAAATTCACTCTTAGGTCTGACATCTAATAAAAGGGCGGATTTTTTATTCACCAAATTAGTAAGTTGGCCGCAATCTACTCGATTCCCACCCCTTCTTGTTTCAGAGCGAAACCATAGAATAATTGATAAAAACAATGGTACAGAAAAATACCAATAGTCCATTAAAAATAAATTGAATTCCAGCATAAGGCTATTATCGCTTAAAATATATTCATTAGTGAGATTTATATTATGAAAGATCAAAATTTTTTAGTGCTGGTTCGTCACGGGCAAAGTGAATGGAATGCCAAAAACCTTTTCACTGGATGGAAAAATCCTGATTTGACATCTGATGGAAAGAAAGAAGCAATTAATGCGGGCTCATTAATTAAAGAAAGAAATATTCAATTCTCAATGATGTTCACTTCGGCTCTTAAGAGAGCACAAATTACCGGTCAAATAATTTTAGATGGCATAGAGCAACCTGATATTGAAGTTGTAAAAGATGAAGCTCTGAATGAAAGAGATTATGGAGATCTTTCTGGCCTAAACAAAGATGATGCGAGAAAAGAATGGGGAGAAGAACAGGTTCATATTTGGAGGAGATCTTTTGATATACCACCACCTGGTGGGGAGAGTCTAAAGGATACAGCTGAGAGAGTATTACCATTTTTTAATAGTTCAATCCTGCCGAAAATCATAGAAGGTAAAAATATTTTAGTTGCTGCTCATGGAAATTCACTCAGATCTTTAGTGATGCAACTTGATGATTTATCAAAGGAAGAAGTAATAGCTTTGGAAATTCCAACTGGCGCTCCAATAATTTACTCCTTTGAAGGTAATGAAGGTCCAACTTTTAAAGAGAACCTTTTTGAGTAATCAAACACAACTAATTTCGCAAAAAATCGTCCAGTGGTACTTGGATAATGGAAGACATGATTTACCGTGGAGACAAAAAGTCACGCCATATAGAATTTGGATCTCTGAAATTATGCTCCAACAAACTCAAGTAAAAACAGCGACGCCATATTTTAAAAGTTTCATTAAAAAATACCCTACTCAAAAAAAATTATCTAGGGCAAGTGAAGATCAAATCTTAGCATTATGGTCTGGACTTGGCTTCTATAGAAGAGCTAGAAATATATTCAAGACTAAAGAAATTATAAAAGAAAAATATAACAATAAATTCCCAAAAGAATTTCATCAATTACTGGAACTTCCCGGAATTGGTAAATCTACTGCTGGAGCAATTATGTCTTTGGGTTATAGAAATCCGCATCCAATACTAGATGGAAATGTGAAAAGAGTTATAACAAGATTGGTTAATCAGAACCTTAATTTAATTAAGGAAAGAGAGTTATGGAAACTGTCTAGTCAATTTGTTAATAAGGATAATTGCTTTGCTTATACTCAAGGCATCATGGACTTAGGAGCCACAATTTGCACCCCAACTAATCCATCATGCAAAGATTGCCCCGTTCAAAATCAATGTGCTTCTGCATTTAATATTACGATCAATAAAAACAAGAGGGTTGCTAAGCTAAAAAAAATTATTCCAATGAATTTATCTCTAATTCAAACTAAAGATTCATTGTTGCTCGTAAAAAATGAAGATAGCTCGATCTGGAAAAATCTATGGATCCCTTTTGAGACAAGATCGTTAAAAAACTATGCTGGGGTTTTCAAACTGACATCGAGTCAAGAAATTCAACATGAACTTACACACAGAGTTCTAAATATAAGCTTAAATACCTACCTTTCTGAAAGTGAATCTAAAATTAATACGAATAAAAAATACAAATGGATAAAAAAAGATAGAATAGATCAATATGGTCTTCCTAAACCTATTAGCAAAGTAATTAATGAACTATGAATAAAACAGTTTTTTGCAAGAAACTTCAAAAAGAATTACCAGCCATGACAATACCTCCAATGCCAGGTGGTAAAGGAATAGAGTTAATGGAAACTGTATCATCAGAAGCATGGGAATCTTGGAAATCTCACCAGACCACTCTTATTAACGAAAAACATTTAGATCTTTCAAAAGACGAAGACCGTCAATGGCTACTAGAGCAAATGGAAAAATACTTTAATAATGAAGAAGTGGAGCAAGCATCTGGGTTTAAAGCATTGGATTAAGCCTTAAATGGTGAGTAAACATCATAAAAAGGTTTTGGTGCCTGTGGTTCTATTAAATTTTCTAGTTGTTTCTCCAAACTTATTTACTCAAACAAATAATGACATAGTATTTTCTAAAAAAATTAATAGCCCTATTTTTGGTGAATCAAAAGTTTCATATTGCAAAGAAAAAACAAATCCGGCCCTGCTTACATGGAGTGAAGATTTTGACAAACCAAAGCTTTCAAAATCAGATTGGACTTATGCAAAAGGTAATTCATTTATTTATAAAGGAAATCTTGTTCCGGGATGGGGAAATAATGAATTGCAATACTACAGAATAGGCAGAGGAAAATTAAATACAAATCAAAATTTATTTATTGAAGATGGGCTTTTAAAAATTCAACCTATTTACCATAAAAATAAATATAAAAAATATCAATTTACATCTGCAAGAATTCACTCTAAAAACAAAAAATCCTTTACATATCCTTCCAAGATTACCTTCTGCTTCAAGGTCCCAAGCGGAATAGGATTCTGGCCAGCATTTTGGTTGATGCCGGATAAAGAGATAAATTGGCCTAAAGGTGGAGAAATTGACATCATGGAAAACCGGGGCAGGATATCAAATATATCAAGTTCTGCTCTTCATTTTGGTTTCACGCCTAATAATAAAGCCACGCTCGTTGGTGAAGTATTAATCCCGCAAAAAGTAAAATTTCAAGATCACTTTCACTCGATTACACTAGAGTGGCTAGAAAACGAAATAAATTTCTATTTGAATGATGAAACGGAGCCATATTTTTCTGTTAACTCAGATATGGAGTCATTTAAAGAATTTGGATACCCATTTAATTCATCTTATTACTTAATTATTAATGTTGCGGCTGGCGGAATATATGACGACTATTGGGTTGATAAAAGTGCTTTTTGCAATGATAAAAATTGCTCAAATCAAGCTTATCCAAATAAAAAAAGATTTCTAATTGATTGGATTGAGTATCAAAAATTAAACTAACTATTCCACCAAGCTACATCTGAGAAAGCCCTGATATCAATTTCATGTGTCCAAGCAGAACGATGTTGTTGAGATATATAGTAGTAAGTATCTGCAACGCTTGTAGGCAAAATCAAGCCATCATGTTCCATTCCTTTTGTCTCACGCAGTTGTTGAAATAATTCTTTTCCGAGCATTTTTCCCAATGTATCGGGAGCATCCACCATGCCATCGACGACAATATGTGCTATGTGAATTCCCTTAGGTGCAAATTCTGCATTTAAAGTTTGACACAACAGCCTTCTTCCACCCATGGCCGCAGCATGAGAGTGCTGATTTTTATTGCCTCGCATTGCTGCTGTCGCCGAAGTTACAAGAAATGTTCCCGCATTCCTATCTTCCATAATTGGCATTAAAACTTTTGCTACTCTAAATAGCCCAAGATTTGCCATTCTCCAGCCCCACTCAAACTCTTTTAAAGATGTTTCATTTAGTAACTTCATTCCTGTTTGAGCGCCAAGATTGTAGACAAGGACTTCAATAGGACCAATGTCTTTTTCAATTTTTAAAATTAATTCTTCTAAGACATTGTCTTCAATTGCATTTATTAAATAACCTGTTGCTGATCCATCTTCCTGCTCTATATCAGAAACAAGCTGATCTAATCCTTTTTGATCAGATCTTCTGCACAAACATGAATGGAAGCCTTCTTTGGCAAACTTCTTTGCAACAGTCCCGCCAATGCCTGCGCCTGCTCCTAGAACTAAACATACTGGTTTCATGACTCTTAATTTAACTTTTTATTTTTAATATTCAAAGCAGAGATTAAATATTTACGTTTTTCTTTTTGTTTATCGAAATGAAAATTTGTTTGTTAAATAAAAAAAGGAAGGTAATAACCTTCCTTTTTTTAACTTAAATATAAGTTATGCTGACCAGCTTACACCGCGATAATTACCGCTTGATGGTTTAGCTGACTTGCTTATTTTTAAAGCATTGTATTTAGCACCTCTATAATTTAATACTTTGTCAACAGCTGAACTGTGATTAGTATTATTTTGGCGAGTTACTTTAATGCCTCTATAGTACGAAGTCATATTAGCCTCCAGTTTTCGTCGATTAAAATAATATATCTTTCGATATACACCAATTAACAACGCGTTCCTTCAGTATCATTACCTACTTCCGTCTCTTTCGAGATGAACGATAATGCGTTCCTTCGTCTTTCGACTACTTCCGTCCTAATTTGAATAAATTAGGATGAACGTATCTTCTATGTTAAAAAATTATAAAAAAAATTACAATATTGTAGATAAAATTTACACATAATTACTTTTCTCTCATGTTATTCACTAATATGAAAGCTTATAGGGATATCCGTGAAAAACTATCTGATTAATTCCCGCTGCGAATGCATTACCAGCCAGCCTTTCATAATCTTCAATTTTTAACTTATTGTAATTAAAGTCTATTTTGATAAACGACTCTGAGCTAACAATCTTTTTATTTGCAATATTTCCTGCTGAGGATGCTAATTTTAAGAAATCAAAACTTCCGCCTGCAAAAAGACCCTCGCTTTCAGGAATATCCGCAATGGCATATGCATCCAAATAGTTGCCATATCCTCCATGAGCTTGGAGCCTTAGCTTAATATTTAAAGAGTTGGTCCAGTTTTTTATTGGCAGGAGAAACTCAGTCATAAAAAGCTTTTCTCTTGTATACAGATAATCCTCATATACTCTCTCACTAAGGCTATGTTCTGATTGATATAAAAACTCTTCACCAAATATTGCATATAGGTATTTTGATTCTCCATTCTTTTTAAACATTAACGGTAGGTATGGAGCAATACTATAGCCATGCATCTCCTCAAAGGTTTTAAAAAACTTTTTTGACCAAGGTAACTCACCAATTAGCTCAAAACTATCAATGAAAAAATTTCTTGGCTTATATGGTTTAATTTTTTCTATCCAATTATTTCCAAGCTTCTCGATATACTCCTCAACGCCTCCTTTATTTAAATGGTCTAACACTAAAGATTCATCCAATGCTCCCTTATATGCAGAACCCAGGGTATTATGAGAAACATTATTCTGATATATAAAAAACAATTTGTGTTTCCCTTCAGGTATATCTAATTTCAACCCATCATCATCTAAGAAATTGCTGACATCTATAAACTCAGTCAAAATATCTTTTTTTTGTGATTGCTTAACTTTAGCCAAAGTCACACTCATTAAATCAACATCCTGATCAAAGTTACCTATTGTTTTATTTACAATGAAATTTGTTTTGCTTACATAATTGGGCTCTTGAATTTTAGGAGGTTTTATTACTTCGCTTACAGGCCCAATGATCTCTAACTCAGATTTTATTAGTTGCTGTGCGGGAAAATCTTTAATAAATGGGCCTCCGCTCGACCAACCACTTCCAAGAGTAAGATCTACATTCAATTTTAAAGCATTCGCCTGTGAAAATAGATATTTAAGATTATCAAAAAAGGGTTGTTCTCCCACTTGAAAGATTTCATTTTTATTTTGCATTAAATATTTTTTTGGCATTCCAATTGTCAATGTTTGCAGCTCAATCGAAGAAAACTTAGCTTTTTTAAATTTCTGTAGCTCTGTTTGAATCTGAGCTTTTTCTACTGCATTTCCAGGCCACCACCATCTTAAAATTGGAAAGTATCTTTCGTCTGGATTAATCCATTCATTAGCCTTAAAACAATTTTTATTATTTGAGTCTGTTCTTTGACTCAAAATTAATATTTTTGCTTTGCCTCCTTCTATTGATATTGTTAAATTTTCCTCAAAATTTCGATATGAAAATTCATCTATTGCTCCGTCAAAAGGATCAAGAATTTTTATATTCTTTAAAGATTTATTTAAATAAAAAAATTTTTTCTGTACCTCATAAGAATCATTAAAAAAATAAATAATTTTATGTGAGCCACATGACCTAGTGGCAGATCTAAAGTAATTTTTATCTTTATCTAATAAAGTTATTAATGGATCAATATTTAGGTCCTTTAAAGTATTTGCAAGATCTTGTGTATCGTTAAGTTGGAACACAAGTTTAGAAATCTTTTCTACATATCTAACGATTTCCGTGTCTTTTATTTTAAAATTAGTAAGCCCAGTTGCGCGTTGCGGAAAATCACCTATGAATATTACTTTCAGCCCTGCATCTGCAAGGGCTAGAACCTTTCTCAAAATGCTTGGAGATGTATGCTTTAAATTAGTCACAAGCAAAACTTGATATGAGCCATTTCCAATATTTAATTTATTCCCAGAAATGTTTGACGACAAAAGATTCTTCTCACTTATCCTGTCATAGGTATAACCATTTAAATTAATATGTTTACTAATTTCAGATTCTTGATAATTTGAATTTAGTCTTCGAAACTGAAAATTTGGTTCATCTGGCCATGCTCCATCTTGAAGAAACCATGCGATATTAACTTCAGGTACTCCAAGCTGCATAACGTATGACATCCTGGCAAGGCTTATATTTAACTCGTTTATATTTTGCCAAATGTTTCTTTCATTTAAATTGCTTGTTAAAGCGATTGGGCCTGCTGTATAGGTTTGACCAAAGAATGAGTTAGGAAAAGGATACCAATTTTTATCTTCTGAGCTACAGCTAATAAATAAGATAAGTGAAAGGAAGAACGAAATTTTTTTAAATTTATCCAAGTTATGATTATCTTATAACATGGTGCCCAGAGGTGGAATCGAACCACCGACACAAGGATTTTCAGTCCTTTGCTCTACCGACTGAGCTATCTGGGCAATTTAAGATAAAGAATTATATCTGAACTGAGCTTGGTGGAGAATACTTAACCAGAATATAAATTCTTACTTAAAAAAATATTTCACAGACTTTTAAATTTAACCTAAACTGAAACTATGAGTATTCAACATGTAAGTGCAGATACAGACTTAGACATTATTTTAGAAATCATTGATCAGGATGCGGCAGTCGTGATTGATAATGTTTTATCTGAGGGCGATCTAATTGAAATTCAAAATGAACTTCAGCCCTTCCTCAACAATGATATTGAGGGAGATAATGAATTTACAGGATTTCAAACAAAAAGAGTTGGCGCTCTTATGGCTAGATCTCCAAAATGTCGTGAGCTTGCTCTTGATCCTAAAATCAATGCTTTATCAAAAAAGTTTTTAGAGCCTCACTGTGACGGTTATCAGCTCCATTTCACATCAGCAATTCAGATAGGCCCAAAAGAAACAGCTCAAATCCTTCACAGAGATAGAGGCGTTTGGGGTGGTTATGTACCACGAAAAATTGAAACACAGTTTGCCACTGTCTGGGCAATTACAGATTTCACAAAAGAAAATGGAGCAACTCAGGTTGTGCCTGGATCTCATAAATGGGATAAAAACAGGACGCCTTTAGACGAAGAAATTGAAAGCGCCGAAATGACTGCGGGATCAGTATTTATTTATACTGGCTCTGTTATTCATGGAGGCGGTGCTAATCAAACTTCTGAAAACAGACTAGGCGTTTTTCTGCACTATGCACCTAATTGGTTAAGACAAGAAGAGAATCAATACCTTTCATGCCCTCCGTCAATTGCAAAGGATTTATCTCCTGAATTAAGAGATTTAATGGGTTATTCTCAAGGAGGCTATGTGCTTGGATTTTTCACTGATCCAACAGATACCGAAGGTAAGTTTGAGTCAGTATCCCCGAAAAAATTATTTGGAGAGGATGTTGATCAATTTAAAATTGGATCGTCTGAAGAGCTTTTAGATAGTTCAACCAAAAAAAATTAATTACAATTTCCTTTTTATAAATTTTTGTCTATGACTGAACTAATAAACCTTTATCCTTCGATTAAGCCATATGATACTGGCTTCATGGCAGCAGGCGAGCATGAAATTTATTATGAGCAATGTGGAAATCCTAATGGTAAGCCAGCTGTTTTTTTGCATGGTGGGCCTGGTGGCGGTGGAAGTGAAGCAGTTAGAAGATTTTTTAATCCAGATGCTTATAGAATTATAGTTTTTGATCAAAGAGGTTGCGGTAGAAGCAAGCCTCACACTTGTTTAACAAATAATACAACTTGGGATTTAGTAGCAGACATTGAATCCTTAAAACATAAATTAAACATTGATCAATGGCTTGTTTTTGGAGGATCTTGGGGAAGTACTCTCGCATTAGCTTACGCGCAAACTCATCCTGACTCAGTTAGTGAAATGGTCCTACGTGGTATTTTCATGTTGAGAAAAAAAGAATTGGATTGGTTTTATCAAGAAGGCGCCAGCAAAATATTTCCTGATGCTTGGGAGAAATTTATTGAGCCAATTGATAAATCTAAAAGAGATAACTTGATATCGGCATATTATGAGATATTTAAAAGCGACGATGAGGATGAAAAACTAAAAGCAGCAATTGCATGGTCTAGATGGGAGGGATCTACTGTTAATTTGAGCTATAGCCCTGAAATGGCAGATAGTTTTTCTAAACCTAAGTTTGCTCTAGCGTTTGCGCTTATTGAAAATCATTATTTTATAAATAAGGGCTTTTTATCACATGAACAACAACTCATTGACGGAATTGATATCATAAGAAATATCCCAGCTACTATTATTCAGGGAAGATATGATGTTTGCACCCCTATAGAAACAGCTTGGGAGCTTCATAAAAGTTGGCCAGAAGCAAAATTTATTATCACCCCTTTTTCAGGTCATAGCGCATTTGAGAAAGAAATTACTCATGAACTGATCTTAGCAACAGATAGATATGGCGGAGTGCACAAATAAATGCCAACATATCTTTCGCATTTAGAGTGCTCTAAAACTGGAGAAATATATCCGGCAAATCAAATTTACAATCTTTCTAATGATGGAATGCCATTGTTAGCAAGGTATGATTTAAAAAAAATTAAAAATGAGCTCAAGATAGATAGCTGGTGCATAGAATCAGCTCCAGGTTTCTGGAGATATCAAGCATTACTTCCCGTTTCAAATGCTGGTTCCATAATTTCTTTAGGTGAAGTTGTAACGCCTTTAATTACTCTAAAAAAAACTTCTCATATGCTTGGAGGTGAAATAGGTAATATTATTATTAAAGACGAAGGTAGGCTTCCAACTGGGTCTTTTAAAGCAAGAGGCTTAGCTCTTGCTGTTTCAATGGCACATCAATTTGAGATTCAACATCTAGCCATCCCAACTAATGGAAATGCTGGTGCAGCTTTGGCGGCATATGCTAGACAAGCAAATATAAAAGCAACTGTCTTTTGTCCAGAAGATACGCCTAAAATAAATATTCAAGAAATACAGCTTCAAGGAGCAGATACATATCTGGTGAATGGGCTAATTAATGATTGTGGGAAAATAGTTCTTGAGGGCAAAGAAAAAGTGGGCTGGTTTGACGTCTCTACTCTAAAAGAGCCATATAGAATTGAAGGCAAAAAAACAATGGGCTTTGAACTTGCGGAACAAATGCAATGGACGTTACCAGATGCAATCTTTTACCCAACTGGAGGGGGCACTGGACTCATTGGAATGTGGAAAGCATTTTCTGAGTTAAAAGAATTAGGCTGGCTTAAAGGCAAACTTCCTAAAATGATTGCTGTTCAATCTTCTGGATGTGCGCCAATCGTTGATGCATTTGAAAAAGGCTTAAATCATGCAACTGCCTGGGATAACGCTAATACTGTTGCATCGGGCATAAGAGTTCCTGTTGCAATTGGAGACTTTTTGATATTAGATGCTATTCGTCAATCAAATGGTTTTGCTTTTGCAGTTGAAGATGAGCACATCATAGAAACTAGAGATATCATTTCCAAAGAAGATGGTTTATTGCTTTGTCCAGAGGGCGCGGCGACAGCCGCCGGATATCAAATAGCCTTAGAGAAAGGGATTATAGATAAAGATGAAAAAGTTGTACTCTTCAATTGTGCCTCTGGATTGAAATATCCAATGCCTGATACAAATAAAAATATTGATAAAGACTCTGATTTGGAATTCAGTAAATTTTCTATATAAGATTAAGAAAAAATAATACTTCTTTATGTGCATCATAATCATGAATCCTCTTCAGATCATTGCCTGGAATGTTGGTGTATTTCATAACTGAATTTCTTGCAAATACCAACACAGGATTTTTCATATGATAAATCTTTCCCTGCAACATGGACGCCTTTTGAATTTTTTTAGTGCGCTCACTCCTAATCAAATCATAAATATTTTGTGCATCAGTAAAATTTCCATTCTTATGTTTACAAAGCATTGCAAATGTATAAGCATCTTCTATCGCCATGCAAGCACCTTGTCCTAAAAATGGAACCATTGGATGAGCAGCATCACCGACTAAAGTAATATTTTTTGAAGTCATTGATTGTAAAGGTGGCCTGATATAAATGCCCCATTTGTACAGGGTTACTCCATCTTTAAGCTCAGGAAAAATACTGGGGTCATACATTGAAAAATCGTCTAATAAATTATTAAGAAATCCCTGCTCTTTCCATGATTCTTTAAATTGAAAATCTTCCTTCCTTACAGCAACAAAACTAACATCACCATCATTATTGATTGGATAACTAACCACATGGCCCATAGGACCTAGCGCAAAATGAATACTTTTCAGAGCTGATTTACCAATACCTCTCCATGCACTATAGCCACTATATTTTGGCTTTTGATTTGCTGGAAAAAAAGTGTCGCGTATCGATGATCTTATTCCATCACATGCGGCCAAGTGCTTAAAGTTATATTTCTTTTTGTTTGAAAATGTTGCTTCACATTTTTTAGCATCAAAACTTACAAGAGTATGATCATGATAAATATCGCCGCCTAAATTTAGAAATCTAGAATGCAGAAGAGACATTAATGTTTGACGACGTGTTGTCAAAACTTCTGGTGTTTTGAATGTGCATATCTTCTTATGGGGCCCTTGAATTAATGCTTCAGAATGTACAAATGATTTTGTTTTGAGATCACTATAAACATCCAACCTATCTAAAAGACACAATGCATTTGAAGAAAGACTGATTGCTGCTCCATGAGAGGTTTCTTCTAACATTTTTTCAAAAATTACTACTGGGATGCCCTCCTTTAATAAAGTGCAGCCAAGAGAAAGGCCTGCTATTCCTCCTCCAATAATTGCAATATGTTCTGAGTAATTCTGCATAAAAAATTCTTAATTTCTTTTATTTGTTTTAAAGCTTTCTCTAGAGTGTATAGTTCTTTATATATATTACTATTTAAAAATTTTTAGGGGATAAAATGAGCTTGAATAAACAAATTACATCTACCGTATCTGATGCAGGAAAGTTAGAAATAGCTATTACTGAATCTAAACGTCCTGTTCCAAGCGAGGATGAGGTACTTATTCAAGTAGAAGCAACTCCAATCAATCCATCTGACCTAGGGCTTTTACTAGGACCTGGAGATATTAATACTCTTCAGGCTGAAGATTCAAAAATTATAATGGATGTTCCAAAGGCAATTATGGGTGCGATGAAACCAAGATTGAATATCTCTATGCCAGTTGGTAATGAAGGCTCTGGTGTTGTAATTGAAGCTGGAGCTAATGCTCAGAATCTACTTGGTAAAGTAGTTAGTGTCGTTGGCGGAGGTATGTATTCCCAATACCGATGCATGCCTGCAGCAAGCTGCTTAGTGATGAATGAAGGTACTGAGCCCAGAGATTGTGCGTCAAGTTTTGTGAATCCACTGACTGCACTTGCTATGGTTGAGACAATGAAAATGGAAGGACACACGGCGCTTGTTCATACAGCAGCAGCCTCTAATTTAGGTCAAATGCTTGTGAAAATCTGTAATGATGATGATGTGCAACTCATAAACATTGTTCGCAAGCAAGAGCATGTTGATTTATTAGAATCTATAAGCGCAAAGTTTGTTTGTAACTCATCGGATGATGATTTTATAGACCAACTAACCACAGCTATAACAGAAACCAAAGCAACCCTTGCATTTGATGCAACGGGTGGAGGAGAACTGGCTGGAAAAATTCTTGCTTGCATGGAAGGTGCAGCAAGAAAAAATGCTACAGAATACAGTCCCTATGGATCTACGGATCACAAGCAAGTTTATATTTATGGTGGACTAAATCAATCAGCCATTACATTGCCTAACAATAGAACCTTTGGAATGTATTGGGGTATAGGCGGATTTCTATTAACACCATTTCTTGGAAAGGTTGGATTTGAGAAAATGGGTGAAATGCAAGCTCGAGTTGCAAATGAAATTAAAACTACTTTCGCTAGCACATATACTCAAGAAGTTACTCTTGAAGAGGCATTAACTTTAGAGTCACTGATGGTCTATGCAAAACAAGCAACTGGAGAGAAATTCTTAATCAATCCTAACGGATAAAAAGAAGGGAGCTATACTCCCTTCTTTTGATATAGTCTTGACGATTCATACTAAATCAACGCAAGCGCCATCATAATCAAAGTAACTAAAGATCCAAGCCACGAAAGCGTTCTCAATAAAGCTATACCTGCAATATATGTAATAAGATGAGCAACTCTTAATATCAGCCACCAAAAAGCTAAACCGGTCAAATCAACAGATAAGTGCATAGATAGTAGAGCCAGCGCTAAAAAGGCAGGTAGACTTTCTTGTAGATTCGTAGCAGCCCTAATGGCTCTTCCTGCCATAACAGAAGTCTCAGGCATTGGTTCATCTCTATTAGTTGTATACCATGAAAAATTTTTTATATTAAAAGCAGCAGGAACAACCCAAATTTGAATAATTGTAAGCAGTAGTGCGTAAATAATATATGTAGCCATAAATTTTCTCCAAAATTAATAAAATTAGATTTTAAACAATAGAAATGATTCCATCAAAATAAATAACACTTCTCCCCGATATAAAAACTCTATTATTAACTAATTCGCAGTTAAGTTTCCCCCCCCTTTGAGAAAGCTGATTTGCTTTGAGCTTATCTTTATTAAGTTTCTTAGCCCAATATGGAGTTAACATAGTATGAGCTGATCCAGTTACCGGATCTTCTTCAATTCCTGCTTCGGGGTAAAAGCATCGTGAGACAAAATCTGTTTGATCTCCGGGAGCTGAAATAACAAGTCCTCTGGAATCTAGTTTTGAAAGGAGTAAGAAATTTGGCTGGATTTGCTCAATCTGTTTTTGGTTTTTAAAGATCGCAAGATAATCATCTTTTCCTTTAAGAAGTTTCAACGGCTGAATGCCTAATATTTCTTTAAATTTTGGATCTGGACTTACTAAAACCGGTCGGTCTTCTGGAAAATTTAAACATAAATTATCCTGATTTTTAGTGACTTTTAAAATGCCACTCTTAGAATCAAAAATAATTTCTTTTCCTGCGAGCTCAGGATAATGTTCAAAAAGTATCCTTGCACTTGCTAAAGTTGCATGCCCACAAAGATCTACCTCAGTTGAGGGAGTAAACCATCTGATATAAATAGGACTTTCATAAATACTTACAAAGGCTGTTTCAGAAAGATTATTTTCAAATGCTATTGATTGCATCACACTATCTTTCAAAGAGGACTCTAAAATTACCACTGCAGCTGGATTACCAGTAAATAATTTTTCTGAGAAAGCATCAACTTGATACATTCTTAATTTCATAAAGATATTTTACCCATACGAAAGCTCAAGACCTTAAAATCTTCCTCTTTTAAACCTCATTCGAATAGAATAAACCCTAACCAAAGCAACCAGGGTAAGAATTGTTTGAGTAAATATTGAAATTAAAAGAGTATTTGTCCAACTCCAATTATCTATAGTTAACCAAAGTAAGAAAGTTTGAAGAGGAAAATTAATAACCAGCCCCATCATCACAACAATAATACTTTCTCTAAAAGCAGTTTTTTCAGTTTTGTTCATTTGTTTCTCAGTTTAAAATAGTATTTCGTAATTACATTTTTTCATCATTTCTTCTGATAAAGAAGAGTTAATAATTGTAGCTACTTTTTTATCTAACTTAGGTATCTGAAGTGAAGATGCAATATCCTTTTTATCATGCCAACCTCTTCCATTTACATAATCATTCATTTTGATTAAAGGCACGTCATGTCTGTTAAGTAAATTTGCTATTTTAGTGTGAAATTTTTGTTGATCTGCGTGAAAGTCTTCAATGTTAATAATAATTGAGTTGGGTATCTCATCTGACATTCTAAAATAAGAATCATTTTTTTGATTCCACATCACAATACTGTTTTCATAGTCCTCAATAGAAAATTTAATGAAATTCTCTAAAGATAAATCTTTTATTTTTGGATAATGATCATAATAAGGCTCTCTATGCATAGCTTTAATCCATGAATAAGGATTCCGCATACAAAAAATAAATAAGCAACTTTGTACATTAAACTTTGACCACTCATCTTTTTTTGGAGCAAGTCTATGCTTCCAACCTAAGAAATCATAATGCTGAAATTCAAGCTTAAAATTTTTACCAGCAAAATAACCTATAGCATTAGTTCCACAATGACGTTCACCAAAAACTTTAATTGAATTAATGGTCAAACTTAATTGCCGTCCCATAGGCTATAACTTCTGACGCAGCTGCTGCAATAGTAGATGTTTCATACCTAAAATTAACGACTGCATCAGCACCCATCTCTTCAGCACTTTTAATCATTCTTTCCATAGCTTCTTTTCTTGCTTGCGTTAAAAGAATTGAATAGCTTTTCAACTCACCGCCTACAATATTTTTTAAGGTTGCTAATATATCTGTGCCTAAGTGTCTAGCTCTCACAGTGCTACCCATAACAATCCCAAGATAAACTTGAATTTGTTTACCCTCTATAGATGGTGTGCTGGTTACTATCATGGTTTGCTCCAAAAATTTGATATGATTACATAAAGTATATGGATAATATAAAACAAGAGTTAGTTGAAACAAAATTTGCCATCGGGGCAATTGTGAAACATCGTTTTTTAGATTTTCGCGGAGTCATATTTGATGTAGATCCAGAATTTAATAATACTGAGGAATGGTATCAATCTATCCCAACATCAATCCGTCCCAAAAAAGATCAACCCTTTTATCATCTCTTTGCTGAGAATGGCCACATCTTTTATATTGCCTATGTGTCTGAGCAAAACTTACTTGACGATGTTACAGACGAATTGCCAAAACATCCTGAAATTAAAAACTTATTTTCTCACTTTGAAGATGGAAAATTTGTACCTTTGACCAGAGCGGTTAACTAAGTTATTCCTGATGAGCAATCTGCAAGGCGGTGATGAAAACCTCCATTGCTTCTTTTAAATCCTCTAGATTCAAAAAGGTTGGCGCCAATCTAATATTTGAATCTGCTGGGTCATTAAAGTGAGGATATGTAGACCCTGCAGGCGTGATTAAAACTCCAGCCTCTTCGCATAAGGCTATGACTCTTTTGGCGATAGGTTTATTTGTATTGTAGGAAATAAAATATCCGCCTGAAGGTTTTTTATAATTGCCTATTTTTGGATTAAGGGCATCTAATGCATTGAAAGCAACTTCAAATTTTGGTTTAACTAATTCCGCATGTTTTCTCATGTGACTCACAACATCATCCTTGTTTTTAAAGAATTCTGTGTGACGCAGTTGATTTACCTTATCAGCTGAGACAATCATAGAAGTTCTCTGCCTTACCAAGAGATTAAAAAGCTTGGTTCCTGCAGCAGCAAAAGATAAGCCACCACTTCCAAATGTTACCTTGGAGAATGAACAAAATATTGCCGTTTGATCAAGTGCATTATGTTTAATAGCGAGATCCCACACTGCAGTTTGATTTGCTGACGGCAAAAAATCATGAAGAAGGTAAGCATTATCAAAAATAAATAAAAATTCACTGGAGTATTCCTTTCCAAGTTTTAAAAGCTCAGAAATATTTTCATCTGTGTAGATATCACCTGATGGATTTGAATGCCTGGGCACACACATTATTCCTTTAACATTTTTGTTTTCTTCAAGCAGCCCTTTGAATTTTTCAATATCAACTCCAGATCCTGTTAAAGGAACGGTCAACATTTTGATGTCAAAATCTTCTAACAATCTGAAATGCCTATCAAAACCAGGAACAGGACAGATAAATGCTACATCTTTTTGATCCTTCCATGGCGTTACTAAGCCAAAAAGATGATTTGCAAGTATGAGTTGGTAAATAAGTAATAAGCTAGATTGCTCTCCAACTAAGGTATTTTCTATGGTGGCTGACATTAACTCTGCACCAAGCTCTCTAGCCTCCTCTATACCTAGTGGATGGCCGTAATTACGAACATCTACTCCACTGGGACTTTCAGATGGAACACTATTAGTTAAAAGTTGATTTGAAAGGTCTAACTGATCAGCTCCTGGTTTTCCTCGAGTTAAATCAATCTTGAGATTCTTAGCTTTTAAAGAGGTAAATTTAGATTCTAGAGATTCATCCATAGTATCATTGAGTGTGTTAAAAAATATATTTTATAGGATAAATTTATAAGTGGCATATATATGGATTCTTTTAATCATAATAATCCTGCTTTTAGGACTATTAATATATCTTAATATTAAAGATCGTTCGCAAAGTTCAGATTCAAAAGAATCCTTGAGAGATTTAGATAAAGCAGTTGAGAGACAAGAAACGAAACTATCCGATCTATCTCTTGAAATTCAATCTTTTCAAGATCCACTAAGCAAGCTTAATAGGTATTTGTCTGGAGGAGCATTAGCTGGGACATTTGGAGAATGGGCTTTAGATGCAATAATTAAAGATATTTTTCATCCGAATCAATTCATTGAAAATGCAGAAGTTATAACTGGATCCGGTAAAAGAGTTGAATTTGCAATTAAATTACCAGAGGGTCTTCTTTTACCAATCGATGCAAAATTCCCTTCTGGTCTTTATGATAATTATTTGTCTGCTGTGGACAGCAGCAACTCTCAATCAATAAAAACAGCAATAGATGCAATTCGAAGACATGTAATCAATGATGCGAATGATATCAATAGTAAATATATTCAATCAGGAATTACCATTGAATTGGGAATCATGTTTATTCCTAGTGAATCTTTGATGCAATTAATAGATTCAATAAGCGATATAAGGGAGCAAATATTTAGAGATAGTAGAATTTTAATAATGGGCCCAAATTCTCTTGCGGCATATCTTATTAGTGTTCACATGGGCTTTAGAACTCTTGCAATAAATGAAAAGGCCAGTGAGATTATGAAAGAATTTGGGAAACTGAAAAAAGAATTTGAAAATTTTAGTAGTTCCACTGCAGAGCTTCAAAAGAAGGCAGATGCAATGCTAAAAGTTATTAACGAACATTCTTCGCGCGAGAGACAGATGAATAAAGCGATTAAAAATATGGAAAATGTAGATAGCTAAAAAGATTCTAACGAACTATGATCTTATTTTCTTGAAACTCTATTATTCTATCTGAAAAGTACTCAGCCTCTTCCTCATCATGAGTAACTAAAATTACTGACAAGCCTTTTTCTTTGAAAATTTTCTTTGTCTCAACATGCAACTCGCTTTTAAGTTTTTTATCAAGCGCAGCAAACGGCTCATCAAGCAAAAGAATATCCGGATTGGTAATTAGTGCTCTTGCAAAAGCAACACGTTGTTGCTGACCAGCTGAAATTTCATGAGGGAATTTTTCTTCTAAATCTAGAACTTTAAATAATTCGAGATACTCACGAGCTAATGATTCTTTTTCTTCGATATAATTTATTCCAAACATCACATTTTTTTTAACATTTAAATGGGGGAAAAGGGCTCTATCTTCAACCACAAGTCCCAAATTTCTTTTTTCGGGAGGAAGTATAAAATTTTTACTTGATACCAGCTTTTCATTTATTCTTACTTCACCCTCAACCGGTTGCTCCAATCCTGCAATAATTCTTAATAAAGTTGTTTTGCCAATGCCTGAAGCACCGATGATTGATGTGATTTCACCTTCTTTTAATGAGAAACTAAAATCTGTAATTGTAAAAATTTCATCACCATAAGAGTGAGATAAATCACTTATTTCAAGTATTGTTTTCATCTCTTATCTTCCAATCTAGATGCTCTAATCATTTTTGTTAAAAAGAAAATAGGTATTAAGCCTATTAATATTATGGCTGTTGCTGGAGCAGCCGCCTCAATCATTCTTTCCTCGGAGGCGTAAATATATGTTGAAACTGCTAAAGTTTCAAAATTAAAAGGCCTCAAAACTAATGTTGCTGGTAATTCCTTCACAACCTCAGATGTTACTAAGAGAATGCTAGTAAAAAAACTAGTCTTTAAAAGAGGAAAGTGAACTCTAAAAAGTAAATTAAAGCCCTTTGATTTTAAAATACGAGCAGTATCATCAACCGTTTGGCTTATTTTTTGATAGCCAGCTTCATAGGTAGAGTTTGCTAAAGCATAAGACTTGATGATGTAAGCAAAGATCAATCCAAATATACTCCCGGTAACAAAATATCCATCAAAGGAATTCAATATATTGTTGTCTAAAAATACAAATAATTGAACAATTCCTACCGCGAGAATTAGTCCCGGTACTGCATATCCAATATTTAAAAAGGGATTAGTAACTTTAATGATTGAGCTATTTTGATATCTTATTGAAAAGTTAATTAGCATTGCGATGAAGGTGCAAAGTATTGCAGAGAATACTGATAATGAAATTGTGTTAAAGGATATTCTAAAAAAATGCTTTTCAAAAAAACCTGAGTTAAATCTTAATGACCAATTCAAAATTTCAAGTATTGGCAAAACAAACCCGATAAATATTGGTATAAAACACACAAGAAAACATAAGAAAGATTGTTGAGAAGATAGTTTTTTTATTGGCATTGGCTTGAAATTTGATGAAATCGTAGAAAAACTGGCATTTCTTCTAGATGTTCTTTCAATAACTAAACAAAAAGTTATAAAAATTAAAAGCATTGATGCTAATTGCATAGCAGTAGTCAGATCATACATTCCATACCAAGTCCTAAAAATACCTGTTGTAAATGTTGAAACAGCAAAGTGGTCCACTGCACCAAAGTCAGATAAGGTTTCCATAGCAACTATCATGGTGCCTGCGATTAAAGCAGGTCTTACAATTGGAAGAGCTAATTTTAAGAAAATTAATTTTTGAGATAAGCCTAATGTTCTTCCAACTTCAAACATAGATCTTGATTGATTCAAAAAAGCAGTGCGACAAATCAAATATACATATGGATAAAGGGTAAATGAGAAAACTAAAATTGCTCCATAGATATTTCTAATATTGGGAAAAAACAATCCGCTTTCTTGCAAATTAAAGATCGATCCTGCAAGTTCATTCAATGTTCCATATGAGTCAAATAAACCCGTAAATGTGTATGCTAAAATGTATGGTGGAATTGCTAACGGCAAGATAAGGCCCCATTCAAAAAAACGTCTGCCTGTAAAGTCATAATTTGTGACTATCCAAGCTGTGACAGAACCAATGATTATTACTAGAATTGAAACCCCTAATACTAAAATAAGCGAATTAACAATATAGTCAGTTAGAACATAATTATAAATATGCTCCCAGTTTTCGGAGTAGTCACTAAATAGACTAAATAAAATTATTAGTATTGGAGAAAAAAATAGCAGAAGAATCAAAATTGGCAAGGCATGCCAAATAGTGAAAATTTTAAAAAACGGCACTTTGTATAACTGAATTTAGATAAAAAGGCAGATTATCACAATATGGTTATTTCCAGCCAGCCCTATCCATAAGTTTTAATGCCTCTGTATTAAATTTACCATATTCTGAAACTAAGATTTCGTCCTCTATAAAATCCAAGCCTGAGCTTGCTATATCAGGATGAGGCAGTACATTTTCTAAGACAGGATATTCAAATGAATTATTTACCATACTTGCTTGCATTTTTTTTGATAGCAAAAACTCTATGAATCTGTTGGCGTTATCAACATTTTTTGCATTCCTTAAAATGCCTAATCCACTTATATTAATGTGCACTCCTCTATCATTTTGATTTGGAAAAAACATTTTTACCTTCCGAGCTGCTTTTTGTTGATCCTCGCCTGCTTTTCCAGACAACATATATCCATAGTAGTAGCTATTAGCTATTGCAATATCTGCTATTCCACTAGCTACAGCCATTATCTGAGATCTGTCATTGCCTTGAGGCTTTCTTGCAAAATTTGATATGAGTCCTTTAGCCCATAACTCAGTTTCATCAATGCCATGAGTTGAAATTAACGACGCTACCAAAGATTGGTTGTAGATGTTATTAGAACTTCTTATAACAACCCTATTGCTCCATTTTTTATCTGCAAGATTCTCATAACGAAGATCTTTAATTTCTTCATTTGATACATTATCTGGATTGTAAAAAATTACTCGTGCTCTTTTAGCAATTGCAATCCATTCATTATTAGGACCCCTTAAGTTTTTAGGTACTATTGATAAGGCCTTTGAAGATGAGATGCTTTGAAAATATCCTTCTTTTTGAATTTTCCATAAGTTACCTGCATCGACAGTAAAAAAAATATCAGCAGGAGAGTTTGCTCCCTCAGACTTTAATCTTTCAAGCAAAGCACTTCCATTACCTGAAATAACATTGATTTTAATCCCAGTCTCTTTTCGAAAATCTTCGTACAACTGATCATCGGAGTCATAATGTCTTGATGTATATATATTTACTTCATTAGCAACAGACAATGAGCTTGTAACCACTAAAATTAGTAAAAAGATGGATTTAAGCATTCAAGACCTCTTAAATTTTTTATTGAGAATGATTCTCATTTGGATTATATAGAAAGAAAATTTCTTTTCAAATTATTGGCAATTTTATAACTTGCCAGCCTTTTTCAATTGAAATTTTCTCAAGTTTTGCATCGGGATTTACAGCCTTTGGAAATTCAACAGCCTCCATTAAAGGTAAGTCATTTATAGAATCTGAATAAAAAGTCACGCCTTTAAAATTTTTGTATTGATTATCTTTTATCCAAGAATGTACTAGTTTCAACTTGCCTTCTCCCAAAGCGGATGGAGAGATAAACTTGCCTGTGCATTTATTGTCTTTGAATTCTACTTTTGTAGCTATAACATTTTTGATCTCTAATCTTTTAGCTATTGGCTTTACAATGAGTTCATTTGTTGCGCTTGCAAGCAATATTTTGTCTCCGTTTTCATAATGTTCATGCAATAGTTTTAGAGCAAATATATTTATCATTGGTTCAATTATTTTTTCTACAAAGGGATGAATTACTTCATTAATCTCATTTTGCGTCATGCCTATGTATGGCTCTAGAGCAAAATTCGTGTATTGATTAAAATCTAGTTGTCCCTGCTGATAATCTAGAATAAATTCATCATTTTTTAACTTTGCATCTTTATCAAGGAGATTAATATCTACCAGGTAATTAATCATCGAATAATCTGAATCTCCGTTTAGAATGGTATTATCTAAATCAAAAATAGCTAAATCAGGCTTGCTCATAAGGGGTTAATCTAACATGAATGACAAACGTTACAGAAAAAATGTTGGCTTAATTGTATTAAATAAAAATAATCAATTGTTGATTTGCAAAAGAAAGGATAAAAGCGCTTGGCAATTCCCTCAAGGGGGTATCGATGTGGGCGAGAAAAACTTAGATGCTGCTTATCGAGAACTGTTTGAGGAGGTTGGAATTAATAAGCACCAAGTAAAAGTTATAGCAAGAAGTAAGCATTGGTATCATTACGACATACCGAGAGAATATAAACCGAGACCAAAAAGTTTAGAGAATTTTAGTGGTCAAAAGCAAAAATGGTATTTACTCAAAGCAAAAGGTGAGCTGAAAATAAATCTTTCAAATCAAATCCCTCAAGAATTTATAGACTATGAATGGTCTTCATACTGGTTTGCTTTAACAAATGTTGTTCCATTTAAACAAGAAGTTTATAGAAATGTGTTAATTGAATTTCTTCCAAAATATATAAGCCTTTATGACAATTGAAATTCTCATTTATCTATCATTAGGTGCATTTACTGGCTTACTAGCCGGCATGTTTGGTATTGGTGGAGGCAGTATATTGGTTCCATCACTAATTTTAATTTTTTATGGCATGGGATTTGAGAGCTCCATAATATTTCTAATGGCAATTGGAACATCCCTTGCAAGTATATTTTTCTCAGCCATTTCATCAACACTTTCCCATCATAAAAAAAGGAGTGTTGAGTGGTCTCTAGTGGTCCCTTTATCCATGGGAATGATTTTAGGTGCTGTAATTGGAGCAAAGTATGCAGCGACCCTCACAAATGAAAATTTAAAATGGATCATTACCATTTTTTTAATTGTAATTGGCATAGAAATGATTTTTAACTTCACGAAGTTTCTTGCTGAAAAAGATAAAAAGATTATTGCTTTATCCAAATCTATTACTCCAATTCATGGATCTTGGATAGGATTTTTGTCTTCTATAATTGGAATCGGGGGAGGATCATTTACCACGCCACTAATGATCGCTGGAGGCTACAATATTAGAAGTGGAATTGGCACAGCAGCTGCTTGTGGAGTTCCAATAGCTGCCGCAGGAGCTATTGGATATATGTATTTTGGACAATCAACAGTAGCAATTCTTCCGTCAGGCGCTTTTGGTTATGTTTTTTGGCCAGCAGTTATCTCAATTTCTTTTGCGAGCATATTAACTGCTAGAATTGGGGCAAATATAAGTCACTCTATTTCTGAGAAAAATCTAAAAATATCATTTGGCATGTTTTTAATTTTGGTTGGTATTTTGGTAATAATAAATTGATCATTGAGCTTTCAGATTTCTTCAATAACCCAAGTTTAATTGAGATTGGCTGGTTTAGAATTCAATATTATGCTGTGACATGGATCCTTTCAGCGATATTCATCTTTCAATATTTAAAAAAACATCAAATCATTAGAGAATTGCAGCTCTCTTCCGATCAGGTGAATGATATTGTTTTTTTGTATGGGTTAATATTTGGTGCCATGATCGGCGGAAGATTTGGCTATATGTTTTTTTATGGCTTGGATCAATTAGCAGCAAATCCACTGAGTTTATTTTTTATATGGGAAGGCGGCTTAAGCTTTCATGGTGGTTTGATTGGAGTGATTGTGAGTTTGTATGTCTATTGCTATCAACACAAGATTTCTTTTCTTAGACTTGCAGATTCTATATGTATTGCCATGCCGATTGGTCTTGGTTTGGTCAGAATTGGGAACTTTATGAATGGAGAGCTATTTGGTAGGCCTACTGACGGAACTTGGGGGTTTATTTTTCCGACAGATCCATATGGATTTACACGACATCCATCGCAACTCTATGAAGCATTTTTTGAGGGCTTATTTCTGTTTATTTTACTGATGTTTGTTAATGCCAAAAATAATAAACATGGGGTTATCAGTGGAACCTTTTTGCTTGCTTATGGAGCAATAAGATTTTTTGTAGAATACTTTAGGCAGCCTGATTCTCACATGGGTTTTGTTGCATTACAATTAAGCATGGGTCAGCTTCTTAGCATCCCCATGATAATTATTGGACTTTTACTTTTAATGAAATCTTTAAAAAAAAATGAAGCAATATCTTGACCTCTTAGATCACATTCTTAAAAACGGTGAAGATCGTGATGATAGAACTGGAACGGGAGTAATTTCGTCTTTTGGTCATCAAATCCGTTTTGATCTTAAAGACGGATTTCCTGCGGTTACAACTAAATCACTTGCATGGAAAGGTGTTGTATCAGAATTATTATGGTTTCTTGAAGGCTCAGATGATGAGCGTAGATTAGCTGAAATTAGATTTGAAAAAGATAGATCTGAGCTAACTGATTTAAGTAAATTCTCTACTATTTGGACTGATAATGCTGACAATCAAGGTATTGAGCTTGGTTACGAAAATAATGATATTACAAAAAAACTTGGGCCAGTATATGGAGTCCAATGGAGAAATTGGGGTGGCGTGGATCAAATTAAAAAATTGCTTAATGAAATTAACTCTAACCCCAACGGAAGAAGGCATATTTTGAGTGCCTGGAACGTCGAGCAACTTGATTCTATGGCATTGCCTCCATGTCATGTCATGTCTCAATTCTATGTTTCAGAAAGCGGTCGCTTATCATGTCAAATGTATCAAAGGAGCGCGGATATGTTTTTAGGGGTTCCTTTTAATATTGCAAGCTATGCATTACTGCAGTCAATTTTGGCAAATATCTTAAACCTGGTTCCTGGAGAATTTATTCATACATTTGGCGACGCGCATATTTACAAAAATAGTTTAGAGCAAGTTGAAGAACAGCTCACAAGAATACCTAAAAAACTTCCAAAGCTAATAATGCCTCAGCTAGACTCGATTGATGAGCTAAAAAATTGCTCTGTTAGTGATTTTATTTTAGAAGGCTATGAATCTCACCCAGCTTTAAAAGCAAAAATGGCAATATAGATAAAATGATAATTTCACATTTAGTCGCATTGTCTAATAACTATGTAATAGGTGTGAACAATGACTTGCCATGGAAATTAAAGAAAGATCTCCAGCACTTCAGTGCTTATACCCAAAACAAAGTCATTGTAATGGGCAGGAAAACTTTTGAATCAATTGGGAGACCGCTACCAAATAGAAAAAATATTGTAATATCATCAACCCTATCATCAACGGGTGAAATTCAAATAGTAAATTCTCTAGAGCAAGCAATATCTGAAGCAACAGATTGGAATAAAGAAAATAACTTAGCTGAAGAGGTTGTACTAATTGGAGGCGGATATATTTTTAAAGAGAGTATTAACTTAGTGAACAAGTTAGTTCTCACCAGGGTTAATTGTGATATTGACGGAGATGTATTTTACCCTCGCCTCGATTTTACAGAATGGTCAATGATTTCAAATGAGTCTTTTAAAAAAGATGAAGAAAACGAGTATGATTTTTTAGTTGAGACCTATATTAGAAATTAAGAGGTTGTTTCTTTTGCCTTGGATTGTTGAATAAACTCTCTCCTTAAAGCAAGATTTTTCACTCTAATTTCTTCATTTTCAGCATATTTAATCCAAGAATTAGCTGTCTTTTTAATACGTTTATCTTCATCGCGGGCTGCAGCTCTAAACTGTTTTTTAGCTTCATCAAAATTTTCTATTTCGAAATGAGCTTGTCCAAGGACTAATTGGGCTTGTGATTTGCTTTTAACTTTACCTTTTTTCAAGCCGGCTTCAATTGCTCTTATTGAATCTTCTATTCTATCCTCGAATAGATAAAGGTTACCTAACAAAATATAGGTATCGCCCTCTTTAGACATTTTTGCTGCTTGCTCGAGGACTGGTATTGCTTTATCAATTTCTTGAGCCATTCTCCAAGAGTCAGCTAAAAGTTTAAGATTTTTTTCAGTATCTTTTACAACAGGTACTGTAGTTTCTTCACCAGTTTTTTCATCCTTAATTACTACTTTTTTATTTTGACCGGCCACAAGTACCTGTGCAGCCCAGTAGGGATTTTTGCTAAGAAGAAGTAATTGGGCCAGAGCAAGATACTCGCCCTCTTTATCAAGTAGATCTTTGTTAAAGGCAGCTTTAAGAGTGATCATATAATCCTCTTCTCTATCCATTTGCTGGTAAGTTCCACCTAGCTGTAAGAAATAAAGTTTTTTAGGGTAATAATTTACAAGAATTTCATAAATAACTAGTTGTTGCTCTAATGCAAATGAAGCACTAATAACTTTTCTATCTTTTAACTCATTAAAGCAAGCCGCTAGTAAAACATACCAATTTTCTTTTGGGCGATAGCCTTCTTCTTCAGCAAGTCTTATAGCCTCTTCCATAGATGAGCGAGCTCTTACATAATCTTCTTTTTGGAAATATGCAGAAGCAAGAAGATAATACGATTGAGCGGTTACCTTTTCTACCTCATCCATCCATTGAAGAATGAGACGAATTCCTTTATCCCAGTTTGCCTTTACAAGGTTTAATTGTGCGAGAGTTAGCAAGGATGCGGTTCGGAGCGGTATAGTTGCCTCTGGCTCCTTTAATAATTGCTCATATGAATACATTGCTTGATCATAATCCTCTTCACTAAAATATATATAACCCCAGTAATTCCACATTACAGATCGGTCATAACTTTTTAAATCGGCTCGCTCATTCAATAGCTCTGTTAAGATTCTTTTTGCTTCATTCCAGTCAGGATCGTCTTCTTCTTTTTCAATAAACTTACCTTCATTTTCTGGATCTGGGACTTTAACAACTTTTTGTCTTTCTAGTGCCTCAACAACTTTGACAACTTTTTTTGCGGTCTTAGATGTAAGCACTCTAGCTTTTTTATATGTTCTTTTTTCTGAATTATTACCTCCATCTGAGTTACTTTGGGCAAATAATGAATTCGAACTAAAGGTAAAGGCAGAAATTAATAGCAAAGATAGAAGGCTTTTAAAGAAATTTTTCATTAGCTTTCCTCAAGAATAAAAGTAAATTTGTGGGGAACATCATCTACTCTTACAGCTTTGCCATCAACTATTTTAGGCTTATATTTTAATTTTAATGCTGCCCGTGATGCTGCTGAATTAAATATAGAACATTGTCTATAAACTGTTTCAGGATTGGTTGGATCCCCACACATTCCCTCCAAAGGAACTGCATTTTCAACCGTTCCTGTTTCAGTAATAGTAAATGCGACAACTGCATATCCCATAATGCCTCTTTCTTGAGCTCTTCTAGGATATATAGGAGTAACTTTAAATAATGGAATATATTCACCATCTCTAAAAAATGATCCGCCACCAGCAAAATTAGCTTTTGGTTTTGGCAGACTTACATCAACACCAGCCAGAGGTGCCAAATCTAATTCAGGCTGTGCAATGTCCTCTGGTTGTTGATCTGGCTCTTCGGGTTTGTCAACATTATCAAATAACGTATCAATGTCCCTATCAGGCATTATCACATCTCCTAATTTTCTGGAGTTGTCCGTAGGAACACTGTTATCACCTAGAGAAATCAAAGCGACCATTAGAAAAAATAATCCAAGAGTTATTAGAGCCGCAAAACCAGATCCAGCAAGATATTTATTGTAATTAAATGCCTTGTAATATAGTTCTATTAATGGTCCAAACACCCTTGCCATGGTTTGCGAAAAGTTACTTAAACTATTATTGGCTGTATTCAAATGAATTCTCTAATTAGGTTCAGAAGCAAGAGATATATTATAAACGCCGGCCTCTCTTGAACCATCCATTACTTTAATTATTGTATCGGCCATGGCTTTTTCATCAGCTTGAATAACCACTGATCCCTGAGGATTATCGGCTAGTAGTTTAACGACATTAGCTTTCACCTGTCTTGCATCAATCCTTCTGCCATCCATCCAAATTTCTCCGGAAGCACCAATAGCAATTAAAATTGCAGCATTTTCTTGTGTTTCTGAAGTATCAGATTCTGGTCTATTAATTTCAAGGCCGGGCTCTTTAATAAAATTAGCTGTCACAATAAAGAAAATGAGCATGATAAAAACAACATCAAGCATTGGTGTCATATTAATTTCTGCTTCTTCTTCTTGAACAGCACTTGATATAGCGTTTCTTCTCACAATATTCTCCTTTTAACTTTTTATTATTTCTTTTATTAAACCTTCTTCTCTATTTCTAGCAGCATTTAAATAAATAGTAGCAAAAACTCCTGATAATGCGGTAGTCATTCCTGCCATTGTTGGAAGTGTTGCCTTTGAGACTCCTCCAGCCATTGACCTTGCATCACCACCACCGGTGAAAGCCATTACCTGAAAAACTTCTATCATTCCTGTTACAGTGCCCAATAATCCAAAAAGTGGCGCAAGTGCGACGCAAGTGTTTATAAGTGATAAGTGTCTATTGACTGCTTCTTTTGCCTGAGACATTAATTTATCTTTAATCTGCTGAGCCTTCCATGATGAGTGATCAGTAATGGAGTCCCATTCAGATTTTAGCTCGCCCATGTAATCTTTATGGCCGGCATTGAAATACCAAATTCTTTCAAGAATAATTGCCCACATAAAAGCTGCAAGGATTGCAATCAACCAAAGAACACTTCCTCCAGCGGACATAAAATCCCTAAGGGTGTTAAAAGCTTCAGTTATCGCGTAAAACATTAGCTAATTACTTTGAATCAGAATGTTCTGCTACTATTCCTGTACTTTGTTCTTCTAGAACATTAATGATTCCTCTTGCAGATGAATTAGCAAAAGAATGTAAAAGTGTTGTTGGAATAGCAACTACAAGACCTAAAACAGTTGTGACAAGAGCTTGTGAAATTCCTCCTGCCATAATTTTTGGATCTCCAGTACCAAATAATGTAATTTGCTGGAAGGTAACAATCATACCTGTAACAGTTCCGAGTAATCCAGCAAGCGGAGCAACAACAGATATAATTTTTACAACAGGAATGCCTCTCTCAATGGCAGGCCTCTCTGCCATTATTGCCTCGGCAAGTTTTAACTCTAGCGTTTCTATATCTTTGCCCATGTGCTGTTCACCAACAGCTAAGACTCTTCCTAGTGGATTGTTTTGATCATGAGACTTTGATTTTGCTTGTTTTTTTACAGCAACACCCATGTTGTATAAAGTAAACAGTTTCCAAAAAGCTACACCGATACCAAACAAACCAACGATTATAATAATGTATCCAACTTCTCGACCTTGATTAACTCTTTCCATAAGACTTGGATTTTGAATTAAATTTGCAAGCAAGCTGCCACCAACTGGACCAGTTGGGTCAACTCCAAACTTAACAACATCGCCAGGATCAGCATTAGATAATTTGTTTGCAGAGCTTACATACCTACCTTCAGGCTGCTTACCTAAAAATGCATATTGTCCTTTGCTACCAATGTATTCAAGATATTTACCATCACAAATAGCATTATAAAGTCCCACTCTAGTAACAATGCAATTTTCAGATTCGCCATCAAGATTGATTACATTGGTATTAAAGCTAACAACCTCAGAGCCAGCGACCATCTCTCTTTGCAATTCATACCATAAGCCCTCAAGCTCTCTGATTGTCGGAAGCTCTGTAGCACTAGACATTTTTGCAGATAGATCATTTAAAAATGTTTCTCTTTCTCTTCCATACTGGGCAGAAGTGAGAGAATCCGCAAATAAAGAGCTAGCTTCACCTGCTGAACTTTGCAAATGACCAAAAAGCTCTACCAATGAGCCCAACTCTTTTTTATAAGCTGCTTCCTTTACAACTAAAATAGCATCATTTTTCTTATACTCAGCTTCAAGTTGATCAGCAATCCTCTCCTGTCTTGCTAATTCTCTTTTTTCTGCGGCTAGCTTTGCAGCTTGTTGATTTTTATTAACTAAAAACTCGGCCTCACGTTGAGTATTTACATTCTGCTCAGATGTTCTGCCTTGCTCAACTAACTGAAGCAAGCCTTGAATTGTTGTTGGCTCACCATCAGAATCTTCCTGGGAGCCTATGTCAAACGAAAAAATAAGAGCGCAAGTAAGAAGATAGTTTTTTAAATTTTTCATAGTGCGTCTCCTCTATATACTACAGGGAGCATCATGATATCCATGGGTGCTAATTTCTGTGCCATTCTAATTCCATCTCTTACAGTTACCCTGTAACTTCCAGATAGCTCTTCCCATGTACCCGTTTCATTATCGTAATATCCTGTTTTTCTCTCATCCTTAGACTGGAAAAACATGCCTAATCTTCCTACTCTAAGTATATTAACCACAACTTCTTGGCCGTCTAAAACAATGGTCTCATCATAAGCATCAAGCTTTCTGCCATATTCAGCTTCAATGTTGTATGCCTCTAGAATTTGTCTAACCTGCTCTGAGGCAGTAACTTTTGGATTTGATAAAGATGCTCTTACAAGGTCCAGCCTTTGCCTTCTTTCTTCTATATGGAACGGTGTGTCAAGATTGACATATTTCTCAAGCCCTTCAAGCATCCTTTGTGCAAGAGGCGGAATCTGTCTTTGCATGACAACAACTTGAACCAGCTGCTCATCATATTTATCCATTAAATCAAGTTGAGCTTGGATTTGGATTCTTTTTTGTGCGTTATATAATTTTAATCCCTCGACTTGTTTTGAGACAACTTTAAACTCATTGATTAATTTATCTGTATCTGATTCGGTGGCATCTATTTTTGCTTGAGATTTAGCTGAAAGCTCAGTGTTATCTCTACCAACTTCTAATACAAGCTCCATCTCTGATGCCACAACAAATGTTGACAACATAGTAAGAGCTACTAGGCTTTTTTTTAACATATTTTTCCCCTTTGAAAAATGGTTCACTAGTCTAACAGCGTAGCGAAATTATTCAAACTTTTATAATAATGAGATTGTAACCAATTTTGCATAAAATGGTGACACTAACATGCAACTTATTTTTTACAGTATTAAAGCATTTTTTCAAGAATTCTTAAAAAAGTTAACGCTTAGAATATCCTTGGGATAAGTTTTGGGGTATTTTTTTTATAATCTTGATAATCCTTAAGATGGCCCCACTTTTTATGCCCCCTGAGCTCAAGCAATCTTACGCCACTAACATATACTAAAAGCAAGTAAGAGAAGATAGGTGAGAAAATTGCTAGATAATTCATGCCTTCAAAAGTAGATATGCCCATTACCGTTATACCAGCCCAAAGGGTAATTTCACCGAAGTAATTGGGATGTCTGGATCTAGCCCAAAGTCCTTCATTGATGAAAGAGTCTTTGTTTTCTGGAATTGATCGAAATGCGGACTTTTGATTGTCAGCTATTACCTCAATTGCAAAACCAAATATAAACATAAAAAGTCCTAATATAAATACACTATTTATGGGAACACCTGATGGATTGGCAATAGCTATTAGAGCTGCAGATGAACATATAAAAACCCACATGCCTTGCAATGTCCATGTCATAAAGAATTGTGAAAAAGATGTTTTGATAGAATCAAATCTTCCATCTTTTTTATCTTTGTGAATCCTCATAAATAAAAATGAGCCCAGTCTGATTGCCCAGATAATTATGGCCAAACCAATAAATATGTTGCCAAGCTTAAGATTTTGAAAACTGCTAGATGCATACAAAGCAAATAAAATAGTCCCAATGTAGGTAAAGCTACCTGTAATGTCATAAAACTTTTCGGTTTTAAAAACAAAAGCAGGGATATAAACTATCCACTGAATAACAAAAGCCATAACTAAAATCTGGCCAACTAAGTTTGCGCCCTCAAAATCGATACTATTAAAAGAAATTATCTCAGCGTAGAGCTTTGTAAAAATAAAAACTCCTGCAGCGATAGCTAAATTAGCTAAGTGTTTCACGATGCCTCCCATCCACATGTTCGTTCAGCGTTTTGTTTGTCAAGCCAGTCCATAAGCGGTCGATAATAGTTTAACATCGCCTTACCGCTTAATTCTCTGGTTCCAGTCATTGCTTCCAGTGCAGTTTGCCATTCTTTGCTTTGTCCCAGAGCCAGCATGGCTCTCAATTTCTTACCAGCGATCTCATTATCATATATTGAGCATTCATGAAGTGGTCCCTCAAAACCCATTTGATTACAAAGGGATTCATGAAATTGATATTGAAGAATCTTCGCTAGGTAATATCTAGTATAGGGTGTATTGCCTGGAATATGATATTTTGCACCAGGGTCAAATGCATCCAAATCACGATCTCGTGGAGCTTCAATGCCTTGATAAAATTTTCTTAACTCCCACCATGAGTTATTTAATTCATCTGGGCTAGTTTCACCTTTGAAGACTTTTGCCCTCCATTTATCTAACATCAAAGTCCATGGGACAGATACTACCCCATCCAGAGCCTGTTGCATTAATAGTGATATTGGATCTGAATTTGCCTTAGCGGCCTCCTCCGCTGTAATCATACCAATCTTTTGGAGATAGTTAGGAGTGATTGACAATGATAATAAGTCTCCTACGGCTTCATGAAAACCGTCATTGGCTCCTCTTTGAAAAATATTAGGAAGATCGCTGTAGGCTTGATAATAAAAAATATGGCCAAGCTCATGATGTATTACAGAAAAGTCCTCTGAATTTCTCTCAATACACATTTTAATTCTTAAATCATTTATATCAGAATCTATATCCCAAGCAGATGCATGACATACAACATTTCTATCTTGAGGCTTTATAAATAATGATCTTTCCCAAAAGCTATTTGATAATGGCTCAAATCCAAGAGATATAAAAAATTTTTCAGCAATTTTTACCATTTCAACTTCATCTATATCTTTTTCAATAAGTATGTTGGTTAAATTTATTTCGGAGCTAGGTTGATCGTTTTCTGGCGTATAAACCAAGTCATAAATATTTGCCCATGACTGTCCCCACATATTACCCAATACATGCGCAGGCAAATTACCACTTCTAGAAACAATGTTTTCCCCATAAAAATTTGATAGTTCGTCACGAACATGGCAATGCAGAGCATCATAAAGAGGCTTTAGTTCATCCCATACTCTGTCGGTTTCATCTAAAAAATCTTCTGCCGGCATGTCATACTTACTAAACCATAGATCCGTTAGGCCGTCATAACCTAAATCATTAGCGCCTTGATTACCTATTTCGACCATTCTTAAATACATGTCTTTCATAGGCTTGCCAATATTTCTCCATCCTTCCCATGCCTTCAGAAGCTCCTCAGGATCTCTTGAATTATCAATAATGTTCTCAAATGCCTCTAAGTCATAACAATCATCAACTGAAAAACAATGCTCTCCAGTTCCATACATAGCATCTAATTCTGCGCTAATTGATGATATTTCCCCAGCCAGTGCTTCATTCAAGGGAGATGGCATCACAAATGAGCTTTTGATAAGATTAAGTTTTCTTCGATTTTCTTCTGAAACTTCAACCTTATCAAAAGAAGAAGCCTGCCGAGCTCTCTCTAATGCAAGTAATTGATATCTTTTGCCATAGTCTGCAACTACTTTCTGAGAATCATAAGTGATAAAATTTGCGCCAATCCAATAGGCAGAGCTTACAATAGGACCAAGAGTTTTATCTTCAAGCTCAACTCTATGGAGAAATGCCTCTGCATCAGATTCGGTAAGAGAATTTGGTTTTTCGCTTGAACAAGAGGAAAGAAATAAGATAAAGATAAAAATAGTAGATAATGAAAATTTATACATAAAATTCCTTTAGATGATAGAAGAAAGTAAATCACAATATGAAAATATCAACAAGCCAATTTAAGAACGGTTTAAAAATCATTATCAATGGTCAGCCGTGTTCAATTCTTGAGCATGAGTTTCATAAACCAGGTAAGGGGCAGGCAGTGATGAGAGTAAAATTTAGAAACTTGATTACTGGCAAAGTAATAGATAAAACATATAAATCAGGCGAATCCGTGGAGGAAGCAGATGTAATGACAATTGAGATGAGCTATCTTTATTCAGATGGAGAGCAATGGCATTTTATGAATTCTACTAATTTTGAACAAATTGCAATCAATGGAAACATTGTAAGTGATGCAAAAAAATGGATCATTGGACAGGAAAACTGTGAAGTGGTGATTTGGAATGATGAACCTATCTCAGTTGAGGCGCCGCCATTTGTTGAATTAAAAATTATAAAGTCAGATCCTGGTGTAAGAGGTGATACTGTCTCTGGAGCAACAAAGCCTGCAGAACTTGAAACTGGTGTAACGATTCAAGTGCCCTTATTTGTTGAAGAAGGAGAAAAAATTAAGGTAGATACTAGATCTGGAGAATATTCGGGGCGCGCATAGACTTTGTATAATCAAATTTCAGCTTCGCTAAATGATTTTATTGATAATGAACTTTCTCTTGATTCAGTTCAAAAAAAGACGTTATTAAAAAAACAAAAATTGACTCTTTCAGATTCTCTAAAAAAAGGTCACTGGACTTCTAACCTGTGTTTGATTGCATCTAATCTTGCAAAAAAAAATCCTCAAGATATAGCCTCAGCACTAATACCTGTTCTTGAATCAAAATCTGAAATTGCAAAAGTAGAATTAGCAGGACCAGGTTTTATAAATATATTTTTAACTCGAGAAGCATTTTTAAATCAACTTGATAATGCTCATAATGATCCTAGTTATTTTCTGAATTCTTCAAATACCTCCAAAGAAAAAATACAGATAGAGTTTGTTTCAGCAAATCCAACTGGTCCATTGCACGTGGGTCACGGCCGAGGTGCTGCTTATGGCGACGCTATTGGGCGAATCTTAGAGCGACTGGGCCATGAAGTATCCAGAGAATACTATGTTAATGATGCAGGCAGGCAGATTGACATTCTAGCCTGTAGTATTTTTTTAAGAAAGTTTGAATGCTTTAAAAATGAATTTCCTGAGTCAGCATATAAGGGATCGTACATTTTAGAAATTGCTGATGCAATAGAACTTGATATTGGTATAACTAAATCTGAAAAAGAATCCCTGATAGATAATCTTCCAAATGATAATGAAGAAAGAATAGACGCTCTGATTGAGCGCATAAAAATTAATTATCCAGAGGCCTGGTCAACAATAAGGGATTTTGGCCTTAGCTATGTTATTGAATCTATAAGAGAGGATTTAACAAAATTTAAAGTGATATTTAATAATTGGTTTTTTGAATCATCACTTGGAGAGCTGACAGACAAAAAATCGGAAATTTCAAAAGCACTGGCTAAAGTACAAAAAGATCATGCGTATGAAAAAAATGGAGCTATTTGGTTAGAATCCACAAAATTTGGGGATGATAAAGATCGAGTAATTATTCGTGAAGATGGCAGAGGAACATATCTATCTGCTGATTTGGCGTATCACAGAAATAAGTTAGATAGGGGCTTTGATACCATAATAAATGTTTGGGGAGCAGATCATCATGGTTACATAAAGAGGATAGAGGCAACCATTGAAGCCATGGGTTATAGCAAGAAACAAATGCAGGTTCAGCTTGTTCAATTTGCCAACCTTTTTGAAAATGGATCTAAAGTAAAAATGTCAACCAGAAGTGGAAATTTCTATACTTTGAAGCAACTAATTGATGACATAGGCCCTGATGCATCAAGGTTTTACTACTTGTCCAAACAAGCAGATCAACATTTAGATTTTGATATTGGAATTGCTAGATCTAATTCTAAAGATAATCTTTATTATTATATTCAATATGCGCATGCGAGAATTAGCTCTGTAGAAAAAAAGTTTCTTGAATTGAAGCAGCCTTTACCTAAGAAGTTTAATGATGTTGATTTTGACGAGTGTGATGAACTGCTTCAAATGGCTTTAAGTGCTCAATTTGTTATTAAAAGTTCAGGAGAGAACTTGCAGCCGCATCTTATTATTTATTATCTTAGGGATATTGCACAAAATTTTCATCAATTTTATAACAACGTAAACATCCTCAATGCAGATGAAAAACATAAAAATAATATTATGCGCACTCTTATGATAGTTAAGTCTGTAATAGCTTCCTCTTTTCAGCTACTAGGCATTGAGCCTTTAGAAAATATGTAATTAATGTGAAAGATTACGCAAAAAAACATCCTATAAATAAGCCAAAGACAAGAAGAGTTAAGACTTCTTTGCGCGCAAAGAGAAAGATGAATCAACCACTCCAAATAAAACATTTAATAATTATTGCTGCTATGAGTGCAATGGTTTTATTTGCATCAAATTTAATATTGCAGACTGACGTTGTAAATATCAGAAGCACAGTTAGTAATCCAAAAGTTGAATTTTTATATCCTGTGGAGTTAGCTAAAGATACCATGCTCATTGAGCTTGAGGGAATTGTGGTTGAGGAGGACTGTGAGTATTTAATTCAAATAGAATCATATGGTAAAAGAGTGTATGCGCAGGAGCAACTAACCTTTTTATTATCTCTAGGCATGGAATCCTATGTTGAAAAAACATTTAGCTCGAAGCAACCTGAGAAACCCTTGTTTAGAGTTATGTCTGGACCCTATCTAAATAAATCTGAAGTTAATAATGCTCGTGAACTACTAATTAAAAATAATAGGCAGCCACTAATCTATAAAAAATGCATAAAGACCTAAAAGATAGACTTACAAACATCTCTCAAAAAATCCAAGCTGCTTGTTTGGAAGCTCAGAGATCAGAAAAAGATGTGAAATTAATTGCGGTTTCGAAATTGCAATCCATTGAGGTTATTAAAGCAGCATACTCACTGGGAATAAATCATTTTGGTGAAAACTATGCGCAGGAGCTTGATAAAAAAGTTTTAGCAACTCCAAAAGATATAATTTGGCATTTTATTGGGCCAATTCAATCAAACAAAGTTAAGCTTATTGCCAAGCATGCTCATTGGATCCATTCATTGGAAAGAGAGAAGGTTGCAAAAAAACTAAATGATGCATTAGAAAAAGAAAGACGAAAAATTCAAGTATTAATTCAAGTAAATATTGATCAAGAGGAATCTAAATCAGGTATCAACTCCAATAATGTTATTGATTTTGCAAGTCATATAGATGTGAATTGCCCAAATTTGATTCTTAAGGGACTAATGTTTATGCCAAAGATTAATCAATCTAAAAAAGATAAAATAGATTCAATGAAAAACATAACTGCTCTTCAAAATACATTTGTTAATAAGTTCCCGGCATGCAATGTACTGTCTTTAGGGACTTCAAATGATTTTGAGGAATCAATCCTTGCTGGCTCAACAATGATTAGAATTGGCGAGAGTCTGTTGGGTAGAAGGTCATGAATGTTTGTTTTCTTGGATGCGGCAATATTGCGCAAGCAATGATTGATGGATTAATTAGAAGCGGAGTTTCATCATCAAGCATTACTTGCATTGAAAGAAATGAAATAAAAGTAAAGCTTTTAAAAGAAAAGAACTTAAAAGTAGTTGAATTAAACAATTTAGCTACAGAAAATTTTGATTTGGTGATTTTGGCTGTTAAACCTAAGGATGCTTTAACTGCTGAAAAAGATATATTTAAGGTTGCGCCAAGCTCTAAAGTTATAACTGTTGTGGCAGGAATAGAGTTAAATAAATACTCAAATCCTAATTCTATTATCCGATCAATGCCAAATACATCAACTGCTTTTGGCAAGGGGATAACCGCTCTTTATGCAATTGATCATTCCTCGAAAGAATTCAATCTCGCTAATGATTTATTTCAAAAAGTAGGTCATGTATTTACCCTCAAAAATGAAGAAGATATGCATGCCTTCACAAGCATTATTGGTAGCGGCCAAGCCTATCTTTTTGAGGCTTTGAGAATATACCTTATTGAGCTAGAAAAAATTGCATCAGATAATAGTGATTTTAAACAAATTTTTAAAAACTTTGTAACCGGACTTGGAGATGCTTTTTCTAATGAACCTGATTTTGAAACCTTGATAAATAAGATAAAATCACCGGGAGGAACAACTCAAGCAGGGTTAGAATCTCTTGAAAAAAATGATCTAGAAAGTATTTTTAAAGAAGCTTTTAGAGCAGCAAAAAATAGATCAATTGAAATTAGCAATGAGCAGTAAATACTTAAAAAAATGACTAGTGCATCAGCAATATTATTTGGCTTTGCCAGCTATGCCTTTGTACTTTTATCTATATTCAGGTTATTTAGAATTAATTACTTTAATCCTATAGTGAAAATTTTTGCTACATATTTGGAACCAATATCAAAAAATATTTTCTTCTTCTTGCCACCTCTGATAGCAGCAATTGCCTTTGCATTAGTCTTGAAATTTATTTCTTTTTATTTAGCCTACTCATCAGGTTATGAATCATTGTCATTGTTTTATATTGCCGTTATTGATGTTATTAACTCTGGCTTTCGAATTTTATTTTATTGCGTTATTGGCTCGGTGGTTTTAAGTTGGATCGCTCCTGGAAATAATCATCCCTTGTTGCAAATCGTAGAAGAAATTTCTGCAGGTGTTTTAGATCCTATTAGAAAATTCCTTCCTCCAATGGGAGGTTTAGATTTTACTCCAATAATAGGATTACTTATTCTAAATTTAATCAACTCATCTTTCATACAGATAATCCGTTCTTTGTTATGAAAGTAAATACAGAGAAAGTTTCATTTGTTGAGTCCCTAGCTCTTGAGTCTGGGGAGGTTTTGCATGGCTTTGATCTTATGACAGAAACATATGGAGAGCTGAATTATGCGAAAGATAACGCTGTTTTAGTTTGTCATGCTTTTTCTGGAAATCATCATGCAGCAGGTAAAAGAGATGGAGAAAAAAAGCCTGGTTGGTGGGATGAATTAATTGGAGACGGCAAGACAATTGATACAAGGAATTATTTTGTTGTTGCTGTAAATAATATTGGTGGTTGTCATGGCTCAACTGGACCAGCCACACCTAATAATGAATCTAATCAATTCAGTGGCGCAAGTTTTCCAGAAGTGTCAGTAAGTGATTGGGTTAAAACTCAAAAGTTGCTGGCTGATCATTTTGGAATTGATTGTTGGGAGATGGTTGCTGGTGGAAGCTTAGGCGGAATGCAAGCACTTCAATGGGCAATCTCATATCCTAACAGAGTTAAAAAAGCTGCAATAATAGCAGCCTCATCAAAAATTAGTACTCAAAATATTGCATTAAATGAAGTAGCTCGAGAAATAATTAAAAAAGATGAAGATTTTCATGATGGTGATTATTTGTCTAAGGATGTATCTCCTAAAAAGGGTTTGAAGGCTGCAAGAATGCTTGGGCATATAACTTATTTATCTGAATCTAACATGAGCAAAAGGTTTGGAAGGAGGCTACAAGATCCAAAAAACAAAATAGATGCAGATGTAAACTATGAGGTGGAAAATTATCTTCAGTATAAAGGCGAGCAATTTGCTAATACCTTTGATGCGAATAGCTATATTCTTATGACTAAAGCCATGGACAGTTTTGATCCAGCTAAAGATTTTGACAATGATTTAATTAAATGTCTTCAAACCATTCAAGCTAAATTACTTGTTATATCTTTTGATTCAGATTGGCTGTTTCCAAAAGAGTATGGAGTAGAAATCCAAATGTCTGCAATTAAAGCAGGAATCGATAGCTCATATATAGAACTCGAAGGTGATTACGGTCATGATAGCTTTCTTTTTTATTCCGAACAGTATTCTGTTGCGCTTACAAACTTCTTAAAATCTGATGGATAATACCCTCAAACTAATCGTTCTAGACTGGATACCTAGTCAGTCAAAAGTTATAGACTTTGGATGTGGAGATGGCGCTCTTCTTAAAATATTATCTGAGCAAAAGTCCATAATCGGCTACGGAGTAGAAAATGATCCAGATAAGATTAATGCTTGCATTATTAACGGTGTATCAGTGATACAACAAGATATTGATGCCGGGATACACAATTACAAAGGTATGGGTTTTGATGTTGCAGTAATGGCCAGTTCTATTCAATGTTTAAGGAAACCAAAAGATGCAATGAAAAATATCTTAAAAGTTGCAAATGAGTGCGTGATAACTTTGCCTAATTTTGGAAATTGGGAACTTAGGTTGGGAATATTAAATGGTAAGATGCCCTCCTCAGCTCAACTTCCAGCTAAATGGTATGAGACAAAGAATCTTCATCTTTGTACGATTGCGGATTTTGAAGAATTATGCCGTGAAGAATCTTTCGCTATTAAAAAGAATGTCTATTTAAATCGCAAAGGCAAGTCTACCTGGCTAGCTAATAAACTTCCTAACTTATTCGCTGCTCAAGCGGTCTATTTAATTGGCTAATCAAACAACCATTGTTGTTGCAACTAATAATCCAGGCAAGCTCAAAGAGTTTAAACTGCTTCTACCAAACTTTAATATAATCTCACAAAGTTCTTTGGGTATAGTCCCTGAAGAGGAGCTTGGTGAGACATTCTTTGAAAATAGCCTAAAAAAAGCTCGAGTAGCAAACACTGCTTCTGGCAAGATGTCGCTGGGTGATGATTCTGGTTTAATTGTACCTGCCTTAAATAATTTACCAGGGCTTCGATCAGCTAGATATGCACATGAGAGCGCAACGGACGATGAAAATAGGCAGTATCTAAAAAATGAACTTGAAAAACTGAATTTAAATCAAGCAAAAGCATATTATGTTTGTGTGCTTGTTCTTGTAAGAGATTCTGCAGATCCTTTTCCCTTGATTGCAACTGGAATATTTGAAGGATCGGTGAAAACAACCATGCGTGGTGAAAATGGATTTGGTTATGATCCCATGTTCTATCCCAAAGATAGCAATTTCTCCTTAGGAGAAATGGATAAAAATGAAAAAGCGTTATTAAGTCACAGGGGTAAAGCTATACAAATTTTAAAAAACAAGATTCAAAAACTTTCTTCTGAATGAAACAACAAACAGTAAATTAAAATTTTATTTAATAGAAATACAATTATTTTTCTAAAATTTTTAATAAAAAAGTATGTATTGACCTACCTTCATTTATTGCGCGCTGTTGGAATCGAGTTATAGGCATGCCCTCATTAGAAATTTGAATAAAGGAAAACTTATTTTTAATTTTTTTCAATTCTTCTTCAATAGATTCAGCATAATTTTCCCAATCTGTTGAAATGTATACAGTCCCATCTCTTTTGAGGACTTTTACTAAAATTTTTAAGAAATCCAGTTTAATTAGCCTTCTTTTATGATGTCTAGCTTTTGGCCATGGATCAGGACAAATGATATATATCTCGTCAAAAATTTTATTTGGTAGTGATAAAAGCAGTTCGCGCACATCCTCGTCAAAAATTTTTATGTTCGTCAAAGAGTTCCTAGCAATGTTATTAAGGAGACTACCAATACCAGAAAGATATACTTCAGAGGCTACTATTAACGCATTTGGGTTTTTCATTGCCAAGAAAGAAGTGTTTTCACCATTACCAAACCCTATCTCTAGAATAATTTTTTCATAGTCTCTAGCAAATTCTAATAGCTCATTTGAACCTGCAAGATGATGTTGATCTAATGAGTCTAAAGCATCTTTTTGTGATTGAGTGATTCGTCCAAGTCTTTTTACGAAACTTGGTAGGTACGGTTTATCTTGATTAATAGAGGAATGCCTTACTTAGGCTGCATTAGACATGGCAGCTTTGAGTTTTTTCAATGCTCCATTTTCAATCTGTCTGATTCTTTCAGCAGAAACATTGTATTCATCAGCAAGATCATGCAATGTCTCTTTTTCGTCTGCCAGATATCTTCTAGCAATAATATCTTTACTTCTATCATCCAAGCTTGCTAGAGCCATAGATAATTCTTCTGAATTATGTTCAGCAACTTCCTGTTGTTCAACAAGAATTTCAGGGCTAGATGATTTGTCTTCAAGAAATTGAGATGGAGACAAAATATCGCCTTCGTCGTCACTACCAACCGGGGCATCAAATGCTGAATCCTGAGATGTCAATCGGTTTTCCATATGTAACACATCTTTAACTTCAACATTTAAATCATCTGCAATTTTCTCAGCTTCCTCTTGTGTAAGCCAATCTAATGTTTTTTTCTTGCTTCTAAGGTTAAAAAATAATTTTCTTTGTGCTTTGGTTGTAGCGATTTTTACCATTCTCCAATTCTTAAGAATATACTCATGGATTTCTGCCTTAATCCAATGAACTGCAAATGAAACAACCTTGACTCCTCTGTTTGGATCGAATCGATCAACAGCCTTCATCAAACCTACGTTTCCTTCTTGGATAATATCAGCTAAGGGCAAACCATAGCCTTGATAGGATCTTGCAATATGCACAACGAATCTTAAATGGGAAAGAACTAATTGACGCGCGGCTTCCAAATCATTGTTTTCATAAAGCTTATGAGCAAGTTCTTGTTCTTGTTCGGCAGTCAAGATTGGAATTGCATGCACACAAGATAGGTAGGATTCAATATCCTTTCCAGGTGTTGAAAGCGTGATTGTTTGTAAATCTGTACTCATATATACTTATTACTAATAATTAATTATAACTCATATTTATTACGAACCAATAATTATAGCAAATTTTTTTTGAAACTGCCTATCAGAGACAAAATTGTCTTTTTTTCGTTCATATCTCTAATTGCAATAAACATAGGATTTAATATGCTGCTCTTTTTCCCATATTCAAGAGGTTTTTGATTATCTATTTGAAAAATCCCTCCACCCCTAGATCTTAAAACGGCATCTGCAGCGGCTATGTCCCACTCAGAGGTAGGACCAAATCGTGGATAAATATCCGCTTTTTCATCTGCCAAGGCACAAATTTTAAGAGAGCTGCCCTTGGATACTATCTTTAGTTTCTTTCCCTTCTTATCTAAAAAATTTAGAAAAGCCGTATCTATTATTGTTCTATGACTTTTGCTGGTAACTATTCGAAGAGTGGACCATTTTTTATTGAAAGGCTTTATCTTGTTGACTGGTTGATTCGCTATTCCAGACCATACTTGATCAAAAGCGGGTGCTCCCACAACACCAATAAAAGGTTTACCGTTTTGAATAAGTGCTATATTTGTTGTAAATTCGTCTGATTTGTTTACAAATTCTTTAGTTCCGTCAATGGGATCAATGATCCAAAACTCTTTTGCTGGCCTGTAATTTTTTGGCTTAAAACTTTCTTCAGAAACAATAGGGATATCAGGAAAGTGACTCTCTAGAAACTTTACTATTATCTTATGAGCGTGCATATCTGCAGCAGTCACAGGTGAGCCATCTTTCTTTTCTTGTGCACCAGAATTTGGATTCTGATAAATTTTAAGAATCTCTGGAAATAAACTGCGCGTTAATTCCTCTAATTGAGCGATAATGGATTCTAAATTTTTAGATAGCATTTTATAAATGGTAAAGCTTAATTCTACCACTGCAATTCTTTCAGATCTTGATGGAGTGATCTTAAATATTGATTACGATATAAAATTTTGGGAATCTTGGCTGCCTGAGTATATAGCAAGTCAATCAAGCCTAACTGAGGAGGAAGCTACAGCAGAGATTCTTTCAAAAATAAATCTTCAAAGAGGGACTCTTAATTTTTATGATCTTAATTATTGGGATGATCTACTAAATCTTGACTGCATAGAAATTATTAAAGAAAAAAAAGAAAAGTGCTCTTACATAGAGGGTTCATATGAAGCATTACAAAGATTATCAACATTAGAAAATCCCAAGTATATTCTAACCAATGGAGATCCAAGAATTCAGGAATATAAGGCAGAGACTAATAACTTTCTAGAATTTTTTGATTCAATCTTTTATAGCATGCATGCAGGTTATCCAAAGGAATCTAGAGAATTCTGGGCTTTAGCAAGGCACAATTTAAACCTAGATTTTAAGGATGCAATATTTATTGATGATGATTTCAAGGTTGTCACAGCTGCTGTTAAAGCGGGAATTAAACAAGTAGTCTGGATCACTGAGGGTAAAAATAGGATTTTGCAAAATGGAGTTGAGACATTTCCTAGCCTTGCTGATTTAGTCAGCACAATTACTTGAATCTAGGTTCTTATAATCGAGGAACTACAAAATTTAATGAAAATTTCTTTATCTAATTCCCTTGGGAATCTAAGGACTTTATGCGAGTTTTATGTACCTCTTCAGGAGAAAGTGAATAATCAAAATTGTACAGTGCTCCCTCCCAATCGCCATAGGCGACATTTTGAAGCATGAACCACTTTACACCCCAGTAATCAGTGTAGTCCTTAACAATGTTTTTTCTCTTACTCGCGATTAAGTTATTTTCTTTGGCATCAACAAAATCGCCCAAATTGTCTCCAACCATTATTAGTACCCTATATTCATTACCCACTAAGGCTCTTCGTGGGCCCTTATCAGAGTCCCAGTTATTTTCACCACGCATTAATATAGTATCTTTGGCTTGATCCCATGGAATGCCAAGGTTACTTAGATTCTTTTTAGTCGCCTCTTTTAGCTGAAACACACGATTGGTAACGTAAAAAATTGTAATTCCTTTTAATGCTGCATAATTAAGAAAATCTTTTGCCCCTGGTACCTCAGTCGCAACAGCTTCTTTGCACCAACGAATCCATCCTTCTGGATATGAGGTGCCATTTAGAATCATACGAGCTTCATAAGCTGTATTATCAAGGACAGTCTCGTCAACATCGACTATGATAGCTGGCTTTTTATCTCTAGTATTTTGTCCAGGCAATGCACTCCAAGATGGATCTGCTAAAGCTTTATCTATGGCTTGCTTAGCTAATTTAAAAGTTTGAAGACTTCCAGCCATTCTTTCAGCTGCTGTCTGCTGATAAAGAACAGACATAATATTTTGTTCTTTAATGTCTTTGATATTTTTTTTTGACTCCTCTGCAAAAATATTTTCTATTGATGCGAATGCATAAAAAAGAAAGAAAAATTGCCAGAGACGTGCTTTCATTGATTCAAGCTATTATAATTTTTTGTTTAATTAAACTATTGTAGCTATGAGTAAAGAAATAATCAGCAAATTAGATGTTCTAGATAATGGGCTGAAGAAACTCAGCACTGAGAGAAAAGTGGTGCTTCCACATCACAAAACATTTGAACTTGTTGATGACATGAGAGAAATAGTTCAAGAGATTAAAAATGAGGTTATAGATAATGAGTAAATACAGTTGTTTTGAATTAAGTAAAAATGGGCACATAGCCAATCTAATTTTAAATCGTCCTGATGAATTTAATACCATGATAAGAAAATTTTGGGTTGAACTGCCAGAAGTACTAGAGGAAATAAATAGGGACTCAGAAATAAGAGCAGTCATTATGTCGTCTACTGGAAAACATTTTTGTGCAGGCATGGATCTTGCTGCATTTTCAAATGGCGTAGAAAATATTCCAGAAGATAAGAAACCTGATCATGCAAGAGTTGGTGAAACACTATATAGATCTGCTAAAGAACTTCAAGGATACATTAGCACCCTTGAAGAAATAAGAGTCCCAGTCATTGCTGCCGTGCAAGGCGCATGTGTTGGAGGCGCATTAGATTTAATTACTGCCTGTGATATAAGACTTGCATCGCAAGATGCCTTCTTCTGTATTCAAGAAATCAATATAGGAATGGCAGCTGATGTTGGGACTCTTCAAAGATTGCCAAGGATAATTCCTGACTCAAAAATGAGAGAACTGGCCTACACCGGAAGAAGAATGCTCTCAAATGAAGCGAAGGAGTCTGGCCTGGTAAGCGATGTATACAAAACTCAAAAAGAAATGTTAGATGCTGCCAATGAAATGGCAAATGAAATAGCAACTAAGTCTCCAGTTGCAATATATGGATTAAAAGCGGTTATGAATTATTCAAGAGATCACAGCATTAAAGATAGCCTTGATTTTAATGCTCTGTGGAGTGGAGCTATGCTTAGCGGCAAGGATATGACTGAAGCCATGACTGCCAATATAGAAAAAAGAGATGCAATTTTTGAGCAAATGGTAGACGTTAAGAATTTTGACGAAACTGGTAGCTAAAAGACTATTTTCTTAAAAAAACTGGTTCAGTTTCAGTAGACTCAGACTTAGAAAATTTATACCCTTCTGCATTAAAAAGCTTTAAATCATTAGAGTCAGTTATTCTATTTTTTATAATCCAATTACTCATATAACCCCTGGCCTTTTTTGCATAGAAGCTTATAAGTTTATATTGGCCATTTTTAAAATCCTTAAATACTGGTGATACAACGTTAACATCATGAGGCATCTTTCCTAAAACAGAGAAATATTCTTTTGATGCAAGGTTAACAATTAGACTAGATTTGTTAGATTTAAGTTCCTTTAAAATATTCTCTTGGACTTTGTTGCCCCAAAACTCATATAGGTTTTTGCCCTTGGTATTTTTTAATTTGGTGCCCATCTCTAATCGGTAAGGTTTTATAACATCCAATGGTCTGAGCTCACCATACAAACCAGATAAAATTCGCAAATGCTTTTGTGCAAATGAAATGTCTTTTTTATTAAAAGTATCGGCTTGCAAGCCCTGATATACATCTCCTTGAAAAACAAACAAGGCCGGTTTGCTATCGGCGCTCATCTTTTTTGCCGCTGACCAGCTTTGATAACGATCAAAGTTTAAAGTTGCCAACTTATCACTAAGGCCCATGAGGGAGGCAATATCTTTTGGCTCTTTTGTTTTTAGCTCTTTAATTAACTTGGCTGAATCAGATAAAAATGCTGGAGCAGATGGCTCCACATCGAATTCCTTAGTGTAATCAAGAGTCTTGGCTGGTGATAATAAAACTATCATGGTTCTTATTTTAAACAAATCTCTTTAATATACATAGCATGAGTGATTATTTAGGGCGGTTTTTTGCATGTCTAATGCCTGTTTTATTGATATTGGTTATGGTGGTTGTCATTGGTCGATATTTTTTTGATATTGGAAGAGTGGATATTCAGGAACTAGCGTTGTATGTGCATGCGCTTATTTTTTTGGGTTGTGCGGGCTGGGCTTATTCTGCGGATGAACATGTTCGAGTTGATATTTTTTACCGTAATGCATCGCCTGTTTATAAAAAATTAACCAACTCCTTGGGAATTATTTTTCTTCTGCTGCCCATGGTTGGTGTTCTTGGATACTACGCTATAGATTTTGTTGCGGCTTCTTGGTCTGTAAAAGAAATTTCTACTGAGCCAGGTGGACTGAGCATTGTTTATATTCAAAAATCTTTAATTTTCTTATTCCCACTTGTTTTAGCTTTTGCTGGAATAAAGGAGTTATATAAAACATGGAAATAATTCCAATTCTTTTAATAGTTTTAATTTGTGCTGCTCTACTATTAGGTTACCCAGTTGCATTTACTTTAGCTGGCACTTCAATCTTATTTGCGCTCCTTGGAGTCACAATGGATTTTTTTGATCCTAATTTATTCAAAACCTTGCCCATGCGCATCTTTGGAATCATGAACAATCAAACGCTGCTAGCTGTACCATTGTTTGTTTTTATGGGAGTGATCTTAGAGAGATCTGGCATTGCTGCAAAGATGCTTAGAGACATGGCCATAGTATTTAAAAATACAAATTCAGGTCTGAGTATTTCTATTATTATTGTTGGCGCCCTTTTAGCAGCCAGCACTGGAATTGTGGGAGCAACCGTTGTGACCATGGGTCTGATGTCACTGCCTGCAATGTTAAAACAAGGCTATGACAAAGATTTTGCTGCAGGCCTTGTTGCCTCAACTGGAACCTTGGGCCAGATCATTCCTCCATCTATTGCACTCGTCCTACTTGGCGATGTCATGTCCAATGCTTATCAAAGAGCGCAAAACAACATGGGCGTCTTTTCTCAAGAAACAGTCTCAGTGGGAGATTTGTTTGTCGGAGCAATTATTCCAGGCATCATGATTGTTGTGGGTTATTTAATCTATACCGTCGTTATTAATAGGAAGAAAGAATTTTTTCTCATAGAGGAAATTGAAGGAGAGGCAAACATATTAAAAACACTGCTTCCACCAGCAATCCTTATTTTTGTAGTCCTGGGATCCATTATTGCTGGAATAGCAACTCCAACTGAGGCTGCTGGAGTTGGAGCTTTTGGAGCACTTATTATTGCAGGGCTTAATAGCAGTGTAAATCTGGAGTTAATCAAAGTAACAAGTTACAAAGCTGCAACTGTTACTACTATGATTTTTAGTATTTTAATTGGCGCTTCAATTTTTTCTTTAATTTTCAGAGGTGTAGGTGGCGATCTTTTGGTTGATCAAATTTTTGAGATGATGCCGGGAGGCAAATATACAGCTCTATTATTTATTTTATTGGCAATCTTTCTCTTTGGTTTTATCTTAGACTTTATAGAAATTTGCTATGTCATTATCCCTTTAGTAGCGCCCCCACTTTTAATGATGGGCTTTGATCCGGTCTGGCTTGGAATATTGATGGCGATCAACTTGCAAACCTCTTTTTTAACTCCTCCCTTTGGCTTCTCCCTATTTTATTTAAGGGGTGTGGCAAGTGAGAGTATAAAAACTGCAGATATTTATAAAGGAGTCATTCCATTTATTTTAATTCAGCTAGCTGTATTATTAACTATAATAATTTTTCCATTTTTCATTTTATAAACTCATGAATTCAAACTCTCTACTTTTTGCCATTGGTGCCATTACTTTTTTAGTAACTTTTTCTTGGTTTAAATATGCTGCGATGGAAGTATTTAAAAATGAGCTTAAGAATAATGAAATTAATGTGGGAGTCTGGTCGAAACTGTTTAAAGTTTTCTTTGTGGATTTTTTAATCTGTATTACTGGAGTTTTGGGAACAGGAATTCTTTTTGTAACAATCTTTAACTTTGCCCACTAGCAAGATTAAGACCTGCATTATTTTTCTCTAACGCTCTTTCAGCACGATAGCTTGATCTGACCATAGGTCCGGAAACAACTTCCAAGAATCCTTTTTTCAATCCTATCTCACGATAGCGATCAAATTCTTTGGGAGTAACCCATCTTTCAACCGGAAGATGATTGAGAGTTGGTCTCAAATATTGACCTAAAGTTAAGATGTCCACTTTGTGAGCAATTAAATCATCCATAGTTTCTTCAATTTCTTGCTCTGTTTCTCCCAGACCAAGAATTAAACTTGTCTTTGTAAGAACATTTGGATTAATTCTTTTTGATTCTGCCAAAACCCCAAGAGTCTGTTCGTACCCTGCTCTTATATCTCTTACCGGATGGGTAAGTCGTTTCACTGTCTCCACATTTTGAGCAAAAACTTCCAGCCCACAATTAACTAAAGTCTCAATGGATGAGGATAGGCCTTTGAAATCTGGGGTTAATGCCTCAACTGCGGTATTGGGATTGAGTTCTTTAATGGCTTTAACCGTTTGTGCATAGTGCTCAGCTCCACCATCCTCTAAATCGTCTCTATTTACCGAAGTTAGAACCACATATTTAAGCCCCATGGTTTTAACGGCTTTGGCAGTATGCATGGGTTCGTCAAGATCGAGCCAGCCTTTTGGATTTCCTGTATCGACTGAACAAAATTTGCAAGCTCTGGTACAAACTGAACCCATCAACATAAAAGTTGCAGTTCCTGCAGACCAACATTCCGATATGTTAGGGCACATGGCCTCTTCACATACAGTATTGAGGCGTTTATCTTCTACCTGTTGTTTGACAGAACTAAAATTACCATTAGAGGAAGCTTTAACTCTTATCCACTCAGGCTTCTTCTGATTTGGTACAGATGAATACTTGTTGACCTTTTGACCATTTTTAATAGCTTTAATGCCATCTCTATTAATGATCTTTTGTGTTGGTATTATTTCCATTAACTAAATACTGTTTGTATTTCTTTTATTGCGACAGATTTTACATCTTCAAGAGTAACATTTGAATCAAAATCGCTAATTTGTACAACTTCTAAACCTTTATATCCGCATGGATTAATTAAGCTAAAGGGAGTTAAGTTCATGTCAACATTTATACTGATGCCGTGATAACTTCTCCCGCCTGAAAATCTCAATCCGATGGATGCTATTTTTTTATTTTCTACATAAACTCCGGGAGCTCCTTCGATAAAAGAGCTTTCAATTGAGTAATGCCGCAAAACTTTTTGGATGATCAATTGTAAATTTGCAACCATGGTTTTTGGACCTATTTTTTTTGATTTAATATCAAGTAAGAAATAAATAACAAGTTGGCCCGGTCCATGAAATGTTACTTCACCACCTCTATCAGTTTGTATAACAGGAATATCACCCGGATTTAACACATTCGATGGATTTGCCGCTGTGCCTAAAGTAAAAACTGAAGGATGCTCTAATAACCAAACCTGATCTTTAAAAGACTGAGCTTTTATAAGAGAGCGCATTTGCTCATAAGTATCCTCATAAGCTTGCTCACCTAAATCAAGAAATTCAGGAATCTTCGTCACTATTAGTTCGCGCCTCAACAAACGCATCCTCAGCTATGGCATGAAAGCTCTTTACTTCTGCCATAAAGGTTTTAAATGAATCATAAACTTTTCTTACAGCTGGATCAGTGGCTGCGGAGGTTTCTAAAATCTCCTCAGAAATGTTACGGAATTCATTAATTACATCATCTGGTAGTTTTCTTAATTTAACATCATGTTTGGTTATCAAGTCCTGTAAAGCTCTGTTATTTGACGCCGTGTACTCATCGAGTAAATCTTGATTAACAGCTTTGGCTGCTACCGTAACAATAGATTGAAGATGAGGTGGTAAGGAATTCCAGGCATCTAAATTAATGGTGAATTCCAACATGGAACCCGGTTCATGCCAGCCAGGATAATAATAATATTTTGCGACTTGCTGAAATCCAAAAGCAAGATCGTTGTATGGACCTACCCATTCAACTGCATCGATGGTGCCTGTTTGCATGGCAGTGTACAACTCCCCTCCGGGAATATTTACCGGAATTCCGCCAGCTCTCCTAAAAACTTCGCCCCCAAATCCAGGAAAACGCATTTTTAATCCCTTGATGTCTTCAAGAGAGTTAATCTCTTTATTAAACCAACCAAACATTTGAGTGCCAGTATTACCACCTGGAAGTGGCTTCATGTTGAAGGGTTTATATAGGTCTTCCCATAGCTCTAGACCACCTCCTCGATTTACCCAAGCATTGATTTCATCAGCAGTAAAACCGAATGGGACTCCTGCAAAAAACTGAGCGGCTGGAACTTTACCCTTCCAGTAATAAGCACCGCCATGCCCCATTTCGACAGCACCTGAAGAGACCGCATCAAAGACACCCATAGCAGGAACAAATTCTCCAGCTCCATAAACTGTAACTTTGAGCTGACCTTGCGACATTTCATTTACCAGTTTACTAAAACGCTCTGGAGCCATTCCAAGTCCAGGATAGTTCTTTGGCCAAGTAGTTACCAATGACCATGAATAATTTTGAACCTTTACCTCGCTCTTAGTATTTTGATCCGCTTGTCCACAGGACAATAGGAAGCTTAAAGTTAAGCCAATTATTAAAAAATTTTTCATCCCAACATCTCCAATTTAGCAAAAGCAAGTACCAACCATTTACTACCAGCTTTTTCAAAATTAATTTGAACTCTTGCTGATTCACCCGATCCCTCATAGTTTAAAACGACACCGAGTCCAAAGGTAGGATGAACTACTTTTTGCCCTAATCCAATGCCAACTTCCTTTTTAAAGTCCATGGTTGATTTTTTTGGTTTTCGAACATATGAAGTTGTCACAGAAGCTCGAGGTCTTATTTCCTCAATAAAAACAGGGGGAATTTCTTTTAAAAATCTTGAAGCGGGATTGAACACGTCAGATCCATGGAGCCTCCTTGATTCTGCATGGGTTAAATAAAGCTTTTTCATGGCACGAGTAATTCCCACATAGCAGAGCCTTCTCTCCTCCTCAAGTTGAGATGGAGATTCAATTGATCGCCCGTGAGGAAAAAGAGTTTCCTCTAGACCCGTAATAAAAACCAATGGGAATTCTAAACCTTTGGCTGAATGTAAAGTCATTAGCTGAACGGCATCTTGAAACTCGTCAGCTTGGGTATCTCCAGCATCCAATGAAACAGTATCTAAGAAAATTTCTGCAATCTCTTTATGAGACTTTTCTTTTTCAAATGATTGCTCAAAGTTTTTTGCAGAGGTGACTAGTTCTTCTAAGTTTTCTATTCTAGTTTTACCCTTCTCGCCTGCTTCTTTTTTATGATACTGATAAAGACCAGATTTTTGTATGATAAGTTCCATCAAATCAGACAAAGGAGTTGTATCAAGAAGTTCTATGCAATTGGTAATAAATTCCAGGTATGCCCTTAAGCCTTGACCAGCTTTTCCACCCATTTTACCTTCATCTAGTAATTTAGCCGCTGCCTTAATATAAGAAAGGTTGTATGATTTAGCGGCTTCTCTAATTTTTGCCTGAGATTTCACTCCAATGCCTCTAGTTGGATTTGCGATAGAACGCTCAAACGCAGGGTTATCATGTGGATTAAAGACCACCTTTAAATAACTCATAGCGTTTTTAATTTCCATGCGCTCATAAAACCTTAGACCACCATAAATTCGATAAGGAATATTGATTCGCAATAGTGCTTCTTCTAAAGCTCTTGACTGCGCATTAGATCTATAAACAATTCCCACATCTTGATAAAATTCGCCGCTGTCCATCCAATTTTTAATGGTGCCAGCAATAAATCTTGCCTCATCCTGCTCGTTGTATGCTTGATAAAGAGTTATGGGTTCACCCTCGAGAGAATCAGTCCATAGATTTTTTCCTAAACGATTTTGATTGTTATCAATCAAGGCATTGGCTGCACTTAAAATTACACTTGTTGAACGATAATTTTGTTCTAATCGAATAATTTTAGCTTTTTTAAAACTTGCCTCAAAAGATGAAACATTCTCAACTTTTGCTCCCCGCCAACCATATATAGATTGATCATCGTCTCCAACAGCAGTGATGGAAGATATATCCGAAGCTATCTCTTTCAGCCAGTTATATTGAATGGTATTGGTATCCTGAAATTCATCTACCAAGATAGCTTTGAATCTGTTGTGAAAAAATTCTTTAACGGTTTTGTTTTCTTTAACTAACTCATAAGCCTTGAGTAATAACTCAGCAAAATCTACCAAACTATCATTTAAGCAAGCCTCTTCGTAACGTTTATAAATACCTTTTACTGTTTGAGCATAAAAATCGCCATTGTCGTTAACTTTATCAGCGCGAATTCCCTCATCCTTCCAGCTATTAATTTGCCACTGTATTTGTTTGGGAGGCCATGCACCATCATCGAGACCAGCTTCTTTAATCAAGCGCTTCACAATTCGTAATTGGTCATCGCTATCAAGAATTGTAAATCCAGAAATAAGTCCTGCATCTTTATAAAATCGCTTAAGTGTTCTGTGCGCAAGACCATGAAAAGTTCCACACCACATATCACCGACTGGTGATTGAAGTAACTCTTGAATTCTTGATTGCATTTCTTGAGCTGCTTTGTTAGTAAAGGTTACAGCCATAATAGATGATGGGTTCAGACCCATCGCCTCTACACTCCATGCGATTCTATGAACTAATACCCTGGTCTTACCTGAGCCCGCTCCTGCCAAAACCAAAAGACTTTGATCTTCCGAGGTAACAGCATCTCGCTGCGGATCATTTAAATTTTCTAGTATGTGAGAAACATCCATTAGGGGTTCATTTTTTAGTCTAAGAAGCCTATTCTAACCTTTATGCAAACTAAATTATTAAGAGAAATTAAAATTGCACTTCCTAACTTAAGAAAGTCTGAAGTGAAAGTTGCTGAATTTATTTTAAATAAGCCAAGTGCAATTATTGAGCTAACAACTGCACAAGCATCTGAGGAGATAGGAATCAGCGAGCCAACCTTAATAAGGTTTTGTAAAGCCGTAAATTTCGATGGTTTTCAAAAGTTTAAATTGACTCTTGCTCAACAACTTGCTGCAGATGATTATTTTAATTCATATGAAATAAATCCTGAAGATTCTATTCAAGAGCTAACTGAAAAAGTATTCGATAGCACCATCAGTGAAATTTTGAATGTTAGATCGCAGCTCGATCAAACTTCACTTGAAGAGGCAATTGAGACATTGGCTAATGCTAAAAGAGTTGAATTCTATGCTTTTGGAGGTTCGGTACCAATAGCCATGGACGCTCAACACAAATTTTTTCGACTAAAAATACCCTCCTCCTGTATTTCTGATCCTCACATTCAGTTTATGTCAGCAAACTCTCTTAATAATAGAGATGTGGTTGTGGCAATATCTCAATCTGGCAACACAGCGGCTTTGGTTGAGAGCATAAAAACAGTTAAAAGCTCTGGAGTTATTGTAATTGGCCTAATGCCCTCAAATACTCCCCTTTCAAGAATATGCGATATTTCTCTAGATATTGATGTTGGAGAAAATGCAAGATTAACTAGACCGCTAACCTCAAGACTAGCTTACATGGCAATTATTGATGTTTTGGCGGTTGGAGTGGCTCAACTTAAGCCAGAAGCTCAGGATCATTTGTTTAATATTGTAACTAGTCAGAGTTCTTTAAAGTTAAAGTAACTAGTATCTGAGGTTTTCTCTAAACCAAAGATTTACCATCCACTTTTCACCCATAATTACGGGCATGCCCCCATGAAGTGATTTTGGATTAATCTTTGGATAAGTTGCTGAATCATTTAGGAGGGTATTATGAAAAACAACTACATCTCCTTTTTTTGCTGGAACATTAATATCAAGCTCTGGAAAACCTGTTTCACCTCCCTCCTCCACATCATTTAAATATGCAATAACCGTTACCATTCTCTGGCCACCTGGCTCCCAGTTATTTTTTCCATCTTCAGTTTCATAATCGAATGAGTCAAAATGGGGTTTATATTGAGCTCCCTTTCTATAATAAACAAGCTGATACTGTTCAGCATTTCTTATTGGCATTTGGACTAAAATCGAGAATCTTTTACTTACTTCATGAATAATTTCATTCGCATCATGCTCTATCCAGCAATTCTCACTTGTTCTGCTTTCATGTTGGACATGTTTATCAGGGCTTATTACTGTTGAAGGCTTGAGTTTACCCTCAGAAGCCTTGATAAAAGCCTCGCATTCATCATTACTTAAAAAGCTATCAACGACATACAGAATTGGGTCAGCCGCATGCATTATCACATTATCAGCAATTTTTTTTGGATATTCCTTAGTCATTAGTAGAAATAATTGTATGCTAAGAAAGTAGAGAACGCATACAAAATGAGTATATTTATTTCAATCGCCTCTTATCAAGACCCTTTATTGGTATCGACAATTTTTAGTGCCTATGAAAACGCTGAGAATAAAAATGATCTGATTTTTAGCATCTGCGATCAATCAGATAATACGATTGATATTAATGGAGTAACATTTTCAGATCAAATTCATTATGATCATGTAGATCCTTTGTTTTCAAAAGGCCCATGTTGGGCCCGACATAGAGCTCAAAGTTTTTTTAACGAAGAAGATTTCTTTTTGCAGGTTGACTCCCATACACAATTTGCGCCTGAATGGGATTCCATTTTTATCAAGCAGCTTGAAAAAATATCTGCCAACCAAGAAATTGATGAGTATTTTAAAAAACCAATTATTACCTCCTATCCTAGAAGCTTTAAAGTCTTGGATTTTGAAAAGGGTTTATTCGAACTTAACACTGGAGATAAGCATACCCAAGTGATAACTTACAGAAAAGATAGTTTATTTTTAAAAGGCTCATTTTCAAGACAAATAGGCATTCCAACAAAACATACTGACATTACTCATGCAATATTATTGGCCGCAGGCTGTATCTTTACCAAAGGCGCCTTTGTCAAAGAAATTCCATATGATCCAAATTACTATTTTTATGGGGAGGAACTTTCACTAGCAATGAGGGCATTTACTAATGGTTACTCATTTTTCCATATCCCTGATGTTCCTTTATTTCATCTTTATACGGATACCAGCGATATACCAAGAAAGCTGCATTGGGATCCAGAGGATGATCAAAAGAGAGCTGTTAAATGGACCGAATTAGATAAGAAAAGTTTAAATAGGCTCGATGATTTATTTGCTGACAAGGTTGAAGAACCTTTGAGCCTTGGTAAGGAGAGATCTCTAGAAGACTATGCTTTAATCAGCGGCATAGATTTAAAAAATAACTTAGTTTTAGATATAGAAAAAGCTACCGAATCTAGCTTTCTTGAATCTCTTGATTGGAAAATTAATCCGCTTTAAGAAAATAGGAGAAATTTATGAGCACTGAAGTAAAAGAGTTTTTAAATAGTTATGGAGATTTTGTTACCAAGGTAACAAGTGAGCCAAGCCTGGATCAAGGGAGTTTAGATGCTCGCATGAAGGAAATTGATTCTTCATCTCAAATAGAGTCTACAAGACTATTAACAGCTGCACTTGGATTGGGAAGCGAAACAGGTGAGTTTGTGGAAATAGTAAAAAAGATGTTTCTTCAGGGAAAGCCATCATCAGAAGAAAATATTTTTCATATGAAAAGAGAGCTTGGCGATATTATGTGGTACTGGGTTACTGCCTGCATGGCATTAAAACTTGATCCATATGAAGTCATTAAGGAAAACCAAGATAAACTTGAAGCAAGGTATGGAGAAAAATTTGAAGTTGATCGCAGTGAGCATAGAAAAGATGGAGACTTATAACTTAAATTAAATCTAATAAACAGATTTTTGCTTTAAATCGTCAACTGCCTCTTTAAATTCTGAGGTTAATTTATTGACCAAAGTTTGAACTGATGGTGAGTCTTTGATTGAGCCAATGCCTTGACCAGATCCCCAGATATCTTTCCAAGCTTTTGCGTCTGTATTGCCACCAGAACCAAAATTCATTGAGGATTTGTCAGCCTCAGGAAGGTTGTTAGGATCTAATCCTGCATTTTCAACCGATCCTTTTAGATAGTTACCGTGAACTCCTGTAAACAATGAAGAATACACAATATCATCTGCAGCGCTTTCAATGAGCATTTGTTTGTAGCCTTGATCAGCATTTGCTTCTTCAGTAGCAATAAATCTCGTTCCTAGATATGCAAGATCAGCACCTAAAGCTAGGCTAGATGCAACTGCACTTCCAGAGCTTATTGAGCCCGATAGAATTATAGTTCCATCGAAAAATTCCCTTACCTCTCGAACTAATGCAAAAGGTGATAATGTGCCAGCATGACCTCCAGCTCCTGCACAAACTAAAATTAAACCATCAACTCCCTGCTCTGCAGCTTTCTTAGCGTGTCTAACACTGATAACATCATGATAAACAAGTCCACCATATGAATGAGCGGCAGTAACTATTTCTTCAGGCGGTCTTAATGATGTAATAATAATTGGGGCTTCGTGTTTAACACACAGCTCCATGTCTCCCATTAATCTATCATTTGAACCATGACAGATTTGATTCACTGCAAAGGGGGCAACTGGTAAACTAGGATTATCAATTTTTGCTTGAGCCAATTCCTCTTTAATTCTTATCAGCCATTCTTCAAGTACATGTTGAGGCCGGGCATTCAAAGCAGGAAAGGAGCCAACAATTCCGGCCTTGCATTGTGCAATGACTAATTCAGGACCTGATACTAAAAAAAGTGGAGCGCCAATAACTGGTATTGATAAATTATCTTGTAAAATTTTTGGCAGTGTCATATTGAGTCCTTTTGAAAAAGTAAGTTTAACTGAAGCTTCTGTAACATTAAATAGCACTTGAGTGATTAGAAAGCCTCATCTGCAACCCAGCTGATTGACCAATTATGTCCTAATCTATTACCTTTATAAGTATCTGGAAGTGTTGTTACCAAACTTCCATTAAGTTCAATTCTTTGAGGATCTTCATTTAGATTTTTAAATACATTATCAAGCTGAAATTGAGTTCTCCACTCATAAAGAACTGATTTTTTTGGTATTGCTGAAATAGGTTCATAGGCACACATTGAATTTAACATTGGGGTGCCTAACAAAGGTGATGCTATAACGTGAATTTCAATGGGAGTCGAAAGATTCCAATCTTTTAGGAGCTGAGTAACTAATATACCTCCGTAACTATGCCCTATTAAAGAAATTTTTTTTATGGACTTATCTTGATTCAAAATACTAGTAATTTCATCCTTTAACTTTTTTACAGAGTTTTGAAAACAGCTATTATCGGGCCAGCGATAAAAATACATATGCCTCAATTTTGTATTTATTTTTTTTAAAGGGTATATCCATTCATAACCTTCACTATTTCCTCCATGTACTGAGATAAATATTTCCTGAACTTCAGCTAAACTTGGCTCCATCGAATTCAAACCATAAGGAAGATCCATCAACCTAATGCCTAAATTTTTAACAGAAGTATCATTTTCAAAATCACTTATCTTAATTGGAGGCAAAGAGGTGTCACTGCATCCTGCTAGCAAAAATATTAATAAGAAAAATGAAAAGATAGATTTCATTATGTTATTTTAAAAAATACGCGACGCTATGATCATCAAAATCTCGTCTACCGATTCTCACAAAACCCATCTTCTCATGAAAGTTTAATGAGGGTTGATTTACAGGCTGAGTATTGACCTCCAATGCTATAGGTAAATTTTCATTGTTGGCATGAGCAAAGATATTTTTATAGATAGCTATACCTAAACCCGATCTTCTGTGATTCTCATCAATCGCAACTCTATCGACGTAAAGAAATTTTTTTAGTCTCTGTTTAAAAAATTTATAATTTTCTGATTCATATATAGAACCTTCTCTCATACAAATTATAAATCCAACAATTTCTTTGTCATGAAGCATCAATAAATTATATGCACTAAGTTCGATTAACCTTTTTAGATGCTCGATAGATTCAAGCGACCCAACCTTGGGAGTATTTTGCTGGTTAAGTTTAAATATTGCGTCAATTTCAAATTGACAACAATTAGAGATATTAAAAGAACTCAATCTATAATTGGTATTCATATTTTTTTACTCAAAATACAACTATTTGAGCGGTTAAGATAATTCTGGGCGCTTTCCAGCAAAGTTAGCAAAGTATTCTTTTATAAATTCGAGGTCCTTCTCAACATCGCCAGTGGGACTAAAAAAATCCCCGAGTTCAACAGTTTTATTTGAAAAGTCAATTCCTGCCATCATAATCCTGCTATTTGTTTCGTTTGCAATTCGCAAAAATCCAGTTTTTAATCTTTCAACTTTTTTTCTTGTTCCCTCAGGGGAAATGGCAATAACAAATCCTTTATATTTTTCAGTTATGTTATGAATTTCTTGCTTTAAAGCTTGAGGATTAGCTCTATTTACAGGAATTCCTCCCATTTTTCTCAGCAGTCTGCGAAAACCTTTTTTAAATATAGAGTGCTTGCCTACCCAATGAATATGAACATCTAGACTTAAGATAAGTGACATTGCAAGAACAAAGTCCCAATTTGAAGTGTGTGGACCAGCAATAAGCACCACTCGCTCATCTTTAGGAAGATGCCCAGTTGTTTTCCAGCCAGTTAGTTTCATTAGTATTTTACCAAGCCATCTTAGTGGTCTTGGTCTGTATGCACGTAAATGCTGAGGAATAAAAGTTTTATATTTACTCATTTGGAGTAGTCTATATGGTTTTAGTATCTAGTTCTAATTTTTGAGGCCAGTTAAATTTTCATATTTATCTATGGCATTTGATATTTTTTTTCTTACATCTTCTTGAGCAGATTTTTTTGTATTTGCATAAAATGGATGAGGTAGAGATGCCAGTTCTTTTGCTTTTTCCATTACTCTATTCATGAACTCAGTGTGAGGGACAACCTCATCAATAAAGCCAACCGCAATTGATTTCTGCATAGAATAAGCATCAGAATGATAAACAGCAGGATAAAAGTAGTTCTTATTAATTCTAGCCTTAAGGATTTCCATTATTGGTGTTGGAATGTCCATGTTATTTCGAACTTCGTTTGCCTGACATATATACTCACCATCTATTGCAATCCGATAATCTGCTGAGCATGTAACAAATAAACCTAATGCGATTGAGTGACCCGAAACCGCTGCAATTATTGGTCGATCAAATGAATAAAGCTCCAAAAGCAAACGATAGCCCATCTGAACCATCTTTGTAATCTTTTCCATGTCACCAGTAGCCATCGTTTTTAAGTCAAACCCTCCAGAAAACAATCCACTTCTACCAGTAATAACAAGCGCGCCAGTATCTCTCGGTACTTGTGAAAGTAATTCGTTAACTTTAGTAAGCATTTCAAATGAAAAAGCATTTGCTTTTCCGTCATCAAGTTTAATTATTGATATATCGCTCTCTTGAGAAAGGGTCGCTAGTTTTTCAGCCATGGTTTTAATATATAAAATTAGTTAGTGGAATATATGTTAACAAGAATCACACCGTTTACTATAAGAAAAAGTCCGGCTATTGCCTGCCAACTCAGGGCTTGTCCGTAAAGAAAGTAAGAAAGAATAGCAATCGAGAGAACGCCCAGACCACTCCAGCAGGCATATACAATCGCCAGGGGTATTGCTCTAAGCGCAAGAGTTAAAAAATAAAATGAAGCAAAGTAAAAAATACTCATAAAAATTGTAGGAATTTTTTCAGTAAATTCTTTTGTCATTGGAAGCATTAGAGTGCCTGCAACCTCAAAAACAATTGCTCCTAATAAAGATAAGTATGGTGACATTTTTTAGTTAATTTTTTTAAGTATCCACAAACCTAACAATGTACTAACAACTGCTTTGAATGTCTGGGATAAAATTAGAGATAGTGAAAATACAAAATCCAGCCAAAAATTCCAAAACCAAGAATAGAACCAATCAACCACAGGAATTAATAATGAGAAGTGATTTCTTATAAATTCTATATTTGATAATGAAAAAAGGTTGTACTCAGATGAAAGTACAATTTGAATAGCCCATAAAACAATTAGAATCTGAAAAGGAGTTGTACCAATGCAAAAATATGCAATAATTTTAAGGAAAGTTTTCATAGTTTAAATATGCTATGTAACTATAAAGTTTTTATTGGAGAAACCAAAATGTATAAAAAATTAAACTTATTTTCGTTGTTGATCATTTCTATCTCGATTAATCTTTCTGCAAATGAGCCATATGGATCACATGCTTCTGAAAAATGGCAAATATGGGCCTATACTTCAGCTGCTCCAGATTTTATTGGTGACTTTGCAACCGTAATTGGTGCAGATGGGTCAGTTATAAGAGAGGGGACAAATGGATGGAGGTGTGAGGCTTTTATGCCAATGCCAGAAAATGGCTTTAAAAATCCTCATGATGCTGCGCCTGCATGTTCCGATAAAAACTCTGTGGCATGGGCCAATGCATACAAAGCTGGAACTATTCCTGAAATGGAAGGTGATGGGTGGATGTGGATGATACATGGTGACTTGGGCGTAGATAATTTTACTGTCGGGACAGACGGACAAAAAGATGCTGGACATATGCACTATATAGAATCTGGTCCTCATATGATGCTTATGCCTAAAGACCCCGCATCGTTAGATGGTCAATCTACTGACTACACCACTGGAGCACCATATGTAATGTTCAAAGGCTCTCCTTACGCACACCTCATGATACCGTTAGTTGGTTATTACTCTTATCAACCCGAGTCTTCTCCTAAGAACTAATTTACTGATTGTAAAAAAGAATGGCTCCGCTTTATTGAGTGGAGCCTCTATTAGACCCACTTTGCCAAGCTATAACAGAAAATGGGATCGTCAATAAATAAATTAAAGCAAAAAGATTAAGAGTGGCCCATAAAAAATTAATCATACTTAACGAAACTAAAGAAAATAAGACTAAAAAGCCAAGCTTTGAATGAATGAAAAACTGCTTTCTTTTGATTGAAAAAGTTGGAATTCTGCTCACAAGCAGACCACTAATTAAAATAATATAACCAGCAACAAAGTTCAGGTTTTCGAAAGCCCAGTTATAGCCCATAAATGAATGAGTTAAAGGGAGGAGAATCAGTACTGCTCCCATGGGGGTCGGTACTCCAATAAAAAAGTGCTCAGTAGCTTCATCTAATGCCTTGGATGATTCAAGCCTAACATTGTAAAGAGCCAGTCTTAAGCATGAAAAAATAATAAAAGCTAAGCACGCAAAGGCACCTATGCTGCTGCTCTGACTAAAAATAGACATGTAAATCAGAAGTCCAGGGGCAATGCCAAAGCTCAAAAAATCTGAAAGTGAGTCTAGTTGAGCGCCAAGATCAGACTCACTGCGCAGCAGTCTAGCCAGCATTCCATCTAATACGTCACAGATACCAGCGAATAAAATGTTAACAATTGCTAAATTAAAGTTTCCTTCCAAAGCAAATCTTATTGCACTTAAACCAAAACTTAGCCCAGCAAGGGTAATAACATTAGGCAGTAAAACTTTGAAATCTATTTTTTTCATGCAGATTATTGAAAAGATGCCAAAACTGATTCTCCTGCAGTAACCTTATCTCCAACCTTACATTTTATAATTGCATCAATTGGTATGTATATATCAACACGCGAACCAAATCTTATTAGTCCAAATCTCTCGCCTTGGGCAAGATTATGATTCAGGGATATAAACCCAAGAATTCTCCTAGCAATTAAGCCTGCAATTTGAACAACTATAATTTTTGTTCCATTTTGAGTATTTAAAACTAAACTGCTTCTTTCATTCTTGTCGCTTGCTTTGTCTAAGCTAGCATTTAAAAATTTACCTTCTTTATACACAATATGATCAACATTACCCTGAACGGGGCTTCTATTTACATGAACATTGAAAACGTTCATAAAAACACAGATGCGCTTCATTTTTTGTGGTTCTATTGGCAGCTCTTCTGGGGGGTATGCTTCATCAATTAAACAAACCTTTCCATCTGCCGAGCTGATAATTAAGTTTGAGTCCTGTGGTGTATTTCTTTCTGGATCACGAAAAAACCAAAGAGTAAAAATAGTAAGCATGAAACCGATAACTGAAAGAGTTATAAAAAATGGGTATACAGAAACTGAGATTACAAAGAATATTGCTGCAAACTTCCATCCTTCGGGATGTATAAAAGGTCTTTTGGTATTTAATTTGCTCATCTTAGTTATCCTTAATCTAGTCGGGCATTTTATGTTATTAAGGCGACTTTTAAAAATCTAAGTCTAGCCAAAGCCAACTATCTGACTGAATAAAATTAGGAATGCCATGGAAACTTGTAAGATCAAAGTGATCCATAAAATAATCCTTGTAACTGGTTTGGGCTGCAATTCCATGCTTAATTTACTTGTAAGATATATAGCACCTATATTTATTATTGGAAGACCAACTGCTGCCCAAATTCCTGCGATCAATAATAGAGTGATTGGATTAGGAAGCAAAAAATAAGCAATGCAAGAAAATAAAGGTACAACTAATGCAATAATTTTAATTAAATGCTTGCGGGTATTTTTTTGCTCATCAACAAATCCAATTGAGATTAAATAGTCTGAAATAGTTCTTGTAAATGCCGCAGTCCCTGAAAGTAGAGTAGAAAAAAGAACAAAGAAGGCGAGAGGAATAAAAAACCATTTGGCCCAGGTTCCCAAGATAGAAGTAAACATATTCAAGAGAGTTTGAATAATGTCGCCATCTGGTGGCGGATATAAACCTAATGTATTTAGGACAGCTGCACCTAAAAGAAAAAATGGAAGAGTGCCAATGGTTACAAAAAAGACTGTTGCCCAAACATCTGTTTGCATGACTTTAATCCAAGCTTTCAGTTGGTTTAAATCATCGCCATGTTTGGCATAGCCTTTCTCTAGACACCAATAGGTGTACGCCATAATTTCTCCGTAACTTATTCCAGTGAAGCCAAAAACTGCTAAAGCCAGTGCTGCATGTTCAAATGGAAACGTAAACGAGAAGCCGCCTAGAATTTGAGAGCCAGTAATTGCATATGGAGTAGATTGCATTGCAATAGCAATCACCAATGTCACCACTGAAAAAAAGAAAACCATGCCGAGAAGAAGTTTCTCCAGTGTTTGATAAGTTCCAAGATATAAAATAAACCAGGTAATAAAACATGCTGCTATAACCCATGTTTCTACGCTTAATATCGGTACCATCATGTGCCCAGCTTCTGCAACAGCTCCTGCAAGACCGCCCATGCCTGCAACAGAGGGCACTACACCTATGAACATAAACCAAACTAGCCAAGAGGCTTGTTTACCTCTGAAATTTGTTTTTGGCCCAGGCATATCTGAAAAAGCTTCTAAAAAAGTCTTATTTGTGGCAATTACATATCGACTTATTTCAGCTTGAATGAGTGGTTTGCTCCAAAGACTTAATAAAAGCCACCAAAGTAAGGTGAAGCCGGTTGCAGCACCAAGCAATGGCGATAAAGCAATTGAACCGCTCCCCACAACACTGCCAGTTACAATAATGCTAGGCCCAATAAATTTTAAACGCTGCATTAAAGTAGATGGTGTTTTATTCATTATTTTTTTCTTATAAGCGCTATATCTTTCGATCTTATCTCACAAATCCAATTCCTTTGTGAAGCTATCACTTCAAAAGTTTTTTCACAATAAAAGGTTACATGTGTTGGATCTCTTCGATAATACCAATTTTCAAACATTACGTCTGAGGTTAAAAATGAAGTCATAATACCCAACCACCCATTTGGCTTAAGAAGGGCGTTTAGTGTATTAAATTCATTCCAAGGATTATGGAAGTGCTCTACAGTTTCTGTGCAAGTTATAAAATCGTATTGCTTGGTCAAAACATCTTTGTTTGGATAAAAGAATGGATCATATAAAGAAACATTGAAGCCATCTTTTTTTAAAATGTCTGCTAGCGCAGGACCATGGCCACATCCAAAATCAAGCCCAGTGGAGTTCGGTAGAATTTTTTCTTTTAAGGGCCTTGCAAGCTTTGATAGAAATGATCTGTACTCAGGATCATTAATTTCATTATTGTGCTCTAAATAACGCTCTTTCTCATCAAGGCTTGAGGGCAAATAATCTTCATCTAAAAATTTGCCATTGCAATAAAGACAGTTCCAGTAAGTTTTTTGATCAGAGGTCTGAAAGCTTTCAACATGCTCTGAGCCACAAATTTTGCAAAGCATTTCTAAATTATTTTTTTAATTCCATCAATTGAACTGAGCATGCCGTGATGAATGCTTTCTGCAAAAATATCTGGCGAGATCTCAGTGATCCAGGTCAATAAGCACTCTTGTTCATTGATTGGAAATATTTGCATAGTTGCAAGATGATGTTCTATTGGTGCGGGTGTCTCAATAGCAGAATATTGAAGAATCATTTCTTGCTCATGACACTTAAGTATTTTTTCTGTGATCTTGCCCATTCCTTTCATTTCAAAGGACCGACAGTCGTCATTCAATACAATTTCTTCAATAGAGGGGACCCAATCACTTCTTCTTAGATCAGATAAAATTGCCCATAATTCATTTGCTGGACATTGGAGTTTGATTTCTTCTTTAAGTATTTTCATAAATTTTCAAGACTTTTAGTATTCTTGAAAATTTTTTTCTCGAACATAGCCAACTCTTGTTGTTTTGAAATGCTTTAGTGGAATCCCAAGGCGATTGATTGTATCGATGACACTTTTTGAAACATTACCGTAAATTTCAATTGTAAAGCCATCAGCCAACTCAGCATGCTTTGCAACATATTCTTGTACTGGTGGGTTGGCATCATGTTTTATAAAAGCATTGCTGTTTGAATAAACCTCTGTCCATGTAAATGCTAGAGGATTATCAGGATCTGCATCGAAATTATGAAAAAGCATGCCTGGCTCACTCAATTCAACAGCTTTATCAACCTCATCAGCTATCTCAAGGTAATCATCCACCATGTCTGGTTTTACTTGAATGCGAGCAATGAGAATAAATGGATTTTGTCCATCCATAACCAAGTCTTCATGGTGTCCTGCATGAATAAAATTTATTGAGAGGGCAAGGATAGAAATAGTAAGAAAAAATTTCATTTTATAAATAAATAATTAAAAAATTTATTCTAACGCATAGATTGTTTATTTAGCATACGAATTTGCACCGAGGAAATGAATCGAAACATAGGGCTCATCTCCAATCACCCAGCTATCGTGTGGTCTAGATGGGACATAAAAAATGTCTCCTGCTTTCATGACTGTAGTTTCTCCATCTGGGAATGACGCTGTTGCACTTCCTGAAACAACCATACCAACATGCTCAACATCACAAAATGGTTTTCCTATACCAGGTCCAACATCTTCAGACCATTTCCAGCCAGGTTGATATGTCGCCCTTCCTAACACCATATTATTGATAGTAATTTTTTCAAATTTACCTTTTGCAAAGTTTGTAATCTCATCGGGTTGATCAAATCTTTTTAGTATTACTTCTAAGTCTTCCATTTCTTATTGCTCCGCTTGGAATAAAACTTCTTGTGGTATGCAAAATGCTGACCTCTCAAGCTGCCATATTTTTGAAATCATGTTTGTATTAAGAATCCCATAAAAATGAGGAAATTTGCCATGCCTATCATTGGATTTGCTTGAAAATTCGTATTTTAAATTATTCTTAATTTTAGATTTATTAATCTGCAGGAGAACCACCCTTTGCTCATTCTCAAAATACAATGAAAGAGATGCATTCAACTGAGATGCTTTGGAGAGATGTACAAATCCATCTTTAAGATCAAGCTTAGTTATAATTTTTGATGAAACTTTTCCTTTCATCCATTCATCTTCAGTTAATATTTTATAAACATCATTTATCATGTTTTATCTTGCTCACGATTGGATAAAGAAAATTCTTTTCGAAATTATTCTTTTGTATGTGTAATTGGTGGGCCAAAGATTACTTTTATTATTTCAATGAAACTATTTTTCTGTTTTAAATCATTGATCATAGACATCCATGCCATAAAGGTAACTTTAACTGGATTGAAAGTATTAACATTATTTACAAGTCCAAACTTCACTTCCTCATCTTCCGGCTCAAAGGTACCAAATAAGCGGTCCCAGATAATTAATAAATTTCCGTAATTTTTATCTATGTATTGTTTATTTGAGCCATGGTGAACCCTATGGTGGGATGGGGTATTAAAAATCCATTCAAGCAGTCCCAATTTACCAATAACTTGAGTATGTCCAACTATTCCCCACAAGGTACTTATTACTCCTGCTACAGCAATTATAGTTGGATCAAATCCTAGTAAGGGCAATACCATAAAAAAAGGTATCTTAGAAATTGGTCCAAACCAAGCCTGCCTAAACGAAACTGCGAAATTCATTTCCTCACTTGAATGATGGCTAAGATGAATAGCCCAAAGAAATCTAACGCGATGAGACATTCTGTGATAAACGTAAAACACTAAATCAATACTAATAAATGTGATGACCCATAAAATCCAAATAGGTATCTGATTTGCAAAGTCAAAGACCCTAAACTGATACAAATAAATATGTAAAGCTAAAACCATGCCTTTGATTGCAAAAGCAATCATTATATTTCCAGAGAGCAAGCCAATGGTGCAGAGTGTGTCACCCCTTTTATAAAAGTTCTGGTTTCTAAAATTTGAAATAAGAATTTCTATAAAGATCATCGTCAGGACTATTGGGGCACCTATGGCATAAACTTCATTTACAGATATTTCGGTCATAAATTAACTTATTTTTCTTACTCTGATAGCAACCTTTTTGCCTGTTACCCTCAAAATGTGCCCGCTAATTGCAGCTTTGGAAATAATCACTTTTTGTGATTTTTTTACTGGCAACCTATTATATACAGACTCTACAGATCGCCAGACCTGACCATTATCAAGAGTAATATCAATTTTATAATTTCCTGTCTTTTTTACACTAACTATAGTTCCTAAGACATCTTTATCCTCTTTTCTTAACTCCCTTTCTATTTCTTGTGCTTTTTTTAATTCGCTTTTTACCTTTTTCAATTCACTTTCAGTCTCTTGAATTTTAATTTGAGCTTGTTTTAACTCCTGCGAGGGTTCAACAGACTGAATCGGCTCAACTGTAATTTTATTAGGAGGAGGCTTAAAGTAATTATCTGCATTTTCCATGGATGGAGCACTTTCTTTCTTTTCCTGAGGAGGCGAACTTAAAAGAAAACTGTCATAACATTTTAGTCTTAGATTAGGATCTTCAATTTTTGCACATTCTGCAATACTTTTTTCATTTGAAAATGAAAAGCTGCTTAGGGCAAACATGCCTATACAAAATATGGTTTTAAGTTTCATTTGTTTTATCAGTATATCAAAATGCAAGGAGTTAAATTTAATAAAAAGATTGTTTACCGGTCAAACAATAACTCAATTAATAATTTATTAAATTCAACAAATGCTTGATTTACTTCAAAAGAAATATCTATCATTTCATTAAAAGGGCCATCACAAATTCCAGTGATATTCCTTCTTGTAACAAAATTAAGCGCTTCATACTTTCGTATAATTTCTGAATATTTTTCTGGGGCATGAATATTTTGAGGATATATAGATACTACTCTTTTTCCTGAAGAAATAGCTTCTGATAACATTGTTGAGCTATCTTCAGTGACAAATATATTAGATGCTATGTACAAAAGATGAGAAAAACTGCCTCTTTTATTTTCAGAATGAAATAGGACTGAAAAAGAGGTGTCATATTTTGATTGAATGATATTTTCAACTTCAGTAGGTGTCCTCGGTGAGGTAATGAAAAGAGGTTTTGTATTACTGTTTGTGCAGAAGTCAGAAAAATTCCTTAAGATTTCCTCCCATTCATTCATATCATATTCATATCCAATTCCATTTCCTCCCAGTATCAATAATGAAAACTTATCCTCATTTAAATTATTTTCTTTAATGAAAGTCTGTCCTGCCTGCCTGCACTTAGCGGGATCAAATAAATTTGGCACAATATCTGGGCTTAGATTATTTTTTAAAGGTGAAATTTTTTTTGTTGTTATGTATGCCGTAAAGTCTTGGATATGCCAGTCTCGTTTTGAGCTTAAGTGAATATTTTTTGCATTGTTTTGTTTTGTAAGTGCCAAATTTAAAGGAGCAAGATTTGCACCAGAAGATATAAAAATATCTATATTTCTAAAGGATGAAAATGCATAACACTTGGTTATTAAATTTATATTAATTGGATTTGGAAATCTTGATAATTTTCTTGATATGAATTTTAAAATTCCCCTCGTAAGCCTAATGCTCCATCCAACAGAGATAGTTGTTACATTTATGTTATAACCGGAATCAACTAAATTTTTTATAACCCCTAAAGCCTGGCCATCGTGCCCAGAAATACCTTCGGTAAGATGGCCAACGTTAATCTGCATATTCAAATAAATCCTTCAATTTCCTCGATAATCTTTCCAAACTAAAATTCGTATTGATGTTGTCATGTGCGTTTTGAGCAAGTAAAAGTCTTTTTTCATCGTTGCTAAGAGCTTGAATTGCATTTTTTATTTCATCAGGAGAAGAAAAATCTACATAGATTGCGCCCTTTTTCTCTGGCTCTGTCCCAAAAATTTCCATGGCTCCGTCAGTTTGAGTGGAAATAACGGGCAATCCGCTCATCATTGCTTCTCCAATAATTAAACCAAATGGTTCCTCTAAAGAGGTTATACAAAAAACATCTGCTTTTCTAAATTCATTATGCAAATCTTCAGTCCATCCAATCAATCGGATATTTTTTAAAGCCAGGTCATTTATTTTTTTTCTTAACTCCGCTTCTAGTGGCCCAGAGCCAAAAAGTTCTATTTGTACTGGAAAATTGTCTTTTTGCAGTTTTTCAGCTGCTTTTATTAAGTCATTAAAACCTTTTTTAGTTACAAATCTACCTGCAGAAATTACTTTTAGGACTTTATTTTTTTTTAAGCTTAAAGCTTCCTGCAATTGTTTAAATCCATGTGGAATAACGAGATTAGTGGATTCATTATCAGGATAGTGAGAAATAAATCTTTCATATCCCGAGTGAGTTAAAAATATATTAAAAGCCCTATGAAGGGTATTTCGAAGCTTGCCAGAATGATTGATCATTCCGAGTTTAAAACTATATTGATTAAAAAAATTAATCAACTTTGAGTTATGAATAAATATCCACTTAGAATCTTCAATATGATTTTTATAGTCTCGCTTAAAAATAAATTTGGTTAAAAGATGAAAGTAAAGTAAAGATTTTTTAATAGAAAAAATTTGAACATTTGGTAAATTTAATAAGTCATCTTTCACAGCGGCATCGTTGGGCAAAATGATAAAATGTTTTTCTCCAATTAAATCAAGCGCTTTAGAATAAGAGATTAAACTGTTTGCTATTCCACCCTTTTTACGATCAAGGGTGATGGATAATATCATCTGTTTTTTCGTTTATCGTTCCAATAAACCCCTTTTAGATATTGCTCATATAGGAACTGAGAAAGTTTATTATCAGTATGATCTAAATCACTTTCATTATTTATTGTGTTATTTTTGTTTTCCCAATATAAATGATCAAAAAATCTCCCGAAAACAAAAACAATAAGAAAGAATAAAACTGCTGATATAAAAAAAATTAACGCTAAGGTAAAGTGGCCTAAAAAAAGGAGTGCGGCCGATATCAGGACCAAAAGAATAGATATATTCATTACATGATAGTTTATACCTATAAATTGATTTGATGAAAGCAGATGTTAATTAAAAAAGGGGTTTTATTAAGTTTCTGATGATCTTTGTTTGAATTCAAGAACAGTAGCATTGATGCAATATCTTGGCATACCATTTGGTCCGTCAGAAAAAACATGGCCAAGGTGTATATCAGAAGTCACTGATCTAATTTCAGTTCTTCTCATCCCATAACTATTGTCAGGCATAGAATAAACAGATCCTTCAATAGGTTTAGTAAAAGAAAGCCAGCCTGTGGAAGAATTAAATCTATCTTTTGTATCAAATAATGGTGCTCCGCTTAGCTTATCTACGAAAATTCCATCAGGCGTATCCTTGAATATCTCATATTCTTTGCAAAATCTTGCATCTGTCCCTTTTTCAAATGCAACTCGGTAAGCCTCTGAATCTCCCAATTTAAAGTAACCAAGGGCCTGATAAAATTCCTTTGGATTTAAATATCCTTGATGAGCAAAAACCTCTTTGCCATTTTCTAAGAATAAAATAGTTGGAGTGGCCCATGTAGGAGAATCAATTTCAAGGCCCTCTAATTGGTGTGCAAATCTAAAAATAACTGGAATATCACCATCATAATTATTTACAACATTTACGTTAAATTTTTCACAATAGGGACAAAATCCTTCTGCTTCAATAACTATTATTTTTTTTTCTTTTAATAGTTCAGAATTATCTATTAAAGATGGCTCATTAGTTTTGGCAAACTTAACTCCTGTAGAGTGATCGGGGCAATATCCATTTGGATTTTTTGCAATGTAATCCTGATGATAGTTTTCGGCCATATAAAATTTTTCAATTGGCTTAACTGAGGTAGCGATAACCCCATATCCTTCATTTGATAAGAGTGTTTGAAAGGTTTGAACTACGCTTTCAATGATCCTCTTTTGTTCTTCATTGCTGTACAAAATAATAGATCTATATTGGGTTCCTATGTCATTACCTTGTCTATTTATTTGAGTTGGATCATGAGATTCAAAAAAATGCATTAAAAGTTTTTCTGTTGAAATAATATTCTTGTTGTATGTAACCTCAACTACTTCAGCATGGTTATTAACATTAAACTTATTTTTTAACTTTGTAATTTCTCTATAGGTCGGACGAATACCATTTCCATCAGCATATCCAGAAACTGCGTCTATTACTCCTGGTAATGCTTCATAACCTTTTTCAGCTCCCCAAAAACAACCTGATCCAAGAATAATTTTTTCAGAATGAATGGTTGCTTCATTGACAGTTGAAGAAAGGGAAAAGCTCAATAAAGAGGTTGTTATTACAAATAAGGTTATATTTTTCATTAATTTAAATGCTGAATGAGTAAAGTAGGCACATTATGATTGTGTGATTTAATTGTTGCAACAAGGGTTTTTTCTTTGATGCCTTTTTGCACAGGTGTAACTTCAATCCCCTCAGTTGTGAGTCTTTTGTGAGCCTTTTCTATATCCTTTACATCCCAGGCAAGTCCCCACATTTGATCATTGGATGACAAATCATCTTTTTGCTCAATGACCTCAATCGTGGTTTTATTGAGTCGAAAAAAAAGCATTCGTTTGTTCCAGTGCTCAATGATTTTGTCTAAAGCAAGTCGAATATTAAAAGCATCTTTGTAAATTTTAATAAAACCGTCAGCATCATTGGTATTAATTACAACGTGATCCAATTTATGGGGTGAAGAGGCATTTAACGCTTTTGATTGAGGGAGATTCTCATCTAAGTGCTCTATTACAAATGAAAATATACCTCTAGTAAGCTCAGGAGGCAAAAATAAATTTTTCCAATTTCTTGTCTGTTGATCAGAATTATTTATTCCTTGTCCACTGGATGGCTCTTCAACTAGAAATCCTTTTTCTAAAAGGGAATGCCTTGCTGAATTTATATCTTCGGTTGCAAAAACCATTCCTATCAAGCCCTCTCCACTTTGCGCAAGATAATGATTAACTAGATCAGCACCCGCGCCATTGCCAGAAGCAGATAAAAGTTCAAAATATGTATTTTCAAAATTAAACAGTGAATTGCTTGTTCCTAAATCTTTGTGAGTACCCTTCCAAACTGGAGGGAAGCCAAATAATTTTTTATAGTTGTTTTCTGCCTCCTCTAAATCTTTAACAGCAACAATTAAATGATCTAGCTTTGTAAACATCTTTATTTCCCTGCTTATAAACTTTTTTGATATCCAATAATAATTTGATAGTCTGTTTTCATTTGAAGGTTATTTTTATCTTGATCAAGAGGTTTTAGTATTTCAATGCCAATGGTATCTTTGCCACCAGGTAAGAGATCCAAGTTTAAATTCATACCTAGGCCCAAGTGTAATTCTTTACCACCATAATTATTTGGATTTGCAGTTTGGACTGGGGCCATAATTAATGGGTTTCTTCCAGACAAGCTATCTGCGTCAACAAACTTTAGTCTAGATGAGATAGACATTATCTTTGATAATGAATATTGTACCCATGAGCTAAGCTCTGTTGCATCGCCAAAAGACCAATCTGCCTCTGAGACAACATTTTTTCTTTTAAGCTGATTGCCCAAGAAAATACCTTCACCTAATTCTCTTAAATTGGTTAAACCAAAGATTAGGCTTGTAGAGTCATCCCCAGGCTGCATTGCATAGGGCATGATCATTTTTATTTTTTTTCCCATAGGTGTTAATGCCATTGCCGTAGAGTCATTTTTGCCAATTGATTCTTTTAGTGAAATCTCTCCATGCCATTTTGAATTATCGGTTTGACTAATATTAAAGAGACCGCTAAGAGTAAGGCTTGAAAGATCGCTTGCAGATGTACTAAATTGTCCCACTAGGTTTCTTGCCATCATGGGAGAAAATGAACTTAGGTTCATGTCTTTGGAAACATAGGTTGCCATCAACATAAAAGTAAAATTATTGTTGGGCGCAAACATGGCATCAATCATGGTCATCTTCATGTCCATGTTTTTAGGAATAATGGAAAGATTGGTAGGCATAGTGCTAAGGGGATTTCTCATACTAAGAATCTCTGAGTCGCTAATATTTTTTCCGTCTAAAATATTGCCATCCATTTTCATTCGCCCATGTTTAATGGATAACATGAAACCTTTATGATGCATATTTCCCATTATCCCAATTGGAATAAAGCCGTGGCTCATGGAATGATGGCTTGAATCCATTTCTGTCATTGCTGAATGGTCATGCATTGCATGATCATGTTCTAATGAATCAACTTCAGCAAAAAGAAAAGTTGAAAGGAGAAAAAATATTTTTAGTAAAAGAAATTTCATGATTTTTTAAAAAAAAGTATTACACCGGAAATAGACGTAAATAGAGCAATAAATGAAAAAATTTTTAAAAGTATATTATCAATATTATCTCGGTCAACCCAATCCATTATATGCAAGCCCCACATCAGATCCCAAATCCGCCATTCAGAGGATCTTATGGCAACGATTTCACCAGTAAATGGGTTTTGATAAACGTTGACCTCTTTGCCAAGTTTTGTAAGAGATATCACTTTATACAAAGGCAATTCTCTTCCCCTGTATTCAGATCCTCTTTTTGATTCTTCAATTATTTCGATGCTCTGAGGAATAAGAGTTGTTTTTTTTTCTACAATTTTTTTTGCAGCGTTAAAATTAAGCTTATCTGCATTAAAACTTGTATCAATTGGTGCTTTTGTTGAAGCTACAAGATACTGCTCTCCTCGAATATTTTCTATTTTGTTAAAAGAAAAATAAATGCCAGATATTGTCCACAACAGCAACTGGATTGCTATTAGCAGACTAATGTATTTATGAAATTTTCGTAGAGTAATCTTTGCCATTAATCATGACAATCACAATCAAGTTTTCTGCACGCTTGAAAGTTTTGATAATGCGAATAAGCGACTATTAATGAGCCTAAAAAGGTTAAAATTTGTTCAGCCAGCTCTCCAAAAACGCCATCTCCAAAAAAGACAGCAAAAATTAAGAGCCAAAGACCTGAAATGCCTAAATACATATAGGATGTGATTTTGTGGTTTTGAAATCCAGAAATCAAAGCATGCAGACTTATTGGTATAACCAATATTAAAAAGATTTTGTGAATAAGCTCGTTATCAATTGTGAGGGCTAGAAAACCAGAGGTCAGAATTAAAAATGAGGGCATTAACAGGCAGTGAATCATACATGCCATCGACAATGTGATTGATAGTTTGTCTGCTTTTAATTGCGTATTCATAATTTTCGAAGAATGATTCTATTGAAGATAATTATTTTTCACAAGTAATTTTTATGCTTGCTATGCAGTTACCTTATTCTCAATTCTATTCATTATAATATAGTAAATTGGTGTCATTAGGACTGTATATGCTATTACTTGTGGTCCTATAATTTCAAATAAAGCGAAACATGACATCCCTGCAATAAAAATAAAAAATAATTCTAGATAGCTTTTAATAAAACCTTCTTGAAATGCAGCTTTGAATATTAAGAAATTAATAGGAAGATAAAGCAACACACCTGTAATAGCGCCAGGGCTAAAATCAGCAAAATAAAAACTAAAGAAGACATGAAACAGTGCATTGACTACCTGAGTGGTCATTAAGAAGAATAGAACAATGTGGGCACTGCCTCTGTTATTTTTTAATAGGTGTATAAAGACCATTATCAATAACAATGAAATTAATCTTATAAGCACCTCTTCTGTAGCAATCGCATTGTTATCTGCAAAATAAGTAAGTCGCCAGTCTCTAAAATTAAAAATAATATGTTCTTCAAAGTGATGAATAGCATAAATCAATGGGCCGAGAACAATAAGATTTTTAAACTCAGTCACAGAGCGGTATTAAGTTTTGTAAAATTTGTTATAAAAAAAATAACATAAAGCAGGTAAAACCGCAGCACCAGTAAATGCAAGAAAAGAGGAGTTACTATCTATTGCTGCAGCACCTATTCCTGAAAAAACTATCGCAACCCCTAAATTAGTTATCCCAACAACAAAAATAAAATTCTTAAAAGGCATTTTAGATAAACCTGCACTTAAAGTTATAAGCTCAGCAAAACCCGGGACTGGTCTAGATAAGATTAATCCAAGAGTATTAAAGTTTTTCAACGCTTTTTCAGCATCATTAAATTCTTCATTAGAAATAATCATCTTTGCAATTGGGCGAGCTGCAATTCTACCAAGTAAATATCCAATGCAGGCTCCTAAATTGAGGCCTATCCAAACTACAATTGAAGATAAGCTCCAGCCCAGCGACATCCCAGACAAAGTATTAGTAAGACCGTTAGGCACTGGCAAGATTACATCTGCTGTTAACGCACCAATTACTATTAATGAAATGGCCATTTTATTGGTTCCTGCCCAAGCCAATGCAGCATCTGCATAAGTTGATAATGGGGTTTCCAAAAAAATTAAAGGCAAAAGAATAGAAGTAAAAAATATGATGCTAAAGGAAGTCCATTTGATTATTGGCATTAAGTGCATAACTTTTGTGAGTGTATATTTAATTGATTACCAATTGTCACGCAATCCCCTTAAGCAAATAAAGGTCTTTTGACGATCTAAACTATTCACATCAATTTTTAATGAATCTGCGATTCCAACTCGAACCTGATGCTCATCGAGTCTAAAAAAAACGTTGATTTCTCTTTCTAACCCGATATCGCTTATAAAGCTTTCAGCATCTAGACCGCTTTTAAACTTATCTCTTAATTTTTTAGCGGACTGATTATCTGGCTCTCTATCTAATGTAAACTCTAAATTATTTTCAATGTAATCATGTCCTGGATATATGCGAACACTGTCTGAAAGTAAAAAAATCTGCTCTTCAAATGTTTTATGAAGAATTGATGGTTCTCCTCCAAAATCACATCGCCCTACCCCTGCATTGAATAAAGTGTCGCCACAAAATAAAGCGGGCATTTCAGTATCGCTACCCTCATAATATAAACAAATATGGCTCATTGTATGACCGGGAGTATCCATTATCTTCAAAGTTAGCTCTCCACACGTCAACTCATCTCCAGCATTTAAACCTCTATCAACATTTGGAATGGCGTCCATGGCTTCAACGTGAGCAACTAATTTTGCATTTGTGGCGGAAATAACAGGGCCATTACCGCCAATGTGATCATGATGATGATGGGTATTAGCAACTGTTTTTATTGTCCACCCCTTATCTTTAGCAGCTTGAAGACATAAAGCATGATCCAACGGATCAATTGCAATTGCCTCGTGAGTTTTCTCACATGCTAATAAATACATGTAATTTTTTAGGTTATTTCTTATGGGTATTTGCTTAATAAGCATTTATTTCACACGCGCGGGGGATACCGCCAGACGATGGATATTAACTACCAGCTTAATTGTTGCTTATGAGCAACAATCGCAAGTACAGCAACTACAACATTCACACATAATTGTAATATTAAACTAATTTTACAGACATTTCACCTTTGCAAAATTCTATCCACTTATATCAAATTAATTTTTTATAAATAATCTGTCGATCATATTTAATGGGTCTTTGTATATGTTTTTGCCATTTACAAGAACAGAAATCTTGACAGAAAAAAATCCGCCTATAAAGACTTCTACTGAATCAATGTCATTAGAAAAGTTATAATTTTTTAAAAAAGGCTTGCTTGTATCAGGGATCATGCTTGTATTCTGGTCAAGATGTTGATTATCAATATATAGATCTGCAGATCCCTTAAGATTCCAACCCCACCAATTAGAAATCAAAATATTATGATTTTGATATTTAATCTCCCATTGTTGTAGATTGGGTTTTTTTTTCATTTATTATTTTAAAATATAGGCCTTTATGACAAATGTATCTTTCAACATATCAATATCGATTACATCTAAATTCTGGGTGCCATCACTAATTTGAACAATTTGACGTATCTTGATTGTTGAGCCCTCTCGATTCCACACGCCCCTAAATGCACCTGCAGCAACATTATCAGCATCGAGTGCACCCCTGCCATTTCCAGTAACAAAGCCACTGGTTCTAGTTACATAAGTTAGGTTATAGGTAACATAGACTGTTCCATATACTCCCATTTTTCCCGTGGCACTAATCGTTGATGATTCGTCTCCTATGTCAACATTGGTCACAGTCATAACCGCGTCAGCCTGACGTTTTTCTAGGTGAAGGAATCCCTCACCTTCATGATCATTACTAAAAGTTGGGCTTGAAAAAGCTACTAGGATCATAGCTAACATAATATTTTTCATATTTTCTCCTTTAATTTGCATAAAAATATACTTTTTATTAAAACATATTTTTTACTGCTTGAAAGATGAGAGGGTAAGTGTTTTTAATTGAGCATCTATCTTGAACTAAAAGCGCTGCAAAAGCTTATATCCACCTTCTAGTATTTTTCTTGTAAGAAGCAAATTCTTCTGGAAACAATTTATGCATTGCTGCTTCTTCTGGAATAATTTGAAATTTTGTAATGAATAAAGCAAACATTGAGGTTATCAATAAGCCTCCTATTAAATTAAATTTTATTGATACAGATATTAAGATAAAAACCATCCCGAGATACATTGGATTTCTTGAAAAGCGGAAGACTCCGGAAATAACCAAAGATGAAGCTTGTTCAGGTTTGAGAGGATTAATTGTTGTTTGGTGTTTTTTAAAAGATGCAGCTGAGATAAATAAAATGCCAAAGCCAGCTAATAAAATAAAAATACTTAAAATATTATTTAAGCTATGAATATATTCAGGGAAAAACGGCCTAGAAAAGTAAATCCCTAATCCGCATATTAGGGTAACTATTGGAGGGGGGATTTTGTTGTTCATAAAGTTTTATATCGCCTTAGATCCATTGATCATTTGCAACCGTGAAGTTGTTAGCTACATCTCCAGTATTTGTAATTCCTTTGGGTTCAATAAGCATAATTTTTGCCTCATCATCAGCAAAGGGTTTGTGTTTTTTTCCTTTTGGAATAACAATCATCTCTCCTGCAGCTAATTCTATAATTTCGTCCTCAAACTCAATGCCCATTTTGCCTTCAACAACAAAGAACGTTTCATCTGTGTCTTCATGTTTATGCCAAGTAAAATCATTCTCAATTTTCACAAGTTTAAATTGATAATCATTCATCTCTTCAATGATTTTTGGAGACCAATGATCGCTAAACTGCTTAAATTTATCTTGCAGGTTAATCTTTTTCATAATTCCTCTATAAGGTTACTTATGCTGATATTTTAGATTATTATTAATTTAACATCATAAAAAGTAAAAAATGGGCAAAAAAAGATTCTTTGATGATCGATTAAAGTATTTATCGTTTATTCAAAATACAGGAGAGAAAAAAGCAATTTCTGAAAAAGTTTATTCACATATTGCAAGCTTATCTGATAACAAATCATATTTAAGAATTTTAGATGCTGGGACAGGTGACGGAACAATCTTCTCTAATATTATTAAAAGCTTTCATAAATATCATCCATACTCTTCCCTATTAATTACTGGAAAAGAAATCAGTTATGAAGACTTAAAAAATACACTTGAGAAAATGCCAGATAGATTTGTTGAGCACCCAAATCTATTAATAACGATGACTAATGTAAAATTTGCTGAACTAGGATTAATTGAGAATTCAAATAAAATTAAAGATAAGAAAATTAAAGAATTTAATTTAGTCCTTAAAAGTAACAACTCGTTTGACTTTAATTCTCAAATAACTGGAAATCTTTTAGGAAATTTTATTAAAAAAAATTGGGGAATAGAAATTGATAAAAAAGATCGAACTGCATACTCGTCTCCGTGCATTATCCGAGTTTATAGAGAAGACAATGAAAAACATCTAAAGAAGTTTTTGAAAAATAATTACAAAAACAATAACTATGATTTGATACTAGCATCCCAGGCATACAGAGCGGCATCATCTGTAAACGTAAAAGTAAAAAATGTTATTGGGCCCTTGATGAGGTTATTGAATAAATCAGGAAAGCTTTTAATAACTCACTCAGTTGGAGGAGACTCTGTTCAAAAGGTCTTAAAGTTAGCGTTTAAAGATAAAGAAGCTTTTCCAAATAAAGCAAAAGATATCATTGAACATTTAAAAGATAACCCATTTGGAGAAAATAATATTTATAAGTTTTCTAAACCTCAAAATTATTATTTCACATTTAAACGAGCGCCGGATAAAACAGTTACGGAATTATTCGGCCATAACACAGATGCTAAATGGGCAAATATGTTATATGTTGGTCAAATAGCAGAAAAAGATATTCAAGCATTGGAAAATAATACAATGCTTCAAAAAAAGATAAGGAGAGTCATAGATAAATCAAAAGAAATCCAATTTAAAAATGAAATATTTAGTATTACAAAGTTAAGATGAACTTACTTTTTAAATAAATATTAAATTGAGTTATTCGTTATGAAAAATATATTACTACTACTTTTTATTTTTTCTTCTTTTTCTTATGGGCATAGTGCTATTAAGGGTGACTTAATGGGAACCTGGAGGCTGGTTGAATATGCAGTAGATGAAAAATATCAAGATGTGCCAAACCCTACTCCGATTAAGATGTACATGAATGGAGAATTTGTAATTATTTTTTATTTAGAAAATAAAATGAACTTTAATAAGGGCAGATATGTTATTAAAGATGGGAAAGTAACCGAAACGATTATAGAAAGTAGTACTGAATCGCTTGAAGGCGAAGTAATCTCCTTTAAACCAAACTTTATGGGCGATAAAAACTCATTCAAAATAAATATTGATTTTGGGGATTATCAAACTTTTGAAAGATGGGAAAAAACCTACTGCGATGTTGTGGAGTGCGCAAAAATTAGAACTAGAAATAACTAGAATTTTTTAGCGTTTACATTTTTAAATTTAAAGTCTAGTGCATCAACAATTTTCCTAATTTCTTTTATGTGAGAAGTTGTTGTTCTGCAACAACCGCCTATCACTGAGGCTCCTTTAGTAATCCATTCAGAAACAAACTCTCTATACTCTAAATGATTGATATGTTGATGATTGTGATAATGCCATTCGTCAGAGTCAGTAACAAAACCCTCTAACTTATTTTTTTTATATATAGAGGAGTTTGCATATATACCAAAACTTTTTTCTTTTTTAAGTTTTTCAATTGCCATGCTAGCAGTATCTGCATGAACACAATTTACCAGTTGACAATCAACATTTAATTTTAACCCTTCATCAATTGCAAGATCTAATAACTCTGTACTTGGGAGTCTGTTAAGTTTATTTCCCCTTGTTGTCCAACTTAACCAGACTTGGTCTGTAAAATTTTTAGCAGTTGATGCTGCAATAATACCCTCATAAATTGATGCCATTGTTTCACAAATAATTAAATCAACATCATCTTTGTAAATTTCGCCTAGGGTTGCATAAAACTTTTTCAATTTTTTTTCCTTTGCACTTAAATCAGGCCTAAAGGTTATGTGAATTGGTGGAAAGCAACCAGCGATCTTGGTATTTGCTCCAGTTTCAACAACAGCTTCTTTACATAATTCAAGTGATTTTTTTGCAAGATCTTCATATGAGGGAGCCTTTGGATCTCTAATTAGTAATTCTGGAGTAGCCTGATAATTTGATGTGGTAATTACATCAGCTCCAGCTTCAATGTTATCAACATGTATTTGTTTAATAACTTCTGGCTTATGTATTAAGCAATGTGCTGACCAAATAGAAGTTTTAAAACTTGGGAGGTATTCGCCACGATTTTCAAGCTCGGTACCCAAGGCTGAATCAAGTATTAATGGTTTTTTAATTTTCGTTTTTAAAGACATTCACACCTCCATTATTTGCTGAACGCCATATCTTTTTTCCACCTTGCCGGAGTAGGCAGGTTGGAGAGGAAATAAATCCTTCTCATGATATATATTTTTAATTTTATCAAAAATTTAAAGAATTTGATCTTAAAAAAATAATTGTTTAGATTTTTTTTTCGCCCTCGCAAAAATGTTTCGTCAAAATTTCTAGATGATCTGCATAATTCATCCAATAATCTAAACCGGTCTTATACATTGGCTGCCTGACTTGTTCAGAACTTGCAGTTTTTACTGGCCGTTTTGATTTATGAAAATTTAAACAATTCTCTTCGAACTTCACGTTACAAAATTCTAATAGATCTGCAATTCTTTCATTAGGATTTTTGATAACATCCTCATAATTGATTGTAAAAATTTCACCTGGAAAAAGCTTTTTCCAATAATCCATTAGCCTAATATAGTCTTTGTAATATCTAGCAATATCATCTAGGTCATAAGTAAAATGTTGGCCTTTAGCAAAATACTGTTTAAAGCAGCTAAAACAAGCGTCCATTGGATTTCTTCTTGCATCTATTATCTTAGCCTTGGGTAAAATTAATTTTATAAGTCCTATGTGGACAAAATTGTTTGGCATTTTATCAATAAAAAATGGTTTAGAAGATCTGGCCCATTTTGTTTCATCAATGTATTTTTCTCCTAGCTCTTCAAATGAAGATTGGTCAAGTACTAATAAGTTATCTGGATACCCATTTTCTTGATCAATTAACTTTATATCTCTAGAAATGGCCAAAATATTTGGTAATTCTTGTGTGCCCTCTATTAAAGAATGAGATGCAAGGATCTGTTCGATCATTGTTGATCCTGATCTAGGTAAACCCAAAATAAAAATTGGATCTTCAAAACTTGATTTAGCTTTTAAGTTGTAAAGATCACGATTGCTTTCAAAAAAATCTATTAAGCTATCGATAGAAATTTTATAGTCTTCGGCGTTATAACTTAGCTGCTTTCTTTGTTGCCAATTCCCTTGAGCATAATGTTTAAATGATTTATCAAAATGTTTTTTTGACTCATAGGCTTTTCCGAGTGCAAAGTGCATCTGAATTAGCTCTTTTGGATGTATGTTTCTGTTAAGAGATGACTCCATGTTAATAATTTCTTTATCTGAGAATTCATAAGTCTTTAGATTTGCTAAGCTCCAATATGCCTCACCAGATAATGGAAAATACTTTATTGCATTTTGATATGCATCCTCACATCTTTTTCTCTCTCCAACTGTTTTCAATGCGTGGCCAAGACTGAGAAAGACTCGAGGATTTTCAGGATTAATTTTTAATGACTTTTCGTATAATTTAATACCTTCTTGATATTGAGATAACTTAATATAAACAGTTCCTAAAGATACCAATGCTTCAAAATTATTTGGATCCAACTGAATGAGATTCTTAAATGCTGGGACAGACTTTGAAAGTTTATTTTGAATCCTATAAAGTTTTGCAAGGTTATCCCAAGCTAATGAAAAAGTTGGATCTAATTCAAGGACTCTTAAAAAAAGTCTCTCAGATACCTCATAATCTTTTGTTTTAAATGCAAGCAGCCCTAATAACCTTAAAGCATCTATATTATTCTTATCTTTTTTAAGAACTCGTTTATATGCATCTTCAGCAAGCTTTAATCTACCTGCTTTGACGTGTCTAATTCCCTTATATAAATCGCCGTATTTTTTATCTGACTCAAAGAAGCTCTGAATAACTTGATCAGATTCCTCTTCCCTATCATTTTCAATATGAATATTTGAAATTAAACGAGCGGTTGTAATGGATGGAAATTTTTTATGAAAATCAATTAATGCAGACTCGTATGCTCTGTTGTCATTAAGAAATTGATGAACTTTTACTAATTTTTCATGGTGCTCCTTACTATCAGGTTCAAGTTGAATTAGTTTTTTGATAATTTTTAAAGCTTTCTCAGCCCTATTTAATTTTATATTGATATCTAAAAGCAAAGACAAGGCTTTAAGGTTTGAAGGATGGATATTTAAAATTTCTTCAAGTTGTTCTATACATTCATTTAAATTATTATTGTTAAATAAATCACTAGCGTTATCTAATGCAATCTTAAGGTTGGTATTCTCTGACATATGTTTATAAAAATAAGTGCAGAATGGAATAAAACTATTATCTCACTTTCGATTGTACTATCTTTGCTCTTATCAATATATGTGTTGTCTGATCCTGTTGGAAGTTCAAAGCTACTTTTCAAATTATATGACTCTTTGACAATCATTTTTGAACCAACCTATATGTATGGAAGTTTTTCGGTATTAATTTTTCTAATCTTTATTGCGCTATCAAAATATGGTGATATAAAAATTTCTTTACAGAATAAGGAAACACATTCATTTTTTTCATGGGGTTCAATGCTCTTTGCCGCGGGTATTGGCGCAGCTCTTTTGTACTGGGCAACAATTGAATGGATAGATTATTTTAATATATTAAGATCCCAGAGCTTAGATATTGATACCGCGTTGTTGTATTCAAGAACTTATCCTATTTTTCATTGGTCATTTACTGCTTGGGCTATATATTGCTTGCCTGCAATTGCGTTTGGGTTGGCAATCACAAACAATCAAAAATCTAAATTAACATTTTCAGGAATATTTAATATCAAAAATAAATTCTTGGAGGTTTTATTTGATTCATTGTTCATTGGAGCGATACTTTGTGGAGCAGGAGTTGGACTTGGCTTGTCCTTCCCTTTAATTTCTTCGATCTTATCAAATGTCTTCAATATTGAAAAAACTTTTAATCTGGATATTTTTACGATAGCTGTTTGTCTGTCAATATTTGCAACCAGTGCATATCTTGGAATTCAAAAAGGAATAAAGAGGCTAAGTAACTTTAATATTATTTTAGTTTTATTATTTTTGGTCTTGGTTTTTATTCTAGGGCCAACGCAATATATTTTTTCTAAATCAATCGAGAGTTACTTGTTCTTATTTAAGCAATATCCTGAATTCAGTTTCACAACTGGTACAGCAATCAGTAAAGATTGGTCGGTTTTTTATTGGGCTTGGTGGATGGCATTAGCCCCAATGGTCGGCGCCTTCATTGTTAACATATCTAATGGCAAATCATTGAGATCTATTATTCTAGGAGTAATATTTATTGGCAGCGTTGGTTGCATGATAAGCATGTCTGTATTATCAAATTTATCAATCTATCTATTTGAATCAGAGCTTTTGAATTCGCCCAAGCTATTAGAAGACGGGATTCTAAATAGAGAGCAAATAATAATTAAAACTTTATCGACATTGAGTTTTAGTAACTTTCTTTTAATTGGTTTTGGAATAATTTGTATTATCTTTTTATGTACAACCTATGACTCTACCTCATACATTCTAGCTTCAGCATCTATGAAAAGATCAAATATTGAGAGCTCAGGTAATTTAAGGTTGATATTTGCGATCTTACTTGTTATTCAACCTACCCTCTTGATGTTTCTTGGGGGAGTTGATTCATTTAAGTGGATAATGGTTATATTCTCAGTTCCGTTATTGTTTGTATATCTATTGCTGATGATTTCTATAGTTAAAAATATTATTGCAACTAAAAAAGCATAGAGCCTTCATCTTTTGATAAAGGCTTTTGATTTATAGAATTATATCTAGTATCTATACTTGAATCTTAAACCAATAACTCTTGGCCTATTTTGAGTCCTTCTAATATCTCCAAAATCGTTATACCTTGATAGATATCCATTTTCATCAGTAAGATTGCTAATAAAGACTTCCATAGACCTATTATTTGATTCAACACCAACTCTCATATTGGCTATAGCATATGACGGCAACTTAAGCTCATTGGCCTGACTGGTGTACCTATCACCAGTATATGAGTAATCAACGGACACATATCCGGGCATACCAAAGATACTTAACACCTTATCTAATCCTAAAACATAAGAGAGCTCGGGAACGTATGCAAGTCTATTTCCTGAATTAGCCTGAAGAACTCCAGACACATCATAGTAATCTTCTGATAAAGAGGGATCATTAGAAACAACATAGCCTGACAAAGTTAATGAGTCATTAGGTTTGTAGGTGGCATCAAGTTCAAGACCATTAATTTCTGCATTACCCACATTATCAACAAAGGCTACTGTGGAATATGCCAAATTATATGTGGTAGATTGAAAATCACTCCAATCCATCATGAAGTATGCTCCATTTAGAATAAGCTTTCCGTCTGCAAGGGTTGACTTGAATCCAAGCTCAAGACTTTCCAAATAATCAGAGTCATATGTTTCAGGAATAAAAGCAGTTTGAGCGGGCCTGACCCTATTAATACCGCTGGCCCTAAAGCCCTCTGAGTAGGTTCCATACAACATCACATCATCATTTAAGTTGTGAGCTATATTCACTTTTGGTACAACTCCTGAATCACTGGAATTAAACACCTTATCTACACCATCAAATACACCAAAATAACCATCTTTTGCGTTTACCATAGTGTCCTGATCATATGATCTAAAACCTAAGGTTAACTTGGTTTTATCATTAAGGTTGAATCGACCTTCTCCAAAAAAGGCCTCTGTATCCTCCTCTCTTGTGTTATCAAGATTCCACCACTGGCCATTGGGAACATTCCATGACAAATTACCTGGATTTGATCCAGGCCACAGGTAAGCAATTTCATAATCTCTTTTAGAGGATTCACTAAAGGCGCCAAGTATCCACTGAAAACCTGAGTCGCCTTTTGATTGAATTCTTACTTCATATGAATCTCTTTCATGATCGTCGATTTGCGTGTATGACATTCTTGGATCCTGGCAACCTGAAATATTGTAATAATAATAGTAGTCATAATAGTCACAGGTATAGGTGGGACCATCATAATTATAATATTCTACATATTCTGAATAGTCATAAGTGTATTCAACATCCCTTTCAAAAGATGAGGCTGTAAAAATATATTCAACGTTATCGTTTAAATCGCCGCTCAATGATAATGAAATTTGACTAAAATCATCATCAAAATACTCTTCATTAAATCGAGAATTTGATCTCGGACCGACAGCTTCATCAGTCTCCCAAGATCCACCAAATTCAGAAGTTTGATCAAGCATAGAAAGATCAAGGTTTTGCCCCATGATTTCTGAAGCTAATCTAATTCGATATCCACTTTTATTAAGTTCATTGTAATCATCTTCTGCAAATGCGCTGTTATCAATTGTATAGCCGCTATTTGTAAAAGTTTTGGTTGACAGTTCGTTATCAATCCAACCTCCATCTTGAAGATCATATGCGCTAACTCTTACAGCAGTATTAGCACCGAGAGGCATATTTATATATGCTTCTAACGATTGATCATTTGATCCATCTTCAATGGACCCATACTCAAGGTCAAAACCGTAATCTACAGAGGTAACATCGGGTTTTTTTGTAATAATTTTTATGTTTCCAGAGGTTGAACTTGAGCCATATAAAGTTCCCTGTGGCCCACTAAGAATTTCTACTCGCTCAACGTCAAAAACATGCAAATCAGGTGTTTGGCCAATCGTGGTCAAAGGTTGCTCGTCTAAATATAAGGCTGTTGTTGAGGCCGCTCCTGAAGGATTTCCAAATCCACCATCTGAGACACCTCTGATATAAAAAGTAGAATTACCTGGCCCGCCGGCATCCAATGTAACGGCTGGAGATAGATTTGCAATATCATCGAGACCTTTGACATTCTTGAGGTCTAATTCAGCTGCACCTATTGCTTGAACGCTCATTGGAACGTCTTGCAGATTTTCTGACCTTTTGCTCGCTGTTACAACAACTTCCTCTAAATTCTCCTGAGCAGAAATATTTGATGATTGAGCTACGCCTAGTCCAAGTGTTAAGGCGCCAAGATATGGCAAGGCAAAATTATTGTCTTTGAATATATCCCTTAATATATGGGTTACTGGATCTGCTTTTTTTTCAAAAAGCGGTTTTAAATAAATAGATGACATCTTTTTCCCCCGAAAGAATGTATTTAAGTCCTTATTTTATAATGTAATTAGATCTGAAACACAAGTTTGTTGGCACATTAAAGCTGCTAGCTTAATTTTTAAGGTCAAATAACAGATTTATTAAAAAATCGTTGCCCCATTCATTGGCAATTGAAAAATTGCACTCTGAGTAATCAAGGTTTGATTGAGGTAGCGAGTAGCAAAACCCTACATTTCTATCAATGCCAGGCCAAAAATGTCCCGCATCTTTATTTAAAAGGCTAATAACTTGAACCTCATTCTTGCAATCTGAAGCTATATTTTTTTCAAAATCATCGTATAAATTAAAATCTGATTTTTTGAAAGCCTTACATCCAAATTGTTTTGACCAAGCATTGAATGTATCTTCCATTGGCTCATAAAAGTAACCGTCTGATGCTCTGATATTAATTGGGGGAACGACCGTGTCTTTGACGCTTCCATAGATAATAAAATTCACTGGTTCTTTAGGAATGCAGCTAAGATCTTTTTGTTGCATTCCTACAACATTTACAACACCTCTAAAAATGCTTGGATATTTACAGGCCAGTGCTTGAGCCATCATGCCGCCATTGCTCATGCCTAATAAATATATATCTCTAATCTTATAGTCTTCCTTTGTGCGATCAATTATTTTTTTTATAAAGCCAAGATCATCACTACAGCTTGCCCAAGCACAACGTCCTCCTCCACTACAATTAGGATACTGGGGATAAATATCTGCATCTATTGCACATATTTCACCATTTGGTGTTTGGGTCTTTGAGCCTGTCAGATCATTCCAGGAGGAAACAAATGAGCTAGGGTCATCCTCAACGCTATTAAAGTAAAGCCCTTGTGGGTAAATTGCTAAAAATTTATATTTGTTTGCTGCATCATTAAATCCACCAGTGGTTTGCATTTCAAATCCGGTAGCTGTTCCTGTATAGCCGTGGATTCCAATAAATAAATCAACTTCATTTTTAAGATCTAGGTCTGCTGGAATATATTTTAAGTAAGTTCTATTAATTGATTCATGATTTATCGCATGCTCAGTCATTGACTCTGATAGCACTGATAAAGACAAGAAAAGCATAGCTAAAACATTGATTTTTTTGCTAATTAAATACACTTTTTTAAATCTACTCTCCGGCAGAGGAGTATCAACAAGAAAACTTCTCATCTTTTATAATTTCCATTAATTAAAAGTTATTTGCTTTGAACAATATATATCCTGAAATGAACTCACCTAAGAAAGTAATTACTGTTATAAGCAGCCCAACAATTAAATAGAGTTTATACGATTTGGATTGTGCTTTATGCTCACTCCATCCAATGAACAAATACACAAGGCCCAAAATGTACAAAGATAATGGAGAGAAATAATTATCTAAGTACATTAACAGGATGGATAATGCGAGCCCAATAACTGCGGTGATATGAAGAAACTTAAGCATAATCAATACTATACTTTAGTATCTAGTTTGTTTCATCGCCTAGATAGAATAACGATCCAACGACCAAGGTTTAAAATGTCGGCAAGCGCAGCCGAAACATAAGTAAGAGCCGCTGCCCTCAGAATGCTGCTAACGGCTCTTTCGTTTGACTGCGATACGTAATTCCCCTCCCTTAATATAGGAAGAGCCTTGGAAAAACTTGCATCAAATTCAATTGGCAGAGTCACCGCATGAACCATCATGCGAGCGATAAATCCGGATAGCCCAACGATAAGCAATAAAGAAAATGGCATTGGATGCCGCGTAATAATACCGATCACTGGCGATAAAGAGATAATTAAAGCACTCCAACGGGCTACCTTATCAATAATGGGTACCATCTTTGTTCTAGTAGCCAGACGTTTGTCACCTTGCTGATCCTGAATGGCATGTCCAACCTCATGTGCGGCAATTGCAATTGCTGTTAACGATTTGGATTCATAGTGCTCTCGCAAAAGCCTAACTTTTTTTTCAATTGGATCATAATGATCTCCCAGCTCAGTTACTTCGACCGTCACATCTTTTAAAGAAAATCGCTCAATCAAATGCTTTGCAAGTTCTCCCCCAGTGCCTGGCATTTCAGGCTTTACAGTTGAATACCTCTTCATAACCAGCTTCACCCATAAAGATGGCCCGAATATTAGTGCTAGAACTATGAGTGCACCGGCTGCTAAAACCATATTTGATACTCCTAAAATTTATTCTGCAAACGAAACAACTTTGCAACTATAGAATTTATATGGTGATTTAATTTTATTTTAAAAGTAATCCGTGTTTTTTTACTAAGTTTATCGCCCGCTAACGGATTAAATTTGAAATTACTTTCATTATCTTAATATATTAAGTTATAAGCTTCGGTATTATTCCTAGTTGAGCCAGAATACCAAAGATAATTAACAAAATAATGCTAGTAAGCATTTTAAGGTTCTTCTTTTGAATAAATTCAAATAAGTCGTCTTCTATAAATTTTCTTATCCAATCATCAGCTTTACCCATCAACTTAACAGCTTTTCTTGTCCATTTGTCAGTCACATCAATTATTAACAAAGAAAATGCTGCAATGATAAGCCACACAAAACCATTAAGAGTCATGTCGATTAGCCAACCTATAATCACCCAATTTATTTCCATTATTTAAGCCCTAAAAAAGCTAATTTTATCTTTCTACTCCGCCGTCACTGTATAGATTAAACTATCTACCTTTATTAAACCCTATGCCCATTATACTTAAGTACTTTTTTTTAGACTTTTTCCTATCCATTTTTTCAAAAGAAAAGTGTTTATCTAGTATCATATCGCCATGAAAATAAATTCATTCACACCGCCAAATAGGATTTTAATGGGTCCAGGTCCATCTGACGTTTGCGATAGAGTTTTGGAGGCTATGGCTAGACCAACTATTGGTCATCTTGATCCTATTTTTATAACAATGATGGATGAAACAAAACAGTTACTTCAATATGCATTTCAAACACAGAATGAGTTAACTTTTGCCTTATCAGCACCTGGTATGGCAGGTATGGAATCTTGCTTTGCGAATCTTGTTGAGCCTGATGACAAGGTAATTATTGCTAAAAATGGGTTCTTTGGAGAAAGAATGAAAGAGAATGTTGAGCGATTTGGTGGAATACCAATAGTTATTGATGATGAATGGGGAACAAAAGTAGACTTAAATAAAATTGAATCAGCCTTAAATGAACATAAGGATGCAAAAATTGTTGCTTCAGTTCATGCTGAAACCTCTACCGGGGCTCTTACAGATCCAGAATCAATTACAAAATTAGCACATGACCACGGATGTTTATCAATTGTAGATACTGTAACTGGTTTGGCTGGAGTTCCTTTAAAAGTAGATGAATGGGGAATTGACGCAATTTATTCTGGTACACAAAAGTGTTTGTCCGCTTCTCCTGGTTTATCGCCAATTAGTTTTAGTAAAGCTGCAAAAGAAAAGATTAAGAATAGAAAATCAAAAGTGAAGAGTTGGTTTCATGATTTAAACTTAATCATGTCATATTGGGAAGGAGAAGCAGGCCGATCTTATCATCATACTGCACCAATAAATTCATTATATGGACTTCATGAAGCCTTGATAATGTTAAGTGAAGAAGGCCTAGAAAATTCATGGAAAAGACATAAAGAGAACCATCTTCAACTCCGAGAGGGCTTAGAAAAATTAAATATTGAATTTTTAGTAAAAGAAGAGGACAGATTGCCTCAATTAAATGCTATCTATATTCCTGATGGTGTAAATGATCTTGAATCAAGACAAAGACTGTTAAACGAATTTAATCTCGAAATTGGAGCTGGTCTTGGAGTTCTTGCGGGAAAAGTTTGGCGCATTGGACTTATGGGACAATCTTCCAATAAAAAGAATATTGAGTATTGTTTAAATTCTCTTGCGGAAGTAATTTAAAATTTTAAAAATCACTCTTACTATTCTTCTATGTTTTCCAAAGTCTCACGTAAGATTTCTATAGTCTCGATAGAAATTTTTCCTGAAACATTTGCGCCCACAAAAGTTATCAGCATTATGAATAAACCAACCCAAAAACAACTTGTTGAATTTTCCTCACCCTTATAAATATATCCTAGGGCAACCATCATCATTCCCAGCGCATAAAATAACCAAGAACCATAATAACTATCATACTCAGATAATAAAACTGCAAATATAAATGCAGAAGTCAGGAATATTCCAATAAACTTTTTCATATTACTTCAATCTTTTTATTCTCTGTTTTGTTCTACTCCACCGTGACTGATTGAAATAAACTCAACCTGTTTTTTATAATTCAAAGGTCTCGTCTAGAATAAACATCTCAACACCGCCTGTTATTTTATCCTCTGACATTGCCTCTGCAGTTAAAGGATCATTAAATATTCTTACAAACTTATCAACATCGTTTGTTTCAAAAACAGCAATTACTGTTTTATCATTTGCTGTTCCCATATGTGCAAGAGAGACGCCCTGACTTTTAAATAAATCATCGTGAGTCTTAAATTTTTCTCTCCAGTGATCAACGCTCTCAACTTCTGCTCTTACTGCTATTAACATTTAGTATCTCCTATATAAATCATTTTCCAAATCTACTCTACCGTCACTGACTTGAACAAAACAGTGATTTGATTTTTTATCCATCGTTTCTCATATGGTAAAAATCTTTTCCCTGCACTGCAAATTATGGAAAATATGCAGAATAGAAAGAGATATTTTATTGGCATTTCAAAATTTGGAAATTACCTGAGGATACATATTTATGCGGAGGATTATCTCCGAATACTCCTCGAGGTCTAAAAAATGAGTCAGACCAGGCAAGAATTTTTTCCTTTTCAAGGTATTTAATATGACGAAAATCAGAGTCATTTCCATACTCTTTAATGATGCCCCATGCTTCTATCTCTCCACTTTCTTCAGAATAGGCAAATTCATCTTTTACTATCCAACCATGCATAGAAATAAACCCTGTGTTCGTATTAATTATTACTTCTGATTTTAGAGAGAATCCTGAAGTTATTTGACTGCATTCTAGAACCAAGGTTTTTGCATTAACAACATTGATGAATAGAATTGCGAATATAGAAAAAACTATTTTTTTCATAATTTTATTCTAATAATTCTCTGTTCAAACTCATTCCACCGTAACTGACTTAGCTAAGTTCCTAGGTTGATCTAAATCAGTGCCTCTTTGGCATGCAACTTGATATGCAAGAATTTGAAGTGGAATGGTATAAATAATTGGAGCTAACAATTCGCTACATTCTGGCATTTGAATGTATTCACCTCTTTCGATTTTAATTTTTGAATTTTCTCCACCAAATACATAAAGCGTGCCGCCCCTTGCCTTTACCTCCTCCAGGTTGGAGACTAGTTTTTCAGTTAAAGTATTTTCAGGGGATAATGCCACCACTGGAATTTGATCGTCGACCAATGCCAGTGGCCCATGTTTTAACTCTCCTGCTGGGTAAGCCTCAGCGTGAATGTATGAAATTTCTTTCAATTTCAGTGCGCCTTCTTGAACGATTGGAAAAAACATGCCCCTTCCTAAGAATAAAGCATTGTGTTTATCAGCAATATTAGGAACGATCTTCATGATCTCATTTGATAGTTTCAATGTCTTATCGATCACCTTTGGCAAATTTCTTAGTTCACTAGCCAATTTTTTTCTTAATTCTTTATCTTGATTTAAGCTTTTTGCAATAGACATGGCTAACAGCATCAAACCTGCCAGCTGAGTAGTAAATGCCTTTGTTGATGCAACGCCAATTTCTGGGCCAGCATTAGTAAAAAGAACATGCTCTGATTCTCTAGCCAACGAACTGGTTGGAACGTTGCAGATTGACAATGTGCTTAAATAGTCTTTTTCTTTTGCGTATTTGAGGGCAGCCAAAGTATCTGCGGTTTCTCCGGATTGTGAAATGGTAACAAACAATGTGCCCTCTTCTACAAGAGGCTCTCTATATCTATACTCACTCGCAAAATCTACATAACATGGAATTTTAGCTATTCGCTCAAACCAAAACCTTCCTACTTTGCCTGCATGTAAGCTTGTTCCACATGCAACAAACTGAATTCTTTTAATCTTACTAAAAAGCTCTGATGAGCCTAAACCAAATATATTATCTAATACGTCCTCATCTCCAAGTTTCCCATTTATGGTATTGGCAACAGCATCAGGCTGTTCATATATTTCTTTCTCCATAAAGTGAGAATATTCTCCTTTAGTAGCCGAATTAACTGCTATGTCTATTTCAGTTACATCTCTTTTAACAGGGGAACTCTTTCCGTCGAAAACTTGATAACTTTGCTTGGTTATTTCTGCAACATCACCATCTTCAAGAAATACAAACTTATTAGTAAGTTGTGATAAAGCTAAGGGGTCCGAAGCAGCAAAATTTTCCTCTAGGCCTAGCCCAATCAATAATGGGCTTTTGTTTCTTGCAACGACTAATCTGTTTTTATTTTTAATATGAATGGCCGCTATGGCGTAAGCGCCATCAAGCTCTTTTATAGCGTCATGCATAGCGGACAGCAAATCGCCGCTTGATTGTATGTGTTGATGAAGTAAGTGTGCTATGACCTCTGAGTCAGTTTCAGATTGGAAAGCATATCCAGCCTTTTTTAATTTTTCTGTAAGCTCAAGGTAATTTTCTATAATTCCGTTGTGAACAATGTGAACCTCTCCACTTGATGCGTGTGGGTGTGCATTTTCTTTAGAAGGTTGACCGTGAGTTGCCCAGCGAGTGTGAGCAATTCCAAGTTTGCTTTTTGGCCGATGCTCAATCATTCCATCTTCAAGCAAACTTACTTTTCCCAAAGTTCTTAAATTAAAAATACTGTCTTTTTGATGGAGGGCTATACCTGCTGAGTCATAACCACGATACTCCATCTTATGAAGGCCTTGAACTAATAACTTTCCTACGTTGCGAGATGATGCCGCCCCTATAATTCCACACATATTATTTTTTGTTCTTTGCCCAGTCTTCTTTGATAACTTGTTTGCCTCGACCAACAGCCAAAGCATTATCAGGTACATCTTTTGTAATTACAGAGCCGGCTCCTACATAAGCGCCCTTACCAATATTAACTGGTGCAACCAAGGAAGAATTTGTGCCAATGAAACTATCTTCACCAATAGAAGTTTTATGTTTATTTATTCCATCGTAATTACATGTAATGGTTCCAGCGCCAACATTAGTTTTATCGCCAATGTTTGCATCGCCTAAGTAAGCTAAATGATTAGCTTTGGCGCCATCCCCAAGTTTAGTTTTTTTGGTCTCGACAAAATTACCAATTTTTGCATTATCACCTATCTCTGTGCCCTCCCTAATGCGGGCATATGGGCCTATGTTGCAATTCGAACCAACTGAAGCTGATGAAAGATGGCTAAATGATTCTATGATCGAGTTATCTCCAATGAGGACATCTTGCAAAACAACATTTGATTTAATTGTAACGTTATTGCCTAAGGTAACATCGCCTTCCAAAATAACATTGACATCAATAGAACAATCTTTTCCTGCGACGACTTTGCCACGAACATCAACACGAGTTTTATCAATAAGTGTTATTCCTTGTTCTAATAATTTTTTAGCGCTCATTTTTCTTAAAATTAATTCTAGCTCATGTAATTCATGCTTATTGTTTGCCCCCAAAACTTCTGCAGGATTTGCATGAATACATTTTATTTTAACCCCTTTTCCAGAAAGTATCTCCACCAAGTCTGTAAGATAATATTCATTAGCTGAATTTTGGTTCTTAATTTCTTCTAAAGCAGGTCTAAGCAAACTTCCATCAATTAATAAAATACCTGTAAAAACCTCTTCGATTTTAAGTTCGTCATCTGATGCATCTTTTTGTTCAATAATTTTTAAAGCTAAGTTTTGCCCATTTGTAATCACCCTGCCGTAGCCGGTTGGATCATTTAATTGCATAGTTAGGAGCGTGCACTCGTGTTCAGAATTCATAAGTCCCTCTATAGTTTTGGAGCTAATCAAGGGAACATCGCCGTACAGAATTAATATTTTTTCATCATCCTTAATCAAATGCGAAGCCATTTTGACTGCGTGTGCTGTTCCTAGCTGATCATCTTGATCTGCTGTTTTTATATTAGGGTCGATGTTTGCTATATGAGTTTTTAAGATATTTTTTTGATGGCCAACAATAACAGTTATATTTTCACTGCTTTCTTTTGCAGTTTGAATAACGTGCGAAATTAAAGTTTGCCCCCCAAGGGGTTGCATAACCTTTGGCAAATTGGTGTTCATTCGAGTGCCCTTACCAGCTGCAAGGATAATAGTATGAATATTCAAAACAAGTACGAGTTAATATAGATACAAATACCTTACTTGTTTTTTCTTAATTTTTGAATGGTTTTGATTCTAGCAGCAGCTTCGGCTAGTTGTGCAGCTGCTTTGGTGTAATCTAGTTCTGACTCTTTATCGCGCATGTTTTTTTCAGCGAGTTCTTGAGCTTTTGTGGCTTCTGCCTCATCCATGGATTCAGCTCGTTCTGCTCTATCAGATAAAAATGTTACCAAATCAGGCTGTATTTCAATAAATCCGCCCGAGCAAAAAAAGGTTTTTTCATCATCACCGTTTTGTACTCTCACGGGCCCAGGTGCGAGACCGGTCAATAAAGGTGTGTGTCCTGGTGCAATACCTATTTCACCCAAGGACCCAGTTGCAAAAACCATAGTGCCTTCACCAGAGTAAATTTCCTCACTTGATGAAACTATGCTGACTTTTATAGTGGACATTAGTTATAAAGTTTTAGCCTTTTCTACTGCTTCTTCGATTGTTCCAACCATATAAAAAGCTTGCTCTGGAAGATCATCATAATCTCCAGCTAGAATGCCTTTAAATGATTTGATGGTGTCTTCTAACTTGACATATTTTCCAGGAGAACCAGTAAAAACTTCTGCAACGGTAAATGGCTGAGAAAGAAATCTTTCTACCTTTCTGGCTCTTGCCACCGCAAGCTTGTCTTCTTCAGATAATTCATCCATGCCTAAAATAGCAATGATGTCTTTGAGTTCTTTATATTTTTGAAGAACGCCTTGAACGCCTTGGGCAACATTATAATGCTCCTCTCCAACCACCAGAGGATCTAACTGCCTACTTGTTGAGTCTAATGGATCTACCGCTGGGTAAATACCAAGCTCGGCAATTTGTCTTGAAAGAACAACAGTTGCGTCTAAGTGTGCAAACGTAGTTGCTGGAGATGGATCAGTTAAATCATCAGCAGGAACATAAACAGCTTGAATTGAAGTTATAGATCCATCCTTTGTTGAGGTGATTCTTTCTTGCAAGGCACCCATTTCCTCAGCCAATGTTGGCTGGTATCCAACAGCTGAAGGCATTCTGCCTAACAGAGCAGAAACTTCAACTCCAGCCAAAGTATATCTATAAATGTTATCGATAAATAATAGGACGTCTCTTCCTTCGTCTCTAAACTTTTCAGCCATTGTTAAGCCTGTTAGAGCCACTCTGAGTCTGTTTCCAGGAGGCTCATTCATCTGTCCATAAACCATGGCAACCTTAGATTCGCTTGGCTTTTCAACATTAACCACGCCCGATTCTTGCATTTCATAATAAAAGTCATTGCCTTCTCGGGTTCTTTCGCCCACTCCGGCAAAAACTGAAAGTCCAGAGTGCTCGGTTGCAATGTTATTAATTAGCTCCATCATGTTCACGGTCTTACCAACACCCGCTCCTCCAAATAAACCAATTTTTCCACCTTTTGCAAACGGACATATTAAATCAATAACCTTAATGCCTGTCTCTAAAAGATCATCTGATAAAGATTGGTCCATATAGCTTGGTGGTTTTCTGTGAATAGGCATTTGCTCATCCTCACCAATTGGACCGCACTCATCAATAGGATTGCCTAATACATCCATAATTCGACCAAGCGTTTTTTCACCCACCGGGACAGAAATAGGAGCATTGGTTCGTTCAGCGGTTAACCCTCTTTTTAGTCCTTCAGTCGTTCCCATCGCAATTGCTCTGACAATTCCATCGCCAAGTTGTTGCTGAACTTCAAGCACTGTACCTGTATCTGTAATTTTGATAGCTTCGTATACCTGGGGAATGTTGTTTTTTTCAAACTCAACATCTATAACTGCTCCGATAATTTGTGTTACTAAACCATTGCTCATTTCTTTCTCCTTAAACCGCAGCCGCTCCACCAACTATCTCAGATAATTCCTGAGTTATGGCTGCTTGTCTTACGTTGTTGTATAACAGTTCTAATTCTTTAATTAAATCTCCAGCATTTTCAGTAGCATTTTTCATTGCCAGCATTTTTGCTGCTTGTTCACACGCACTATTTTCAATAACAGCATGATAAATTAATGACTCGATATATCTTGTCATTAAACCCTCCAATAAATCTTGCGCCTCTGGCTCGTAAATGTAATCCCAGTGTGTTGCGGTCAGCTCATCTTTCTCTTCAGCCGGCAAAGGTATCAATTGCTCGACTTTTGGCTCTTGAGTCATGGTGTTTACAAAGCCATTACCACATAAATACACTTGGTCTATTTCACCATTTCTATGCAGATCTAAAACTGTTTTAGTTAGGCCTATTAATGCATCAGGATCAGGCTTGTCACCAAGCTTTTGGACATTGGCAACAACATCACCACCAACAGATTTAAAGAAACTGGCAGCCTTTAAGCCAATTAATGCAAAATTTGATTCTATGCCTTGGGCATTTAGCTCCGCTGATTTGCTTATTACTTGTTTGAAGAGGTTTATGTTTAGACCGCCACACAATCCCTTATCAGAGCTAACAACCAAGAAACATGCTCTCTTGGTCTCTCTGTGCTCGTAAAATGGATGTGAGTATTCAGAGCTAGAATTTGCAATATGAGAAATAACCTCTTTAATTTTTTCAGAATAAGGTCTACCAAGCTGCATTTCATTTTGGGTTTTTTTAATTTTGCTGGCAGCGACCATTTCCATAGCCGAAGTAATTTTCTGCGTGCTTTTAATGCTCGCAATCTGTTTTCGTACTTCTTTGGTATTAGCCATTACTTATAGATTAAAATGTTTGTGTTTTTTTGAACTTCTCAACAACTTCTGTGAATTGCTTTTCAATATCATCATTCCAATCACCGGTATCATTAATGCTCTTTTCCAAGTCTGCTTTTTCAGATGTAAAGTAGCCATGCAATGCTTCTTCAAAGCTGCCAATCTTTTCGACCTCAACATCATCCATATAGCCTCTATCTGCAGCAAAAATACTCAGTGATTGCTGGGCAACACTCATTGGGGAATATTGCTTCTGCTTAATCAGCTCAGTAATTCTTATTCCTCTAGCAAGCTGAGCTTTGGTTGCATCGTCTAGATCAGATGCAAACTGAGAAAAAGCTGCAAGTTCTCTATATTGAGCTAATGCGGTTCTGACGCCTCCACTTAGCTTTTTCATAATCTTAGTTTGAGCGGCTCCACCTACCCTAGAAACAGAAATACCAGGATTAATAGCAGGTCTAATGCCTGAATTAAAAAGGTCGGTTTCTAAGAAAATTTGACCATCAGTAATTGATATAACGTTGGTTGGAACAAAAGCTGAAACATCTCCTGCTTGTGTTTCAATAATCGGAAGTGCGGTTAAAGATCCAGTTTTTCCTTTCACCTTTCCGTTGGTAGCTTTTTCTACATAATCAGCATTTACTCTGGCGGCTCTTTCAAGCAATCTTGAATGAAGATAAAAAACATCTCCTGGGTAGGCCTCTCTTCCTGGAGGTCTTTTTAAAAGTAAAGATACTTGTCTATATGCAACGGCTTGTTTGGAGAGGTCATCATACACAATCAATGCGTCTTCACCTTTATCCCTAAAATATTCACCCATTGAACAACCTGAGTATGCAGAAAGATATTGCATTGGCGCAGGGTCAGATGCTGATGCTGAAACAATAATTGTATGTTCTAAAGCTCCATGTTCTTCAAGCTTTTTAACAACATTAACGACGGTTGATTGTTTTTGGCCAATAGCAACATATATACATTTGATACCGGTTCCTTTCTGGTTGATGATTGCATCAACCGCAACAGCGGTCTTACCTGTCTGTCTGTCGCCAATAATAAGCTCTCTTTGACCTCGACCAATTGGTACCATTGCATCAACTGCTTTTAAACCAATTTGAACCGGTTGATCAACTGACTGCCTAGCAATCACACCAGGGGCTACAACTTCTACTGGAGCAGTCATATCTGTTTTAATTTCTCCCTTACCATCAATGGGGCTACCCAAGGCATCTACAACTCTACCTAGTAACTCTTCGCCCACTGGAACCTCTAAAATTCTTCCAGTACAAACAGCTTTCTGGCCTTCGATTAGTCCCAAATAATCTCCTAAAACTACTGCTCCTACAGAATCTTGCTCAAGATTTAGCGCCAATCCAAGAACACCATTTTCAAACTCTATTAGCTCGCCATACATGACGTCGCCCATACCGTGAATTCTCACAATCCCGTCTGAAACGCTAACGATAATACCTTCATTTTTTCTTTCTGCAGAAAGATCAAGACCTGAAATTTTTTCCTTTAAAACGCTGGAAATTTCTGATGGATTTAGTTGGCTCATTTTTTCACCTTAAAAATTTAATTGATTTACTAATTTTTTGACCTTTCCTCTAATGGATAGATCCAGAGTTTCATCTCCGATTTTGATTGACAGGCCGCCCATGATAGTGGGATCCTTTGAAAATTCTATATTCGAACCCTCTCCGTGTTCTGCAAGCAATTTTTCTGTGATAATTTTTTTATTATCCTCAGAAGGTTGGTCGGCAACATTCACAAGTATAGAACTAGTTTTATTATATTGCTCTAAAAGTTCTTGATAGCTTACATTAATTGCTTCAATAAGATTAAGTCTTTTGTTATCCGCAAGAAGTTCCAGCATCTTGTTAGACAAATCACCCACTTCTCCGTCTGCTAAACCAATAATAGTGTTGGCTATTTTTTCTTTTGAAAGTTGTGGATCTTGAATCAAACTGGCAACCTCTTTGGTTTGAGACACAGCTGACAGCAAGGCAAGATCCTGTGCAACCGACTCATGCTTTCCGCCATCTAAAGCTGCCGTAAAAATAGCTTTGGCGTAGGGTCTTGCGAGTGGAGAAAGTTCTATCATTTTTTATAGCTCAGAAGCTGCTTTTTTGAGCAACTCTTGATGTTTCTCTGGGCTAATTTCATCGCCCAATATTTTTTCAGAAGTATCGATAATAAGTTCTGACATTTTTTGCCTTAACTCTTCTTTAGCTTTATTGACGTCATTCTCAATGGTTTTTGATGCTGAGGATAAAATCTTTTCAGCTTCTGACTCTGCTTTTGCTGTCGCATCGTTAACAATTTGAGAGGCTCTAAGGTTGGCTTTTTCTAATATTTCCGCGGCCTCTGCTTTTGCCTTGTTCATCTCTTGATCAAAAGCAAGTTGTGCTTCCTCCAAGGAATCATCTGCTTTTTTTGCTGCCTCTAAACCATCCGCTATACGCTTCTCTCTTTCTTCCATTATTGCAATGATAGGAGGCCATACATACTTCCAACAAATTGCTACAAAAATAACAAATGCTAATGTTTGACCCAAGAGTGTTGCGTTAATATTCATTATTTATTTAAGCAGCAAACATTAAGTAAAGACCCAGGCCTACACCAATCATGGGAACAGCATCAACAAGTCCCATAACAATGAAAAGCTGAGTTCTGAGCATTGGAATAAGTTCTGGTTGGCGAGCAGCGCCTTCTAAAAACTTGCCTCCCAACACGCCCACGCCAATAGCGGCGCCAACAGCACCAAGACCAATCATAAGACCTGAAGCTATGTATATAAGTGACTGTTCCATTCTTTTCTCCTAAAAATAAGACCTAGTGGTCTTCTGTTTCATGCGCCATTGCTAAATAAACAATGGTTAGCACCATAAAAATAAAAGCCTGTAAGGCCAAAATCAAAATATGAAAAAGAGCCCATATTAAATGTAGTCCTACACCCAGCAAACCAATAGATATCGAACTAAAAGTTAACATTAAGGCTATTAAAATAAAAATCATTTCGCCAGCATAAAGATTACCAAACAAACGCAATCCTAGTGATATTGGTTTAGCGATAAGATTAACACCCTCTAATACCAGATTAACGGGCATCATCCATTTGCCAAAAGGATGAAGTGTTAACTCTGCTAAAAATCCCTTAAGACCTTTAATTTTAATACTATAAAAAATAATTAAAACGAAAACGGCCAGTGCCATTCCTAGTGTTATATTTGGATCTGTGGTTGGGACCACTTTAAAATATGCATCCTTGGAATTTTCAACCATGCCAGTAGCTTCTGCAACTTGGCCGGCAAGTGTTGGTAAATAGTCAACAGGCACCAGGTCCATTAGGTTCATTAGAAAAACCCAAACTAATACTGTTAATGCCATGGGGCCTATTAAATTATTTTTTGCAGATGTGAATATGCTCTGTACATTATCGTTAACAAATTCGATGCACATTTCCACAAAATTTTGAATTCCGCTTGGTGCTTCAGTTGATAGTTTGGGAATACTTAAGCGAAATAGCCCCACAAAGACCAGTCCAAGAAATATTGACCAGCCCAAAGAATCCACATGAAATGCTAAGAAGCCCATTTGATCTACTGCGTTATGATCACAAGTCCAGCCACTTGGAGTTTTGCCACAAACTAAGTTTGTTAAGTGGTGTTGAATGTATTCTGCGCTAGTCTGTTCGCCGGATGCTGAAGCCATTTTATGTATTAATGAATTTGGGGTTAAAAGTTGTATTAAAGTATATAAGCAGAAAGATAGCTATAAGAGTATTTTCTGGCAGGTAAATTAATGAAAGAATTGTAAAAAATATAAAGGCTGACCACCTGAGCACAAAAGCCAAATATAAATTTAAAATCTCGCTTTTTGGTTTGCTTGCGATAAAAAGAACAGCGGCTAAAGCAAATAAATATCCTACGAATATTGCTTGGGCAAATATTGGGAATAGCGCCAATGATATCAAGAGGCCTATGGCAGATAACCGATTATTTTTTAAAGTGTTAATTTTAAGCTAAGTATGTTTTTTACGAGGCAGATTATAAAAATTAATGGTCTGTAGGACAAGCTTAATTTTTCTTTAATTTTAATAATTTGTTAATTATTGCTTCACGTTCATCCTTGGATGAGTATGAAATAGAAATTTTTCCTTTTGATGAGGTTTGTTGATCAATTTGGGTTTTGTGGCCAATGTTTTCAGATAGCTCCTCCTCTATGTTTAAAAGATCTCTATTTTTTGTTTTGGAGGTGCTTTTTGTACTTTTAGTTTTGGTTGACGAGGCAGCATCTTTTACAGTCATGCCTAAAGAAACTATTTTTTGTGCAAGCTCCTCTGCTTCGCTGGGCTCCATTGATGCAAGAATTTTTGCATGTCCTTTTTCTAAGTCCCCGGAGTACAAGAGCTCAATAATAGATGATGGGAGGTTTAAAAGCCTCATCGAATTAGCAACAGAACTTCTAGCCTTTCCTGTAACTTCTGCAATTTTATCTTGCGTCAAAGAAAACTCTTTTTTTAAACGATCGTAACCCCTAGCCTCTTCAATTGGATTTAAGTCTTCCCTTTGAAGGTTTTCAATAAGGGCAAGTTCAAGCGAAAGCTGATCCTCTGCCGAATCAATCATACATGGAGCAGTTTGCAGTCCAGCTTCTTTTGCTGCTCTTAATCTTCTTTCGCCAGCTATAAGCTCATAGCCTCCAGCTCCTGTTTCCCTAACAAGGATAGGTGATAAAATGCCGTGCTTTGTAATTGATTGTGAAAGTTCTGTGATTTTTTGCTTGTCGAATGATTGCCTGGGTTGAAATCGATTTGGTTTAATTTGAGATAGCTCTATTTCTTTGATGGTTTGTTTGTTGGGAGACGCAACATTTCCCAATAATGCGTCTAGGCCTGTGTTAAGTATTTTATCCACCAACTTCAATTCTCCTGATAAGTTCACCAGCTAGAGCTAAATAAGCTTTTGCGCCAAATGACGACGGCATGTATTGAATTGCCGAAGTTCCATGGCTAGGCGCTTCTGCTAATTTAACATTTCTTGGAATGAGTGTGTTAAAAACCAAGGATGGGAAATGTTTTTCGAGCTCTTCAGACACCTCTTTTGCTAGATTGTTTCTCATATCAACCATTGTTCTGACAATTCCAAAAACCTTATTGTTTGTAAGGTTTTTGTTTTTGAGAATATTTATTGTGTTTATTAGAGATGAGATGCCTTCTAAGGAATAATATTCACATTGGAGGGGTATAAGTGTCGCTGTCGCGGCAAAAAGAGACTCTAGTGTTAGTTGATTTAAAGACGGCGGTGTATCCATTATTATAAACTCATACTCTAGGGGGTCTAATTGTTTTTTTAGTTCACCTTGTTTGTTGTCGCTTCTGATATAAACCTCCAACGCTATTAAATTCTCACCCCCCGGTATGACGTCATATCCACTAGGTGACTTTGATATGTGCTCTACTATATTTAGGTCTTCATAGTAGATCTTATATAGGGTTTTCTCATTTTTGGGCACTCCCGCGGCTGTGCTTGCATTTCCTTGGGGGTCTAAGTCAATTAAAAGAACTTTGCGCTTAGTCGCCGCGAGGGCTGCGGCAAGGTTAACTGCTGTGGTTGTTTTTCCAACTCCTCCTTTTTGATTGGCAATAGCGATAATGTGTTTCATTTTTTGGTTATCTCTAAAATGTGCCTCTGCTTGTCTTTAATGTTTGTTTTATGGATATTGTAAGAGTATGTATTATTATCCAACTGAGCAACCTCTTCTTTTGTTTTTTCTATTGTTCCCTTCATAAGAACGTATTTACCATTTTTTGCTAGCAAATGTTCTGACCAGTTAATTATTTTTGGTGTTGGTGCTAGGGCTCTTGCTGTAATAATATCAAAGAGTTTTTTTGTTGTTGTGTTAGGCCTTATGGCTTTGTTTTTGATTTTAGCGTTAGAGAGCCCAAGCGTTTGAATTGTTTTTTTTATAAAATATGCTTTTTTTTGATTTTTTTCTGACATTGTTATGTGTGATCGGGGCTGCAGAATTGCTATAAGCAAGCCTGGGAGCCCGGCTCCGCTTCCAATATCAAGTATTTTTTTTTCTGGTGGTATATGTTTTAGAACCATCTGACAATCAAGGATGTCTTGTGAATAGATTTCTTCTTTCGTGTGTCGGCCAACCAAATTGTGAGCTTTGTTGAATTTTAGTATTTCCTCTACATAGATTTCTATGAGGTTGTGTTGTTGGTCGTGTTTTTTGATTGAGCTATGCCTTTTCTAGTAATTGGTTTTTTTTAATTGTTATGGCAAGTAGATTTATGGCTGCAGGTGTGATTCCCTCCAGCCTGCTAGCTTGCCCAAGAGATATTGGTTTGTGTTTGTTTAATTTTTCAATCACTTCGTTTGATAGACCCTTTATAAGCGAATAATCTATTTCTTTCGGTATTCTTGTTTTTTCATTTTTTTTGGAGCCCTCTACCTCTCTTTGTTGTTTTGCTATATAGCCCTTATATTTAATTTCGTTTGATGCTCTGTTGAAAAACTTTTCTTCTTTTTTTGAAATCTTTAATACTTTTTTTAACTCTGTTGTATCAATGTCGGTTCTTTTTAGAAGGTCGCCACCCGAAGCTAGTTTGTCGTTTATGTTAACTTTTTGTTTTTTTATTTGGTTTAAAAATGCTTGATATTTATTTTCTAGCTCTATGAAGGATTGAAAAGCTTCATCACTTATAAGACCTAGAGAGCGGCCTTTTTTGGTGAGTCTTTGGCATGCTGTATCTTGAGATAGCATGAGTCGATACTCTGCTCGGCTGGTAAACATTCTATATGGTTCTGTAACTCCGTTAAGTGTTAGGTCGTCTATTAACACACCTATATATGCTTCGCTTCTGTCGAATATGACCTCAGGTTTTTTTAAAATTGATTGGCCTGCGTTTATACCAGCAATTAAGCCCTGGGCCGCAGCCTCCTCATAACCCGTTGTTCCATTAATTTGACCTGCGAGATAAAAACTCTCTATAAACTTTGTTTCTAAGGTTGGGTTTAGTGATCTTGGATCAATAAAATCATATTCAACAGCATAACCAAATTCTTCTATTTCTGAGTTTTCAAGCCCATTTATTGACTCTACAAAATCTTTCTGAGCAGCGCTTGGCAAGCTTGTTGAAATACCATTTGGATAAACTAAATCTTTATCTAGGCCTTCTGGTTCTATAAATATTTGATGGCTATCTTTTTCGCTAAACCTGTTAATTTTATCTTCTATTGATGGGCAATATCGGGGTCCTATTCCTGATATTTTTCCTGAATACATGGCAGATAAGTGTGTATTGTTTGAAATTATTTGATGTGTTTTTTTGTTTGTTCTGGTGATATAGCAAGATATTTGTGGGAGCGTTTTTGCTGGGGGTTGCAAAACTGACATAGAGGGCGGATTTGGATCTCCCGGTTGTTCATCCATAACACTAAGATCAATACTGGATAGTTTGATTCTTGCGGGGGTTCCTGTTTTCAACCTTCCCATCGGTAGTTTCAGATCATAGAGTTTTTTGGATAGCGGAACAGATGAATCATCGCCGGCGCGCCCACCTAGAGTAACCTCTTCGCCTTTATACATGATCCCATTAAGAAAAGTTCCTGTTGTTAGAATGGTCTTTAGTGATTCTATTTTCTCGCCATTTTTCAACACAACGCCTTTAATCGTTTCATTGTGAAGAAGAATGTCAACTACCTCTCCTTCCTTAATATCAATGGTTGTCTTATACAAAGCATCTTGAATTGCTTTTTTGTATTTATCTCTGTCGCATTGCACTCGAAGTGCTTGTACGGCAAAACCCTTTCTTGTATTTAGAGTTCTCGACTGAATGCCAGATTGGTCTGTAGCTTGCGCCATAATACCCCCTAAGGCATCGACCTCTCTAACTAAATGTGATTTTCCCAAACCACCTATAGCTGGATTGCAGGACATCTGACCAATAGCATCTTTTTTAAAGGTGACAAGACAACATTTAAGCCCCTGCCTAAAAACAGCATGCGCCGCTTCAACACCAGCATGCCCACCGCCTATTACTATTACATCAAACATATATAAGAATGTTATAACAACAATATATTATTGTTGTTATTGTTAGAGGCGTTTTTTTTGTGCATAAAACTAATAAGCCCCTTATATAAAAGACTAACTGAACCTAGTAAGTTATGTAAACCCATCACCATAAATTGTAGTTTTCTACTAAATAAGATGTGGATAAAAATAAAATAAAAACTAATCACAAATTACCCACATTTTATCTACTTCCCTATGCAGAAATCTTTAAAAATATCACCAAGCAAATCATCAGAATGCTTGATACCCAAAAATTCATCAAAGGAGGATCTCACCAATCTCAAATCCTCTGCCGCAACATCAATATCACGCTCATTAGAAATTTTCTCAATACAGGCATTTAGGCTTGATAAAGCTGAGCTAAAACATTTAAGGTGTCGTTCCCTGATAATAAATGTTTTTTTTGTAATATCTTTATCCTCTTGTATAAATTCAAAAATTTTCTTTTTTAACTCCCGCACACCATCACCTGACTTTGCAGAAACAACACAGTCACAACAACTTTTTGGATGCTGCTTATCAGATTTGTTAAAAACAATCAGGTGTTTTTTATCAGACAACCTAGATTTAAAACTTGGTAACAGCTCCTCTGTATCATGATCTAAAATTACAAGAATTAAATTAGAATTTTTAACCTCATCACCAGAAAGCGCAACACCGCTTCTCTCGATCAAATCATCCGTTTCCCGAACACCCGCCGAATCTACCAACTCCATATTTACACTGTTATAAAAAACCTCAGAGTCAATTAGATCTCTTGTTGTCCCAGGAATGTTTGAAACTAAAGCCCTGTCAAAACCAAGCATACGATTAAACAAAGATGATTTACCTGTATTAGGGGGGCCAAAAAACAAAACCCTATTTTTTGATAGTTTTTTACTTGAAACCAATGAGCTATCTATTAAATCAGCCAAAGAAAATTTTATTTTAACCAGCCTTTCTTCAATGTTTCCCGCGACAATAAAATCATGATCTTCATCTGAAAAATCAATACTTCCTTCAATAAAAACCCTTAAGGCATCAACCTCTTTACCAAGCGCCTGAACCACATCACTTAATTTGCCAGCCACAGCCTCTGAGGAAAGCTGGCTTCTTTCGGCGTCTTCTGAATTAATCAAATCAACAACAGCCTCAGCCTCATTTAAAGAAAGCTTACCGTTTTCAAACGCAATCCTTGAAAATTCCCCAGGGTTGGCCTCCCTAAAACCCAATGATAAAAAAACTTCAGTTAATGACTTTATAACCGAGAGGCCGCCATGACAAAAAACCTCTATAGAGTCTTCGCCTGTATAACTGCTTGGGCTTGAGTAGTAAACAATAGAACACCTATCAACCAAAACCCCCTCCCAAACAACATCTCTTAAAAAAACCTCCCGGAAATTTAAGATGGGTTTATTAATAACACTATTAAATTTTTGACAACAACCCTCACCAGATATTCGAAACACAGCAATTGCGGATTGAGCTACGGGAGTTGCTAATGCAAAAATCAAAACACAAACCCCTAACCACCACCACCAGATCCATCTGACCCATTAACAGATGCGCCATATTTTTTATACATCGTTCTTTGTTGAACAAGAGATATCGCGCTGTTTGCAACAGAGTACAAAACAAGACCTGCCGGCATAATCACAAAAATAACGGCGATCATCACCGGCATAAATTTCATAATTTGTGCCTGTGTTGGATCCATACCTGGTGGCTGAGGGTTAAGTTGTTGAGTTAGATACATAAGGGCCGCAAACACAACCGGAAGAATGAAAAATGGATCAGGCGCAGACAAGTCTTGTATCCAAAAAAAGAATGATTCATGTCTCAGCTCAACACTCTCTCTTAAACAAAAAAAGAAAGCTATAAAAACTGGCATTTGAAGAAAAAGTGGAAAACAACCACCGGCTGGGTTTATGCCCTCTTTTTTATATAGTGCCATCATCTCTGTCCCCAGCTTTGTCCTATCGTCTTTATACCTCTCTTGTATTTCTTTTAATTTCGGCTGCGCTGTTCTCATTTTAGCCATACTGGAAAAACCCTTGGCGGAAATAGGCCAAAGCAGCAACTTAACCAAAACTGTCAAAAGTAAAATTGAGACACCCCAGTTACCAACAAAAGCATTGATCATGCTTAACAGCATCATCAGGGGTTGAGCCAAAAACCAAAACCAACCCATATCAATTGTTAGTTCTAAATCAGACGCTCGACTCATCAAATCAGAACGAATTTTAGGCCCAATAAAAACCCTATGATCTACACCAGACATGAGATCGCTTGCTTTTACCTCCCTAGACATAGCCCCCATTACATATGTATCAGAGCCAGAGGTCGGAGGAAGCGCAATCAATGCCTGGACCCTGTCTGAGGGGGTTAAAATTGCCGCCATAAAATATTTTTGTATAAAGGCAACCCAGCCACCCCGTTGAAAATATTCTATTCTTTCGTCAATAGACCTAAGCCTACTATTTGCATACGGCTCATCAGGCGTATTAAAAGCGACCCCTGTGTAGGAGCTGTTCTCAAAAAAATTATCCCTTGCATCTAGCGCCCTTCCACCTGTTCTATACATTGCAATGTATGGAGCCGGCAGGTCAACAGGAAGATCTCCAACCCAAACATCCTTTATTAATAACTCATAATCATCGGCCTTAAGAGCAATATTTTTATTAATTTTGCCATCAGCAGACGCAAGCTCAACTGATGAGGGTTGCACATTTACAGTTTCAAAGCTTTGATCCTCAGAAGCAAAACCACTATTAAGATAAAACTTAAATCCAGCGGCATTATCAAAACCAAACAACCTTACACCCAGAGAGTCATCGTTGTTAAGGTAGGTATGTTCTTTAAGCCTTGCTTCCCAAATTTTTCCTGTGACAGGGCTTATCTTTACAATTAATTTGCTGTTTTGTATTTCAATTAAATCTTCTGTTTCTCCAGGGGGGAGAACTTGCCGACTTTTATTTATATCTATGGCGGTTGCCTCTGCAACCTCTTGTTTGATTTCTTTTTCGGCATTCCAGGATAAAAACAAAACATACGATAAAGCAACCACCGAAGCTATATAAAAATATCTCCAATTCATTTTTTTACCTCATCAATACCGCCAGCTGACCATGGCCCACATTTTAAAATCCTTATTAAAGAATTGAAACCACCAACAATAACACCATGGGCCTCAATACTTTCTTTTGCATATTGCGAACATGTTGGCTCAAACCTACAATTTTTGCCGAATAAAAAACTTAAATATTTTTGATAAAAGTTAATCATAGATATAAAAAAGTTTTTCAAATTTAAACCCTCTTTTTACTGGCAAACTTTTCTAGGACAGGATTAAATTCGTTAAAAACATCTCTATAACCCATTTCTAAAAAACCAAATCTGACAACCACAACATATCCTCCATTGAGACCACTATGATGAAAAATTTCTCTAATCCAACGCTTAATTTTATTCCGATGTACCGCCAAAGAATAGTCTTTCTTTTTAACCACTATCCTAAGCTTTACGTTAGGCGAGCTTTCATCATAAAAAATTGATGCAAAGTTTGAGTGATAGATTTTTTTTGAAATAGTGAAGCCTAAATAATTAAGCGGTTAAAACCTTGCGACCTTTTTTTCTTCGGTTTGCAATTACAGCCCTTCCTGCTTTGGTTGCCATTCTCGCTCTAAAGCCATGAGCCCTTTTTCGTTTCAGTGTGCTGGGTTGAAATGTTCTTTTCATAGTTACTCAAAATTAAGCCAAAAATTATATAGTATTGGGTATGAAATGAAAGAAAAAACAACAAAAATTAGATACATTACATGCTAACAAGTTATCCACAGAAAATACATATGGTTATGCTGTAGATATCTTGTTAGTTTTTGTTAGACTAACTTTTCTACTGGAGGCATATAAAAATTGAAATTTTGGTCTGAATGTACTGAAAAGCTTGAAGCCAAGCTATCTCAAGAAGAGTTTAACACTTGGATTAAGCCTCTAAAAGCAGATATTAACGAAAATAATTTAGAAATAAGTGCTCCCAATGACTTTGTATTAAATTATGTTCAAGAAAATCTCGGGCAAATAATAGAAAACCTGGTTAATAAATCTAACGAATCACTGGTTGTAAAATTTAAAACATTAGATAAGTCAACATTTGTTGACAAACTCAATGTTTCAGAAGAAAGCAAACCTTCCCTTGTTAAAAATTTTACATTTAGTAGTTTCGTAGAGGGAAAATCCAACCATATGGCCCTTGCTGCAGCAAAACAGGTGGCAGCAAACCCTAAGGGTGATTATAACCCCCTGTTCATATACGGCGGGGTTGGGTTAGGAAAAACACATCTTATGCATGCTGTCGGAAACGAAATTCTCAGCGCAGACACCTCAAAAAGAATAGTGTATGTTCATTCAGAAAAGTTTGTAGCAGACATGGTAAAAGCCCTGCAATTAGGCGCTATGAGCGAGTTTAAAGAATTTTATAGGAACGCTGACGCTTTATTAATTGATGATATTCAGTTTTTTGCCGGCAAAGAACAGTCACAAGAGGAGTTTTTTCATACTTTTAACACTCTTTTAGACAGAAATCATCAGATGATACTTACATGTGATAAATACCCCAAGGAGATAGATGGTCTCGAAGAGCGCTTAAAATCAAGGCTTGGATGGGGTTTACCTGTAATTATAGAGCCTCCTGAGCTTGAAACTCGTGCAGCAGTGCTTCTTAGCAAGGCTAATTCTATGGGGGTCGAGCTTCCAGATGATTGTGCTATTTATATTGCACAAAGAATTAGATCTAATATAAGAGAGTTAGAGGGAGCTCTTAAAAGGGTTGTTGCAAACTCAAGGTTTACTGATCAAGAGATAGACGTACCTTTTGTGAAAGATGCATTAAAAGATTTGTTTGTCATATCAGCGAAGATGGTAAGCATTGACAATATACAAAAGACTGTTGCCGAGTATTACAACATCAAATTATCCGATCTTCTTTCCAAAAGAAGAAGCCGCTCAATAACCCGCCCAAGACAATTAGCCATGGCCCTTACAAAGTCATTAACCAACCACAGCCTACCTGAAATAGGAGAGGCTTTTAATGGAAGAGATCATACGACCGTTCTCCATGCGTGTAGCAAAATAAAAGAATTAAGAAAAGAAATTCCATCCCTTGAAGAAGACTATAGAAATTTAAATAGGGCACTTACAAACTAAATGGAAATAACCCTAAAAAAAGAGGATATTGTATCGGCCCTTAACATTACATTAGGGGTTGTAGAAAAAAGACAGACGCTCCCGATCCTTGCTAATGTGCTATTTGAAGTCGACGAAAATTCATTTAAATTAACAGCCACAGATTTAGAATCAGAGGTTACTACCACGGGTTCAATACTAGGCATGGAATCGGTTGGAAAAATAACAACATCTGCTAAGAAATTAAACGAGCTTTGCAGATTAATTCCTGACGGAGAGGAAATTAGTTTGTCATTAAAATCTGAAAAATTGAATATTAAAACAAAAAATGGTAAGTACTCACTATCAACTCTCCCCAGTGCAGACTTTCCTATTTTTGATATTGATCCCGGTGATAACCCTTTAGTAATTCCTGCCAAAGACCTACAAGAACTTATAAAAAATACATCTTTTGCAATGGGAAACCAAGATTGGCGACATTATTTAAATGGTCTTTTTATTTCAATTGGCGATAGACAAATCACTGCTGTTTCAACTGATGCTCATAGATTGGCAGTAGCTAATATTGCTATAAATTCTGATCACTCGTTTTCAGGCATTATTCCAAGAAAATCTATAAATGAGATGGCCAAATTTCTTTCTGATCAACCTGGTGATGCGGAGCTCAAAATTAATGATTCCTCGTTAGAACTTTTGGTTGGAAATCTAATTTTTAAAAGTAAATTAATTGATGGAAAGTTTCCAGATTACCAACAGGTTATTCCGTCTGGCGAGAGCTCCATGTTAGAAATTAACGTTAAGGAATTTTCAGAAACTCTCAGTAGAGTCTCTGTTTTATCTAGTGAAAAATATAAAGGCGTTAGATTAATTACTTCATCAGATGGAGTAAGAATTTCAGCTAATAATCCAGAGCAAGAAGAGGCAGAAGAATTCTTCCCAGCTTTATACAAGGGTGAAGATTTAGATATAGCTTTCAATGTTACCTATCTCCAAGAAATCATGTCGCACATGCAAACAGATACATGCAATATAAATTTCTTTGGATCTGATAAAAGCTGCCTGCTAACACCGCCAAGTAGCGATAGCCCTAAATATGTTGTTATGCCACTCCTAATATAGGTAGTGGCTTTCTCCAGAATCGAGCTTCGCAATTTTAGATGTTTTGATGCCCTAACAATCGATATTTCTAGCAAGTCAAATCTTTTTTTTGGAAAAAATGGTTGTGGCAAAACTTCAATTCTAGAATCTATATATGTTGCCAGTTGTGGAAGGTCTTTTAGAACATCAAATTTAGAGTCTCTCATTAAAAAGGGCTCTAATTCCTTTAAAATAAAGGCATACGACGATAATACAGGCTCAATTTTAGAGGTTAAGAAGAGCAAATCTAAGGCAATTAGCATAAAAATAAATAACTCTTTAGTAACAACAAGTGAGTTAGCTAGAACATTTCCATCATTTTCAATAGATAGTAAAACCTTTTTCTATAATGATAATGCTCCTGACTATCGAAGAAAGCACTTAGATAGAGGGCTTTTTATAGCGTCTACCGACTATGCAAAAGACTGGTTTGGATATTTTAGGGGATTAAAACAAAGAAATGCAGCATTGAAAATAGGAGATATTTCTCAAGCTAGAGCTTATGACGAGACTTTAATTAATCATGGTACAAAGCTCAATTATTTGAGAGAGAGTTTAGTTTTAGAGGTTAAAAAAATATATTTTGATTTTGTAAAAATACTAGAACAACATAACAGTAGAGCACAACTATTTTCAGAAATAGATATACATCTTAAATCTGGTTTTAATGACGAATTGGGATTAAAAGAATCCTTTATTAAATCAGAATCAGCTGACCTTAAAAGAAAGTCAACAACGCTTGGACCGCATAAAGCTGATATAATATTTGAAAGTAAGGACTTACTTATAAAAGATATTTTTTCAAGAGGCGAGCAAAAAATGCTTTCAATACTTTGGTCGCTCTCTCAAAATATTTATCTGGAAAAATTCTTCAAACTAAGCCCGATTCTTTTACTGGACGATCTGTCATCTGAGCTTGATGCTGAAATGTTAAATTGTTTTTTACCAATTATAAAATATATTGATAATCGTTTTATTTTTTCGAACATTGTTGACTCTTTTAATAGTAAAATAGATCTTAATGAACAATCATTTAAAAAGTTCCACGTGGAACAACTAACCTAACCAATATGCCAAAAAAAAAGAAGTCTGATAGTAAAAAATATGATTCATCAAATATTCAAGTCCTAAAAGGCCTTGAAGCTGTAAAGAAAAGACCTGGGATGTATATCGGTGATACTGATGATGGCTCTGGCCTCCACCACATGATATTTGAAGTTGTTGATAATTGTATTGATGAAGCTATGGCCGGACATTGCTCGAAAATTGATATTATTATTAACAAAGACGAGTCTATAACCGTAAAAGACGACGGAAGAGGCATTCCAGTAGACACTCACAAAGGCGAGGGCGTTCCTGCGGCTGAGCTTATAATGACAACTCTTCATTCCGGAGGTAAATTTGATGATAATTCTTATAAAGTCTCTGGAGGGCTTCATGGAGTCGGTGTATCAGTTGTAAACGCGTTGTCAAAAGAACTAACTTTAACTATTTGCAGAGATGGAGGCATGTATCAACAAAAATATAGCGAAGGTTTGGCTAAAACTAAGCTTAAAAAAATTAAAGCCTCCAAGGAAACAGGCACAGAAATAACATTCTCTGCATCAGATAAAATTTTTACTTCTATTAATTTTGAGGCGGACAGAGTCAATAAAAGGGTTCAAGAGCTTTCATTCTTGAACGCTGGGGTAAGTATAGAAGTAACAGACGCAAGAACTGGAAAATCTAAAAAATTTAAAAATGAAGGAGGAGTGTCCAGTTATGTTGACTATCTAAGAGGTAGAAAGCCAGCATTATGTCAGACAATACAATGTGAAGGTGGTCAGGATGGAGTAACTGTGGAAGTTGCAATGCAGTGGAATGATTCATATAACGAGAATGTTTTATGTTATACGAATAATATCCCGCAAAAAGATGGCGGCACTCATCTCTCAGGCTTTAGATCTAGTTTAACGCGTGTTTTGAAGGCCTTTATCAAAAAAGAGGAATTAAATAAGAACGTTCCTGTAGATTTGCTTGGTGAAGATGTCAGAGAGGGATTGATAGCTGTAATATCTGTAAAAGTACCTGACCCCAAATTTTCCTCTCAAACTAAAGAAAAACTAGTGTCATCAGAAGTAGAAAGCATTGTTAGCAGCGTCCTTAACAAAGGATTAAATGAATTCTTGTTAGAAAATCCAAAAGAGGCTCATGGTATTTTATCTAAAGTTTCTGAGGCAGCGCTAGCCAGAGAGGCTGCAAGAAAAGCAAGAGAAATGACAAGAAGAAAAGGGGTTTTAGAATTAGCTGGGCTTCCAGGTAAACTTGCTGATTGTCAAGAAAAGGATCCAGTACTTTCAGAAATATACCTAGTTGAGGGCGATTCTGCTGGTGGTTCTGCTAAACAAGGCAGGAATAGGAAATATCAAGCCATATTGCCATTAAAGGGAAAAATCTTAAACGTACAAAAAGCAAGGATTGATAAGGTTTTGTCCTCTGCAGAAATCGGAACATTAGTTAAGGCTATGGGTTGTGGCATTGGGAGCGAAGACTTCGATATCGATAAACTAAGATACCATAGAATAATTATCATGACTGATGCTGATGTCGATGGCTCACATATAAGAACTCTTTTGCTAACTTTCTTTTATCAACAGTACTATGATATTTTAGAAAAAGGACATGTATATATTGCCATGCCGCCTCTTTATAAAATTACCAAAGGTAAATCCTTTGTTTATGCGTCCGATGAGGATGAAAAAGATAAGGCTATAAAAGATTTTTCAAAATCGGGTTCAAAGGGTATAGATGTCCAAAGATATAAAGGCCTTGGGGAAATGAATCCTGATCAACTTTGGGAAACAACAATGGATCCTGAAAACAGAAGAATGATGAGAGTGGACATTAAAGATGCTCAAGATGCATCAGATATGTTTGAAACCTTAATGGGTGATGATGTAGAGCCTAGAAGAGAGTTTATTGAAACTAATGCTTTATCTGTTTCAAATTTAGATATTTAGTTTATCTTAGAGTAATTTTCTTTAATCCATTGATGAGCTTTTTCTGTTAATTCTTTTGGATCATTTCCATATATAGGTCTTCCAATAACTATATTAATTTCTCCTGGCTTTTTCTTAAAAGATTTATTCAACCAATATTTTCCTGAGTTATGACATATAGGCACTATAGGAACTGCTTCATTAGATGCTAAAAGTCCACAGCTATTTCCAAATTTTCCTATCCCATCGTCAGGTCCTTTTCTAGTTCCCTCAGGAAAAATTAATATTGAATAGCCTTCTCGAATTCTTGCTCCACCCACTTCGATGACTTTTCTTAAACTCTCAATTTTCATTTTTCTGTTTATAGAAATGGGTTTAAGTCTTGCAATTGCCCAACCAAAAAAAGGAATCATTAGAATTTCTTTTTTCATAATACTGCTTGTAGGAATGAATAGTGTTTGAAGAAAAAATGATTCCCATGGGCTTTGATGATTAGCTGCTATAACAAAAGGTGTATCAGGCAAGTTTTCTATTCCCTTTTGATTCCAGCTTATCCCACACTGCACCTTAAGTACTTTTAAAATAAGCAAAATCCAAATTTTACCAATATATTGGAGTTTGGATGTAGAGAGGAATAATGATGCAACAATAATAATTAAAGAGACAAGAATTAAGCTTATTAGAAAAATTAAATAAAATATTAAAATACTAATTATATGAATTTACTAAATATAAACTTTTGTCTAGTTTATTATTAAGTCCTCCACATATTTTGAGAGCTCTGAGATTGCTATTCTTTTTTGTTGCATTGTATCCCTATCGCGAATGGTTACAGAATCATCATCAAGGGTTTCAAAATCTACAGTGATGCATAAGGGAGTTCCAACTTCGTCATGACGTCTATAACTTTTTCCAATATTTCCGGAGTTTTCTAGCAAAACCCTGCCTAGCCTTAAACTTTGTAAAGTTTGTTTAATCGTTGATGCAATTTCAACTAATTCTTTATTATTTTTCTTTAGTGGAATAACAGCCGCTTTGATTGGTGATAAATGAGGTTTAAGTTTTAGAACTGTTCTTCTTTTATTGTCCTCCAATTCCTCGACATTGTATGCTTCATTTAAAATAGCAAGTACACCTCTATCAACTCCTGCTGAGGGCTCAATAACATATGGAACAAACCATTTTTTTGTTTCTACGTCTTGAAGTGCAAGTCTCGCATTTGATTCATTGTTCTCTGATACGTTTGAATGTATATCAAGATCTTTTTGATTCTTGCTGTGTGACCCAAGATCAAAATCTGTCCTATTAGCAATGCCTTCTAATTCTTCAAGACCGTGAGGGAATTTGTACATTATATCTACTGTGGCTTTAGAATAATGAGCAAGCTCATTTGATGGCACATTATACAGTTCAATACTATCTTTGCTTACCCCTTGTTCATTCCACCATTTAAGCCGGGCATCTACCCATTTTTTATGCCAGTCATCATCTGTTCCAGGAGCAACGAAAAATTCAAGTTCCATTTGCTCAAATTCTCTCACTCTAAATACAAAATTTCTTGGCGTTATTTCATTTCTAAATGCTTTGCCAATTTGCGCAATTCCAAATGGGACCTTCCTAGAAGTAGAATCAACAACGTTTTTAAAGTTTGTAAATATATTTTGAGCAGTCTCAGGTCTCAGATATGCAAAAGAATCTTTATCCTCAATTGGCCCGACTGCTGTCTTAAACATAAGGTTAAATTGTCTTGGCTCTGTAAGATCTTCTTTCTTACAATGATCTGGAACTTGATCAGCTCGGAAACGTTGATTACAGGATTTACAATCTACCATTGGATCTGAAAACGTATCCTCATGACCTGAAAACTTTAAAACACTTGGCTTCGTTAAAATTGAAGCATCTAGGCCTTCAACATCATCCCTATCAAAGACTATATCTCTCCACCAAGCTTGTTTTAGGTTATTCTTAAGCTCAACACCCAACGGTCCATAATCATATAATCCTTGAAGACCGCCGTAGATTTCATTAGATTGAAATATAAAACCCCTTCTTTTGCAAAGAGCTACGAGTTCATCCATTGTTTTTGCTGTCAAAATTAACCCTTATTTTTATATTTCGGAAACTATATTATGCAGTCATTTTAATCATATCTATAGGATTTTTATAAACTCTACACACATAACCCTATTAAATATGTGATTAAGAGATGATAATTAACAAAATGACCTGAAATGAAAATATTTTTTTATATTTTATCGATTCTACCTTTAAAATTTATATTTTCATTTTTAGATATTTCCTTTAAATTTTTACCACTTAGCCTTTTAAGAATCTTATCTCCTTTCAAGGTTACTAGAAAAAATTTATCTATCGTTTTCCCGGATACAACTTCGCTTGAGTTAGACATGCTTGCAAAAGAAAGTTTCAAAGAAACAATTAAAAGTTTATATGAAACTTTATATACATGGTCAAGGTCGTCTCAAAATATTATTCTTAAAGTTAAAAAAATTAATAACAGATTTTTATTTAATGGTTCAAATCATGAAGATGGATTAATCATCTTTGCTCCTCATAATCGAAGCATTGATTTTATGTTGAGATGGATAAGCACCCAAAGGCCACATACATCTCTTTACAAAAAAATTAAGTTTAGTCTAATTGATCAATTCGTAAAAAAATTTAGAGAGGAAGAAAATTGTAAAATGGTTGAAACTGGAATAGGGGGCGTTAAATCAATTTTAAATGCTTTAGAAAAAAATCAAATGACATGCATGGCATCAGATCAAGTTCCAGCTGATGGGCTTGGAACTTATTCTAAATTTTTTGGACATGAATGTTATTCATTTGCTTTGGCTCCAAAATTAGCAAGAAAAACAAAGAAAGAAATTCTATTAACTTATCTTTCCTATAAAAGAGATATTGGACATATTATTAATTTTAAAAGACCGAGTGTTGAAATTTATGAAAAAAATGGTGTTGATGTTATGAATAAAGAAATGGAAGACGAGATTAGGAAATCACCTTCAGAGTATTCATGGGAATATAAAAAATTTAGAAAACTGTCAGGAGATATAAGAGATATCTATAAAAATTAACGTCGCCAAAAAGCCGGAGTAAATAATACAAGAAGAGTAAATATTTCTAGTCTTCCTAAAATCATCGCAAGGCATAAAATTATTTTTCCAACTTCACTTACGCTTTTGTAGTTGCTAGCAACATCACCCAAGCCAGGGCCTAAATTATTTAAACATGCTCCAATTGCAGAAAATGCAGATTCAAAATTTAATCCAGTTCCTAGCATTGCCATTAGCAAGAACATAAATATAAATACATAAATAGAGAAAAATCCCCAAACCTTCTCAGCAATTTTTGAGTCTATTACTTTATTTCCAATCTTTGTAGAAAGAACAGCATTTGGATGGATGATGCTTAAAATTTCTTTATAAGCTTGATTGAGCATAATTAAAACTCGCCAGGTTTTTATGCCTCCACCAACAGACTGTGAACAGGCTCCCATAAATGCACCAACCAGCAAAAGATATGGCAAAAAACTTGGCCAAAGAGAGAAGTTTTCTGTGGTAAAACCTGAGGTTGTTACTATGGAAACGGTATGGAAAATCGATGCCCTTAAAGTTAATAAAATATCCGCATATGAGTTACTTATAGTATGAAATATTAAAGTTATTAAAACTATTGACATGACTACTGTCAAGAAGAATCGAAACTCTGAATCATAAAAGTATCTTAGAGGTTTACCACCAAATATTGCTGCATAATGTACAGCAAATGAAGCTGCAGAAAGCAGCATAAAAATAATACAAACAGATTCTATTAGACCGCTATCAAAAAAACCTATGCTCTTATCATGAGTTGAAAAACCGCCTCCAGCTACTGTGCTTAGACTATGCGCAATTGCATCAAATATATCCATGCCTGAAAGAATGTAAAGAAGAGCACAAGCCAGGGTAAGACCAAAATAAATTTTCCATAGAGCTTTTGCACTGTCTGTAATTTTTGGAGTAAGCTTTTGATTACCATGACTGCCCGGAAGTTCCATCTTATATAACTGACTTCCTCCAATTCCGAGAGCTGGCATAACTGCAACAGCTAAAATTATTAATCCCATTCCACCAATCCACTGTAGAAGTTGTCGATATAAGAGTAGAGACTTTGGTAGGTCATCAAGACCGACGATAAGAGTTGCTCCAGTAGTAGTTATTCCAGATACTGATTCAAAAATAGCATCATTAAAACTAAGACCAAAAAAGTAAAATGGTATTGATCCAGCACAAGCTAAAACAATCCAGAACATAGTTGTGATAATAAAGCCATCTGAAATATTTAGTGGAAGACCTTTTTGCCGACTGATAAACCACATAAGAACACCTAAAGAAATTAAAAATAAAAATGAATATAAAAATATTTCACTAAGTGGCTCCTTATAAATAAAAGTAACTATTAAAGGGGGAATAAATGCAAAACTAAATATAGCAAGCAGAAGACCTATAAGATTTAAAATCGATTTGTAATTCATTAATCCTTTAGAAATAGATTGTCTATATTTTCTTTTTCAGTTTTGCCGAGTATAAAAACAATAATTTTATCGTTAGGTTTAAGAAGTAAATTTTTGGAATGCATAAAAATTTCATCCTGTCTTATTACTGCCGCAATTACACAATTCTTTGGCAGTGGTATTTCTGAAATCGGTCGATCAAAGAAGTTTTCGGTAAACTTATTTTTATGGATAATTCCTTCAATTGCCTCTGCCCCACTTTGCATCTTAAGCATTACTTCTTGGGGAACATCTCCTTTAGCAAGATGCTGCAGCACCATAGATACAGTTAATCTTTGTGGAGAAAGAGCTATGTCAACAAAGTTCTTCGGAAGAATATTTATATATGTATAGTTATTTACAATAATGATAGTTTTTTTAGCACCAAGTTTCTTTGCTAAAAAAGCGGACATAATATTTGTTTCATCATCATTCGTTAAAGAGCAAAAAATATCAATATTCTCAATATTCTCACTTTTAAGCAGCTCTTCATCAGAGCCTTCCCCTTTTAAGACGATTGTCCTATTTAGCTTATTTGATATTATTTCACACCTGTCTTCACTTGGATCAATGATTTTAATTTTGTAATTTTCTTCTAGGGCTTTTGCAAGCGCAAAGCCTATTTTCCCCCCACCTACTATCATCATCCTCGAGGATGAATTATCTTGAAGCCTCATTTCCTGAACAACGCTATCAATATCGCTTTCTGCTGCTAAGAAATATATTTCATCATTTTCTTTAATAATTGTTTTGCCGTCAGGTATTAAAGGTTTTCCCTTTCTATAAATAGCAGGAACAAAAGTATTTGTATCTGGCATATCACTTTCAATGCTTTTTAACTCCCTGTTGACTAACATTCCGTCTTTTTTAGCTTTTACAGATACAACTTTTATTGATCCATTTGCAAATGACTCAATCTGTTCTGCACCAGGATGTTTGATTAAATCCACTAAGTGTTCAGTGACTTCATTTTCAGGACTTATTGCAATATCAATATTATTTTCACCGAATGCACTTAGAGAGTTTAAATATGATGCATCCGACAACCTGCAAATTGTTTTCTTTACATTAAACTTTGATTTTGCTATTTGACATGCGGTGATATTGCATTCGTCACTATTTGTAACTGCTAACAAAATAGTTTCTTCATCTGCTCCTACTTTCTTTAATGTGCTTGGATAAGATCCATGCCCAACTTCAGTTGCCAGATCCAAATCTTCTTGAAGCCTTTGAAGCCTATTTTTATTTAAATCAACAATGCTGACTTCATATTGTTGCTTTGATAAAGTGGAGGCAAGACTGCTTCCAACTCTTCCAGCGCCAAGTATTAGAATTTTCATTGTTATAAATTAAACCTCTTTTGATGTAATTGAAAGAATTGGCAAAATTAAATTATTCTTGAAAAAAATCAGCATACGAGTTTGCTGCATCTTTTGAAGATATGATACCTTTACCAGGAAACTGTAAGTGAGTGATTACTACTAATTTATCCATTGTTTTTGCAACTAATAGATTGTCTTGGAAATAGAACTTATTATTTGTATTGTACGTATTATTATTTTTATTCATGGCTATACCGTGAATTTTAATTTTTAACTCTTTCCACTCAAAATATAAACCCGGCCAACCATAATAAGCTTTATATTTTCTTAAAATGTTGTCAGCTCTCTCCTGATTAAAATTTATCCTGCCAGAAAGTTTATCTATCTTTTTGCAATAACTTATGTTTTTTACATCTTGCTTAATTGGAACTATTTTATCGAGATATATGTTAGAAAGATCTTTCTCAATATTTTTGATACTTAAAGATGTAAGTTTTTTTTCAAGAGTATTCTTATTATCTGAATTCAAGATTTCTTGAGTATGAAAAACAAAAACTGGTCCTTCATCTAATCCAGCTGTCATTCTCATAATTGAAATCCCTGTTTTTTTTTCACCATTCAGAAGAGCAGATTGAATTGGTGACGCGCCTCTATATTTTGGTAATAATGAATAATGGATATTAATTGAATCCTTGGAAGGAGTTGTCAGCAGCCATTCAGGCAATATCTTCCCATACGCTGCAACTAATAAAATATCAAACTCTAGTTGTAAAATTGTCTGTTTAAAATTTTCATCTAGATTTTCGGGTTTATATACACTTACACCATATTTTTCTGCTACGGATGAAACATAAGACGGTTCTGCTGAAGCCCGTCTTTTTGACCTCCTGTCTGGTTGACTTATGACCCCAATCACTTCATTAGATCCAGCAATCAATGATTCAAGGATTAAAGAGGAGGATTGAGATGAGCCGGCATATAAAATCTTCATATAAAAAAATCTTCTAAAATCTTCTAAAATCTGTAAAAAATATCTTATTTACGCTTATATTCTTTTAATTTACTGATTTAAGAGCTTTTTTTCTAATTCTGTCTCTTTTTAGTGGTGAAATATGATCTACTAGTAGCTTCCCTTCTAAATGATCTATTTCATGTTGAAAACATACAGCAAAAAGACCCTCTGGCTCATCTTCGTGATTTTTTCCAACAATATCTTGCCAATAAGCTTTTATTTTGTCTGGTCTTGTAATTTCTTCTCTAACTCCTGGAATTGATAAACAGCCTTCCTCGCAAGAAAATAAACTTTTGTCGTCTAATACTTTAAATTCAGGATTAATAAATATTTTCGGATTGTTTTTTTCTTCAGATAGATCCATAACTACTATTCTTTTGTGAATATCAACCTGTGTTGCAGCTAGACCAATACCATTTTCTTCATACATTGTTTCAAGCATGTTTTCAGTAATTTTTATAAGACTTTTGTCGAATTCTTTTACTGGAGAAGCAACCTTCCTTAATCTAGGGTCGGGAAATGTTAATATTTTTAATCTAGCCATATATACATTATATGTTGATTCTTTATAATCAACAGCACTAATTTTTATAAATAGGAGCTATTTTATGTCCGACAGCCTTTCAGTTTCAATATTTATGGGATCAAAATCTGATTTACCTATTGTTCAAGCAGCATCAGATACATTAAAAGATTTTGGAATATCCCATAAAATGTTTATTTTATCTGCACATAGAACTCCAGAAGAAGTTGTAAAAAGAGTAAAAGAGTCAGAGGCAAATGGAGTGAAAGTATTTATAGCTGCTGCTGGTATGGCAGCACATTTAGCTGGTGCCATTGCTGCTCAAACAAAAAAACCAGTTTTAGGTATTCCCTTAGGTGGAGGTGATCTTGACGGAATGGATTCCTTGTTAGCCACAGTGCAAATGCCTAAAGGGGTTCCTGTAGCAACATTCGCAATAGGAAAATCTGGTGCTATTAATGCAGCAATTTGTGCTGCACAAATTATAGGTACAAGTGATGATGAAATGGCAAAGAAATTAGATGAGTACAAATTAAAAATGCATGCAGATGTAATAGAAGCTAACGAATCTATTCAGTAAAGATTGAACAAATTTTTAAATCCTGAGGATGCCACTAAATGGTTAAATCAAGGAAAAATATTAATACACCCCACAGAGGGAGTGTGGGGGATTGGTTGCGATGCTTTTAATCCACTAGCGGTAGAAAAGGTCAATACTCTTAAGCAAAGAGATCCATCCAAAGGTTTAATTTTATTGGCTTCCTCAATGCAAAATGCACTCCAGTATTTTCAGCCACTCTCAGAGCAACAAAAAGAATTTGTAAGGGATCACTGGCCTGGACATACAACTATAATTTTTAATTCAAGTGATAAAGTTCCATTTTATCTAAAATCTTTAGATAATACTATTGCAGTGAGAGTAAGCAATCACAAACCACTAATAAGTTTGCTTTCTCTTTTTAATAATTTAATGGTTTCTACCTCTGCCAATATAAGCAATATGCCAACTCCTAAAAGGCCTGAAGACATTGCTAAGACTTTTGATGATCCAGACGTAGCATTCTATTATTTTAACAACGGAGGATTAAAAAAATCTTCCTCTATAATTGATCTAAATACCATGGAATATATTCGTGAATAAGCTCACAAATAAAGAACTTAAAAAGCTAGAATCTGTCTTTACTAAGATACAAAGAGATATTGAAAATGGGATAAATACTCTTTTTACTTCTCCCCCAATTAGAGTTGCTAAGGTATGGAAAAGAGATCAAGGAGGTGGAGGAAAGTCTATTTCAATCACCGGCGATACAATTGAAAAAGCTGCTATTAATTTTTCATCAATATCCGGCAAACAACTTCCTCAATCATCAATTGCTGAAGAACTCAAAACAAAGTCTCACAAATTCCATGCCATTGGGGTTTCTGTAATTGCTCATCCTATGAATCCGTTTTGTGCGACCAGTCACATGAATGTTAGGATATTTCTAGAGCTAGGTAAAAATAATTTAATTGAAAATTGGTGGATTGGAGGAGGCTTTGATCTAACTCCGTTTTTTCCTACTAAAAATGAGTCATCTATTTGGCACGCGAATGCAAAAGGTTGCTTGGATAATTTTGATCCTAAATATTATAAAAAATTTGCTAAACATTGCGATGAATATTTTTACTTGCCTCACAGAAAGGAAAAAAGAGGCATAGGCGGGGTATTTTTTGACCAGCTTCAGCATAAAAAAATAGAAGATAGCCTAGATTTACTTAATGCTATTGCAAATTGCTATATTGAAACTTATGTAAGTCTTGTCAATTCCAATAAAAATCAAAAATTTACAGCTGATGATAGAGAGTTTCAGTTATACAGGAGAGGAAGATACGTTGAGTTTAACTTGTTATTTGATAGAGGTACAAAATTTGGAATTGAATCAAATGGCAGAACTGATTCAATACTTGCATCTATGCCTCCGGCTGTAAATTGGCCATTTCGGCTTTCTAAAAACATCATTAAAAATGAAAGTAAACTTTTAAGGTTCATAAATAAAAACTGGAATCAACATATATTATGAAATATAAATTAGGAGTTATTGGTAATCCAATTGAGCATTCTTTGTCTCCAAAAATTCATAACATTTTCTCAAAGCAAACAAATATTAATATTGACTATCAGGCTTATCACGTTCTAGAAAATAGCCTTGATAATTTTTTAAAAAATTTTTTTAGCAACGGAGGAGATGGTCTTAACATCACACTACCACATAAGATTAACTGCCTGCCTTTTGCTAACACTAAATCATCCCTTGTTAACTTAATTGGAGCTGCTAATACCTTGAGATCGGATAGTTCAGGCAGAATTTTTGCAGAATCAACTGATGGCATTGGTTTAGTGAAGGATTTAAAAAATAAGTGTTCAATTTCTTCAGCTAATATTTTAATTTTAGGTGCAGGAGGCTCTGCTTTAAGCATTATTCCATCGCTTGACGCGTGTAAACCAAGAAACATAGTTTTAGACAATAGATCCAAAAATAATCTCGAAAGATTAATTAAACGCTTCTCTGATTCAAATGAAATTCACTCAAGAATACTTAATCTTGACAATTTTAATGAAGATATAGACTTAGTTATCAATGCAACATCAATCGGTTTTTCAGGTTCATTTAATTGGCACAGAGAATTAAAAATAAATAACGAGACAGTGCTTTATGATCTTAGTTACAGTAAAGATCATAATCAAACTCCTTTTTTAAAATGGAGCAGTCAGCGCTCTGAAAAATATTTCGATGGCTTTGGGATGTTAATTAATCAGGCGGCAGCATCATTTGCATTATGGACTGGTGTAGAACCTGAAACAAATATAACTAAACTGGACTTAATAAATGACTAAAGGGTTTATTCGATTTATTGCTGGAGCAGTTTGTCCTTCTTGCAAAGCTCAAGACAAAATTGCCATTACCCCAGACGATAAAACCATATATTGCATAAGCTGTGATTATAAGGAGCATAGACCAGAAGAAGATAGCATAAGAAACCTAAAATCTGATAAGCCCAAAATCTTTAAAATCGATGATTATAGGTCTAAAAAATAATAGAATTTATGCTTTTTTAAAGCTATTATAGCGACAAATAAAATTCCACAAAGCAGGTAAAAAAAGGTCAAAAAACTTCTCATGAACATAATTTTTAGTTATAATTGCTTATACAAATTTTTTATTTTTAATAAATTCTTATATTTAAGGGAAAAATCTAATGTTTAAAAAAGCTACCGCTAGCATTTTCACTAAATATTTTGCAGGAATGGCATTTCTTTTTTCTGGTAATACATTTGCCGCTTGGGATGACCTAAACATGACCGAAGGGGTCACAGCAATCAGCAAAGAAGTTTTTGATCTGCATATGTTGATTTTCTGGATATGCGTCGCAATTGGTCTAGTCGTATTTAGCGTGATGTTTTACTCAATGTTTGCGTTTACAAAAAAGAAAAATCCTAACCCCTCATCATTTCATGAAAACACAAAACTTGAACTTGCTTGGACCATCGTTCCTTTCTTAATTTTAGTATTCATGGCTATTCCAGCTTCAAATACTCTTACAAAAATTTATGATGATACTGAAGGTGATATAAACATTCAGGTGGTTGGATATCAATGGAAATGGCAGTATAAGTACCTTGAAGACGACATAGATTTTTTTCAAAACCTCACTACAGATTGGGACGAAATTTATAATAAGACTCCAAAGGGAGAATTTTATTTAGAAGAGGTCGATGAGGCCGTCGTAATACCAGTTGGAAAAAAAATTAGATTTCTAATAACTGCAAATGATGTTATTCATTCTTGGTGGATGCCAGACTTTGCTATTAAACAAGATGCTATACCAGGCTTCATAAATACAGCTTGGACTGTTGTAGATGAACCAGGAATTTATAGAGGAAAATGCACAGAGCTTTGTGGAAAAAATCACGGCTTTATGCCGGTTGTTGTTAAGGTTGTACCTCAAGACGAATATGACATTTGGGTTCAAGAAAAAAAAGAAGCTGCTTTTAGAATGGCAGAACTAACCGAAAAAAACTGGACTACGGCTGAACTCACTGAAAGAGGAGAAGGAGTTTATCTAAAGAACTGTGTTGCATGCCATCAAGTAAACGGTCAAGGCATCCAAGGGATTTTTCCAAATCTTGCTGGAAGCGATATCGTGCTTAATAATAAAGCAAGAAATGTAGAGATTTTAATGGAAGGTGTTCAAGGTGCAGCCATGCAGTCATTCGCCAATCAGCTTTCAGAAGTTGATATGGCAGCAGTCATTACCTACACAAGACAGGCTTGGGGTAATGCAGAAAATGGAGATGGTAAAATTGTTATACCCAAAGACATTGTTGAATACAACAAACCTAATATTTAAAAAGAAGGAAGTAATATGAGTGCAGTAATTGAATCACATGGTCATGATGATCATCATCATGGTCCAGCAAAAGGGCTGACTAGATGGCTTTACACAACTAATCATAAAGACATAGGAAGCTTATATTTATGGTTTAGTTTTGCTATGTTTCTTATTGGTGGAGCAATGGCTATGGTCATTAGAGCGGAGCTATTTCAACCGGGAATGCAAATTGTAGAGCCTGAGTTTTATAATCAGATGCTTACACTTCATGGACTGATAATGGTGTTCGGTGCAGTTATGCCTGCATTTGTTGGTCTGGCAAATTGGCTTGTACCAATGATGGTAGGAGCACCTGACATGGCTCTTCCAAGAATGAATAACCTTAGTTTTTGGATTCTGCCTTTCGCATTCTTTATTCTATTATCGTCATTATTTATGGAGGGCGGAGCACCTAATTTTGGGTGGACATTTTATGCTCCACTATCTACAACCTATGCACCACCAAGTGTAACTTTCTTTATATTTGCAGTGCATATTATGGGCGCATCATCAATCATGGGGTCAATTAATGTGATTGTAACTATTATGAACATGAGAGCGCCTGGTATGACATTGATGAAAATGCCACTTTTTGTTTGGTCATGGTTAATAACAGCATATCTGTTAATAGCAGTCATGCCAGTCCTTGCAGGAGCAGTAACCATGATGCTCATGGATATCCATTTCGGAACAAGTTTCTTTAACGCTGCCGGCGGCGGAGATCCTGTTTTATTTCAACACATCTTCTGGTTTTTCGGCCATCCTGAAGTTTATATTATGATTCTTCCAGCTTTTGGTATTGCATCTCATATCATTGAAACGTTCTCAAGAAAACAGCTATTCGGCTATGCTTCTATGGTTTGGGCGATGGCCTCCATTGCCATTTTATCATTTGTTGTGTGGGCGCATCACATGTTTACTGTAGGGCTTCCATTAGCCGCAGAATTATTTTTTATGTGGGCAACTATGTTAATCGCTGTCCCAACTGGAGTTAAAGTTTTTAATTGGGTAACAACAATGTTTAAGGGGTCAATCTCTTATGAAACACCGATGCTATTTGCAATTGCCTTCGTAGTTTTATTTACTATAGGTGGTTTCTCTGGTTTAATGCTTGCGATTACTCCAGCTGATTTCCAATATCACGATACGTACTTTGTTGTCGCTCACTTTCATTACGTTTTAGTACCAGGATCAATTTTTTCAATCATGGCTGCAGTATATTACTGGATTCCAAAATGGACAGGAAATATGTATGACGAAAGACTTGGCAAACTTCATTTTTGGCTATCATTCATTGGGGTTAACGTAACATTTTTCCCTCAGCATTGGATAGGTTTAGCTGGAATGCCAAGAAGGGTCCCAGATTATGCTCTTCAATTTGCTGATTGGAATATGATTTCCTCAGTTGGAGCATTCTTATTTGGAGCCTCACAGATCTTATTCATGTACATTGTTCTTAAAACAGTAATGGGTGGGAAAAAGGCAACTCCTCAGGTTTGGGAAGGTTCAAGAGGTCTTGAGTGGACAGTAGAATCACCTGCTCCCTATCACACATTTACAACCCCACCAAAAGTTAACTAGTGAACGAAGGATCGAAAAAAACGATTAAAACCCTGTGTTTTGCCATTCTAGGAATGTTCACATTCTCGTTTGCTTTGGTCCCCCTCTACAATGTGTTTTGTGAAGTAACTGGTCTAAATGGGAAAATTGAACTAAGAGCAACTAGCAATAAAGATATTGAGATTGATAATGGTCGAGATATCTCAATTCAATTTGTTTCTCATAATAACGAAGAAATGCCTTGGGCATTCAAGCCGTCTGAAGATAATATTCAAGTTAAGACAGGAAAGTATCACACAGCTACTTTTTATGTAAAAAATACAACAAATAAAAGAATGGTTGCTCAGGCAATACCTAGTGTTGCGCCTTCAAACGCAGCCGCACACTTAAAAAAATTAGAATGCTTTTGTTTTGAAAAACAGGAACTTGCCCCTGGTGAAGAAGCGCTTTTACCGGTAAGGTTGATTTTTGACGATGAACTTCCAAGTTCTATTAATAGCGTCGTTCTTTCATACACTATTTTTGATGTTACAGATTACAATGATATTGAGTTTGCTCAGCATGATAGTGAGCACCATGCTAACCATGAAATGGAGCCTTCAATATGAGTTATCAAAAGTACTATGTACCTGAGGATAGTAAATATCCAATATATATCGCAACAGCACTTTTTCTATTAGTGATGGGAGCGGCTGGGACGATTAATGACTTAGGAAAACCTGAAAGCAACTCCGTATATATCTTATATTCTGGCTTTGCCGTTTTTGCAATAACTTTATATTTTTGGTTCAGAGCGGTGATCAGAGAACATATTGCTGGCTTGGACAGTGCCCAGCTTCAAAAATCTTTTGTTTTTGGTATGGGCTGGTTTATTTTTTCTGAGGTAATGTTCTTTGCCGCATTTTTTGGAGCACTTTTCTACGTGAGAAATTTTTCAGTCCCATGGCTCGGTGGTGATGGCGAGAAAGGATTGGCTAATATGTTATGGGAAGGTTTTGAGGCCTCATGGCCTGTTATGTCAACTCCTGATGCTGGATCAGCATTTGTTCTTGCCGATAAAAGTATGAGTTGGCCAGGCTGGGGTAATGCATTAAAGTGGTTGCCATTGTGGAATACGATTGTACTTCTTAGTTCAAGTGTAACCGTTCACTTTGCCCATCTTGCTCTTAAAAATGATAACAAAAAAAGTTTTAATACCTGGCTAGGTGTTACTGTAACCCTTGCTCTAATATTTGTTGGGCTACAGGCTGCTGAGTACTATGAGGCGTATGCACATTATGGTTTAACACTTAATTCTGGAATATATGGTTCAACTTTCTTCATGCTAACAGGATTCCATGGTTTTCACGTCATGATGGGTGGATTTATGCTTGCTGTGATGCTTTCTAGATCAGTTTTTTATAATCACTTTGATCCTCATAATCATTTTGGGTTTGAAGCAGCCTCCTGGTATTGGCATTTTGTTGATGTAGTTTGGGTGATGTTATTTCTTTTTGTTTATATACTTTAAATCAAGAGCCCCACGGAACGTTATTTCCAAGTTCTCCCGTATATAATCCATAGGATACTAATATCAATAGCAATGCTGCCATAGTTACCCTAAAACCAAGGCTATAAACTGAACGCTTGCCTTGGCCTTGGTCCTTGAAAAGGAAAAACAAACTACTAAATAAGCTTATAAAGATTAAGATAATAACAATTGCAATTAGAGGTTTAAGCCACATAGTAAAATTATAACATTATAAAAATGATCAAATTTTTAAAAACAGAAAACATTAAAAATAATAAAGCGCTAACCATTTTTTCAGTTTTCTTTGTGCTTGTTTTCATATCTTTAGGCTTCTGGCAGATTGAACGAGCATCAGAAAAGTTAAATTTAATTAAAAATTTTGAAATCCAACAATCATCTCAACCTCAATACATTTCAGAAAACTCAGGCAAGTGGAGCCGAGTCTTTGTTGAAGGTGTTTATGATTCATCTAAACAGGTATTAATCGATAATCAAATTTTTAATGGAAGGGTTGGTTATAAAATATATACCCCATTTTATTTTGGAACAGATCAACAAGTCTTTGTTGACAGAGGCTGGGTTTCTCAGGGCAAGTCTAGGAGTGAATATCCAAATATTGATTTTATTTCTGATAAAGTTCGCATAGTTGGTAGTCTTTACAAGCCAGAACAAGAAGTTTTAGCTGGCGATGAGTTGCTAACAAGCAATTGGCCAATGGTTTCACAAACTAAATCTCCGAAGGTCATCGAAACTGCTTATGAAAAAAAATTTTTTGATATGGTTTTAATGCTAGAGCCAGGATCTAAATTTATTGCTGAATTTGTTCCATTCAATCCTTTTGTTATCACGCCTACTAAGCACTATGGTTATGCTTTGCAATGGTTCACTATGAGCATTGTTTTAGCAGGCATGTATGTATTTGCAATTACAAGAACATCATGAAGAGCAAAATTTTTTTAGCTTTTCTATTATTCACTCCACCATTGGTTTTGTTAATCTCTACGCTATCATTTCAATCGGGATTTTCACCTATTAATACTAAAAACAATGGAGTTTTTTTTAGTGAATATTTTGATGTGAAAGATCTTAACTTAATTAATGATAAAAAAGTTATTGCATTTGATGATGGCAAATGGATATTTGCCACTTATGCCTCCAAGAGTGACAGCCTAGAAGAAGCACTTTATCTAATGCGACAGCTAAACATTGCGCTTAATAGAGATATTAATAAGCTTAAAAGAGTAATTTTTACTTCTGATGAAAATACTTTAGTTGGCTCATTATCTGAATATCCAAGGGTAGAGATAGTTATTGATTCTGAGAGTAAACTTTTTAAAAAGTTACTTCAAGCTGGCAATGAAAGTTTCTTTGAGGAACAAAAAATTTTTATAATTGATCCATATGGAAGAGCAGTTATGTTTTTTCCAGTCTCTCTGGATCCAAAATTAATTCTAAAGGATTTAAAGGTCTTAATATGAAAATAATGAAAGGATTATCATTGTTTGGAATTTGCTTTGCATTTGTTGTCATTGCATTAGGTGCTTGGACGCGTCTAGTTGATGCTGGGCTCGGTTGCCCAGATTGGCCTGGATGTTATGGATTTGTGGTTTTTCCAACTACCGAGGCAGAAATTCAATTAGCTGAATCAAGATACCCACAATTCCCTTATGAAATCGATAAAGCAATTCCAGAGGTTGTTCATAGATATTTTGCAGCGGCATTAGGCTTCCTTGCAATACTGTTAGTTTATTTTGCATTTAAATATCAATTACCCAAAAAAATAAAAGCAATAACTTCTTTTCTTTTATTTTTTATCTGCTGTCAGGGCTTGTTTGGTTATTTGACTGTAAGCTTAAAATTATTACCTATTATTGTTACAGGCCATTTATTTGGAGGCTTTATCACACTGAGTTTATTTTTTTACTTGTTCTTAAATACCACTAATGGTATTAAAAATCATAATATCAGCCATTTGAAAGTTCTGGGAGGCATTGCTTTATTAGCATTAATTGTTCAAATATTTTTAGGCGTTTGGACGAGTACAAATTATGCTTCCTTAGCATGTGCAGATTTTCCAACCTGTCAAGGTAAGTTTATTCCAGAAATGGATTTTCGTGAGGGATTTAATCTTGCTCAAGAAGTAGGCCCAAACTACTTATATGGATTATTAGATAATGAAGCAAGAGTTGCCATTCATTACTCACATAGAATAAGCGCAATAGTATTAACGATAATTTTTTTGATATTAATTTCAAGGCTATGGTTTTCTAGTGCAGCTCCTTTAGCTTCAACTTTGGGCGTAATATTAATTACACAAATTTCGTTAGGAATAATGAATGTTGTCTATGTTCTTCCTTTATACATTGCTATCGCGCATAATTTGGTCGCAGCATTATTACTATTAGCAACCCTAATGGTTAATCTTGTGATTTGGAAAAATGAATAGCACGATTAAAAATTACTACGAATTATGTAAACCTAATGTAGTCTTGATGATGCTAATTTGTGCATTTGTCGGTTCATTGTTGGCAAGCAAAACCATGGCTCCACTTTCTCTAATAGCTATATCTATGCTTGGCATTGGTTTATGTGCTTCCTCTGCTGCGGCCATTAATCAAATCATTGATAGAAAAGCAGATGCAAATATGAGCAGAACGGAGAATAGACCCATTCCACAGGGAGAAATTTCTCCAACAAAAGCGTCAATTTTCGCAATAACTTTGGGCTTTTTAGGCTCAACTATTTTAGTTTTATATGTCAATACACTTACAGCAATTCTTACTTTAGGATCTTTGATTGGCTATGCATTTATTTACACGATATATTTAAAAAGAGCCACTCCTCAAAATATTGTTATCGGAGGCCTTGCTGGTGCTGCCCCTCCATTATTAGGTTGGACCGCAATAACTAATTCAATTGATCCTAATTCACTGCTTTTGGTGTTAATTATTTTTGCTTGGACACCGCCACATTTCTGGGCCCTAGCTATCCATAGAAAAGACGATTATGCAAAAGAAAATATTCCGATGTTACCTGTTACTCATGGTGTCCAGTTCACGAAACTTCAGATCATACTTTATACAATTATTATGATCCTTGTAAGCATATTGCCATTTGTAGTAATGATGTCTGGCCTTTTTTACCTTATAGCAGCATTAGTTTTAGGGAGTATATTTTTGTATTATTCTTTTGCATTATATTTTGATGAGAGTGATGAATATGCTTTTCCAACATTCGTTTATTCAATTTATTACATTTTTTTTATTTTTGCTGCCTTATTGATTGACCACTATTTAATTTAAAAATGAGTAGGAATATTAAAATTTCTTTAACTCTAATAATCTTATTTATGGCCGCAGTACTATCTTTATTTATTAATAAGTTAACCACTCCAAGATATTTGTCACCAAATGAATTATTAGTAAATGGGTATTATCAATTTCCAAATCCTAAGGAATTCTCTAACTTTCAATTTTTTTCATCTAATGATTTGCTTGTAAATAAAGAGGTTTTTAAGGAAAAATGGACCTTGGTTTACTTTGGCTTCACAAGGTGTCCAGCAGAGTGTCCAGTTGCAATGTCATTAATTAAAAATTTATATTCTAAGTTAGCATCTAAAGGTTTTGACTTAACTGATAAACAGGTTCTTCTTGTCACTATTGACCCGGAGAATGACTCGTCAAATGATGTAGATAAATATGCGAAAGCTTTTAATAATTCATTTATTGGTGCAAGAGGTGACAGACCTATGCTCTTAAGCCTTGCAACTCAATTAAATATCATGGTTATTGAACCTCCAAAAAATATGCATTCTAATCACATATCTCACCTAGAAAATCATTCAAATAATATTTTGCTTATTAATCCGGATGGAAAATATGCTGGCTTTTTTAGACCGCCTTTTGATGAGGATAAATTTTTACTTACCTATCAATCAGTTGTAACACCGCGCTAACTCTCAAGGTATTTATTTCGAAGTTTTTGGATATCTTTATCAGAAATATTTAACCCTTCTCTAATAAAGTTTTCTAAACTCCCAAATTTTTCTTCAGCTGTTTTAAATGCTGTTTCTATATATTCTCTCTCTACACCAAGCAAGGGACGTAAAATTTCAGCATCTGCTTGATATAGGCTCATAAGCTCTATTTGATCAATGATTTCTTCTATTCTCTCTTGTGTGAATTGATTTGTTTTCATGTAATCTTGAATTACATTTTCTTTTGAGACCCCTAAAGCAATTAGTGTAATAGCAGCGGCAAATCCTGCCCTATCTTTTCCAGCTGTACAATGAAATAGGGTGGGGCCATCTTCATCGATAAGATTTCTTAAAAATTCTTCATATACGCCACTATAGTCTGAGACAAATTCTTTATTTGCATCAATGAGAAAACTTTTTACTTCTTTATTAGTTTCACCTTTTAAGACGGCTTCAATTTTAGAGCGCATAGCTCCATCAACACTTATTGGCATTTCAACATAGCTTATGCCTTTTGGAATTATATTTGGATCTTCTGCTTTTTCTTCTTTGGATCTAAAATCAATAATTTTATTGATACCAAGATTTTGCAAATATTCTTGATCAGCTTTAGAGATATCACTAAGTTTATCTGAGCGAAATAGCATACCCCATTTCACTGATTTGCCATCATTTGTTTTATATCCACCAAGCTCTCTTGTGTTATGGGCCCCATCCATCGGAAGCAGTCTGTGCTCTTCATTTTGAAAAGCATTATCAGTTTTATGTATCGGTCTATTCATTAAATCAGTTGTTTCTGAGCATTGTGTCAAAGCTAAGCAAAAAAATAAAACACCAGTTACTTTCTTAAACATCTATAATTACCTTTCCTTTAGCTTTACGATCTTTTAAGTGAGCAATAGCCGCCGCTGATTCCTCAAGATTAAACCTATCTGATATTTCAGGATTGATCTTTCCTGTTGCATGAAGATCAAAAAGCTCTTTAAAATTTTTTTCATTTTCATCAGCAAACATCATTGTCCATGCACCCCAAAAAACTCCGACTATCTGACAGCCTTTTAAAAGAGCAAGATTAAGAGGAAGCTTAGGTATTTCACCAGCTGCAAACCCAATCACAAGAAACCTGCCTTCCCAAGCTATTGATCTCAAAGCTGGTTCACTAAAAGACCCTCCAACTGGATCATAAACCACATTAGCTCCTTGCCCTCCAGTGAGCTCTTTAATTTTATTTGAAAGTTCTTTTTGTTGCTCTTTATCTAAATTACCTGATGGATATACAAAGGCTTCGTCTGCGCCATGCTCTAAGCAAATCTTAATTTTTTCAGCAGAAGAAGCTGCAGCAATGACCTTTGCTCCCATTGCTTTACCAATTTCTACCGCACTTAAACCAACACCTCCCGCAGCACCAAGTACTAAAAGTGTCTCTCCAGCTTTAAGTTCTGCTCTTTGTTTTAAGGCATACAATGAGGTCCCATAAGTCATGGGCAGGGCAGCAGCAACTGGAAAATCCATTTCTTTTGGTATCAAGACAACTCTTGAAGCTTCAACCACAATTTTCTCAGCAAAACATCCATTTCCAGCCATAGCAAAAACATGATCACCCACCTTGCAAGACTCAACTCCTTCACCTAATTCTGATACAACGCCTGAACATTCAGCACCAGGAATAAATGGCATTGGCGGTTGTACTTGATATAGGCCTTGAATCATCAAGACATCTGGAAAATTAACACTTGCAGCTTTAATCTCTATTAAAACCTCACCATGTCCGGGTTTTGGATCATCTATCTCAGATAAGATAAGTTTTTCAGGACCAGCTAATTCTATACACTGCAAAGCTTTCATTATTCTTCCTAAATTTTTGAGTTATATAATTCTACATATTTATTTATGTCCATGCTTGAACTTTCTTCAAGATTTCTTAAATTTTCAATTGAAGCCTGCGCAGAATTAGTTAATGCATAAAAATCACTTATATCACTAGAATCAAAATTCTCAGCAATTTTTTTGCTTTGATTTAAGGCGTATTCTTGAAATTCAAAACCTTTCACATCCATTTCGGCTAATATTTTTTCACTTTGAAGCATGTTCTTATTTATCTCCAAATGGAATGCCTTTAAATAACCTTCTGAATATTCATCTAATGCTTCTGCAGTTTGCTCTAATTCAGCTAGAAAATTTTTTCTTAATTCTGCAAGAGAAATTAAGTCTCCATTTTTGCTTAACATTACATTTTTTAATCTTCCTTTGCTAACCATGATTTTTTGGTTCGCTTTAATTTCCTCAATTTCTTTATCTGAAATTAAAGGGCTCTCAGAGATTAAAGAATGGGTTATATATATATCAAGAAGCTTGATCTTGCTTACATCAATGCCCTCAGGTATGAATGGATTGACATCGATTCCTCTTAATTCCAAGTACTCTATACCCCCAGTTTTCAATAATGATGCAGGTCTAGACCCACTCGGCCCAGATCTTTTAGGCCTAACAATATCGTAGAGTTCATTTTCAATTTGTAATATTCCTGTGGAAATTTGCTGAGCAATTCCTGCATCATCAAACATACCTATATCATTAAACTTTTTAACAGGAGTTTTAATTCCTTTCACTAATGCATTTATAAATTCATCTAAATTGTTATAACTGATTTTGAGGGAATCTTGGATATTGCTTTGATAGCCTACATCACTCATTCTCAAAGAGGTTGCATATGGCAAAAATAAATCGTTTGCATTATATTTTTCAAGAGAATGCTCTCTTTCAAATAAATAAGATTTATGCGTTATTGGAGATGCGCCAAATTGTTCTAAGATAAACCAAAAATTCCTTTTTATGTTTCTAATCATGCCAAGATATTTTTCATTTACATAGCTTTGACTTGGGTTGTTATCTAAAGTTTTCCAAGAATTTTTTGTAAACGAAAAATTGTAATGGATGCCTGAAACACACTGCATGATTGATCCATATCTTAATCTGAGCCCTTTTCTGTATACATGCTTAAGCATTCCACTATTGGAGTTACCATATTCAGCTATTCGAATTTCTTTTTCATTTGTAAATGCACACGGCATCGAAAAGTTCCATAGCATTTCATCGACTAATTCGCTATATAAAAACCTATGAAGTAGATTCAAGTGATCAAAAAGTTCTTCAGGCGACTCAAAAGTTGGAGTAACAAGCTCTACAAGGGCTTCAGCAAAATCAGTGGTTATATCACTGTTGGTAAGAGGAGAGCCAAGATTTTTAGGATGATTTTTTTGAGAAATTTTTCCACTCTTGTCTACTCTTAAAGATTCTCTTTCGATACCTCTCAGAATTTTTATTTCTTTAAAAAATCCTCTTTCTCTATACGCTCTTAAGGAGCTACTAAACGAATCGGAAGTCATGGATTTTTGTTGATTTAGGTTGGACCTGCAGCAACAATCTCTTCACTTACTGAGAATTTTTTAAAATTATCTTTAAACTGTTTAATAAGATTTTTCAAATATTGGTCATACTGTTCAAGATTTGACCAAGTATTTTTTGGAATCAAGACTTTTGGATCAACTCCATCAATTTCTACAGGAACTTTTAAATTAAGACCGTCAATGTAAGAAGTTTTAACATCATTTAATTCACCATTTTGGATCGCATTAATTATTCTTCTTGTTGTGGGTATATCAAATCTTGAGCCAACACCATGAGGTCCACCTGTCCAACCAGTATTAACAAGAAAGACTCTAGAGTTGAAAGACTCTATCCTTTTCATTAAAAGGTCTGCATACACTCCAGCAGGCCTTGGAAAAAATGGTGCTCCAAAACAAGTAGAAAAAGTTGTACCAATTGACTCAGTTGAACCAACTTCTGTAGACCCAACTTTTGCAGTATAGCCACTTAAAAAATGATAGGCTGCTGCCTCCTTTGATAATATAGAAACAGGTGGAATGACTCCAGTAAGATCACAAGTAAGAAATATCACGGTTTCTGGCTCGCCTGCAGCATTTGATTCAATAGCATCTTCGATGTGCGTGCGTGGATAGCAGCAGCGCCCATTTTCAGATAACGATGTATTTGAGTAATCTGGAGTTCCCTCTTCATCTAAGAAGACATTTTCAATGATACTGCCATGCTTTATAGCTTTCCAAATCACAGGTTCATTTTTTTCTGATAGATCTATTGTTTTTGCGTAGCAACCTCCCTCAAAATTAAATACTGTTCCTTCACCCCACCCGTGTTCATCGTCTCCAATGAGTGAACATGTTGGATCAGCTGACAAAGTAGTTTTTCCAGTCCCAGATAGACCAAAAAATAATGATACTTTGCCATCTTTATTAACATTAGAAGAACAATGCATCGGTAGAACATTTTTTTCAGGCATTAAAAAGTTTTGAGCAGAGAACATAGATTTTTTCATTTCACCAGCATATTTCATTCCTGCAAGTAGAACTTTTCTAGCCGCAAAATTTATAATTACACAACCATCAGAGTTAGTGCCATCTTCCTCAGGAACACATTTATAATTAAGCGCACTCATTATCTGCCATTCTTTTTTGGCTTGTGGATTAAATTTAATGGGATCAATAAATATTAATTTTGAGAACATGCTATGAGCTGCACTTTCTGTTATTACATTGACTGGTATGTAATGATCAATGTGTGCGCCGACATGAACCTTTGAAAGATAACGATTTTTCTCAGCTAAATATGCCTCAACTTTATCCCAAAGATGATTGAACTTTTCTGCATCAAAAGGTTTGTTAATTTCGCCCCAGTCAATAAGGCTTGATGTGCTCTCTTCATCAACAATGAATCTATCATTTGGACTTCTGCCTGTTCTTAAGCCAGTCTCTAAGGAAAGAGCCCCATTGCTCGCTATAACTCCTTCATTATTTTCAATAGCTGCGTTAATCAGCTCTTCGGTGCCTAGCTCGAATATTTCTTTTAATGCGTTAGTTTCCATAAAATTCTTTACTTAATCGATTTTACAACATTCTTTGTTTGAAAAAATATTATATTAAAGTTGATTATTGTAGTGAATTTGAAAATATTTAATAAAAATTGTCAATTAAACTAGGAATAGCTTTTTTAAAGCATTATCTTGGATTTCATGTTGTAGCAATACTACAAAATAATTATTTTTACGTCTTTTTTAGTAGAAAGAAAATGTTATAAATAAACAACAAAATAAAAAATACCAAAGCCCATTCTGCAAAATTTAGGATAAATCTCCATTCATACTCAGCACAATTACCGTCACCAATAAGAATAGTTTGTATTACCTCAAACAATGGAAGAGTATCCATTAAAAAATCCATTGGAGGAGCACAAGTTGGAATCTGATCAGAAGGAAGATTTTGTAAATAGATTTGTCTGCCAGCAATTATGCCTCCACAACAGGCAAATAAGCTCGCCAATATAAACAGGACTTTTTTCAAAAATACATGTAAGACAGGAATTGCCATTAATGCTCCACACATAGCAATCAACACAAAAGACCATCGTTGAAGAATACAAAGTGGGCAAGGATCGTAATACCCAAAAATTTCAAAAATATAAGCACTTATCACTAATCCTATCCCAAGACCAAAGTTGATAAGAGGCGGTAAATTTATAATCTTTTTTAGAACGTTCATTTTTTTAAAGCAGCATTAAATCTATGATGATCTTATATTATGCATGGCTTATATAAAAACCTAATGACATAATAAATTTTTATGAATATGCAAGCAAAGAAAATTTTTTTGATAGATGGATCCTCATACCTATATCGAGCTTTTCATGCAATGCCTCCGCTATCAACCTCTAGCGGTTTGCCAACAGGAGCAGTCAAAGGAGTTGTAAATATGTTGCGTAACCTGCGAAAGGAAAATCCTAACTCACATTACCTCTCAATTTTTGATGCCAAAGGAAAAAATTTTCGTCATGATATTTATAAAGAGTATAAAGCTAATCGTCCTCCTATGCCCGAAGATTTAAGAGAGCAACTTTCTCCACTAAAAGAAATTTGCAATGCCATGGGCATGCCAGTTATCGAGATTCCAAAAGTAGAAGCTGACGACGTTATAGCCTCTTTGGCAACTTTAGGCTCAAAGCAGGGAATTCCTATAGTAATTTCTTCTTTAGATAAAGACCTTATGCAGCTCGTTGATGACCCTTTAATCAAGATGATGAACACAATGAATAATCAAATTTATGATGTATCTGGTGTCCAAGAAAAGTTTGGAGTTCATCCAAATCAAATAATTGATTATTTGGCTATTGTCGGTGATTCCTCTGATAACATTCCAGGCGTTCCTAAAGTGGGTCCTAAAACAGCAGTTAAGTGGCTTAAAGAATTCAAAAACCTTAAAGGCATAATCAAAAATGCGGATTCTTTGACTGGTGTTGTAGGCCAAAATTTCAGAGACTCTATTCCAGATTTAGATAGAAATATTGAGCTTGTGACCCTGAAAAGAGATGTAGATATAGGAGTGTCTTTAGAAAGTTTGCTCAAAGCAAAAGAGGATCAAGGAGAGTTAAATAAATTATTTACATCTCTCGAGTTTAAAACTTGGATTAAGTCATCGCCCGACTCAAGTGATGAAAAGCCCAAAAATACTATTACAAAAAAAGAGTATCAATCAGTATTAAAAGAGAAGGAGTTAATAGCATGGGCTAAGAAAATTGAAAAATGTAAAGCCTTTGCAATTGATACTGAAACTTCTTCCCTGGACACAATGACTGCAGATCTAATAGGTATTTCATTGGCATGCGACGAGGGTGAAGGCTGCTACATACCCATTAATCATTCATATGAGGGGATGCCAACTCAACTATCCATTGATTTAATTCAAAAAATATTGGGCAGCGTCATTTCAAAAAATCAAAAAAAACTAGTTGGGCAAAACCTAAAATTTGATTTACCGATGCTTAACAGACATGGAATTAATATTACTGATTTCCTAGGAGATACAATGTTAATGTCATATGTTTTAAACAGCACTGGAACTAGGCATGGTCTTGATAGAATGGCCCAGCATTATTTAAATTATGAACCTATGAAATATGAAGAGGTTGTAGGCTCAGCCTCAAAGCAAATAAACTTTGCGCAAGTTGAAATCTCTATAGCTACATTTTATGCAGCAGAAGATGCTGATATTACCCTGAGGCTGTTTAATCACTTAAATAAAATGCTTGCAGATCAACCAAAGCTGCTGAACCTTTTAAAAGATATTGAATATCCAATGCTGAATTCTCTAATTAGAGTCGAAAGAAATGGTGCAAAAATTGACGCAAAAATGCTATCAGAATATTCAGATGTGCTATCAATTAAAATTGAAGAATTATCAAAAACAGCATATGAGGTAGCTGGCGAAGAGTTTAATATGGATTCACCAAAGCAACTAGTTGAGATTCTTTATAATAAACTTGATTTGCCAGTACTTAAGAAAACTCCTAAAGGTCAGCCTTCTACAAATGAAGATACCTTGCAAAGATTGGCTGAAGAGTTTGAACTTCCGAAAACTATTATTGAATATCGTGGTTTAGCCAAATTAAAATCTACATATACAGATAGCCTCACTAAAATTCAGCATCCAATCACCAAAAGAATTCATACTTCTTATCAACAGGCAGTTACCTCAACTGGAAGATTGTCTTCGACAGAACCAAATCTTCAAAATATCCCAATTAAAACTCCAGAAGGAAGAAAAATAAGAGAAGCTTTTATTGCTGAAAAAGGAAATGTATTAATCTCAGCAGATTACTCTCAAATTGAGTTAAGAATAATGGCTCATTTATCTGGAGATAAAAATTTGACTCGTGCATTTAAGAATAACATTGATGTCCATTCCGCCACGGCCTCAGAAATATTTAATGTTCCATTAGAGAATGTAACTCCCGATCATCGCAGAAGCGCAAAAGCGATAAATTTTGGATTAATTTATGGGATGTCCGCTTTTGGGCTAACAAGGCAGTTAGGGATTCCTAGAAATGAGGCACAAGCCTATCTGGATACTTATTTTGAAAGGTATACTGGAGTTAAAGATTATATGGAATCAACCAAAGAGCTAGCTAAAAAAAATCTCTTTGTTGAAACTATTCTTGGTAGAAAACTGCATGTTGCTACTATAAACGATCCCAATGGCTTAAGACGTAAAGCTGCTGAGCGAGCTGCTATTAATGCACCTTTACAGGGTTCAGCTGCCGATATAATTAAAAAAGCAATGATTGACGTTGATCAATGGATAGGTGTGAATAATCCAGATATTAAAATGATCATGCAAGTTCACGATGAATTAATTTTTGAAGTAAAAAAAGAATTTGCAGTTGATGCATTAAATGAGATCGTTAAACTCATGGAGTGCTCGGTGAAATTGAAGATACCTTTAATTGTTGATGCAAACCAAGGCACTAATTGGAATGAAGCTCATTAATTCTTTATGGTGCCAGACCAAATAAGTGGTTTTTTAACTTTTCTTTCGTCTGGTGTAAGTATCTTTATTCCATACTCTTCTCTTAAGTCACATATCCTTTGATCCATCAAATGGTCGGGCGAAGCAAAAGGCCATTTTTTATTCATTTGTTTTGATCTTTTCCATATTTTCAATTTGATTGGAATTAATTTAACAGCTGTCAATATAAGTCTTAAGTATCCCGGATCATTTCTAAAATCCTTAGTTAACTGCTTAAGTTCTGGAAGTTGATTGTAAGCCAACAATTGTTTTAGTTTCCAACTGGTAGCTGAGAGTACCCAAGAATCTAGCATTGATTCTTGTTCTATTGAGGTATCAAGACCAAATATTACATGGGTTGCATCATGATCCCTTATAACTTGTGATCCCGGTGCGTCTGTGAGCTGTTTCTTGCCATTTGCTCTTAAATACGCTCTATATTCCTCTAGACCATCACTTAGTGTAATTTCACAATCCTGAGATTGAAAAGATAAGTTACTCATATTTGAATCCTATCAGAACTTTCCTTAGTTTTTCAAACCCTATTTTTTTTAGAGAAGAAATTATCAGGATTTCTTTGGCATTTATTGCCTCTGAAACTTGTTGAATTGTTTTTGCTGAAATATTTTTTGAAACCTTGTCCGATTTAGTTAATACAGCTACATAATCTATATCAAAACTTTCACAAAGCTTGATCATCTCGAGATCAATCGGTTTAAGTGGATGTCTAATATCCATAAAGATTAAAACTGCTTTAAGGCCCTGTCTATTTTTAAAATATTCTTCTAGCAGCGGCCCCCAATTTTTTCTTCTTGATCGTCCTGACTTTGCAAAACCATATCCTGGAAGATCTAAAAGCTTAAATCCATCCTCTACCTCAAAAAAATTAATTTCTGTTGTTCTTCCTGGAGTTTTACTAATTCTTGCCAATTTTTTATTATCAGCCAATGAATTCAATGCGCTTGATTTTCCAGCATTTGACCTTCCGGACAATAAAACCTCTATTCCATTATCACTTGGGAGTTTTTCTGCTTTTGTTACGCCAAATAAAAAAGTAGTATTTTTGAAAGGATTTTTCATTTGATTATTTATCTCAGGCTACGCTCGACATATAATATGTCTTCTTAACCACAACGTAAAATTTATGTTTAAAACTTTTTTGATTATTTGTTTAAGCATGGCTTCCTTAGTTGTCTTTGCAGCTGAAGTAAAGATGCCTGATTTGCTTGCCATTGGAGATGCTAAAGCTGGATCCGAATTAGTCGCCTTGTGCGCTTCATGTCATGGGGCTAATGGACAAAGCATAAGCTCTGATTGGCCAAACCTTGCTGGTCAAAACCAAAGATATTTGTCTGAGCAATTAAAATATTTTCAGCAAGGCGATAGAGAAAACGTTTTGATGTTGTCGGTAATTCCGTATTTAAAAACCTTGTCAGACTCTCAATTGTTAGACATAGCTGCATTTTACGGCTCCCAAACACCTGCTGTAGGTCAAGCAAAGAATGATCAGGAGCTTTTAGCTCTAGGTGAAAGTCTTTACAGAGCTGGTGATCTAAAACGAGGAATTCCAGCATGTACAGCATGTCACTCTGTTAATGGAGCGGGTAATGCTCAGGCCGGTTTCCCTAAAGTTTCAGGACAACAAAAAAACTACTTAATTTCTACCCTAAAGGAATATCGTTCTCTTCAAAGAAATGCTGGTGATTACTCATTAGTTATGCAGTCTGCATCTCAAAATTTGAAAGACTATGATATTGAAGCTCTCGCAAATTATATGCATGGATTATATGAAAAATAAAAAAAACTTAATTATATGCCTCTTCGGATATCTCGTAATTTCATTTAGCTCAAACGTTCAAGCTAATTATAAATTAGGCAAAGATTTTGGCTCTATTTCAAGGCCATTACCGGTCAAAGAAGACGGTGTTGTAGATGTAATTGAGGTCTTTTGGTATGGATGCGGACATTGTTTTAATTTATCTCCTGTTGTATCAAGATGGGCAAAGCAAAAAGATTCATCTGTTAATTTTCAAAAGATGCCAGTCACCTGGGGCCCAGTCCATCAACTCCATGCAAAACTCTTTTATACTATCGAGGCATTAGGTATGGGTGAAGTAGGCCATACAGCGGTTTTTCAAGCCATTCATAAGGAAGGTAATTTTCTTTCAAGTGAGAAGGCTGTTATAAATTTTCTAGAAAGATTGGGTGTTGATACGAGTGAAATTACTAAGTATATGAATTCATTTTCGGTTAAACAAAAGGTTAAACGTGCAATTGAAATTTCAAAGCAATTTAAAGTAACAGCCACACCAATGTTTTTTGTAGATGGTCAATACAGAGTCGAGGCAAAAGGTGGAAGCATGAGAATGTTACAAGTTGTAGATCATGTCATTGAGCTTCAAAAACCTTTCTCTTAAAAGCTTTATAAATTATAATTTTTATTTATAATACATCATACAGATATCTTATTATTAATAAAATTAAGGATTCAATGCTTATTAAAATAATATCATTATGAAAATAAAAAATACCCTACCCCTTTTTACAATATTATTTACTGCCATTTTATTTTTTAACGGTAAAAAGTATGATGAACTTGTTACACAAAGGCTTACGACTAATGTTGCAATTTGCCTAGAAGGTGAGCCATGTGGAGCTTCAACCTCTGCAACTTCATCTCCAAACGCTTCATCAAGTTCAACTTTCAAGGCTCAGCTTTCAGAAGGACCAGAACATACTGTCAAGATGCTTAATAGTGGAGTTGGCGGACAGATGATATTTGAACCAGCGGTGTTGAAAGTTTCTGTTGGCGATACTATTCATTTTAAAGCTACAGATGCTGCCCATAATTCAGCCTCTATTGAAGGCATGGTTCCTGATGGAGCTAAGTCATGGGCAGGCGCACTCAGTCAAGACATCAGTGTCGTAATGGATACAGAGGGTGTCTATGTTTATCAATGTGATCCTCATGTAATGATGGCAATGGTTGGTGTAATACAGGTTGGTGACGCAGTAAATTTGGATAATATCAAGGCTTCTGCTGCAGATAAAAAATCTGCATTTATGCTCAATTCTGAAAGATTGGACGAATACTTGGCCCAACTCTAATATTATTTAAATAGAAAGCCTTTATTTCTTTAATTGATTTTCTAGATTTGTAATTCTCTCTTCCAGTCTTGCTGCCAAGTTCTCTAGGGCCTCATATTCTTTGCTAGAAATGTATCCTCGAGATCTAGCAAGATCATCAAACTTTTCTCTTAACTCATTTTGAAAAACCTGGATGCGAGACTGATCGGTGTGCTCGGATAATTCCTCTATTTTGTCTTGAATAATACTAACGAAGGCATCAAATGAATCTTTATTTGCCATAATTTTCTTCGAGTAAATTTATGAAATCAGCCCAAATTTTAAATTGAATCGGAGGATTTTCATCAATATCCCAATCTAGATTATTGATATTAAACCACATAACATTTATTCCAAGCTCCCTAGCTCCCCAAATATCATTCATTGGATGGTCCCCAACATGAAGAGTATTTTTAAAATTAATTTGAGAAAGCTCTTGGGCTTTTACAAAATGACCTTGATTTGGTTTATTACTTTTAACATCTATCGAAGATACAGAAAAATCAAATAGGTGATCGATGCCTAATTTCTTTATATCAGCATTACCATTTGTTAGAACACCAAGCTGATATTTTAAAGATAATTCTTCTAGAACTGGAATGACATCATCAAAAAACTCTACTTTATGCCTTTCTTCTAAAAAAAACATATAGGCTTCTTCAAGAAATTCATCTAAGTCTTGTTGATTCACAAAATATTTATGAGTGTGGTATGAAATTATTTTTTTTCTTAATAAACCGAGATCATAATCCAAGGATGGATCCTCTTTAATAAGCTCGTTTCTTATTCTTAAAAAATCATCAAAAGCGCCCCATTCTATTTTTTTTTCAATTTTATCTTCGATCCATTTTCTAGAATTTATTTCTGCATTAATAATAGTGCTTTTGATATCCCAAAATGTGTCATCTAGATCAAAGGTTATGAGTTTAATTTTAGACATTTTTCTTATGAGCCCTGGGATGAGTATTTTCGTAAACTTTTATGAGATGCTGATAATCAAGTCTTGTATATATTTGCGTAGTTGATAGAGAGCTATGGCCAAGTAACTCTTGAATACTTCGAAGATCGCCACTAGATTCAAGCAAATGAGTAGCAAAGCTATGCCTAAGCATGTGAGGATTTACTGGAGGCAATCCTTGCTTCAAAGCAATATTTTTTATTCTCTCCTGAACACTTCTAGTAGAAATTCTGCTACCTCTTAGGTTTACAAATAGGGCATCGTCACTTGTTAAAATTTTCTTTCTTGCACTGATCCACTCTTTAATTGCATTTTGTGCAAATCGGCCGACAGGGACTAATCGTGTCTTTGAGCCTTTGCCAATAACGCGTAAAAAATTATTATTATCTTCAAAATCAGATAGATTTGAATTTACTGCTTCGGATACTCTTAAGCCACTCGAATAAATCAGCTCAATAATCGCAAAATCTCTCTTATCTTGCGAGTTTTTAGGCTTGAAATTCAGCAATTGTGATACCTCTTCAGGCGATAAAATATTTGGAAGATGATTTGGAGATTTAGGCGAATTAATTAATTCAAATGGCGAGCTTTGAACCAAACCAATTTTTTTCATATAGCTAAAGAAACCCTTGGCAGAAGATATGTGTCTTTGAATGCTCCTTGCGCTTACATCATTCTGAAAAAGATCTGCAATCCAGGCTGAACATTTTTCTTCTGAAATGCTTTCTAAACTCTCTATAGCAATGGATTCTAAAAATTTTGAGAATTTGTTTAAATCTCTTTGATATGCTTTTGCGGTATTTTCACTCAGACCTTTAATATTTTTTAAAAAGTCTAAATAATCAAAAATCAGGGCAGCAAAAAAATATTGATTTACATTCATGCCTCTTTTGATTCAAGAACTTTAATAATAATATCTCTAATATACTCTATAAACGCTGTATCTCCGTCACCAAGATATTTGATTGGATCATTAGATCCAATCTTGAGTAGGCCAAAGTTATTCTCAAACTTCATGACACTAATTACTGCAGATTTAATTAAATCAGTTTGAAAAAAAGCTGTCATTTTTTCTCTTGATAGAGGCCCCATGTGAATAGCATTTTTGTTCATACCCATCTTTGTTTCATCTTCAAGAGTCTTTAGCTGACTATCTGAAAGTAAGTCTAAAATGCAGGAATCGACCTTGAAGTTTTTTATGAAGAATGCCTCAACTAATTTTTTTACTGCGGCAAAATCTTTCGCAGTGATTAGTGCCAGTGCAAGGTCTTTAGATTTAAAAAACAGTTCTTCATTTTCTTTTCCAGTAGAAAGAAAGCCTGAAAGCATATCATTTAATCTAGATTGTTCATCCCTTAGCTTACGGATTTGCATTTCTAGCAAAGATGTAGCGCCATCACTGTCATGCTTAAAGCTTAATTCACTAACAAGAGATTCTCTTGTAAGAAAGAAATCAGTATTTTCTAAAAGATAGAGCTCTACTTCTTTGGCATCTATTTTTTTAGCCATATTCCCTCACAAATAAATTCAGCTGGCCCGATCATCTCAAGCTTATCATTTATTTTTCTAATGCTCAGCTCACCACCAGCAGAGATAATTTTCAAAACAGATTTGTTCTTTCCATTTAAGCTTGCACATGCAGCAGAAGCAGAACCACACGACAGAGTTTCACCAGCACCAGCTTCATTGGTTCTTAAAATGAGGTCCCCTAAATTTTGTTTATATAAAGAAATATTTACATCTTTGAAGAAAGCTCGCTTTCTTATCTTTGAAGAGAGTTCATCCAAATCGAAAGAAAATAATTTATTAGTCTTTATTACTAAATGACGATTGCCTGCATTAACAAAGTTATATTTTTTTAAACCACAATTATTTAAAAATACAGTTTCTCCTTTGGGAATGATTTCTTGTATTGGGCAATCAAAGAAAACTTTTACCTTTTTGGTATTTGTCGGTTTGATTAAGATTGATTTTGATTTAGTGCCTAGTAAAAGAGATTTTTTTGGAGCAAGCCTGGCATCCCAAAGAAAAGCTCCAACCGATCTAACTCCATTCATGCACATATCTGCCTGAGAACCGTCTGAATTAAAAAATTTTACGTAAAAATCATGATTGGGTTTCTTTGGTGGATTAATGGTAATAAGTTGATCAAATCCTATACCTTTATTTCTGTCTCCTATTTTAATTATTTGAGATTTTGATAATGCATTAACCTTTGTTAAATTCTCAATGATAATAAAGTCATTCCCATTACCATGCATTTTTTTAAATTTGATCATCTAATCCCTCTTCTAGAGAAGTAAGTATTGAGTGATCCTCTCTTTTCCTTATTAAGTAAAAATTTTTCCTATCAACCAGCACTTCAGCAGCTCTTGGCCTAGAATTATAGTTTGAGCTCATAACAGAACCATATGCACCAACCGTTCTCACCGCCAAAAGATCATTTTCAGAAGCAGCAATATTGATATCTTTTGCAAGAAAATCACCAGTCTCACAAATTGGGCCTACCACATTGACATTTGATGCCAGATTATCATTTTTTTCCACAGGCCAAATATCATGGTGAGCATCATATAGAGCAGGACGTAATAGGTCATTCATTGCAGCATCTGTAATTAAGAAATCATCTTTTTTGTATTCAACTTTAGCTAGCATGATGCCAGCATTAGCTGAGATTGATCGACCAGGCTCCAGTATTAATATTTCATCCCTGCCTTTAAAAATTTTTTCGTAGCTTTGAATTAGTTCAAATGGCTGAATAGTTTCCTCACCAATATAGTTAACTCCTAAGCCGCCACCCATATCTATAAAATCTATATTAATATTCAGCTTATCTAGCTCAATTAATAGATCTAAAGCTTGGCTAGCTGCGTCTTCAAAACTTTCTAACTCCATTATTTGTGATCCAATATGACATGTTAGGCCAACAAGATTAAGGTTATCTGAATCATTGCATTCTTTAACTAGATTTTTTGCCGTCTCAATGCTGACACCAAATTTATCTGATTTTCTTCCTGTTTTAGTAAATTCATGTGCTCCAGCATCCACGTTTGGATTAAATCTAATGGCAACTGGTGCAATTTTATTCATTTCTCTAGCTACGCTTTTTAGACGATCAAGTTCTGGTTCAGATTCAATATTGAATGAAAGAATATTATGATTAATCCCAGCTGCCATTTCGGCTCTTGACTTTCCAACTCCTGAGAAAATAATTTTTTTTGGATCTGCTCCAGCTAAAATTACTCGGTGAAGCTCTCCACCTGAAACAATGTCAAATCCACAACCTGCTTTTTTTAATATTTTTAAAATCGATATGTTCGACAAAGCTTTTACTGAAAAACAAATAAGACCTTTCATTGATTGAAAGGAATCTATATAAGCTTTTGCATGTCTCTCAAGGGTAGCTTTACTATAGATATAAGAGGGCGTGCCAAATTTATTTGCGATTTCTTCTATAGAAACTTCTTCTGCAAAAAGCTTGCCTTTTTTATAATTAAAATGATCCATGACGGGATTTATGTTAAAAAAATTATCTCTTGGGGAATAGGTGCCTTCATTCCACATCCTACAACAATCAAGGAAACTAGCATTAAAAAAAATAACAGGCGAATTTGCATACGCCTATTATGATTAATTTATTTAAAAAAAACTAATTAGATCAGTATTTATACTCTTCTTCTTTAAATGGACCATCAACTGGAACATTAATGTAATCGGCTTGTTCACCAGTTAGCTTAGTTATCGTTCCACCAAAACCTTGAACCATGAGCTCGGCAACTTCCTCATCCAATTTTTTTGGAAGAACTTCGACTGTAATCATTTCATTTTGCTTATCAGCATCATTGACGTTTGCAAAACCTTGTTTATACAAGTGCATCTGAGCCAAAACTTGATTAGCAAATGATCCATCCATTATTCTGCTAGGATGACCTGTTGCATTTCCTAGGTTGACTAACCTACCTTCAGCCAAAAGAATGACGTAGTCTTTGCTTTGAAGGTCTGGTGTATCTGATGGGGAAGTATCTCTAAAAACTCTATGAACTTGCGGTTTAATTTCTTCCCAATACCACTTGTCTCGCATGTACTGAGTATCAATTTCATTATCAAAGTGGCCAATGTTACATATAACAGCTGTATTTTTTACTGAACGTAACATTGCTTCATCACAAACATTCACATTACCTGTAGTTGTAACTATAAGGTCTGTATCTTCAAGGACTGCCATATTGATGTCTTTTACGTCTCTGGTTACGATTCCATTATTATAGGTAGACACTACCTCAAAACCATCCATGCATGCTTGCATAGCGCATATGGGATCAGATTCTACAACCCTTACAATCATTCCCTCTTGAGCAAGACTTAAAGCAGAACCTTTGCCAACATCCCCATATCCAATTACCAATGCTTTCTTAGAAGAAAGAAACATATCTGTGCCTCTTTTAATCGCATCATTAAGACTATGCCTGCAACCATACTTATTATCATTTTTTGATTTAGTGACTGAATCATTTACATTTATCGCTGGTACTTTAAGCTCATTTTTTTCAAGCATTGCTTTTAATCTATGAACACCAGTTGTAGTCTCTTCTGAAATTCCATGAATGCTTTCAAGCATTTCAGGAAATTTAGAGTGAACCATATGAGTCAGATCGCCACCATCATCTAGAATCATATTTGCATCCCAAGGTATGCCATCTTTAACTATTGTTTGTTCAATGCACCAGTCAAATTCCTCATCAGTTTGACCTTTCCAGGCAAAAACAGGAATTCCAGCTGCGGCAATAGCTGCTGCAGCATGATCTTGAGTGGAAAAAATATTGCAACCAGACCATCGGACCTCAGCACCAAGATCTACTAATGTTTCGATTAACACAGCTGTTTGAATGGTCATATGAATGCATCCCATAACTTTTGCACCCGCGAGAGGTTGCACATCCTTATACTTTGTTCTTAGAGCCATTAATGCAGGCATTTCATTTTCAGCTAAAGAAATCTCTCTTCTTCCGAATTCAGCAAGACTCATATCTGCAACTTTATAATCATTTTCCATTATTCACTCCAACGAATTTAAGTGGGCATTCTACATAAAATAGAGGCGCAAGTGCACCCTTTTTGCAACCATATCTTTGATTACTCCGAAATATCAGCTGCTTTGTCTGTTTTTTCCCAAGATAACTCAATATCTGATCTTCCAAAATGACCATATGCAGCGGTTGGAAGATAGATAGGCCTTTTTAAATCGAGCATATTAATAAGACTTTTTGGCCTGAGATCAAATTTTTCTTTTACAATTTTGACAATTGCTTCTTTAGATATTTTTTCACTATTAAAAGTTTCTACATGTATTGATGTAGGCTCGGCCACACCGATAGCATATGAAACTTGAATTTCGCAATAGTCTGCTAGTCCTGCAGCAACTATATTTTTAGCAACATATCTTGATGCATATGCTGCAGATCTGTCTACTTTAGAGGGATCTTTCCCAGAAAATGCTCCCCCACCATGCCTTGCCATACCTCCGTATGTATCTACAATAATTTTTCTTCCAGTGAGACCACAATCACCCACAGGTCCCCCGATGACGAATTTCCCAGTGGGATTAATAAATATATTTGTGGAGTCAAGCAACCATTCCTCAGGAACAATTGGTTTGATAATTTTATCCATCACCTCAGTTTTTATTTCTTCTTGACTAACTTCTTCATCGTGTTGAGTTGAAAGTACGACTGCAGACAAGCCTTCGATTGTTTTACCATCATCGGAGTAAATCACACTTACTTGACTCTTAGCATCAGGCCGCAGCCATTTTATATCTTCACTCTTCATTACATCTGCCTGCTTTTTTACCAATCTGTGAGAAAGATCTATTGGAAGTGGCATCAATGATTCTGTTTCTTTGCATGCATATCCAAACATAAGACCCTGATCTCCAGCCCCTTGCTCAAGGTTTTCTCCCTCACCTTCGGTAACACCCTGAGATATATCCGGCGATTGTTCAAAGACAAGATTCGTGAACTCACATGTATTTCCATTAAACCCATAATCATCTGAGTTATAGCCAATATCATTAATTGTTTTTCGAACAACAGGTTCGAGGTCAGGACTTCCTAGCGAAGTTATTTCACCTGCTATATATACCATGTTATTTTTTATCATTGTCTCGCAAGCCACTCTGCTATTTGGATCTTCTGCTAGATATGCATCTAAAACGGCATCGGATATTTGATCGCAAACTTTATCAGGATGACCTCCTGAAACAGATTCGGATGTAAAAATGTAACTCATAATTTTCCTTTATAATTTAAAATGTTTTCATATGGAGGAAAATTTATATTCTATTTTTTTCCACCTCGGTAAGGCGTCCTATTTAGCAGTTTTAGTATGCAAGCAGGAACAAATCACTCGTGTAACTGAAAATCTTATTAGTTTTGTTAAATAAACACAAATATATCTATAAAAAATCTGAGCCACATATTATGATTGATATGTTCTAAACTACTTGCAAAAAAAATGCACAAAGAACTTGCTAACGCTATAAGGTTTCTATCAATTGATTCTGTTGAATCAGCCAAATCTGGTCATCCAGGGATGCCAATGGGAATGGCCGATATTGCAGTAGCTTTATGGAAATACAACTTAAAACATAATCCTCAAAATCCAACTTGGTTTAATCGAGATAGGTTTGTCCTTTCAAACGGTCACGGGTCAATGTTGCTATATAGCTTGCTTCATTTAACTGGATATGAACTTTCAATTGAAGACTTGAAGAATTTTAGACAATTAGGCTCTAAAACACCTGGTCATCCAGAATTTGACATAGATATTGGCGTTGAAACTACTACTGGCCCATTAGGCCAAGGTATTGGCAACGCTGTGGGAATGGCTCTAGCAGAAAAAATGTTAGCAAGCAGATTTAATCAAGACGATGGACTAAAACCAATTGATCATTTCACCTATACATTTTTGGGAGACGGCTGTTTGATGGAGGGAGTCTCACATGAAGCCTGTTCATTTGCAGGAACCCATGGTTTAGGAAAATTAATATGTTTTTATGATCAAAATGGAATTTCAATTGATGGGGAGATAGCTAATTGGTTCACAGATAACACTTCACAAAGATTTGAAAGCTATGGATGGCAAGTGCTTGAGGTAGATGGTCATAATGTTGAGGAAACCTTAGAAGCAATTCGAACAGCTCAACAAGATGTAGAGCGTCCAACTTTAATATGCTGCAAAACAATTATTGGCTTTGGATCGCCAAATAAATCAGGAACATCTGGTGTTCATGGCTCTGCATTAGGAGAGGATGAAGTTAAAAAAACTCGGGACGAGCTTGGGTGGGAGCATAAGCCATTTCATATACCAGATGACATAAAGTCTGAGTGGGACTGCAAAGATGAGGGGGCTAAGCTCAATGCATCATGGGATCAATTAATGATGGAGTATTCCAAAAAGCATCCAAAGTCTTTTGATGAATTGACAAGGGTAATCAACAATGAACTTCCAATAAACTTCCAAAACAGTTATGTAGATTTCATAAATGAATTATCTGCAGGCAATCAAAAAGATCTAGCTACTCGTAAGGCATCTGAGATTTGTTTAAATTATTTTTGTGAAAAACTTCCCGAGTTAATTGGTGGATCTGCTGATTTAACTGGCTCAAACAATACTTTTTCATCAGTAAGCACTGAAATGCTTCCTGATAATCCAAAGGGCAATCATATATTTTACGGAGTCAGAGAGTTTGGGATGACCGCCATGACAAATGGAATGGTTTTGCATGGCGGAATAAAACCTTATAGCGGAACTTTTTTAGTTTTTATGGATTACGCTAGAAATGCTGTCCGGCTTGCTGCGCTTATGAAAATACCAAATATCTTTGTTTATACCCACGACTCAATTGGCCTTGGTGAAGATGGGCCAACGCATCAGCCAATTGAGCACCTTGTTACATTGAGAGCTACTCCTAATTTAAATAATTGGAGACCTGCTGACATTATAGAGACTGCCGTAAGTTGGAAAGAAGCAATTTGCTCTAAAGATACTCCTCACAGCTTAATATTATCCAGACAAAACCTTCCCTTTATTGAGAGATCAAAAGAACAAATAGAGATGATTGAGAAAGGAGGTTATTTATTATCTTCTGATGATAAAGCTCATATTACATTGATTAGTTCAGGGAGTGAGGTTAAGTTAATTATTGAGGCAGCTAAAACAATTTCAAAAGAAGGGTTAAAAGCCAATGTTGTTTCTATGCCTTGTCTTGATAAATTTGTCTCACAAGATAAAGTTTACAGAGACAGCATTATTAATCCTGAAATACCAAAACTCGTAGTTGAGGCTCTTCATCCAAATTCTTGGCATTGTTTGATAAATCTAAATGATACTGTAATTGGAATGGAAACATTTGGAGAAAGTGCTCCAGGAGATGAGTTAATGAATGAGTTTGGCTTCACAGTCAACAATATTGTTACTCAAGCCAAGAAACTAATTGCAAAATGAGAAAACTGTCAGAGACAAATGTCTTAAATAAGACAATTGCTCTTAGAGTTGATCTAAATGTTCCTGTTGAAAATGATAAAGTCCTTGATGACACAAGGATTCTTGCAATTATCCCTACCTTGGAATATCTATTAGATCAAAATACAAAAATAATTTTAATTTCTCATTTTGGCAGGCCAAAATCAGGAGCATTCGATTCTAAGTTTTCTCTTTTACCAGTAGCTAAAAGACTTGAGGAAATTGTAAATAAGCAGATTAAATTATTTTCATCTATAGAGGAGGTTAATTTCTCATCAGATATTTCATTAATTGAAAATATAAGATTTTTTCCAGGAGAACTTGAGAATGATGAGGAGTTTGGGAAAAAACTATCTAATATAGCCGATGTTTATGTATTTGATGCTTTTGGTACATCTCATCGTCCTCATGCATCAACTTATGGAGCTATCAATGCCTCTGAAGTATCATGTGCTGGACTGCTTTTGGAAAATGAGACAGATGCACTACAACAGGCTATTAACTCAAAAAATTTGCCAATGCTTTCAATCGTTGGAGGATCAAAAGTATCTTCTAAATTAGAAGTAATTAAAAATTTGTCAAAAATTTCTGATGACGTCATGACAGGTGGTGGAATAACAAATACCATTTTGAAAGCTCAGGGGTATAATATTGGACTCTCTCTGCATGAAGACTCAATGCTGAAAGATGCAAAAATATTACTTGAGACTGGCAAAATTTTATTACCTGATGAAGTGGTTGTAAGCAAAGATATTGAATCAAATATTACAAGGATCACCAAAGTTAACTCTGTGCAAAACGATGAGTTAATTCTTGACCAAATTCTCAGTCCCGCAGCCATTAAAAAAATAATTCAAGCAAAAAAAATTATTTGGAACGGTCCTGTTGGTGTATTTGAGCGCCAAACTTTCTCATCAGGAACCAAAGCTTTGGCTGAGGCAATTGCGTCATCAAAAGCATTTAGTCTTGCTGGCGGCGGAGAAACTCTTTTAGCCATAAAGATGTTTATTGAAAAAAACAATATTTCCTATTGCTCAACTGGAGGAGGAGCTTTTCTTGAATTTATGGAAGGAAAAGAGCTACCATCATTGTCTGCTTTAGGCTTTAAATTTTAAAAGGGAGAGAAATATGTCATTAAATACATTAGAAGAAATAGCTAAATATATTGTTTCAGATGGAAAAGGAATTTTAGCAGCAGACGAGAGTAATCCAACATGTGGGAAGCGATTTGATTCTATTGGTGTTGAGTCAACTGAGTCTAATAGACGTGATTATAGAGAGATGCTATTTAGATCAAGTGGGATGAAAGACAATATCGGAGGGGTAATTTTATTTGATGAAACGATGAGACAGAATGCTCAAGATGGAACTCCTCTTGTTGATTTAATTAAGAACCAAGGGGCATTGCCAGGCATAAAAGTTGATAAGGGCCTTGCACCTTTAGAGTCATCGCCAGAAGAAACATTAACACAAGGACTTGATGGTTTAGATGAGAGATGCAAAGAATATTTCAGACTTGGAGCAAAATTTACAAAGTGGAGAGCTGTTATTAAGATATCTGATGATATCCCAACAGATGCATGTATCCAAGCCAACATGGAGGCTCTGGCTAAGTACGCAAAAATTGTTCAAGATAATAATATGGTGCCTATGGTGGAGCCAGAAGTTTTGATGGATGGTAATCACACAATTGAGAAGTGTTATGAGGTTACTAGCAAATCATTGAACATACTTTTTAAATGCTTAAAAGATGAAGGGGTGAATATAGGAGGCACAATTCTTAAGCCAAACATGGTAACTTCTGGATCAATTGCTGAGTCTCAAGCATCAATCCAAAAGGTAGCAGAGATGACCGTTCAATGCCTTAAAGAAAATGTCCCATCTGATCTTCCAGGAATAACTTTTCTTTCGGGTGGGCAGTCTGATGTAAATGCTACAGCTCATTTAGATGCAATGAATAAAATTGGTGGATTTTCTTGGAAACTGAGTTTTTCTTATGGAAGAGCTCTTCAACAACCCTCTCTAAAAGCATGGCTTGGTAAAGAAGAAAATATACCTAAAGCTCAAGAGGCACTCTCTCACAGAGCCTTAATGAATAAGCTTGCTGCAAATGGAGCTTGGAACTTAGATTTAGAATAATTTTATTAACCAGATGAAAGTAATTGCCCAGAGAGTTTCATCTGCAAAAGTAAGTATTAACAAAGAAACTCATGCTTCTATAAATAAAGGTATTTTAGCTTACGTCTGTTTTGAAAAAGGTGATAAAGATGAGGTTATTGATAAATTTATTCATAAGATAGGAAGCTTTTCAATTTTTCGTGGAGAAAATGATGAGATGTCATTAAATCTAAAAAATGTTGAGGGCGAGTTATTAATAATTAGTCAATTTACATTGGCTGCAGTTACAGAAAAAGGTAATAAACCCAGTTTTCATAGAGCATTGGATTCAAAGAAAGCTAATTCCCTTTATAATTTATTGTTAAAACGGCTCTCAGATTCTGCAATACAATTTCAATCAGGAGTTTTTGGAGCGGATATGGATATTCAATCAATTAATGAGGGTCCAGTTACATTCTTGTTTGAGATATAAAACTATGGAAGAAAAATTAATTAGCTTTACAAAAGAAGTCGATGCATGGATAGAAGATAATTGTCCACAGTCCATGAGAACTCCAATGCCTGTTAGTGAGCAAGTGTGGGCTTCCTCAAGTATTGAATTTCCCTCTAACGATTCTAGAGTATGGTTTGATGCTATGGTGTCAAAAGGCTGGTGTACTCCTGAATGGCCAGTCGAATATGGTGGTGGAGGATTATCATTTGAAGAATCAAAAATTTTAAAAAGCCGCCTCAAATTTTTTGGCTGTCGTCCAGCACAAATTAATTTTGGCATCTCAATGCTTGGCCCAGTGATCTTAGAGTTTGGAACCGATGATCAAAAAAAAGAGTTTTTGCCTAAAATTTCAAGAGGAGAGATTTGGTGGTGCCAAGGCTTTTCTGAGCCTGGTGCTGGCTCAGATTTAGCCAACCTTTCAACTACCGCAAAATTAATAGATGGAGAATATATTATAAATGGATCTAAAATCTGGACATCAGAGGCGAATAAGGCAGATTGGATGTATTGCTTGGTAAGAACTGCAAAAACAGAAAAGAAACAAGCAGGCATATCTTTTATTTTAATAAATTTAAAACAACCTAAAATTGACATTAAGCCAATAAAATTACTCAGTGGACAATCCCCTTTTTGCCAAGTTTTTTTTGATGATGTAATAGCTAGCGAGTCCCATAGAATTGCTGATGAAAATGATGGCTGGAAAGTTGCAAAAAGATTGCTTGAATTTGAGAGAACCATGATGGCAGATATGAGCAGTGAAGGAGCTGTTGATATCGAACCCATTGAAACTTTTAAAACTAGTGATGCTTTAAGTGCTCCAGGACAACTCAACTTGCTAACAAAGATAAAAAAACATGAAATGCGTAATCATTTAATTGACTTAACTATGACAAGAACTCAGATTGAATCAAAAAATGGCTTTTCACCTGCTGCGCTCTCATTGAAGTACATCAGCACAGAAGAAACACAAGCAAGATGGGAGCTTAATGTAGCAAGTCTTGGAGCCGGCGGTCTAGAAAACGTTGAAAACAGCAGTGGTATTAAAAAAGAAATTGCTAAGTCTTTTTTTTATTCTAAGGCTTACACTATTGCTGGGGGAAGTTCAGAGGTTCAATTGAATATAATTTCTAAACATATTTTAGGCTTACCATCATGACAATCAAAAAAATATCCGTTTTTTGTGGTGCGCATGTTGGCAAATCCTCAAATTATAAAACTGCTGGAGAGCAAATCGGGAAGCTGATTGCTGAAAAAGGTCTTGAATTAATATTTGGTGGCGGCAATGTTGGTTTAATGAAAATCGTTGCCGATACTGCAATCAAGCATGGTGGTAGTGTTATAGGAATCACTTTAAAGTCACTGCATGAATTTGAATTAACTAACCCTAACATTAATGAAATTATCATTACTCATTCGCTATTTGAAAGAAAAGAAAGATTTTTAAGTATGAGCGATGCATTTATTGTTTTACCCGGAGGAGTAGGTTCAATGGATGAGCTCCTAGAGGTTATGGTAAGCAATCAATTAGGTGGAATTAATAAGCCCGTAGGTTTATTGAATACCAATGGCTACTACAATGGTTTTTTAGACTGGTTACAACGCTCAGTGGATGATGAGTTTGTATCTGAAGAAAATCAAAGACAAATCAATGTTAGTGAAAATCCTAAAGAGCTACTAGAAATGATTTTGTCAGCTAAAATGCCTTCATCAGATACCTGGATAGAAAGGCTCAATGTTGATTTTCCAAGAGATTAATTTATTGGATCTCTAGATATAAGCAACCCTAATTCAAAAAGAAGCCACATTGGTATTGCTAGAAATAATTGAGAGAAGATATCCGGAGGAGTGAGAAACATTCCGACAACAAAAAAACTAATTATTAGATAAGGCCTCATTTTTTTTATCCGCTCTTTAGATATTAATCCGGTGGTAATAACAAGAAATGTTGCAATTGGAATTTCGAAAGCAAAACCGAAAGCAAAAAACAACTTTAAAATAAAATCTAGATATCTATTGATGTCTGTCATCACTTGAATAGAGTCTGGAGCTGCAGAAATAAAGAAACTCAAAATAATTGGATTAACAATCCAGTAAGCAAAGACAATTCCAGCATAGAAAAGAATGACGGAAGAGATAATTAGAGGAATAACAAAAGCTTTTTCTTTTTTATATAAACCTGGAGAGATAAAACCCCATAGCTCAATAAAGAAGTAAGGAACCGATATTAATAACGCAGTGTAAATAGTTATTCTTAGTGGAGCGATAAAGGGTGATGCAACTTCAGTAGCAATCATAGAGCTTCCGGAGGGAAGAAGATCAATCATTGGAGATGAAATCAATGTGTAAATATCATTAGTAAAAGGTAGGCAACAGATTAAGATAAAACCTGCGAACAAAAACATTCTGATTATTCTGGATCGTAATTCTTTTAAATGCTCAATGTATGACATCTCATTTGGATCGCTCATCTTTATCCTTTTGAAATTCTTCCATTTTAAGTTCGTTAAAAATATCTTGTTTGAGATCTTCAGCACCAATGTCTCTCTCTATAGAGGATCTAAATTCGAATAATTTATTTTGGAATCTAGTGAGAGATTTCATTGAGAATTTAATGAAGCTAGGCAGTTGATCAGGACCAATAAGAACTATCCCAACAAGAAGGATAATCAATATCTCAAGAAATCCTATTTGCAACAATTGTTATTGATCTTCTTGTTTAGATTCTGAGCTTTTGTCTTCATCTTTTATAGCTTTTTTAAATCCCTTTAGCCCTTCACCTAAATCAGACCCCATGGTTCTAATTTTCTTGCCGCCAAAAAGAATGAGTATTACAACCAATATAATTAGTATTTGCCAAAAACTTATTCCACCTATACCCATAATCTACTCCTATCTTTCATGACAATATTGTCCCTAAAAGAAACATAATAATACCTACAAGAGTAAGTATAGTTAGATTTTGCCATTTTCGGTGATTTTGCAGTCCAGTTTCAAGAATTTTTACACGATCAGCATTTTTTTTGCCGTCGTTTGCTAAAAATTTTATATTATCAAGAAGATCAAAAATCTCTCCAGGAAATGATGATGCCTTTTCCAAAATTTCATAGTGATTGTTTTCTAGAAATTCTCTTAATTTGATTGGACTAAACTGTTTATTAATCCACTGATCTAAATAGGGCTCAGCCAGACCCCAAAAATCAAGGTCTTTATAAATTTCTCTCCCCATTCCTTCAATGTGGATAAGTGTTTTTTGAAGAAGAATCAAAGAAGGTTGAACTGACAAGCCAAATTGTCTAGTCGAATCAAATAAATAGAGCAACAAACTTCCAAATTCTATTTCTGATAGTGGCTTCTCAAAAATTGGCTCACAGGTAGCTCTTAATGCTTGCTCTAATTCTGACTTATTTGTTTGGCTAGATACCCACCCTGCTCCAATAAAAAGTTCAGATAGCTTTACATAGTCTTGTTTTAAAGTTGCCTGGAGCATTCTCGCTAAATTATATTGGTCCTCTCTACTAAGTGAGCCTACTATTGCGCAATCAATAGCTATGTAACTAGGTAGCTCAATATTTTCTTTACTTACAAAAATATTGCCTGGATGCATATCTGCATGAAAGAAATTATCTCTAAAAACTTGGTCTAGAAAAATCTTTACACCATTTTCTGCAAGAGCTTTTCGATTTATACCAAGTTTATCCATAGATTCGACATCTGTGCAGGCTATGCCATCTATCTCTTCAAGAGTTAAAACATTTACTCTTGTATGGTCCCAAAATACCTTTGGAATAAACAATAAATCTGAGTCAGCAAAGTTTTTTTTGGTAACGGTTGTATTTGCTGCTTCAACCTTTAAATCTAATTCTCTAAAAATCGTTTTCTCATAATCATCAATAACATCATTTAGATTTAATCTATTACTATCTTTATAGAATAAGTTAATTAAAAATCCTGCGGTCCTCATAACCCTCACATTTCTCTTAACTCTTTTATGAATTCCAGGCCTTAAAACTTTTATTACTACTTTTTCATTTGTTTTTTTTATCTTTGCTTTGTGGACTTGTGCTAAAGAAGCTGCAGCTAACGGCGTGTCTTCAAAATCTTTAAATACCTCATCAATTTCTATATTTAGACTTCTTTCAATTATTTTTTTTGCATCATTTGTTGCAAATGGTTTGCATTGATCTGTAAGTTCTTTTAAATGAGAAGTTATTTTTACAGGAACAATATCTGTTCTTGTTGATAACAACTGACCAAATTTAATGAACATAGGACCTAGACTTTCTAAAAAATTTTTTATCCTTAGTCCAGCCGGAATTTTGCGATTAAATATATAAAAAGGATTTAAGTATCCAATAATTTGAATAAGTAAAGAGTGATTATTTTCAATTGGAATATTGATAACACTAAATCTCAGAGCTTGAACTAAAATTTTTAAACAGTCGATGATAGAGAGAAAAATATTCATCCGTTTAGCAATGCTTGCTCAATTCTATCAAGTCTTATTGAAATATCTCTAAAGGCTTTTAGAAGCTCATTTATCTGATTATTATCTGTAGATTCTTTTTCTTGAGAATTAATGAACATCTTTCTTAATATTAAAGCAGGAATATCTCCAAAGTATTTATAAACGAGAAACTCAATATCAATACTAGAATTTGCAATAACACCAAAAAATACTAGAGCAGTTTCCGTATCTCCTTTAATACTTTTTGTCGGGATCTGTTTATTTTTTAAAGCATTTAATGCTTCAAAAATATCTAATCTTAATGAAAATTGAGGATTCTCATGTCTAAAAAAATTTAGTTTTTGAATATCGCTACTTAAGGTTAATGAAAAATTAGGCAAAGTAGAAATCTCAATATCAAAATTGATGGGATACAAATCCTCGATCTTATTAATCAGATCTGGAGACAAAGAATTTATCTCTTTGAAAAGCTTATTAAGGTCGATGCTCATGATTATTTTGCTTTATGAATTGCAACAATGCCATTTTGAAGATTATAAAATTTACATTTCTCAAACCCAGCATCTAATATCATGTCTTTTAACTCTTCTTGATCAGGGTGCATTCTGATTGACTCAGCAAGGTATTGATAGCTTTGAGTGTCTTTTGCAAAGAAACCACCCAATTTAGGGATTATGTTGAATGAATACCAGTCATATATTTTAGAAAAAAAATAATTTGTTGGTTTTGAAAATTCTAAAATTAATAAAGTACCATTTGGTTGCAGGACTCTTTTCATCTCTTTCAATCCATCAAACTTGTTAGTGAAATTTCGAAGCCCAAACCCAACTGTTACTAAGTCAAAAGAATCATCTTGATATGGAAGTTTTTCTCCCGATGCAAGCGAAAAGTTACAATTATGAAAAAAATTCTCATTTAGAGCTCTTTCCCTTCCCCTGATAAGCATTGATGCATTAATGTCAGTTACATGAATTGATGCAGATTTAAATTCTTCACTGATCAATTTTGGGATATCAGCAGTACCGCTGGCAATATCAAGCACTACAGAGTTTTCATTAATCTCAGCAAGCTCAAGAAGGATTTTCTTCCATAGCCTATGAAGTCCAAATGACATGACATCATTCATCAAATCATACTCTTCAGCTACTGAGTGAAAAACATCGCCAACATGCTCAGCTTTCCTGCTTACGTCAACCTCTTGGAAGCCAAAATGTGTTTTATCATTCATTTATTTTCTTTGACTTAAAATTATAAAATTATTGTATCTACTTTCCTCAATTTCGCCATTTTTTACTGCTTCTATTACCGCACATCCTCGATCATTTATATGATTACAATTTGGAAATTCACACTTTGTAGAAAAACGATATATTTCTGAAAAACCAAAAATTATTTTGTTTGGTTTCAAATGATCAAGATTAATGTCTCTAACTCCGGGAGAATCAATAAGCTGCATATCGCCGGTATTATATAAAGTTGAAACAGAGGTCGTATGAACCCCTTGATTGTTTGATAAATCTTTAGAAAGAATTTCTTTTCCAGTCATAGCAGAAGTAAGGGTTGATTTACCAGAACCAGAATTACCAACGAATATGGTAGTTTTTTTTGCAAGAAATTTTTCCAGGCAGTTTAGATTTGTTAAAAGTTTTGCAGAAATTTCAAATGTCTTTATTCCTATATTCTTATATATACTCTGTTCTTTTGAAAATGCGTTTTCTTTTAAAACATCAATCTTATTAAAAATAATAAAAGGCTCAATGGATGCATTAATTGAAATTGCTATCCACTTATCAATAAATTCTAGGCTTGTCTTTGGGCTTTTAGTTACCAAGATTCCTATATGTGAAATATTTGAAGCTATTGGTTTTTTTACATTTTCTTTAGATTTATAAAGAATTGATGATCTATCTAGTCTCTTTTTTACCAGTGCTTCAAAATAATCAGCACCTACTAGGGGCTCTATTTCAACAAAATCTCCAACAACAAGATTGATTCTGCCTTGTATCTTGCATTTAAAATTATTGCCATTGGCTAATACTAAACAAGAATTTGAATAGAATTCTACTATTTGACCGGTTTGAACTTTTAACATCTTGGGCTCAAAATACACTATAGTTAAAAATTAACAACATTTATGACTACTCAAAAATCAAATCAAAACCTAGTATGGATCGATCTAGAGATGACAGGATTAGATCCTGAAAAAGAGAGGATTATTGAAATTGCCACCATAATTACAGATAGTAATCTTACCATTGTTGCAGAGGGTCCCAATCTAGTCATCAATCAGCCTAAAGAACTGATGAATAAAATGGATGCATGGAACACCAAGCAGCATGGAAATTCTGGGCTAATTAAATCAGTTCTAGAGAGCAGCGTTACTGAACAATCTGCAGAAATAGAAACTCTAGAATTTATTTCTAAGTATGTAGGAAATAAAAAATCTCCAATGTGTGGAAATACTGTTTCTCATGACAGAAGATTTTTAGCAAAGTATATGCCAGATTTGGAATCTTACTTCCACTACAGACATGTAGATGTTTCATCAGTCAAAGAACTAATTTCGAGGTGGATGAATGACGCACAAACCTATGAAAAAAAAGGCTCTCATAGAGCAAAAGATGATATCAAAGAATCAATCAATGAATTAAAACTTTATAAACAAATGCTTTTTGATTGAATTAACTAAGCTTTTATTTCGTAATTTTTTGAAATCTTAAATTTCTTAAATTTTTTAATTGAAGAGTTTTTTTCATAGATAGTTTTGATGAAATTATATTTAGCCACTATTTCATTTTTATTTATTTTAATAGAGGTAAATCCTCTGCTTGAAGCATCCATCCACAGCAGTTCATTATTTTTTTTAATAATAGAATTCTCGAAAATTTTTGCCTCAATTGGGACATAATCAGTAAGGCCTGGCGAGGTCACAGAAGCAGTCGCAATTTCTATACCAACCTTATTGCCTGTTTCGTCAAAGAGCTGGGATAGCCATGCATTATGAGTATCCCCCGCTAAGCTAATAAATTTCTTGCCAGATCTTTGCATAATTTTGTATAGCCTTTCTCTCTCTTTTGGATATCCATCCCAAGCGTCAAGATTTGATGGGAGTCCTAACTTTATTAGCTGAATATATGGCTTTAGCTGATCTGATATTCCTTCTAATGCATTGGAAATGTCTGGAAACTTCAATTTGGTCATGAGAACCTGCTGACCAAAGATAGTCCATTTTGCATTTGACTTAGATATCGCATTTTCAATCCAAGAAATTTGACTGGGTCCTAATAAGTTTCGATTTATATCATTTAAATCATTATAAAATTTAGCTTGATTAAATCCAGACTTAGTCAAGTATTCTAGAGGTTGAATTTGCTTATCACGACCGTATTGACGGGTATCGAGCATAAGTAAATGCAATATATTACCTATTTTAAATTCTCTAAATATTTTTCTTTTGCTTTCTTGTTCTCTGATTGGCATCCACTCAAAATAAGCCTTTATAGCTGCTGATCTCCTTGCAAAAAAATCTCCTTCAGACCCATCTATTGAATGATTTTCAGCGCCTTTTTTCCATGTATCATTTGTAAATTCATGATCGTCCCAAACCGCTACGAGTGGAGCATTTTTATGCAGCTCTTTGGAGCCATGATCTGTTTTGTATTGAGCATGCCTTTGCCTGTAATCACTAAGGCTAATCATCTCATGAGGAGGGACTGGAGTCCTTCCAAGTTTTTCGGCAACATTAGTTGCATATCCACCCATTGGATATTCATACAAATAATCACCAAGGTGCAACCATAAATCAAGATTGTCTTTTGCTGCTGCTTCATAAACATTAAAATATCCTGCAGGAAAATTGCTACAACTAAAAATACCAATTTTTACTGACTGTGTTTCGGCTGAGAATGTTCTTGATTTTCCTACTTCTGAAAAAACATTTCCGGCTTTAAATCTATAAAAAAAACCTTGATGACTTTTGCAATACTTGCTAGCTTTAAAATCATATTTAATCGTATAGTCAGCTAATGATGAGGTATTTAATTTCTTTTTAAAAACTACTTTAGAAAAGTCTTCTTTTTCAGATATTTCAAGAACTACTTCGATTGGGCCTACTTTTTTTGGAGTGACTCTTGTCCACAAAATTACTCTTTCATGAGTGGGATCTCCGCTGGCAACACCATGATCAAATGAAAATGCATTATTTGAGCAGCCTGTATTTATAGATGCGCTAAAGCCAATGGCACCAAGAGATGATATTTTTATAGCCTGCCTTCTCCTCATATAAAGATTTTAGCAACTCTTTAAAACAAATGAATAACGAAATTGTAAAGAATATGAATTCTAGTCTTACTTATTTGCAGGATGAATATTTATAGGAGTGGGAGCAATCTGACTTTTAGGCTGCTTAATCTTAGCTTCTCCAGATTCGACTACTTCATCTATACGGATAACTGAATTAATTGGTATGTAAGATCTTTCAACTGACTTGAATTCTTTTTCTAATTTTTCAGATGTTGGATCAACTACTAGCTGTTTATTTTGTTTGAATATATACTCTTCAACCTCTATGAAGCCATACATGTCACTTTGATATATTTGTTTTGCAAAAATTTCATATATTTCACCAAGTTGCATGAAAATTATTTTGTATGTCTTCTTTTTAGCCATGACTAATTATATGGGAACAAAATTTGATAATAAAAGATTTTAATAAATAATTTAATTATGAAAAAAAAATTATATATAAAAACTCATGGCTGTCAGATGAATGAATATGATTCTGCAAAAATGGTTGATCTTTTAAAAGAAAAAGAAGGTTTTGAATTAGCTAAAAATGAAGATGAGGCTGATTTATTGATATTAAATACATGTTCTATTAGAGAAAAAGCTCAAGAAAAAGTTTTTCATCAGATTGGAAGGTGGAGAAAGATAAAGGAAGACAAGCCTGATTTAAAAATTGCTATTGGTGGTTGCGTTGCTTCTCAAGAAGGAAAAGAAATTATTAAAAGAGCGCCAGCGGTAGATATAGTGTTTGGCCCGCAGACTTTGCATAAACTTCCTGACTTATATAACAGCAATATAAAAACAAGTGTTAATCAGATAGATATTTCCTTTCCGAAGTTAGAAAAATTTAATCATTTACCAATAGAGGGCAAAGGAGAGCCTTCCGCTTTTGTTTCCATTGCTGAAGGTTGCAATAAATATTGTTCATTTTGTGTGGTCCCCAAAACTAGAGGCCATGAAGTGTCAAGGACCATTGAGGATATCTTAAATGAAGTATCTATTTTGGCTGAGAATGGAACTAGAGAGATAAATTTTTTAGGACAAAATGTAAATAACTTTAAAGGAACTTTTAGAGGAGAAAAGTCGTCGTTGGCAGTGTTAATTGAATTGGCATCAAAAATTGAAAATATTGAAAGGATTCGTTTTACAACAAGCCATCCTCATGAATTTAAAGATGACCTTGTAGAAGCATATGATAAGGTGCCTGAGTTAGTTAGCCATGTTCATCTTCCTGTTCAAAGCGGCTCGGATAAAATCTTAAAATTAATGAGGCGGCGATATAATGCAGAAAAGTACTTATCACTTATAGAAAAAATTAGAATTATCAGACCAGATATGAGTTTTTCTTCTGATTTTATCGTTGGATTTCCAGGTGAAACAAATGATGATTTCCAGCAAACAATTAATATTATTAATGAAGTAAAATTTGATGAGTCATATAGTTTCATTTATAGTCCTAGGCCCAATACTTCAGCATCTGAAATGACAGATGATGTATCTTCAGAAGAAAAAAAAGAACGTTTAAACATATTGCAATCACGGCTTAATCAATTATCCTTTGGTTACAGTCGTAAAAAAGTAGGAACCTCTCAGAGATGCTTGATTTATGGTCAATCGAGGAGAGATCCTGGCCAACTACAGGGAAGAACTATTTGTAACAGAATTGTAAATTTTCAATCAAATCAATTAGATTTGGTAGGTCGCTTTAAAAATATTCAAATTCAAGAGGCTCTAACTAATAGCCTTAGAGGCAGTCTCGAAAATTAATGTCAAAAGATCTTACCTCTGCTAGCTTAGAACTTAACCCGAATGATGCCGACGTCTTAATTAGATTTGTTGGCGAGTTAAATGAAAATCTTAAAATAGTTGAAAAAAATTTTGAGGTTAAAATATTTCAAAATGGCAATAAAATTAGTATTTCAGGAGAAGAAGAAAATACTAAAAAAGCATCAAATGCAATTAAAGATCTATACCTATCAACATCAAATGGAAGTGAACTTTCCAAGGAGCAAATACAGATGGTGATTAATAAAAACGCAGATCTAAATCCCGATGTCATATCCGATGGTGCGATAGATCAAACCATTAAAACACCAAAAAAAATTATTAAATCAAGAGGAAATAATCAAAATAATTACATATCTAATATGAGTGAATATGAGGTCAACTTTGGAGTCGGCCCAGCAGGTACAGGAAAAACATACTTAGCAGTTGCTAAGGCAGTTGAGATGCTTGTAAATGAAGATGTAAAAAAAATTATACTTATCCGCCCTGCCGTTGAAGCTGGTGAAAAGCTTGGGTTTTTACCTGGAGATCTATCCCAAAAAGTAGATCCTTATTTAAGACCTCTATACGATGCTTTATACGAGATGCTTGGTTTCGAGCAGGTTGTTAGATTGCTTGAAAAAGAGATTCTTGAAGTTGCTCCACTTGCATATCTTAGAGGAAGAACTTTAAATAACGCATTTATAATTATGGATGAAAGCCAAAATACATCTGTTGATCAGATGAAAATGTTTTTAACCAGAATGGGCTTTGGTTCTTTCGCTGTAATTAATGGTGATATGACCCAGATTGATTTGCCAAAAAATATTGAGTCTGGACTTTCTCATGTTTTAAAAGTGCTAGATGGATTAGATGACATTGGATTTACAACTTTTAATTCAAGCGATGTTGTTAGACACCCGCTAGTTAGAAAGATTGTTGATGCTTACAACAAATTTGACCAATAAAAAAATTGAGATTAAATATTCCTAATCATGAATTTAATGACCTTTCTGCTGATTTAGAGAAAAAATTAAATTTAATGGCTGAACATGTTTTATCAGATCAAAAAGAGGACATTTTAAATATAAACCTTAAGTTTGTTTCTAGCTTTGAAATGAAAAAGCTCAACAAAGAATTTAGAAATAAAAGTTCAGACACAAATGTATTATCCTTTCCAGCAAGCAAGGAAATTCAAGAAATTTCTGGTGAACTTGGGGATATTGCTATGAGTATTCCATATATAAAAACTGAGTCACAGAACTTGAATAGAGACGAAGAGGATCATATGATGCATTTATTAGCTCATGGAATACTTCACTTATTAGGCTTTGATCATAAACAAGATAAAGATGCCTGTATTATGGAGTCTCAAGAAATTAAATATTTAAAGAATTTCAAAATAGCTAACCCTTACAAATTATGACCAACCAAGATACTGATCAAGATCAACCTCCTTCGAGTCTTTTAAATAAAATTAAGCGCTTTTTTACAATTAAGCCTTCAAGTTTAGATGATGTATCCGTTTTGCTTGAGGACGCTTTAAGCGCAAAGCTGATAGATAAAGAGGCTCAGTTTATAGCGGAAAGAGCTATTAGGCTTGGAGATACTACTGTAAAAGAGATAATGGTTCCAAGGGTTGAAATGGTAATTTTAGCTCCTGATGAAGAGCCCCTAGATATGATTGCTCGAATAATCAATTCTGGTCATTCAAGATATCCTGTTTTAGGTCCTGCAAAAAATGAAGTCCAAGGTATATTACTTGCAAAAGATTTGCTTCCAATAATTAATCAAAATTTGAAAGACTTCAAGTTACTCTCATTGATCAGAGATATCAAAGTGGTACCAGAGTCTAAGAAAGCCGATTCATTGCTTGAAGAATTTAAAAAAGATAAATCTCATATGGCTGTTGTAATAGATGAATATGGAACAGTTTCTGGACTTGTAACAATTGAAGATATTTTAGAAGAACTGGTTGGTGAAATAGAAGATGAACATGACTCGGAGGAGGAAGATTTAATTCAGGTAAGCGAATATGAGTATATTGCAAATGCCACCCTAGAGCTTACAGAATTTGAGCAAAAATTTAATAAGAGTTTTAATGGCATGGATGCAGAAACTTTGGCTGGACTTTTTATAAGTAAATTGGGATTCTTACCAAAGGTTGGCGATAAAATTGATTTAGATAACATGATTTTAGCTGTAACAGCTGCTGATAAAAGAAAGATAAAAAAAATTGGTATCACCATTAAAACAAATTCATAAAAGCTCTTTTATAAAATATTTATTTCTAGCATTAAGTGGCGCACTTTCTGTAGTTGCCTTCAGTCCATTTGATATCAAGGCAGTCATTCTTTTAAGTCTCGCAATCCTAATCTATTCAATAGCAAATTCAATTAATTATATTGAAGCTTTTAAGCGATCTCTTGCTTGGGGCTTAGGCTATTGGATAGCTGGAACGGGATGGTTAATAGTAAGTATTTACTTCTATGGAAAGACCGGTTTAATTGTATCTATTTTGATAATATTATTAATGGGAATAATGCTCGCATTGGTATTTATCACCCCTATTTCGCTAATTAAAATTTTTAAACCAAACAAAAATATTTTTATTCTAAGTTTATCGTTTGCTAGTTTTCTTACAATATTAGAATTATCAAGATTTATATTATTGGGTGGCTTCCCATGGCTTTTACCTGGCTTAACTTTTCTTGATACTTTTGCGCAACCTTTAATATCAATTATTGGAGTTTATGGCGCTTCATTTTTTATATATTTTTTATCTGCATTTATAGCTTTGTCTTGTATTTTTAGAAATAAAATTTATTTTTCTTTAGGTATTTTGTCTGCTTTGATTTTCTTTCCACAAAATAATTTTCACCCGGACCATTCTGATAAAAGTATTGAAGTAGGAATTATTCAGCCTTCATTAGATCCTTTTAAAAAGTTTCAGGCTGATGAAGAAACGAATATTGAAGAAACACTGCTAAATTTATCTGAAAAGCATTCTAATGCAGATTTAATAATTTGGCCTGAATCACCATTCCCATATCTAAATTCCAGTCCTCAAATGAAAGAGTTATTAAGTGAAACAGACAACCTTCCAATAATTTTATCAGGAACTTGGGAATACAATAATAATAAATTGTTTAATGCACTAACTTTACTTGGAACCAATCAAAGTTACTATAAACGACATCTTGTACCTTTTGGCGAATATGTCCCTTTTGAAAATATTATTAGGGGCTTAATAGAATTTTTTGACTTACCCATGTCTTCAATAACAGAAGGTAGGTCAAAGCAGGAATTATTTAATGTTAAAGGTTTTAAGGTCCTAGGAATGATATGTTTTGATGTTGCTTTCCCACTTAGTTTTATTGAAGAGACTAAAAATGCAGATTTTATAGTAAATATAAGCAACGACACATGGTTTGGTAGTTCATATGGACCATATCAGCATCTTCAGATAGTAAGAGCTAGAGCGCTAGAAGCAAATAAATGGATTGTAAGAGGCACTTCTGATGGTATTTCAACAATTGTTGATAATAAAGGAACAATTGTTAATTTATTGCCTAAGGGAGTTAAGAGTTCTATCTCTGGAAAAGTTCACAAAAATAACGAAACATCATATTTTTATCAATTTGGTTATTATATTATCCCTTTATTATCAATATTTGTTCTCGCATCTATTATTATATTAAGATTAAGTTAATGCATTATTTTTTATTAATTTTTATATCATTAATCTCACTTTCTGTTTCTGCAAGTTTCTCCATAGATATTAGTATTTCTGAACAAAGATTATATTTATATGAAAATAAAGAAATGATAAGGAGTTATCCTGTTTCCAGCTCAGCCTATGGGGAAGGGCAAATAGAAAACTCATTAAAAACCCCATTAGGCATGCATGAGGTAAAAACAAAAATTGGGACTAATGTTGATAAATATCATTTATTTGTTAGTCGAGAACATATTCCTCAAAAAGTTAACATTATTCATAAAGATATTGATTCTGATGACGACTTTATTACTTCACGAATTATGTGGTTGTCTGGTTTAAGCGAAGGTTTTAATAAAGGCACAAATGTTGATTCATTTAAAAGATATATATACATCCATGGTACTCATGAAGAGGGCTTGATTGGCAAAAAGGCTTCGCATGGTTGTATAAGAATGCTAAATCATGATGTTTTGGAGCTTTATGAGCTTATTCCAGAGGAAACGACTGTAAATATATATTTATAGCCTATTCTATACGCCACCCATATTAGCTTCTTTAAAGCTTAGTAGTTCTGCCCTTTCTTCAATTGCTGGAGCCTCCCCAAAAGTTGCAGACTGATCCGCTAGTTTTTGAAGTAAAGGCGCAGGCTTCCAAAATTCATTATCTAAATCAGAAAATATGTCCATTTTCTTTATCACTTCTTCTAAGCCTAGCTGATTTGCATAGAACATTGGACCACCTCTCCAAATTGGAAATCCGTAACCATTTATATACACAATATCCATGTCACCAGATCTTTGTGCAACTCCCTCTTCTAAGATTCGGGCCCCTTCGTTAACTAAAGCTAATATACATCTATCTACTATTTCTTGATCCGATATTTCTCTTCTTTGTATATTATTTTTTTCAGAAATTTCTTTATAGATTTCTTCATTTTCTGGAGCAGGATTTGGGGCTCTTGAACCTTCAGAGTAGTTATAAAATCCCCTAGAATTTTTTTGACCAAATCTATCTCTTTCACAAAGCTCATCTGATATTTTATTTACAAGAGGTGTTTCAATATTAGCCAATTTTCTCGCTCTCCATCCTAAATCTAAACCAACTAAATCTAACATTCTAAATGGTCCCATGCTCATACCAAAAGATTCCAATGCATTGTCAACTTGACTGGGTAATGCACCTTCAAGAAGAAGCATATTTGCTTGGTAGGTATAACCAGCAAGCATTCTATTTCCAATAAATCCTGGAGCATTGAGAGACACAACTGCTGCTTTACCTATTTTCTTTCCAAGAGACATAACAGTTGCCATTGTTTCATCAGAAGAGTCTTTTCCTCTGACAACTTCAAGCAGCCTCATAACATTAGCAGGACTAAAAAAGTGAGTACCTACTACTTTTCCAGGCCTATTTGTTACTTCTGCTAGTGCATCTATATCTAAACCTGAAGTATTAGATGCAAGTATCGCACTATCCTTGGTAGCTGAATCTAAAGTTTTAAAGATTTCTTGTTTGAGTTCAAGGTTTTCATAAACTGCTTCTACAACCATATCTACTTCAGCTAAGTCATCATAAGATAGAGTAGGAGTAATTAAACCCATTACCATCTCTTTTTGTTCTTGAGACATTCTTCCTCGATCTACCATCATTTGATAATTTTTTTCTATAACACCCATACCTCTTTCAAGATTTTTCTCATCTTGATCTAAAATCAATACAGGAATACCTGCATTTGCTAAGTTCATGGCTATTCCTCCTCCCATTGTTCCAGAACCAACAATTCCTGCAGCATTGACCGGCATTAAGGAAGTATCCTTTGGTATATCTGAAATTTTGGAAGCTGCTCGCTCACCAAAGAATATATGAATCATAGCTTCTCGTTGAGGGTTCATTAGGCACTCAAGAAAATAATCAGATTCTTTTTTTAACCCGATATCAAAATCATCTTCATTAATAGCTGCCTCAACACATGCAATTATTTGACCAGGAGCAAATTGTCCTCTTCTTGTTTTTGCTGCCAAGGCTTTAGCTTCTGAAAGAACATTCTCAGAACCTCTTGCCTCAAGTAATTTCTCATTTTTATCTCTTACTTTTGGATGCTCGCTTAAGTCAATTTTGTCTTGAAGGAATGAAATAGCGTCATCAATGAGAGAATTTTCAGAAATAGCATCCAATATTCCTTGTTCTAAAGCTTTTCTAGCAGGCAATGGAGTGCCAGAAATCATCATTTTTAATGCTTGAGAGGGTCCTACTAGCCTTGGGAGCCTCTGAGTACCACCAGCTCCAGGTAACAATCCAAGATTTACTTCGGGTAGCCCAACAATAGCTTTATTTGTGCCCATTCTATAATTACATACAAGAGCAGTTTCTAAACCCCCTCCAAGGGCAGTTCCGTTAATTGCAGCTAAAACAGGCTTTTTGCTAAATTCTATCGCTCTTAGGGCTGAGTTTAGGTCTGGACCGTCAAAACTCTTTCCAAATTCAGAAATATCAGCTCCTGCAATAAAAGATCTGCCCGCACCAGTCAGGATAACGCCTTTGACTGACTCATCAGAATTTGCTTTTTCTATAAATTCTGCCAATCCTGCTCTAACTCCACTGCTTAGAGGATTCACTGGGGGATTATCAACTTCTAAAATAGCAATATTGCCATTAACACTATAATTAACTTTACCTTTCAATTCATTTGTCATAATTATCTCTAAATTAAGTTTTAATTTTGAATTATATATATTTTTATTGGATTAGGCTGAAAATAACATTTATCTTAGTAAAATCATAAGATATTAATAATTTATATATTTAAAAATAATTTCAAATTATTTATCATTTATGTTGATATATAATTATAAATACATATAATAAAGGTTCCAGCATTTCTCTCCCCCTATGATTTGCTGGATATTTCTCTGGAATTATGGAGGGTTGAAATACCCTCCATCTCTTTAAAAAGGTTAGTTATGAATGAAAAAATTATTGAGCGTTTCGAACTTCTTACTTTAGTGAGTATCTTTATCTCATCAGTTTACGCAATTTCCCCGGTAGTGTAATATCTTCAGGATGAAACAGTTTTTTATCCTGGCACTCACTTCATTTTCAATATCCGCATTTTCTTGCTCAGACATTCTTAATAGCACGCTTAGAGTTTTAGACTCAGACGACGAGAAAAACCTTTGTGAGTATTCAGGTAATGTAATTTTGGTTGTGAACGTAGCGAGTAGATGCGGCTACACACCTCAATATGCTGGCTTACAAAGACTGTATACTAAATTCAAAGATGACGGCCTAACTGTTATAGGAATACCATCAAGAGATTTTTTTCAAGAATTTTCTGCTGAATCGAAAGTTGCTGAATTTTGTAGTACCGAGTATGGAGTAGAGTTTCCTATGTTTTCTACAGCAAAAGTTTCCGGGAAAAAAGCTCATCCATTTTATAAAAAACTCATTGCAGCCTCAGGAAAAGAACCAAGGTGGAATTTTGCTAAGTATCTTATAAATAGAGACGGAGAAGTTATTGGACACTATAAATCAAGTGTTACTCCAGAATCAGAAAGACTAGTTTCGGCTATTCAAGCTGTACTTTAAGCCCTTCCAACAATTACTTTTTGAGGTCTACATCTCGCAAATATTCCATTGTCCAAAACTCCTGGTATTAAGTTTATCGCTTGTTCCATTTTTAATGGGTCAGTAATCTTTAAATCTTTAACATCGAGAATTTGATTATCTTGATCGGTCAAGAAATCCTTTCTTAACTCAGGCACTCCTCCCAATTTCACCATCTCTCTTGCAACATAACTTCTGCTTTTAGTCATTACTTCTAATGGAAGTGGAAAGGAGCCTAAAACTTCAACTAATTTAGACTCATCCACTATACAAATAAATTCATTTGAGGCTGACGCAACAATTTTTTCCCTAGTATGAGCTCCACCACCACCTTTTATTAAGTTGCTAGAAGGATCTACTTCATCTGCTCCATCTACATATACAACAATCTCATTTATATCGTTAAGTTCAAATACCTCTATACCATGTTCCTCTAATAATTTTGTGGAGGCCTCTGAGCTAGAAACAGCACCTTTAAAAAGATTTTTAATTTTTGCAAGTTCTTCAATAAAGTAGTTTACTGTTGATCCAGTTCCAACTCCGATTATCGAATTAAAATCAATTTTTGGTTTTATATATTTTATTGCTTCAATCGAAGCATTTAATTTTGAATCGCTCATTATGGGTATAATACTTAAATTATTATGCGACTTAAAATAAAAAAATCAGGTTCTTATAAATTTTCAAAAAAATATTTAGGTTTAATCTCTAAATCTAAAGTTTACGATGTTGCTGATAAGACCCCAATAACTTTTGCTGGAAATTTATCTAGCAAGTTAAAAAATGATGTTTATTTGAAGCGTGAAGATATGCAACCAATTTTTTCATTCAAAATTAGAGGTGCTTATAACAAGATTGCAAATTTAAGTTCTCAACAGAAAAAAATGGGAGTTATAACTGCATCAGCTGGAAATCATGCACAAGGGGTTGCGAATGCATGCAAGAAATTAAAAGTACCATGTTTGATAGTAATGCCAGTAACAGCGCCTGAGATAAAAGTAAAATCCGTTAAAAGATTTGGCTCCAAGGTTTTATTGCATGGAGATAATTTTGATCAGGCCTCAAAAAAAGCAAGGCAAATTTCAAGGGAGCAAAGGTTTGAATTTATCGAAGCTTTTGATGATCCGCTTACTATAGCGGGCCAGGGTACCATTGGAAAAGAAATTTTAGACGAAAGCAAGGACTTAGATGTCATTTTTGTGCCCGTTGGGGGAGGTGGTTTGTTGGCGGGCGTAAGCGCGTGGGTTGCTCAAAATAAAAAAGATATCAAAATTTATGGTGTTGAGGTTGAAGACTCGGCTTGTTTGGTTGAGGCAATTAAGTCTGATAAAAGAGTAAGACTTCGGGAAGTAGGATTGTTTGCTGATGGGGTTGCTGTAGAGCAAATTGGTAAAAATAATTTTGATGTAATTAGGGAGTGTGTTGATGGAGTAATTACTGTAAGCATTGATGAACTTTGCGCTGCAGTTAAAGATATATTTGAAGACACAAGAGTTCTTTCTGAGCCAGCGGGCGCTCTTGCATTGGCAGGATTAAAAAAATATGCAACTAAAATTACTAATAAACGTTTACTGGCTATTAGTAGTGGAGCAAATGTTAACTTTGAAAGACTTAGTTATATAGTAGAGAGATCTGAGGTTGGAGAAAATAGGGAGAAACTTCTTAGCATTAAAATTCCAGAGCGTCCTGGAAGTTTTTTAAAGTTATGTAAAGTCTTTGGTCGATCTCAGATTACAGAGTTTAATTACAGATTTGCTAATAAGATGGACGCACATGTCTTAGTTGGAATTAAAACTGAAAATGAAGATGCATTTAAAAAAATTAAGACTATGCTGACAAAAAATAAATTTAAATTTTCTGATTTAACAAGAAATCAAATTTCTAATGATCATCTTAGACACATGGTTGGAGGTCATAAGAGCATCATTTCGGAAAGAGATTCTGAAAGATTGTACAGGTGTCAATTTCCAGTAAGGCCTGGAGCCTTAATGGGGTTTCTTAAGGATTTTGGTTCAAAATGGAATATTTCTTTATTCCATTACAGAAATCTTGGGGCAGCATTTGCCAATGTTCTAATTGGCATTGAAGATAAAAGCAAATCTGCTAATGCGTTAGAAAAGCATCTTAAATCATTGGATTATAGTTTCATTGAAGAAACTGATAATAAGGCCTACATCGATTTCTTAAGATAATGATCAAAGAATTTGAAATCTTCGTCCCTGATGAAAAGATTGAACTGCTCAATAAAAAGATAGATTTAACAAGGTGGCCTGACGAAATTAATGACCATCGATGGACGCTAGGAACAAACAAAGCTTATTTACAGGATGCCGTTAAAACTTGGAGAAATAATTTTGATTGGAGAAAACATGAAACAAAATTGAATGAAGCTGGTAGTTTTAAATACAAAACTAATTCGGGCTTGGAGCTTCATTACCTCCATAAAAAATCTAATTCAAAAAATGCAATTCCATTATTGCTTACCCATGGATGGCCAGGGAGTGTTCAAGAATTCCTAAAAATTATTCCTGAACTAGCAGCTGGTAAAGGTGGAATTGAATTTGATGTTGTCTGTCCTTCAATACCCGGATATGGGTTTTCTGACAAACCACAGGAACTGGGAATGAACTCAGAGGAGGTGGCGAAACTAGAAAACGAATTGATGCTTGCTTTGGGTTATGAAAAATATATTGCGCAGGGCGGAGACTGGGGATCAATGATAACAAAATGGATCGCAGAACTCTTTCCAGAAAATTGTATAGGCATTCACCTGAATTTAGTAATAGCATTTCCTCCGGAAGGCGAAGACTCCATGCAGGGAGTATTACAAGAAGAGATTGAAGGAATGAAAAACATAGAAAAATATCAGGCAAGAGGATACGGATATTTTGCAATTCAAAGCACGAAGCCTCAGACAGTTGGATATGGTTTAAATGACTCTCCTGTTGGTTTGGCAGCATGGATAATTGAAAAATTTCATGGATGGACAAAAGATGATTCTGACAAACTTGTAGTTCCCTTAGATGAGGTTCTTGCAATTGTATCTTTGTATTGGCATACAGAATCTATCACGTCATCTGCAAGATTCTATTATGAGAATGGTCCTTTAGGATTTACATTTAATCCAGTTTCTCAGCCAATGGCTGGAGCTATATTTGAGAATGAAATTGCTAGACCACCCAGGGTTTGGGCAGAAAAAATCTATAACATAGTTCAGTGGAACCAATATCCCGGAGGTCATTTTGCAGCATTAGAAAATCCTAAGATCCTTTCAGAAGATATTTTTAATTTTGCAGCTAAATTAGAAATTTAACTTTCAAAGTTTTTACTTTGAGTCTCTGAGAATACAATATCTAGTCTAATATCATGAATATCATTGATTGAGTCGTCTAAAAACTGAAAGTCATAAATTAAACCAACTAGTAATGGCCTGTAACTATTTTTACGAATCGATTCTAAATATCTATCATAGTAACCTCCACCATATCCAAGCCTGTATCCATTTTTATCTACGCCAACCGTTGGAATGATGATGATTTCATGATCCATAGAATTGATTACATCGCCATCTGATGGCTCATAAATATCGTATTTATTTTTAATTAGTTGTTCAAAGCTTTTGGGTGCAATCAAATTCATTGAATGATTAGGTCCAATCCTGGGGTAGGAGGTTATGCGATTTTCATTAAATCTTTTTTTATTGATGGCTGTTAGATCAACTTCATTATTTACAGAGAAGTAACTACCTAATATCCCGACATTGTCTATGTGAAATTCCGCATTAACATTTTTTACTATTTCTTTTGAGAGATTTGAAACTTCGGATGAACTTAATGCATTCCTTAAATTAAGGATAGATTGTCTATATTTTGATTTCACTTTTGCCTGTTAGCTAAAAACCAATTCACCGCCACTTATCGTTACCTGAACCGAAAGCTCAGGTGGTGAAGCTCATACTGCATCAGGCTTCCCTTGATGGTAATGCACAACAACAGCAGTGGAAAATCACCTTTAAATATATTATCGGTTCAAAGAATCTCGATAAGTTAGCGAATGAACCAGTCAATTACATTATAGATTAGTTGATTTTAAAAAAAAGAGTTTTGCTAATTTAGAGAATTTTCAATTTTTGAAGCAAGATCATTAATGGTTTTTTCTTCCGTTTTTGAGAGCAAGCTTCCCTCTTGCGGAAGTTGACTTTTAAAAGCTAAGTCCAGACTGGTCAAAATTAAGGCATTAGATTTGTCAGGAATGGAATCTATTTGCTCATTTAATATTTCAGCTGCTTTAATGAGGCCTTCTTTATCTTTTGGCGGACAAGCAATTGTGATCTTTTTACCCATAATCATTAATTCTAAAACTTCTTTATTGCTCATGTGATTTAATAACTTTAGCTAACTTGGTATTCGCTTTTTCGAGCTTTTTAATTTCATTTGCTTGAACAAGCTTATGCTTTTTCCATTCCCTCTCTTTCTTTATATAAGCATCAATAATTCCTTTTTGTTCATTAAACCTCTTTAAAAGCTTTTCTGTGCTTTTTATTAAAATATTGATAGAACTTTTTGAACTTTCACTCATAACAATATATTTAGTTTAAGTCTTAGTCAGTAAATAGGGAAGTTTGAAAAAGAAAAGAGTAGAATTAGCACATGAAAAATATATATGCAGATAGAAGGAGTAAACTTGGCGCAATGTTACCAAAGAACTCTGCTGTAGTGATTGCTGGTGCAGCAATTCAATACAGAAATGCAGATTCGTCTCACGCATTTAGACAAGATAGCAATTTTTGGTATTTAACTGGTTTTAATGAACCAGAGTCTACATTAGTCCTTTTAATCAATGAGAGCAAAGATGTTCAATCAATAGCTTTTGTTCCAAAAAAAGATGCATTAAAGGAAATATGGGATGGATACAGGGCTGGACCTAATGGAGCTGTAAAGGATCATGGTTTTGATCTTGCTTTTGATAACACAGAAATAGACGAAAAATTGCCTGATCTATTGGCTGGATACAATCAGGTCTTTTATCCGGTTGGTAAGAGCCAGAAATTAGATGCCGATGTGATTGATTGGATTAAAACTGCTAGATCAAAAGATAGACATAGTTCACCCATTGATATTGCTGACGCATCATCAAAAATTGGCAATGAGAGATTGATTAAGGACAAAGATGAGATAGAGATAATGAAAAAGGCATGTCAAATTTCTGCTGAAGCTCATGTTGAAGCTATGAAATTTGTAAAACCTGGCATGAATGAGCAAGAACTAGAAGCATTTTATCAATATCAATTTTCAAAAAAAGGCGGGCGCTTTGCAGCCTATACTCCTATTGTGGCTGGGGGCGAAAATGCATGTGTTCTTCATTACGTAGAAAACTCAAAAGCCCTTAAAGACGGAGACTTGGTTCTTGTTGATGCAGGCTGCGAATTTGAATTATATGCATCTGATATTACAAGAACTTATCCAATAAATGGTAAATTCACTGCTGCTCAACTTGCTATTTATGAAGTGGTTTTGGAGGCACAGCAAAAAAGCATAGAAGCAGTAACAGTTAATAACAATGTCATGGATTCACAAATAATTTCTGAAAAAGTTATAACACAGGGATTAATTGATCTTGGAATATTAAATGGTTCAATGGAAGAACTTCATGAAACAGGAGCCTTTAAAGATTTTTATATGCACAAAATTGGTCATTGGCTGGGAATAGATGTTCATGATGCAGGAGATTACACAGAAGATGGTGAATATATGAAGTTTAAACCTGGAATGGTAACAACAGTTGAGCCTGGCATTTATATTTCATCAACTGCCAACGTAAAAGACCAATGGAAAGGAATAGGTATCAGAATAGAAGATAATATTTTAGTGACTACTAAAGGCAATCAAAATCTCACTGACATTGTTCCATCCAATCCCAAGGAAATAGAAGCATTGATGGCCTAGAATTGATATGACCCAATCTGTATTAATTTCTGGAGGCGGAATTGTTGGATCCTTTTTGGGTCTAGAGCTAGCTGCTCGGGACATACCTTTTCAAATCATTGAAAAAAATCCTTACATTGCTTCTAAAGATGATCACATAAGGTCATTGACACTAAATTTAAGTGCCTGCGAAAGACTGGATCAATTAGGCGTTACAACTTCCTCATCTGCAATTCAAGAAATGAATATTTTTGATGGGTCTGGATCTGGAAAATTATCTTTTAACTCAAAAGAAGCAAATATAGAATATTTAGCGAAAGTATTTGGCTTCAATGATTTAAGACAAGCATTAGCTACTAAGGTTGAATCTTTTACATCCATTGGCGATGAAGTAACTTCTTTTCAGCTCAAAGATTCAAAAGTTAATGTTTCATTAAGCAATGAAACAATTCTTGATACAGATCTTCTTGTGATTGCTGAAGGCAGAAATTCTACTTTGGCTAAGTCTGTTGCCTCAGAAAATTTTTCTCGAGATTATCAACAAATTGCCAAAACCTTCCTGGTTGAAATACCTGATATAAGTGAAGATAAGGCCATTCAAGTGTTTTACGAACAAGAGATTTTTGCATTGATGCCATATAAAAATGATTCAGATATTAATCAATTTTCAGTAGTTTGGTCAATGCCGAAAGAGCTTGCCGCTGATTTAAATAAAGATAACATTGCACAACATTTAGAAAAATTTGAAAAAAAAATATCTTGCCGTATGAAAGTGAGCAGTGAATTATTGTCATTTCCATTATCGGCTCATCATCTAAATGAGTACTGTGATCATGGTGTTTGCATCATTGCTGATGCTGCTCATTCTATTCATCCATTGGCAGGTCAGGGCATAAATTTAGGAATTTCAGATGCTATGATTCTTGCTGAAGAAATTGAAAGAGCCATTAATGCAGATCAAGAGATTGGTAAACTAGCTTTTTTGAAGAAATATGAGCTTAGAAGGAAAACATTGAATGCATCAATGATCAAGGGAGTCGATTTTCTTTTTAATCTCTTCCAGCAAGATAATCCATACTTAAGGTTGGGTCGTAATGTAGGATTAAAGATGGTTGATAATATAAGTTTTTTAAAGAAAAACTTTATTTTGCATGCATCAGGTATGCACAAAATTTAAAAAACTATTATTTATTCCAATATGGAATCTCTAACTCTTTTAGAAGTTGAACCACTTCATGAATGGGCAAACCAACAATATTAGAATAGCTGCCGTTTATTTTTTTTATAAAAGCAGATCCATATCCCTGAATTCCATAGCCACCTGCTTTATCAAACGGCTCACCAGTATCGCAGTATTCCTTGCAATCACTCGCAGTTAATTTTGAAAATTCAACCTTCGATGAAACACTAATTGTGTGGAATTTAGCTTCTTCTTCAGTCATGATGCCAATGGTCACCGCAGTCATTACTAGATGAGTTTTTCCAGAAAGTTCAAGTAACATGCTAATCGCATCAGATTCTTCTCGAGGCTTACCAAAAATTTTATCTCCTAAAACAACAATAGTATCTGCGGCAAGAACAGGATATGAAGATTTACCCTCAGAAATAATTTTGCGAACCCCTTCCTGACATTTTAAAACTGACAGAGCCCTGACATTGTCTTGAGGAGAATTAGAGCGATTAATTTTTTCGTCAACATCGATATCTAAGATTTGATGCTTAACACCAATTTGCTGCAGAAGTTCAGTTCTTCGAGGTGATTTGGAGGCTAGATAGATCATCCATTACAATTTTAACAGGAGAATAATATGACTAATAAAAATAAAAGAGTAATTTTAGTTACAGGTGCTAGCAGGGGAGTAGGTAAAGGTATTGCTGAAGGAATGGCTAGAAATGGTGATACGATTATCTGCGCTGCAAGAAGTCAAAAAAAGGGATCAACAGTTCAGCAATTCGGATTTGAGATTCAAAGTAGTCTCGATGAAACAGTTGAAAAAATTGATGCCAAAGGGGCACGCGGTGTTGCTTATTCAATAGATTTGAATAATCCAAAAGAAATTTTGGATCTTTCTGACTTTATAAAAAAAGAGTTTGGTCAGTTAGATCTTTTAATTCACTCAGCATGCCAGATTCATGATGATCTTGTTCAGCCAAAACCTTATTGGGAAAAATCTGTGGATCTTTGGTCTGTGATGGATGTTGGACTTAAATCAAATTATTTGTTGTCTCATGCGCTTACTCCCTTGATGATTGCAAGCAGAGGCAAGCTTATAGTTCAAATTTCCTCTCATGGAGCCATGTGTTACATGCATGGGCCCATCTATGGCGCACAAAAAGCTGGGATAGATAAAATGGCTTTTGATATGGCTTATGACCTAAAGCCCCATGATATATGCTCATTATCATTGTGGTCTGGAATAGTAAAAGATGAGAAGACTCAGAAGGTGAGCGAAATGCATGGAGAGCAATATGCAGAGTTTTTGAAGGGTGCCGCCAGTCAAGAATATGCTGGCTTAGTAATTAATGAGTTATACGATGATCCAAAATTAATGAAGTTATCTGGAAAAACGCTTTTGGCTGCAGAAGTTGGAAATCAATATGGAGTCGAAGATGTTGATGATTGTACTCCTAAGAGTGATAGGGAAAGTCTTGGGGGGCCTAGAGATTTCTCGGAGGCAGTAGTTTATTAGTTAGACTTTTTCACCGCGAGATCTCATATCTTTAAGAACCTCATCTATGCCTTTTTTGTCTATGATGCGCATACCTTTAGTCGAGAGCTTCAAAGTTACAAATCTATTCTCTGATTCAACCCAAAATTTGTGCGAATGAAGATTAGGAAGAAACTTCCTTTTCACACGGTTATTCGCATGGGAAACGTGATTACCGCTTTGAGGCATTTTCCCAGTGACTTGACATACTTTACTCATAGAAACGCGATTTTATAGGACATAGAGAGTCTTAGCAAGATAGAATGAATAAGAATGAAAAATTTATTTTTACTTAGGCATGCCAAATCTAGTTGGGACAATGCAGCGCTTGCAGATTTTGACCGCCCATTGTCTAAAAGAGGAATATCCAATGCAATTTTATTATCTGAATACATACAAAAACATAACATTACATTTGATTTGGTCTTATCTAGTCCAAGCGAAAGAACACAATCAACTCTTGATCTTGTGCTGAGTTCCCTTGACTATTTTCCAACAACTACTTTAAAAGAATCTATATATCATGCATCGCCATCAAGCCTTACTCAGTTAATTAAGGAACAAGATAACGAAATAAACAATTTACTGGTTATCGGTCATAATCCAGGACTACATATTCTTACAGAACAATTAACCAATCAATCTATTGTGAAGTTTCCAACCTGCGCTTTTGCAAAAATTACTAATTTTAATCATTGGAAAGATATAGATACTGGTATATTAAATCTCGAATCATTAATTACTCCCAAGGAACTCAACCATGATTGATTTGAAAGTTAAAATTCTCAACCCACTTATAGGCGATTCTATTCCATTACCAGAATACTCCACAGAAGGATCGGCAGGTTTGGATTTAAGAGCATGTGTTGAGGAAAGTTTTGTTTTAAAACCTCAAGACTGTCAGTTGATCCCATTAGGCTTTTCGATTTACATAGAAGATCCAACTCTTTCTGGTTTAGTGATACCTAGATCTGGATTAGGTTCAAAATATGGGATCGTTATGGGAAACTTAGTTGGCTTGATTGATTCTGACTATCAGGGAGAGCTGAAAGTGCCTCTTTGGAATAGATCGACAGAAGATTTTTTAGTCAGCAGCGGTGATAGAATTGCTCAAATGATTCTTGTACCAATCAAGCAAGCTAAATTAAGAGTTGTAGAGTATTTCTCAGAAACAGATAGAGGGACTAAAGGATTTGGTAGTTCGGGAGTTGAGTAAGGGTTTATTTGTCTTCTTTGCTTTCGCTATCTGATTCAGTATCAGTTTCTGTTTCAGCATTATCATCAGAAGCCTCTTCTGCAGGTGCTTCCTCAACAACGTCTTCAACTTCAGCTTCTTTAGCAGTTTCTTTAACAACCTCTTCGACAGGAGCCTCTACTGCTTCTTCTGCTATTTCCTCTCCAGCGGCTTCCTCAGCTTTTGCTTCAGCTTTTTTAGCTTTAGGCTTTGAAGCGCCTGATGCACCAAAACGATCTTGGAATTTCTTCACCCTTCCACCAGAATCAAGCATTTTTTGCTTACCAGTGTAGAAAGGATGAGAAGCGGAGGAGACATCAAGAACATAATATGGATATGTATTACCGTCCTCCCATTTTTTTGTCTGAGTTGTGCTTACAGTCGAACGAATAAGAAAGTATTTGTCTACACCAACATCATGGAATAGCACTTCACGGGTTTGAGGATGTATGCCTGTTTTCATATTAAAATAAATTTTGGATGAGCACTATAACAAATACAGCTAGGTTTACAAATACATATGAATAAATTTTTTTACAATGTAGCTATAGCTGTACCAATTAGGCAAACCTTTACCTATCACTCTAATCAGGAGATTATTCCAGGCACCAGAGTTGCCGTAAAATTTGGTAAAACAAATAAACTGGGGGTTGTCATTGAGGCCGTTTCTGACTCAGATATAAAAACAAAATCAATACACATGGTGCTAGATGACGGGCCAGTATTTTCTAAAACAGAACTTAAAATTTTTAAATGGGCATCTAATTATTATTTACATCCAATAGGAGAGGTAGTTATCTCATTTTTACCTACTCATCTTAGACAAACAAAAAATACTTTTGAAGTTAGTATCTTAAATGACAACAAGAAGATAATAGAACAGAATCTAGATTTTGAAACAACCTTAAATTCAGAGCAGGTTAAAGCTGTAAAGTTTATAAATAAACTGCAAGGTTTCATGCCCACTCTTTTATATGGAGTGACCGGTTCAGGAAAGACTGAGGTTTACATAAGATGTATATATGAAAAATTATTAATCAATAAGTCGGTCTTGATTTTAGCTCCTGAAATTGCTTTAACTCCTCAACTGGAAAGCAGAGTTAGAAATCAATTTGGAGATCTAGTAGGTATTTATCATTCTAAAATGACGCCTGCTGCTCGTTACAAAGTTTGGAAAAAATTTAAGAACGGTGAAATAAAAATTATTATTGGCACACGCTCTGCTGTGATGTTACCAGCATCAAAACTAGGACTTATTATTGTTGATGAAGAGCATGATGCATCATATAAACAACAAGAAGGCTTTAAATTTTCTGCAAGAGACATTGCAATTAAACGAGCTCAAATAATTAAAATTCCAATAATCCTTGGTTCCGCAACTCCATCCCTGAGAACACTAAAACTCGTTGAAGACAGGAAGTTTCAATCTATTGGCTTAACCAAGAGAGTGACTCAAAAAAGCCCTCCAAAATTTTCAATTCTTGATATTAATGAGGTGAACTTAGTAAGTGGCCTAGCTCCACAGGCCATAGAGGCTATAAATCAAACCCTTAATCAAAAAAAACAAGCCATGATATTTATTAATCGGCGCGGCTTTGCGCCCCAATTCATATGTTCATATTGTGATTGGAAAGCCATGTGTAATAGTTGTGATTCAAGCTTAGTATTTCATTATCAAGCCTCTCGATTAATTTGTCATCGCTGTGATTCAGCCTTTGGAGTTCCTACTCATTGCCCAAGCTGCTCAAAAGCACAGCTATCCTTTCATGGAACAGGTACAGAACAACTAGAGGAAACCTTAAAAGAAATTTTTCCTAATTCACCTATTTATAGGCTGGATCGGGACTCAACAACAAAAGCTGGCTCCTTAGAAACAATACTCTCAAAGATCAATAATTCTGATACAGGAATTCTTATAGGCACTCAAATGCTTATTAAGGGACACGATTTTCCAAATTTAGAGTTAGTTGTAGCAGTAGATGTAGACCAAGGCATTACTAGTCTAAATTCATCTGCTGTAGAAGAAATGGGACAACAATTAATACAGGTTGCTGGCAGGGCAGGACGTCTGGATGGTAATGCAACAGTTCTGGTTCAATCTAGGTACACAAATGATCAGAACTTATTGCAGCTTAGGAGTGGAAATTATTTAAATTTTACTAAATCGCTCATGAAGCAGCGCCAATTAATGAATCAGCCACCTTATTCATTTGAAGCAACCATTAAGGCAGTATCTCCAAATGCTCAAACAAACCTAGACATGTTAATTCAAACAAAGAAATTCATTGACGCCACTAATTGCATTGTCATTGGGCCTATTCCAGCTATGCAATCCAAAGTAAGAGGCTCATATCATCATCACTTGGTTATTCAGGCAAGTACTAGGACGGGTTTAAATAAGCTTTTAGCTGATCTAGCAAACTCATTGACAGCAGACAAAAATAAAATTTTCAAAAAAGTTCGATGGAGTATTAATATTGACCCTACAGAGTTCTAAAGATCAAATGTTTGCCCAACCATTTCTTCAGAAAGACTCCAAAGCTTGTGGGCTTCTTCAAGATTTTTTGAATAAGAGGACGACTTATGTATTTTTGAATCAACAAAGTATTCTCCTGTTACTCCATCGTCTTGCTTGGTAGCAAGATAGATAATGCTCTCTGCACCTTTCAATGGCGATCTAAAAAAGGGCCTTAAAATTAATCTTAAAGGTTTGCTATACCAAACTTTATTTTGACTTCCAAGTGAGGTGTTTACACCCCCCGGATGAATTGCATTAACTGAAATATTTTCTGTGGATAATTTAATTGCTAGGTATCTTGTAAAAAGTAAGTTAGCAAGCTTAGATTGCCCATAACATCTTAAACCTTGCTTAAAATTATTTTTAAAATTTATATCCTCCCATTGTATTTCTTTAACAAATGAATGAGCAGCAGAAGAGACATTTATAATTCTTGTCTCATTCTCTCCCTTTAATTTGTGCAAAAGTAGGTTAGTAAAAAGAAAATATCCAAGATGATTGACTGCAAATGTATTTTCAATTCCGTCACTTGTTTCGTGATATGAAGTATTTACAACACCAGCATTATTAACAAGGACATCAATGCTTTCGCAAAGACCATTGATTTCTTCAGTACATTTTTTAATAGAGTCCTGATTTGAAAAGTCACAATAAACTGAGTGAACTTGAGTATCTGGTGATAAATCTTTAATTTCACCAAGAAGACCCTTAGCTAGACTTTCATTTCGATAGGTAAAAATTAGTTTCGGATATTCTTTTGAGAGCTCAATAGCTGCAGCTTTTCCAATACCATTAGTGGCTCCCGAAATGACAACTGTTTTATTTTTAAGATCCCACATTAGATTGAAATTTGAATTATTTGCCCAGGATAAATACTTTTATTTTTTAATTTATTTAAATTAATAATATCATCAATAGTAACACCAAAACGTATTGCAATTTCTGAAATTACATCTCCTTTTTGAATTTCGTATTCAACATATTTTGGAAGAGATGCCATGAAAGTATTAGGCTTAGGTTTGATTTTAAAATAATTATGAATACCTAAAAATATACTTCTTGCAATCATCCTTCTTCCAGCTTTGCCTGCCAATCTTTTAGCATCATCTGGATTAGAAATGAAACCAGATTCCACAAGAACGGATGGAATATCTATTGATTTTAAAACTCTGAAATCTGCAAATTCTACGTTCGGCTTATGCATCTTTGTATAAGGATCTTTTTTCAGTTGCTCTAATATTTTTTCTGCCAAAATAATACTACTTTCTATCTTGGCTTCATAAGCTATTTGATAGATAGTTCGAGCTGCATCTTCATCAAAATCTCTTACATCTAATTTACCGATTTTTGATTGTACTTCCGGACTGGAAGCTAATTTATCTTTTGATAAGGTTGCTGCTGTAATTGAAGAGGCTTCCTCTGCCCAAACATAAACAGATGCGCCCTTTACAGATGAAAGCCTAAAAGCATCAGCATGAATAGAAACGAACAAGTCAGCCCCAAGCTTTCTAGCATTTTGATATCTATCATCTAAGTCTACGAATCTATCATCAGGCCTTATCATTTCAGGTTTATACCCATATGTATTTTCTAAGGTTCGCTCTAATTCTTTTGCGATCAAGAGTGTTATATCTTTTTCTAAGATACTCTTTCCAACAGCTCCTGGATCTCTGCCGCCATGACCAGCATCTATAGCTACAACAATATCGCGTAAATTTTGAGAAATCTTTTTGTCTCTTTTAATCTCTAAAATCAAATCAATACGATCTTTATGTTTTATCTGCCAAGGTTTTTTCCAATACACAGATCCTCTCAAATCGATCACAATTCGAGTAGTGCCTCCAACCTCACTGGCTCTGACTAATTTAACTGGTGAAAATGATTCAGATTGAATAGGCTCACCAATTTCAGTATTTTTTAAATCAATGACTATCCTGGAAGGATCATCTAAGGCATATGAGTTAATCAAAGCAATTTTATTTAAGTTAAATACTATTCTTAAGTTTCCAGACTCAAGCTCAGAAATATTTTGGAAAGAAACCTTATTGACTGCCTCTAAGTTGAGAGCATAAATACATAAGATTCCTAGCAGGAATCTTGATCTAGTTATTTTCATAATAGGTCTTAATACTAGATTTAATATTATTGTCCTTGCATTTTAGTGTGACACATCTTGCCTGCTCGTCATGCTCTAAATTGATTATAACGTCCTCTTGTCTATCTGTGTGAAGATTTTCTGGCCACTCAATAAAAACAATTTTTTGATTAAATGTTTCTCTGTCAAGATTTAATACCTCCACGTCTTCCTGGCTTTCAATCCTGTACAAATCAACATGCAATAATAATTTATTATCTATTTCATACTCTTCGCATAAAGTATAGGTGGGACTTGTTACAACGTCTTTCCAGCCTAAATATTCAAGTGTTCCTCTTACCAAAGTAGTTTTTCCGGCACCTAAATTACCATTTAAATGAATTTCAAAAACTTTTTGATCTAAGCTATTAATGGTTTTGCCAATAGCTGCACCTAAAAGCAAAGTGCTTGATTCATCCTTCAAATTGAGTTTAAGCATCAGCTGTCTAATTCAGTAATTTTCTTATTTGTGGTATTAGTTCGCTTGCGGCTAATCCAATTCTGCCAACATCGGTAGCAAAATTTTCGCCAGCTTGAGCATGAAGACCAACACCTGCAATGGCTGCATCTAATGGAGCCAATCCTTGAGCAATTAATGAGCCGATAACTCCTGAGAGGATATCCCCAGTTCCTGCCACAGCTAATTCAGGACCACCAGAGGCACAAAGATAAATTTCTTTTTTATTGCAAATAATTGTTCCTTGTCCTTTAAGAACGATTATGCAGTTATATTTTTTTTGAAGTTTTTTAGCAGATTCTATTCTATCTTTTTGGATTTCTTGTGTTGAAACTTTTAGCATATCAGCAGCCTCGCCTGGATGGGGGGTTAAGACCATTTGATCATGAAGTTTCATTTTAGAGAAAGCTTTATTGGTGATTAACCTTAGAGCTCCAGCATCAAGAAGAGTAGGGATCTTTTTATCAGCAATCGTGACAAGCAGCTTGTAGAGTATTTGTTCTGACCAAAAGTTTTCAAACATTCCTGGACCTGCAACAATTGCATTTGGCCAACTTAAATTTTCTTCAAGGTCTTGCGCATTATCAGCACCAGAAACCATAATTTCTGGATTCCTAGCTAGACTTGCTGAAATATGTAATTCTCGAGTCAGAAGTCTTACCAATCCTGCGCCAGTTTTAAGTCCAGATTCTGCAGACATAATGCCTGCGCCTCCAAATCCCTCATCGCCTGCAATTACCAAAAGCTTGCCATGATCGCCTTTGTGAGCGTTATTTTTTCTTTTTGGGATACTTCCTTTTATATCTTCAAAAGAAAATTCTTTAATCAACGGAGTTACTTTTTTTTTCATACCAAGTCCCAGATCTTTTAAGATAAGTTTGCCTGAAAAATTCTTACCTTTATTTATTCGTTGCCCCAACTTATATGCAATAAAAGTAATTGTTTTATCTGCATTAAAGCATGCTTCAGAGATTTCTCCAGTATTAGAATTTAGTCCAGTTGGCATATCAATGGCAACTTTTGACTTAAATTCATTGCAAACAGATAGAATTTCTTCAAGTTGTTTACTTAATTCAATTCTTCCTCCTATACCAAATATTGCATCTATTATGACTGTATCAATTGAGATATTTTTCAGTTCATTAGAATTGATAAATGTTAAATTTTTAGCCTTTTTAAATGCATGCTCACACAGCTGAGATTTTTTTGAATTATCTAGTACATTTAAAAATTTAACCTCTTTATTTAATTTAGATAAACCAATACCAATGAAATAACCATCGCCACCATTATTTCCTGGTCCACATAAAATTAAAAATTTAGATTTTGGATAGGCTTTAACTAATTCATCAACAGAGCAATCTGCTGCTTCCATCATTGCAAGCAGATCGTCTCCCTTATTAACGAACGAACTTTTCTCGAAAGCTTTGACTTGCTCAGCAGTGTAAATACTATTCACTTATGGAGAGGCTAGCTTCAGCTAATCTGTCTGACTTATATGATCCAATCCACAAAGATCCATCATGTGGCAAGCCAACCGTTCCAATTCCCATATTTTTACTTTCAAATTTATAAGAGTTTATCAATGAAAAATCTAACAAAGACAACTTATTAATTGAAAAAGGGAGAGGACATGTAATCATCTCACCGCATCCTAAAGACTCAGCAACAGTATGATCATGATTAGCGATCCATGCATAACCATCTTTAATGATTACATTATCAGGAGAATTGTACTCAAACTCTCCTGAGGGTTCTTCGGTAGCAAGATTAAATAATATGCTTTTATCTCCTAAGTTGTAATTTACTATGAGATTGTTATTTTTTTGGTCCAGTGCAATCCCATTCGGGAAAGAGCCTGAAGTAAAAGTAAGATTCTCAAAGGAATCATCCGTATTCCACTTTACAACAAAGCCAGTATCTGATTTAGCAAACACATTCCATAAAGCTCGTATTAATGAAAAATCAGAGTCAAACATATGAGTAGCATAGAAATTTCCAGCAGTATCTAGAGATACATCATTAAAATAATATTGACCATGAACATCGATACATCCCTTCCATTCAAGCATCCAGCCGTTATTTTCTGTCAATTCGAACATCTCTATGCTTTCTTTAGGGTGGTGACTGACCACTGCCAGTTGAAACCTTCCATCATCTCTTTGAATTAAATCGATTCCATGAGGACCGAAGGGAACATCTGAGCTTCTAGAGCAATCTTTAGAACCCCATTCGTTATTACCGAAGGAAATATTTGCGTTGATTTTAGTTTTTTCCTTGAGACTAAAAAAACTTAATTTACCTGATGTCATTTCAACCAATGGAGCCATTCCACCAAATTCAGCAACAATCAAAAACTTTTCATCTGGGGTAAGAGCTAAATCTTCAGGATTCATAAAATCACAGTAAACACTTAATTCAGCATTACTTTCACAGCCTTCAAGAGGCTGTATTGAATTTTTGTTTCCGAGCCATAAAAATATCATGAAGCATATAACTATAAGCCCTGAGGTAGTTATCAATGTTTTTTTCATATTTTATTTTCCCATTCGTCTAAGTAATTATTTATAAGATTCACAAGCTCAATTGGAGAATCAAGCGGGACATGATGAGCCGCATCCTCAATCACCTCTACCTTCATAGATTCCTTGAAAGCTTTTCTTATATATTTCATAATTTTTGATTCTAATAATAAACTTTTGCCACCTGCAATGAAAAGTGCAGGACATTTAAATTTAAATTCATAGTTGTTAAGGCGCTGAAGAGTTGCAAACATCTTATCGTCGAATCGCCATCTCCAGCCGTCATCAACATTAAGAATAGAGTGCTCCGCAATATATCTTAGGTACCAATCATTTTCACAATCTTGAGGTGGCATCAGTCTAAATCTTTCTATTATTGATATTTTATCTGGATAAAATTTTATTTTTCTTAAGGGGCCCGTACTCTTATGTTTATCATAATCATATGTTGGAGGACGAATTGGAGAATCAATCATTACTATCCCATTAAAAAGATCGGGAAATTCGCTTGCCATATAACCAGCAACATGCCCACCAAGTGAATGACCTATCAGATAAATTTTTTGAGTACCGTTTACAATTTTTTCTTGATGCAAGATTGCAATTAATGCCTCGCTAAATTCTTCAAAATTATATTCTTTTCTATGATCAGACTCTCCCATTCCTGGAAGATCTGGAGCAATAATAGAGAAATTCATAGAAATTAAAGGCGCGATTGGATCCCACCATTTTTTATGGGCGCCAGTTCCATGAATGAGTACTATTACGTCTTTCTTCTCCCTATCCCATGTTTGATATGTAATGTCACCAAGTTCATGCGTAAGACTTTGAATTCTTGGTTTATTAGATATAGCTGAATGGAACCATTCAGGCGCATTTTGAATATCAGCTGCAAGTGAATTTGTGATTTCCATTAAGGCGTATTCTAAAGGATAATAAATCACCATACTATTGAATAAATAATGACCACACCCATTAAACCAGCAGCAACAGTTATTTTAATGCGTGAAGCAGAAGAAAGCGGTTTTGAAATATTCATAGTCAAAAGAAGTAGCAAATCTTCGTTTGGGAGTTTATATGTTTTCCCTGGAGGTAAATTAGATCCCGAGGATACAGAAAGAGACTTGTATGCATACTGCGAAGGTATGAATGATGAGGAGGCTTCTGCAAGACTTGGCATTGAAAATGACGGACTGTCATTTTGGATTGCTTGCATAAGAGAGTGTTTTGAGGAGACTGGAGTATTACTTACAAATCCCAGCGACTCATTAATACAAGAATATGAGAAATTAAGTAGTTTAAGAAAACAATTAAATAATAAGGAAATTTCATTCAAAGATATATGTATATCTGAGTCATTAAGATTAAGGACTAATAACATTGTTCCATGCGCGCATTGGATTACTCCTGCCATTGAACCCAAAAGATTTGATACAAGATTTTTTCTTGCCAAAGTAAATGCTAAACAACTAGCAAGCCATGATGGTTTTGAGTTAACCGAAAGCTTTTGGATCAAACCCAAAGATGCTCTGGTAAAATTAAAAGAAGGCAAAATGAACATGATTCTCCCAACCATAAGTAACATTGAACAGTTGGCAGAATTTTCTTCCGCCTTTGAAGCCTTTAATTATTTTGAGGGTTTGGGTAATAACGCAATTGAGCCAATACTGCCAAAATTTGTAAAGCAAGATGGCAAGTGGATCGGCTTTCTTCCAGGCGACAAAGGATACAAAAATGTCTAAAGAATTAATTCAGCAAGTCACTGCTCCCAATGGAAGCATGTTTACTGGCTCAGGAACAAACAGCTATCTAATTGGTAGAGAAGATATTACTCTTATAGATCCAGGGCCAAAAATTGATGAACACATTGAAAAATTAATCAAGCTTGGGGAAGGTAAAATTAAACGCATTTTGGTTACTCATACTCACCGGGATCATTCTCCTGCTGCTAAAGTAATAGGAGAAATTTTAAATGTTCCCCTAATGGGTAGATTGGTCGAAAAAGACGACACTCTTCAGGATAAAACATTTAAACCTGAACGTTTTTTAGGACAAGGAGACTTAATCGAAACTGCAGAATACACCATAGAAAGTATTCATACTCCAGGCCATGCTTCTAACCATCTTTGTTTTTTAATTCGTGAAGAAAAAGCCATGCTTACAGGAGATCACATTATGAATGGCTCTACTGTTGTTATTGCTCATCCTGATGGATCCATGAAAGATTATTTGAACTCATTGGCCTTATTACGAAAATATAGTTTTAACAAAATTTGGCCTGGCCATGGAGGTTTTCTTGAAGACCCAATGGCTGTGGTTGATTGGATCATCAATCATCGGCTTGAACGAGAGAAGAAAGTTATATCTAAGTTAAAGAATTTTTCATCCGTTAGGTCAGAGGAGTTAGTTAAGAGTGTCTATGACGATGTCGACTCTAAACTTCATCCTATTGCTGTTTGGAGTCTTGAGGCTCACTTATATAAACTCCTTGACGACAAAATGGTTGCTTTGGACAAAAATCAAAAAATCTGGTCTTTAATCTGACACAATGTTTGCTTTTATCTTAGGATGCTCATATTTAATTTCTGCTTTAATCACTCTGTTATTAATAAAAGAGAAATTTAATATCTTAGGATTTATTTATAATCAAAATAATAAAAAATTTCTTTTAATTTTTGATGTGCCTTTTTTACTTTTAAGTTTTGCGGCAATTATTGAGCAAGCTCATTGGTTTATTTTTGTTATATTTTTCATGCATGCGCTTAATTCAATAACACTTATGCTTAAGCCTGAGTTTTTTTACCAATCTAAAGGTGAAATGCAATTTATGGATGAGACCACTCTTAACAATTATTTAGTAATAATAACTTCGGTGATTGGCATAGGATGTTTATTAGTTAGTTTTTTTTAAATTACGCTTATTTTTTATTAAATCATCTACCACACCTGGATCAGCTAGGGTGGAGGTATCTCCAAGATTATCAAATTCTCCAGATGCAACTTTTCGTAAAATTCTTCTCATGATCTTTCCTGACCTTGTTTTTGGTAGTCCTGGCGCCCACTGAATAAGATCGGGTTTTGCAATTGGGCTAATTTCTTTAGCAACAAAATTTTGTAAGTCTTTTATTAAATTTTCACTTTCTTCCTCTCCGATCATTAGGGTAACGTATGCATAGATTCCTTGACCTTTTATAGGATGCTCAAAACCGACTATGGCTGCTTCAGCAACTTTTTCGTGCAAAACTAAAGCGCTCTCGATTTCAGCTGTACCTAGTCTGTGTCCGGAAACATTCAACACATCGTCTACTCGGCCAGTAATCCAGAAATATCCGTCCTCATCTCTTTTTGCTCCATCACCCGTGAAATAGGCCCCCTCATAGGTAGAAAAATATGTATCAATCATTCTTTGATGATCTCCATACACACTTCTAATTTGACTTGGCCATGACTGAGTAATGATAAGATTTCCTGATTGAACCCCTTCAATGATATTGCCATTTTCATCTACAAGCTCAGGCTTGACTCCAAAAAATGGTAAAGTTGCTGACCCTGGTTTTACTGGAGTTATTCCTGCAATTGGAGAAATTAGTACTGAGCCAGTTTCTGTCTGCCACCAGGTATCAATAATATGACAATCTTTATTACCAACTACGTTAAAATACCATTCCCATGCTTCTGGATTGATCGGCTCACCCACTGTTCCTAAAATACGCAGGCTTTCCCTTTTTGTTTTAAATACATGTTCATCTCCTTGAGCCATTAATGCCCTTAGCGCAGTAGGAGCTGTATAAAAAATGGATATTTTATGTTTATCACAAATTTCCCAAAACCTTGAGGGACTGGGATATGTTGGAATGCCTTCGAACATTAAACTTGTAGCACCACAGGATAAAGGCCCATAGAGAATATAGGTATGACCTGTAATCCATCCAACATCGGCTGTACACCAATATCTATCATCATCTTCATATCCAAAAAGATATTTAAAACTTAAATGTGCTCCAAGCAGGTATCCCCCAGTAGTATGCATTACACCTTTTGGTTTTCCTGTTGAGCCAGAGGTATACAATATAAATAATGGATCCTCTGAAGCCATAGGCTCGCAAGGACAGTCACTTGATGCTTCAGAAAACATTTCCTCATAATTTTTGTCTCTCCCTGAAACCCAATCAATATTTTTACTTGTTCTTTTTATAACAAGACAATGCTTAACTTTTGGGCAATCTAACAGGGCAGCATCAACATTCTTTTTTAGAGGGACTCTTTTCCCACCTCTTATAGCTTCGTCTGCTGTGATGACTATTTTGCAATCTGCATCTAGAATTCTATCTTTTAATGATTCTGGAGAAAAACCACCAAATACAACAGAGTGGATAGCGCCAATTCTTGCGCAAGCTAACATTGCATATGCAGCTTCTGGAATCATTGGCATATAAATACAAATTCTTGATCCCTTTGAAGCTCCTAAATTTTTAAGAACATTCCCAAATTTGGACACATTTTGATGTAATTCTGTGTAGCTGATTTCATGAGATTCATTGGGATTATCTCCTTCCCAAATAAGCGCAGTTTTATCAGCACGTAATTTTAAGTGTCTATCAATACAATTATATGAAACATTAATCTTGCCTTCCTGAAACCACTTTGAGTCAATAAAATCATCATTATGAACACTATTAAAAGGCTCTATCCAATCTAAGTTTTCGATAGCTTCTTTCCTAAAGAATGCTTTGGGATCATCAATAGATTGTTGATACATATGTTTGTATTCATCTAAGCTTTTGATGTATGGATTTACAAGATTTTTAGGAGGTAGATATTTCTTCTCTGCCACAAGAATAACTTCTTACAATATTGATGGTTGAGGATTAATAAAATTTTTACCCCTGGGATCAGACATAATCTTATTTATCAGCATGTCATAATCAGAGCCACCATCTTCAAGGTCAATATCTGATGCATTGATAATTAATAGCGGAGCATTTTCAAAGTACAAAAAGAATTTTGAGTAAGCGTCATTAAGTCTTTCTAAATAATCAACTGTTAAAAATTTTTCATCAGGATTACCACGTTTATTTATTCTTTCTAATAAAACTTCTACAGGAGCCTGAAGATAAATCACTAGATCAGGCGATGGAGCATCTATGGTTAAATGCTCATAAACTTTTTCATATAAACTCATTTCCTCTTCAGATAGAGTAACTTCAGCGAATAATCTATCTTTTTGAATTAAAAAGTCAGCCACACGAACAGGTTCAAATAATGATCTCTGTTTTAAATCTTCAATCTGTTGCATACGTTGAAACAAAAAAAATAATTGAGTTGCAAGAGCAGATTGCTTCGGATTTCTGTAGAAGTTTTTTAAAAAGGGATTTTCTGCAGGCTGCTCTAAAAATACATCGTAATTAAAGGTTTCTGCGATTTTATGAGCAAGCGTGGTTTTTCCAACACCAATCGGCCCCTCAATTGCGATATATTTTGGAAGCGGAGCTTCCTGTAAAGCTGGTTCCATAAGGTTTTTATTTTATTGAGTAAAGATTAGCTTAACTCTTCCAAGAAACCAAATTTTTTCTCAACTGGACCACTTCTTGATTCCTTCAATCTTTTCAGCAATTCGATTTTTCCTGGTCGATTGATCTTTTGAAATTGAGTCCACCAGTCACCAATACCTTGTTTATCTTTAGCTGCTTCTTCTCTTAAAAGCAAGAAGTCGTACGCTGCTCTAAAGCGAGGATGATTTAAAATCTTATAAGGTTGATGCCCTAGGCGAGTTTCCAGCTTTAATTGTAGAGACCATATATCTTTAATGTAACTATGAAATTTTCTTGGTACAGCAGTAAGGACTTGCTGTTCTCGAATAGTTCCATCCATGGATCGAAAGAATTTTCTTAGATTGAGGTTTCCTTTTTCTTTCGATGCATCCATTAACTTCGGCCAGAGCAATGCAGCAATTAAAAAGCCAGGAGTAACAGATTTTGAAGCTTTTAATCTATTGTCAGTATTGATTAATGCCGCATGCTGAAATTTAAGATCAAATGTATGTTCGTTATATTCCCGAGTATTTATTAAATATTTTAGAACCCCAAATGAATTTAGTTTTTTAAAGTTTTCAAGTGCTTGTTTTGTTAGAAAAATTTTACAGAATTCATCAAACATTCTGGCATTTGAGATATTTCCAAGTAAATGTCCCTTTTTGTATATGGCTTCTTTGACATCATTTGAAATTTTGAAATTTAATTTAGAGCTGAATCTAATTGCTCGTAAGCTCCTTACTGGATCTTCTTCAAATCTAAGTTGCGGATCACCAATTGAGACTAGAACTTTTTTTTGTATGTGCTCTAAACCATTATGAAAGTCATATAAAATATTTTGCAGAGGATCAAAATATAGGGCATTAACTGAGAAGTCTCTTCTAATGCAATCTTCTTCAAGGGTTCCCCAAACATTATCTCTTAGAATTTTTCCTGCAGAATCCTTAAGAACCTCAGAGTTATTTTCATCTCTTGAGATATTTGCTCGAAAGGTTGAGACTTCAATTAATTCATTTCTACTAAAAACATGTACCAAGCGAAACCTTTTGCCAATAATTCTTGATGACTTAAAAATCTTTCTAACTTCCTCAGGGGTTGCATTAGTTGAGATATCAAAGTCTTTGGGCGTTATTCCAGAAAGTAAATCCCTAATGCAACCACCAACAAGATAGCCTTGAAAACCAGACTTCTTTAATTTTTTAATGATTTCTATAGAAAGAGGGCTAAATTTGCTTTCCTTTAAGACTCTTGGGGTTCTAGCTCTAGACTGCTTATTTGTTTTTTTCAAAAGCTTTAAAAAAATACTTTTTTGGCTACTCTCTTAGCCGCCGAGTTGTTTTTCTTTAATTTCATCAAGTGTTTTGCAGTCAATGCAGTGAGTAGCAGTTGGACGAGCTTCAAGTCTTTTCACTCCTATTTCTATTCCACAAGCATAACAGTATCCATAATCATCTTGCTTAATTTGTTCAATAGAAGCTGCAATCTTATTGATAAGCTTTCTTTCACGGTCTCTTGTTCTAAGCTCAAAAGCAAACTCTTCTTCTTGTGATGCGCGATCGATCGGATCTGCATATGATTCACCTTTATTTTTTAAATGATCAAATGTTTTTTGCATTTCCTCTTTCAGGTGCTCACGCCAATCAATTAAAACAGCATTGAAGTGTTTTTTCATCGCAGCACTCATATACTTTTCACCTTTACGACCTTTGTAAGAAGAAATCGGAGAAGTTCTTTTCTTTGCTGAAGCTTTCTTAACCGTAGCTTTTTTTACAGCCACTTTTTTAACTGGTGTTTTTTTTGTTGGAGCTCTTTTAGCCGGAGTTTTCTTAGCAGAAGTCTTTTTTTGTATTATTTTCTTTGAGGCTTTTTTCTTAGCAGTCGATTTTTTTGTATCTGCTTTTTTAGGCATACTAATATTAAAATTTTTTTAAGCGCATGAAATTATCAGAAAGCGAGCCAATAAGCTAGCTTTTTTTATAATTATTTAGTACTTCTCGATATGATTCTTGAGTTAATCTAGGTCCAAAGGTTTCTACAACCTTTGATGCTCCATAATTTGCAAAATCTGCACAAGACTTTAAGTCTTGATTTTGAAGTAATGCATACATGAAGCTGCCAGCAAACATATCTCCAGCACCATTAGTATCTATAGGGGTAATATTAACTTGAGGAGAGCTAATGACCTTATCTTTTGTGACCACAACACTGCCTTTTTCACCCATTGTAATTATTGAAGTGTAGGGTTTTTCTTGCAGTTTTGTTAATGCCTTATCAATGTCATCTTCATCAATAAAAGCCTTTGCCTCGTCATCGTTACCAAAGATATAGTCTAAGCCATAGGATTCTAATTCCTGAAATTTGTTTTTAAAACCCATGACAAGTCCAGGATCAGATAATGATAGAGCTATTTTTACTTCAGGAAAGCTCTTCAGGTGATCAAGCGCCTTTAGGGTTACATTGTAGTTGTCTTCACTGGTAACCATGTATCCTTCGATGTAAAAAATTTTTGAATTTGCAATCTGCTCAAAATCGAGGTCATCTTCGTCCATTAATGAACTTACATTTAATGCGGTGGTCATTGTCCTTTTAGCGTCTGGAGTGACAAGAATTAAGCATTTTCCAGAAGGATGAGAACTTGCATTTGCCATGTTCCCTTTATGACCAATTCCTGCTTCTTTTATGCTTTCAAGATATCTTATCCCATCTTGATCATCAGAAACTTTGCAAGTATGAAAACACTTAGCACCAAAACTTGCTGCCGCAACAAGGCTATTGGTCGCTGATCCGCCACAGTCAGAAACTGTTTCTGCTCCAGAGGCAATTAGCCTCTCAATTATTGGTGAATGTTCCTCAGCGCTGGAAAGAGTCATTTGATCTATTTCTAAACCTAGCTCAGTAATCAGGCTGTGTTCAACTTTAAATACAGTATCAACAAGAGCATTTCCTATAGCGCTAATATCATTTTTCATTGTCATAATTCCTTGATTGCTTTTTCAATCTTGTATTTGGTTTGATCAATTATATCTTGATCATGAGTTGATGATATAAATCCAGCTTCAAACCTGGATGGAGCAAAGTATATTCCTTGGTTTAAAGCAGCATTGAAAAAATTTTTAAACATTTCATCGTCGGTCTCTAAAACATCCTCAAAGTTTCTTGGCAAATTTTCACTCAAGAAAAAACCAAACATTCCGCCGATTGAGGAGGTTGAAAATGGTATGCCTTTTTCATTCATAAGATTTTTTATATGCAGCATTATCTCTGAAGAAGCTATTTGCAGTTCATCAAATGGGTTTAAATTGATTACAGCTTCAAGCAGGGCTACTCCGGCACTCATTGCCAATGGATTTCCTGATAATGTTCCAGCTTGATAGATGGGACCTATTGGAGCGAGTTGATCCATAATGGACTGCTTTCCTCCAAAAGATCCAACTGGCAACCCTCCACCTATAACTTTACCAAGAGCAGTAAGATCAGGCTTAATCGAATAAATAGATTGAGCCCCTCCAAGCGCCACTCTAAAACCAGACATTACTTCGTCAAAAATAAGCAAAGATTCAGATTTATTACAGAGTTCTCGTAAAGTCGAGAGAAATTTATGCTCTCCAGGAATGAATCCCATATTGCCTGCAATGGGCTCAACAATAATTGCAGCTAAATCATCACCTATTTCATTTACAACTTCTGATACTGCCTCTATATCATTATAGGGACAACTGTATGTGAGCGCCGCTAATTTACTTGGTATTCCTGGAGAATCCGGTAATCCAAAAGTAGAGACTCCAGAACCTGCCTTAACAAGCAAAGAATCTACGTGCCCATGATAACAACCAGTAAATTTAATAATTTTATCCTTACCCGTATAGCCTCTCGCCAGCCTAATACAACTCATGGTTGCTTCCGTACCAGAATTAACCATTCTTAATTTTTCCATAGTTGGGACTTGGCTCTTAATTAGACTTGCAAGAATACTTTCAAGACTTGTTGGGGCGCCATAACTTGTTCCAAGCTCAAGCTGAGCTCTTATCGCATTCAGTACAACTGGATTTGAATGTCCAAGGATCATCGGTCCCCAGGAACCAATAAAATCTATGTATTGATTATCATCTTCATCAATTAAAATTGGACCTTTAGCAGATTTAAAAAAAATAGGTTTGCCATCGACATTTTTAAATGCTCTCACAGGCGAATTTACACCACCTGGCATTAATGATTGCGCTTGCTCAAAAAGTGATTCTGATTTGTTTCTTTTCAATGATTTGAATTTTTTTACTTAATTAATTTATTGCCAATGTGCCGGTAGATGATATCAAATTTAGAGAGTAATTTTTTTTATTTCGTGCGCAAATTCTTCAACTTTATCCCAATTTGTAAATTCATAGGTTTTTGAAATATCTGTGGGTCCGTTTGTGATCCACATTATTAACCTAATCATGTATTTATCAATAAACCTATATTTTGGATAATCTACTTTGCCTGCAAAAACTGCTAATTTTTTTGGAGACCAATTTGAAAGTTTCAAAAATTTTTCTATATATGGATTAGTTTCTGCTGTATTTTTTTCAGATTTCCTTGCTACTACATTTACACTAAAAAATGCGTTATCAATACTCTCCAAGAAATCAATATTATTTTCTATAAATTCATATACATCACTAGAGTGTTTTCCATATCTTATGCTTGCACCAATAATTACATAAGAAAAATTTTTATTTAGCAACTCTGAATTTTTTTTTATGCTTCTGATTGATTGCAATTCAACCACAAAAGTTTCTTCTAATATACTTTTTATTTTTTCACATATTAATTTTGTTTGACCATCTGTGGTCGAGTAAGTAATAAGTATTGTTTTCATAGCTAATATTTAAGATATTTTAACTTCTATCATGTAAATCTTGAAAAAATTTTTCTGAATCCTATAAAATAACCTCTACATGAATAATGAATTAACATCCATTTCTGTTAGCTCTAGTGCCATTGAGAGAATTCAAGGCCTTTTGCCAGATCAAAAGTCGAATTTTTTTAGGGTTTACGTAACTGGAGGAGGCTGCTCTGGCTTTCAATATGGCTTTAAGTTTGATGACAACCCTTCTGGCGACGACGATATTTTAGATTTTGAAGGTTTTGCTATTTTGCTAGATTCCCTTTCTTATCCATATCTTTATGGCGCAACACTTGATTATGTAGAGGATCTTTCCGGTTCGAAATTTCTCATTACCAATCCTAATGCTAAAACTACATGTGGTTGCGGCGAGTCATTTACTATTTAGATCTTGTAATCTTACCAAGTAACCCCTTTTTATCTCTTACATAGAGTGGATTTTTATATATCCTTTGTCTTGCCATCCATCCAAAAGCCATCGCTTCGATTGCTTGCGGATTGAATCCAAATTCATTGCTAGAGGCGAGATCAATTTTTGAAAGTCTTTGAATTGAATTGACCAAAAATTTGTTTTTAATTCCGCCACCACAAAGAATTCCTTGATCAGGTAATTTCTTTTGAGAGTTCAGAGATTTTGCTATGCAGCTAGCTGTTAGCTCAGTAAGAGTAGCTAAAACGTCATAAGAAGATTTTCTTAATAATTGTTTTGGGATAAATTTGATATTAAATACTTCTTTACCAGTAGATTTCGGATGTCGTTTTTTAAAAAAGGGATGCTGTAGCATTTTTTCTAATGACTGGTTGTGAACTTTTCCATTTTTTGCAAGTTCACCATTTTTATCATACGGAAGATTTAGGTAATTTTGACAATAAGCATCCAACAGCGCATTGCCAGGTCCACAGTCTGATCCATAAAAATTTTCTTTTCCATCCAGGAAGGTAAAATTTGATATTCCACCAATGTTCAATATTACTAAGGAAGAATTCCGTCTTGCAAATATATTTTGATGGAACTCAGGAACAAGGGGAGCGCCCTCTCCACCAAGACTTATATGATCATTTCTAAAGTCACTTACAATATCTAGCTCACATTTCATAGAAACTATTTTTGGGTCACCCGCTTGGATTGAAAAAGGATATTTTACTTTTGGTGCATGGAATAGAGTCTGCCCTGACAAACCAACTGCAATAATATTATTTTTATCGATACAATTTTTTACAAGAAATTTGTTGATTGACTTAGCAAAAGCAAGACCAATTTTTTTATCAAGTTCAAAATATTTATTAAGGCTTAATTTCTGATGTTGAATGACATCTGATATATCTTTTCTTAATCTATAAGGATATTTATATGAACCAAATTTTAAGAGTTTAGTCTTTTTATTAGTAATGCTTAATGCGCAAATATCAATTCCATCATGACTGGTACCACTCATGGTGCCAATAAAAATTTTATTGGAATAATTTCTCATTTGGATCTTTAGATAATAACTGATCTGATATTTCTATGTAATTATTTCTTTGCATTTTAAATTGATCCATTTCAGATTTATCGATTGGAGATGCAGAGGGTAGGGCCACTTTCAACGGATCAGTTCTCTTTTCTCCAATTCGAAACTCGTAATGTAAATGAGGAGCAGTTGCTAAACCTGAATCACCAACATAACCAATAGTCTGACCTTGAGACACTTTTACTCCTTTGGAAATACCCGCGCGATACTTATCCAAATGAGCATATAAAGTTGTTATTTCACCTCCATGGCGAATTACAATTGTTCTTCCATAACCACTTTTCCATCCCACCGACTGAATAACTCCCTCACCAGTTGATCGAATAGGGGTGCCTCTTTTTGCAGCATAATCAACACCATTATGAGCTCTTATAGTATTTAGAATAGGATGTCTTCTGTTTGGATTAAAATGCGAGCTAACATAGGCAAAATCAAGTGGAGCTCTTAAAAAAGCTTTTTCTAGACTTCTTCCATCTTCATTAAAATATTCCCATTTCTTGTTTCTTCCTTTGTATCTAATTGCAGAATAGCGATTATTTTTATTATAAAATTCAGCAATTAAAATACTCCCATTTTCAATTTGCTGACCATCGACGTATGGAGTTTCATACAGAATTTTAAATCTATCACCAGCCCTAATGTCAAAAACAAAATCAATATCCCAACCAAAAATATATGCTAGATCCATGATTACACTCTCAGGAATATCATTCTTCAATCCAGCTAAATAGAACGAAGATTCTATTAATCCAGTTTTAAAGGTTTTAATAAACTCAGGTTTTTTCTCAATTTTAATTATTAAGATTTCCGGAACAAAATTAATTTTGTATGAAAGGAGTGGCCCTTTATTTATTAAAATTTCAGTTAAATCATTGCCAGAAGATATAAACTCCAATCTATCTCCTGGTCTAATATTTTTTATTTCACCAGATTTATCCTCCCTAAAAATTTTATAAGTGTTATTTAAAGAAACTTTATATTTTTCAAATATCAGCGATAGGTTTTCACCCTGTTCAACAGTATGAATGCTTCTTGATTGAATGTTTGAAGTGTTTTGAATGTCTAAGGACAAGGTTTCTGAAATTATTTCTGGAACTATCTTTTCTTGCTCAAGGCCAGCATCATAAATTATCAAGATTCCAAAAATTGCTATAAAGACGAAAGGTAATGTTCTTATGTTCGGTTTATAAGTGCTCACAGTTTTAAAAATAATTCGATTCCTTCAAGCGAGAGCTTTCCAATATTATTTGTCTTTCAGCTCACTTTATCATCTGTACCGAGTTTTCTGTTGCTCAACTGCATGATTTCATACATTTATTTGATTAAATACTATAATAAATAATATCAAATGAAAGAAGATCTTAATTTAATTAAACGTGGCATTGATGAGCTTATTGGAGAGGATGAGCTTATATCAAAACTCAAATCCAAAAAGAAGCTCATTGTTAAAGCTGGTTTTGACCCAACCGCACCTGATTTACACCTAGGACACACAGTCTTAATTAATAAATTAAGGCATTTTCAGCAATTAGGACATCAGATAATATTTTTGATAGGTGATTTTACTGGAATGATTGGAGATCCATCAGGAAAAAATAAAACTAGACCGCCATTAGATCGAGCTGATATTGATGAGAATGCTAAATCATATAAGAAACAAGTTTTTAAAATTTTGGATCCTAAGTTAACAGAAATCAGGTTTAATTCAGAATGGAGTAAAAAGCTTGGTGCTGAGGGAATTATCAAACTTGCATCTCAATATAATTTAGCCCGAATGCTAGAGCGTGATGATTTCAATAAGCGGTATAAGTCCAATCAAAGCATTGCTATGCATGAATTGCTGTATCCTCTAATTCAAGCTAATGATTCCATAACTCTTAATGCTGATATAGAACTCGGAGGAACTGATCAAAAATTTAATCTTTTGGTGGGTAGAGATCTGCAAAGAGCATTTGATCAAGAACCCCAAGTTGTTATAACAGTACCGATTCTTGAAGGTTTAGATGGAAAAAATAAGATGTCTAAATCTTTGGATAATTATGTAGGAATTGACGAGTCTCCCAATGAAATGTTTGGGAAAATTATGTCTATATCGGATGAACTCATGTGGAGATGGTTTGATCTATTAAGCTTTAAATCTTCTGATGAAATTAAGAATTTGAAATCTGAGCAAGCAAAAGGAAAGAATCCGAGAGATATAAAAATTGAATTAGCCAAAGAGATCATTGCTCGTTTCCATAATGAAAAATCAGCTAATGATGCTGAGTCAAACTTTATTAATCAGTTTCAAAAAAAGAATACTCCAGATGATATTGAAGAAATATCTTACAAAATTTCTGGTGATTTAATTCCACTACCTAATTTGTTAAAAGAATGTGGTATGACCTCCAGTACTTCTGAGGCAATGAGAATGATACAGCAAGGAGCTGTAAGAATTGATGAACAAAAAATAACTGATAAAAAATATCAAGTTTTAAAAAACACTTCCGCAATTTATCAAGTGGGAAAAAGAAAATTTAAAAAAATTATTCTTTAAGTTTCATAATATAATTAACCTCTGAAAAACAAACATCATGCAGCAATTTTTATCTTCTATTAATTTTTGTCTAAGTAATTTCGGTTATTTATTTATTTTATGTATTCCTATTATTACTCTTGAGGTTGCATTGGCCAGTCTTATAGGTTCTATAGATATCCAAGCAAGCTCTGATAGTGCTGCTCTTGAAGCGCTTAGTGAAATATCCTTTCAATTTTCTATTCTTTTAATTGCTTCACTCATATTATCTGTTGCATTGAGTGGAGGTTGCATGGTGGCTTTTCATGCATTATCAAATGAAAATTCAATAACTCCATATCAAGCACTGTTTGCAGGTTTAAAAAAGTTTTTTCCTCTTTTGTGGGCAAATATTATGCACTCCATTGCATACGGGCTAGGCTTTCTTTTGTTAATTTTGCCAGGTTTTTATTTATATGGCCGCCTAGGTTTATTCCCTTTATTTATTATGTTTGAAGAAAAGGGGCCTATGGATTCTCTTGGAGAATCTTGGAGCTTAACCGAAGAATTTGCGACGAAACTATTTTTTTTAACAACAACATTCATGGGCATACAACTGTTTTTTGGATTTGCAGGTGGAACTATTATCACCGATGGAAGTTTATGGTATCTAATTCTTACAACTTTAATTAAGTATGCCACTTTGATGCCTTTATTTTATTTATTTTTTAGTCTTTATAAATCCGTTAAGCAACCATAACAAAAGGATAGTTGATCAAGATGAAAATTTTAGTCATGGGTTTACCGGGAAGTGGTAAAACCTATTTAACTCAAAGATTAGTACCTTTGCTTAATGCCGCATGGTATAACGCTGATCAAGTAAGGAAGATGGCAAATGATTGGGATTTTTCAGATGCTGGAAGATCGCGACAATCAATGAGGATGAAAGCCTTTGCAGATTTTGAGAAATCACATGGAAGATATGTTGTCTGTGATTTTGTTTGTCCTACAAAAGAAACACGAGAAAATTTTAGTGCTGATATTGTAATTTGGATGGACACTATAAAAGAAGGTAGATACGAGGACACTAATAAACTTTTTCAAGATCCTGATAGAGTTGATTTTCATATCACTGAGTGGAATGAGCATAATCATGACGACATTGCTAAGGAGATTTTAAAGAATGTTTGATTGGAAGAAGCCCACTGTCCAAATGTTGGGCAGATGGCAACCATGGCATGATGGTCATCAGGCATTATTCAAAAGATGTGTTGCTAAAACTGGTCAGGTAGTCATTCAGGTTAGAGATGTTCAAGGAGCATCTGGCGGAGATGGTCAAGATGATAATCCTTTTAATTGGGATGAAGTTTGTAAGAATATTGAAGAAGGCCTTCTTAAGGATGGCTTTAAAAGAGGGGTTGAGTATGAAATTATGTTGGTACCAAATATTGTGAATATAACTTATGGCCGAGGGGTAGGCTATTCATTTGAAGAAGAGGTTTTTGATAGTTCTGTCACTGAAATTAGCGCGACTAAAATTCGTCAGAAGCTTCGTGATGAAGGTAAATTGGACTAAGTTAAGGCTTAGTTTCCCAAGTTAATTGTTTAGTTTATAATCGCCTTTCCCATTTAATTGGGTCTGTAGCTCAGCTTGGTTAGAGCGCACCCCTGATAAGGGTGAGGTCGGTGGTTCGAGTCCACCCAGACCCACCATTAATTAATTTGTTTTATATACCCACTATTTAAGTCATAAAGGATGTCTTGAGTGATCGGCGATTTATTCTTCTGATAAGTTTTTCTTTTAATATTTTTCCTGTAAGTTGAATTTTTTTCGTTGAGCTCTTTAAAAGTTTTACCTTTGCCAATCCACTCCCATCTGTCTTTGTTATGGTCTGCAACTCTCCCAAAAATTTCCTTATTAGTTCGGGCAAATCGATCACTATCGTTAAATTTTATCTTTTCTCTTTTTGACTTCTCGATCCTTTCTTTTGCTTTATCAATTTCTTCAGAAATGAACTCATAGTCAATATTTTTAAAAGGCTTTTCGTCTTCAATCAATTCATAGACTTCATATCTTCGTTTACTATCTCGAAGCCATCTAATTGCTGACTGGCACTCAATCTCCAAAAATTTATGTTTTCCATAATACCCATCACTTTTTATGATTTTAGTAACAGATTTTTTTTTCAAATCCGAGCCGTCTTTATTTAATATGTTTTTTACTGAGTCTGGATTAGATAAGCCTGCAACCATTGTTAATCCTTCAATTGAAATAGTTTCCTTTTGTTTGTTATGAAATAAATGATATTTATATTCAATCAATTGTCTTAGTGTATTGATTGCATGTCTTGTTGCTCCCTCAATAATATCAGCAAACCATTCAGGGCCGTTTGAAGAAAATTTTTTACTGTAAGGCTCAAATAGATTAAATGCCAAAATGTCTCTAAAACCAAGCATCATTTCAAAGTCATCTTCACCTTCCTCAAACCCATAGGCCTCAATAGAAATTTTATCTATTAATTCTTTAGTTCTAATAAATGAATAAACATATTCTCTGTGGGCACTATTAAAATCATAACTATCTTGATCAAAATACCTCCTATAATTTGCCTTATATTCAGGCTCTGCTTCTTGAATAAGATTTCTCATAATCAAATAATCAATCTCTGATTTTAAAATTGATTTAGGGTTAATGTAGTCATCTAACCCTCTTCCTGAAACAACTTTTATTCCGAATACATTAAAAATTATTCTACTTAACATTGATTTACCATGAAAAATTATAGGGCTAAGCAAATTTTCAGAGTCATTTAAGGTTGCAGTTGCTCCTATGCCATTCATAACAAGGTTAGGATTAAATTCAATATAGTTTTTTGATAAATCTTTTAGAATCCCATTGCTAAGAATAAACCTTTCAAAACTGACTAACGCTTCTTTTAATTTTTTATTAGATTTAGATTCTTTTTCGATAGTAAAAATTATATTTTTGATGTGACTTATATTTAAATCACCAAAATATAAATTAGAATTACTTATAAGATAGGTTTGCGCATAAGACTTCCAAAAGATATTGCTAAGCTCGTTATTAGAAAGAAGCATCAATGCAAGCTCAATCGATTTATGAATGCTAGATGTTCTTGGAATAGTTCCTTTCAGGACTTCATGTACGTAAATGTTTTCTGCTAGCTCAAATCCTTCTTCATAAGTGAAACTAGAAATTTTTAAAAAAATTTTATCCAAACGCTTTAGAAGCTCTTTATTATTTGAATACATTTATAAATAATATCATAAATATATAAATAATATACTTGTAATTATTTTCTAAATGTGTATTATTAACATTCTTAGTATTTTTATAACTAAATAATAACACAAAATTGTGTATATGGAGAAATTTTTTATGGGTGATTTTAATAAAGGCTACAGGACTCTTACAGTAGATAAAGCTACTTATGATTTGCTTGAGGAAATCTGTCAATGGGAAAGAAGGAAGAAAATAGATCAACTTCGTTTGCTGATTGAGAAAAGTTATACAAAAGTATTCAGTAATGCAGAGAAAAATGTCTCTTCATTCTTAAAACCTCATCAATCATATGCAGATTTTTGTAATACTCAACTTCAAAAAATTGTAAATAATGGCAGTGAGTAAAAATCTTAAAGAAAGAGGATTTAATGAAATCACTCTTTCAAGATATATAAAATTTTTAGGTTACAAAAAAGCTTCTAAAGACTTTAAATGCTCCGAAGCTTCCTGCAAATCATGGAGATATGGTTATAGGCAGCCGTCTATTTCACAAGCAAAGCAAATAATTAAGGTTACCGAGGGAAGGCTTAATTATGAGTCAATATATGGCTCTATATTTGAAATTCTAGAAGAGTCAAAGTAGAGATTGTGGAAAATTCATACGTATTCAAACTGCATCCAAATATCGACCTGGATATGATTAAAAAGAATTTAAAATGTCAGATAAAACATAGACCCGCGCACAAAAGTTATTTTAAAGAGGATCAAGAAATTGTTTATACAATACTGCACAGGTTTTCTAATTATGAAAATGTCATTTGGTCAATATATCAGAGCAATAGCCGAGAGTTTGTTCATCAACAGTTGAAGCAGATTCTCTTAGAGATTTCGAAACTAGATTCTTCATTAACTTGGGCATGCATGAAAATTTTTGATAGGTACAAACGGCAATATAAATCTAGAAAGAAGAGAGGTAGCTATGTCAATGGCAATCTTCACCAGTTGGATGAGTTATGCACTTAAATAATCTTAAGCCTCAGTCAAATCAAACATCATTATTTTTAAAGGAACCATTTTTTTCAAAAATACAAAGATTTGAAAATTATGATGGATTTTTTATTCCAGTTTTATCGAATAAATTTAAAACAGCAGACCTCATAACCATAGATAAAAATAATTCTAATTATTTTTGTCTCCATGAAATAGAAAGAGTAAATTCTCTCTTGGTAGAAAATTTATCAAACAAACCATTGTTAATAATAAATGGAGAGATATTTGATGGGGCCAAACAAGATCGTGCAGCAAATGAGTCAGTGTTTGTTCCAGATAATTCATCAATGGAGATCAAAGTTAGCTGTGTTGAACAGAGAAGATGGGCATATAAAACAAAGGCATTTATTAGAGGCAAAAATATGTTTAATTATCATTCTAAGGGTATGAAAGACTTACATAATAATTCTACAAAACATAATCAACAATCTGGCTCACTCCAAGATAATGTTTGGACATCAATTCAAAATAAACAAATGAGAATGGGAGTATCCTCTAGAACTGGCTCAGTTAATGATACTTATAAGAAATTTGAAGAATCGCTATCTAGTCTTCGTAAAAAGATTAAAGAGGAAGATAATCAAGTTGGATTATTAGTAATGATTCCAGGTAAATATATAGGACTTGATTTGTTCATAAACAACGAGATTTTTAGCAAATATAAAGAAAGGTTATATAAGAGTCACTTAATAGAACTGATAGAAAATTATCGAAGAAGTTCAAGATCTCCTGAAAAAGAAATTAATTCTTTTATGCTTCATCTTATGTATAGCAAAGAAGTGATTAATCAAAAAGATCTTGGAAAAGAATTTAGTATCTATGACAGAGACTCTCAAATTACTTCAAATGCCCTAGTTTTAAATAATGAATTGATCCACCTTACTGCAATTAATAATATGGATAGAAGATATGCAAGCTAAGATTTTGAAACTTAAAAATTTACTTTTAGAAACTGGTTTAGAGCAGGAGCCTGGCTCTATTATTTATTCAGGAGACTCTACATTAAAAAAAGGAAATTTTTATTTTTTGGGAACTAATCCTGGAGGTAACAGGTTAGATTATAACGATACAATCCTGAACCAAGTAATGCTTTCAAATGACAAAAATGAGTATATTGATGGTAATTGGGGTAATAGGGAGCATCAAGAGACCATAAAATCAACTTTTAGAGAATTAGACATAAATTTGAGGGAAACATTTTCAACAAATACATCATTTATAAGATCTCCTGGTGAGCAAAAATACCCACCTAGAAATCCAATAAATAAAGAAGATCTTAAATTAGCTGCAAAAGCAAAAAAGCAATTAAAAAAAGATGGTAGGGAAACTTTTTGGCCTATACAAGAGTATTTTCTTTCAATAGTAAAACCAAGATTAATAATTGCTAATGGCAGCATAGCGAGAGATCTTTTTTGGCATAAGATCATGGGCAATGAATTTAAAGATAAGAAAATAGAACTAAAAAATAAGTTTATTTATAGTAATTCTGCTAACAAATATTGTTACTATTTCAATGGAGATTTGAGCACCCAAAGTCTTTTCATACCAAATTTGAGAGTTTTATCTCTGCCTCATTTGAGCTTTCAAGACTACTCATTTCATAAATCCGGAATTCAATGGGCAAAAGAAAAGATATCTTTATTGAACATCTAGTTAACAATTGTTAGCTCTTTTAAAATATTATCTGCTTTTTCAATCTTTTCTAATGTCCACAGCAGATACCTTGAATCAACAGAGATGCTCCTTGCTTGAGATATATATTTGTAATCTGCAATTATAGTTTCCAATATGCCATCAAAAGCTAAGCCTACTAAATCAAAATCTGCGTTAATAGTTGCTGATCCAGAGTTACCATTGGTAATATCTAAAGTAGATATGAAATTTACTGGTACTGAGTCGATTGACTCAAAATAATAATCTCCATAATCTTTTTCAGAAATTTTATTTAACAATTTATTGCCAACATTAAATGGCTCTTGGCCAGAGTGTTTTTCTGCTATGCCTTCAAGAGTTGTAAACGGTTTGTAATAGACGCCATCTTTTAGCTCAACCCCTGATACATTTCCATAAGTTACCCTTAAAGTTCCATTAGCATCTGCATAAATTTCCTTATTTATGGATTGATAATATTGCCTTAAAAGTTTTATAAAATTTGATTTAAGAAGCTGTCTCCTAGCGCTTCTCTGATCATATTTTTTTTCATAAACTAAAGTTTCAGGATAAATACTTCTCACAAATCTAATCAAAGGATCGTCAGACAAATCTAATTCATCTAAGCTCATGGATTTAAGTTTCATCATTTCATCTGCAGTTACGAATTTCGAAGAATATAATTTAGAAACCTTTTTCTTCGTCAACTCAAATTCGCCATCAAGCAGTAAATTTTTACTGTAATCAGGCCTTCGCAATTCTGCTTTAAAATCTCGATAACTATTTAACCTGTCAAGAAAGATCGCTTCATCGACTCTGCTATCAAAAGAATAATCCATTCGTTTTATCCCATTTATAATCCTTTCCTGATCTCTTTCTTGATAACCCTGTTTTCTGTCTTGATCTGGTTTTTCTTGCTCAACTGCGTTTCTATAAAGTCTTTGCGCCATAGATATGAGTGTTGAGTTGCCATAATACCTTCTTGCTAAGGCCTCATCTAACGATTCATCTATTAGATCTAATAACTCTCTCAAAAGACCTAACTCGACATTGCTCGCCTTTGAATTTGCAAATTTTAGAAATCTTTCCCAATTTTCTTTTTCAATTTCTAGTAGATTGAAATTTTTAGCACCATCATTTTGACCAGATATTTTTTTGAAGTAATTTTCAAATCCACTTTTTCTACCTCTGTATTTTAGTTTTGATCCATCAGATTCGTTTGTATGATCTTCAATTAATTTAATGCCTCGTTGCAGATACTTGATTGATTCTTTAAATCCAATATTTAAATCCCAATTAATTTCATTAAAAGTAAGCAATCGATTTGTTCTACCCGGATAACCTAAAACCATAACAAAATCGCCGTCACTAACACCCTTTGCAGAAATTTTCAGAAAAGATTTTGATTTGTATGGAATATTTTCTTTATCGAATTCTTTGATAGATTGATCTTTTCCAACATAAGCTCTTAGCAAAGCAAAATCGCCGGTGTGGCGCGGATACATCCAATTATCTATCTCTCCTCCATATTCTCCAACATATGCTGGTGGTGCATAAACCAGCCGAACGTCTTTAATTTTTAATACTTTCTCTAGCTTGTATGTTTCACCGCTAAAAAAAGATCTCACTCTGCATTCAATTTCTTCAGAGCTCTCGCACACTTTAATGATTCTTTTTTTATTCTCCTCAATCAATTCAGACCTTTTTAAACTTTCTGTTTGATCTGTAATACCTCTAAGAACGTCACTTGTAATCTCTGTACTTGAGGTGGTTATAAAAACTCTAGCACCTGGCGCAGATCTTTTTTCTTCATCTTTTGTTCTAGCAACAAAACCTGTTTCAAAAAGGTTTTCATTTTTTGAGGTATTAAATTGGAGGAATGAACTTTCTATGCAGTGATAATTTGTTGCAATTAGTCCATTTGGAGAAACAAATGCCGCAGAACAACCTCCTAAACTTACTATCGCATTCATTGGATGAGCAAACAAATCAGTTAAGCCCGATACATTCTTTGAAAATCCAGATTGCTTGAGTTCTTTTTGCAGCTTTGTAAGCTCATAGGGCTCCCACATGCCTTCATCAGAGGATAAATTAAAATTTATTAGTATTAAAAAAAAGATAATAGATTTTTTCATAGTTTCTCGGCACAAATTATTAGGTCGATAGATTAACACAGACATCCATGCTTTTTAGGCTAGTTTTTTTGCATAAAACTTAATGCTATCCCATATATATCTGCAATTTCATCTATCAATTTATTTCTTGGTATGCCTGCTCCATGACCAGATCTTGTCTCCACTCTCAACATGATTGGGTTCTTGCAACTTTGAAGCTTTTGCAGTCTAGCTGCAAATTTGTATGAGTGAGACGGCACGACCCTATCATCTCTGTCTGATGTCGTTACCAATGTGGGTGGATAGCATACATCCGCTTCAATATTATGATATGGCGAATATGCATATAAATTTTTAAAATCATCTAAATTTTCCGGTGAGCCATAATCTGACTCCCATGCCCAACCAATAGTAAATTTATTAAAACGCAACATATCCATCACACCAACTTGTGGAATAGCAAAACCAAATAAATCAGGATTTTGTAACATCACCGCTCCCACAAGTAGTCCACCATTTGATCTTCCTTGTATGGCGGTAGTTTTGGGAGAGCCAATTTTGTTGTCGTGTAAAAATTTTGCTGCGTAAGCAAAATCATCAAAAACGTTTTGTTTCTTAAGCAGCATTCCTTGCTCGTGCCAGGTCTTCCCATATTCAGCTCCTCCTCTAAGATTTGCCAATGCAAATACACCACCTTGATTCATCCAGGCAAGATATCTTTTTGAGAATCTTGGTAATATTGAAATGTTGAAACCTCCATATCCATATAGTAGAACCGGTGTGTTTGACTCTATTTTCAAATCTTTTCTATGAGTAATATGAATTGGAATAAGAGTCCCATCCTTTGAGGGAAAAAATTCTAATCTTGTTTCATAATTATTGGCATCAAAATTCGAAAGTTTTTCCTCCCAAAAAAGTTCTGAATTACCAGTCAAAAAATTTAATTTATAAATTTGAGCTGGCTGCTTAAAATTTGTGAAGCTATAAAAAACACTCTTGTCTCCTTTTCTTCCATTAAATCCTGATATAGAGCCTAAAGAATCTAATTTAAGAGAGCCAATTTCATTACCATCTTTTGAAAAATACTTGATATTAGAAAAAGTGTTATCTAAATAATTTATGACAAAGCTTTGGTTAATGAAATCCACACTTCTTATTGAAGAAGTAGTTTCAGAAATTACTTCTTCGAAGCCCAAACTAATATTATCAAAGTCCAAACGAACCACTTTTCCGTTTGGAGCCATGTGATCAGTTAAAAACCACAAGTAGTTATCTTCAGAATCTATAAAGGTATAACTTGCAATAAATTCATTAATGACAGCAATAAATTCTTCATCATCGTATCTACTAATAGATATTAAGTTCCTCTCATCTGTACCTTTTTCTGTGAATAGAATCTTATATTGACCATCATCTGAAACTTTAATAGATCTCGATAACAAAGGATCGTTTTTATCCCAAATTATAATTTGATCGTTTATTTGATCTGTACCAATAGAGTGAAACATTAGTTTTGGACTGCTATTTAAATCTAATAACTCTTCTCCGTCTGGCTTAAGATATTTCCTGTAAAAAAATCCTTTGGAATCCGGAGACCATTCAGCACTGGAAAATTTAGACCATTCGATTTCATCATCAAGTATCTCACCAGAGGCAATATTCATAATTTTCCATGTTCGCCAGTCCGAACCCCCGTCTGATTTTGCGAATGCGATCCATTCAGCATTTGGACTAACACTTATTGATGCTAGAGAAACAGTTCCATCATTTGAAAAATCATTAGGGTCAATAAGAATTCTTTCAGGACAGGATTCACAGTCTCTTATCATCAGTCTGTTTTGCTCTAATTTCCCAGTGTTAAAATAATAAAAAATTTTCTCACCCATCTTAAATGGAGTGCTTAAATATTCACTAGTCCAGATTAATTCAAGATCCTGTTTAATACTTTTTTGGAATCTGTTTTTTAAAAACTGTTGTGAGTAGTTATTTTGCAATCCTACCCATTCTTTCACTTCATCATCTGTAAAATTTTCAAGCCACCTGTAGGGATCACTTACTTTTTGCCCATGGTATTCATCAAAATGAATAATTTCTTTAGATACTGGAGTGATAATCTCTTTTTTACTACAAGCAACAATTAATACCATCAGTCCAAAAATGAATAACAATGAATTACTAATATTTTTCATTTTTTTAGTATATAAGACTTAGCTATATCTCATAAAATTTATTAGTGAACTTAATTTTTACTTTTTAATATATTTAACGTATCTTGAGCCCATGCGCTCATTAGATAATTCAGAATCAAACATGCAGAAAGTTGCTCTAACTGCATTGGCTGGAACTAGTATTGAATGGTATGACTTTTTTCTATATGGTGCCGCCGCCGCTTTAATATTTCCGACAGCATTTTTTGGTGAAGCTACTCCTTCCACGGCTTTAATTTTGTCTCTTTTGACTTTTGCAGCTGGCTTCATTGCAAGGCCAATTGGAGGCATTATTTTTGGCCATTATGGCGATAGAATAGGAAGAAAAAAAACCTTAGTAATAGCATTAATACTTATGGGGGTCTCTTCTACCCTTATTGGGCTTTTACCAACCTACGCAATGATTGGAGTTACCGCACCAATTCTTCTGACCTCTCTGCGTTTTGTTCAAGGACTTGCAATTGGCGGACAATGGGGAGGGGCAATGTTGTTGGTTACTGAGAGCGCTCCATCAGATAAAAGAGGTTATTACGGAGCTTTTGCTCAAGCAGGCGCTCCAATAGGAGTTATTCTTGCAAATCTTGCATTCATCATTACAAGTTCACTAGTTTCTGAAGAATCTTTTTATTCATGGGGATGGAGAATTCCATTTCTTGCAAGTGCTATTTTGATTGGCATTAGTATGTATATCCAATTAAATCTTGAAGACACCAAAGCTTTTCAAGAACTTCAGCAAAAAAGACAAATTAATGAGACAAAAGAAAATCAAATTCAACAATCGCCAATTCTTGAAGCAATTAGAAAATATCCAAATAGGATCGCTTTGGCAGCTGGAGCTTTTCTTTCAATCCAAGTCACTTTTTATATTCTGATAGCCTTTCTTCTTGCATATGGTGTTTCCAGTGCTGAAATATCAAGGGATGCTATGTTAGCGGCGGTGTTGATTGCCTCCGCAATAATGGTTCCAAGTCAATTTATGTTTTCTTCCATCTCAGATAGGTATGGAAGAAAGGGAATATTTATGGCTGGAGCAATACTGACTGGATTATGGGCTTACGCAATATTTCCTCTTGTAGATACTGGCAATTTTTACCTCATAGTTTTGGCTATAACATTTGGACTGATCTTTGTCGGAATGATGTATGGCCCTCAGGCAGCATTTTTTACAGAATTATTTACAACTGAAGTTAGATATTCGGGAGCAACACTTGGCTATCAATTTGGAGCAATACTTGGAGGGGCATTTGCACCAACCATTGCTGCATTTTTATGGAATAACTTCGGTATTTTTTGGGTATCTGTCTATATATCTTTTGCATCTTTGCTTACTTTACTATCAGTCATGGCCTTAACTGAAACATATAAGACCAACTTAAACGATAGCTAGCGACCTTTATATATTAAGACTTAGGCTTCGTAGCCTGGAATTATTTTAGCCACATAAACAGCCATATCGTATTCTTGATAACAAAATGCAATTGTTTCCTGAACAGCATTCATGGCATAAATGTATTCTCCTTGAACAACTGTGCTAGTTGGATATGTGACGACTTTAAGGTCCTCGTAATTATTAATTTTTTTTATAAAACCTTTGATAGGCGGAATAAAATCTTCTCTGTTTGGATACATGCTTATGTCAATGGTAACTATCATTAAAAAAGTATATCTTTTTCAATTTAATTCTAATACCATTTAATTTTTGCAAAGGGGTGGTTATTAAGCCTGAGATCATAAACGAAACCCTTTGAACCTGATCCATACAATAATGGCGGAGGAATTGCATGAATATCACTTACAGAAAATATATTTTATTTTTTTTCATCTTTTTTAGCGTTACCGTTTTCTCTAAGACTATTGAAGAAATAGTTGTGAAGGGAGATTGGCGTGAAAAAAATGTGCTTGAAGAGGATTCCAGTGTTGTCGTTCTGAATAATCAAATTACAGAATCGCAGCCAATAAAACATTTTGAAAATCTCTCTTATTTAGTCCCAAACCTTAATTTCGCTGCCAGCGATTCAAGAGCTAGACATTTCCAAATCAGAGGCATTGGGGAAAGATCAGGGTATGAGAGAACCCCCAATTCAGCTGTAGGATTTTTGATTGATGATATTGATTACTCTGGTCAAGGGGGCATTGCAACAACCTTTGATGTTGACCAAATAGAGGTCCATAGAGGACCACAGGGTTCAAGAATAGGCTCTAATGCACTAGCTGGGTTGATTTATATTCGAACAAAAGAACCAACTGAAATTTTTGAGGGCACCAGTGAAGTTACCCTCGGAAGTTATGGAACGCGCAATGCTGGGATCGCATTTGGAGGCCCAATGGAATTTAATGACGAAATTACATACAGATTAGCATTGAGACAAGATTACTCAGATGGATTTAGAAAGAATTTATATTCAGGCAAATCGAATACATCTAAAAAAGATGAAGATACATATAGGTTAAAGATCAATTGGAAACTTAGAGATAAAACAACACTTAAATTTATGATTACCCAAATAGATTTAGATGATCCTGCTGATATTTGGACCATAGATGGAAGTTTGAATACTCTCTCAGATAGGCCTGGCATGGATTCTCAAAAAACAAATGCTTTTAGTATGAAGATCTTCAATACTTTTGACGGATATGAGTTACAAAGTATTACTAGTACCACAGATACCGATGTTGTCCTAAGCTATGATGCCGATTGGGGAAATGCTGATTCACATGCTCCCTATACTTATGATTATTTTTCAGAAACGTTGAGGGAGAGAGAAACCTTTAGTCAGGAATTTAGGTTGATTTCGGACTCGGTAGACTTTAATTCAAAACAAACTTCTGAGTGGGTTTTAGGCGTAAGTTATTTTGATATAAAAGAAATGAATTTAAAAAATGATGATGGTATCTATGGAGATCCCTCCGATCCTTTTGGCCCATATGCAAGTGAATCGTCATCATCTAGTCATTTTTCTTCAGATAATTTGTCTATATTTGGTAATTTAGATTATTTTTTTAACGAGTCTACTAAATTGTCTATTGGAGCAAGATGGGAAGATTATCAATCTAATTATTATGACTCATTTGGTGAGTCATTTAATCCATCAGATAAGATGTCTGGTGGCAAAATTTCACTGAACAAAACTCTAAGCGATTCCGCAAATGTTTTTATAAGTATAGCCAGAGGATTCAATCAAGGCGGCTTTAATCTTAATCTTGGATTAGCGCCAGACTCTCAAAATAGCAATTTATATTATGATCCCGAGTTTTTAACTAACTACGAGCTAGGATGGAAAGCAACACTATTAAATTCAAGGATGAATATATCTTCAGTAATTTTTTATTCAGATCGAGATGATCAACAGGTATTAATATCAACCCAAGTTGATCCAAGTGATCCTAATACATTTTCTTTTTTGACTCAAAATGCTGCAGAAGGAATCAATCATGGACTTGAATTAAATGTTGATTTGCAGGCTAACGAAGTGCTAAATATTTTTGCCAGGTTTGGTCTTTTAAAAACAGAGATTAAAAATTGGCAATCTAGACCAGATTTAGAAGGGAGGGCCCAAGCGCATGCACCTGAAAAAAGTTATGCACTTGGACTGAATTGGTCAATTTCAGATCAAGCTTCTTTATCAATAGACGTCGTTGGTAAAAGTAGTTTTTATTATTCTGATTCTCACAACAATAAATCTAAGTCTTATTCTCTAACAAACATTAGTTATGATTATTTTATTGATAGCTGGACCTACACTATATGGGCCAGAAATGTCTTTGATGAATATTACTCTACTAGAGGGTTCTATTTTGGAAATGAGGCGCCAGATTTTGCAGACACGTTATACGAACGTCATGGTGATCCTAGGCATGTTGGTATAAGCGTAAGATATGATTTTTGACTATTTTCAGAATCATTCGCTAGAATTAATTGCTGTTCTTTTAGCCATTCTCTATCTGTTATTAGCTGTTCGACAAAATATCTTATGCTGGCCAGCTGGAATTATTAGCTCTGTCTTATATTTTTTTATAATGAACTCAGCTGGGTTATACATGGAGGCATACTTACAAATTTTTTATGTTTTTATGGGTTTGTATGGTTGGTTGCAGTGGAGACAAGGCGATCAAATTGATAATCATTTTATTGTAAATACTTGGAGCATGTTGAAGCATTTCTATGCTATTTCTTTAATATTGGGCCTCTCTGTTTTATCAGGCCTATTACTTAAATCATATACAGATGCAGCCCTTCCATTTTTTGATGCATTTGTGACTTGGGGAGCAGTGGTTGCAACCTATATGGTTGCTAAGAAATTACTTGAAAATTGGATTTATTGGTTAGTTATTGATTCAATTTCAATTTTGCTTTTTATATCCAGAGGCCTTTTACCCACTGCATTTTTATTTGGACTCTACATTGTCATAATATTTTTTGGTTATAAAGCTTGGAAAAAAGTACTTGAAGAAAATCATGGAATTATTACTCAAAAGAATTGAATCCGTGCCTGGAAAATGCATCCTAGATAAAGAACTTTCTAGTAGCTTAATATCCCAAGTCTATCTATGTAGATTTAATGACACTAAGGCAGTGATAAGGTTTGATTCTCCTCTTGCTTCAAAGTTAGCAATAGATAGAGAAAATGAGGCAAATCTCCTAAAAAATATTACGCACTTAGATTTATCTCCTGAGTTACTTTATTCGAATCAATCTTCTGGAATAATGATTTGGAAGTACATCTCAGGCAATAAACCAACTTTTGATCAAAATACATCAAATACTTTTTCTTTAATAGAGCTAGGAAGATCTCTTTATTCGATCCATAGTTCACCAATACCTCAAAACTGCAAAAATATTTTTTTTGACTCCATGGTTTTATATAAGGAATTATTAAGTGATGCCTCTAACAATCTTTTAATAAAAGAAGCCTCAGATCTATATGACGATTTGGTTGATGATGGAGTAAAAAAAATTCTCTCTCACAATGATTTACATTCTAAAAATATAATTTGGAATTCGAAATACTATTTTCTTGACTGGGAATATGCAGGCAAAAATCATCCCTGTTTTGATATTGCCTCATTAATGAAGAGTTTTAACCTTGATGCAGATCAAATTCATGATTTATCTATTGGATATGGGCATAATTTAGAAATCTTTGATATCAATATCTTACAAAAATGGTCGAAATTCATAGGTTTACTTGAGCAGGTTTGGGAAATTTCTCTGACAAAAATATTGAAAAATCTTTAAAATTAATTTATTAATTTATATTTTGGTATTTTGCATTGAAAAGTAATTTTTATATTTTAAGTTACCTCCTTATTTTGATCACTGCATGTGGTCAAGAGTCAGTCTTAAAAGTTAATTTAGAAAAAAGTGAAAGATTTCTCGAAGCAAATTTATTAAATACGAACGTTATTGAAATTGAACCAGGCATACAATATAAAGTATTAGAATCTTCTGTGGATGGTTCGATCTCACCAAATCTCTCAGATATTATTACTGCTGATTTTCACGGCACTTTGATCGACGGATCAGTATTTTGGAGTTCAATTGAAATAGGAGAACCTCTTAAAATTCAACTTTCGCAATTGATTCCTGGATGTCAAAAAGCTATTGATTTAATGCAAGTGGGTGATACTTGGAGAGTTTTTATACACCCAGATTTAGCATATGGTTCTGAAGGAAGACCTACCATACCTCCCAATTCAACTCTTATTTTTGATATCAGCCTTCACTTGGTTGAAAAGAGCTAGCCAATTTTTGTTAAAAGGGTAGAAAGAATTGATTAGTTATTTTATCTTTTCTTCAAGTTCTTCCACTCTCTTTAATAACTTTTTAAATTCAGACTCTTTTACAAAACCAGAGTCTTGCATGAATTTTTCTAATGCAGGTTTTAGCATTTTTTCTATGCCCTTAAGATCGCCTGCCATTTTTAATGGATTAAACATAATAGTCTCCTTATAAATTTAAATATGGGGGTTCTTTCTGTATTTGCAAATCTTATCGTTTCATCATATACAATAAATAAAAACGGAGTTTGTATGAGTATTTCAAATTATTTAGATGATGTTGCTAAACCATTCATGGGCTTAGCTCCATGGATTTTAAGACTTGTAGTGGGGGTATCATTTATTCTTCACGGTTTAGGTAAATTTCCATTACCTCCAGAAAAGATGGTTCCTTGGTTTGAAAGCATGGGAATGGCTGTACCAGAAATAGTAGCTAGTTTAGTTGCACTGGGAGAAGTTGGAGCTGGCGCCGCAATTATAATTGGTGGTTTCTTAGGAAGAGTAGGCCATTTGGTAACTCGGCTTGGTGGCGGTGCTGTGGTAGTCATTATGATTGGAGCATTTTATTTAGCGCATCCTGATTGGTTTATTACACAAAAGTTATTTATGAGTGAGCAGATTTTTATATTTGCTCTAGGCCTTTACTTCGCAATTAAAGGAAATGATTAATATTTAAAAAAGCTTGCGTTTGTAAATGAGAATGATTATCATTTGCATTCTCATTTAGGATATTTATCCTTTAATGAGTAACTTCACTCTTAAAGGAGATAAATATCATGGAAAACAAATGGCCAAACACTCATACAAAAATACATTTTGTAATTATGGGGTTGCTTGCAATTCTATTTTTTGTTCCAGCTTTTGCTAATACAAATTACGATCTTGAGACAATTGAATCTGTCAGCATTATAGGAACTTTTGAAGATCCTTCAAATATTCCTGGATCTGTAACAGTAATTTCTAATGAAGATCTGCAAAAAGTAATTGATACAGATATACATAAAATTCTTTCTGCGGTACCTGGAGTCTTTTTCAGGACAGAGGATGGTTATGGCTTAAGGCCGAACATTTCTATAAGGGGCACAAGTTTAGATAGATCTGGCAAGATAACCATTATGGAAGATGGAGTGTTAGTCGCTCCTGCTCCTTATACATCTGCATCAGCATACTATTTCCCAACAACGGGAAGAATCCATGCTGTTGAGGTTCTCAAAGGCCCATCTGCTATTACGCAGGGCCCTAGTACGATTGGAGGAGCTTTAAACCTAATAAGCACACCAATTCCCACGGAAGGAAGAGGTAAATTTGTCCAAGAAATTGGGGATAATGGCATGACTAGATCTCATGCAGTTATGGGTGGAGACAACGGAACATTTGGTGGTATGGTTGAATTTCATGAACATGCTACTGATGGTTTTGATTCTATTGCTAATGTAGGTGGTGATACAGGTTTTCAAAAATCTGACATGCTAGTTAAGCTGCGTTATTCATCTGGAGATCACGAGGTTACATTTAAATATCTTGATTTAGATGAGTCCTCTGAACAAACATATGTAGGTCTTTCACAGGCAAGCTTTAATAAGAACCCAAGAATGCGTTATGGCATGACTCAATATGACATGATGGATAATGATGGAGAACAAGAATCTATTACATACAAAGGGTCTTTTGGTAATGTTGATATAGTTCTGACGTCATTTAGCAATGATTATCATAGAGATTGGTTCAAAGTTGACAAAGCAAATAACAGCAAGACAGGCGGAGTTAGTAATAGTATAAATGGAGTTATTGAGGCAGCAAATGCTGGTAACGCAATTGCTCAAGGAATTCTTGATGGCACTCAAGCGACTGAAGTAAAGTTAAAGCACAATAATAGATTCTATGGGAATGAAGGTATCCAGTTTCAAGTATCTACTGATATAGAAAACCACTCTTTAACTTTTGGTTACAGAGACCTAGAGGACTATGAGAGCAGAATGCAGGGATATGAATGTTTTCAACAAAGCGCTTCTGGAACAAATTCAGCTCTATATGATTGTGGTACTGGTTTCACAAGCAGCAATAATAGATTAAGAGAAACTGATGCTACATCCTATTTTGTTCAAGATACTATCTCAATGGACAGGTTGACAGTAACCGTCGGATACAGATCAGAAGAATATGATAAAGTTGAAAATAGATGGGATGACGGTGTTTCAGGAAGTAGAACTCAACCAAAATCAGGATATATCAATAAAAAATCCAGTGGCGATTATTCGACTACAGGAATTGGGGCAACTTATGAAATGAATGAAAACCTCAAGCTTGTTGCTGGTTTTCATCAAGGCATGTCACCTGTCTTTAATGGTGACGCTGAGGAAGCTGATAATATTGAATTAGGTTTTAGATATAACAAAGGCAACACTGCTCTCGAAGTAATGTATTTCTCAAGCGATTATGCAAATTTAGTTGCAGAGTGTAAAAACTCTAATGGTGGAGACTGTGATCCTGGTGATACTTTTGATGGGGGAGAAGTTGATGTTTCTGGCTTAGAAGTTGATGGATCGATGGTTATCGAAGGAGATGGGGTAAGTTTCCCTTTAGCCTTAACATTCACATCAACTGATGCAACCTTTGAAAACAGCTTCGACAGTGACTATTTTGGTGTTGTGGCATCTGGAGATGACCTTCCATATATCCCTAGTTCAGTCTTAGCACTAAGTGCAGGCTTCATTACCGAAAGTGGCTGGAGTGGATATTTAAGATTGGCAGATCATGGAAGCTCTTGTTCTACAGCTCAGTGTGGTGCTTTCGAAAATATAGATTCCTATAGCTTTATAGATCTTTCTATAAGAAAGCGAATGAGTGAAAAGTTAGATGTATATGGCGTATTAGAAAACGCTACAGATAATGAGGACATTGCTGCTAGAGCTCCAAAGAGCGGAGCAAGATCGCAAAAACCTCAAACATTTAAATTAGGATTTAGTTACAAGTTATAACAATTTTCTCATAGGAGGTTGCCATTAAAAGTTGTGGTAGCTTTACTCCCTGAACCCTTCATAAGTTCCCTAAGACGAACACAGGGTTTACGGTAACCTCCTTTGAGGAACCATCTCAAAAGGAGTCAATAAAATGATAAGACTTCTTTCCCCTAAGTCTTTGATAGCATTTTAATGTTTGATTATAGATTTTTTATTGGCTCCTTGCGAGATTTTTTATTTTTGAAAAGACAATATTGCACTGCAAAAGATATCTTGTACAATTATCAACCTGTGTGGGGCTATAGCTCAGCTGGGAGAGCACCTGCTTTGCAAGCAGGGGGTCGGCGGTTCGATCCCGCCTAGCTCCACCAATTCTCCTAAAGGCTATTTTCATTTCTAATATTGTTTTTAAAAGACTACAATTTATTACTAAAGGTTAATTTATTTATTAATGCCAGAATATTTATCTATTTCAGAAATCATGCAAACTGCTGTTACTCCAGTATTTTTATTGGCTGGCATTGGGGCTCTTTTGAATGTAATGACTGGCAGACTTGGAAGGATTATAGACAGACTGAGATATCTTCAAAGCTTTCTTGAAAGAATAAATTTAGAGGATAAAGAAATAATTTTAATGAATAGAACGAGACTTATCCTTCGTACTCGATTCATCAATACTTCAATCTTCTTTTGTACCTTAAGCGGCTTGATTGTATGCATCGTAATTGGTGCGTTATTTGTTGGCGGCATAAATCAAATCACATTAGATAGTTTTATTTCTATAGCATTCATTCTTTGTATGCTTAGTCTAATTTTGTCTCTCATTTTTCTAATATGTGAGATTTTGTTTGCTACTAGAACCTCCAGAAAAAATTTACTGGCCACTGAATCAATAATTGCAAGGTGTCAAATTGATGCAAGCAAATAAATCTTCTAAGAGATCTATTTCACTTATAGGAATGGCTGGAGCAGGAAAATCTACCATTTCTAATGAGCTTGCCAAAATTATTGATTATGAAATTATAGATTCTGATTTTTTTATTGAAAAAGAGTATGGCCAATCACTTCAAAATATTTTAGACAATAAAGGATATCTAAAACTGCGTGAGATTGAAGAGGACATACTATTAAAAATTAATTTTAATAAAATTATTTTATCAACTGGTGGAAGTGCTATTTATAGTAGTAAAGCTATGAATTATTTAATGGATAATTCAACCGTTTTCTTTTTAGATGTTCCTTTTGATCAGATAATTGAAAGAGTTAAAAATTTTTCTGCAAGGGGGTTTGCAAAATCACCCAATCAAACTATCAAGGATGCATTCGAAGAGAGGAAGTGCTTATATGAAAAGTACTCACATCATTTAATAAATAACTCATTTGATGTTGATTCATGTGTTAAAAAAATTCTAGAATTAATTTAAGATTAAAAAAAAGAATTATTTATATTTTTTAATTCCTTCCAGGACTCCAATAACATTGGCATATTCACGATTTGGCTGATACTGTCCTTGGACTCCTGCTAGCCCTAATCTTTGATCAATACCATTTCTAATTTCTGACAGGCAGGATGTTCTGCCTATGAAACATGCTTTTTCAGATGCAATTAACAATGCATTTAAGTAAGCAATTGTCCCAATCACCTCGCCAATCATATTACATAGTGCTGCTGCTGTATTTTCCATTGTATCGGTGGAGCTAAAAGCTGCTCTCCCAAAGTTTACTGCTGTAAGCTCTGGTGACAGATTGCCTATTTTGTTTACAACATCTCCAATTAATAAATCAAGCTCGAGTCTTGAACCTTTTTCACCAAATTCATTAATTTCTCCACCATTTGAAGTATTAAACAGAAGAGATCCTAGTCCTTCTAACATACCCCCACCAACTGCAATTCCGCCAAGATGATTAAAGCTTTCTCCTTGAGCATGAACACAAGCTGTTCCTGTTCCTGCACTGACAATGAGGGCAGACTCATCTTCTAAGCCATATAATTTTTTTGCCCCCAGCCCAATTGCTTCAATCTCATTAATTTTAATAATTTCTATTCCGCCCAACGAATCCTCAAGATCTGAGGATTTGCCACCTGTAACTCCCAATACTTCAACTTTTGTTATATGCAATTCAAGATCAAAAAGTATTTTCTCTATAAGATTAGTTGTTATTTTTTCCTTAGAAGATGGAACAGTGAAGTATTTAACAGAGTTTTCAGAAAATATAGCTACATCTGTATTTGAAATCCCAAAGTCAAAGGCAGCAAGCATTATTTATCTTTGTCGTCTTTGACTTCTTCTGCCTTACCTTCAACAATTGTTGTTTTATTTTTGAAAAATGACGTTCGTCGACGATTGCCCCATTTGATTCTGTCATCTCTGTCCATTTGCTTTTTTGAAGCTTTAATTTTTCCTAGATTCATAAAAACAAATAAGGAAAATATAGCAAGAATGCTAAAAAATATAGCATTCATCTATCTGCTTCTTAGTTTCATTAGTAGGCGTAATATTTCAATGTAAAGCCATATTAAAGTAACCATTAGCGAGAAAGCTCCGTACCATTCCATATACTTTGGTAATCCTTGATCAGCGCCTTCTTCAATAAAATCAAAGTCTAAAACAAGATTAAGCGCTGCAATTCCAACAACAAATAATGAAAATCCTATTCCAAATAGTCCATTAGAATGAATGAAGCCAATCCCTGAACCAAAAAAAGACATGATGAAGCTTACCAGGTACAAAAGAGCAATACCCATAGTTGCTGAAAAAATCATTAGCCTGAAGTTTTCAGTAGGTTTGATGATGCCACTTTTATAGCAAAACAGTAAAGATGCAAGAATACCAAAGGTTAGTCCTATAGCTTGAATACCAATACCGGGATATTGGGCTTCAGCAAACACTGTAATTCCACCAAGCGCAACTCCTTCAAAGCCTGCGTAAAATGGTGCTGTAGTTCCCGCTTTAGATGGATTTCTAAAAATTGTAACGAATGCAAGAATGGTTCCAATAATAAGACTTGGCATCGCTAATGCAGGAATATTCCAACCGATAAATGCTCCAGCGAAACAAAGTGACAGCAAGATGGCTGTTTTGTTTACAGCGCCATCGAGAGTCATACGTTCTGTCTGTGGCAACGCACCAGTATTATCAAAATTTCTTGTAAAAGCTGGATTTCCAGATCTTCCAAAAGTATTTAAAGCAGAGTGTTTTGACATAAGTTTTCTCCTAAAAAAAACTATTATGAATTACTTATGGGCTACTAGACAAATTTAAAGGCTATAGTTTGTCAATCCAATCAGTAATCAATTTTATACCCGTTTCATCTGAGAGGGCTCTCCCAGATTCTGGCATCATGATTCCGGGATCTAATGACCTCATCCTATAAAGAAGAATTGAATCCTCAGGATGACCGGGAACAATTGAATATTTTAAATTTCCACTTGCACGTCCAGCCGCAACTGGCTTTTTATATATTCCAATTTGTTCTTTATCTTGCTCCGTAAAGTTCAAATATAAGCCTGTTGTGTCTGCCGAACCACCAGGTATGTGACAGTGGCCACAATTTATATCAAGGTATGCCCTAGCTCTCTCATTCAAAACCGCATTAACATCAGCATAATTTGAGATTGAAGTTGATCCAAGATTTTCGTTAATCCATCCTAATGCTGCCCAATAGACAAGTTGATTCATCTCTCCAGCATCATATTCAACTAATTTGTTCATGTTTCTTGCCTTAGGGCCTATTGGAGTCATAACTTTTTTTAATTGATGACATTCTTTGCACTGATTCTGATTAGGCGCTCGATATCTAACATCTTTGATTTTTCCTGCAGAATTCACAAACCTTGTAGGAATTGTAGCTCCAGCTATTGCTCTTTTAGCATCCGTTTGATCTTCATTCCAAACATAGCTAATGGCTTTCCAACCATTATTGGTATTTATTAAAAGGCGGGTTTCAAGTAATTCAGCCTCCAGAGGACCATTATTATTGAGATATGCAAAAGTTTTTATAAGAACCGAACCAACTGGAAATATAAAGACTTTGTTTTTTACATAGCCAACTTTTTTTCCTTCAGGCACATAAACAAATCTTAGCTTATCAGTTTCATCTGAAAACAATTGGCTCGATAAAGAATATGGATGGACATTTGAAACTGGCTTCTGATTTTTTAAATCCTTAAAAAAACCATAATCACTGAGAAATTTTGGTACATGTGAAAATTTTTCAAAATCAAAACTACTAATGCTTTGAGATTTTGTGTCAAAACAAATGAATAAAGTAATTAATAAAGAAATTTTTTTAGAATGTTTCATCAAACTCTACTTTTTCAAGTGGAATAATCTCTCCATCAAACTCTTGGATGTCTAAAATTGCTGGCTCAAAATAGGGGAGCATATAACCAATAGGTTTTATGGCAAGCAATGTTGCATTACCGTTGTTAGCAACTACCATTTTTTCATTTTCTGGTTGCCCAAATATAAGTTGAGTAAATGGCAACAAACCATCCCAAAAAATGTCTGGCATATCTCCGCCTGATAAATCAAAAAGTATCTTAGCTAGCTCTCCCTTACTAGTGTCAGGATTATATCCAGTTGGACCAAACGTATTTCCATGAATTTGAATTGATTTAGGATGGGGATAGTAAGTTTTATCATCTGTATCATTCCCATATGTCACCACCGCAATATTTACAGTATCATTCTCCCCAATTTCATTATTAAAAATTTCCACATCAGAATTTGCTTGAATTATTATTCCAGTACCTCTAGGGACCTCGCCTACAATATTTCCTTCAGGTGCAAAATTATCGGTATTGTTACCAACTGAACGGTTGTTAAATACCCGCACATGATGTCCCCCTTGTTGTGGTAAACCAGGCAAATCAAAAACTAATATTCCACCAGTATTATTTGTTGCGGTATTGTTATAAACATCTGCAAAGTAAGAATTTTCGATTTCAATTCCTGCGACGTTAAATTCTGCTCTACTATTTCGAACAATAATGTTTTGAGATTGCCCAACATAAATTCCAGCATCAGATGCTCCTATTGCAACACATCCATCTATCAAAACATTTTTTGATTCGACTGGATATAGCCCATAAGCTCCATTTTCTGAGCTTGGACCATTCGTCCACTCAGTTTTCACTCTTAAGAACTTTATGTTTGTAACACCCTTTACTTTTATTGCATCGCCTTTAGCATTTTGAATTGTAAAATCTTGAAGAGTTACATTATCTGAAGTGACACTGAGTCCTTGAGCACCGCTGAGCTGATTGCTAAAGTCGAGGATTGTTTGCCCCATACCTTCACCTTCAATTTGTACTCCAGGCACATCGAGTGAAAGTGAGTCTTCTAAAGTAAATATACCTGCTGATAGCCTAATTATATCTCCCGGTTCAGCTAGAATAAGGGCTTCTTGAATATCCAGATAAGAATTTTCAGAAGGTTTTATTAATTGAACCGCAGACGATAAAGAGACACTTACACAAAGCGACGCTAAAAATAAAAATTGATTAGATGACCTTAGGAATTTCACCAAATTTTTCTAAAGGTTTTTCAAGCTCGTTCCAATCACATTCAAAGTCATCAGGAGCGTGTTCGTACTCGAGCAAACCTAATGCTTCAAATTTCGGTCTCACTTTATCTGTAAGCAGACCTATTCTTGAGAGATTTGGCATGATTCTTGTAAACAGAAAGTTTGTGAAAGCAGTATTAGCAGTTGTTGATAACGCAAATTCTCTAGCTTCCTCCTCAGACATTTTTAAATATTTCTGCATGGCTTTTGTATTAATGAGTCTTTCTCTGGAAATAACACATGCCTCGTATGCAAATTCTGCTCTTTCTTCAATTTCCTCAGGCGTCAATGTTTTGATGAAATCTTCCAAATAATTGATACCAAATGTAACATGTCTAGCTTCGTCTCGAATTATGTAATGAAGAAGCTGAGTTAATAGCGGATCCTTTGATAAACTTTTTAACATTTGGAAAGCAGCCAGTGCTAAACCTTCAATGATAATTTGCATTCCAATAAATTTAAGATCCCATCTAGGATCAGTAAGTATTTTGTCAAGCAAAAGCTTTAAATTTTTATTAATTGGGTAATGCATACCAATTTTTTCTTGAAGATAACGATTAAAAACTTCAACATGTCTAGCTTCGTCAAAAGTTTGCGAGGCTGCATATAGTTTTGCATTATAAGTAGGCGCACATGCTGTAAGTTGCGATGCAACTAGCAATGCTCCTTGTTCTCCGTGAAGAAATTGACTCAGAAGTTCGGCTGCATCATGACGATCGAACTCAATCTTTTCTTTTTCAGTTAAACTTTCGTATGCTTGAAGTGTCTCATGAGGTAGATCTTCGTCGGCCTGCATGATTCTCTCATCTGCTGGATGATTGTAATCCCAGTTTAAATCCATAGAGCCGTTCCAGTTTAATTCTTTGCCTAATTCATAAAGTTTTTTAATTCTATTATCGGCAACCGTGTAGTCCCAGTTATAAGCACCGGTGAGTGGAGTATTAAATATTTCAGCAACATCTTCGACTTGCTGAGGAGTAAGGTTTAATTCATTTTCCACATCAAGATCAAATGTCAAGATATCCTTTGGAGGCCCATCAACTCTTTTAATTTTCATTTTTATATACTCTTATTACTCACAGTAACGTGAGATTCACTACTATATGCTTTTTTTTAATCATTGAAAAGTTCCGTGAGCTTATCCAGCAAAGCCTCAGCTAGCTCATCAGCTCGGTTAATTGTAATAGATTTTTCATAATATTTTGTCACATCATGTCCAATTCCAATTGCAAGAAGCTCAACATTGCTTTGAGCTTGAATCATATTGATAATCTGTCGCAAATGATTATCTAAAAAATTACTGTGATTTGTTGAAAGAGTGCTGTCATCAACTGGAGCTCCATCTGATATTACTATTAAAATTTTTCTTTCTTCGTTACGTTTACTTAATCTTTGATGAGCCCAAGCTAAAGCCTCTCCATCAACATTTTCCTTTAACAAACCCTCTCTCAACATAATTCCAAAACTTTTTCTCGCTTTACGAAAATTGTCATCAGCAGATTTAAAGATAATATGTCTTAAATCATTTAATCGGCCTGGGTAAGAGGGGCTGCCTTGATTAACCCAAGCTTTTCTTGCATCACCGCCTTTCCAATGTTTTGTAGTAAAACCTAAAAGCTCAGTCTTGACGTAACATCTTTCAAGCGTACTGCCTATGATATCTCCACATATTGCTGCCAAAGTCATCGAGCGGCCTCGCATTGACCCAGAGCTATCAATTAAAAGTGATACAACTGTATCTTTAAACTTACTTTCACTCTCTTGTTTAAAACTTAAAGGATCTCCAGGCCTTGTTATAACTCGGTGAAGCTGAGCCGTATCAAGCAAACCTTCCTCAAGATTATAATTCCAGCTTCTGTTTTGTTGCGCTTGCAGTAGTCTTTGAAGTCTATTGGCCAATTTTCCAATAGTGGTTTGATATGGTGATATAAGCTGATCAAGCTGTATTCTAAGTCTTTGTGTCTCCTCGGGAGTTGCTAAATCAATTGCATTTATTATTTCATCGAATTGAGAAGTAAAAATTTGATAATCGTCATAAGCTGTTTGATCTAAGTCCTCATTAAAATTTCTTGTTAAATCTATTTCTTCATCTATTGAAGTTGAATCAATAGGCGCTTGAGCTTCTTCTATTAAATCAGTTTCTTCATCTGCAATACCCTCTGTTTGAGCTTCAATTATTTGTTCCTCCGAAGTCTGCTCAAATTCTTCTTGGTCTTGATCTTGATCCTGAGCTTGTTGCTCATCTGAAATTGACTCATCTCCTAATGACTCCTCATCGCTATTAGTTTGCGGTTCATGCATTAAATCAAGATCTTTCATCAATTCAAGAGCAATTAATTGAAAGTCTTCTTGAGACTTCTGAGCTTTGATTAATCTTTTGCCTAATTTATCGATATTTTTGGGAGCGGCAGACAGAAAAGCATTAACTATATTTTTACTATCCTCATGTAATTCATCACCATTAAGTTTTTTCAACCATAAATTTGAAGCCAATGGATTGATAGAAGGGATTTTATTATCAATATTTTTCTTAGCTTCAGCGTTTAAAAACAAACTTAAATTTGTCTTTGCACCAGGAAAAGCTTCTCCTCCAATCATTTCAACTCTGGAAAGCTCTAGTTCAGCAAAAAAATCTCTAGCTATTTTTGGCATTTTAAGTGAGGGATTTTCTTTGTGATAGAGATGCCAAAAAGCTTGGAAATCTGCTTCCCCTCTCCAGGAGTTAATTTGAGATGAGGATCTTGGAGGATTTTGCAAAGAAATATGAGACAAAGAAGGAGGCCGGCTTGAGGTCTGTGAAGTACTCTCTAGATTTGAATTATGAGATATAGCCCTTGTTGCTGAGAGGACTGCTTGCTTAAACTCCTCTCGATTCTTAACCCAGCTCATTTATTATGATTCTGGATTATGACTTTCTTTCAGATCTTCACCGAAACATCTTTGAAAATACTCTGCAACAATTGGTCTTTCAGCCTCATCACATTTGTTGAGAAATGATAGCTTAAAAGAATGTTGTATATCCTTAAAAATAATATAATTCTGAGCCCATGTTATTACAGTTCTTGGAGACATTAATGTTGATATATCCTCATTGATAAAGCCTTGTCTTGTAAGATCAGCAAGCTGAATCATGCTTTTAACTAAGGCTTTATCTTTTGCTGACTTAAGCTCAGGCACTTTACCGGCAACAACATCGATTTCATGTGAGCGTTCCAAATAATTCAGCGTTGATAATATATGCCAACGATCCATTTGACCCTGATTAATTTGTTGTGTGCCATGATAAAGACCGGTGACGTCTCCCATGCCAACAGTATTGGTGGTTGCAAAAAGTCTGAAGCTTGGATGAGGAGATATCACATGATTTTGATCCAATAAAGTTAATTTACCTTCCACCTCTAAAATCCTTTGAATCACAAACATCACATCAGGTCTACCCGCATCATATTCATCAAAAACAATAGCAACGGGATTTTGAATAGACCATGGCAAAATACCTTCTTTAAATTCGGTAATTTGTTTCTCATCTTTTAGCACAATGGCATCTTTACCTAATAAATCTATTCTGCTTATGTGACTATCGAGATTAATTCGAACACAAGGCCAATTGAGTCTAGCTGCCACTTGCTCAATGTGTGTGGATTTTCCAGTTCCATGGTATCCCTGAATCATTACCCTGCGGTTATGTTCGAAGCCTGCTAAAATCGATAGAGTTGTATCTTTGTCAAATACATAAGTTGAGTCAATTTCAGGTACCCATTGTGTTTTTTCTTTGTAGCCTTTTACTGAGAGATTTGTGTCAATATTAAATGTTTTTTTTACATTAATTTTTTGATCGGGTTGATCTGGTAGGCTTATTCTTTCTGAGTTTATCATTTGATTGTATTTTAGTATTTACAGGTGCACATATGCTAACTTTTGATGAGATAAAGTTCTAGTTTTAATTGATTCAATGTAAGATAAATTTTAATTCAATAAATCACTAAAATTAATGAATAGTGCCCTTAAACACACACTTGAGCTTTTTAACTTAACCAGAATTGATAGAGATCTTTACTCTTGGACTGGAAAAAGTGTTGGGTTTCAAAGAATCTTTGGTGGTCAGATTATGGCTCAATGCTTAATTGCTGGATATCAAACAGTCGAAAAAGCAAGATGGGTTCACTCCTTTCATTCGTATTTTCTGAGACCAGGAAATTTTGAGCAAAATATTATTTTTGAAGTTGACCGAATTAGAGATGGTAAGAGTTTCACGACTAGAAGAGTGAATGCAATTCAAAATGGAGAAGCAATTTTTAGTTGCTCGATTTCATTTCAAAAAAGAGAAAAGGGCCTAAGTCATCAAATAAAAATGCCAAAAATTGCAGGCCCAGAAAACCTTAAAAGTGATTTAGATTTAAGAAAAGATGTACAAAAAAAAATTCCTAAGGACTATTTGCCCATGTGGCTCCGAGAAAGAGAAATTGAAACAAGACAAGTTGAACCAATGGATTTGTTAAAAGTAGAAAAATTGCCACCTTACAGGAGCACTTGGATGAAGCCAACTGGTAAGTTGCCTAAAGATGAAAGAATTCATCAAGCATTATTATTATATTGTTCTGACATGGGACTGCTTGGAGCGGCTGTAAATCCTCATGAAGTAAATTTTATGTCTAAAAAATTTCAAAGTGCTAGCTTAGATCATGTGATGTGGTTTCATGGAAAAGTCAATTTTAATAACTGGATTTTGCATCACATGCACAGTCCAATTTCTCAAAACGCTCGAGGTTTTTCTCGAGGATCAATATATACCAAAGCAGGAAAATTAATTGCCTCAACCGCACAAGAAGGATTGATGCGTGTTTGGGATTGAATGGCCATCGTGGTTATTTTTTCAAAAAAGATTGGTATAGTTAATTTTTAATTATTTTTCAAAATCATGTTATCTATTTTCAAAAAAAAATTATTTTCTGATATTTCTGGAAGTGCCGATGATATGCCGCCTCACGTATCGGCTGTTTTATGTTTAATGATTGAGATAGCTCGAATGGACGGAAAAGTAGATGAGGAAGAAATAGAAGAAATTAAAAATTTTTATTTAGATTTATATCCTGAAGGCAATTTTTTGGATGCCTTTCAAGAGCTAAAGGAGTGGACAAGTCACAAAGAGTCTTTTAACCCATTTATCAACATTATCAATAGTAACTGCACCAAAAGAATGAAAATTGAGATTTTGTCGAATATCTGGGATGTGATTTTGTCAGATGATAATGTTGATCAATACGAAAATTCACTTTTTATGCAAATAGGCGAAATGCTACTTATTAGTGAGGACGAGCTTGAAGCACTTAAGAGCTGATCTTAAGATGCTCTAAAAGCATTCCCTCAAATTGCTTGAGAACTTCTGGTTCTATAAGATGCCTCATATTTTTTATTATCTTAAGTCTGCTATGCGGAATCAATTTGTGCATCCTATATGCATTTTTAACATGAATCATGGGATCATCTTTGCCGTGAATGATAAGTGTGGGAGCTTTAATTTTTTTAATTTTTTTTAATCTATCCTTTGATGCAAGAATTGATAAAAGTTGTCTAGCATATCCAGATCCATCTTTGGAACGGTCTAAGTTCTCTATCGTCTCTTTTCTAAACTCAGGAGTATCAACTTCTCTTCCTTCCATTCCAATAAGCGAAACCATTTTTATCTCTCTTTTAATGATCTCTTCATAAGAAGCATTTGGATTTTTTGACCTTTGTAACATAATTTCTCTGACTGCCCTTGTTGGAGCATTGATTGGACTGGGAGTTGATGCAGTAGAAGCGATTAATGTAAAAGTTTTAACTTTTTCAGGATATTGAGCGCTAATTATTTGAGCAATCATTCCACCCATTGAAGTGCTAAAAATGTGAGCTTTTTCAATTTTTAAAGTTTCTAATAACTGAATTCCATCATCTGCCATATCATCAATTTTATACTCTGATTTAATGGGCAACCTTAGGAAGTATTTAATGTAGTCCAATAAAAAGGACGGCGTAGCAGTAAACCTCGATGACAAGCCAACATCTCTATTATCATAAGCTATCGGTCGAAAATTATTATCTTGCAAGAAACTTATTAGATGAGGCTGCCAATGAACAAGCTGAGCTCCTAGGCCATGAACCATGAGTACCGGATCTCCGTCTTCAGGACCATAATCACGATAAAAAATTTTTACCCCATTATTTTCTGAAAAGCCCTCTCTATATTGCTGGTTATTTTTCATGAGTTTTTATACTAATGCACTTCCAAAATATTACCAACTGGCAACAAGACTGCTATAGTCAAAGAACATTTATGAGTCCTAATAAAGTACCAAATAAAGTTAGAGCAGCTTACGGCATTGGAGATTATGCTATCTGTTTGTATTGGAGCGGGGTGGGGCTATATCTCTTATATTTTTACACCGATGTGGTAGGCATATCTCCTCTTCTAGCCGGTTGGCTTTATGCACTTGGGATAGCTTGGGATGCAATTACTGATCCCTTCATGGGATATCTGGCAGAAAGAACAAGAACCAAGATGGGGAGCTATCGCCCATATATTTTTTATGGAGCAATACCATTAGCTTTTTCTTTCATCTTATTATTTTGGGTTCCTCCATTTGAGGGGGCAGAACTTTTTGTTTTTTTATTAGCTATAAATTTATTTCATAGAACATGTTTTACGATAGTAAGCGTTCCATATTCATCCTTAACAGCAAGGATTACTGATGATAGTGACGAAAGAACAAAACTAACTACCGCAAGGATGATTGGAGCTTCTTTTGGGACTTTGACGGTCTCAGCCTTAGGATTTCCAATAGTTTTATTCTTCGGTGGCACAAATGAAGCTTTCGGATTTATTTTCTTGGGTATTTTATGTGGTCTTATGGCAGTAATAGTTTTGAGCATTACTGTTAGATTTGTACAAGAAAGAGAATTTAATTCTTCTACAATACAACTGCCAAGCTTTGCAAAAGTATTTAAGTCAGTTGTAAATAATTATCCATTCTGGATTGTTTTTGGATCAATTCTTATTCTTGGCTCCACTTCAATAATGTTTAATAACAATTTAATTTATTTTGTTAAATACTCTCTTGATCTACACGAATATCAGGGATTAATTCTTGGAGTAAGCAGCGGATCAGCTCTTTTGGCAATTCCTTTATGGGCATATGCTGCACTAAAAATTGGAAAAAGAAATTCATGGATGACTGCAATGACAATACTAATTATTGGATTTTTAATTTTTTATTTCTCTTCAATTGATTCATTATTTGAACTACTTCTTATTCTTGGTTTTATTGGGATTGGTAATGGGGCGACAGGAGTTTTATTTTGGTCAATGCTTCCAGATACAATTGAATATGGAGAATGGAAAACCGGCGTTAGAACAGAATCATCATTATATGGATTTATGACCTTCGCCCAAAAAGCAGCCATTGCATTTGCCGCCCTTTTACTTGGCATGATTTTAACTCAAATTGGTTTTGAGCCTAACTCAACTCAGTCTGAGAAAACATTATATGAATTAAAATTCGTTATGACTTGGATTCCTCTAGCTGGCATCTTTCTAAGTTTTGTTTTGGTGTCTTTCTATCCAATTGATAAGACATATCATCAAAAATTAATTTTTGAAATAGAAAACAAAAAACTGAATCATGAAACAAATTAATTGGGGGATTATTGGCTCTGGCTCAATAGCATCTGCTTTTGGGCATTCTATAAAATCAACCTCAAATTCTAAATTAATATCAGTATTTGGCAGAAATATTGATGCAGCGAATGCTTTTGCTAAAAAATTTAACATTGATGCTTATTATCAACTAGAAGATTTTTTATCCTCAGCTGAAATAGATGCAGTTTATGTCGCAACGCCCCATAGCGAACATTTTGTTCATACATTAGCAGCTATTAAAAATAGTAAACATGTTCTTTGTGAGAAGCCATTTGCAATGAATGCTTATGAGAGCATGATCCTTATTGATCTAGCTATTCAATCAAATATTTTTTTAATGGAAGGGTTCATGTATAGAATGCATCCTCAAACAAAAAATATTTTAGAAAATTTAAATATTTTTTCAGATACAAAAGAAAAAATCTTAATTGAAGCTTCATTCGGTTTTGCAGCCGAGGTTGCAAAGGATCATAGATTAAGAAATCCCGATTTAGGGGGTGGCGCAATCTTAGACATAGGATGTTATCCCCTTACAATGTGTAAGTTAATAGCAGGTCATTTGCAGGGAGCTCCATTTGCAGAACCAAAAGAGTTTTCTGCATCATGTCAATTAGATGAAACAGGTGTTGACTCTCAGTCACATGCACATTTAATTTTTTCAGAGACAATTGAGGCAAAAATTAGCTGTGCAATAAATGAAAACTTTGCCAATAACCTTGTTATATCAAGCAACCAAAAATCCATCACTGTAAATCAACCATGGCATTGTGGACAATTTCAAGATGGAAAATCATCTATTTTTATTTCAATTCCAAATGCAGGTAAAAAAGAAATTTCGTGTCTTGATGAATTTGGTTTATTTGCTAGAGAAATTGAACATGCTTCTAATTGCATTCTTGAGAAAAAAATAGAATCAGACTTTATTACTCATGCTGAAACTCAGAGTAATATGTTTTGGCTTGATCAATGGAGAGAAAAAATAAAAATCGAATGCCCAAAAAGTTCCTTAAAAAACTCCCCAATTTACTCATCGCATTTTTTTAAGATGAAAATACCAATACTCAAAGAAACGACTTTACCAAAAATTAATAAAATTGGTTCGAGGCTTGCACTAGGTTGTGATAATCAAACCTCTGATCTGCATGCATTCACAATGTTTGATCATTTCTTCGGATCAGGTGGAAGAATTTTTGACACAGCTTATATTTATAATGATGGAAAAGGGGATAAATATCTTGGTGATTGGATTCATTCCAGAGGAGTTGCAAATGATGTAATTGTTATTGGCAAGGCTGCTCATACTCCTCAATGTGAGCCACAGTTTATTCGACCCCAAATTCTTGAATCACTTGATCGGCTTAAACTTTCAAAAATAGATATCTTTTGTCTTCACCGAGATAATAAAGACGTACCAGTTGATGAATTTGTTCATGCATTGTCAGAAATTCATGATGAGGGTTTGATTGATGTATTAGGAGCCTCAAATTGGGAGTTAGACAGGTTCTCTGAGGCTAGAAATATTGCGTTAAAAAACAAAATAGAACCATTCTCTGTTCTTAGCAATAATTTTAGCCTAGCCGAAATGATTGAGCCTGTATGGCCAGGTTGTGTTGGAGTAAATAAAGAATTCCTTGAGTACCTTATTAAAGAAAAGATTTTATTATTTCCTTGGTCTTCTCAAGCCAGAGGATTTTTTATTAAGAAAAAAGAACAGATATCAAATAATCATTTTTCAAATCCTACTTTGGATGAAGAAATGAGAGTTTGGCATTATGCAAAAAACTTAGAAAGAAGAGATAAGTGCTTTGAATTGGCAGAAAAAAGAGGGCTAGAACCTATTCAAATTGCTTTGGCGTATGTTCTTCATCAATCTGATTTAATTTTTCCACTCATCGGTCCAAGAACCATAGTTGAGACCAATAGTTCAATAGAAGCATCCAAAGTTGAACTCACTACTAAAGAACTTCAAGAACTTTCTCAAGCTTGATTGAGGATTTCAAATAGATATTTTCAACAGATGAACCAATTAAAATCTCATATGAGCCATCTCTAATCTGCCAAGATTTCGTATCTATAGACCAATATGAAAAATTTCTTTGAGTTAGCCTTATTTCAACATTTTTTTCATCATGAGCATCGATATTTACTTTACAAAAACCTTGAAGTGTTTTGTTAGGCTCATTTTCTAAATTTTTTGTATAGCGAAGATAACATTGAGCTATTTCAGCGCCTGAAATTTCCCCTGTGTTTTCAATGGAGAATTTGCATGAAACTTCTTTATTATCCTCGATGTTGATTTCTAAATTTTTATATTTAAATTTCGTATAAGACAATCCATGACCAAAGCAAAATAATGGCCGAATAGATTGTTTCTCATACCACCTATAACCTATTAAAAGTTTTTCATCATAGTTCATTTGTAAATTTTTACCGGGATATGATTTAAATGCTGGTGTATCTTCAATCCTCATAGGAAATGATGTTGGTAATTTTCCGGAGGGATTTATTTCCCCAGATAAAATATCAAATAAAGCATTACCAAATTCTTGTCCCGCAAACCACGTTTGTAAAATAGCCTTAGCCTTATTTGACCATGGTATGTTAACTGGCGAGCCAGTATTAATGATTAATGCTGTATTTTTATTAGTATTTAAAACCGCATCAATTAGAGCATTCTGATTTGTTGGTAGATTAAGATCTGCTCTATCGTTGCCTTCTGTTTCCCAGTCAGAATTAGTTCCAACAATCAAAATTACTGCATCTGCCTCAGAGGCAACATCCATAGCTTCTGAAAATAAATCAATCTTGTCAGGAGGCTGACAACCAATATAGAGGGCAGGAAAATTTCCTTCAAAGTAATACTGGACTTCTACTTTATAAGTTTTCCCCTTCTCAAAATTTGCAAATCCTTTTTTTGATGCTGATCCAAAGGTAAAAAATGCTTCACCAGGTTCAATATTATTCCAATTATCAATCAGCTCTTTATCATCTATCAACATGCGACATTGACCAATGCCAAAAATCTCAAATGCATGCTCGCCGGAAATATCTGGAGTATATGCACAAGAAAATTTTACTGAGGTTTTTGATCTTTCCTCTTTACCAATGATTTCCTTAGCAAAACCTTCGAAAACCCAGAACTTACTGCCCCTTAAATTTTCTTTAAAGAGTAGATTTTCCTCAAAATTTTCTCCATCGAAATACTCCACCAAAAAACCATCAGATGATCTCATTAACTTTTCATTAATTTTTGGAAGATATTTATGAGTATGACAACCTTTTGAATATAAAATTTCTGTTTTAGGTCCGATCCTTGCTTTTATTGCTTCCAATGGATGAACTTGGTAGTGAGGTTTTAGGCTTGCACTTCCTCCCCCAATAATCTGCGCCTCTTTTGCATTAGGCCCAATTATCGCTAATTTTTTAATATCTTTTTTAAGAGGCAACATATCATCATTCTTTAAAAGAACCATTCCGTCAGCTGCAGCTTTTCTTAATAATTTTCTATGCTCTGGATTATCAATGGCCTCTTCATTCTTTATTTTTGGTTGTTCAAAACGTTTTGAGAATTCTGCTACTGATAAGATCCTTTTTACTTTGTCATCAATCAAATCCTCTGCAATCTTTTTATTTTTTATTGCTTCAATCAAAGCATTGCCCCAAACATTGCTAGGTCCAGGCATTTCAAGATCTAATCCACCCTTGGCATTTTCTTCAGTTTCAAGAGCTGCTCCCCAGTCGCTTACAACATATCCGTCAAAGCCCCAATCTTTTTTTAAAATTTCTAAAAGTAATTCCTGATGAGAGCTGCAATAGACATTATTTAATTTGTTGTAAGCACTCATGACAACTTTTGCATTACCTTCTTTCACTCCCATTTCAAATGGTAAAAGATATATTTCTCTCAGTGTTCGTTCATCAATATTTGAACTTATCGAATGCCTTTCATATTCAGTATCATTACCAACAAAATGTTTCAGGCAGGCTGCAACATTTTGAGATTGAACGCCTTGAACATAATTAGATGCAATTTTTCCAGTCAAGAATGGGTCTTCTGAAAAACTTTCAAAATGTCGTCCTCCTAAAGGATGTCTATGAATATTAATTGTAGGGCCTAAGAGTACATCCACATTTTTTGCTTGAGCTTCTTCACCCAAAGCAACACCTATTTTTTTTACTTGATCGAGATCCCAAGAGGAACCTATTGATATTGCGCAAGGAAAACAAGCTGATGATTTACCTGAATTGGAATCTCCCCTTACTCCATTTGGCCCATCTGACATCTTAATGCTTGGAATGGATTTCCTTTCTATTTTATTGGTATACCAAGAGTTAAAACCACTGAGAAGGGATACTTTTTCTTCTAATGTTAGGCCATTAATAATTTGATCTATATTATTCATGAGTTAATCTTAATTCCTTTATAACTAAAAACACACTCTTACATGTCACTAGAGTTTATTATTTTTTTTTCCATATTATCCTTCCTAACATCTTTGTTAACTTCTGTTTTTAGTGTCGGTGGTGGTTTGATAATGCTTGTTGCATTGGCTCAATATTTCTCCCCCAGTACACTTATTCCTTTGCATGGAGCCATTCAACTATCAAATAACTTATCCAGGACATATGTTTATAAAGAATTTTTTAAATGGCAACTCATTAAAAATATTCTAATTGCGACTATCTTTGGTGCATTTTGTGCAATTTTATTATTTGGTTCTGTATCTGAAAAAGTATTAATTTGGTTAATTGCTGGGACTATTTTATTTTTTACTTGGGTTCCTTTAGATAATTTTGTTCTTTCAATCATCAAAAATGACTGGTTTTGTGGATTTATTTCTGGCTTTGCAGGAGTTTTTATTGGAGCAAATGGACCATTGGTCACGTCCTACATGAGAACAAGAGATTTGTCACCAGAAGTTTTAGTAGCAAATCACGGGGCAGTTATGATTTTCCAGCATTCCCTTAAAATTATTTTATTTATGTATTTTTTTAAATTCTCTATTGTAGATTATCTCTCTTTCATCATTATTCTTGCCATTAATGGCTTTGCAGGAGCATTGTTAGGCAAAAAGTTGATTGGTTATATTTCTTTTGAAAAGTTTTATGTTGTTCTAAAGTTATTATTATCCTTACTAGCTTTGATATTATTATTTTAGGGACTATTAACTTTAATGAAGTGCATTGAATACAAAATATTCGTACAATCAAATTTTTAAATGAGAAATATATGAAATTAGTTTTGGGTCTATTTGGTTTAGAAAATTTTTATGGTGGAGATATTTCATCTCTAATTGAAATCTCTCAAATGGGAGAAGAACTCGGTTTTGACTCTGTGAGTGTTACTGATCATGTGGTGATGGGTAAAAATCTTCATAAATATCCGTTTGGAAAATTCCCACTCCCATCAGAAGCTCCATGGTATGAGCCACTATCTCTTTTAACAATGATTGCCTCTAATACAAAAAATATAAAATTAGCTACTGCTGTATTGATAGCGCCCTTAAGAAATCCTGCATTGCTTGCAAAGACAGCTGCAACTTTAGATTCTATTTCAAAAGGGCGATTAGAGCTTGGGGTAGGTTTGGGTTGGCAAAAAGAAGAATATGATACTGCTGGACTAAGCTTTGAAAATAGAGCTGAGGTATTCTGGGAAACTTTAGATATTTGCAAATTACTGTGGGAGGATAGCCCGATTTCATTTAATGGCAAATATTTTAATTTTGATGATATCTGGTGCCACCCTCAACCTCCACAAGGCAAAGATCTGCCATTATTATTTGGTTTAAAAATGACACCTGAAAATGCCTCTAGAATTGCTAGAGTCGGACATGGCTGGATTCCAATCAAAACAAGTAGAGATTTTATTTCTGAAGGTAAACAAATATTATCTGAAGCTTTTATAAATGCAGGAAGGAAGGATCAGCCAAGGATAAGGGGTCAACTGCCCACTTGTGTTGATGAAGATGGGTTGCCTAACATTCAGTTAACTCTCAATGAGATTGAAAAATCGATGGCTGCTGGATTAGATGAGGTTGAAGTGTTTCCAATTAATTTTGTTCAAGGGCCTGAGGATATTTATAAAGTTTTAAAATTGATTTCAGAGGTAAAAAAATAATGGAAAAAAACGTTGTAACTTCTAAAACTTCTGCCGTTATGGTGCCCACAAAACTATCTAATTTGTATGCATCTTTTATTGATAAAAGACAATTTTTATCCCTAGGTTCTATTATGTGGGACGAATTTTCTATGCATGGTCACTATGAGATTAATGGCCTAGAGAATTTTATAGCAGCAATGCAACAATTAGAAAATTATAAAAGTACCATGCATCAAATAATGAATGTTAATGGAGAGTGGCAAGAAAATACTTATAGAGGAGATACCTATTGTATTGCCAGTCACATATTTGAAAATGAAGGCAGTTTCCATAAATTAGATATGGGAATCATTTATTTAGATGTTATTGAGGTGCGAGATAACAAAGCTAAATTTATCTCCAGAGATTTTAGGCTTCAATGGCAAAAAACTGTCGAATTGGATGAATTAAAATAATAGTTTGATTAGCGATCTTGATTGAGTATTCAATCAAGGCAGCTCATGTAAAATTAGAAAAGAATATAAAATAATTTCGGAGAAACTTATGTCACATATGAATATTGTTAAATTCCACGTAAAACCAGAATTTAGAGAAGATTTTTTGAAAACTTTTGAAGAGGCTAATTTAAATGACGGTCAAATATCAGCGAAACTAGTTCAAATTGACGATAACAAATTTTGTAGTATGGGCTTATGGGATTCTAAGGATTCCATGGATAAGGCAATGCCAGATATGATTGGCTTTTTAGATACCATAAGGCACATGTTGGAGGAAATTTCTGAGGAACTAGGTGTCACTGATCCTGCATCTGGACCATTAATAATGGAACATTAAGAGTTTTTTTTAAGAGATCTCTTAAAAAACTCTAAAAGTAACATTGCATTTTCAATACCTGCATAATTTTCTCTAACAATAAGTGCTATTTCCCTGTGTGGCCCTGGTTCATTTAAGTGTGAGATTGATAATTCTTTTCTTGAGGCTACTAACTCTTTCAAAGCCATTTGTGGCACAAGTGTACTTCCCATCTGCCCTTTAACCAATTGAATAAGGGTTAATAAACTTGAAGCTTTAAGGGAATGCTTTGAAGCATTCGCTATGTTGCATGCATCTAATATATGATCTTTAAGACAATGGCCATCATCGAGAAGCATTAATTTTGATTGATCAAGTTGATTAGCTTTTATCTCTGTTGCTCCAGCATTTTTATTTTCTTTATGTGAAACTAAATAAAAATCTTCTTCCCAAAACTTAAGGCTTATTAACCCCTTTAGGTCATATGGTAATGCAAGGATAGCCATATCAAGCTCTCCTTCTTTAAGTTTTTTAACAAGAAATTGTGATTGAAGTTCTTCAATTCTAAGAGTTAAATTTGGAAATTCTTTTTGTATTGTTGGCAGAATTAAGGGTAGAAAATATGGGCTAACTGTAGGAATAATGCCTAAAGAAATTGGATAATTTAGAGCTTGTGAATTTTGTTTTGCTAATTCTTTAATATCTTGGACATCTAATTTAATTTGCTGAGCCTTCTTTAAAATTTCTTGTCCGAGGCTTGTAACAATAACTTTTTTATTGTCTCTTTCAAATATTTTAACACCAAGTTGTGTTTCTAATTCTGTAATTGCATTACTTAATGTTGAGGGAGATATAAAACACGCATCGGCTGCTTTCTTAAAATGAAGGTTTTTTGCAACAGCTAGGGCATAATCAATTTGTTTTAAAGTCATCATACTAAATTAATTTTATCATTTATTAAATCGAATATAACATTCTTTTTTTATATATTTACCAATACATAAAAATTTAGTAATGTATTAAATAACCACAGCTAAATGCTATATAAAACTTAAACATTGGAGTGAGTAAAAATGAGCACTGAATCTCAAGAAAAATGTCCAGTAATGCATGGAGCATTAACTAGCAATCAATCATCGGGAACATCAACTAAAGATTGGTGGCCTGAACAATTAAATCTAAACATTTTGCATCAACACGATCAGAAATCTAATCCTATGGGTGAGGATTTTAATTACAGAGAAGAGTTTGCAAAGATTGACTATAAGGCTCTAAAAAAAGATCTTAATGATTTAATGACAGACTCACAAGAATGGTGGCCTGCAGATTATGGCCATTATGGACCATTTTTTATTAGATTAACTTGGCATGCCGCAGGTACTTATAGAAGTACTGATGGAAGGGGCGGAGGAGGAACAGGCGCACAGAGATTTGCTCCTTTAAATAGCTGGCCAGATAATGGAAATTTAGATAAAGCAAGAAGACTACTATGGCCTATAAAACAAAAATATGGAAATCAAATCAGTTGGGCTGATCTACTAATCCTAGCCGGTAATGTTGCTATTGAATCTATGGGTGGAAAAACATTTGGTTTCAGTGGAGGTCGAGATGATATTTGGGGGCCTGAAGAAGACATTCTTTGGGGTGCCGAAAATGAATGGCTTGAAAATAATAGATATAAAGGTGAAAGAGAATTAGATAGCCCATTAGCTGCAGTTCAAATGGGACTCATTTATGTTAATCCTCAAGGCCCTGACGGTAATCCAGATCCACTAGCTAGCGCCAAAGATATAAGAGAAACCTTTGGCAGAATGGCTATGAATGACGAAGAAACTGTTGCACTAGTTGCAGGAGGCCATACATTTGGTAAAGCTCATGGTGCTGGAGATGACTCGCAAGTTGGTGTTGAGCCAGAAGGCGCTCCTCTAGAGCAGCTTGGTCTTGGTTGGACAAACTCTCAAGGAAATGGAGTTGGGTCTGACACAATAACAAGTGGATTAGAAGGCGCATGGACATCAAATCCAATCAAGTGGGATAACGGTTACTTTGACCTTCTATTTGGCTACGACTGGGAACTTGGTAAAAGTCCAGCTGGAGCATTGCAATGGTTTGCTACTGATCAAAAAGAAGAGGACATGGCTCCAGATGCCCATGATCCATCTAAGAAAGTTCCAACTATGATGGCAACAACAGACATAGCTCTTAAAGAAGATCCTATTTATAAGGTTATTTCAAAACGCTTCCATGAAAATCCAGAGGAGTTTGCAGATGCATTTGCAAGAGCTTGGTTTAAGTTACTTCATAGAGACATGGGACCAAAATCAAGATATATGGGACCAGAAGCTCCTGATGAGGAATTAATTTGGCAGGATCCAGTTCCAGCAGGCAACGCTGATTACGACATAGATTCTGTAAAAGATAAAATTAATCAAAGCGGTCTAACAATTCAAGAAATGGTAGAAACTGCATGGGCTAGTGCTTCTACCTATCGAGGATCAGATATGCGTGGTGGAGCCAATGGTGCTAGAATTAGACTAGCGCCTCAGAAAGATTGGGAAGTTAATAAACCAGAACAATTGTCAAAGGTCCTAGAAGTTTACGAAAAAATTTCTTCAGATACTGGTGCCTCAATGGCAGATGTTATTGTATTAGCTGGAAATGTAGGGATCGAGAAAGCTTCAGGAATGGATGTTCCTTTCTCACCCGGAAGAGGTGATGCATCTCAGGATCAAACTGATGTTGAATCTTTTGCTTACTTAGAACCACGCTCAGATGGCTTCAGGAATTATCATGAGGCAGGGATTGAAGTTAAACCTGAGGAGATGCTCTTAGATAAATCTCAGCTACTAGGCTTAACTGCCCCAGAGATGACAGTTCTTATTGGCGGGATGAGATCTTTAGGCATTAATCACAGTGATTACGGTATCAAACCTGAAAATCCTGATGCTTTAGATAATGATTTCTTTAAAACTCTTCTAGATATGAGAGTTTCTTGGAAACCAAATGGTACGGGAAATTCTTATGAAGGATCTGACAGGGTAACTGGAGAGTCTGTAAGAACAGCTACAAGGCCAGACCTGGTATTTGGTTCAAATTCTCAGTTAAGAGCTCTTGTCGAGGTTTATGCAGCTAATGATTCTAAAGAAAAATTTCTAAAAGATTTTGTAAATGCATGGGATAAAGTAATGACAAATGATTTGTTTTAAAAAGCAAATCGTTTAATTTAAATAATAATAAAAATTGGAAAAACCCAGTTTATATAGAAGAATAATAATGTTCATAGTAGATACATGGAGATCTATTATGGATGTTAGATATAATCCTTTGAAGCATGTTGAACCAAGCCTTCAAACCTATTTTATGTTGGTTCTATTTTCTATATGGAGTGCAGCCTTTGGATTTATTGCAATTTTTTGGTTAGGATTCCTCGGGTATGACATTCTTACAAGCATATTGGTTCATGTTGGAATTATCATTCCAATTGCTTTTACCAATGCAATATTTGTAGATGCCGAAAGAGATGGCGAGAATTGGATTAAAGAATGGCGTGAGGAACAGTCTAGATACAAGCTAGTTGCCAATAGACTGAAAAGGAAGAATTTAGTTATATGGGACCCAAATAAAGAGGCTTGATTTTCACCTAAGCGCTAGTTAAATATTCACAAATAAGTCTATTATTTTTTGTTAAGTCTTCATCAATGATGCGGGGGCTTTTCATAGTTAATTTTTTCAAAGTTATATTTTTTATTCCTTTTTTTGATATTTATTTTGTCATATTTTGACATTACATTGGCAGCATCATCTACTGCGCTTGGCATATCTTTTTTTTCTGATCTGGACTTGTGAATAGATGTTACCTTTTTTTTATTCATAAGAATTATTTTACATAATCATCGTATATTTTGATGAATTAAAAATGTTTAGTATCATTCGGTAATGAAAATAGCAATTTATCCAGGGTCATTTGATCCAATTACATTTGGGCATATTGATATTGTAGAAAGAGCTGCTAGCCTTTTTGACAAAGTCATACTTGGTGTTGCCGAAAGTCAATCGAAGAATCCATTGTTTTCTGTAGATGAGAGGATAGAGCTTATTTCAGATATCTTTAAAGACAACCCTAAAATTGAGGTTATAGGCTACTCAAAACAGCTAACTGTAGATTTGGCAAGAGACAATAAGGCGATTGCAATTATCAGAGGTCTTAGGGCAGTTGCTGATTTTGAATATGAATTTCAATTAGCAACAATGAATAGAAGTTTGGCTCCAGACATTGAGAGTATATTTTTTACTCCTAAAGATACCTTGATATATGTTTCATCTAGTTTGGTTAAAGAAATAGCTACTTTTGGAGGTGATGTTTCAAGATTTGTTCCTGAAAATGTCAAAACTGCCTTGAATAACAAGATTGCTAATTAATTTTGGCACTTTTTACAAAAAAATGTTGCTCTTTGAGCTTGAATGATCCTTGTTATTTCTTCTTGTTTACAAAATAAACAACATTTACCGGCCCGATCATAAACCGCTAAATCAATTTTAAAGTAGCCTTTATTGCCATCTGGCCGATAGAAATCTTGAAGAGTTGTTCCGCCAGCTTTTATGGCAAGTTTCAAAATTTTTTTTGTTGAGTCCACAATTCGCATGTTTTCTTTTTTTGTAAGAGTTTTGCATTTTCTTGTTGGTCGAATTTTTGCGTCAAATAATATTTCGTTTGCATAAATATTCCCAATACCAACGACATTTTTTTGATTCATTAAAGCATTCTTTATTGGTGATTTAGATTTCTTAATCTTATTAAATAGATATGCGCCATCAAATTTTTTGGATAGTGGTTCAGGCCCAAGGCTGTTTAATAAGAAATGATTTTCAACATTTGAAATAAAATGAAAAGAACCAAATCTCCTAGGATCATTAAAAATTATTTTTTCAGTTCCGAAGATAAGCTCAACATGATCGTGCTTTTTGTATAGATTTGAGTACTTATCAGTAATTCTCAGAGTCCCAGTCATACCCAGATGAATCAAGATTTCGAATTCACCAAAATTTAGCATTATGTATTTAGCTCTTCTGGTGATATTTAATACTTTTTTACCATGAAGCTTCTGAAAGTCTTGCGTGTTTACTTTCCACCTTAAATTAGGATTAAAAATCTCTATGGATTCAATATTTTGATTTTTAAATTTTTGAATCGCTTGAACTGAGGTTTCAACCTCCGGCAATTCAGGCATATCTGCTAGCCGAGTAAATTATTAATCTCAACTAAATTTTCAGGAGCAAGAGTCCCAGCAGCCAAATGCAAGCGAAGAGTTGTAATTAAATAATCATATTTTGCATTTGAAAGATTTCGTTCAGCACTATATAAGTTTTTTTCTGCTTGGAGCAAATCAACAATATTTCGGGTACCAACTTCATATCCAACCCTTGTAGCTTCTAGGGCACTTGAAGCTGAGACTACTGCTTGTTTTTGTGCCCTTAAATTTGCTACCAATGTAATAACATTTGAGTACTGACTTCTGACATCTTGAATAACACTTCTTTCCGTAAATAGAGCATCTTCAGATGACTTATTTGACTCCGCGTATGCCTGTTTAGTTCTTGATATTACAGCTCCACCTTGAAAAATTGGCATTGAAAGTTGCAAACTGTATGTATCACGTTGAGTCTCATCTGGGACGGTAATGTTAAAAGCACCTCCAGTATTGAGCCCGTCAAAAGAATATTGATTAGTTTCTGATTCTGACTGAGTTCCTACAATATCAACTTTTGGCAAGTGGTTTGATGCTACACTTCTAGCATTATTTTTTGATGCAAACTTTCTTAGATTTGCAGCTTGAAGCCTAAAATTATTTTTTACAGCCTTTCTTGCCCATTCCTCTTTTGACGCAGGGATTGGATTAGAAACATTTAAGTCATTAATCAAGCCATCAATAGAAATTATTTCTCTTCCAACCAATGCGTTTAAAGACTCTTGTGCTGTATAAACTTCACCTTCAATTCTTGTTCTGGCAGCTAGGCTAAGATCAAATGCTAACTGAGCTTCTTGAACTTCTGTTATTGCGGAAAGTCCTACCTCATACCTTTGTCTAATTTGATCTAATTGTTTTTTTATTGCTTTTTCTTCTGACCTAGCAGCACTTAAATTATCAATAGCTCTTAAAACATTAAAATAAAGTTCTGCTGTTCTTACTATTAGTGCTTGCTGTGAATAGGCAAAATCTGCCTCTGCGGCATCTGTAAGATATTTAGATTGGCGATATTTAAACCATGTATCTAGTCTGATTAGTGGTTGAGTTAAACGAGCTGAAGTGCTGAAATTATTATATTCATTTTGAAGGTTTCCATTTTGGTAGTACTCGTTCCAATTCGTTTGAGCGCTAATTGAGATATTTGGAAGTAAACTAGCTCTGCCCTGAACTTTAATTTCTTTACCAGATAAATATGAAAATTCCGCAGATTTATATTGAGGGTCATTTTCTAAGGCATCATTATAAATATCTAAAAGACTATCAGCGGAGCTATTGATACTCTGACACAGAAGGATTGTAATCAATATGTAATTTTTCATAATATTTTTAATGTTTACAGTGCACACATTAGAACTTAAATGCAATATGTATGTCAAGTTAACTTTACACTTATATATTACATACATTATTCTAATCTATTGTAAATAAATGTCCTAAAATCTATTAAATTAATACAATTCTTTTAATTTACTTAGAGTAGAATATTAATTAAAAGTTCAACAGCATTAGGAAACACAATTGGCCAAAAACTATGATTCTGAGTCGATAGAAGTTCTATCAGGCTTAGATCCGGTCAGGAAAAGACCGGGTATGTATACAGATACCTCCACACCAAACCATCTAATACAGGAAGTTCTTGATAATTCCATTGACGAAGCTTTAGCTGGTCATTGCTCAAAGATTAAAGTTACTATTCATAAGGATGGTTACATTTCAGTAATTGATGACGGACGAGGAATGCCAGTAGACATTCATCCTGAGCATAAAGTTTCAGGCGTTGAGCTTATAATGTGTAAACTTCACGCTGGAGCAAAATTTTCAGGAGAGGATTACAATTTTTCTGGAGGCTTGCACGGCGTTGGCGTTTCAGTTGTAAATGCTCTGTCCAAAAAATTATCTGTTGAAATTAAAAGGGAAGGTCATAAATTTGAGATGAATTTCAATGGTGGCGAAAAAATTTCCGATCTTAAAAGAGTTGGAGACATTGGGGCAAGGAATACAGGAACGGCTATAAATTTTCTTCCCGATGATCAATATTTTGAAACAACAAAAATTGATAAATCAAATCTTAAGCATTTACTCAAAGCAAAAGCAGTGCTTTGTTCCGGCCTAACTGTTGAATATTTTGATGAGAAAAAAAATGAGAAAATACTATGGAATTATGAAAGTGGTCTCATTTCTTATTTATCAGAATCTTCTGAAGATCTTGAGCTACTATTAGAAGAGTCGATCTCTTGTAGTAAATCAGGAGATGATAACGCGTTAGATTTTGTCTTAAATTGGTCAACAAAGCCTGCAAAGAATCTAATGAATGAATCCTATGTCAACCTCATTCCAACCGCACAAGGAGGATCTCATTTGAATGGATTTAAAGCAGGCTTACTTGAGTCAGTCAAAGAGTTTTGTGAATTCAGAAATTTAATTCCAAAAGGATTGAAGATAACAGCTGATGACGTAGTGCAGCACAGTACTTTTATCGTTTCCTCAAAATTAACGAATCCGCAATTCGCTGGGCAAACCAAAGAGAGACTAGATTCAAAAGATCATCAAACTTTTGTTAACTCTACAACAAAAGATATCTTAAGTATTTGGTTCAATCAGCATACAGAGGAGGGTGAAAAATTAGCAGAGCTAGCTATTGCTTCAGCTCAAGCCAGAACAAAAGAGACGAAAATTGTTGACCGAAAGAAATCTTTTCAGGGCCCAGCTCTTCCAGGCAAACTATCAGACTGTAACAGTACTGATTTATCTGAAACAGAGCTATTTTTTGTTGAGGGAGATTCAGCAGGCGGTTCTGCTAAGCAGTCTAGAGAAAGAAAATTTCAAGCAATCATGCCCTTAAGAGGTAAAATTTTAAATACATGGGACCTTGAGAGCACAGAGATTATTAAATCTGCTGAAATCAAAGATATTGCTACGGCCATCGGAGTTAATCCAGGAAGTTCGGACATTGAATCACTTCGTTATGGGAAAATATGTATTTTAGCTGATGCAGATTCAGATGGACTTCATATTGCTACCTTACTATGTGCCCTTTTTTTAAGGCATTACAAACCATTAATTCAAGCTGGACATATTTTTGTGGCAATGCCGCCATTATTTAGAATAGATTGTGCTAAGGAAGTTTTTTATGCTTTAGACGAAGATGAGAAAGACGCAATAGTGAAAAAATTAAAAACAAAAGCTGGTAAACCAAAAATTGATATTCAAAGATTTAAAGGTTTAGGAGAGATGAATCCGTCTCAATTACGAGAAACAGTTATGGATCCCCAAACTAGAAGATTAGTTCAGTTAACTATAACCTCATCTGATAATGTAAATAGCATGATGGATTTATTGTTATCAAAAAAGAATGCTGGAGCTCGAAAAGAATGGCTTGAAAAAAGAGGCAAAATTGTAAGCGTTTAGTTATGAACATTAATAAAAACCTCAGTTCAATCAGCCTTAAAGATTATGCCGAGGAGTCATATCTAAACTATTCAATGTATGTCATTTTAGATCGTGCATTGCCGCATATTGGGGACGGCATGAAACCTGTTCAGAGAAGAATTTTATATGCTATGAGTGAGTTAGGTTTGAATGCAGGTTCTAAATATAAAAAATCTGCAAGGACTGTTGGAGATGTCATAGGCAAATTCCATCCTCATGGAGACAGCGCTGCTTATGAGGCAATGGTCTTGATGGCGCAGCATTTCTCTTTTAGATACCCCCTTGTTGATGGACAAGGAAATTGGGGTACCCAAGACGACCCAAAGTCTTTTGCAGCAATGCGTTATACAGAATCAAAACTTACTGGATTTGCTGACTTACTTCTGTCGGAGTTAAAACTAGGTACTGTAGACTGGCAACCTAATTTTGATGGTTCTTTATTGGAGCCAACTTTATTGCCAGCAAAGATACCAAGCATTCTATTAAATGGAACTACAGGAATAGCTGTTGGAATGGCGACTGACATTCCTTCTCATAATTTAAATGAAGTGCTTGATGCCGCCATTCATGTTTTAGATCATCCAAAAGCAAGTACAAAAGATTTATTAAAATTTATTCAGGGTCCTGATTTTAGCAATCCTGCTCCAATCATTGTTTCGTCAGAAGAGCTAAAAGAAATGTACGAAACTGGCAGGGGTGGCTTTAAAGTGAGAGCTCATTGGGAGGCTGAAGGTAATGATATTATTGTCAGAGCATTGCCTCATCAAGCTTCTGGATCAAAAATTCTTGAACAAATTGCTGATCAAATGCAAAAAAAGAAACTGCCAATGGTCGTTGATTTAAGGGATGAAGGAGATCATAAAGAGCCTGTAAGGCTAGTCATCTCGTTAAAATCTAACAGAATTAGTGCCTCTGAAGTTATGAATCATCTTTATGCAACAACCGATCTGCAAAAAAATTACCGCGTAAACATTAACTTAATAAGTTTAAAAGGTTCCCCAAGAGTCTTTGCGCTTAAAGACCTAATTTCAGAGTGGCTGAAATTCAGACAGCAAACAGTTTTAAGGAAATTGGAACACAGACTTGATCAAGTACACGATAGAATTCATGTATTAGAGGGCTTATTAATTGTATATCTTGATCTTGATAAGGTGATAAAAATTATAAGAAATAGCGATGATCCAAAAAAAGAATTAATGAAAACTTTTAAGATTTCAGAGATTCAAACCAATGCTATTTTAGAAATACGGCTTAGACAGTTAGCAAAGCTAGAGCAAATTAAGCTTGAGGAAGAAAGGGATGAGCTTGAAAAGGAACGAGCAGAGCTTGAGAAAATTATAAAATCTAAAGCTAGATTAAAAACATATATTAAAAATGAGCTTAAAGAAATTAAAGATAAATTTGGAGATGAAAGAAATTCTCCAATTGAGTCTTCGTCAGATGCCAAAGCATTCTCAGAAGAAGAAATGGTTACATCAGAAGCTGTAACAATCATTCTATCAAAGGCAGGATGGATCAGATCTGCTAAAGGGCATGATGTCGAAGCAAGCAATCTTACATACAGAGGAGATGACAAATTACAACATTTTGCTAAAGGAAGAAATAATCAAATAGCAGTGTTCTTTGATTCAGGCGGTAAGGCTTATTCATTGCAGGCACATTCCTTGCCATCTGCAAGGGGGATGGGGGAACCTTTAACTGGGCGGGTTATTTCTGAATCAGGAGTTACTTTTGAAGGCGTAGCAATTGGAACAGATGATTCAAAAATATTAATTTCTAATTCTGCTGGATTTGGTTTTATAAGCAATCTATCTAATGCAATTTCTAATCAAAAAAAAGGTAAGCAATTCATGAAGGTGCCGGAGGGATCGAATGTAATCTCTCCAGTTACAATTAATGATAATCATAAATTTGTTGCTGCAACTTTTTCGACGCAGGACAATAAAGGCAAAGTCAGTAATAAAATGTTAATTTTTCCAATTGAGGAATTACCTATATTGCCAAAAGGGAAGGGAAATAAATTAATCAGCATCTCAACTAAAGCTTTCAAAGAAAAGTCTGAATTTATGATGGATGTTTGTTGCTTAGCTGAGGATAGTAAACTTCATATTTATCACGAAGGAAAAACTGGAGGTAAAACTTGGACGATTAAAGAGCTGGAGGAGTACATTTCCGCTAGAGCAAAGCGAGGTAGAGTGCTGCCAACAGGATATAATGGAATGATCAAGCTGGAGGAGGTAGAAAAAACTAAGGATGCTGCTCCTGAATAACAGCTCTCAAAATTTTTAATCCTTTTAAGATTAAACTATCTTCAATAATAAGGCTTGGCGCTATTCTAATAGTATTATCATTTGCTTTAAGTATCATTAGACCATTTTCATAACAGGCTTTCATTACAGTATCTAAATTAAAATTTTCTGTAACGTTTAATTTGCAGCCTATCCAAAGCCCAGAACTTCTAATGGCACTAAAACACTTATGATCTTTGTTGATACTTTGTAATTCTCTCAAAAATATTTTTTCTTTTTTCTTAACACCATTTAGTAACATTTTTTTTGTAAGCAGAGTCATTACTTTCTCAGCTACTGCACAAGCTAGTGGGTTACCCCCAAATGTAGTTCCATGAGATCCTATTTCCATGCTTTTAGCTATTTTAGTTGTAGTTAAGACAGCTGCAATTGGAATTCCTCCACCAATACCTTTGGCGCAGCACATGATGTCTGGCTTAATGCCAAATTGTTCATAAGCAAACAAGGTTCCTGTTCTTCCGGCCCCTGATTGAACTTCATCCACTATTATTAGAACTTTATTTTCTTTACACAGCTTTTTAATTTTTTGAATGAAGTCTTTTTTTGCTTTAATGATTCCAGCCTCACCTTGAACTAGTTCTATGATTACTGCTGCAGTTTTTTTTGTAATTGCCTTTTCTAAATTCTTCGTTTCATTAAAAGGATGATTTTTGATTCCACCTGGCATTGGCCCAAAGCCTTTAATAAATCTCTCAGATCCGTTAAGGGCAATTGCCATCATTGTTCGACCATGAAAAGCATCAGAGAAGGATACTATTCCATTTTTCTTTTTACTTATATTTTCATATGCAAATTTTCTAGCAGTTTTAATTGCACCTTCAACTGCCTCTGCTCCTGAATTAGCAAAAAAGACTTTTTCTGCAAAGGTGTGTTTGCAAAAAATTTTTGCCAATCTTATAGCAGGTTCATTCATTAAAACATTGGAAAGATGCCACATTTTTTTTGATTGATCGACCAATGCCTTATTCAGTTCTGGATGACAATGCCCCAAGCTGGAAACTGCAATTCCAGAAGCAAAGTCTATATATTTTTTATTTTTTTTATCCCACACTAAAGAGCCTTTAGCTTTTGATGGAATAAAAGATGCCGGATTGTATGTCGGCATCATATATCGGTTAAAATCTGTTCGAGTGACCATAATAGGCATCATTGTAATATGATTAAGATTAAAGAAACTACAGAAAATAATTTTTTAATTGAGATTTCTCCCAATTATTCGTTGAGAGGGTGGAATAGAGTAATTTTTTTAGGCAGTTTGGCCTTCATATGTTTATCCATTGGAGTATTTTTTTTCATAATGGGTGCTGGATTAATACTTCCCTTTGCAGGACTAGAGGTAATATTAGTATTAACTTGTTTTTATATTAGCTTTCGTTGGAGTCAACAAAAAGAAGTTGTTTATATTTCAAATGAAAAAATTAAATTAGAGAAGGGCAGGCTAATTAAAGAAAAAACTTGGGAAGAATATAGAAGTTTTGTTGTCCTTGAGGTAGAAAAAAACCAACACAATTCTGACGAATTTTGTTTTCAATCAAAGGGAAAGCGCTTTTATTTTGGCTCTTTTTTAAATGACGAGGATAAAACAATTTTGAAAAATGAATTAAAAAGGATTATAAATCAGCTAAATGCTCTATCCCCAGGCGTTTAATTTTTTTGGGACCATTTTCATTTTCCCAGCTTGATAATTTATATTATTTATTACCCTAGATTTTCCTCCAATCAAAGGCTCAAAATATTGTCGCGCTTTATTTGTCATACCAAATCCATCAGCTGAAATAAATCCCGCTGGAAGTTTTTTCTCAACATTTGCAATTTTGGACAGAGGCGCTGAAACAATCTCCCATTTATATGGAGATGAACTTTTTCTTTTAATTATTGGCATAACTCCATTCAATCCTTTTACAGCATATTCAACTGCTTTTTTGCCTACTTCATATGCATGTGACCTATCCAACTCAGATGATAGATGAGTTGCGCTTCGTTGAAGATAATCAGCTACAGCCCAATGATTTTTAATCTTCAACTTCTTAGTAATTAAATTTGCTAAATAAGGTGCAACACCTCCAAGTTGACTGTGGCCAAATGCATCTACCGAGCCTGACTCAGCTAGAAATTTTCCTCTAGAATTTTTAACTCCTTCTGATGCAACAATCACACAAAAGCCATTTTTTTTAACCATTTCTTTTACTTTTGCTAAAAACTTTAGTTGATTAAAATTCACTTCAGGAAGAAGGATAATATGTGGAGCGTTAGGGTGACTTTTTTGAGCAAGGCAGCTTGATCCTGCGATCCAGCCCGCATGCCTACCCATGACTTCAAGAATAAATACTTTGGTTGAAGTTTCACACATTGATTCAACGTCTAATGCAGCCTCAATGGTTGAAGTAACAACGTATTTAGCAACCGAACCAAACCCTGGACAACAATCGGTAACTGCAAGATCATTATCAACAGTTTTTGGTATTGCAATACATTGAAGAGGATAGTTAAGTGTATCGCTAATTTGCGAAATTTTGAGGGCGGTATCAGCGGAATCATTCCCTCCATTGTAAAAAAAATAACCGATATTGTGAGCCTTGAAAACTTCTATTAATCTTTCATATTCTTCTTTATTTTCATCAATATCTTTTAATTTATACCTGCAGGAACCAAATACTCCGCCGGGACGAAATTGAAGACTCTCAATAAATTTTTTTGATTCTTTTGATGTATCAATTAACTCTTCCTTCAAAGCTCCGAGGATTCCATTTTTAGCGGCAAAAACCTTTCCAATTTTATGAGATTTTCTTGCTTCTAAAATTACTGCACTTGCAGAGGCATTAATCACTGATGTGACACCACCTGATTGAGCATAAAAGGCATTTTTTTTCATTAGTTTATAAAATAATTAATATAGACTATGGTAACAAATGTTACCGATAAATATTTAAAAATGAAAATTCATATTTTAGGCATTTGTGGCACCTTCATGGGAGGCCTTGCTCAGATCCTTGTTGAAAAAGGGCATGCAGTTTCTGGAAGCGATAAGCAATTTTATCCTCCAATGTCAGATCAGCTTGATTCTCTAGGTGTTGATATGGTGATGGGTTATGAGGAATCTGATCTACCTGATGCCGACCTTTATGTAATTGGTAACGCATTAAGTAGAGGTAATCCGTCTGTTGAATATATCCTCAATCAAAAGCTTGACTATACTTCAGGACCTAAAATATTGGGGGAGATTATCCAAGATAAAACAGTAATTGCTGTATCCGGAACACATGGGAAAACTTCTACATCTTTTTTAATTTGTGAAATTTTTAAAGCTAGTGGCATTGATGTTGGATTTTTAGTTGGTGGTGTGAGCGACTCATTTAAAAATTCTGCACGCCTTGGATCATCTAACTTTTTTGTGGTTGAGGCCGATGAATATGATTCAGCCTTTTTTGATAAGCGTTCAAAATTCATCCACTATCATCCTCATACTTTCATCATAAACAACATTGAATTTGATCATGCGGACATATTTAAAGATTTATCAGACATCTTGAAACAATTTCATCATACTGTGAGAACAGTTCCAGAAAATGGCCATATTTTATTTCATGGTAAGGATAAGAATATTTTAAAACTTTTAGATATGGGTTGTTGGTCAAACTTGCATCAAATAGGTGATAAAGAAAATTTACAGCTTGTAATTGAGGAGGGCGTAATCAAATATGATTCTGAAAAATATAATATTGATGATCTTCCAATGCATGGTTATCACAACCTAAGCAATGCGGTCATGGCTATGTATGCTGCTTTCTTGCACGGCATTCATCCAAAAGACTCTTTTTCAGCTCTAACAAAATCAAAAGGAGTGAAAAGAAGATTTGAAACAATATTTCAAAATGATAACAAACTAGTCATAGATGATTTTGCTCATCATCCCACCGCAATACATCATACAGTTCAAGCTGCTGTAAGTCGTTTTTCTTCTAAGAGAATAATTGGCATCATCGAGCTGGCTTCAAATACTATGTCACAGGGATATCATGGGCAAGAACTTTATGACACCACTTCTGCTTTGGAAAAAGCTTACTGGCTGAATTTGTCAGGTAAAAAGAATCAGGAATTTGAATATGATTCAATTAAGTTACTATTGGAGGATTTAAAAAAAGAAATAGTTAATTTTGATGTTATTCTTATTATGAGTAATAAAGATAGTAAAAAAATATCGGAGCCAATAGTTGAACTCATCAAAAGCAAATAAACTTCCAGTTTTCCCGTTGGGATTAGTTGTTTTACCAGGAACAATACAAACACTTCAAATCTTTGAGCCTAGATATCTTTCAATGGTAAAAAATTGTATGAAAACTGACACTGGCTTTGTTATCACTTTGAGTACAAATAATCAATCTGGTGAAAGTCTTATGTCGCAGGGAACTTTTGTTGAGATAATTGACTTTAATCAACTGCCTAATGGATTGCTAGGAATTACTGTCAAGGGATGTCAGAAAGTATCTATAAAATCAGTTGAGCAACTTGAATCTGGGCTTCATTATGCCTGTATTTCTCCCATTACCGAGCCTACAGTCGATGATCAAGCAGTTTTAGCTCAATTTCCTGAGCTAATTAATGTTCTTAGTCAGCTTAAAGAGCACCCTCAAGTAAAATCTTTGCCTTTAGAAATTGATCTGCTGTCAGCCGAATCTGTTAGTTATCAATTAGCAGGGCTAATTCCCATTACTCCAATTCAAAAACAGTCTTTGCTTGAGGCTTTTGATGCATCTCAAAGAATGAATATGCTTGCCAAAATAGTAAACAAAATTTCAGAAAACTCTTCTTAAATTTTGAGCAACTGTTTCCCTTTATTCTCTCCAGTAAAGAGTCTATTTAAAGTTTGTGGACAATTTTCAATTCCTGTTTGAATATCTTCTCTATGCTGGAGTTTTCCTTCCATAACCCAGGTTGCAATCTCTTCTAGCGCTTTTTCAGATTTAGGTAAATAATCTAGAACCAAAAATCCTTGCATTGTTGCCCTCTTTATAATCAATGAAAATAGGTTGTTTGGGCCATCAGCTGGTCTGGTTGCATCATAACCGGATGAAATTCCACCGCACAGCAGAACACGAGCATTTATATTGATTAATTCAAGAACAGTTTCCAGTATTTTTCCACCAACATTATCAAAATATATGTCAATTCCATTTTCAACCACTTTTGGTAATTCTTTATGTACATCAGAATTTTTATAGTCAATAACATCATCGACACCTATATCTTTCAGCCAATCACATTTTTCTTTACCTCCCGCAATCCCTATGACATTACATCCTTTTAATTTTGCAATCTGAACCACAACAGAACCTGTAGCACCCGCCGCTCCAGACACTAAAACTGTTTCTCCAGATTTTGGTTTTCCAAGCTCAATTAATCCATAGTATGCAGTTATACCAGTTGAACCCATAACATTTAACATTGTAGGGATAGGCAATAAATCAGGAACTACTCTAAATCTATCATCTGCATTAGGTTTTGTAAGACAATGAGTTTGCCAGCCTATTAAACCAAAGGTAAGGTCACCAGTTTTGTACTCTGGGTTATTGGAATCTATCACTTTGCCTATTCCACCAGATCGAATAACTTCACCAATTTGAACAGGCGGAAGATATCCAGGCACATCATTCAACCAACCTCTTTGAGTTGGATCAAAAGAAAGATATAGATTTTCAAGGAGTATTTCGCCTTCATTAATTTTCGGCAGCACCTCAGTAACAAGTTCAAAATCAGAATCTTTCACCAAGCCCATAGGCCTTTCTTTTAAAATCCATTTTCTATTTTCAATTGTCATCTCAGATCTCCTGAATTTAATTTTTTACTTAAATATGAATAAATATGTTTCATCATATTATTATGAAGCTTTTCTTTGAAGAGGAGGTTTTTTTGCCTTCAATCTTATCCAATTTAATGCTCTAAATATAGAAGGCATTGAGGAGAGTTTTTGTTCCAGCTTATATTTACCTGGATAGTTGACCAACAATAACCCAGTCACTATTGTGAGCAAACCTTGGCCAGGTAAAACTAACATTAATAGACCTCCAATAATTAGAGAGAGCCCAATTAGATTTTTTCCAAACATTACTACAAATCTAAGAATTGGCTTTTGTTCTTGCCATTTTGATGGCTGTCTTTTTGATCTGAGAAAATAGTCCTCAGGTATTTGAGCAATAAACCAACTAATACCCAAAATACTTATCAAAAAAATAAAAATAGAGGATATCCCCATACCAATAAGTACCTCAGGATGATCAGCAAACCACTGTATAAAAGAATTAACTAAATTCATTTATGTATCTTAATCAAAAGATTGATTGAACGACTATATTAATTAGAAATATTTTATAGATTTCTTCAATTAAGTTAGATATTCTGATAATTAATCTTGAACGTTAAATTAAAACTAATTCTAAAAAATTCTATAACTTACTAAAAGGTGATTAATATCTATGGACTCTGATTTAAAAAAAATTTGTATTGAAGCTCTAAATAAGTTGAAAGCTCAAAACATTCTCATCTTAGATGTTCGAGATATTTCAGGTTTTGCTGATTGGCTTATCATTGCAACGGCATCTTCTTCAAGAAATGCTAAAGCAATAGCCAATAAATTAATTGAATCTATTAAAGTTAATCAGCAAAATTTGGTTGGTATTGAAGGCGAAGATGATTCTGAGTGGATATTGGTTGATTGTGGAGATGTTGTTGTAAATATAATGCAAAAAGACACTCGTGAATTTTATGATTTAGAAAGTTTGTGGGGTGAAAAGACTCTCATTTCTGCGTAATGAAATGCAAGATCATAAGCATCAGTCACAAGCTATCTGATTGGGAAAAGCAGGCCTTACAATTTTACTCAAAACAAATTCCCTTAAACTTTAACATTTCTTTTGCTGAGGTTAAGCCATCAGCTTCTAAAAATTTAGACACAGAGTCTATATTAGAGACTGAAAGATTAGCAATTGTTAAACAAATCGACACTGATTCACATGTAATTTTATGGGACAGAACAGGAAAAAAGATTAATAGCCGTGGATTCGCAGCCCTTTTACAAGATAAAATTGATCATGGGGTAAATATTAACTTCATCATTGGCGGCGCTCATGGAGTATCACAAAAATTGTTAACAACATCACAACTAATTTTATCAGCCTCAGAGTTAACTTTTCCTCACAGACTTTTTAAAATATTTTTAATGGAACAAATTTATAGAGCAAGTACGATTCACAGAAATCATCCATACCATAAATAATGATTTTTGAAGAAAGACAGATCGAAAAAAATAATTTTTCATCAAGGGCTATCTTGCTTTTTGGAATAGTTGTTTTAAGTCTAATTGCAGTCCTTGTTCAAGTATTTTCTTTACAAATATCTGGATACAATGATTATCAGCTTGCAGCATTAAAAAATAAAAATTATGCAGTGCCTGTTCAAGCTTTAAGGGGCGAGATTTTTGATAGAGATGGCGAAGCTCTTATTAAAAATGAACCAACTTTTGATTTAATCACACGACCTAATCTAATTTCTAACATAGATTCTTTTCTAGATGAAATTCAACCTGTAATCTTTTTATCTGAATCAGATAGGAATCAGTATAAGAAACTTGAACAAGAAAAAGCATTTGTAAATAAAGAATTAGTTTTAAAAAAAGATCTTTCAGAAGAAGAAATTGCTAGATTTAATGTAAGGAGTTTTAATTTTCAGAACGCATTTATAGCTAAGCGTTATAGAAGAATTAGTGAATACCCTAATATTTTTTCACATGTTTTAGGATATACCTCAAGATCTGACGATGAATTTAAATCGATGCCTGAAATACCTCGAAGCCATTGGAGAGATGCTGAATTAGTTTATGCGCATGGTCTTATAAAGGGGAGGACAGGATTGGAAGAGATATATGAAGATCATTTAAGTGGAAGTCCTGGCAAAAGAGTATATGAAATAAATGCAAGAGGAAAGCTGGTCCAATCACTCTCTTTTATTGAGCCTTCACAAGGAGCAGATTTGTATACAAATTTAGATATTGAAGCTCAAAAAAGTGCTGCAAAATTCCTTGGTAACAGAAGAGGTGCTGTGGTTGCAATAGACCTAGATTCAGGAGGCATTAACGTCTTATATAGTTCTCCAACTTATTCAATAAACCAGCTATCAAATGGCATGAATGAGGACGATTTTCAAACTTTAATTAATGATTCTGACAAACCATTTTTTAATAGAGCCTTGCAAGGAAGATATCCACCTGCATCAACTATTAAGCCTGCAATTGGCATGTATGGAATATTAAATAATATTGTTAATTGGGATTTTGAGATGAAAGATCCAGGTTTTTTTGAACTACCAGAGACAGGAAGAGTTTTTAGAGGTTGGCGAAAAGGAGGTCATGGAAAGGTAAATATGCATAAAGCATTTTTGGTAAGTTCAAATACTTACTTCTTCTCACTAGCTTATCAAGCTGATATCGAGGAATTGTCTAATCATTTATTCAGCCTTGGTTTTGGACAAAAAGTTTGCAAGGACTGCTACGATGAGGATCAAGCATTAGTTCCGACTCCTGAATGGAAATACAGCGTCATGAATGCAGGTTGGGTAAAAGGCGATACAGTAAATTTAGGTATAGGACAGGGCTATTTATTAGCAACACCTATGCAATTAGCGAACTATGCCTACCTTCTGGCTAAAAAAGGTATTTCAAGTGAGCCTTCCATTGTTACATTTGAGAATACAAAAAAATCTCTAAAAATTTGGCAGGATGACAAATTTGATGATTCTGATTGGAACAAAATGCATCAAGCCTTACTGGGAGTTATTGAAAGTGATTTTGGAACTGCCAGAAGCATTCGTGATCTCAAGCAATTTCAAGTAGCAGGAAAATCAGGAACAGCAGAGCTTGTTAGTTTGGACAGCAAGGAAGCTTATCAAGAAGTAAGAACTTCAGAATTATTGAGAGATCATTCTATTATTATTGCCTTTGGCCCAATGCCTAACCCAAGATATGCTGTCTCAGTGGTAATTGAGAATGGTGAGAGCGGAGGAGCTGTTGCTGGACCAGTTGCAATTGAAGTTTTAAAGAGCTTAATTAATGAGTAAACAATTACAAAAAATATACTTTGATCCGTATTTATTTTCTAGTCTTTTTTTACTGTCAACGCTTGGGCTTTTTTTTTTATTTTCTGCCTCAAATGCAGATCTCGACATAGTTTTAAAGCAATTTTTTTATATTTTTGTTGGGTTTATTATCATGACTTTGGTAAGTCAGCCTGATCCTGATATTTTTAGAAGAACCTCAGGATTATTTCTTATTTTTTCACTTTTGCTGTTAGGCATTACATATTTATTTGGTCCTGAAATTAATGGAGCCCAAAGATGGGTAAGGGTCGGATCTTTTTCCTTTCAATCTTCAGAATTATTGAAGTTAGCAGTACCCATTTTTTTAGCTAATTTCTTATTTAACAAAAAACTTCCAATACAAAGAAAAGAAATATTCATAAGCTTATTAATCATATTGAGCTGTTTTTTTGTTGTATTTAGACAGCCAGATCTTGGAACTGCAATAATTATTGCTTGCTCAGGACTCTTTGTGCTTTTTCTTTCTGGTTTGAGTTGGGGTTTTATGGGAGGGTCTTTTGTCTTATTAATTTTAAGTTCACCTTTTATCTGGAATATTCTTTTGCAACCTTTCCAGCGACAAAGAATTGCAACATTCTTTAATCAAGATATGGATCCATTTGGTGCAAGCTGGAACATTATCCAATCCAAAGTCGCAATAGGTTCAGGTGGGTTTTTTGGAAAAGGTTTTAGAGAGGGATCTCAGACACAATTAAATTTTCTTCCAGAAACAGAAACTGATTTCATTTTTTCCGTTATTGGAGAAGAGTTTGGATTTATTGGAGTGTTATTATTGCTGAGTATTTATCTATTTATTTTATTAAGATGTTTTTATTTGGCATTAAATGCAAGGGATAGATTTTGTAGATTGGTAATCGGAGGACTTACTCTGACTTTTGCTGCAAATTTAATTATAAATTTATGCATGGTGGTTGGACTCCTTCCAGTTGTCGGCATGCCTTTGCCATTTATTAGCAAAGGCGGATCATCTTTAATATCATTATTCTTTGGTTTTGGCATAATTATATCAATGAGTACTCATAAAAAATTCTTACCTCAATGAAAGTTCTTATTATAATTTTATTTTTTTTAACAAATAATATTTTTGCAGACTACTCTAAGCATCCAGAAGCACAAGAGGTTATTGAAACTCTCGTGCGTGATCATGGATTTGAAAAAAGTTATGTAATTCAGATTCTTGAATCTGCCAAAAAACAAGAAAAGATTCTGCAATCAATGTCATCTCCAGCAGAATTTACTTGGACTTGGGATAGGTATAAAAAACTTTTTATAGAAGAGAAAAGAGTTATAAATGGTAAAAAATTTATTAAAGAGAATGCATCTCTTTTTGATAGGGTTGAAGAAGATTTTGGAGTACCAAGAGAAATTATTACTTCTATATTAGGAGTTGAGACTAGGTATGGAAAAATTCAAGGCAGTTATAGAGTACTTGATAGCTTAACAACCCTTGGTTTTGATTTTCCGAGAAGATCAAAATTCTTTAAGAGTGAACTTATTCAGTTTTTTGTTCTATCAAGAGAAAATAATTTAGATATTAACTTAGTTCAAGGATCATATGCTGGTGCTATGGGCTATGGACAATTTATTTCCTCTAGCTACCGAGCCTATGCAATAGATTATGATGGAGATGGGTATGCTGATTTATTTAATTCAGTGTCAGATGCTGTTGCCAGTATTGCTAATTATTTAAAAAAACATGGCTGGAATAGAGATGGCGTAATAGTAAAAAAAGTTCAATTAAATAATGTTAGTAAGATTTATAAACTTCCAAGCAATTTCAATAAATTTATTCCCCTAAAATATACCGAGGGCATTGAGGAGGAATATATAATTCGAGAGGGCGACAGCTTATTATCAATTGCAATAGAAAATAATCTTGAGTTACGAAATTTAATGAATTTGAACAATATTAAAAATAAAAATCTTATCAAAGCTGGACAAAAAATCCTGTTGAGCAAGCCAAAAGATAAATATTTTATCGGTGACGATAATTTTATTGCAATTACTAAATATAATCGTAGTCATTTTTATGCAAAAGCCGTGTATGATTTGTCCATCGAATTAAAGTAACATCAATAGAATGAAAAAAATATTTTATATTTTACTTTTTGCCCCATTTTGCGTTGATGCATTGGCTCAATCGATGGTTCCAAAAGCACCTAAATTAAATTTAGATAGTTACATACTGCTTGAGGCAACCACCAATACTGTAATAGCAGAATTTAATGCTGATAATCAAATTTCTCCAGCAAGCATGACAAAGGTGATGACTGGTTATGTTATAGCTGATCAAATTGCTTCTGGTGCAATTAGCCTAGATGACAAAGTTCTGATCAGTGAAAAGGCATGGAAAACTGGCGGATCTAAAATGTTTATTGAGGCTGGAAAAAGGATTGAAGTTAGAGACTTATTATCTGGAATCGTTATTCAGTCTGGAAATGATGCTACTGTTGCAATGGCTGAATACGTTGCTGGTTCTGAAGAAGGATTTGTTGATTTTATGAATGCCTATGCATCAGAATTAGGTTTAAGCAATACTTTGTTTCAAAATGCTGTCGGTTGGACAGATCCAGATCATTTTTCATCTGCAAAAGATTTAGCTAATATCACTAAAGCATTGATTAATAATTTTCCTGATCACTATGCAACATATAAAGAAAAAGAATTTACATTTAGCGGAATAAGACAGCTCAACAGAAACAAGCTTTTATGGAGAGATGACACAGTAGATGGAGTTAAAACCGGACATACTGAGTCAGCTGGATATTGTTTAATTTCATCTGCTAAGAGAAATGATATGAGGTTAATTGCAGTCGTGGCGGGCAGCCCTTCAGAAAATGAAAGGCTTACAGCATCTCAGAGACTTCTTGAGTATGGATTTAGATTTTTTGCTACCCAAAAACTAATTTCAAAAGCTACTGAGGTCACTTCTGCAAAAGTATGGGGTGGCAAGATGGATAAAGTTTCTCTTGGAGCCAAGGATGATATTCTGTTAACTTTACCTAGATCTGATTTTAAAAATTTAAAAGCTAATTATAATTTTAATAACAATATTCAAGCTCCCATATCTGCCGGAGATGTAATTGGCAATATTGAATTTATTTCTAATGACCAACTAGTGCTTTCAGCACCACTGATTGCAATTGAATCTGTTGAAGCTAAAGGTTTCTTTGGAAGAATTTGGGCTCGAATAGTTTTCTGGATCATGAATTTATTTTCTGTTGGTAAATGATAGATATCTCAGCAATATATCAAGGTAAATTAAGCACACTTGATCAGGTAAAAGTTTCACCTATGTCTCGTGCTTATACATTTTCAGATAGTATCTATGAGGTGATCCCATATTTTTTAGGAAAACCGTTGTGCTTTAAAGAGCATTTTGATCGCATGACTGAAAGTGTTAATCAAATGAATATGAATGTTGATTTTAAAAGTGTCCGTCATGATATTGAACAACTTGAATCCGCTTTAGCCGATCAAGACGGTTATATTTATTATCAAATCTCAAGGGGCATTGATGTCATTAGATCCCATCTTTACCAAGATAATCTTGAAATAGAAAGGTTTGGTTATGCAATTCCATCCACCTCTTCTTCTTCTCCAATCAGTGCCATGTTGTGTGATGACGACCGATGGGGCAAATGTAATATCAAATCAACTTCACTTCTTGGAAATGTTTTATCTATGAACAAGGCAAAATCTTTGGGCTGCCAAGAAGTTGTGATGCATCGTGGTGGTTTTATGACTGAAGCAGGTGCGAGCAATGTATTTTATTTTGATGCTTCGGGAGCAGTAAGAACCTCAGCATTGTCTGAGAATATCTTACCAGGCATAACTAGACAGATCTTAATTAACGCACTCAAAGACACTTCATATTGTGTGCAAGAAGGTGAATGTGACATTGAAGACTTTAACACTTCACCTTGTATATGGTTAACAAGCTCTACAAAAGGTCTTTTACCGATAACGAATTTAATTGGTACAGATTATGTATTACAAGAAAATTATGAGGGGTATAAAGAAATTTCAGAATTTTTTAAGTCTGCAATGCAGTCGCATCTTGAAGCTTAAGAACTAAACTATCTATTTGCTCCCATGCATCTGCTTTCATAAGACCCTTATTAATTAAATCAATTTTCAGTATTTCTTCATTTAGCTTTAAAAAATCCTTTGTCTTAGCCTGCTTTACTAACTCCAAATAAAGATTAATTTTAGAGGACCATACTCCACTTTTAATTAACGCAGATTTTTTATCTTTTGCTTTTAATGACTCTAAGCATGAGTTTATAACCTTTGAGATTATCCAAATAATTGGAGCAGAGCTCTGACGATCTTGCTCTCGCATATAACTAATTGTTTTGAGAACTTTGTTAAAATTTCTTTGAATTAATAAATCTTCAAGCTCAAATGCACTAATGCCAGATCCAAAGATAATATGGTCTATTTTTGACTCATCAAAAGAGTCTTTACTTAAAAATAAAAGTTTCAGGAGTTCTACTTCATTTTTTTGACCTAAAAGATTTGCCTCATTGTTTTGGAAAATTGAACCTCCAAATACTGGAAGTAAGTCTTTTGGTAAAAAGTCTAACTGTCGTTTTAGCCAAATTTTTTCTTCCATAACTTTTAATTTACTGCAATTAATAATAAGGCCAAAGGAATCAAAACTTTTTATCCAAGTTCCACTTACTGGAGTTTTCTCAATACTTGATTCAATAATTAATGCAATATTAGAAGATTGAAAAATATGACCATCTTCAATAAACGACTTAATCTTTTCTGGAAATTTCCCCGAAGTATGCTTTATGTGAATGATAAGATTCTCTTGAAATAGAGAGCCACCCATATTTCTTGAAGTTATTTCTTGAATTGAATCGAGTTCATCTTGAGAGATAGAGATTTTCTCGCTGAATCCACTGATTCTTAAGTTTTCTACTATCTTTTTAACAGCATCTTGTTTTAAAACAAATTCGCCACCAGTTAAAAGGAAATATTTATGATCTTTAGGATCTAAAAAATTTATAAAACTAACTTTCAATTAACCAATATTCCTGTGCAAGCATTTCTAGTAACGAAAATTCCAATTCCTCAATTATTGTTTTTTGCGCCATCAATTCTGACTGCGGATTAGATTCATTTACTGGTATCCAACCAGATGTTTTCAGAACACCATTTTTGCTTTCAGTTGAACTTAAAAAAATATATTCTAGTTCACCAATAATTTCTATTTGTTTTGCTCTTGCTGCAATTCCTCCGTAGAAATTTTTCTTCCTAAAGTTAATATTTAGGATTTTAAGACTCATATTATCCTCAGATGCGCCAGCAGAAAAATATCTTACTGTTTTGTTCTTAAAGGAGTCTTTAATACTTGACCCAAAGCTAACTTTTTCTAATTCTATGTATTTCTTTTCAACCCACTGATACTGACAACTTGTGATCAATAAAAAACAAATAAGTATTGAGAAATACTTTTTAAATTTATTTTGCCCCATCAAAGAAGTCTTCAAAGCCAGATGGATCATGTCTTCCAACAACTAAGTTTTCAAGTATTCCAATACCTTTTTCAGAGCCTAGTGTCGCTTCTGCAATTTGATGAGTATGAAAAAAAGTGTAGTCACCTGGATCAATTTTAGATAAGTCCCATACTTCATATCCTGTTTCACTTTCACCCTTCCAAATACCGTGCTTCCATTCATCATGCTGATAACCGATTCCTTTACAGAAAAATATTGGACCCCTAGTTTCTAACTCTATTTCAAAGTTTTTATTATCCTTAAACATGCCAGATATTTTTGCACCAGTAGCCCAACGGGTACCTTTTTTCCAGTTTACGGAATGATGAAGGGAATGCATTGTCTCAATTTCAATATCAGTGGGGGCAGAGGACATATCGTCATATAGGGGTAATTTGTGCCCAGAAATTTGAGTTGTATTTCCATTTTGGTCCTGAAATGTACCAAATTGTGTACAAAACCCGTCAAAATGGATCGGAGCCCAGCACCAGTATACTCCTGGTTCTTGATTGAGCATGCCTGGAGCGCCACCCTCAGGCTCTCCTACTGGCCTGACACCCCATGATCTGTCCCTTGTGCCGTAAACCGCTTGAGGCTCTAGTGATCCAGCCTCAGTAGATATTTCACCCGTCCATTTTCCAAGCTGTGTAAACCTAATTGTATTCATAATTGTTCTAGTGCCCTCCATTAATAGGGATCTAGGTTCTTGATGCGCAACAGAGTTGGCTGAAAATTTGAGATTACAATTTAACTTATTGTCAGGATCTTTTAATGAGAATGTCAACTCATTCATTGGCTCGTCAATTGTTAAACACATGGGACCAATATTTATAGGCAGTCTATTCTTGTCTAGGCGTTGACTTGCATGAAATGAATATTGCTTACCTTTATAAGAGATGCTGAAGTGAGCATCCATAACATGCCTATTAGGATAAAGGGCTATACCTATTTCAAAGATGTAATCATTTTCGGGATCCATACCATTAAAGAAATACCTGTCATAGAAATTTCTGTCAGTCGAGCCAGGAATAGTTATTGGCTCTACTGCCTGATGGATAGGGTAGTCGTCGAATGGTGTTATGTAGTTCATTTATATTACAAAGTTAATTAGCTTCTCTTTAACATAGATTACCTTTTTTATAGGTTGGTTTGCTAGAACTTTCTTAACATTTTCATTTTCTTTTGATAGCTTTTCTATTGCAGTTTGATCAGCATCTACTGAGATGATTTCTTTGCCTCTAACCTTGCCATTCACTTGTATTATTAATTGAAAATCTTCGACTTTTAGAAAATCTTCATTATATTTTGGCCAGGAATACTCAAAATTATGTCCGTCAGAGTCCGTATATTTTTTCCATAAATAAAGACTTATATGGGGAGTAATTGGTGACAGCATTTTGAGCGTAAATTGGATAACTTCGTCCAGACAAAACACCTCTGCTGAGGTTGCGTCGTCTAATTTAAACGAATCAGGTATTGCATTCAATAACTCCATAATTGACGCTATTGCTGTATTAAAAGAGTTTCGTTCTCCATAATCATTAGTTACTTTTTTTAAAGTTTGATGACTTTTTTGACGAAGTTTAAGCTCAAGTTTTGAAAAATCTTTTGGTGGTTCTTCTAAAAATATTTTTCTATCTGATATTAAAGTCCAAATTCGTTTTAGAAATCTATATGAGCCTTCAATTGCAGTATCTGACCACTCTAAAGACTGTTCGGGCGGAGATGTAAACATCATATAAAGTCTAATGGTATCAGCTCCATATTTATCAATGAACTTTTGAGGATCTACGGTATTTCCTTTTGACTTAGACATTTTCAATCCATCCTTTAATACCATGCCCTGTGTAAGAAGTTTTTTAAAAGGTTCATCACCCTCCACAAGACCAATATCTCTCATTGCTTTATGGAAAAATCTTGAATACAAAAGATGTAAAATTGCGTGTTCAATTCCACCTATGTAAAGGTCAACAGGTAGCCAATATTTTGAATCATCGTCTAGAGCTTTTTCATCATTATCTGCAGCAGTAAATCTTGCGTAGTACCATGATGAGTCTACAAATGTATCAAATGTATCAACTTCACGAGTCTTTCCAGACCCCAAATCAAAAAAATCTTTATTTTGGCTTAACGGTTTAGGGGATTCTCCATCTTTAATTTTTGGTAATTCCACTGGAAGATCCTTTTTTTCTAAAAAAATAGGTTCACCATTATCGAAGACTACAGGTATGGGACATCCCCAGAACCTTTGCCTGCTTACACCCCAGTCTCTTAGTCTAAAATTTTCAATGCTTTTTCCAATAGCATTCTTTTCTAAGTAATCATTAATATTTTTAATCGCTTCATCCGATTCTTGTCCAGTAAAATTATCTGAGTCAATAAGCTTGCCTTTTTTAGGCGATGGCAATTCATCACTTTCGATAACCTGCTTAATTTCAATGTTATATTTTTTAGCAAATTCATAGTCTCTTTCATCATGAGCTGGTACACCCATAACCACACCTGTTCCATAATCCATGAGGACATAATTTGCAATCCAAACATCAAGATTATTATCGGAAAAAGGATGTCGTACTTTTAAATTTGTTTTAAGTCCCAGCTTATCTGCTTTAGCCAAATCTGCTTCAGCCATTTTTATTGCATTACATTCTTTTATAAATTCGTTTATCTGTGCATTATCTTTTGCAAGATTTTGAGCAATTGGATGATTGGGCGAAATAGCTATAAATGTTACGCCATAGATAGTGTCAATTCTTGTTGTAAAAGCTGTTAACTCATCACTATTAAGCAAAGCAAATTTTATTTCTGATCCAAATGACTTGCCAATCCAATTCTTTTGCATTGACTTTACATTCTCTGGCCAGTCTAAGTTTTCAATTGAGGACAACAATTCATCAGCATAATCAGTAATCCTCAGGAACCATTGATCAATTTCTTTAAGTTCAACTGTTGCTCCAGATCTCCAACCTTTACCATCAATTACTTGCTCATTTGCTAAGACAGTTTCATCAACTGGATCCCAGTTAACTAAAGATTTTTTTCTATATACAAGACCTTTTTTTTGTAATTTAGTAAAAATCTCCTGTTCCCATTTAAAATAATTTGGATCGCAGGTTTTAACCTCTCTTGACCAATCGTAACTAAAGCCCAATCTCTCTAATTGCGATTTCATACTTTGTATATTTTGCTCAGTCCAACTTTTTGGATCAACTTTATTTTGTATCGCTGCATTTTCTGCAGGCAGACCAAATGCGTCCCAACCCATCGGTTGCAGTACATTGAAACCTTGCATTCTTTTAAATCTTGAGATTACATCTCCAATTGTATAATTCCTTACATGCCCCATATGCAATTTTCCAGACGGATAAGGAAACATAGATAGGCAGTAAAATTTTTCTTTAGTTTTAGATAAGTCAGCTTTATAAGAGTCCATCTGTTTCCATGATTCCTGAATGAGATTTTCTAATTTTTGGGGATTATATTCTTCTAAACTCATTTCTTTATAAAGGATTCTTCAAGATAATTAATGTTGTGTTTATTCTGACAGAATATCTCATCTTTTAAGAGCTTTTGATGCAAAGAATGATTAGTGCTTATGCCCTCTACAAAGAATTCGTCTAAGGCACTTAACATTCTTTTAATGCATGATTTTCTGGTATTTGCAGTTGTAATTATTTTTGCAAGTAGAGAGTCATAGTATGGGGGCACCACATATCCTGAATAAATGTGAGAATCAAATCTCACTCCAAATCCACCAGGCGGATGCATTTTATTAATAACTCCAGGTGAAGGTACAAAAGTTTCAGGATCCTCAGCATTAATCCTGCATTCAATTGCATGACCCCGAACAATGATTTCTTTTTGATCAAGAGTTATCGGCATACCAAGCGCAATCTTTAATTGCGCCTTTACAATATCAAATCCAGTAATCATTTCTGATACAGGATGCTCAACCTGTATTCTTGTATTCATCTCAATGAAATAGAATCTTTCATTTTCATAGAGAAATTCCAGAGTTCCTACGCCTGTGTAGTCAATATTTTTACACAACCTTAAACATGCTTCTAAAGTTTCATTTAGAGAGTCTTCATCAACATCAAGAGCCGGAGCCTCTTCTATAATCTTTTGATGCCTTCTTTGCATGCTGCAATCCCTTGTTCCAAGATGTATAGCATTTCCTTTTCCGTCAGCAATGATTTGAACTTCTATATGCCTTGGATTTTTGATAAATTTTTCAAAATACACGGTATCATTTCCAAAAGCATTTTTTGCTTCTTGTCTTGTAAGCTGTAAAGAGGAAATAAGAGTTGACTCATCATGCACAACTCTCATTCCTCTTCCACCTCCTCCTGCTGATGCTTTGATCATGAGAGGATAACCAACATTCTTGGCTATTTTTTTTATATCCTCTTCATTATCAGGCATTTCACCCTTGTAGCCCGGTACCGTTGGAATATCTGAATCTTCTGCAAGATCCTTTGCTGTAATTTTATCTCCCATTTTTCGGATAACATTGGAAGAAGGCCCTATAAAAATAAAACCACTGGCCTCGCATCTCTCTGAAAAATCAGGATCTTCAGCAAGAAAGCCATATCCTGGATAGATTGCATTTGCTCCTGATAACTCAGCAGCTGAAAGAATTGCTGGAATATTTAAGTAGCTTTCAAGTGGATTTTCGGGTCCTACGCAAACAGTTTCATCTGCTAATCTTAAGTGCTTAAGTTCTTTGTCACCTGAGGAGTGAATTGCAACAGTTTGAAGATCTAGTTCTTTGCAAGCCCTTAGAGCTCGCAGAGCAATTTCTCCTCGATTGGCAATTAAAATTTTTTTTGACATTAATCTATGACTATCAGAGATTGATCAAATTCAACAGGCGAGCCGTCTTCAACATTAATGGCGGTGACTTGACCAGTAAATTCTGATTTTATTTCATTCATCATTTTCATTGCTTCCACTATACAAACAACATCTCCTGCATTCACATGACTCCCAATATCAATAAAAGGAGGTTTGTCTGGCGCAGGTTTTCTGTAAAAAGTTCCTACTATTGGTGATTTTATAGACGAGCCTGAATCAATTTTAGCAGTATCATTATTTCCAGATAAAACTTCTGCTTTATCGGATTCGATAGGAACAGATTGAACTTCTATTGATTTCATGCTTCCTCTAGAAATTCTAACGGACTCTTCGCCTTCTTGAATTTCAATTTCACTAAGATCAGATTCCTGAAGCATTTCAATTAATTTCTTAATCTTTCGAATATCCATTATTTTTTATCCTGATTACTCTTGATAATGTGACTCAATGCAAGTTCATACCCTTGTGTTCCAAGCCCACAAATAACGCCACTCGCAATATCTGAAAAAAAAGATTTATGTCTAAACTCTTCTCTTGAAAAAATATTAGATATATGGACTTCGTAAAATGGAACTCCAATACCAAGCAAACAATCCCGAATTGCAATACTAGTATGAGTTAAAGCCCCTGGATTGATAATAATATAGTCTATTTGATTGATTGACTCTTGAAGCTTAGTAACAATTTCATGCTCTGCGTTGCTCTGAAAAGCTTCAATCTCAATATCATTAGAATTTGCTTTATCGAGCAAACCTTGATTAATCTCTTCCATTGTAGTTGAACCATACACATCAGGTTCTCTTATTCCAAGTAGATTTAAATTTGGACCATGTATGACTAATATTTTCATTTTAAAAGATTTTATAGTGTTTTTTTATGAAATTAAACGAATTTATAGACTTTTTAGTATTTTTGGATAGCAATATTTACCTTCAGCACAACCCTGATAACCTACCTTTATGTTGTTAAACAAACTTTTATCATCATTTAAAAGTTCAGCATCGACCTTTAAAAAGTCTTTAAAAATATAAGTTTCTCCAAAAAATTCATCGAATACCCTTAATTCATTTTTTGTAATGAATCTATGCTTAAGCAATTTATTACCATCTTGAATTAAAATTGATTTTTTATAAAGGTAATAACCTGGCTTAATTTCCCATGAAGCAACAATTTTGTTTTCTTTAATTTCTGTGCTGAATATAAATGCTTCGTTAACACTAAGTATATTTGTTTCTTCAAATTGTAGATTGCCAAATATTAATCCGGATAGAAAAACAAACGAGTATAATAATTTTTTTGATTTCATGAATGCATTATAAAAAGATAAAGTGATTATAAAAATATTTTTAAAGATTTTTTTTGCTCTTCCAACGTGGATTTTAAAATGTCTTACGTTGCAGAAAAAAATTATAGTTAATAATCAAATACTAGATTATCAAACACAAATATTTCTTGGCCTCCTTTCATTGCAAAATAATTCATTTGAGGATCCGGATTCTCATGATTCAGTTCAAGACTTAAGAGAAAAGGTTGAAAATGGTAGATCTGATTTACCATTGAATGCAAAACCTAGGGAGCATATTAAAACCATTGATCATTGCATTGAGAAAGATTGGGGTAGACTGATGATCAGGGAGTATCTTCCCGAAAAATTACAATCTAATACAATAATTTTATATTTTCATGGAGGAGGATATGTTGTTTCAAGTGTTAATACTCATGATGCATGGGTTAAATTCCTTTCATCTCACTTGAAGGCTAGGGTTTTTTCCCTAGAATACAGATTGGCACCGGAAAATAAATTTCCATTAGCCCTAGAGGATGCTAATTCTGCTATTGAATGGATCTCTAAAGAAAATAACATACCTATTTCTGAAATTAGTTTATGCGGAGATAGTGCTGGAGGTCACTTAGCAGCTTCTTTATCGACATATAGATCTCTTAATAATTTTGAGCTTCCTCATTCTCAATGTTTAATATATCCAATGACAGATCCCTTGTGTAATTCAAAATCACAAGTCGAATTTAGCAAAGGCTTTTTTTTAGGTCAGAATTTTATGATTTGGTTTTGGAAGCAGCTTATGGCATCAGATAATAATCATGCTGATCCAACTTTTAACTTAACTATTGATCCAGATGCTGCACTGCCAAAGACATTGATTATAACGGTAGGATTTGATCCTCTGTGTGATGAAGGCGAAGCTTATGCAAGGCAGATTAATAACTCAGGAAATTATGTGGAGCAAATTCATTATCCTCATCTTATTCATGGTTTTGTTAATCTAACGGCTTTGAACTCAGCAAAAATTGCTGCGCTAGATATTATAAAATCCTACAAAAATTTTATTTAAATGATTCCCTTGCTTAAAATTTCAAATTTATACGTAAATTTTCAAGTTAGAAAAAGTAAATTTTCTGCAGTTAAGAACTTTAATTTGCTGATTGAAAAAAATCAGATTGTGGGTTTAGTTGGAGAATCTGGGTCTGGGAAATCAGTTACAGCAATGTCGATTATGCGCTTGCTTCAAGAGCCTAAGGCATCATATGGAGAGAAATCTTCAATTGAATTTGATGGTGAGGAAATACTAAGCGCTAATAAGAAATCCTTAAGAAAGATTAGAGGTAATAAGATTTCAATGATTTTTCAAGAACCAATGACTTCACTTAACCCATATCATAAAGTTGGAAATCAAATTGTAGAATCTATTTTATTGCATAAAAAACAACCCAAATATGATGCTATTTTAGAGGCAAAAAATTTAATGGGTTTGGTTGAAATCCCAGACGTTAATAGAAGGTTTGACTCATACCCACATGAGCTTTCTGGTGGCCAGCGGCAGAGAATTATGATTGCTATGGCCCTTGCAAATAAACCTAAATTACTAATTGCTGATGAGCCAACAACTGCACTTGATGTAACAATCCAGGCTCAAATATTAGATTTAATGATCAAGTTAAAAAATGAAATAGGAATGTCAATATTATTCATCACTCATGATTTAGGGTTAATTCAAAAATTTTCTGACACTATTACAGTAATGCAAGATGGAGAGATTGTGGAGCAGGGAGATACAAAGACTGTTTTTTCAAATCCGCAACATGCCTATACAAAAAAGCTTATTGATTCAGAACCGGAGGCAAAAAAAGAGACATTATCTGAAAAAAACTCATTTATGGATGTTAAGGATCTGAATATTTTTTATCCGTTACCAAACAGAAATTTTTTTAAGAAAGAATTCTTTCATGCTGTAAAAGATGTGAATTTTTCAATACCAAGACAATCAACAATTGGATTAGTTGGTGAGTCTGGATCTGGCAAATCAACTCTTGGTAAAGCTTTGGCAGGACTGATTGATTTCAAAGGATCAGTTCTTTTTGATAATCGTAATATTGATCAATTAAATTCAAAAGAATCAAAATTAATCAAAAAAGATATTCAAATTGTATTTCAAGATCCGTATGGATCTCTTTCACCAAGAATGACAATAGGAGAGATAGTTGGCGAGGGCCTTGATGTCCACTTTGATCTTAAAAAAAATCAAAAAGATGAACGTGTTGCTGAATATTTGAAATCAGTTGAGATTAATCCAGACGATAGATTTAGATATCCTCATGAATTTTCAGGTGGACAAAGACAAAGAATTGCAATTGCTAGATCTTTAATATTGAATCCATCATTTATGATTTTAGATGAGCCTACTTCTGCACTAGATAGATCAATTCAAATACAGATAATTGAGTTATTAAAGAAAATTCAAACAGAGTTTGAGTTGACTTACTTGTTTATTAGCCATGATTTGAAGGTTGTTCAATCAATGTCTGATTACATATTTGTCATGCAAAATGGATATATTGTTGAGTCTGGACCCGCAAAACAAGTTTTCTCAAACCCAGAAGAAGTCTATACTGATAAACTTCTTAACGCAGCATTGCGTTATTCAACAGTTTAATTATGTCTAATAGAAAACATTCAAAGAATTTAGTAGACGGGCCCTTTCAGGCTGCATCTCGATCAATGCTCAGAGGTGTAGGTTTTGAAACAGCTGATTTCTCAAAACCACTAGTTGGCATTGCATCGACTTGGTCAAAAGTCACACCCTGTAATATGCATATCAATGAGTTGGCTGATCTCGTTGAGAGCTCAATAGATGCATCTGGATGTAAAGGAGTTCTTTTTAATACTATTACAGTATCTGATGGGATATCTATGGGTACACAAGGTATGAAATTTTCATTAGTTTCTAGGGAAGTTATTGCAGATTCAATTGAAACTGTTGTTGGATGCCTTGGTTATGATGGAGTCATTGCAATAGGTGGGTGTGATAAGAATATGCCAGGAGCACTTATGGGATTAGCAAGACTGAATAGACCCTCAATTTTCATTTATGGAGGATCCATTCGGCCAAGTTCTATAAATACAGATTATGTAACAGTTTCTGAAAAAGTAGGCGAATATGCAAAAGGGGATATAACCGAAGATGAGCTCATAGCAATTGAAAAAGTTTCCGTTGTTGGGCCAGGGTCTTGTGGAGGTATGTATACAGCAAACACCATGGCATCAAGCATTGAAGCATTGGGGATGAGTTTGCCTGGAAGCAGCAGTCAGGATGCAGTGTCTAACGATAAAAAAGTAGATTGCCAGAATGCTGGGGAGGCAATAAAACATTTACTTGATCTTGACTTAAAACCAAGTGATATCATGACAAAAAAAGCTTTTGAAAATTCTATAGCAGTTGTAATTGCGCTTGGAGGATCAACAAATGCTGTTTTGCATCTCATAGCAATTGCTCATTGCATAGGCGTTGACTTAGACCTAGATGATTTTACTAGGATTGGAAAAGTAACTCCTGTATTAGCAGACATTAAACCTTTTGGTGATCACTTTATGTCTCAATTAAACGAAATAGGTGGAATTACTCCAATGATGAAAACTATGCTTGATAACAATCTTTTGCATGGAGATTGTATGACCGTAACTGGTAAAACATTAGAAGAAAATCTTAAGGATGTAGATCCATATCCTAGCAATCAAAAGATTATCATGCCATTGAATAATCCCGTAAAGGAATCAAGTCACTTGAGGGTGCTTTATGGAAATTTAGCTCCAGAAGGAGCTGTAGCAAAAATTACTGGCAAAGAAGGGACTGTTTTCACTGGGAATGCCAGAGTCTTTGATTCTGAAGAAGAGGGAATGAGAGCAATTCTTGATAAGAAGATTAAAGATGGAGATGTTGTTGTTATAAGGTTTGAGGGTCCCCAGGGTGGTCCGGGCATGAGAGAAATGCTAAAGCCAACATCTGCAATTATGGGACAGGGTTTGGGAGATAGAGTTGCTTTTATTACTGATGGAAGATTTTCAGGCGGCACTCATGGTTTTGTGGTTGGTCATATAAGTCCTGAAGCAGAATTAGGTGGTCCGATCGCTCTAATAGAGGATGGAGACGAAATTACCATTGATGCAAACAAGGATATTTTAGAACTCAATATTTCTGATAATGAAATGAAAAAAAGAGCAGATCTATGGAAAAATCCTAATTCGTCCCCAAGAAATGGTGTACTAGCAAAATATAAAAAGACTGTTCAATCAGCTTCCAAGGGCGCCATCACAGATTAACTTAAATGATTAAAAGAACATTTCCTCAAACAAGGTTGCGCAGAACCCGCACAAAAAGTTTTTTAAGAGACTTAATTGCTGAGAATAATCTAAACACTGATGATCTAATTCAACCAATTTTTATAGCCGATCAATCTGAAGATAAAATTGAAATACCATCTATGCCTGGGATACATAGGCATAATTTAGATTCTTTGTACTTCGAGGTAGAAGCACTAACCCAAGTAGGAATTAAATCAATTGCCATTTTTCCCGCAATTGACGCAGGCAAAAAAGATATAGATGGATCACACGCGTTAAATGAAGGCAATATAGTATGTTTAGCATTAACTGGCTTAGCAGAAAGATTTCCAGACATTATTAAAATTGCAGATGTCGCACTTGATCCATATACAGATCATGGGCACGACGGACTTTTGATTAATGGAAGAGTCGAGAATGATGAAACTGTTAAATTACTTCAAGATCAAGCTTTGCTGTTAGCGCAATCTGGTGCTGATATTATTGCTCCATCAGATATGATGGATGGAAGAATAAAGGCCATTAGGGATACTTTAGAATCGAATAAATTTTTTGATACGATTATCTTATCTTATGCTGCCAAATATGCTTCTAGTTTTTATGGTCCTTTCAGAGAGGCCGTTGGATCAGCTGCAAATCTTGGTAAGGCTTCGAAGAAAACATATCAAATGAATTTTGCAAATCTCGATGAGGCTCTTCATGAAGTAGGAATGGATATAGAAGAAGGAGCAGATATAGTAATGGTTAAACCTGGAACTGCTTATCTTGATGTTGTGCATGCAATTAAATCTGAATTTCAGGTCCCAACCTTTGTTTATCAAGTTAGCGGAGAATATTCAATGCTTCAATTGAGCATTGAGAAGGGGTGGCTTGATAAAGATGTTATGCTAGAATCTTTAATGTGTTGTAAAAGAGCTGGTGCAAATGCCATTCTTAGTTATGCAGCAAAACAAATAGCGGTGGAGCTAAATTCATGAGTGAAAATGTCAAAGAGTTAACTTCTGAAAATTTTAATCAAGAGGTTATCGACTCAGAGCAACCGGTTTTAGTTGATTTTTGGGCTGAATGGTGTGGACCATGTAAACAACTAGCACCAACTGTAGAAGAAGTTGCTAATGCAATGGTTGGCTCAGTAAAGGTTTGTAAAATGGATGTTGATTCTAATCAAGAGCTAGCTGTTCAATATGGTGTTAGGTCAATTCCAACGCTAATAATATTTAAAAATGGTGAAGTATCATCTACACAAATAGGGGCGATCAGTAAGCAACAATTGGAGGAATTTATAGCAGCAGAAATTTAAAACTTTGCATCTTGCGGGAAAACGAATTATCATTTTCTCTCCTAGCTTAATAGCTACCCATCAAATCAACACTTAATTCCAAAAAACCAGAGAAATTTATGAACTTAACTGAAATGAAAGCCAAGCCAATCAATGAGTTGGTTGAAATTGCCGAGAATCTTGGCATTGAAGATGTAGGCAGATTAAAAAAACAAGAAATTATATTTCGCATTTTCAAAAAACAAGCAAAAGAGGGCGTTGATATTTATGGTGGAGGCGTGCTGGAAATATTAAATGATGGATTTGGATTTTTAAGATCTCCTGAGGGCTCCTATTGCTCTGGTCCTGATGATATCTACGTATCTCCAAGTCAGGTCAGAAAATTTAGCCTTAGAAAAGGTGATGAAATTCATGGAAAAATAAGACCTCCAAAAGATAGCGAGAGATACTTTGCTTTAGTCTATGTCGATACGATTAACAAAGAGGCCCCTGAGAAAACAAAGAAAAAAATTCTCTTTGAGAATCTTACTCCACTTTTTCCAACTGCTCGTTTAACGCTTGAGCAAGGCAGTGGTTCAGCCGAAGATCTCTCATCACGAATTATTGACTTAGCATCTCCCATCGGTAAAGGCCAGCGCGGATTAATTGTTTCGCCACCAAAGGCAGGTAAAACATTAATGCTTCAGAGTATTGCCCATTCAATCACTAAGAATAATCCTGAAGTTGAGTTAATTGTTTTGTTGATTGACGAGCGTCCAGAGGAAGTTACAGATATGTCGAGAACTGTGAGAGGAGAGGTTGTTGCAAGTACATTCGACGAACCACCAACTCGACATGTTCAAGTTGCAGATATGGTTATTGAGAAAGCAAAAAGGCTTGTAGAGCATAAAAAAGATGTTGTAATTTTACTAGATTCTATTACGAGGTTAGGCAGGGCATATAATTCTGTTCAACCTGCTTCAGGAAAAATTCTCTCAGGAGGAGTTGATTCAAATGCTCTTGAGAGACCAAAAAGATTTTTCGGTGCAGCAAGAAATCTTGAGGAGGGCGGAAGTCTTACAATTATTGCGACTGCTTTAGTTGAAACTGGTTCAAAAATGGACGAAGTAATTTATGAGGAGTTTAAAGGCACTGGAAATATGGAAATTCACCTCGAAAGAAAAATTGCAGAAAAAAGAATTTATCCTGCAATTAACATTAGACGTTCAGGGACCAGAAGAGAGGACCTTCTTACAAGTCCAGAAGAATTACAAAGAATGTTTATTTTAAGAAAAATTCTTGATGATATGGAAGATTCTCAAGCAATTGAATTCTTAATAGAAAGGCTCAAGTCTGCAAAAACAAATGATGAATTCTTTAGTGCCATGAAGAGCGGCAATGGCAATGGTAAGAAGAAATAATTAATTTAATTACTCATTTTTGTAGCAGCATTTAAAATATCATTGTCGAGCGGTGACTTTGCTAAGACGCAATCCTTAAAACTGTAATTTGATGCTAATTTTCGAATTCTCTCTGATGCGCAAATTAAAATGATTTTTTCCATTTCATAGGTTTTAAAATTTTTTACTAAAATCTCTAAGCTTTGATGTGTGTA